>NZ_JAARNI010000005.1:0-440000 GCF_011765255.1 Pseudomonas sp. AN3A02
GGGGTGGGGGGTGACATGGGAAGCGGGGACAAAGCGGTTGGCTTTGGGGGCGTGTCGTATTTTTTGGAGTGGTTTGGAGGGGGGCATATCCGTTGCTGCGGTCACTTTTGAAAAGCGCAAAAGTAAGCAAAACGCTCTTGCAGGTATTGAGGAGCGGGTAAACCGGCAGGACGCCGGTTTAGCCGCGCCGGGCCATGGATGGCCCGTCGCGGCGGCCCGCGGAGCAATGCCGGAGCTGAGGGCACACCGAGCCTAGGCGAGGTGCCGACAGGCGGGGCAGAGCGTTTTGGTTACTTTTGCGCTTTTCAAAAGTGACCCGCTGTAAGAGCGGAACCATAAGTAGCCGTTACCTAAACAACGGATATGTACCCAACACCACCCCTCAAATCCTCCGCCTGCGACCAAGCTCCGGAATCCCCACCGCAGGCGCCACCTCCACCCGCTCCACCCTCCTCCCAACTACCCCCGCCAACCCCACCACCGTCGGCTGACTGAACAACGAGCGAGCATCCACCTCCAACCCCGCCTTACGCATCCGCGCCACCACCCCCACAGCCAACAACGAATGCCCCCCCAACTCAAAAAAGTGATCCTGGCGCCCTACCCGGTCCAGCTTCAAAACCTCCGCCCAAACCCCCGCAATCACAGTCTCCACCTCCCCCCGAGGCGGTTCATAGGCACGACTCAAAACCGCCTCAACCCCAGGGTCCGGCAGCCCCTTGCGATCCAGCTTCCCCGCCGGGTTAAGCGGCCACACCTCCACCCGCACAAACGCCGAAGGCACCATGTACTCAGGCAACCCCTCCACCATGTAACGACGCAACGCCTCAAGCCCCGGCACCGCATCACGAACGGTGAAATACGCCACCAACCGCTCATCCCGAATCAACACCGCCACCTCCCGCAACGCAGGATGCGCCGCCAACCGCGCCTCAACCTCCCCCAGCTCCAGCCGCACCCCGCGCAGCTTCACCTGAAAGTCATTACGCCCCAAAAACTCCAGATTCCCATCCGGCAAATACCGCACCAGATCCCCGGTTCGATACAACCGATCCCCCCCCACAAACGGGCTTTCGATAAACCGCTCGGCAGTCATCTGCGCCAACCCCAAATACCCCCGGGCCACGCCTACCCCGCCGATGTGCAACTGCCCACTGCACCCCAGCGGCACCGGGCGGTCATGCTCGTCCAGCACATACAACCGGGTATTGCTGATCGCCCGCCCAATCGGCAACTGCAACCCAGGCACCGACGCACCCGGCTCCAGGGTCCAGGCGCTGCTGTCCACCGTCGCCTCGGTCGGCCCGTAAACGTTGTGCAAACGCACCCCGGGCAACCGCGCCTGAACCCCACGAGCCAAGGCCTCGGTCAACTCGCCGCCGCCGCATAGGACGTCGGTAAGGCTGGTGCAGTGAGCGGACTCTTCCAGCTCCAGAAACTGCTGCAACATCGCCGGCACAAACTTGATCACGCTGATCTGTTGCTCACGAATCACCTGCGCCAGGTACGCCGGTTCACGGTGGCCATCGGGCCGTGCCAGGACCAGGCGCATGCCGTTGGTCAGCGGCCAGAACAGCTCCCACACCGAACCGTCAAAACTGAACGGCGCCCGCTGTAACAACGCGCCACCCTCGGCATTCGGGCACAGTTGCGAGCCCCAGTGCATCAAGTTACCCAGGCCGCGATGCTCGATCATCACGCCCTTGGGCGTGCCGGTGGAGCCGGAGGTGTACATCACGTACGCCAGGTTGCCGACGCTCAACCCCGGCACCAGCGGATTGCCTTCGGGCGCGTGCTGCCAGGCACCGTGGTCGAGGTCGATCACCGGTATCGACACTTCCCCCGGCAAATCGCGGGTCGCGCCGTGTACCAGCAACGCCACCGGCGCGCTGTCTTGCAGCATGTAGGCGAGACGCTCGCGGGGGTAGCCCGGGTCCAGCGGCACATAGGCGCCGCCTGCCTTGAGGATCGCCAGCAAGCCCACCACCAGGTCCAGCCCGCGCTCGACACACAGCGCCACCCGCGAATCCGGCTGCACCCCGCGCTCGCGCAGGTGATAGGCCAGGCGGTTGGCGCGTTCGTTGAGTTGGCGATAAGTCAGCTGTTGCTCACCGGCCTGCACCGCCACCGCGTGGGGTGTTTGCCGGGCATGGGCTTCGAACAGGGCGTGAACGGTCAGGTCCACGGGGTAGTCGGTTTCGCTGGCGTTGAAGTCCACCAGTTGCTGTTGCAGTTCCGTCGCGGGCAACACCTCCACGTCGAATAGCAGCGCTTCTGGGGTCTCCATCAATCCCGCGAGCACCGTGCCGAGGTAGTCCAGCAGGCGCTGGGCACCGACCTTGCGGGGCGCCTTGGCCTTGAGCCGGAAACCGATGGGCAGGTCGTCCACCGTGAGCATCAGCGGGTAGCTGAGGATGTCTTCGCTGCTGAGCAATTCGATGCCGGGCTGCAGCGCCTGGAGTTCCTCGGCCGAGACATGTCGGTAATTCAGCAGGCTATTGAACAACGGCGTGACGCCGCTGCAACGCTGGGCCAACGCCAGCGAGGCTTGCTCATGGGCGAGCAAGGCGCTGAGTTGCTGCTGCGTCTGCTTGATCGCCTCACGCACCGTCAACCCGGCCAGGCGTACCCGCAGCGGCAAGGTGTTGATGAACATGCCCAAGGCACGGTCGGCGCCCTCACCTGCTTGCAAACGTCCCAGCAGCACCGTGCCGAAGACCACATCGTCACGGCCCGAGACGCGCCCCAGCACCTGGGCCCACGCCAAGTGAAACAGGCTCGCCGCACTGACACCCAAGGTGCGCGCCTGCTCCCGCAGCCGCTGGCCGAGTGCGTCGGGGAGCAGCACATCGGCCTCCTCGGTCGCGTGGCGATCCGCCTGGCGCTCCTGTAACCCGAAGGCCAGGGTCGGCTCATCGACATCCGCCAGCCGCTCGCGAAAGAACGCTTCGTGCGCGGCCTGGCGTGCCGGCGAACGGGTCTGGGCGACCACATTGCGATAGGGCACCGGCTCCGGCAGTTGCTGTCGCTGGCCGAGCAGATGTGCCTGGATTTCCGCCATCAGTACCTGAGTCGATGTGGCGTCGTTCACCAGATGATGGAAACGCAACATGCCCACCCAGCGGCGGTTCTGCGGATCTTCGGCATAATCCAGCGCCATCAGCGGCGCCTTGCGCAAGTCCAGTGGGCGCTGGCGTTCGCGCAGCTGTTTGAGGATTGAACCTCCCTGAAGGGCCACCGGTTCCACATCCAAAAGCGCCTTGCGCCACACCACTTGCATCGGTTGCTCGATGGCATCCCACGCCAGGCTGGTGCGCAGGATGTCATGGCGGTCGATCACCTGTTGCAGTGCCTGGGCGAAGGCATCCAGCTGTTCACGGCAAGCAAAGCTGAACATCGCGTGTTGCTGGTACGGATCGCGCTCGTCAGTGATGTGGTGATAGAGCAGGCCTTCCTGCAACGGCGCCAGCGGATAGATCTCCTGCACATTGGCGGCGCCGCCGGGGATGGCGGCGACGATGCGCTCGATCGTCGGTGGGTCCAGCTCGGCCAGTACCAGCAGGTCCGGGGTAATCAATGTGCAACCTGCAGGAACGCGGTTGGCCGGCACATCAAGCTCCGTACCTTTGCCGACCGCTGCCGCCAGCGCGGCCAATGTCGGTTGGCCGAACAGCACCTGCACATCCGCCTGCAACCCGACCTGGCGCATGCGCTGCACCAGCTGCACCGCCAATAACGAATGGCCACCCAACTCAAAGAAGTGATCATGCCGCCCCACCTGCTCGACATGCAGCACCTCGGCCCAGATCTGCGCCAGAGTAATTTCCGTGGCGCCTTGGGGAGCTTCGTAGATTCGGCTGATAAACGCATCGGCACCGGGTGCCGGCAAGGCCTTGCGGTCGAGTTTGCCGTTGGCGGTCAGGGGCAACGCGTCCAGTTTTACGTAGGCCTGCGGCACCATGTAATCCGGCAAGCGTGATCTGAGATGGGTACGAAGCAGGTCAATCGTCACCGGCGCGTGCTCGGTGAACCAGGCCAATAGCTGCCCCTCACGCACCAGGACCACAGCTTCAGTGACCCCCTCATATCCCGCCAGGGCGGATTCGATTTCACCCGGTTCGATACGCACGCCACGGATTTTTACCTGGTCGTCGTTGCGCCCCAGGTATTCGAGATTGCCGTCCGGCAGCCAGCGCGCCAGGTCGCCGGTGCGGTACATGCGGCCCGGGTTGAAGGGATCATCGAGGAAGCGCTCGGCGGTCATTTCCGGACGGTTCAAATAGCCGCGCGCCACACCTTTACCGCCGACGTACAACTCGCCCGCGATCCCGATGGGCACCGGCCGCTGCTGCTCATCCAGCAGGTAGACCGTGGCGTTCGCGACGGGCTTGCCGATGTGCAGCGGCTGCCCGACCTCAACCAGGCCAGAGGTGGCAACTACGGTCGCTTCGGTAGGCCCATAGTTGTTGATCACCGCGAAACTGCGTGCCTTGTTGAACTGGCGCAGGCGGTCGCCACCGATCAGCAACGTGCGCAAGGTCGGATGCTCGATGTTCTGGCTGAAGGCGTACTCGGCCACCGGCGTGGGCAGGAAGCACACGTCCAGCGGCTGAGCGCGCCACCAGTCCAGCAGCGCGTCGATGTCTTCCGCGCCGTCGTGGGCCGGCGGCAGGTGCAAGGTCGCGCCCACGCACAGTGCCGGCCAGACTTCCCAGGCCATGGCGTCAAACCCGAAACCGGCAACGCTGGCGGTATGGCTGCCCGCGTGCAAGTCGAAGGCCTGGCAATGCCAGTCCACCAGATTGGCCACGGTGTGGTGTTCCACCATCACGCCCTTGGGCAGGCCGGTGGAGCCCGAGGTGTAGATCACATAAGCGAGGTTGGCGGGCGTCATCACCACGTGTGGGTTGCTCGCCAACTGCGCCGTGGCTTGATCCAGATTGATCACCGGCACCGTCAGTTCCGGCAAGCGCTCAAGCAAATCCGTCTGCGTCAACACCGCCACCGGCGCGCTGTCATCGAGCAGGTAGTTCAGGCGTTCGGCAGGATGGGCCGGGTCCACCGGCACATAGCAGCCACCGGACTTGAGAATGCCCAGCAACCCCACCAGCGTTGCCAGGCCACGCCGGGCGACGATGGCCACTCGGTCGTCAGGCTTTACCCCAAGCTCCAACAGTTGATGAGCCAAGGCATTGGCCCGTTGATTCAACTCGGCGTAGGTCAGTCGCTGGCCCTGGTACACCGCGGCTACCGCATGCGGGGTCAGCGCGGCCTGGGTTTCGATACGCCCGTGCAGGGTTTGTGCAGCCGGGTACGCTTGGGCCGTGGCGTTCCAACGTTGCAACTGCGCGGTTTCCTCAGGCGTGATCAATGAAAAATCAGCCAGGGGCAGCGCTGTATTTTCCAGGCCCTGTTCCAGCAGATACACCAGACGTTCCGCCAGGGCCTGCACCTCGTGTTCCTGGAAATACGCCTCGTTGTAGACGCAGTGCAGGCACGCCGTGCCGTGGTAGCGATTGCTGCGCAGGTGAATCGCAAGCGGCAATGGCTCATGGTGATTGGAGACTTTGATCGCCCGCGCGGATGCCTGGCCGTAGCGAAATTCATGGTCGTCCTGTTCATAGGACACCGACAGGTCGAACAGCTGGCCACGGTCGGTGCGCAGCAGACCCAGCTCGCGGTTCATCTCGCTCAGGGGGAAGCGCTGATGCCGGAAATCCTGCTTGAGCTGGTCGCGTACGCCACGCACTAACGCGCTGAACGGCAGGTCGTCACTGAACTGCAAGCGCACGGCACTGACCTGAGTGAACAGTCCCAGGGTCGAACGAAAGCGCGCATTGGAACGGTTGAGAATCGGCAGCCCCACCACCCATTCCTGGCGCTGGCCGGTGCGGCTGAAGTACAGGTACATCGCGGCCAATAGCACATGGAACGCGGATGCCTCGTAGTGGTTCGCCACCCGCGCCATACGGTTGAGCAGCGCCGCCGGAAAGGGTGCCACGTAGGTGTTGCTCGGTGCCTGGCCCTTGGCATGGTAACGGGGCGTCAGCAGCGGCTCGGGCAGCGCCTGGTATTTGTCCAGCCAGTAACTGCGGTCGCGGGCGTAACGGGCCGACTCGCGATAGCGTTCATCGCTGTCGATAAAGTCTACATAGGACGGTGCCGACAGGTCTGGTTGCCGTCCCTGCTCCAGGGCGCTGTAGATACCGGCCAGCGATTGCAGCATCTGGCCGAAGCCCCAGCCGTCGAGAATCAGGTGATGGGCCTGGGTGCCGAGGCGGTAATGCTGCTCGTCGAGCTTGACCAGGAAGAAGCGGAACAACGGCTCGTCGACCAGCCCATAGGCCCGGGCCATTTGCGCCTGCAGCAAGGCCTCGGCCGCCGCCTCGGGGTCCGGCTGCCGCGAGACGTCATGCCGGGGCACCGATACCACCATCGACTCGGCAAACGCCTGCCGGGGCAAGCCATCGTCCGCCACCTGCAACACCGTACGCAACGCGTCGTGCTTGGCCACCAGTTGCTCAATGGCGCGCTGGATCAATGCGGGGTTCACCGGGCCTGTGAGGTCGACATACCCGCCGATGTTGTACAGCGGCGAATCGCCGAGGCGCAGTTGGTCCAGCCAGATATCCCGCTGGGCGGCGGTCAGAGGGAAATACGTCATAAGATCCTTCTCATGTGAGGTGTCGATAAGGCGCACAACGCCCCATTGAGGCGAAATCAACGGAATTTAAGCATCGCCCCCAAGGGCCGTATGTCACCCGAAACCCGGACAGCCAGATACCGTGCCGGGGTTGGCTGATGGTTCAGTGCTGAATCGATTAAATGGGTGTAGGAAATTGGCTATCCCTGGCCGCTGCCTTGCAGACGAGACTTTTCCTAAAGACAAACAAAACTGTTCTATATCAACTAGTTAACAAACTCTAAAACACCCTCCCCGTGTAGCCCCGCGTTATTTGCCCGTCAGAAATGACGAAATAATGGCGCGTTTTTTATGGCAGCTTGTGTCCCTCGTTTCCGCTACATACGTAGGACAAATCCCCGTGGCTAAATAAAGCCTCGAGCACCGACCCAGGTTCAAGGAGAACGGGAGGCCTGCAGACGAACGGGGGCAACCGTCGACGGTTTTCGACATCAAGGATGAGATGGCTATGAGTCTGACCAGCAGTATTCGGAATATGGAAAGTCCGCATTTTTATTTCGAGTTGGGGGAATTGATTTCAAGCACTGGCACTGAACAC
Organism: Pseudomonas sp. AN3A02; assembly: GCF_011765255.1. NCBI lineage: Bacteria > Pseudomonadati > Pseudomonadota > Gammaproteobacteria > Pseudomonadales > Pseudomonadaceae > Pseudomonas > Pseudomonas sp. AN3A02. The sequence continues at coordinate 7,242 of NZ_JAARNI010000005.1, forward strand.
TTCGCAGCGAACATGCTGCAACTGGTCAACAAGCTGGTACCGGTTCACCTGGTGGACCTCAGTGAATGGACCCTCGACGAGCACCAGGCCTGCGTGCTCGACATCACGTTACTCGGCAGCGATGGGTTGAAACAGGACTTGCCGCCACCGCGCACCCTGCATCACCGCGACGATCATCCGCTGCTGAAGAAAATGCTCGGCATGAACGACCCGCTGTTGATCCAGATGAATGCCAAGGCCAACAGCACTCACATCCGCGGCACCTCTCATCAGTGCAACCTGGTCTCGCGCCAGGCCAATCGGCGTTGCGTGATTTCGTTCTATCGGCCCCATACCCAACGCGCCTTTTCCCTGGCGGAGTTGTCGTTTCTCAAGAGCCTTTCGGAAACCTTGCTGCCCTTGATCGAGCGCCACGCGCAGATCAATCGACAGGCGCCGCGGGTGGCTCCCGAGCCCTCTAAAACCCTGTTGGAGCAGTCGCAATTGCAGCGCGAATTCTACAAACGCCTGTCACTCAGTGACATCACCTTATCGGCGCGGGAGCAAGAGGTGTGCCTGGGACTGTTGACCGGCGGAACCGTGCCGCAGATGGCCGAGAAACTCAGCGTGAAAAACAGCTCCATCGAAACCTACCTCAAGCGCGCGGCGGCCAAATTGGGCGTGAGTGGCCGCCATGGCCTGGCCAAATGGATGGTTGGCGCGTGATGAAAAAACTGATGCTCGGCGTGGCGTGTGTGCTTGGCGGGTGTTCGCTGATCCCGGACTATCAGCGGCCCGAGGCACCAACGCCGACGCAGTACCCGGTGTACAACGCGGACAAGATAGGCCCCTCGGCCGCCGGGCCTGACTGGCAACAGTTGTTCCGTGACCCGGTGATGCGGCAGTTGATTGGCCAGGCACTGGTGAATAACCGTGACCTGCGGGTGGCGGCGCTGAATGTCGAAGCGTTCCAGGCGCAATACCGCATCCAGCGTGCGGACCTGTTCCCGGCGGTGTCTGCCACGGGCGCCGAAAACCGGCAGAAAGTCCCACGGCGTGCCACGGGCACCGGCAAATCGACGATCACCTCCACCTACTCTGCAACGCTGGGCGTGAGTGCCTATGAGCTGGATTTTTTCGGCCGGGTGCGCAGCCTCAGTGAGCAGTCGATGCTGCAATACCTCGCCACTGAAGAAGCCAGGCGCAGTGCGCAACTGAGCCTGGTGGCCAACGTGGCCAACGCCTACCTGACCTGGCGCGCCGACCAGGAACTGCTGGCCCTGGCCCAGCAGACGCTGGCTTCGGACGAGCACAGTCTGCGCCTGACGTCGCGCAGCAAAACGGCAGGCAAAGCGACGTCGATCGATGTGATCCAGGCCCAGACCAGCGTCGAGAGCACGCGAGCAAGCATTGCCCGCTACCAGCGCCAGGTGGCCCAGGACCTCAACAGCCTGGCGTTGCTGGTGGGCGGGCCGGTGCCGGATTCTTTGCCGGCACAGCCGCTGTCCGCCGACCTGGTGGCGCGCGTGCCGGCCGGGTTGCCGTCGGACCTGCTGCAACGGCGGCCGGATATTGTTCAGGCCGAATATCAGTTGCAGGCGGCCAACGCCAATATTGGCGCGGCGCGGGCGGCGTTTTTTCCTTCGGTTACGCTGACGGCCAACGCGGGGACCTCCAGCAAGGATTTGTCGGGATTGTTCCAGGGGGGGTCGGGGAGTTGGGCGTTTCAGCCGCAGATCAATCTGCCGATCTTTAATGCGGGGAGTCTGAGGGCGAGTCTGGATTACGCGAAAATCCAGAAGAACATCTTTGTCGCGCAGTATGAGAAGTCGATTCAGACGGCGTTTCAGGAGGTCTCGAACGGGTTGGCGGCGCGCCAGACGTATAACGAGCAACTGGCGGCGCAGCGGGATTTTGTTCGGGCTAACCAGAAGTATTACGACCTGGCTCAACACCGCTATCGCAGTGGGGTGGACAGTAATCTGGTGTTTCTGGATGCGCAGCGGTCGTTGTTCAGTTCGCAGCAGGCGTTGATTGTGGATCGGTTGGCGCAGTTGGTGGCGGAGGTGAATTTGTATACGGCGTTGGGTGGGGGGTGGGATTTGGGTTCCGCTGGGGTTGGGGGTGGGGGTGGGGGCATATCCGTTTCTTCGGTAACGGCCACTTATGGTTCCGCTCTTACAGCGGGTCACTTTTGGCAAACGCCCCAAAAGTAACCAAAAGGTCTTTGCCCCACCACTCGGTGCCTCGCCTTGGCTCGGCATGCCCGCACTCCGGCTCGGTTCCGCGGGCCGCCGCGACGGGCCATCCATGGCCCGGCGCGGCTAAATCGGCTTCCCTGCCGATTTACCCGCTCCACCGTGCCTACTTGCGGCCATCGTGGTTGACGGGGCCCGCAGATCAAAATCAAAAGCAGATCAAGGGCACAGCGGCCTACCGGCCGGCTTGAGTGTTAGAAGCAGAGGCAAGATCCAGAGCGAAAGCAGGGCTGCTTTTCTGTGGGAGCGGGCTTGCTCGCGAAAAACCTGAGAACGCCGCGTTGAATCAGGATACCCGCGTCATCGTTAACCACCTTCGCGAGCAAGCCCGCTCCCACATTTGGACCGTGCCCGCTTTAGCTTCTGATCTTGCTGTTGCTTCACCACACTCAAGCCGGCCTGTAGGCCGCTGTGCCCTTGATCTGCTTTTGATCTTGATCTTAGGCGCCCCGTTAAACCACGCTGGCCGAACGCAGGCTTTGGAGCGTGGGTAACCCGGCAGGACGCCGGGTTAGCCGCGATGGGCCAAGGATGGCCCATCGCGGCGGCCCACGCTCCAAAGCCGGAGTGAGGGCACACCGAGCCTAGGCGAGGTGCCGAGTGGTGGGGCAAGAGCGTTTTGCTTACTTTTGCGCTTTTCAAAAGTGAGCCGCTGTAAGAGCGGAACCATACGCGGCCCTGACCCAAATAACGGATATGCCCCCAACATCAGCAAACCCCTAAGGCTTCACCCGCGCCACCCGCCACACCTTGTTCCCCACATCATCCGCCACCAGCAAAGCACCCTGCCCGTCCAGCGTCACACCTACCGGCCGACCCTGAGCCTCTCCATCACCATTCAAAAAACCGGTCAGAAAGTCAACAGGCTGACCCGAAGGCTTACCATCCCGGAACGGCACAAACACCACCTTGTACCCCGCCTGCGGATTACGGTTCCAAGACCCATGCTCCCCCACAAACACCCCATCAGCGAACCCCGCCGGCATCCCCCGCGCATCCGAAAAGGTCAACCCCAACGGCGCCACGTGAGTCCCAAGGGCGTAGTCCGGCGCGATAGCCTGGGCAACCTTGTCCGGACGCGGCGGCTGAACCCGCGTATCAACATGGGCCCCGTAATAACTCCAAGGCCAACCGTAAAAAGCGCCCTCCCGCACCGAAGTCAGATAATCCGGCACCAGATCGCTGCCGATCTCATCGCGCTCATTCACCACCGTCCACAATTGCGAGGAACCAGGCTTCCACGCCAGCCCATTGGGATTGCGCAACCCACTGGCGAACAGACGCTTCTGACCACTGGCAAGATCCAACTCCCAGATCGCCGCACGCCCGTCCTCGGCCGCAAGCCCGTTCTCACCCACATTACTGTTGGAGCCCACGGTCACATAAAGCTTGGTGCCCTCAGGATTGGCCAGAACGTTTTTGGTCCAGTGATGATTGATCCCGGCCGGCAGATCGGTGACCTTCACCGGCGTGGCATCGATGTGAGTCTGGCCCGGGACATAAGGCACCTTGACCACCGCATCGGCATTGCCGATATACAACGCATCACCCACCAACGCCATGCCAAACGGCGACGTCAGCCCACTCAGAAACACGCTCTTCACCTCGGCATGCCCATCACCATCGGCATCCCGCAGCAGCGTGATTCGGTCTGCACTCGGCGTGTCGGCACCCACCCGCCCCATCACAAACCCCATCGCCGTACGACGCGCCCAAGCGAGCAGGCCGGTGCCGCCATCCGTGGCGCCTTCAGGCATGGGCGGATGGTTACTCTCGGCGACCAATACGTCGCCATTGGGCAAGGTGTACACCCAGCGTGGATGGTCCAGGTTCTCGGCCAATGCCGTCACCGCAAACCCTTCCGGCGCCGTCGGTTGGGCATCGCCTGGCCAACCAACTGCCTTGGACACCTTGAGTGTCGGGATCAGCGATTCGGTGGCTTCGGGCAGTTGCGGGCTTGGCCCTACCCCGGCCTGAAACGGCAGTTTGGAGGATTCGCCACAGGCGCTCAGGGCAGCAGTGGCAGTGATCAGCAGCGCAAGGCGGCTTGGTGCATTCATTGGAAAACCTCGGGACAGCCCATCATTGGGCAGGCAAAATCCCGACGGAGTATTGCGTCATTCCCCGGCACCAAACACCGCCTCCCGCGCAATTGAGTTTTAACTCAGTCGCACGAGTGGCTCGCCAGCACCTCTCAGGTTCTCCAAGGTCCCAATGACAGGCTGTAGGGCGAAAACGCTTCGAACTGCCAACGCAGCGCCAGCGCCGCCTCCCGCCGAACCACATGCTCCACGGTCACCCGCCATAACCGCTCGGCGCCCTGGAACGCCGTCACCTCGGGCCCTTCAAGAATCACCTCGGCACGCCCGGCAACCTGCAACACATCACCCGTGGCAAAATCCACAAACAACAACCCGGCAACCGGGTTGAGCTGCAAATTGCCCAAGGTGTTGAAAAACGAGTTGCCGGTAAAATCGGGAATCGTCAGCACGTCCCCGTCCACTCGCACAAACCCACGGTCGCCACCCCGGTGCGAAACGTCCACCGAACGCTTGGCCGCATCCCCATCCAGGTCCACATAACTGGCGACGAAGAACGTATCCGCGCTACGAATCAGCGCTCGGGCAGACTCATCGAGCGAGTTGGCCCTCTGCACCGCACCTTCAGCAGAACGCTGCCCCCGAACACCCGGGTCCACTGCACGCAACTGGATGTACTTCGGACAATTGCCAAAGGTGTGCACCACGTCCACCGCAAAACCATCAGCGCCAGCCGTCCCCACAACCCCATTCATACGGTTGCGCCGCCGCGTATTCAGATCAATGCCCAACAGCCCCACCGCCGCACCTTTCTTCAGCCCCGCCCCGGCGGGATCAGCCACCGCAGGCAGGCTGTCGATACGCAAGCTGTAGGGGTCGGGCGAATACACAAACCCCGGCGCCCCCTCCAGCAGCGTGGCCCACGCAAGCCCCTGATCATCCACGGCGCCCACCACCAGATAGGGCAACAACTCATAAAACGCCCGATGCTGCTCCGGCAAGTGATCCCGTATGACCTTCGCGCCGATCACCTCCATGCGCTCGGCCACGCCGGCACTTTGCTGCAATTGCCGCTCGCCGGCATGCCATGGCGAGACGGGGGACGCGTCCTGGTAATTCATGATCAAGCCCTCGGTGGATGAAACGCCGGATGTTCACGCAAAGCCGCCACACTGAAATCAACAAAACTGCGCACTCGCATCGAAGCGTTGCGCCCTTCGCGGTAGACCACATGCACCGGCAGCGGCGGCGGTTCATGGGCCTGCAATACCCGACGCAGTTCGCCGCTCGCCAGGTGATCGTGGACCGGATAACTCAAGCACCGGATCAACCCTGCGCCCTGCACCGCCGCATTGATCGCGCCCTGCACGGTGGTGCAACCGAGACGCGCGCGGGCCTTGATGCTGGAGGCCTGGAAATCCCATTGCACCCAGTCCGAATAAGCTTGGCTGGCGACCAGTCGATGCTGTTTGAGCGCTTCGGGTTGCAGCGGTTCGCCATGGGCACGCAGATAGCCAGGGCTGGCGCAGACGATGTTGCGTACATGACCCACGGGCCGCGCAATCAGGGATGAACCGGGCAACTCTCCCACCAGGATTGCCACGTCCAGACCGTCTTCATTCAGGTTCGGATAGTGATCGTAGTAGTGGGCAAACACCCGGACCCCGGGATAGAGATCCAGGTAGTCGGCCAATAGCGGGGCCATCACATAACGGCTGAACAAGAACGGAAAAAACACCCGCAGATTGCCCTCGGCCTGCGCATGCGCGCCCTTGGCAGACGCTTCGGCGGCGCTCACGCCGTCTAGGATGCGTGAACAGTCCGCCATGAACGTCGCGCCGGCTTCGGTGAGGCGAATGCCCCGGGTGCTGCGCTGAACCAATGGCACCCGCAAGCGCGCCTCCAGCCGGTCAATCGCACGAATCACTGTAGGCCCAGAGACGCCCAGGCAGCGGGCAGCCGCAGCAAGGCTCGGCTGCAGGGACAACGCCTGGAAAATCTGCATGTCGCGATAGCGGTCCATCAGGCAGGCTGCTTTATCACGGGGTTGAGCGCGGCGTCCTGCCCGAGCCGACTGACCAGAAAGTCCACGAAGGTATTGATTTTCGCCGGCACCCGGGCGCTGTTCTGGAACACCACCTGGATCGGCAACGCCGGCGGCTCGAAGTCTTGCAGGATGATTTCCAGTGCGCCTGCACGCACATCGCTGGCCACCTGATAAGACAGCACCCGCGTGACGCCCCAGCCCAGGCGCGCCAGGTTGATTGCCGCGTTGTTGGCGGTGACCACCAGGCGTGGCTCAACGGCCACGCTCAATGGCTGGCTGCCCTCCCTGAACTGCCATTCGCTGACCAACTGGCTGGAAGACGAGGTGACAATCTTCGCCTCCCGCAGTTGCCCGGGATGCAGTGGCCGACCGTGCCGCTCAAGGTAAGCCGGCGCGGCGCATACAACGCGGCGCACTTCGCCGACCTTGATCGCCTGCTGGCCGTTTTCCTGCAAATGCCCGATGCGCACGGCCACGTCGACACCTTCGTCGGTCATATTGACCACACGGTCCACCAGCAAGGCGTTGATGCTGACCTGGGCAAACTGGTCCAGGTACTCCCCCAGGATCGGTGCGACGAACAACTCACCAAACAACACGGGTGCGGTGACCGTCAGGTGCCCCCACGGGATCGAGAAGCTGCCGGCCGCCGCCTCTTCGGCCTCGGTCAGTTCGGCGAGGATGCGCCGGCAATCGTCAAGGTAACGCTGGCCTGCCTCGCTCAGGTGCAGGCTGCGGGTAGTGCGCGAGAGCAACTGCGTGCCGATACGCGCTTCCATCGCGGCAACCGCGCGGGTCACGCTGGGGGGCGAGATTTTCAGGCGCCGGGCCGCCGCGGCAAAACCCTGCTCTTCGGCAACTGCGAGGAAAATCTGCATTTCCTGGAAACGGTCCATGAGCCCCCTTAATCGAATGTAGTACACCAAACCAGTGGCTTGGGAGCGTTGTGGCGAGGGAGCTTGCTCCCGCTGGAGCGCGCAGCGCTCCCAGGATTTTGGGGCCGCTACGCAGCCCAGCGGGAGCAAGCTCCCTCGCCACAAAGTCTTCAAGCCTTCGCCAGGCCCACGGCGGTGCGTTGCATACCGACAAAACCCGGCAGCGCCTCGATACTGCCCAGCCAGGCGCGAACCTGCGGATAGTCGTCCAGCGAGACGTTACCTTCCGGCGCATGGGCGATGTAGGTGTAGTGCGCGATATCGGCAATCGTCGGCAGGTCACCGGTGAGAAAACGGCCCTGTCGCAACTGTTGCTCCACCACGTTGAGGAACCCATGGGAACGGCTGATGGTCGCCTCGGCATCCAGTGCGGCACCGAACACAGTCACCAATCGAGCAGCGGCCGGTCCTGTATGCAGCGGGCCCGCAGCCGCCGAAAGCCAACGCTGCACACGGGCCAACGCCAAAGGCTCGGTCGGCAGCCACTGGGTGTTGCCATATTTGCCGGCGAGGTACACCAGGATCGCGTTGGAATCCGCCAGCACCACACCGTTGTCATCGATCACCGGCACCTGGCCGAAGCTGTTGAGGGTAGCGAGGAACTCAGGGGCTTTATGTGCGCCTTGCTTCAGGTCCACCAGCACCAGTTCGGCGGGCACGCCCAGCAGCGACAGCATCAGCTCGACCCGATGGGAATGGCCAGACAAGGGGTAACGGTACAGTTTGATCATGACAGGCTCCGCGATGTGCCAGGGACTCGACCCGGTGATCGTGTCGATGGCGCTATCTTCCGCCGCTACGGCACGCAGCAGAATAGCCAGTTTTTACAATCCAGCATTTCACCGGATGAAACAATCATTCACCAAACAACTCGCAGATCAGGTTGAACACGGTGGTTTTCACTGCGCTGTCGAGTTTGGTCCAGGCCAGGCCGGTCCTGGCCCTGAACGCTCCCAATTCCAGGTGCCTGGATACACAATTGGCCGGCAACGCCCGGGCCGCCTGCTGCGGCAACACCCCCACACCCAACCCGGCCGAGACCAGCGCCAGCATGGTGGTGAATTCGCCGAGTTCAGAGGCGATCTCCAGGGGCACGCCCACGGCCTGGACGAACTCGTCATAGAACCCCGGGGCATACCGTCGGGCCAGGATAAAAACCGGGACTTTGAGCAAATCCGCCGGTTGTATTGATTGCTGCGATGCCAACGGATGATCCGCGGGCAAGGCAACCACAAAACTTTCTTGCAACACAGCGCGGGTCTGCACGCCGGGATAGGCCGCCGGTAAACGCATCAGGCCGAAATCCAGCTGGCCGTTTTTCAACGCCGCCGCCTGGTCCGGGCCGGGCATGTCCTTGAGTTCCAGTTCAATTCGCGGGTAGCGCTGATGCACCGCGCGAATCAACCCCGGCAGCAATTCCGGCAACACCGAGGAGACAAATCCCAGGCGCACTCGGCCGATTTCCCCACGGTTTGAAGCACGGGCGGCATCGGCGGCACGGGCTGCCTGATGCAGCGTGGCCTGGACTTCGGGCAAAAACACCCGACCGGCTTCGGTCAGCGTCACCGAGTGCCGGTTGCGGTCGAGCAGGCGCACGCCCAGGCCGCTTTCGAGCAGCTTGATCTGCATGCTCAGCGCCGGTTGCACGATCGACAGCTGCGCCGCTGCCCGGCCGAAATGCAGTTCCTGGGCGAGCACGACAAAGGCGCGCAGGTGCTTGAGTTCCATCAGAAGGCTCCTGTTATCACGGTTTTTGATCACGGGATCACAAATGAAAATTGGACGCTGAACCCGTGCTGCGGTGAAGTAAGGCCCGTCATGCACGATATGACAGGGTTTGGCCTATAACAATAAGGACGGCGCCCCGTACTCGGATTGTTAGGGTTGATCACTGTCGCAGCCTCCGGAGATTGATCCATGCAAAGCGTTTTAGACAGCTTCCGCCTCGATGGCCGCCTGGCCTTGATCACCGGCTCCAGCGCCGGTATCGGCCTGGCCATCGCCCGTGGCCTGGCTCAGGCCGGCGCGCGGGTGGTGCTCAACGGGCGCAACCGCAGCACCTTGCGTGACAGTGCCGCGTTGCTGGCGGCGGAAGGCCTGGAGGTGCACACCCAGGCATTCGACGTCACCGACGGCGCGGCGGTGCTGGCCGCCGTGGCGGATATCGAAGAGCGCCTGGGCCCGCTGGAAATCCTCGTGAATAACGCCGGCATGCAGCGGCGCGGACCGCTTGAGGATTACAGCGAAACCCACTGGCGCGAGTTGATGAGCACCAACCTCGACAGCGCCTTCCTTGTCGGCCAGGCCGTGGCCCGGGCGATGATCCCGCGCAAGCGTGGGCGCATCATCAATATCTGCTCGGTGCAAAGCGAACTGGGGCGCCCGGGCATCGCCCCGTATGCCGCCAGCAAAGGTGCGTTGAAGATGCTCACCAAAGGCATGGCCATCGATTGGGGCCCACACGGGCTGACGATCAATGGCATCGGCCCCGGCTATTTCAAGACTGAACTGAACGCCAACCTGGTGGCCAACCCCGAGTTCAGTGACTGGCTGGTGCAACGCACGCCGAGCCGGCGCTGGGGCGACGTCGCCGAACTGGCGGGCGCTGCGGTGTTCCTTGCCAGCGACGCGGCGAGTTTCGTCAACGGTCATATCCTGTACGTGGACGGTGGCATCACCGCCTCGCTGTAACCCGGAGAATTCATGCACGCTATCGTCTGCCATGCCTCGAAAGACCTGCGGATAGAACCGCAAACCGAACCTCACACCCTCGGCCCCGACCAGTTACGGGTGCGCATTGCCCGGGGCGGAATTTGCGGCTCGGACCTGCATTACTACCAGCACGGGGGTTTTGGCACAGTGCGCCTGCGCGAGCCGATGGTGCTGGGCCATGAAGTGTCGGCGGTGATCGATGCCGTGGGCAGTGAGGGCGGCCCGTTCAAGGTCGGCCAACGCTTGTCGGTCTCGCCATCGCGGCCTTGCGGGGGTTGCCGTTATTGCCATCAAGGGCTGCCGAACCATTGCCTGAACATGCGCTTTTACGGCAGTGCGATGCCCTTCCCCCACGTGCAAGGCGCGTTTCAACAGTCCCTGGTGATCGAGACGCAACAGGCGCACCTGTTGGCCGATCACGTCAGCCTCGCCGAAGGTGCGATGGCCGAACCGTTGTCCGTGGGTTTGCATGCGATCCAGCGCGCCGGGGCGATCTTCGGCAAGCGTGTGCTGGTGACCGGCTGCGGCCCTATCGGCAACCTGTTGATCGGCAGCCTGCGGGCAGCGGGGGCGGGAGAAATCGTCGCCGTGGACCTGGCCGCCGGGCCGTTGGCCTGCGCCGAGAAAATGGGTGCCAGCCGTACCCATAACCTGGCGGAAGACGCCGACGCGTTGAAGTGCTATACCGCCGAAAAAGGCTACTTCGACGTGATGTTCGAAGTCTCTGGCAGCGCCCAGGCCCTGCGCAACGGCCTGGAATGCATGGCCCCGCGCAGCGTGCTGGTGACCGTTGGCCTGGGCGGTGAAGTCTCGCTTCCGCTGAATATGCTGGTGAGCCGTGAGATCGACCTGCGAGGCACCTTCCGCTTCCATTCGGAGTTCGCCCAGGCGGTGGATTTGCTGAATCGCCAGGTGATTGATGTGCGCCCGGTGATCTCCCACACCGTGCCGTTCAGCGAGGCGGTGACGGCGTTTGAACTGGCGGCGGACAAGAGCCGGGCGATGAAGGTGCAGCTGGATTTCGGTGTGGGTGATTGAACCGGACTGGAACGGCTCCCATGGTGGTCTACGCGCTGACCTGAGTGGAGCAAGGAGTCGTTCCAGTCGCTCCACGGGGGCGTGTCAGCGCCTTATTTGCGCAAGGACAGGTGAAGCTGTGGGAGCTGACAGATATCTACGGAGCTGTTAGGGCTGAGGAAGTGGGTTGGTGGAGATGGACCGGGTGTATATCCGTTATTTGGGTAACGGCTGCTTATGGTTCCGCTCTTACAGCGGCTCACTTTTGAACAGCGCAAAAGTAAGCAAAACGCTCTTGCCCCACCACTCGGCACCTCGCTTGGGCTCGGTGTGCCCTCACTCCGGCTTTGGACCGTGGGCCGCCGCGATGGGCCATCCTTGGCCCAGCGCGGCTAACCCGGCGTCCTGCCGGGTTACCCACGCTCCAAAGCCTGCGTTCGGCCAGCGTGGTTTAACGGGGCGCCTAAGATCAAGATCAACAGCAGATCAAGAGCACAGCGGCCTACAGGCCGGCTTGAGTGTTGTAAATCAACAGCAAAAGCTGAAGCGGGCACGGTTCAAATGTGGGAGCGGGCTTGCTCGCGAAGGTCGTTAACGATGACGCGGGCATTCTGGATGAACGCGGCGGTCTCAGGTTTTTCGCGAGCAAGCTCGCTCCTACAGAAAAGCAGCTCTGCATTCGCTCTGGCTTCTGATCTGGCTTTTAACACTCAAGCCGGCCTGTAGGCCGCTGTGCTCTTGCTTTTGATCTGCTGTTGATCTTGATCTGACTGCCCCATTCAGCCCGAGGCCGAACGCAGGTATTGCGGAGCGGGTAAACCGGCAGGACGCCGGTTTAGCCGCGCCGGGCCATGGATGGCCCGTCGCGGCGGCCCGCGTAGCAATGCCGGAGTGAGGGAACACCGAGCCCAAGCGAGGTGCCGACAGGCGGGGCAGAGCGTTTTGGTTACTTTTGCGCTTTTCAAAAGTGAGCCGCTGTAAGAGCGGAACCATAAGCTGCCGTTACCGCAGCAACGGATATGTACACAGTTCCCGCCTAAAAAATGCTACCCCCTCACCATCAAGGTCACACCCGCTCTTCAAGCCGGTAGCGCAAAAACCGATGCCCCGGAGAAAACAACCGACGGTAGGTAAGCAACACCGCACCTACCGTGCCCAGCGCCGACGCCGCAGCGATCAAAAACATAATCACGATCTGGTAACGCACCGCGTCCACCGGGCTTTCTCCCGCCAGCACCTGGCCGGTCATCATGCCCGGCAGGCTGACAATCCCCACCACCGTCATCTGGTTCAGAGTCGGGATCATCCCCGCCCGCACCGCCTGGCGAATCGCATCCTGCGCCGCTTCCCAACGTGAACCACCCAGGGCCAGGATCATCTCGATGGTGTTGCGCCCCGAGGTCAATTCCTGGGTCATGCGCTCAATGCCCAAGGACACGCCCGTGAGCGTATTGCCGAGAATCATGCCGAGGATCGGAATTGCATACTGCGGCTCGTACCACGGGTGAATCCGGATGATCGCGAACAAGCCGATGGCCGTCACCAACCACGAACTGCCCCACACCGACACAATGCTGTCGGCCCGCTGGCCGGCGTAGGTCCGCTTGCCGCGCCCGGCGGCCGAGAGCCCGGCGATCAGGGTCATCAGGCACATCAGCGGCAACACCACGTACCAGTAGGCGAACTCGAACACCCAGCCCAGCAGGTAACCAATCGCCAGCAGTTGCACCACCGTGCGCACGGCGGCCCAGAACAGCTGACGTTCCAGGCCCAGGCGCAACAGCAGCGACAGCGCGCCGTTGATCAAAATCAGCGAGGCGGCAATGGCCATGTCCAGTGCCGTAAGGTCGTGATAGTTCATGGCTGCACGGCTCCCGTCAGCACGCCGGCGTCCATATGCAGGCGGGTGGTACTCATGCGTTGTGCCTGCTCAAGATCATGGGACACCCAGATATAGGCGTGGTCGTTATCCGCTTCGGCCCAGGCGTTGATCAACGCCTCGACTTCCCGGGATGACGCCGGGTCGAGGGCTGCGGTGGGTTCGTCCAGCAGCAGTACATCGGGATTGAGTTGCAGGGTGCGGATCAGCGAAACCACCTGGGACTCGCCGCCGGATAAATCGCCGGCATTTTTTGCCAGGAAGCCAGGTTCTTTTCCCGCGTGGGCCAGCAGTGCCTTGACCGCATCCGGATCGAAACTCAGGTGGTGCAGGGCCTTTAGGCTGTAGGGGAAACGCAGGTTGTCCTCCACCGAGCCTTCGATCAGTGCCGGGCGTTGGGAGAGGTAGCTGATACGGCTGCGGTACTGCGGGATTTGCGCGTTGGCGATGGGTTGCCCGTGCCAGAAGATGTCCCCTGAGGTGGGCGCGTCGAGCAAGGCAAGTGCCCTAAGGAATACGCTTTTGCCGGAACCGGATGAGCCGGTAATGGAGATGCGGTCGGCACGGTGCAACTGGAAATCCGTAGGCTGCAGCAGTTGAAGCTGACGGCGCTCGTCCATACGCGTGAGCGCACGGGTTTCTACTAATACGCTCATGGACTTGATGATCCTTGTTCCTGATTTATGCGCAATGGTAAGACAGGGTACGTCCCCCGTGGCGAGGGAGCTTGCTCCCGCTGGGCTGCGCAGCAGCCCCAAGAAATTAACGGTGTTTTTTCAGGTGTATCGCAGTGACTTTATTGGGGCCGCTTCGCATCCCAGCGGGAGCAAGCTCCCTCGCCACAACAAGCCCCCTCGCCACAGGTGCCTCAGCGCTTGGGCTCAAGCGACACCAGGCGTGGCTTGAGCGATTTCTCCTGCACCTCAAGCAGCGCCAGGGTCACCGGCAACTTGAAGCGGCGCCGCCCTGCACTGCCTGGATTGAGAAACAACCGCTCACCGCGCCACTCGATCAATGGCTTGTGAGAGTGACCTGTGATCACCAGCCTGATACCCGGATCCAGCGCCTTCGGCACATCGGCGATGTCATGCACCAGCAGTGCCCGCCAGCCATTCAGCTCGAAATCCAGGCGATCCGCCAGATGCTCTGCCCAGGCGGCATCCAGGTCGTTGTTGCCGCGCACCACGTGCAACGGTGCGATCGAGGCCAGCAGCTCAAGAATTTCAGGGCTACCGATATCCCCGGCGTGAACAATCTGCTCGCAGCCTTCCAGGGCCGCCAGGGCCTCGGCACGGAGCAAGCCGTGGGTATCGGAAATCACACCAACTTTCATTTCGCTCTCCTGCTCAACTCAGCCGCGCTATCCACCGCGCGGCTTGCAATCAATCATTGCACTGCCTATATTTCCCGCCTGGCGCCATCTACGCCACCATCCGCGGAAAGGGCTGCGCCCAAGACCTTGACTGAATATCACATTTCTACGACTCCCAACCTTAAAGCGGACAAGGTTTGTGCAAGGAGATCGTATGTCGCAAGCATTCTCGTCCACTAACGGCCGTATCAACCTTGAGCAGCAACGCAAGCGCGCCAAGGAGCTGTTGCGCCGCCTGAAAAGCGCCGATGCCGCCGTTACGCCCACCTTATCCGATGCTCAATGGCTGATCGCCAAGGAACTCGGTTTCCCTAGTTGGCCCAAACTCAAAGCACACATAGATGCAGTGGATTTTGCCGCCCGCCATCCGGGTTTCGAGGCCAGCGACGAGGCCCGCACCACCCACTGGCGCTGCGGCAATGACATTGCCCACAGTTTGGGTGTAGCGGGGTTCAAGGGGCACTTTCGGATGCTGATCGATCCGCTGTGCATGGGCCCGGTCCAGGACTTGCCAGCCGAACAATACCTGGCCGTTCGCAGCCGCTATATCAGCCAGGTGTTCGCGATGGACGAGGCCGAGGTGTCCCGCCGGCATGCAGACGAATACAAACATCTTGAGCAACTGGGCAGCGCCGGTCATAGCGTGTTGTGGTGTGAGGCGGATGCTTACGACCAATTGTTCCTGATTCGGGCGCTGGCCGGGCTTGAGCGTTTGCCTGAAAAGCTCGAGCTGATCGAGGTCGACCGTGTCCCCGGCGTGCAACGCTTTATTGGCATTGGCCAACTGGCACCTGAAGTGTTGGCGTGGCTGTGGCCACAGCGTCGGCGGGTCGATGAGGACATGCTGAAGCTGGCGCGGCAGGCCTGGCTGGCGTACTGCGAGAGTTCGCCGGTCAAGCTGGCGGAACTGGCCCGGGGCAACCACCCATCCCTGCCCTTCCTGGCCCTGGCGTTGCGTCGGCAGTTGCAGGAGTTACCGGGTGTGCGGGACGGTTTGTCACTGACCGAGCGCCTGTCCCTGCACTACGTGGATGAGGCCGGGCCTGTGCCGTTTGGCAGGGTGTTTGCCGAGTTGATGGGCAAGCGCGAACCGCTGCCTTACCTGGGGGACATGATGTTCCATGCGCTGATGCGGCCACTGATTGATGGCGACAATCCGCTGTTGATCGAGTCCGAGACTCAACTGCCGTGGCCTCAACATTTGTTGGCGCTGACTGCGCTGGGTCGCCAGGTTCTGAACGGCAAGGCTTACTGGCCGGACCACGCCAGCCAGGAACGCTGGATCGGTGGGACCTGTATCCGGCCTGGCGAGGGTCACTGGATGATTGATGAGCATCTTGTTCCCGTCTGGCGCAGCTAAAAGCGGCTGAAGCTGAGCGATCCCGGCACACATCACGCCCTCACGAGACTGCAGGTTGGGGTAGCAAGCGATGGTGTCGGTAAAGCATGAACATGGTGTTTATTTCCCAACTGTTGCCAGGCCAACAGTTGGGAAAACATATAACTAAAACAGCGGTTTACAGTACATAAAATCATTAAACATAAAGCCCTTATCGCGTTTAAATATAAAAAATCCCATGGGCATATTTATGAACTTACGTACTGTCGTGACCCTGGGCCTGTCCCTGTTAGTGGCAAGCCCGACGGTGTTCGCCGGAGCCACACTGGATCGCATCACGCAATCCAAACAGTTGGTCGGCGTACTGATGGAGAACTATCCGCCCTTCTCTTTTCTCAATGAACAAAACCAGCTGGATGGCTTCGACGTGGATGTCGCCAAGGCCGTCGCGGACAAGCTCGGCGTCACCTTGAAACTGGAAACACCGTCCTGGGAAGTGATCGCCGCCGGTCGCTGGCAAGGCCGTTATGACGTGTGCATCTGCTCCATGACCCCCAGTGCCGCCCGGGGGCAAGTGTTCAACTTCCCTGTCGAGTATTACGCCTCGCCGGCGGTCATCGTGGTCAACGCTGATGAGTCTTCCATCCACTCGGCCAGTGACCTTTCCGGGAAAAAAGTCGGCGTGGGCAGTGCCTCGACCTACGAAGCCTACCTGAACAAAGACCTGGTGATTGAAGGCGCCAACACGCCCATCGACTACCCGTTCAGCCAGATTCAAGCCGTGCCTTACGACAATGAAATCGTGGCCTTCCAGGACCTCGCACTGGGCACCGGCAAACGCCTGGATGCAATGCTCACCAACCTGGTGACCGCCAACGAACGGATCAAGCACGACCCACGCTTCAAGGTCGTCGGCAAACAGCTGTACAGCGAGCCCAACGTGGTCGCCACCGAAAAAGGCGACCCACAGTGGGACGCCAGGCTGACCCAAGTGCTGGCCGACCTGAAAAGCGACGGCACGCTGACGAAGATTTCCCAGAAATGGATCGGCGCAGACATCACCCAATGAGTGTTTTCCCCACCCCGCCCACCGTGGTGAAACCGCCGCCCGTCAAACGCCAGTGGCTGTCCTTCCAGGTACGCCTGTGGCTGACCTGGGGCGTGATGCTGTGCCTGTTCGCCGGTTTGTTCATGAGCTTCGATCTGAAGTTTGCGATCGTCGCGGCCAAGTGGCAGAACCTGGTGGGCCTGCACCTGTCGCCCAACGGTTTCCTGCAGGGTGCGGCGCTGACGCTGTTCCTGTGTTTCTGCTCGATCTGGCTGTCCCTGGCGCTGGGCTTTGCGACGGCCCTGGCGCGCTTGTCGAACAGCGCGGTGGCATTCGGCATCGCCAGTTTCTATGCCTCGTTCTTTCGCGGCACGCCGCTGCTGATCCAGATTCTGCTTATCTACCTTGGCCTACCGCAACTGGGCGTGGTGCCGGGCGCCATCAGCGCCGGGATCATTGCCCTGTCGTTGAACTATGGGGCCTACCTGAGCGAGATCTTTCGCGCGGGCATCATCGGTGTTTCCCAGGGCCAGCGTAACGCTGCAGCCGCGCTGGGCATGGGCCCCACGGTGACGTTCTGGCAAATCGTGTTGCCCCAGGCGATGCGCACCATCATTCCACCGACCACCAGCCAGTTCATTTCGATGCTCAAGGACTCCTCGCTGGTGTCGGTCATGGGCGTCTGGGAAGTGATGTTCCTCGCGCAGTCCTACGGGCGCTCGTCGTACCGCTACATCGAAATGCTCACCACCGCCGCCGTCATCTACTGGCTGCTGTCCATTGGCCTGGAACTGATTCAGGCCCGCCTGGAGCGGCACTACGGCAAGGCCTACCTTCACGGCCGATAACCTCTTTTTATTTGCAGGAAGCATCATGTCTGATCCAACCCCGTTGTTATTCGGCCTGTACGAACAAGCCAGTGTCGGCTGCGGCGGCGCGCCCAGCCTGTGGACCCACCCGGCGGATGAGCGGCTGGGTATCAACACCCTCAAGTACTGGTCGAACCTGGCCCGCACGGCCGATGAAGCCAACCTCGACTTGATGTTCTTCGGTGATGTACTGGGTTTCTACGATGTGTTCGGCAGCTCCGAAGCGGCGGCGTTGAAATGGGCGGTGGAAGCGCCAGCCAATGACCCGCTGACCATCATCCCGGCACTGGTGGCGCTGACCGAGAAACTCGCGTTTGGCGTCACAGTCAGCACCACCTACGAACACCCGTTCACCCATGCTCGGCGCTTCAGCACCCTGGACCATCTGTCCGATGGGCGTATCGGCTGGAATATCGTCACCTCCTACCTCTCCAGCGCCGCACGCAACTTCGGCCTGGAGCAGATGATCAAGCACGACGACCGCTACGAGCGCGCCGAAGAGTTTCTCGACGTGGTGTACAAGCTCTGGGAAGGCAGTTGGGCGGATGACGCCGTGCTCGCCGACAAACTCGCCCGCTCCTATGCCGATGGCTCGCGCGTACGCCCGATCCAGCATGCCGGCGAACATTACCGGGTGGCCGGGCCGCACCTCACGTCACCCTCGCCGCAACGCACGCCGCTGCTGATCCAGGCGGGTTGGTCGGGCCGTGGCCGGCAGTTCGCGGCCAAGCATGCGGAGCTGGTGTTCATCGCCAAATCCAACCCGCAGGAAATACGCCAGGGGCTCGAAGATATCTGGCGCCAGGCCGAAGCCCGCGGACGCAGGCAACAAGACGTCAAGTCCCTGACCGTGCTGCGCATCGTCACCGCCCCCACCGCCATCGAGGCCCAACAGAAATACGACACCCTGCAAAGCAACTACCACCTGCAAGCGCAGTTGGTGAGCTACGCGGGCGACACCGGCATCGATATCAGCCGCTACGCCGACAATGAAGCGCTGTCCACCCACACCGAAGGCATGACCTCCTATGTGATGAAACCCGATGGCAGCGGCAAACCGTTGACGGCCGGCGAGGTCAGACAGCGCTTCGCCAACGTGACGCGGGGCAGCGATTTGATCCTGGTGGGCACCCCGGAGCAGGTGGCGGAAAAAATTGAGGAACACGCCAGAATCTCCGGTACCAGCGGCTACATGCTCAACCCGTTGATCAGCCCTGGCTCGCTGAATGACTTTGTCGAGCTGGTGATCCCGGCTCTGCAAAAACGCGGCCTGTATCGCACCACACCACAGACCGGCACCCTGCGTTCCCGCCTCGGCGCCGAGGGCAGTGATCGCCTGCCAGCCTCAGCCTATGGGGCTTCGTTCCGCTTTGAGTAAGGTACTCGTGGGCACCTTGCGCCAAGCCTTGCAGCAGCTGGAAGCCGAAGGCCTGGTGTATCGGGAAAACCGTCGCGGCTGGTTTGTCAGCCCCCGGCGCACCCGCTATGACCCGACACGCATCAGCGCCTTCATGGATCATGTGAGTACCTAGGGGCGCTCGCCCCGCACCGAATGCCTGCCGGCGCAGTTGCGCCCGGCAGGCGATGCGTTGTCCAACGTGATGGAGACGCGCTGCCCCGGGACGTGAATTTCACACCCGTGAAAGCTTGTGACTTGTTGCCAACAAACCCGCTTTTACCCGCTTTCAGCCCCTAAGATCGAGTCCTCGTGCGCCCCCTCACATGGACTGAACCGATGATCACCCGTCCCGAAAAATCCGCCTCTCCCCGCGTCGATCAACCCAACGCTCCCGAGCGCGTTTTCGACGCCGTCCTGAACAAAGCCAAAGTCCTGGCCAGCAGCGGACCGGGCGACAAAACCCTTAAGCCCGAGGACTACAAGGAAGTCACCGCCCTGCCGGGCAAACTCGATATCGACAAGCTCAAGGTCATCTCCCAGGACAAAGACGCCGGGGTGATCTACTTCGAACAGGACGGCGCCAAATACAAGATCAGCGCCGAGGGCGCGGCCAACGCCCAGGACGGGTTCGACGTGCTGAAAAACCTGCGCTTCGGCCATGCCGTGGCCCCGGTCAACCAGGGCGGTCCCGACGAAGGCACGCCGTTGTACACCTTCCTCCAGACCCTGGCCGAAACCCAGGGCACCCCGGCCGGCAAGGCCATCGTCGAAAGCCTGAAGAACCCCGACCAGCAACTGCTGCGCGAAGACGGCGACGGCGACGGCGTACGCCTGGCCAATATCAAATCCGTGGGCAAGGCCGAAGACGGCATCCTCAAGGTGAGCCTGGAAAACGGCAAGACCCTGGTCATCTCCGAATTGCTTACGCCTCAAGCGTTCAGCACCTACACCCAGGCTGGGGTGACCAAGCAGGCTCTGAATGACGGCAAGACCAAGGGTTATGAAGCAGTCACCAGCCTGCCGGGAGACCTCGATTTCAGTCAGTTGAAAGTGGTGTCCGAAGACAGCAGCGCCGGGGTGATCCTGTTTGAACACCAGGGCCACAAGTACATGATCAGCAAGTCCGAAGCCGACCTGCCGCAACCCGGCGCCGATCTCAGTAATCCCAACCCCAATGCCGGCGGGACGTTCTACAACTTCCTCCACGCCGTGCACGCCAGTGAAGGTTCGCAAGCCTTCGACTACATCAAGAACGCCCAGTCCCTGCCCGGCCAGGCGCTGCTGCGCAAGGACGAAGCCAGCCTGAAGCTGGGGGACATCAGCAAGGTCGACGCGCCCATGGACGGCATCCTCGTGGTCAACCAGGCCGACGGCAAATTGCTGGTGGTGTCCAAGGACATCACCCCCGAAGCCTTCGCCGCCTACACCACCAAGGGCCAAACCCTGGCCGGCATCGAAAAGGCCAAGGGCGACGGCTATACCCTCGCCGGCCCGGACGCGTACCTGCCCTCCACCGAGGACATCATGAGCGTTGGCGGTGCCGGTGATTATGGCCCCGGCCTGATCGCCTTCACCCAGCACAAGCCGGGGGGCAGCGAAGAGAAAATCGTGGTGTCGGAAGACAGCAACCCACAGCTGTTCGAGCAGATTTCCAGCTACCGCAGCGACATCGCCGCGCAGACCACCGACGTCGACAAGCTGCGCACCGACAATGGCCTGCCGCCCCTCAAGGATGTGTCCGTCGACAACCTGACCACCACCGAAAAAGATGAAAGCGGCAACCCGCTGTCGGTGCAGGACCTGTCGATGAAAACCCTGGTGGACAGCTACCGCGCCGGGGTCAAGGACGGCAGCATCGGCAAGGACGATCCGCGCGCCAAGTTCCTGCGAGCGGTGGAAGCCCGGAGCATGGCCGACAACGGCATGTCGATCATTCCCGAGCACGGTTTCGGCAACCAGGGCATTGCCACCACACCCATCGACGTGACCTCGCGGGACGTGCGCGACAACATCTTCGACACCAAGGCCATCGACCAGACCATCAACGACCTGCTGGGCGACTCGACGATCCAGCACGACATCAAGGCCAACCACGACGCGGCCCTGGGCAAGGTCGACGGCGGCCAGGCCAAGGTCGACGAGACCCGGCAGAAACTGATCGACAGCACCTCCTCGGAGAATTTCACCAAGTACATCAAGTCCTTGCAGGACGGCGGCAAGACCGAACTGGCCACCCAGGAAATCCAGACCGCCTACACCGCCCTCGCCGACATCGACCCGGCCAAGGCCGACAACTTCCTGCAAAACCTGCAAATCGACGGCTACACCGATGCCGTTGAAAAGCTGATGGACGATCCCACCAAGATTTCCGACGACAATACCGCCCTGGCCACCACCGACAACACCATGGCGATCCTGTCGATGCTCAAGGGCGGCGCCGACGGCCTGCCGCGCCAGGCGCTGGGGGTGTATTCGAAATTCGTCGACCAATTGCTCAAGGACAAAAACGCCGCCGCCGACTTCGGCAAGGCGATGATTTCCCTCGGCGATACCTGGCAGAAAAACGGCGTGATCAGCTTCAGCGACATCGACAAGGCGGTGAGCAAGGAAATCATGCCGGGCCTCAGCGAAGAGAACCGCAGCTCCTTCGTGAAGAACCTCAACTTCCTCAAGGACAACGGCGTACTCGGCTCGGTGGGCGGGGCGATCGGCATGGGCCGGATCGTCTACCAACTCGCGGGCCAGGGCGGCAAGCTGGCGGATACGCCGATGAAGCGCCTGGGCATCGCCAACGACTTCCTTGGCTTCCTCGGTACCGGCTCACACTTCGCCACGCTGGGCTTGAAGGTCTACGACAAGTTGCGCGGCACCAACGCCTACAAACTGATGGGCTTCGACCGTTCCTTGCCCGACCTGTGGGCCAAGCCCGGCGAGGGATACCACGCGCTGCCCAAGGACGCCGAAGCGGTGCAAAAGAAGTACTTCGACATCGTCGACCAGGCCATGGACGACGGCAAGGACGTGGGCAAGGCCCTCAACAGTGGCGGCTGGAGCGACGAAGGCGCGAAGAAGGTCCAGGAAGGTATCGAAAAAGGCATCGCCAGCCGCGGCGGCGTGGCAGGTGCCGGGTTTGGCGCGAAGTTCGCCAGCAGCGCGATCAAGGTGATCGGCATGGCCACCGACGTGGCGGGCGGCGTGATCAGTGTGGTCCAAGCGGCGTTTACCTTGCGTGATGGAGTGCGCGAGAAAGACCCGGTGAAAATCGCCTCCGGTTCACTGTCCATGGCCGGTGGCGTCAGCAGCCTGGTAGCGGCTGGCGGCGGCGTGCTCACCACCCTGGGGGTAACCGGGCGGATCATTCCGTTCCTGGGGCCGGTGGGCTTTTTGATTTCCGGCGCGCTGTCGTTTGTCGGGGCGATCCTGAGCACCGTGCAGTCCCACAAACTGCACAAGATCTCGATGCAGAACTGGAACCAGATCCAGGACTTCAAGCAGGACGGGCTGCTCAAGCCCAACGGGGATGAGGCGTATGTGTGGTTGCAGACGTACCTGTCCGACTGGGGCCAGCGGGATGCGCCGCAGGACCAGAGTATTTTTGATTTCCGCAAGGAAGAGTGGGATGCACGCTCGAGCATCCGTGGCGGCGATCATCGGCGGGACCATCCGGATTTTATCGGCGACGGGAACAACCGCAATTCAGAGGACTACAAATACTCACTGAAACCGTCGGAGTGGACCAATGAGAAGCACGACATCATCTGGCGCGTGGGGGATGGGTATGGCGGTGAGTATCATGATGTAGACAAGCCCTGATCGCCCTGACACAAGGTAAAAACCCTGTGTAGCTGAACGGCTCCACAGGGGTTCAGGACCAGGGCGGTGTGCTTAGCGGCGCGCCAGGTGAGCGGATGTCAGTTGAGCATTGCGATAACCGATAATGCCGTCCTGCCTGCCGTTGTCATCGATGGAGTCCAACGCGTGGCTCACATGAGGCCGCTTGACGATTTCTCGGGCAAGCAACGTCATGTTGTCCTCTGCCCAGTTGCCAGACAGCTGACGCCCCGCAATGTTGTAGATCTGCTCAACGTCGGCCACGCCATTTTCCGGTTTGCCAAACGCCTTGTAGTTATTGCCAAAAGCCAGCGCCACGCTGGAGTCGGACATCAGGTCATAAATATTTATAGGCGACGCATGGCACGGGTCGGGACGGCAAGGTTGAGGGTGTGGAGGTGGGCAGCCAGGCGTGGACTTGGACAACTTTTCGGCGGCCAACTTCGGATTCCACCGGCCAATACGGCCATCTCGTGGTGCATTGTTTCGATGGTCCACCGTATCCAGCTCGTTCATTACGTGGTCGCGCTCGACTACCTGCCTGGCCAGCATCGTCAGGTTGTCCTGCTGGGGATTTCCTGTCAGTTGGCGCTGCGCGACTTCACGAATTTTCCCCGACGTTGCATAGGACGTACCCGAGGGCCTGAACGCATCGAAATTTTTATCAAGCGCCAACGCCAAGTCAGAATCCGACAGCCGTTTATAGGGATCCGCAGGGGGACGCTGGGCATGCAGGACCTGACTGTTGAGTTGCGCGCTATGAGCATTAGACGTGAAGTGACGGTGGATTTCTGCCATGAGTTTGTTTTCCTGGATTGTTCGACATTCCCGCTCTGCACTCCTTCAAGAAAACGCAGAGGCAGAGGGCTGTCACTCTGTGGCGACTAACTTTGGATCGGTTCCAGAGACTTACGCTCGACCTAAATCAACCGCGCCGCCACCAACCAATCCGCCACCGCCTGAAACGAAGCATCCGGCACCGGGTCCCCCGGTACTGTCTTCCTGGCAATTGCCTCCGCCAGGTTTTTGTCTGGCGCCTGCGGTATGCCCAGGTCGAACGCCTCCTGCAACATCCCCAACGCCTCCTCCGGCGAAGCCCGGCACACCACCACCGGCACCGGCGTTTCCCCACGCACATAGCGCACACCGATTACCCAGCCGTCGGTGGTGCCGATCATCATCGAAGCCCGGCCCAGCCCCAGCTTGGTGGCCAGCGCCTGCATCTCCTGGCGCTGGCGCCGCCGCTCGCTCTTGATCAGCGGGTCGCCATCGATATCCTTGCGCTCACGCTTGGTCTCGCTGCGGGTCATTTTCATGTCGCGGCCAAACAGCCAGCGTTGCATCAACACGTCTACCCCGCCCACCAGGATGAAGGCCGCCAGTACAGTAAACACCAGCGGCTTGAGCACCAGGAAAAACGTCGACTCGATACACCCCGCGCCACACCGCGACGACTCCATCAACGCCTGCAACGCGTGCCGCCCCACCACGTAGAACGCTACGGCCAGCACATGCACCTTGATCAGGCCCTTGATGAACTCCACAAAGTTGCGCAAGGCGAACAGCTTCTTGAAGCCTTCCGCCGGGTTGATGCGCTTGAACTCCGGCTTGATAGGCTCCACGGAAAACACAATGCCGCGCATGGTGATGATATTGGTCAGGATTACCACCCCGGTGGTCACCGCCATCACCGGCAAAGTGATGCCGATCACCAGTTGCTCGGCGTGGTCCAGCACCCGTGGCCACACCGTGGCGAAGGGTTCGATGTAGATCTGCGCGGTCAGGTCGATCAGCGCGGTGACCTGGGCCTGGGCCCGTGGCGCGAGGATTGAGATGCACAGGGTGCAAAACAGGATGACCATGCCCGAGACCAGGTCCTGGCTCTTGGCGACCTGGCCTTTCTTGCGCGCGTCCTTGAGCTTTTTGTCCGTGGCCGGCTGGGATTTTTCTTCGCTGGTATCACCCATGCCCTACTCCATGCCCGCCAGGGTTTTCAGCAGTTCCACGGTGCCGCGAAACTCAGCCAACTGGTCCAGCATCAAAGGAATCAGGAAGCCGATGTAGATCACCATCAGGATCGAGAAAAACAGGTTTTTCACCGGCAGCGACAGGTCGAAAATATGCAGGTTCGGCGCCATGCGCGACAGGTACGCGAGCATCAGGTCGGTGACCAGCAGCGAGATGATCAGCGGCGAGACCATCAGCACCCCGACGCGCATGATCTGGTCAAGGATCGACAGCACCGCCAGCAACGCGGAGCTGGCAAATACCGGGGTGAACGCGGTGACCGGCCACAATTGGTAGCTGTGGTAATAGCCGTCGACCATCAGGATAAAACCGCCGGACATGAAGAACAGCGTTATCAGCATCACCGTCAGCAACGTGGACATCACACTTGATTCCCCGGTGGACAACGGGTCCACCAGTTGCGCCATGGTCGAGCCGCGCTGCAGGTCGATCAACTCCCCCGCCACTTCCGCCGCCCAGAACGGTATGCCGAACAACAGGCCGATCAGGATGCCGATCAGGAATTCCTTGATCAGCAACCCGGCGATAAACAGGCTGCCGTGGTTGGGCATCGAGGTCATGGCGTCGAACACCGGCATGAACATCGGGATCGAAATCGCCACGGCGACGCAGCCGCGAATCATCCCGGTGAGCCCGAGGCGGTTGAACGCCGGGGTGATCACTACCACGCCCATGGCCCGGCAGGCCGCCAGCGAAGCCGAGCTGATCACCGGGTAGGCGACTTCGAGAAACTGTGCGGTAAGGCTGGCATCCATGGGCGGTCAGCGCGTCCACAACGGGAAGTTATCCAGCACCTGGCTGCCGAGTTCCGTCACTTGCCCGGCCAGCACCGGCCCCAGGAATACGATGGTCAGCAGCACCGCCACCAGCTTCACTACCTGGGGCAAGGTCTGGTCCTGGATCTGGGTCAGCGCCTGGAACAGGCCCACACTCAAGCCGACGATAATCGCCACCCCGAGCGCTGGCGCGGAGAGCATCAGCACGGTCATCAGTGCCTGTTTCATCAATGACAGGAAAACGTCCTGGCCCATGGGTCGTGCCTCAGCCGTAACTCAGAATCAAACCGTGCATCAGGCGCGACCAGCCGCTCAATGACACGAACAGGAAGATTTTCAGCGGGATCGAAATCAGGTTCGGCGAGACCATCGACATGCCCATCGCCATCAGCACGTTGGACACCAGCAAGTCCACCACCAGGAACGGGATATACAGCAGGAACCCGATCTCGAAGGCCCGGGTCAGCTCCGAGCTGACGAACGCCGGGATCAGCACCACCAGGTCGTCATCCCGCAGGTCGGCACGGGCTTCCGGCGACCAGATGGTCTCGGTGGCCTGCACGAAAAAGCCGCGCTCGGATTCATTGGCAAACCGCGCCAGGTGCGCCTGTAACGGCGGGCGCAAGGCGTCGCCAAGGTCCTTGAGTTGCTCGACGTGTTCGATGTTCAGGTCGCGCCCTTCCACCTGGCGGTACATGTCGCCAATCAACGGCGTAGTGACGTACACCGAGAGAATCAGCGCGATGCCGTACAGCACCAGGTTCGGCGGCGTTTGCTGCACGCCCAGGGCGTTGCGGATCAGGAACAGCACCACCGAGATTTTCATGAAGCCGGTAAGGGTCACCACCGCCAACGGGATCAACCCGATGGTGGCAACCACCAGGATGATCTCGATCAGGTTCGGCTGATAACCGGTCATGGGGTGGCGAAACTCAGCAGGCGCACACCCAGGCCGTCACCGATTTTCACCAGTTGGCCCTGGCCGACGCGGCGGCCGTTGACCATCAGGTCCACGCCATCCACCGTCGGCGTATTCAGTTGCAGCAGGCTGCCCGTGCCCAACGCCCGCAGTTGCGCCAGGGTCAGTTCCAGGCTGCCGACCTGGCACACCAGCTTGAGGGGCAAATCGTCCAGGGCCGCGGCGGCATCGACATCAGTCATTGTGTTCTCCATGTCCAAAAGGGGCGATTTCAAAGGTTCCTGTAGCTGCAGCGATGAGCCGTCACGCCGGCAGCGGGCTTGCAGGCGGCCCTCAAGGTCCAGCAGCAGTCCGCTGCCGGCTTCGAGCATCAGCACATCGCCGGGCTGCAGGCTGCGCAACTCACCGAGGCTCAGCCATTGCTGCCCGGTGAGCACCGAGAGTGTCTGGCGCAGCGCGGGTAACAGGTCGGCTTGGACCTGGCCGTGTTGCTCCAGCAACTGCGCCACCAGGAACGCAGCGCTTTCGCTCAGGTCGAGCTGGGCGGCCATTGGCGGGGTGTTGCCGAAGGTCAATGTCAGCGCCAGGTGCACGGGGTAAGACCGCGCCTCGTCACTGGCTTCGAGCAACTGCACGGGGTGGCCGAGCAACGGCTCCAGGCGCTCGATCAGGTCCAGTACAGCCAACTCCAGCAACAGCGAGCGCGGCAATGACGGCAGCACCTGCGCGTCGAACTGCAACGCCAGCGGCACCAGTACTTGCTCCACAGCGGCGGCGGACAGACGCAGGCGCACCGGCGACTGGCCGAGCAACAGCTGCACATCCCGAGGCGATTTCAGCGGCTGGGGATCGGCGGCCCAGGCGACGCTCAAGTCCTGCCCGGCACAACGGCCCTGCCACGCATGGCGCCGGCGGTGCAGCTGGTTATGCACGGTGAGCAGCGCCGGGTCGTGGTGTTCGAGCCAGGGGCCCAACGGGTCGGCAAGGGCGACGATCATGTGCCGAGCCCTTGTTCTTCACGCAACTCACCGGCGACCCGCTCGCAGCTTTCACGCCCGTCCAACAGGCTTTGCCAGGCATCGGACTGGCGCTGGCGGCTCAGGCGTTCCTGGCGAAACAGCTCACGCTCGCGCTCCTGGGTTTGCAGGGTGCTGGACACGTGGGTGACGTCGCCCTCAAGCAAGCGCTCATCGTCGGACAAGCCCCGCAGGCGATCCTGGGCGGCCTGCCAACTGGCCACCGACAAGCCCTCTGTGAGTGAGGCGTAAATCTCGCCGGCCTCACGGGCAACGGCTTCGCGGTGCAGGCGCAATTGCTCCTTGGCATCAGTCAGGGCGCCGTGGGTTTGCGCGCAGCGTTGCTGCTGCGCCGCCAACTGGCTGGCCGCCCGTTGTTCCCGCAGCACCCGCAGGGTTTGCAGAGTGCGCAGTTGTTCAGTCTTCATCGGTTCTTTTCTCCATCGTCATACCAACAGCGCACTCACTGAGTGCATGAAGATTGAATGTGGGAGCTGTCGAGCTACGGCGAGGCTGCGATAGCGATGTCGGCAGTGCTGACGCCATCGCAGCCTCGCTGAAGCTCGACAGCTCCCACACTGGATCTTGCTGCGCTTTCGGGCTCATGCCAGCACCTGGCGCATGCGGGTCAAGGTGTGTTCGGGGCTGCTGGGTTCGTCGGCGTTCTGGCGCAGGAAGGCTTCGATCGCGGCATGGCGGGCGATCGCTTCGTCGGCCAGGGGGTCGCTGCCGGCGGAGTACTCGCCGACGCGGATCAGCATTTCGATTTCGCCGTATCGCGCCATCAATTCACGGATGCGCATTGCCAGGCGTTTGTGTTCGTCACCCGCCACCTGCTCCATCAACCGGCTGCGACTGCGCAGCACGTCCACCGCCGGGAAGTAGTTGCGCTGAGCCAGTTCGGCGCTGAGGGCGATGTGCCCGTCGAGGATCGAACGTGCTTCCTCAGCCACCGGATCGCTGGCGGCGTCGCCTTCGGTGAGCACGGTGTACAACGCAGTGATGCTGCCGGTGGGCCCCGGCCCGGCGCGCTCCAGCAACTTGGGCAAGGTGGCAAAAAACGACGGCGGATAACCGCGACGTGTCGGTGGCTCACCCACGGCCAGGCCGATCTCGCGCTGGGCCCGGGCGAACCGTGTGAGGCTGTCCATCAGCAGCAGTACGTTACGGCCCTGGTCGCGGTGGTACTCGGCCAGGGTGGTGGCGACAAACGCCGCACGTACCCGCTCGGCCGCCGGGCGATCCGAGGTGGCAACCACCGCGACGGTACGCGCGCGGGCCTGGGCGTCCAGTTGCACGTCCAGCAGTTCGCGCACTTCCCTGCCCCGCTCGCCAATGAGGCCGATGACAATCACATCGGCTTCACTGTTACGGATGATGCTCGCCAACAATGAGGACTTGCCCACCCCGGGCTCGCCAAAGATGCCCATGCGCTGGCCTTGTGCAAGGGTCAGCAAACCATCGATGGAGCGAATGCCCAACGCCATGGAGCGTACGATCAGTTGCCGTGAGAACGGTGCCGGAGGCTCGGCATGCAAGGGATAGGTCTGCAAGTTCAGGGTCGGCGATACACCATCACCGTCGAGAAACTCGCCCATGGGACTGATCACTCGTCCGAGTTGCGCATCGCCTACCGCCACACCGAGGCTTTCGCCGGTGGCGATGATTTGCGTGCGGGTCGACAGGCCTTCCATGGAGCCGATGGGCGACAGGATCGCTTCATCACCATCAAAACCAATCACCTCGGCGCTGAGGCTGCGGCCACTGACCGGATCGCGCAAATGACACAGCTCGCCGATGCTCGCCCCCGCCACGCTGGCCCGCAGCAACACCCCGCGAATACTCAGCACCGTGCCTTGCATCGGACGCAAGCGGGCCAGGGACAGGCGCTCGGTCAGGCGCGGCAGCAGTTGATTGAGGTTCATGCCACGCCCTCTTCGGCAAAGGGCAACAGGCTCCGGCGCAGGGATTGCAACTGCGCTTCCAGCCCCAACTCAACCGAGCCCGCCGGGCTGCTGAGGCGGGCCTGGCCAGCGCTCAGTTGCGCATCGGCCTCCACGGCGATGCCGTCCTTCAGCAACTGTTGGCGCAGGGCATTCACTTCGGCCGGTGGCACCCACAAGGTCAGCGCCTGGCCCTGACGAAACGCGCTCAACGCCTGGCGCGTGCAGCGCACCACGCGGTCGGTGTCGTCCAGCTCGCCGAGCACTTCACGCACGATGCCCAGGGCCAAATCCGCCAGCGATGCTTCAAGCCCGGCCAGGTATTGCTGAACCTGGGCCTGGGCTTCCAGCAGCAACTGCGCGACCTGTTCGGCGCCTTCGCGCCGCGCGCTTTCAAAGCCTTCGGCACGTGCGGTGTGCAGCCACTGGTCGCTGTCGGCCTTGATCTGCTCGGCGTGTTCCTTGGCGGCTTGCACGAAGGCGAAACCATCGGTCCACAACGCCGCTTCATCGGCGCGCAAAATCCGCGCAGCAGGACGGCTGGGTAATTCACTCATGGGCAAGCTCCTCGGCGAGTAACCGGGCGGCGACGGTCTGGACAATTTCCAGGTCGCGGGGCAAGCGCCCGCTATAGCCTTTGGGTGCGACAAAACGCAGGGGCAGCCAGCCCTGCAACTCGGCGGGCTGGGCCTGCAGCCAGGCGGCGACACAGGTGAGGCCATCGCGGTCGATGGCGTCGATCAACTCGGCGGGCTCGCGCAGCAGGTCGGCCGCGCCGCCCAACTGCCGGTTCGCCAGGGCCAGGGCAAAGGCTTCCTGACCGAGGCCTTCGCGCAGCTCGTTGACTACCTCGCGGCGGATCTCCCGGCTCAAGGTCGAGGCATGCCAGATCGCACCACACAGCCTGGGCAGGCGTTCAAATTGCGCCGGGCTCAGCAGCAGTACCGGCAAATCAGCGGCCGGCGGCGTGACCAGATGCGCCAGCGGCGCCAACTGATAATGGCTGGCCAGCAACTGCTCCAGGCGCGACCGAAAACGTGGCTGCCCGTGCAAGGCTTGCAGCACCTCCGCCGGCAGGCCTTCGCCGAAACACTCACCGAGGCTTTGCTCGCGCACAAACTGCAACGGCTGGGCGATCAGGCCCTGCCAACGCTCAACCAGGCTCATTCACCCTCCTTGAGCACATACAACGCCTGGGACTGGCGCCGCGCCCACTGTTGCCGGGCCAGCACGCCGCACGCGCCGAGGGCGAGCAGCAGCAAACCGCCAAACAGCAACCGCGCCTGGTTCAGGTTGTCTTCCAACAGCCACAGGCCCAAGAAGCGCGCCAATCGCGGTTGCGCCGGGTTCTGGCTGATGGACACGGCGGCCTTGATCGCCGTCACCGAGACGCCGTCATAGCTCAGGCCGGAAATACCGTTGGCCACCAGGGTCTTGATCTGCGGGATCAGCGTATTGATATCGGTGCCCGGGTCGTAGCGCACCAGTACCGAGGCCGACGACGGCGAGATCACTCGCTTGAGCAGGTCATTGTCCGGCAGCACCACATGCACTCGCGCCGAGACGATGCCGTCGATCTGCGACACCGAGTGGGACAGCTCTTCGCTCAAGGCGTAGATCATCTGCGCCCGCTCCTGCACCGGCGACGACACCAGGCCGTTGCCCTTGAACACCTCGCCCATGTTGGAAAAGCTCTGCTGCGGCAGGCCGGCGTTGTCCAGCAGGGTCATGGCTTCGGCGAAGCGCTGTTCGTCGACCACCACTTTCAGCTGGCCGTTGTCCTGCACCTTGCGCGTCGCCGGGATGCCGTCGCGCAGCAGCACCGCGACCATGGCGTTGGCGTCGCGCTCGCTGAGGTTGGTGTAGAGGTCCATGTCGCAGGCCTGCAAGAGGCTGGCGAGCATGCCGATCAGCAGCAGGCGCAGGGCACGGTTTGGGCTTGGCATGGCGTTATTGACCCTTGAGCAGCGTGTTGGCGGAACCGGAAATCTGCGTCGCACCGCGCACCACCATCTGGGTTTCGATGGAGTAGTCGAACATCTTGCCCAGTGAATGGACGATCTGGTCGACCTGCTGCTCGGCGACTTTCTTGCCCGGTTCTGCAGTGGGCGAGGCGCCCGAGGTGCGGATATCTGCAGCGGCCACTGGCGGCGGCGCCGACGGGTTATTGGTGAGCAAATCGGCGCGCTCGGAAAAGGTCCGGGAGCGGTCGATAAAACTGTTCAGGCGCTCCATCAGGCCCGAGCCGATCTGATGGGGGCTGGCGCCCTCGGGCATGCCCTTGGCCGTATTGGCCATGTGCTCGAACAGATTCTGCGAGGCCCCGGCGGGCCCCGCGCCGGCGGACGGCGGCAAGGCCGTGGCGCTGGCAGCGAGACTGATGGTCATGGGTGCGCCCTACTCTTCGTCGTCATCGGACATGGCGTCATTCAGCATTTCCTGCGCCTTGGGCATGATGATGAATTGACCGCCGATGGTGACCGCCTGGGTGATCAGGGCATCGGTGAATTCGGCGTCGGTCATCTCCGGTTTGTCGGCGCTCTTGGCGTTATCCACCGCGGCGTTGAACTTGGCTTCAGGGCTGGCGCCACCGGGGGCGAGGTTGCTGTCTACGGCGGTTACGGACATGGTCATGCTCCTTTACTGGGGTTGGGGTGAATCAAGGGGTTTCAGTGCTCACCTGGGCACCGCGAAACACTCGCACGCCGTGCTCGCGCGCGACGACGGGCGCCGCGGCCTTGGGTTGCAGGTGATCCACATGCTGCTGAACCAGCGCCAGGTACGGCGGCGGCCCGGACACAAAGACTTCATCGCCCTCGGGACCATTGCGCATCGACAACTGCTGGCCGAACACATCGAGGTTGTTCAAATACGCCTGCAACTGGTCCAGGTTCAGGGCACTGGCCTTGAATAGCTTGGTGGTGATTTCGTCGCTGGCATTGAGGTACAACAGGTTGCCGTCGAAGTACCAGGTCAGGCCGTTGGTGCTGCACAGCGTCTGCAAAAACTCCCCGGCGGTGGCGGCGCGCACGGTGCTGCGGGCCTTGCCACGCACCTTGTCCGAGAGCACCAGCGGGATGTCGAGGTTGTGGCCGAACTCCTCGAGGGCGGCGCGCACGTCCTGATCCACCAGTACGTAGGCGTAGGGTTTGGCAAACCATTCGGGCTCTTCGTCGGCGTGGGCAATCGAGGCGCCAAACAGCACCGACAGACATAGGAGCGCCATGGAAAATATGCTTACATGACGTCCGCCTTCGCCCAACGAGTTGTGACGATGACCAAACACTTTTTGCTTGCCGGCAGCCTGTTGCTGGCCGCCTGTTCCAGTACTGCGCCGAGCGATACCGATCGCTCGGTGCAACTGGCCAACGACCTGAACAAACGCGGCGACTACGCCAGCGCGGCGGCGCTGTACGAACGTGCGGCCCAGCAACCGGGCGCCGGCATCGACCTGTGGCTCAAACTCGGCCAGGCGCGGCTCGACGGCAACGACGCGCCCGGTGCTGAACGCGCCTTCCAACAAGCCCTCGGCCTCCAAGCGCACAACGCCGACGCCTTGCTGGGACTGGGCACCGCGCAACTGCGCCTGGGCAAAACCCAACGCGCCGTGACGGCCCTGGGCCAAGCCGCAGAGGCCAACCAGTCGCCGGTCGCGTACACCCGACTGGGCATCGCCCAAGTGCTGAACGGCCAGGCGGTGGCGGCACAAACCGCCTTCGGTAAAAGCCTGAACCTGCAACCCGACGACCTCGACAGCCGCTGCAACCTGGCCCTGGCCTACGCCCTTGGCGGCCAGTCGCAACAGGCATTGGACACCATCGCCCCCGTCACCCAATCGCCCCGCGCGTTGCCACGGCATCAGCGAAATGAATTGTTGGTGCTGGTATTGGCGGGATACGAACAACGAGTGGCCGGTTTGCCGCTGGACGATATACCGGCGGCTGAGCGTCCACGCCTGATCACAGAAGCCAACCGCATCAAAGCCATCAGCGATCCGGTCGCGCAAGCGCGTGAATTGGGATTGGTGGACACGCACTAAACCCAACTGCTGTTGCTGTTGCTGTTGCCCTGCTTTTGATCTTGCTTTTGATCTATCAGGCCCCGTCAACCACGATGGCCGCAAGCAGGCACGGTGGAGCGGGTAAATCGGCAGGGAAGCCGATTTAGCCGCGCCGGGCCATGGATGGCCCGTCGCGGCGGCCTGCGGAGCCGGGCCGGAGTGCGGGCATGCCGAGCCTAGGCGAGGCACCGAGTGGTGGGGCAAAGACCTTTTGGTTACTTTTGGGGCGTTTGCCAAAAGTGACCCGCTGTAAGAGCGGAACCATAAGAAGCCGTTACCGCAGGAATGGATATGTACACGGTAAGCTTCAAGATCCCGGTCGCCTGCCAGACCGCTTTCGCGAGCAAGCCCGCTCCCACATTTGGGCAGTGGTGGGACAGACATATCTGCTGGGCCTGGAAAACCGCTATCGCAGGCAAGCCAGCTCCCACAGTTAGTCTGTGGTGTGACAGATGGATCTGCTGGACCTGGAATACCGCTATCGCAGGCAAGCCAGCTCCCACAGGGGGAATGCGTACGCACGGTCATTGCTCCGCTCCCGGAGCGCCCGCCTTGGCCTCTTGCTGAGCCTGACGCCGCTGCAACTGCTCCCGATCAAACCCCTCGATATACACCTGCGCCGCCCGCCCAACCGGCGCCGCCATCGCCGGCCCGGTGGCCCGCCCCTGATTCAAATCCTGCCGCTGCTCCACCATCTGCATCAAATTCAAATTGTTGGCACACCCCAACGGCAAGGTCGCCTTGAAATCCTCATCCAGCCCAATCTCATCCTTGGCCGGCGGCTGCTGGCACTGGCTCGGCAACCCATCCGCCTGATACTGCGGCGAGTAATACACCGGTGCCAAATGCGTCTTGCAGCCCACCACCAACAAGGGCAAACACATCAACAAACGCGAAACTTTCATGACATGCCCCCTCATCAATTCATGTAAAAACCGAACGCCCCACCACTGCGCGGCCCCGCCGCTGCGGCGGTTGCAGGCTGCGCATCCAGCGGCGTGGCCAACGTGCGGCTGCGCACCGGCTCCACCAGATACGGCGTGATCAAAATCACCAACTCGGTTTCGTTGCGCTGAAAACGCTTGGAGCGAAACAGGTTGCCCAGGATCGGCAAGTCCCCCAGCAACGGCAGCTTCTCGATGTCCTGGCTGCTCTCACGCTGGAACAAACCGGCAATCGCAAACGTCTGCCCGCTGCCCACTTCCACCCGCGTATCGGCGCGGCGCACGCTGAACGACGGCACATGGAAATTGCCGAAATCCACCGTCCCGCCACTCACCACACTGCTGACCTCCGGGCGCACTTGCAGAGCAATACGTCCGTTGGGCAGCAAGGTCGGGTTGAACAGCAGCGACACGCCGAACGACTTGTATTCAATGCCCACCAGATCCCGATTCACCGGCACCGGAATCGCCACTTCGCCGCCCGCCAGGAAGCTTGCGGTCTGCCCGGTCATCGCGGTGATATTCGGCTCGGCCAGGATTTGCAGAATCCCGTTGGCCTGCAACGCGTCGAGCATGCCGTCGATATTGGTGTTGCCCGAACCGCTGCCCGCCGCCGCCAAGCCACCTGCGGTCGCCGCTGCCAATGGCCCACCGGTGATCAGCCCGAAGGAAAACGTGCCGTTGCTGAACATGGCGTTCCAGTTCACGCCGTAGTGCAGCAGCTCCGAGCGGGACACTTCAGCGAACCGCACGCGCAAATTGACCTGGGCCGCACCGGCATATTCAGTGGTGTTGACCGCGCTCTGGAAACCCTGGCCCTGGGGGTTGAGCAAGGCATTCAAATCCGTCGCCTCGCCCACGCTGCGCACCGTGCCCTTGGCGATCAAGCGGTTGCCCGCGCCGCTGATCTGCGCGCCATTGCCGGGATGCAATTCCTGCATCGGCGCGGTCACTGCCTGGGTCGCGCTACTGACCGCCAGGCTCAGGCTGGCAAGCTGTTTGCCGTCGCTGCCCAGGGCAATCAGGCTGGTATTGCCCGGGGCCTTGCCGAAGATATAGATCACACCGGGCGACACCACTTGCAGGTCGGCAATCCCCGGTTCGGCCACCAGCACCGACTCCACCGGGGCCACAAAATGCAGGATCCGGCCTTCTCCGGAGGCCAGGCTGATGGAGCCTTGGGCGCCATTGGCAATGTCCTGGGCGCTGCACAAAAACGACGCCAACGTCAGCAACAACAGAGAAAAACGGATCATGAGGCAGACGCCAGGGAAGTGACGGAAGCCGCGGCAGGTGCACGGCGGTTGGAGATATCGGTGAGGCTGATGGTCACCAGCGCTTGCAGGTTGTATTCGGTGGCCAGTTCGCGAAACGACAGCACCGCCAGCTCCAGTTCACCGCGCAGCACCAAGCGACGCAGGCTGCGGCGCAATTCCGGATGCACCAGCAATACCGCGCTGTTGGCCTCGAGGGTTTTGTCGCAGGCCTGGCGCAGTTGGGCGAGCAAGGCGCGGTTGACCTCCTCCGGGATCACTTCGCGGCTCGGCTCCTGGCGCCGCAGGGACGCGCGCAGTTGGTCTTCCAACCCCGGCGCCAGTACCAAGGCGCCAATCACCCGATTGCGGTCGGCGTATTGATGGCTGATCTGCCGCGCCAACGCGGCGCGCAGGTGTTCGGCGAGGCGGCCGGCGTCGGTTTCCCGGGCGCCCCACTCCACCATGGCTTCGAGCAAGGCCCGTTGATTGCGGATCGACACGCCCTCTCCCACCAGCAGGCGCAGGGTCTCGGCCACCCGCTGCAACGGCACCAGGCGCAAGGCTTCCTTGACCAGTTCACCGTAGGTGGCTTCGGTGCGTTCAAGCAGCAGGCGGGTTTCCTGAATGCCAAGGAAATCCGCGGCATAGCGGCGCAGGCTGCGCTCCAGCACGCCGCGCAGCACCTCATCCGGTAGCAGGAAACCGATGCCGGCGGTGCGCAACGCGTCTTCGTGCTGGCGCTCGATCCAGTGTGCGGCGCGGCCATTGAGGGGCGAATCGGCTTGCAGGGTGGCGATGTCCAGCAGTTGCACGTGCACCGGATCGTCCTGCAACAACAGGCAGTTGATCGGCATCTCGCCTTCGCTGACCGGCACGCCTTCCAGGGACACGCGGAAGCTGCCCGGCGTGGCCTTGGCGTCCACGTGAATGCCCGGCACCGGCATATCGACGCCGAGGTCGCTGCGAATGTCGTGACACAGCGCTTCGATGCGCTGGCTCAACAGCTGGCGCGGTGCGCTGAGGGCCAAGGCGCTGCCGAGGGTCAGCAGCACCCGCGTGTCGGGGGCCACGCCATAATCCTGCTCGGCCTGCACTTCCACCTCCGGTTCCAGGGTCTCGATCAGCGCCTCGGGTTCCACCTGATTTTCACGGGTATGGCGGCGGTACATCACGAACGCCGCGCCACCAAATACCAGTGACAAACCCAGGAATACCCAGGTCGGAAAGCCCGGGATCACGCTGACGCCGACCATGATCAATGCGGTCAGGCCGAGGGCCCGGTAGCTGGCGCCCAACTGCTTGAGAATCTCGCTGCCGAGGTCACCCGCCTCGCCGTCGCTGTTGACCCGCGTCACCACGGTGCCCGCCGCGACGGAGATCAGCAGCGCCGGGATCTGTGCGATCAAGCCGTCGCCCACGGTCAGCAGCGAATAGGTGTGCACCGCCGCGCCGAACGCCATGTCGCGCTCGATCATGCCGATCAGCATGCCGCCCAGCAGGTTGACCGCGAGGATCACCAACCCGGCAATCGCGTCGCCCTTGACGAACTTCATCGCCCCGTCCATCGCGCCGAACATCTGGCTCTCGCGCTCCAGGCGTGAGCGCCGGCGACGGGCTTCGGCCTGGTCGATATCGCCGTTGCGCAGGTCGTTGTCGATGCTCATCTGTTTGCCGGGCATCGCGTCCAGGGTGAAGCGCGCCGCCACTTCGGCAACCCGCTCGGCGCCCTTGGTGATCACCACGAACTGGGCCACGGTGATGATCAGGAACACCACCATGCCCACCACCACCTGGCCGGCAATCACGAAGTCGCCGAAGGCCTTGACGATGTGGCCGGCGTCGCCGTGCAGCAGAATCAAGCGGGTGGTGGTGATGGACAGCGACAGGCGAAACAGAGTGCTGAGCAGAATCAGCGGCGGCAGCGCCGAGAATTCCACCGAGTGGCCGATGTAGAAGGCGACGATCAGGATCAGGATGCTCAGGGCGATGTTCAGGCCGATCAGCATGTCCACCAGGTAGGTGGGCAACGGGATGATCATCATCACAATCGCCATCAGCATGAACGCGACGATGATCACGTCGGTACGCTGGGCGGCCATGCGTGCGATGCCGTTCAGGCGGTTGAGCAGGTTCATGGCGCCACTCTCCGTGCAGCCAGGTAGCGTTTGAAGCACTGGCGCGCTTCGTCCTTGCGTTCGCCGTACCACAGCGCCCGAGCGCGCAGCAGCAACAGGCTGGCGGACTCGCCTTCCAGCGCCACCAGGCGGTCCAAGGCCGTGAGTGCGCGGGTAAAGTCGCCGCTGTCGGTGAACGCCAGCACCAGCGAGCGCAGCAGCAGGCCGTCGTCGGGCGCCACGCTCACGGCAATCAGCAACATCACCAGCGCACGCTGAGACTGGCCGTTGCGCCGGTAGAGCTCGCCAATGCCCTTGAGCAATTGCACCGCGTCATCGTTATCCCGGGACATCAGGCCTGGACCTCCGAGCGTTGTTGTTCGAGGGTGCGGCGCATGTCGATTTCCTCGCTGATCAGGTCATGGGCCAGCGCCTTGATCTGCGGCTCGGCGTCGAGGTTCGGCAACAGGTGCTGCATCACGTGATCCAGCAACTCCAGGGAACGTGCGCTGCCGAACAGCAGCGAGTCGACGCCGGCGGCGCTGGTGAGTTCTTCCAGGTCACTGCGCAGGGAGCGGCGGGACTGGACCTTGCGGGTTTTCAGCACGGCCTCGAAGGCGGTGGCCTGGCGCGAATTGACCGGGCGGATCGCCTCGACCGGCGCGCTGCGCACATCACTGGGAATCAACGGACGGGGTTCGACTTTCATCCCGGGGCCTTAGCTGAAAAAAGCAGCGTCATAGGGTGAAGGTGAAGCGTTCTTCGCCACGGGCGAGGATCACCTGGTTGTTCTCGATGCGTTCCAGTACCCAGTTGTCGGCCAGGGCCGCGCCGGGGTACAGGCGCTTGCCGCTGTCGTTGATCACATAGGGATGAGTGCCGAACCACACCGCCTGAAAGCGCACCCGGGGTCGGGCCGCATCCGCACGCACCGCGACCCGCGGGTTGAGCACAATCTGCTGGCCATAACGCTGGTCGAAGGCTTGTTGCAAGGCCACCCACTGGGGCTTCTGTGCCCGCTCGAAAGAGCCGACGGCATTGAGCTGGCCGTCGACGTCGCTGACCTTCACGGCGTCCAGGTGGGCGGCTTGTAATTGCCCTTCGAACCAGGCCTTGGCCTCGGCACGGGAAGGCTTGGCTGCGGTTTTTTCGGTGACCGGCTGTACGGCTTGCGCTTGCGGTGGATCGTTGCGAAATGCCAAGGCACCTGCGCACACGAACAGCAAGGCGCTGGCGATGATCCACGGGGTGAATGTGCGTGTTGCCACAAGCGGTTTTTCAGAGCTGCCCGGCAGCACCAGGCTCACACCCGCCGTGCCGATGCGCAGTTGCAGCGGCAGCCGCGCGCGATGGCCGCTGCCTTGGGGAATACGGATATCACCGGCAGTGCCAGTGATCAGGACATCACCGCCAAGGGCTTCGACGGCCACCTGTGCACCTTCAAAACGCAGGCGCAGATGCAGCTCGGCGATTCCGGGATCGCTGAGCAGAAGGTCGGCAGCCAGCGCGGCGCCAAGGGTGTAGACCGGCTGGTCGAGCATCAGGGAACTGCCCTGGTGCAAACCGTGGGTCACGAGCAGGGTCGGCGCGCCGTTCGCGGCGGGCAGGCCCAGGGAAATCAAGGCTGTCATGGTTGGGTTTGCCCCCTTGAGAATCACAGGTCGCAACCACACCTGTGCCGATCAACAACGGTGCAACGGGGTAACGCAGGTATACGGGCAGCGCCGGCGCTGCCCGTATGGCGAATCAGTTCTGCGGACGCTGTTTGGTGGCGTCGAGCTCTGCTTTTTTCGCGGTGCTGATCTCGGTGATCTTGGCCGACTTCTCGATGGCCATGTTGAAAGTTGCTTCCATCTTCGCGATAGCGTCGTCGGCGCCGCCTGCACTTACTGGTGGAGTAGTAGCCATGTTCAATCTCCTTGCATCGATAGGGAAGTTAAGCCGCATGCAAACCGAACCGAACTCCCAGCGTCAGACAATGAGTTGGCAATGCAGCTGTCGGTTTGCATGGGACCCATACTACTCACGAATAAAACGCCTTCGCTGTGAAAGCTTGTGAAACGTTCGCGGTGGGCGCTGTGAAAAATCCGGCTCAACCTGCCGTTGAGAAAATCTCATCCCCAGGCGAGCGTGGAACTTTTGTTAAAAATCCAATACATGAAGAAACCCAATGATTACGGGGCCTTTCGCTTAATCATGAACGGTTTTGAACAATGCGGAAGCCAATAACGCCAGGGCAAAAACGTTGACTACCCAACAATTTATGAAAATAACGCAAACAACTTCACACTTTTACCTAATAGCCAATTGCCCAACTTTGCAGATATTGCCATTTGTAACAAAAGCGACTTGATCATCGCGTTTGATAGCTCGGCGCGGGCTTGTTCAATAACACTTCGCAACTTTCGCCCGCCCCAGTTAGTGCACTTGCACTAAATATCGATTGATATAAGACAACTTCCAGGTGATCTATGACTGCGATCCCGAATGGCCTTGATCCTGCTGACAACAAGGGCCCGGATGGCTCCCGGAGCACGTTCGAAAAAGCCCTGTTCACCGCCGTCGACCGGCCGGTATTCGACCCCTCGAAAATCCGCGGCCCGTCCATCCCGCTGCCTTACCAGAACGTGCAGGCACCGGTGAACAACAGCATCACCTACACCCCGCTGGGCAGCGACAAGCCGGTGACCCTCAAGCAGGTCGACAACCCCCGGCTGTTTGAGCAATTGGTCAACCAGTACAACGCGCAGCAAAGCGACGCGACGCTTGAGAAGAACCTGGCTGACAGCAAAAGCGCCGGCTACAAGGAGGCCGACGCCAGCACCGTGGCGCCCGGCTTGGGCAATTACAAGGCGATCGGCAGTACCACGGAATTGGGCCCGGGGTTGATCCGCTACGAGACCAGCGCCGGCGACAAAATCGTGGTCAGCCAGAAGGAAACGCCCGCGCTGTTCGCTCAGGTCAGCGGCGATTCGGCCAA
Source organism: Pseudomonas sp. AN3A02 (assembly GCF_011765255.1). Classification (NCBI taxonomy): domain Bacteria; kingdom Pseudomonadati; phylum Pseudomonadota; class Gammaproteobacteria; order Pseudomonadales; family Pseudomonadaceae; genus Pseudomonas; species Pseudomonas sp. AN3A02. The sequence goes on from NZ_JAARNI010000005.1 coordinate 48,002, forward strand.
GCTCTTCGCGATCAACGCCAGCCAGTCCGAGGGCTACCGCCTGGCCGGCCCCACCGAAACCATGGACCCGGCCGCGAAGATCGGCCCGCCCGAGGAAGTCGGTCCAGGCCTGATTCGCTATACCACCGCCGCAGGCGAAAAGGTGATCGTGTCCCAGGACATCACCCCCGCGCTGTACGACCAGGTGGCCAAACTGTATGCCGGCAGCACCGGCGCCGCGGGTGCCTCGGACACGTCCTGGATCGACACGTCGTCGTTCGGCGTATCCGGCGCCAAGGACTGGGACACCATCACCGGCAACACCAGCGGCACGCCGACCAAGGAAGAACTCGACCTGAACCGGCCGAAGGCGGCCGCGCAATTGCTCTCGCAAAACTGGGACGCCTGGGGCCTGCACGGCGCGCCGATCGACTTCGCCAACCCGCCGACGACCCTGCCGCCCGAAGCCCAGGCCGTGCTCAAGTACGTGGCCAGCAGCCCGAGCCTGATGGCCGCGCTGGACACCGGCGGGCGCGGCAAGGCCGACAACGTGATCACCCATTCGGACGTCGACCACTTCATCGACAACGCCGGCAAGGACCTCGGCGCCGCGTCGAAATCCTATGGCAGTTTCCTCGGCAGCCACCCCGGCGACCTGGCCAAGGCCAACGCCAAGTCGGCGGCGATCCTGATGGCCAACGAGAGCCTGGCTGCCGGCGCGGGTCCGGCGATGCGCCCCGGTGACGCCAACCAGCGCAGCAACGACGGCATGCTGCGCACCGACAACCTGCAAGCCTTGGGCAGCGATTCGGCACTGAGTACCGAGCTGACCGGCGCGGCGGCCATGTGGTCCAGACCCGGGATGTTCCATGCCCTGGAAACCGGTGGCGACAACCCGGCCACCGGCAAGTCGGACGGCATCGGCACCCGCGACAACATCGGCGCCTGGCTGGAAAAACAGGCACCGAAAACCGACAGCGACACCCTGACCTTCCTCGACGGTGCCGCCACCCGGGATGCCGTCGCCGGCGTCGACACCTCGGGCCTGACCGCCGACATCCTGGCCAACCCGCAGAACTACAGCGGCGAACAGAAAGCCGCAGTACTGGTGCAACTCACCGATGCGCAAACCCGCCTGCTGGTGAGCGACTACGTACCCCACTCCGGGCTGATGGACAAGTACACCTCGCCCCACTACGGCCTCAACCCCAACGAAGACAAGATCAAGGCGCAGCTGCAAAGCGGCATCGAAACCCTCTCGGCCGATCCGGACGTGCAAGGCTTCCTGCAAAACAATCGCGGCCCGGCACTGGCCGACATCGTCGACAGCAACCCGAGCCTGAAAGTCGCGATGCAGGACTACTACACCAATAGCATCGAGACCGGCAAAAACCTCAACGACAACCTCAACGCCAAGGACCAGAACGGCAAGCAGATCGACATGGGCATGGGCCTGCAAAACGCGGCCAACGACACCACCATCGCCAACCTGGCGCTGGGGGGCAACGGCCACGTGGACCTGACCGGCATCGCCGACAAGGCCGGGCAAAGCGACAACGTCCAGCAGTATTACAAGACCGAACTGGTGACCGGCAAAGCCTTCACCGACGCGGTGGCCGGTGGCATGGACCCGACCGTCGCGGCCAGCAGCTTCGCCGCCAGCACTGCCTCGGCCCAGGCCTTCCTCGGCGACAAAGCCTCAGCAGAGGACGCCGCCACCTTGCAGGTGAACTTCAACGAAGCGCTTGGCGATGCGCTGCTCGGCGGCGCCACCACCGACACCCTGAACATCACTTTGGGGGACGGCAAGGGCAACTTCGACGAAGCCAAAGTCACCGCGGCGATCAACGACGCCCAGCAGAAAGACCCGCAGATGTTCGTCACCTCGGACGGCGGCAAGATCGACCCGGCGCAAGTGGTGTCGATGCTGCGTTCGGTATGGGACATCGGGCGTCAGGGCGACAAGATCGCCGACGCATTGCCCAAGGCCATCGAAGGCATGAAGTTCGGCGACGTCAGCCCGGCGTTCAAGCAAGGCCTGCTGCACATCGGCAGTGCGGTGTTGATGAGCGGCGTGCTGATGGCCCGTTCGGCCAGCGGCAGCAACACGCCGGTGGCGGACGCGAACCGGGTATCCGCCGGCCTGCAATTTGCCGGGTTGTTGATGGAGGGTGGCACCAAATACGCCAAGGAGGCGGGTTACGGCATCACGTGGGTCAATCGTCCGGACGGCGGCACCATCGGTGACTTCCCCGGCAAGGTGCCCGTGGGCAAGGGCCCGCTGAGTCCGCAGCAAATCGCCAATCTCGGTGCGGTCGGGAAGATTATCGGCTCGGCGGGCGGGATTATCGGCGGCGTGATCGGGGTGATTGGCGGTGTCGACTCGTTGAAAAAAGGTGATTACCTGAGCGGCAGTTTCTCGGTGGCCACCGGTGTGCTGGGCACGGGTGCGGCGGTGGCCGGATTGGTGGAGGCCGGGGCCGGGTTGTATGGCGCTACGGAAATCGGCGCGGTGGCCGGGACCATCAGCGGCATCCTCGGTGGGGCTACGGCGATTCTCGGCGGGATCGGCAGCGCCTTCCTGCCCTTCGCCCTGGCCGATGCTCATGGCAAGGCGCAGGACGCGTTCTATGGGCAGCTTGTGCCGGTGCTCAAGCAATATGGTTTGACTGGCGGGCCGACGGAACCGGGCGATTATCCGGAAGATCCGATCCCGGCGATCAACACCTGAACCTTCTTTGCAGCCTTGCGTGAAAGGGAGGCGCGTGGGGCTGTGTCTTGAACGAGCATAAAGGTTAATCACATGACGTATTCACAACGCAGCCGACTTGAAGACAGCGCTTTTGAAATTCACTTTGGGCCTTATCGCCTGCTGCCCAAACGTCATCTGCTGCTGAAAAACGGTGAGCCGGTGAGTTTGGGGAATCGGGCCCTGACGTTGCTGATTGCCCTCGCCTCCCGGCCTGGTGAGCTGTTGGAGAAGACCCAATTGCTGGACATCGCCTGGCCACGGTTGGTGGTGGAGGAATGCAACCTGCGGGCGCAGATCAAGGCGATCCGCCGGGCGTTGGGGGATGAAGATTCGGTGTATATCGCGACGGCGACGGGCCAGGGGTATCGGTTTGTCGCGCCGACCTGGGTTGAGCGTGAGGCGCTGAAAAAGCCCGTGGTGTTGGGGGTTTATAGCTGTCGGCGTTGTTTGGGGGGTGATTTGGATCGGGGGCATATCCAGTATTTGGGTAACGGCTGATAGGGGTTCCGCTCTTACAGCGGGTCACTTTTGAAAGGAGCCCAAAAGTAACCAAAAGGCTCTTGCCCCACCACTCGGCACCTCGCTTAGGCTCGGTGTGCCCTCAGCTCCGGCAGCACGAAGCGGGCCGCCGCGACGGGGCGTCCCTGCCCCGTCGCGGCTAAACCGGCGTCCTGCCGGTTTACCCGCTCCGTACTACCTGCGTTCGGCCAGCGTGGTTTAACGGGGCGCCTAAGATCAAGATCAAAAGCAGATCAAGGGCACAGCGGCCTACCGGCCGGCTTGAGTGTGGTGGAGCAACAGCAATAGCAAGATCAGAAGCTAAAGCGGGCACGGTCCAAATGTGGGAGCGGGCTTGCTCGCGAAGGTCGTTAACGATGACGTGGGCATCCTGATTCAACGCGGCGGTCTCAGGTTTTTCGCGAGCAAGCTCGCTCCTACAGAAAAGCAGCTCTGCTTTCGCTCTGGATCTTGCCTCTGCTTCTAACACTCAAGCCGGCCGGTAGGCCGCTGTGCTCTTGCTTTTGATTTTGATCTGACTGCCCCATTCAGCCCGAGGCCGAACGCAGGTATTGCGGAGCGGGTAAACCGGCAGGACGCCGGTTTAGCCGCGCCGGGCCATGGATGGCCCGTCGCGGCGGCCCGCGGAGTAATGCCGGAGTGAGGGAACACCGAGCCTAGGCGAGGTGCCGACAGGCGGGGCAGAGCGTTTTGGTTACTTTTGCGCTTTTCAAAAGTGACCCGCTGTAAGAGCGGAACCATAAGTAGCCGTTACCTAAATAACGGATATGTACCCAATCAAACCACCACAGCCTGCCGCACCTGCTTCTCCAGTTCAGCCTTCAACCCAGGCTCCAACTTAAGCTGCCGCGCCAACTCATCGAGATACGACTTCTCCATGAAGTTCTCCTCATCCACCAACATCACACTGGCGATATACATCTCGGCAGCCAACTCCGGAGTGCTGGCAGCCCTAGCCACATCTGCCGGATCAAGAGGCTTGTTCAGCTCAGCATGTAACCACTGCTGCAACTCACGATCACTGTCCAGCTTCAAAAACTCCCCTTCGATCAACGCCCGCTCCCGCTCATCCACATGCCCGTCAGCCTTGGCCGCCGCCACCAACGCCTTCAAAATCCCCTGGCTATGCTGCTCGACTTGCGCCGGCGGCAGGCGGTCGATGGTCTGCGGCTCGCCCTGAGGCGCATTGGCCTGCTGCGCCTGCCAGTTGCCATACGCCTTGTAGGCAATCACCCCCAGCGCCGCCAACCCACCGTAGGTCAGCGCCTTACCGCCAAACTTGCGGGCTTTCTTGTTGCCCATCAACAGGCCCATGGCACCAGCCGCGAGGGCCCCACCACCGGCACCGCCGAGCAAGCTACCCAACCCGCCGCCGCCCAGCAGGCCGCCAAGGGCACCTTTGTCATCTGACTTGCGCTGCCCGCCAGCCTTGTTCTGCAACATGTCCTGCCCGGATTTGAGCAGTTGATCGAGCAATCCACGGGTATTCATTCACAGCCTCCAGAAACTAGGGTTCACAGGACCAATAGGCTCCCAGCGTAAAACTAAGTGCCAAAAACCCCCGATCTAGAGTGCTTCCAGATGTAACGCGCTTACCCCTCAATTAAAACGATATACACTCGAACAAATCTATAAAAACACCCCACTGGTAATTCCAGCATGATGACCTTGCGTCAGATCCGTCACTTTATCGCCGTGGCCGAGACCGGCTCGATCTCCGCCGCCGCCCAGACCGCCTTCATCTCCCAGTCCACCCTGACCCTGGCGATCCAGCAACTGGAACAGGAAATCGGCGTCAACCTGTTCAACCGCCACGCCAAGGGCATGACCCTGACCCACCAGGGCCACCAGTTCCTGCGCCAGGCGCACCTGATCCTTGCCACCGTCGACAACGCCAAGCGCAGCCTGCAACAGAGCACCGATCAGGTCGCCGGGCAATTGATCATCGGCGTGACCAGCCTGGTCGCCGGCTACTACCTGGCGGATTTGCTCACGCGTTTCCAGCGCGCCTACCCCAATGTCGAAATCCGCGTAATGGAAGACGAACGCCCCTATATCGAACACTTGCTGGTCAGCGGTGAAATCGACGTTGGCGTGCTGATCCTCTCCAACCTCGAAGACCGCCACGCCCTGCAAACCGAAGTGCTCACCCACTCGCCCCATCGTTTATGGCTGCCCGCCCAGCACCCGCTGCTGGAACACGACAGCATCAACCTCGCCGACGTTGCCCGCGAACCGCTGATTCAACTGAACGTCGATGAAATGGGCCACAACGCCCAACGCATGTGGACCGGCGCCGGGCTGCAACCCCGCGTCACCTTGCGCACCGCCTCGACGGAAGCCGTACGAAGCCTGGTGGCCGCCGGCCTCGGCGTGTCGATCCAGCCGGACATGACCTACCGCCCCTGGTCCCTGGAAGGCGACATTATCGAAGCCCGGCCGATTGCCGACCTTAGCCAAACCCTCGACGTGGGCCTGGCCTGGCGCCGGGGCACGGCGCGCCCGGCGTTGGTGGACCCGTTCCTGACGGTAGCCCGTGAACAGCCCCACCCACGCAAGCCATCTATTTAATCGAATGCTGCTTTCAGTATTTAGTATTTGTTGACCTCGCGCCTGACCTCTAGTCTCTGCTCATCCCATAAGAGAAGGTCAGGCGCCTCGTAAGAGAACAGCCATGACCACACAAGAAAAGAGATCGCGAAAAATGTCTGGCGCGCCCACACCGCTGCTCACTGCGTTGCTGATCGACGGCGAACTGGTCGCAGGCGAAGGTTTTGTCGAGCCGATCATCAACCCGGCCACCGGCGAAATCCTCACGCATATCGCCGAGGCCAGCACCGAACAGGTTGAAGCCGCGATTCTCGCCGCCCACCGCGCCTTTGCCGGTTGGTCACGGACCACGCCCCAACAGCGCTCGAACATTCTCCTGGGCATCGCCGATGCCATCGAAAAACAAGCCGACTACCTCGCCCGCCTGGAATCGCTGAACTGCGGCAAACCGTTGCACCTGGCGCGCCAGGACGATTTGAGTGCCACTGTCGATGTGTTCCGCTTCTTTGCCGGTGCCGTGCGCTGCCAGACCGGGCAGCTCAGCGGTGAATACCTGCCGGGCTACACCAGCATGGTGCGCCGCGACCCGATTGGCGTGGTCGCCTCGATTGCGCCCTGGAATTACCCGCTGATGATGGCCGCCTGGAAGATCGCCCCGGCCCTGGCCGCCGGCAATACCCTGGTGTTCAAGCCTTCGGAACATACGCCACTGTCGATCCTGGCCCTGGCGCCCGTGCTGAGCCAGCTGTTGCCGCGCGGGGTGATCAACATCCTGTGTGGCGGCGGCGAAGGCGTCGGCAGCCATTTGGTCAGCCACCCGAAGGTGCGCATGGTGTCGTTGACCGGCGATATCGTCACCGGGCAAAAAATCCTCCAGGCCGCCTCCAAGACCCTCAAGCGCACCCACTTGGAACTGGGCGGCAAGGCTCCAGTGATCGTGTGTAACGACGCCGACCTGCAAGCCGTGGTCGAAGGCGTGCGCGCCTACGGGTATTACAACGCCGGCCAGGACTGCACCGCCGCGTGCCGCATCTACGCCCAGGCGGGCATTCACGACAAGTTGGTGGCCGACCTCGGCGCCGCCGTCAGCAGCCTGCGGTTTGCCGGCAAGCGCGATGCCGACAACGAACTCGGCCCGCTGATCAGCACGCGCCAGCGCGACCGGGTGGCCAGTTTTGTCGAACGCGCCCTCGGCCAGCCACATATCGAACGCATCACCGGCGCCGCCGTGCATTCCGGTGCCGGCTTCTTCTACCAGCCAACCTTGCTGGCCGGTTGTAAACAGAATGATGAAATCGTGCAGCGCGAAGTGTTCGGCCCGGTGGTCACCGTGACCCGCTTCGACGAGCTGGAGCAGGCCGTGGACTGGGCCAACGACTCGGAATACGGCCTGGCCTCCTCCGTCTGGACCCAGAACCTGGACAAGGCCATGCAGGTGGCGTCGCGCCTGCAATACGGCTGCACCTGGATCAACAGCCATTTCATGCTGGTCAGCGAAATGCCCCACGGCGGCTTGAAGCGTTCGGGGTATGGGAAAGATCTGTCCAGTGATTCGCTTCAGGACTACAGCGTGGTGCGGCACATCATGGCGCGCCACGGCCAGCATCTTTAAAACAACAACTACGCTCTCGCATCACCTGCTGCAAAAACTGCCCCGACCATAATTAAAGAAGAGGGAACCCCCATGTCTGCGCACAAGACCGCACTGCTCAGTGCCCTGACCACCGCGCTGCTGGCCAGTGTCAGTATCCAGGCCGCCGAACCGCTCAAGGCGGTCGGCGCCGGCGAAGGCCAGTTGGATATCGTCGCCTGGCCCGGCTATATCGAACGTGGCGAAAGCGACAAGAACTACGACTGGGTCACCGGTTTCGAAAAAGAGACCGGCTGCAAGGTCAACGTCAAGACCGCCGCCACCTCTGACGAGATGGTGAGCTTGATGGCCAAGGGCGGCTACGACCTGGTCACCGCGTCGGGCGATGCCTCGCTGCGCCTGATCGGCGGCAAGCGCGTGCAGCCGATCAACACCTCGCTAATTCCCAACTGGAAGAACATCGACCCGCGCCTCAAAGATGCGCCGTGGTATGTCGTCGGCCAGCAAACGTACGGCACGCCGTACCAATGGGGCCCGAACGTGTTGATGTACAACACCAACGTGTTCAAGACCGCGCCCACCAGCTGGAACGTGGTGTTTGAAGCGCAGAACCTGCCGGACGGCAAGCCAAACAAAGGCCGTGTGCAGGCCTATGACGGCCCGATCTACATCGCCGATGCGGCTTTGTACCTCAAGGCTACCAAGCCGGAACTGGGCATCCAGAGCCCGTACGAACTGACCGAAACCCAGTACAAGGCCGTGCTCGACCTGTTGCGCGCCCAGCAACCGTTGATCCACCGCTACTGGCATGACACCACCGTGCAAATGAGTGACTTCAAGAACGAAGGCGTGGTGGCGTCCAGCGCGTGGCCGTACCAGGTCAACGGCCTGGTCAACGAGAAACAGCCGATTGCCTCGACCATTCCGAAGGAAGGCGCTACCGGCTGGGCGGACACCACCATGTTGCACGCCGAAGCCAAGCACCCGAACTGTGCCTATAAGTGGATGGATTGGTCTCTGCAGCCGAAGGTCCAGGGTGACGTGGCCTCGTGGTTCGGTTCGTTGCCGGCGGTTCCCGCTGCGTGCAAGGAGAGCGAATTGCTCGGCGCAGAGGGTTGCAAGACCAACGGTTTCGACCAGTTCGAGAAGATCGCCTTCTGGAAAACCCCGCAGGCTGAAGGCGGCAAGTTTGTGCCGTATAGCCGCTGGACCCAGGATTACATCGCGATCATGGGCGGCCGCTAGCCCGCCCTAGTTGATCGTTCCCACGCTCCGCGTGGGAATGCAGCCCTGGACGCTCCGCGTCCGCTTTTAACGTCGTGACGCAGAGCGTCACAGGAGGCGTTCCCACGCTGAGCGTGGGAACGATCACCTCTACCTCCGATTTAATTTTCACAAGACGCGCCTTTTTTGGAGCACCGCACGATGACGCTTGCAGTCCAATTCACCCACGTTTCCCGTCAGTTCGGCGAAGTGAAAGCCGTTGACCGGGTTTCCATCGATATCCAGGACGGCGAGTTCTTTTCCATGCTCGGCCCTTCCGGCTCGGGCAAAACCACGTGCCTGCGCCTGATCGCCGGTTTCGAGCAGCCGAGTGCCGGCTCCATCCGCATTCACGGTGAAGAAGCCGCCGGTTTGCCGCCCTATCAACGCGACGTGAACACCGTGTTCCAGGATTACGCGCTGTTCCCCCACATGAACGTGCGGGACAACGTGGCCTACGGCCTGAAAGTCAAAGGCGTGGGCAAGACCGAACGCCTTGACCGTGCCGAAGAAGCCCTGGGCATGGTTGCCCTCGGCGGCTACGGCGACCGCAAGCCGGTGCAACTCTCTGGCGGCCAGCGTCAACGGGTGGCCTTGGCCCGTGCGCTGGTCAATCGTCCTCGTGTGCTGCTGCTCGATGAGCCCTTGGGCGCTCTGGACCTGAAGCTGCGCGAGCAGATGCAAAGCGAACTGAAGAAGTTGCAGCGCCAGCTCGGCATCACTTTCATCTTCGTCACCCACGACCAGACCGAAGCGCTGTCAATGTCCGACCGCGTGGCGGTGTTCAACAAAGGCCGTATCGAACAGGTCGACACCCCGCGCAACCTGTACATGAAGCCCGCCACCACCTTCGTCGCAGAGTTTGTCGGCACCTCCAACGTGATTCGCGGCGAGCTGGCGCAACGCTTGAGCGGCAACCCGCAGCCGTTCTCGATCCGCCCGGAACACGTGCGTTTCGCCGAAGGCCCGCTGGGCAGTGGCGAAATAGAAGTCAGCGGCCTGCTGCACGATATCCAGTACCAGGGCAGCGCCACCCGCTACGAACTGAAACTGGAAAACGGCCAGGCCCTGAACATCAGCCAGGCCAACAATCAATGGCTGGACACCACCGCCGGGCATCAGGTCGGCCAGTCCATCACCGCGCGCTGGGCGCGGGAAGCCATGACGCCGTTGACCGACATCGCAGGCGAGGTGTGACATGAGCCTGGCCCTGTCCCAACCCCCGATGCGCAGGTTTTCCAACCTGCTGTACAAGAAGCCCAACCTGTACCTGTCGTTGCTGCTGGTGCCGCCGCTGATCTGGTTCGGTGCGATCTACCTGGGTTCGCTGCTGACCTTGCTGTGGCAAGGCTTCTATACGTTTGATGACTTCACCATGGCGGTCACGCCGGACCTGACCCTGGCCAACTTCGCCGCCCTGTTCCAGCCATCGAACTTCGACATCATCGTGCGCACCTTGAGCATGGCGATTGTGGTGTCGATCGCCAGTGCCGTGGTGGCCTTCCCCATCGCCTATTACATGGCGCGCTACACCACGGGCAAGACCAAGGCGTTTTTCTACATCGCGGTGATGATGCCGATGTGGGCCAGCTACATCGTCAAGGCCTACGCCTGGACCCTGCTGCTGGCCAAGGGCGGCGTGGCGCAGTGGTTCGTGCAGCACCTGGGCCTGGAGCCGGCGCTGCAATTCATCATGGGCATTCCCGGCGTGGGCGGCAGCACCTTGAGCACCTCGCACCTGGGGCGGTTCATGGTGTTTGTGTACATCTGGCTGCCGTTCATGATTTTGCCGATCCAGGCCTCGCTTGAACGCCTGCCGCCGTCGTTGCTGCAAGCCTCGGCCGACCTCGGCGCCAAGCCGCGCCAGACCTTCATGCAAGTGATTTTGCCGCTGTCGGTGCCGGGGATTGCGGCGGGTTCGATCTTCACCTTCTCGCTGACCCTGGGGGACTTCATCGTGCCGCAACTGGTGGGCCCGCCGGGTTACTTCGTCGGCGGCATGGTCTACGCCCAGCAAGGCGCTATCGGCAACATGCCCATGGCCGCTGCATTCACCTTGGTGCCGATCGTGCTGATCGCGGTTTACCTGTCCATCGTCAAACGTCTGGGGGCCTTCGATGCACTCTGAAAAAGCCTCACTCAGTTTAAAAATCGCGGCTTGGGGTGGGTTGGTTTTCCTGCACTTCCCGATCCTGATCATCTTCCTCTACGCCTTCAACACCGAAGAGGCAGCCTTCAGCTTTCCACCCCAGGGCTTCACCCTGAAGTGGTTCAGCGTGGCCTTCTCGCGGCCGGACGTGCTGGAAGCCATCAAGCTGTCGCTGCAAATCGCCGCCATCGCCACGCTGATTGCGATGGTGCTCGGCACCCTGGCGTCGGCGGCGTTGTATCGCCGGGAGTTCTTCGGCAAGCAAGGCATCTCGCTGATGCTGATCCTGCCGATTGCACTGCCGGGGATCATCACCGGTATCGCGTTGCTGGCGACCTTCAAGACCCTGGGGATTGAACCGGGGATGTTCACCATCATCGTCGGCCACGCCACCTTCTGCGTGGTGATCGTCTACAACAACGTGATCGCGCGCTTGCGCCGCACTTCCCACAGCCTGATCGAAGCCTCGATGGACCTCGGTGCCGACGGCTGGCAGACCTTCCGCTACATCATCATGCCCAACCTCGGCTCGGCGTTGCTGGCCGGCGGCATGCTGGCGTTTGCGCTGTCGTTCGACGAAATCATCGTCACCACCTTCACCGCCGGCCACGAGCGCACCTTGCCGCTGTGGCTGCTCAACCAGTTGAGCCGGCCACGGGATGTGCCGGTGACCAACGTGGTGGCGATGCTGGTGATGATCGTGACGATGTTCCCGATTCTGGGTGCCTATTACCTGACCCGCGGCGGCGAAAGCGTGGCCGGTAGTGGCGGTAAATAACTGACAACACATTGCCACTGAAGGAATGAGATTCAAATGTGGGAGCGGGCTTGCTCGCGAAAGCGGTGTATCAGTCACGTGATGTATCAACTGAAAGACCGCATTCGCGAGCAAGCCCGCTCCCACACTTGAACCGGTTTCGGCAGGGGAAACGATGCAGCTTTAAGAGGACTGAACCATGCAAACCAAACTGCTGATCAACGGCCATCTGGTCGAAGGTGAAGGCCCGGCGCAGCCGGTGTTCAACCCGGCGTTGGGCCGGGTGCTGGTGGAGATCAAGGAAGCCAGCGGAGCCCAGGTCGACGCCGCCGTGCGCGCCGCCGACAGCGCCTTTGAAGGCTGGTCGCAAACTCCGCCGAAAGACCGCTCGCTGCTGCTGCTGAAACTCGCCGACGCCATCGAAGCCCACGGCGAAGAGCTGGCCAAGCTGGAGTCGGACAACTGCGGCAAACCCTACAGCGCCGCGCTGAACGACGAGATCCCGGCAGTGGCCGATGTGTTCCGTTTCTTCGCCGGCGCCAGCCGCTGCATGAGTGGTTCGGCCGGCGGTGAATACCTGCCGGGGCACACCTCGATGATCCGCCGCGACCCGGTGGGCGTCATTGCCTCCATCGCGCCGTGGAACTACCCGCTGATGATGGTCGCCTGGAAAATCGCTCCGGCGCTGGCCGCCGGTAATACCGTGGTGCTCAAGCCGTCGGAACAAACCCCGCTGACCGCGTTGCGCCTGGTGGAACTGGCCGCTGAAATTTTCCCGGCCGGTGTGCTCAACCTGGTGTTTGGTCGTGGGCCAACCGTTGGCAGCCCGCTGGTGAATCATCCGAAAGTGCGCATGGTGTCGCTGACCGGTTCGATTGCCACCGGTGCCAATATCATTTCCAGCACCGCCGACAGCGTCAAACGCATGCACATGGAACTGGGCGGCAAGGCGCCGGTGATCATCTTCAACGACGCCGATATCGACGCGGCCGTGGAAGGCATCCGTACCTTCGGTTTCTACAACGCTGGCCAGGATTGCACCGCTGCGTGCCGGATTTATGCACAGGCCGATATCTACGATGCGTTTGTCGAGAAGCTCGGCGCGGCAGTCGCCAGCATCAAATACGGTTTGCAGGATGATCCGGAGACCGAACTGGGCCCGCTGATCACCGCGCAGCATCGCGACCGTGTGGCCGGGTTTGTGGAGCGTGCCGTGGCGCAATCCCATATCCGCCTGGTGACCGGCGGCAAGGCGGTGGAAGGCAACGGGTTCTTCTTTGAGCCCACCGTGCTGGCCGACGCGCAGCAGGACGATGAGATCGTGCGCCGCGAAGTGTTCGGGCCGGTGGTGTCGGTGACCAAATTCAACGACGAGGCCCAGGTATTGGGCTGGGCCAATGACTCGGACTACGGCCTGGCGTCGTCGGTCTGGACCGCCGACGTCGGCCGCGCCCACCGCCTGGCTGCGCGCTTGCAGTACGGCTGCACCTGGGTGAACACCCACTTCATGCTGGTCAGCGAAATGCCTCATGGCGGTCAGAAACTGTCCGGCTATGGCAAGGACATGTCCATGTACGGCCTGGAGGACTACACCACCGTTCGCCATGTGATGTTCAAGCACTGACACCCTTTACCCCTGTGGAGCGGGCTCACTGTGGCGAGGGAGCTTGCTCCCGCTGGAGTGCGAAGCGCTCCCAGGATTTTTGGGGCCGCTACGCAGCCCAGCGGGAGCAAGCACCCTCGCCACAACGGCCCGCTCCCACAGGGGGTCTCCTAATAACAATAAATAATTCGTAGGTTCCCATGGACATCACCCGCCGCGACTTCCTCAACGGCGTCGCCATCACGATTGCCGCCGGTATGACCCCGCTGCAAATCCTCCAGGCCGCTCCCGATGGCCGCTACTACCCACCTGGCCTCACCGGCTTGCGTGGCAGCCATGTGGGTTCGTTCGAAATCGCCCACCAGATGGGCTGGGAAAAGAAGGTGTTCGACACCGATAAATTGCCGATCACCGAAGACTACGACCTGGTGGTGGTCGGCGGTGGCTTGAGCGGTTTGTCGGCGGCGTGGTTCTACCGTGAGAAGCATCCAAAGGCGAAGATCCTGATCCTGGAGAACCACGACGACTTCGGCGGGCATGCCAAGCGCAATGAATTCCAGGCCGGTGGCCGGCTGATCATCGGTTACGGCGGTAGCGAAGCGTTCCAGTCGCCAAACCATCTCTACAGCAAGGAAGTAAACGGGCTGTTGAAGAAACTCGGGGTGAACATCAAGCGTTTCGAGACCGCCTTCGACCGCCAGTTCTACCCGGGCCTGGGGTTATCCCGCGGGGTGTTCTTCGACAAGGAAAACTTCGGCGAAGACAAACTGGTCACCGGGGACCCGACGCCGATGGTGGCCGACGATATCGCCCCGGACCAATTGCATGCGCGCTCCATCAGCGACTTCATCAATGATTTCCCATTGCCGGAGGCCGACCGTCAGGCGCTGATCGCCCTGCACGTCGCGCCCAAGGATTACCTGCCGGGCAAATCCGCCGAAGAAAAGGCCGACTATCTGGCGGCCACCAGCTACCGCGACTTCCTGCTCAAGGACGTAGGCTTGTCGGAAGGCGCGGTGAAGTACTTCCAGAGTCGCACCAACGACTTCATGGCTCTGAGCATTGATGCCGTGGCTTCGGCCGATGCCTACAGCGTGGGTTTCCCGGGCTTTGGCGGCATGAACCTCGCGCCCATCAGCGAAGAAGCCGCCGCAGAAATGGAAGAGCCCTACATCTACCACTTCCCCGACGGCAACGCGTCCCTCGCTCGGTTGCTGGTGCGTAGCCTGATTCCGGCCGTGGCGCCCGGGCACACCATGGATGACATCGTGCTGGCGCCGTTTGACTACGCCAAGCTCGATCAGCCCAAGACGCCGGTACGGGTGCGCCTCAACAGCACGGCAGTCAGTGTGCGTAACGTCGGCGACGGCGTGCATATCGGCTACAGCCGTGGCGGCCAACTCGCACAGGTACGCGGCAAACGCTGCATCCTGGCGTGCTACAACATGATGATCCCGTACCTGCTGCGGGACCTGCCAGCGGAACAAGCCCAGGCCCTGAGCCAGAACGTGAAGTACCCGCTGGTCTACACCAAAGTGGTGGTGCGCAACTGGACGTCATTCCAGAAGCTGGGGGTGCATGAGATTTATGCGGCTACCCAGCCTTACAGCCGGATCAAGCTCGACTACCCGGTAAGCATGGGCGGCTACGAGCACCCACGCGACCCGACACAGCCGATTGGTTTGCACATGGTCTACGTGCCCACCAGCCCCAACAGCGGCATGAACGGCCGCGACCAGGCCCGCGCCGGCCGGGGCAAGTTGTATGGCCAGACATTTGAACAACTGGAAACGCAACTGCGGGATCAACTGCAACGCATGCTCGGCCCGGGCGGTTTCAACCACCAAACCGACATTCTGGCGATCACTGTCAACCGTTGGTCACACGGCTATGCGACCTTCTCCAACAGCTTGTTTGACGATGCCGATGAAAGCGAAAAACTGAAGGACCTGGCGCGTAAGCCGCTGGGGCATGTGAGCATCGCCAACTCGGACGCAGCGTGGAGTGCGTATGCCCATGCGGCGATTGATGAGGCGTATCGGGCGGTTGGAGAAGTGGGCTAATCCCGGCTTTCCTGAAGAAAGAGGTTATTGTGGCGAGGGAGCTTGCTCCCGCTGGGCTGCGCAGCAGCCCCAAACCAGGCGATCGAGATATTCCTGAAAGATTTCGATCGCCTGAGCCGGGGTCGCTTCGCGACCCAACGGGAGCAAGCTCCCTCGCCACACGGCTCCCGCAGAAACGTCTTGTTTCACATGCACTGCCATCAACCCGCCATCAATCATTTTTCCTTCCGCACCGAACCGCTTAAGCTATTTGGCATCTGTTTAATGTCCGTTGCGTTTGGCCGAAGGCATGTCCGAACCGTTTTCCTTGATCCAGCACGTGCCAGGAACGGCGCGGGATTGTTCACGACAGGTTGTATTTATGCACCGCAGGAATTTGCTCAAAGCGTCCATGGCCATTGCGGCTTACACCGGTCTATCGGCCAGTGGCCTGCTGGCCGCCCAAGCCTGGGCGGGCAATCGCGCCGCTGATGGCGAGGCCCAGGCCTTCGATTTCGAGGCGCTGAAGATCCAGGCCAAGCAACTGGCCGGCAATCGCTACCAGGACACCAAGCAGGTATTGCCGCCGACCCTGGCGACCATGACCCCGCAGAATTTCAATGCCATCGGCTACGACGGCAAGCATTCGCTGTGGAAAGAATTGAACGGCCAACTGGACGTGCAGTTCTTCCACGTCGGCATGGGCTTCAAGACGCCGGTGCGCATGTACAGCGTCGACCCGAAAACCCGCCAGGCCCGCGAGGTGCACTTCCGCCCTTCGCTGTTCAACTATGAAAAAACCACGGTAGACACCAAGCAACTGACCGGCGACCTGGGTTTCTCCGGCTTCAAGCTGTTCAAGGCCCCGGAACTGGACCGCCATGACGTGCTGTCCTTCCTCGGCGCCAGCTACTTCCGCGCGGTGGATTCCACCGGCCAGTACGGCCTTTCCGCACGTGGCCTGGCGATCGATACCTACGCGAAGAAGCGCGAGGAATTCCCGGACTTCACCAAGTTCTGGTTCGAAACCCCGGACAAGGATAGCACCCGCTTCGTGGTCTACGCCCTGCTGGATTCGCCGAGCGCCACCGGTGCCTACCGCTTCGATATCGACTGCCAGGCCAACCAGGTGGTGATGGGCATCGACGCCCACATCAATGCGCGCACCGCCATCGAACAACTGGGCATCGCGCCGATGACCAGCATGTTCAGCTGCGGCACGGTTGAGCGGCGGATGTGCGACACCATCCACCCGCAAATCCACGACTCGGATCGCCTGGCCATGTGGCGCGGCAACGGCGAGTGGATCTGCCGCCCGCTGAACAACCCGGCCACCCTGCAATTCAACGCATTTGCCGACAAAGACCCGAAAGGCTTCGGCCTGGTGCAGACCGACCATGAGTTCGCCAGCTATCAGGACACCGTGGACTGGTACAGCAAGCGCCCAAGCCTGTGGGTAGAACCTACAACCTCGTGGGGCGAAGGCTCTATCGACCTGCTGGAAATTCCTACAACCGGCGAAACCCTGGACAACATCGTGGCCTTCTGGACCCCGAAGAAACCCGTGGCAGCCGGTGAATCCCTGAACTACGGCTACAAGCTCTACTGGAGCGCCCTGCCGCCGGTCAGCACGCCACTGGCGCAGGTCAATGCCACCCGTTCGGGCATGGGCGGCTTTACCGAAGGTTGGGCACCGGGCGAGCATTACCCTGAAGTATGGGCACGGCGTTTCGCTGTGGATTTTAACGGCGGCGGGCTGGATCGGTTGCCGGAAGGCACCGGGATCGAGCCGGTGGTGACGTGCTCCCATGGCGAGGTCAAAGACTTCAGCGTATTGGTGCTGGATGCCATCAAGGGTTATCGAATCCTGTTTGATTGGTACCCGACCAGCGACAGTGTCGAGCCGGTTGAACTGCGGCTGTTCATTCGCACCCAGGACCGCACCTTGAGCGAAACCTGGCTGTACCAGTACTTCCCGCCTGCGCCAGACAAGCGCAAGTACATCTGATACCGAACGTTCCCACGCTTGCGTGGGAACATCCCTTCGGCGCTTTCAGAACCGCGAAATACTCTTCATCGCCCCAATCAAGTACCGCATCGCCACCTGATCACTCTCGGTCAGGGCGCGGTACTGTTCCAGCAATTCAGCCTCGTCCGAACTCAAGCGTCGGCCACGCAGCGACATCCTGCGGGCCAGAAAAGACGACAAAAAACCTGCAACACTGTAAGACTTGGCCATGGACTGTCTCCTCGTATCAATCAACTGCTCCTGGTTGCCCATAACCTTGTCCCGCAACCCGCAATGCCTGCGGGGACCAACAGACTGACTTCCTGGGCCAGAAATCAGACTCACTGTAAGCGTAGAAACTATCTTGCCGGGCGTGGGACTTTTTTAGAGTAATCACTTAAAAAAGTGCTTATAGGGCAATGGCCTACAGCGTTATCCCACGTCACTCCCCGACGGCTCATAGCGAATAATGTTGAAGTCCTCTTCTAGGCGGGGCGCTTCGAAATAGCCGGTGATCAAATCGAACTGGGCATCACTGGTTTCGAACGCGTGGGTGCCCGCAGCGTTGCGCGCACGCAAGCGCGCCTTGCAGACCTCGTCCGGCACATCCAGGTAATGCAATTGATGGTCGGCGCCCGCGCCTTCGAACAAAGACCGCATCCATCGACGGCTGGCCAGGGTGTTGGCGGGAAAATCCAGCACCACCGAAACGCCAGCCTTGAGCAGCGAGATGATATGGGCCGTCAACGCATCGCGCAGGTGGCCGGTGCAGCGCACGTAGTCGCCCAGGGCCTGGATCTGTCCGGGATAGAGGCGTGACAGCCACTCATCCTCGCTGATCAATACCGTCTGGGGAGACTGGGACAACTGCTGGGTCAGGGTCGATTTGCCGGATGCTATTTTGCCGCAGATCAGGTGCAACATGGGTTCCTCCGGTGTTGAAGCTAATAAAAAACCCGCCGGTTCAAGGGCGGGCTTTCATGTTTACCATTATTGCTATGCAGATCAATCCCGCAAATCCGACTCATGAATCGGCTGGTCGCGATGTGTGGCCCGCTGATACTGCGCTGGCCAGATCGCCTTGCGGCCACCCAGGTCATCGTCGGCATGCAACGGCCAGTAAGGGTCACGCAACAGCTCGCGGGCGAGGAAGATGACATCGGCCTGGCAGGTGCGCAGGATGTGCTCGGCCTGGGCGGGCTCGGTAATCATGCCCACGGTGCCGGTGGCAATTCCCGACTCTTTGCGCACACGCTCGGCGAAGCGGGTCTGGTAACCGGGGCCTGTGGGAATTTCCGCATTGGCCGCAGTACCACCGGAGGAGACGTCGATCAGGTCGACGCCCAGGTCTTTCAGGCGGCGCGCCAGTTCGACGGTTTCATCCGGGTTCCAGCCGTCCTCGACCCAATCGGTGGCCGACACTCGCACAAACAGCGGCAGCTCTTGCGGCCAGGCTTCACGCACCGCCGTGGTCACTTGCAGCACCAGGCGGATGCGGTTTTCGAACGAGCCGCCGTACTGGTCCTGACGCTGGTTGCTCAGGGGCGAAAGAAACTGATGCAGCAGGTAGCCATGGGCTGCGTGGATTTCCGCCACTTTGAAACCGGCGGTCAACGCACGTTTGGCGGCAGCCACAAAATCAGCGATCACTTGCTGGATCTGCCCTTCGTCCAGTTGCTTGGGTGAGGTGTGCTGCGGATCGAAGGCAATCGGCGATGGCCCCACCGGCACCCAACCGCCGTCTTCCGGCTTGACGCTGCCGTGCTTGCCGATCCATGGCCGGTGCGTGCTGGCCTTGCGCCCGGCGTGGGCCAGTTGAATGCCCGCCACCGCGCCCTGGGCGTTGATGAAGCGCGTGATGCGTTGCAAGGGTTCGATCTGTTCGTCGTTCCACAGGCCCAGGTCCTGGGCGGTGATGCGACCATCGGCGGTAACGGCGGTGGCTTCGGTAAAGATCAACCCGGCGCCACCAACGGCACGGCTGCCGAGGTGCACCAGGTGCCAGTCATTGGCCAGGCCATCGACGCTGGAATACTGGCACATCGGTGACACGGCGATGCGGTTGAGCAGGGTCAGTTGGCGCAGGGTATAGGGTTCAAGCAGCAGACTCATGGGGCACCTCTTTTATGCAGTGGGCAGGCTCCAGGGTTCTGTTTGAAAGGTCGACGAAAAACCCGTCCCCGGCGGGCTGAAATAAGACAAGGTCACAAGACCGATCACACAGTGCTTAGAGACTAGTCGACAACAGAGGATTGCACAGGGTTCAGCGTGGCTCGATATGGGCAATCATCAGTTGCACGGTTTCCTGGCCACGGAACTCGTTCACGTCGAGCTTGTAGGCCAGTTCCACCCAGCGAATGGTCGGGTTGGGCCAGATCTCGCGGTCGATGCCGAAGGCAATGCCATCGAGCTTCACCGAACCGCATTCGCTCTTGAGCACCACTTTCAGATGGCGCTCGCCGACGACGCGCTGCTCCACCAACTGGAACACCCCGTGAAACAACGGCTCGGGGAAATGCTGGCCCCACGGCCCGGCATTGCGCAGGGCGCGGGCCAGTTCCAGGTGAAACTCTTCAACCGCCAGGGTGCCGTCGGACAACAGCCGGCCAGTCAGGTCTTCTTCACGCAGTTGCCGGCGCACTTCGGCGTCAAAGGCCTCGGCGAACAGTGGGAAGTTGGCCTCGGGCAAGGTAAGACCTGCCGCCATGGCGTGACCGCCGTACTTGGCGATTAGCGTCGGATGCTGGCTGGCCACCACGGCCAGCGCGTCACGGATATGAAAGCCCGGTACGGAACGCCCGGAGCCCTTGAGCAGACCGTCACCGGCATCGGCAAAGGCGATGGTCGGGCGGAAGTAACGCTCTTTCATCCGCGAGGCGAGGATGCCGATCACGCCCTGGTGCCATTCCGGGTCGAACAGGCACAAGCCATACGGCATCGACTCCACCGGCAAGTCCTTGAGCTGGGCCAGGGCCTCGCGCTGCATGCCTTGTTCGATGGATTTACGGTCCTGGTTCATGCCGTCCAGTTGCGCGGCCATTTCCCGGGCAGCGGCGAAATCCGTGGTCAGCAGGCATTCGATGCCCAGGCTCATGTCATCCAGGCGACCGGCGGCGTTCAGCCGCGGACCAAGGATAAACCCGAGGTCGGTGGACGTGATACGCGCGTGATCGCGCTTGGCCACTTCGAGGATCGCCTTGATCCCCGGGCGGGCACGACCGGCACGAATGCGTTCCAGGCCTTGATAGACCAGGATGCGATTGTTGGCGTCCAGCGGGACCACATCGGCCACGCTACCCAGGGCTACCAGGTCCAGCAGTTCGCCGATGTTCGGCTGCGGCTTGTTCTCGTACCAGCCAAGGCTGCGCAAACGCGCGCGCAGGGCCATCAGCACGTAGAAGATCACGCCCACACCGGCCAGGGCCTTGCTGGGGAATTCACAGCCCGGCTGGTTCGGATTGACGATCGCATCCGCCGCCGGCAGTTCGTCGCCCGGCAAGTGGTGGTCGGTGACCAACACCTTGAGCCCCGCCGCTTTCGCCGCCGCCACGCCTTCGACGCTGGAGATGCCGTTGTCCACGGTGATCAGCAGCTGTGGCTCGCGCTGCAAGGCCACGGCGACGATTTCCGGGGTCAGGCCGTAGCCGTACTCAAAACGGTTGGGTACCAGGTAGTCGACATGGGCGGCACCCAACAAGCGCAGGCCCAGGGTGCCCACGGTGCTGGCGGTGGCGCCATCAGCGTCGAAGTCACCCACGATCAGGATCCGCTGGCGCTGTTCCAGGGCCGTCACCAGCAGGTCCACTGCGGCATCGATGCCCTTGAGCTCCTGATAGGGAATCAGCCGCGCCAGGCTTTTATCCAGCTCGGCTTCCGATTGCACCCCGCGTGCGGCGTAGAGACGGGTCAACAGCGGTGGCAATTCACCGAGGAATGGCAGGACGGCAGGCAACGGGCGAGGATCGATACGCATGGGGTGACGGAAGCTTCTCTTTTAATGTTGAAAATTAGCGGTGATCCCTTGTAGGAGCTGTCGAGCCCCAGCGAGGCTGCGATAGGATCACCTCGGTGTACCTGTCAGACCGCAGCGTCTGCATCGCAGCCGCGCTACAGCTCGACAGCTCGACAGCTCGACAGCTCCCACATTCGACCTGTCGACGTTTCAGCCGCGCTCGCCAGCCAGCCATTCCAGCTGGACTTCGTGCTGGCCACGATCATCGGTCACGAAGATCGTGCCTTCGCTGATCATCACGTCCCACTTGATCACCCGGGGCATGTCCTTGGCCAGCACTTCCAGGATTTCCTGGGGTACGGCGGCGATGCTCACGTTTTTCAGGTTTTTCGCCACCGGCACCACTTTGCCTTCCCAGACGCGCAAGCTGCCATAGGCCAGCAAGGTGGTGCGTTCGGTACGGCGGGAACACCAGGTCAGGCGGTCCGCATCCGGCTGGCCGACTTCGATCCAGTGCAGGACGCGATCATCCAGGCTTTTTTCCCACAGCGCTGGTTCGTCTACATCTGACAGGCCACGACCAAAAGACAACTGTTCGTTGTAGAAAAGTGCGTAGGCCAGCAAACGCACGGTCATGCGCTCTTCGGTTTCCGAAGGGTGGCGGGCGATGGTCTGCTTGACGCTCTCGTACACCGAACGATCAAGGTCGGTGAGGTTGAGTTCAAACTTGTAGGTCGTGGACGGCTGGGCCATGAACGGACTTCTAGAGACAGGGAAAGGCGGCAAGTCTAACCGATGGCGAGCTGATTCAACGAATCCTGCGCTGCATCATCCTTATCACTGCGCGACTCGCCTATGTTAAAAGGCTCACATCCCTGCCCTGCCCGAAAGGTTCCTCATGTCGTTTACCGCCAAACCACTTGCCGGCCTGAAAGTCATCGAACTTGGCACCTTGATCGCCGGCCCGTTTGCGTCCCGCATCTGTGCCGAGTTCGGCGCCGAGGTGATCAAGGTCGAATCCCCGGATGGCGGCGACCCGCTGCGCAAGTGGCGCAAGCTGTATGAAGGCACCTCGCTGTGGTGGTTTGTGCAGGCCCGCAACAAGAAATCCCTAACCCTGAACCTGAAACACCCGGACGGATTGGCGATCCTCAAGCAGCTGTTGGCGGACGCCGACATTTTGATCGAGAACTTTCGCCCTGGCGTGCTGGAAAAGCTCGGCCTGAGCTGGGAAACCCTGCACGCCCTGAACCCGAAACTGGTGATGGTGCGCCTCTCGGGCTTCGGCCAGACCGGGCCGATGAAGGACCAGCCAGGGTTTGGCGCGGTGGGCGAGTCGATGGGCGGCCTGCGCTACATCACCGGTTTCGAGGACCGCCCGCCGGTGCGCACCGGGATTTCCATCGGCGACTCAATTGCGGCGTTGTGGGCGGTGATCGGGGCACTGATGGCCCTGCGTCATCGCGAAGTGAATGGCGGGCTCGGCCAGGTCGTGGATGTGGCGCTGTATGAAGCGATCTTCGCGATGATGGAAAGCATGATCCCAGAGTTCGACGTATTTGGCTTTATCCGCGAACGCACCGGCAACATCATGCCGGGCATCACGCCCTCCTCGATCCACACCACCCAGGATGGCAAGCATGTGCAGATCGGCGCCAATGGCGATGCGATCTTCAAGCGGTTCATGTTGGCCATTGGTCGGGACGACCTGGCCAACGATCCGGCCCTGGCCAGCAACGATGGCCGCGACAGTCGGCGCGATGAGTTGTATGGCGTGATTGATCGCTGGGTCAATTCACTGCCGCTGGAGCAAGTGGTGGAACAGCTGAACAAGGCCGAAGTGCCCGCCAGCCGTATCTACAGCGCTGAAGACATGTTGGGAGACCCACAGTTTCTCGCCCGCGAAATGTTCCTCAAGGCCCAGCTCCCAGGCGGCAAGGACTTCAAGATGCCCGGCATCGTGCCCAAACTGTCGGACACACCGGGTAGTTGTGAGTGGGTCGGACCACAGTTGGGTGAGCACAACGCCGTGGTGCTCAATGAATTGGGCTACGACGCGGCTGCCATTACGCGCCTGCGTGAGGATGGCGCGATCTGATGGCCCGGCGCTTCATCATTCGCCTGTGCCTGCTGGGTTCACTGCTCGGGGCGTGGCCGCTGTCGAGCCAGGCACAGGACACCTTGATCTGGCTGCTGCGTGACCTGCCGCCAGTGACGATTTTCGAAGGCCCGCAAAAAGGCCAGGGCGCCCTCGACCAACTGCTGCCGATACTTGCCGAGCACATGCCGGAATATCGACACCAAATCCTCCACGTAAACCGTGCACGCGCCATGCAGATGCTCCGCGACCCCGCCACTCTCACATGCGACCCGTCTCTGCTGTGGACGGCAGAACGCGCAAAAACCGTTGTTTTTTCCGTCCAGGCCTTTGCGACGTTGAGCAACGGGGTGACGATCCGCCAAAATCAGCGGGCAGCGCTGGCGCCGTTTGTGGTGGATGGAATGTTTGACCTGGAGGCGTTTTTGAATGCGCAGGAGGCGCGCCTCGGCATCATCGCTGAGCGCAGCTATGGCGCCATTATCGATGAAGCACTGAAGCAGGCCAGTACGCATAAGTTGGCACCGCACTACGGCAATGACGCCCTCGGCAGCCTGCTACAGATGCAACGCAGAGGGCGCCTGGAGGCGGTGCTGGGTTACTGGACAGAAGTTCGCTATCAGGCGCTGCAACAGGGCATTGATCCCCAGGACCTGATCTTTTATCCCATCAAGGGCACCCCGCCCTCTCAACTGACCCATGTCGGCTGCACGGATACTGCAGCAGGGCGCGTAGCCATCGAGCGGATCAATCAGGTGCTGCGCGAAATCCCGCAGGAGCAACTGCGACAGTCCTACGCTTCATGGCTCGACCCGGTCATGCGTGAGCAATACCTGAAAGACAACCCGACGTTTTTCCAGGATGCCCCGAGGCCCTGACAAATCGCGGGCAAAAAGAAACCCCGAGCAGTGGGGAGACAGCTCGGGGTTAATAAGGGCCTAAAAAGACCAGTAACAACGAGCCACAAGCACCGGAGCACAATGCTTGGTCTCGCTGTTACAAAGTCTGACTCGCGTTACCGTAGGAAGGTTCCAAACAAAAATAAATCTTCATGCACAGGCGCTCGGCCGAGTCAGGGCCGCGTTGCGCAGAGCCGCCATGACCGAGGGCTCCAGGCGTCCTTCGGCAATCATCAAGTCGCGGTGCAAACAATCCACCACGTCGACCAATGCACGCTTGTCGGTCAATTGCGCCTGGTCGACTTCACGTTCGACCACGATGGCACCGGCCGGATTCTTTACGGTTACCAGGCATTCGCCCTGCACACCCGAGGTGGTCAGCGTGACCTGATAAGGGCTCAGTGCTTCACCGAGCAATAGGCTGATACTTTCCATCTCGATCACCACTCAATAGTTCGGGAACAATCGTGTAAACGGGAGCTGCATCTATCCTAAGTGACTATTTGTGTCGTAGGAAAGTTCGCTTTTTCGTCTTGCAAGGGTTGCCGGGGGATGACGTGTCCAGCATGCGCTTGCAACATGACAACCAAAAAACGGCAGCACATAACTGCTTACTTAATGGGTCGCCGTTTTGGCGCTGATGCCGAGAGTGAATCCATTACTCGGTGAGTGCTGATCATGCTGCCACACCGATAAACTGCGCATACCAAAAGGCCCCCGTTGCGAAGGATAAAGACCATGCTGGAACACGAAAAAGAGCAGGCTGTACTAGAGAAGATTCACGCCGACATATCAAGAATTTATGCCGAGCAACGCAAGCTCAACGCAGAATCCCACAAGATAACCCGAGAGAATTTCTGGTATCCCGTAGGTATCGCCATCGGCTTCTTCACGGCTGTCGGAACAGTAATGGCAGTCGCGCAAAAACTACTCGCATAAACGATCGCTCCGGCCGGGTCTGCCAGAAACGAAAAACGCCGCTCACCCAAGGACGGGAACGCGGCGTTTTTTTTTACGTCTTTGTAAACCGCACCTTCAGAACCTCTCCTGCGTTAACAGGCTAGAATCCCCAAATTACCCTGGGGAGCCTGTATTGAAAGAAGCGTCTGAAAAGCCATTGCGCATCGTCCTCGCCGACGACCATCCGATTTTCCTCATCGGTTTGCGGGCGGTGCTGGAACGTGACGAGCGGCTGACCATCGTCGGTGAGGCCAATTCCCCCCAAGCCCTTGCCGAGCTACTGCAACACTGCTCCTGTGACGTACTGGTCACCGACTTCATGATGCCCGCCGAGCCCCAGGCCGACGGCTTGCGCCTGATCGAACAACTGCGCCGGCATCACCCGGGCCTGCCCATCGTGGTGGTGACCATGCTGAACAACGCTGGCCTGTTCCACGCCATCCTGGAACTGGGCGTCATGGGCCTGCTGAGCAAGGCCAGTCTCGCGGACGAATTGCCTGAAGCGATCCGCCAGGTGCGTCAGCAGCGACGTTATGTGGCCCAGACCATCAGTCAGTCACTGAACCTGGCAGGCGTCGAGCGCGTGCACTCCCAGGATCAACTGTCACCCCGTGAACTGGAAGTCATCCGCCTGTTGGCCGGCGGCTTGACGGTAGGCGAGATCGCCGCGAATCTTCATCGCAGCAAGCAAACCGTCAGCGCGCAAAAAGTCAGCGCCATGCGCAAGCTGGGCCTGAGCAACGACGCCGCGCTGTTTATCTATGTGCAGGAACACGGACTGGCCTAGCCTGAGACGCGATCCACTGTTTCAGTGCCTCGACATCCATGGGCCGGGCGATAAAGCAGCCCTGCAACCACGCAGCCCCCAGCTCACTCACCGCGTGATAATCGGCGGCACTTTCAACCCCGGTCACCACCACTCCGACGCCCAGGCGCCCGGCCATACTCATGGCACCGGCAACCACTGCCGCCTTGCGATCGTCCTTGGCCATGCCGCTGGCAAACGCCGGCGGGATCTTCAATTCGCTGAAGGGCAATTCCAGCAAGCGTTGCAGGCTGGTGCCGCCCACGCCGAAATCACCAATGGACAGCTTGCACCCCATCATCCGCAAACGCAGCAAGCCGGTGACGTGGGCGCTGTCGGTGTTCAAGCGCGAGGTTTCCACCAGTTCCAGGGTCAGGCTATGAGCAGGTATTCCGTGGAGTTGCAGCAAACCTTGCAGCACCTGGGGGAAATGCGCGCGCTCCAGCATTCGCCCCGGGATATTCACCGCCACCGGCAGCACCTGGCCGGTCTCGCGCATGACGTGTGCCGCCAGGCCCAGCGCTTGCTCCAATACGTGCCAGGTAAACGCCTCTTCCATTCCGGCAAACTCCAGCACCGGTAGAAACTCGTCAGGCAACAGCAGTTCACCTTCAGGACGCTGCCAACGCGCCAGCGCCTCAACACCTTGCAACGCACCGGCCTGGCTGACGATGGGCTGATACCAGACCGTGCCACAGCGTGCGATAACGGCCTGGCTCAGATCCGCTGAAGGTGGCAATAGCTCGATTTCGCTCAAACCCAGCAACTGGCGCACCCGCTCCCAGGACATCGCCGCCGGCCCGGGCCGCAGGCGTTCCTGGCACGCCGCCAGGACTTGCCCGATCAGCTTTGCCGACGCGGGCTTGGGCAAGCAGCCGAGCACGTTGAGCCCCAACTGCCGCGCCATGTTCGCCACGCCCTCCAACACCTCAGGCTCGGCGTTGCTCAACAAGATCAACACCTGAGCCTGGCGACGTTCAGCCAGTTCGCGGATCAGCTCCAGGCCATCGCCCTGCTCCAGGTAAAGATCGCAAATCGCAATGTCCACCGCGCCCTTGCTCTCCAGTGACTGCCGAGCGGCGTCAACCGTTTCGGCAGTGCGCACATTGAATACGCCGTTGGCATTGAGCATCTGATGCAGGGCCATCAGTTGGAACGGGTTGTCTTCGAGGATCAGGACTTTAAGGGAACGCATGAAAACTTTACCGGGGAGAAGCGAGGGTGCACAGACTAGTCAAAACCCCGCACCTTCCCCATAGGACATGTCTTATTCGGACCGATCCAGACAGGCATCAAGCTCGCACCGAAACTCGATCAATGCTTCGCGCAGCGCTAACCAATGCCTTTCAATCTCAGCGTTGCGCTGCTCCCGAATACAACCTTCCAGCGCCACGCAGGCCTTGGCCAGCGGCAACGCATCCACCAGGCAGCATATGCCCTTCAGGCGGTGCAACGAGGCGACCAGCCGGGCCTGATCGTGGTCCGCCATGCCGGCGGTCATCACGCTTTGTTCCTGCTCAAGACTCCTCGCCAGCTCCTGCAACATCTGCTGCAAAACCGGTCCGTCGGCCTGGGTCATGGTGCGCAGAGTCTCGATACTGAAAGAACGCGAAGGCGCCACCCGGGCAAGCACGCGCGTCCAGTGTTCAAGGGTCACGGGCTTGACCAGCAATTCATCCATTCCAGCCTCCCGGCAGCGCTGTTGTTCGTCATCCTGGGCATTCGCCGTGCAACCCACCAGCGCCAGGCGTGGCCGTTGCTCCTGGGCTTCAAGCCGGCGGATGGCCTCGCTCAAGGCGTAGCCAGACATGCCCGGCATGTTGCAGTCGGTGACCAACAGATCAAACACCTCGTTGCGCCAATGCTGCAAGGCAGCCTCGGCCGAGTCGACGGCCACCACCTGATGGCCAAGGAACTGTAACTGCTGAACCAGTACCAGACGATTGGCCGGTAGGTCATCCACCACCAGCACCGACAGGCTGCGACCGGCGACGGGCAACGACACGGCAGGTGCCGCAGGCACGTCGTCGCTGCTGACCCGGTCCAGGTACAGCTCGATGCACACCACCGTGCCCTGCCCCACAACACTGCTCAAGGTGATACTGCCGCCCATCAACTCCACCAGTTGCTGGCAGATGCTCAAGCCCAGCCCCGTACCACCGTGCTCGGCAGCCGTCAGCGCGCTGACCTGAATAAACGGCTTGAACACCCGCGCCTGCTGCTCGATGCCAATACCCGGGCCGCTGTCCTCCACGCAGATGTGCACGTATTCGGCACCCGCCTGGTCAAGCTTGCGCGCGACACTGACCCGAACCTCGCCGCGCCGGGTGAATTTGAGCGCATTGCCCAGCAGGTTATGGATAACCTGGCGCAGGCGCAGCGGGTCGAACCAGTAGTGCCCTTGCGCCGCCGGATCAAAAGCGAGGGTCAAGTGCAGGCCCTTTTTCTGCGCCATGGCCTCAAACAGCCGTTGTATGCCCTCAAAGAAAGCTTTCAAGTCAGTGGTCTGCGGTGCCAGTTGCAGATGACCGGCTTCAATCTTCGCCAGGTCCAGGCTGTCCCCCATCAGGGCAATTAACTCGAGTGCCGAGCGATGGGCCACCCGCAACGCTTCGGATACCGGCTTGCCTTCGGCCAGGGCACGCTCCTGCTCCAGCTCAAGCAGACCGATGATCGCCGTCATTGGTGTACGAATCTCGTGGCTCAGGGTCGAGAGAAAGGCGCTTTTCGCGTAGTTCGCTTCGTCAGCGGCCTGGCGTGCGTCCATCAGTTGGTTTTCCAGGACCTTGCGCTCGTTGATGTCAATCCAGCCACCGAGCAACCCTTGCAATTGGCCCTTGGCGTCAAAGAACGGCACCGTCCACTGATAGACATGAAAGGCCCCGCCCTTGAACTCCAGTTGCCGGTCGACGAACAGCGACTGTTGGGTTGCCAACTGTTCCATATGGCCGGCGTGCAGGCGCGCGGCCGTTGCGTCAGGCATCAGGCCGCTTTCCATCAGCGTCAGGCCCTTAATATGCTCACGCTTGGTGGCCAACTGCTGTTCGTAACTGGTGTTGCAGGTCACCAGGCGTCCTTCCAGATCACGCACAAATACCGGGTTGGGCATGCCATCCAGTAACGCGCGCTTGAATGCCAACTGGTCGTTGAGCCGCTGCTCGGCCTGCAAGCGTTGGCGAATCTGGCGCTTGAGCCGGCTGTTCCAGGCCAGGGACACCAGCACAAACAACAGCGCCATCGCGACCGTCCAATACGCCCACGGTGGCACACGTTGCCAGGCGGGCACCGGGACTGGCACGGTACCCAGCCAACGCAAACGCAGGGCACTCAACTCCGCGACCGGCAGGGCCTCCAACGCTTTGTTCAAAATGCTCAGCAGCTCGGGTTGATCCTTGCGCACCGAGAGGCTGTTGGCCGACCACTTGCCCTCGACACTGCGACCGATGCGCAATTCATCGGCCGGGTAACTCTGCACTTCCACTTCACTCTGGATAGTCGCCGCCGCGCGGCCCTGCGTTACCAGCTGACGGGCCTGTGCGTAGTTATCCACCGATTGCAGCTTGATCTCGGGGTGCTCGCGACGAATGTATCCCTCCAGGACATGGCGTGCCGGCAGCGCCAGGACCTTGCCT
Organism: Pseudomonas sp. AN3A02; assembly: GCF_011765255.1. Taxonomy (NCBI): domain Bacteria; kingdom Pseudomonadati; phylum Pseudomonadota; class Gammaproteobacteria; order Pseudomonadales; family Pseudomonadaceae; genus Pseudomonas; species Pseudomonas sp. AN3A02. The sequence goes on from NZ_JAARNI010000005.1 coordinate 77,561, forward strand.
GACAGCTCGCTCAAACTGGCCACTGGCGGTGCATCCACGCGTTGGATAAACACCCAGCCGGAACCCCCAAAACCATGGCTGAAATTGAGGAATGCCTTGCGCTCCTGATTCTCGGCCAGGGTGGTGTTCATGTCCGCCCTGCCCGTTTCCAGCAACGCCAGGGTTTGCGCCGTGGAAGACACGTCCTCCATGACGAACTGCAGGCCGGTCATGCGTGAAACGCGGTTGAGCAAGTCCACATTCAGCCCCACCCATTGGCCGTCCTTGTCCTTGAATACGTAAGGTGACAGCTGCTGTGACGCCACCACCACATGGGGATGCTGGAGCACCCAGGCCCGCTCCCGGGCCGACAAGGCGATGCGCTCGGCGGCAATGCCGACGCCCAGCCCGGTGGTCCAGCGCGCGAGGATTTCCCGGCGCACGGAGTCATCGATACTCGCCAGCGCCTGGTCCATCATCGTCCCCAGCAGCGGGTCGGCCTCCCGTGTGGCAAAGGCAAAACCAATGGGCGCCAGGCGGCTTTCCACCTTGATCTGCAAGCCCAGGTAAGGCCGCAAAGACTTGTAGGCGCGCACAATCACTTCGTTGCCGATAAACGCATCGGCATCGCCTTGTTTCAGCGCTTCCAGGCCGCTGTAGAGATTCGGCGCCAGCATGATGTGGCTGCCGGGATATGCCTGATGGACGTTCTTGACGTTGGCGTAGCCGTCCAGCAACACCAGCTTCTTGTCGTTGAGGTCTTCGTTCTGGGTAGTGTCATCCCGGCGCACAACCACCACCGAACGGTCCGGCATGTAGTCTTCGGTAAAGTGCAGCCCCGAGACGTCGCGCTCATAACCGTTGGCACTGGTAAGAATATCGATGGTGCCGTTACGCAAGGCTTCCACCGCCTGCGCCCGTTCGGCGAAACCCAGTACTTGCATCGGTGCATTCAGGCGCGCGCCGATCAGGCTCAGGTAATCGGCGCTGATGCCCTGGTAGCGATTGCGGTCGCGGGTGATATCAATCGGCTGATAGTCATCAATCGAGATGCCCACTTTCAACGGCCGATGTGCCGCCAGCCATTGCTGCTCGCTGGCCGTCAGGGCCATGGGCTCCAGGGCAATGAACGCCGGCACCAGCTTGAACGGCAGGCTGACAGCCGCGAGGCTTGCCGAACCCTGCACAAGCAACAGCACACCTGTCAGCCACACACACGCGCGGGTCGATACATACACCAGTTGGGTTTCCTTGATTATTCTTGTTGGTCGCCGCGCAAGTATGGCTCGCCAGAATGAAAAAGCCCGTCACGAAGACGGGCTTGAGCTACCACGTAAAGCCGTTGGCTCAGAGTGGCTTGCCGCGATTGCCATGCTGGCTGACAAACGCCTGCACCGCTTTCAGGTCATTGGCCAACACCGTGCAACGCTCTTCGCGTTCAAACAGGTCGGTGAGGTGCGGTGGCAATTCCAGCGCTTTGCCAACACCGGCCTTCTCCACCGCTTCCGGGAATTTGACCGGGTGCGCGGTGCCGAGAATCACCATCGGGATGTCCAGGCTGCGACGGCATTCGCGCGCGGCCTTGACGCCAATGGCGGTGTGCGGGTCCAGCAGCTCGCCGGTCTGGGCGTAGACTTCGGCAATGGTCTCGCAGGTTTGTGCATCGTCCACGGCCAGGGAGTCGAACAGCTTGCGGGTTTCAGTCCAGCGCTCTTGCTCGACGCTGAAACCGCCACCTTGCTTGAAGCTGTCCATCAGGCCAGCCAGGGCCGCGCCGTTGCGACCGTGCATGTCGAACAGCAGGCGTTCGAAGTTCGACGACACCATGATGTCCATCGACGGCGACAGCGTGGCGTGCAGGGTTTCCTTGACGTACTGGTTGCCGCTCATGAAGCGGTGCAGGATGTCGTTGCGGTTGGTGGCGACGATCAACTGGTTGATCGGCAGGCCCATGTTGCGCGCCAGGTAACCGGCGAAGATGTCGCCGAAGTTGCCGGTTGGCACCGAGAACGACACCGAACGCGCCGGGCCGCCCAACTGCAGGGACGCATGGAAGTAGTAGACGATCTGGGCCATGATCCGCGCCCAGTTGATCGAGTTCACCGCCACCAGGCGCGTGCCCTTGAGGAAGCTCTGGTCGGCAAAGCTGGCCTTGACCATTTCCTGGCAGTCATCGAAGTTGCCTTCGATGGCGATGTTGTGGATGTTCTCGCCGAAGATCGTAGTCATCTGCCGACGCTGCACTTCCGACACGCGGTTGTGCGGATGCAGGATGAAGATGTCGACGTTTTCGCAGTGCTTGCAGCCTTCGATCGCCGCCGAGCCGGTATCACCGGAAGTGGCGCCGATGATCACCACGCGCTCACCGCGTTTTTCCAACACGTAGTCCAGCAGGCGACCCAGCAGTTGCAGGGCGAAATCCTTGAACGCCAGGGTCGGGCCGTGGAACAGTTCCAGGACCCACTCGTTACCGTTCAATTGGCGCAACGGGGCGATGGCGCTGTGGGAAAACACGCCGTACGTCTCTTCCAGAATCTTTTTGAAGTCGACGTCCGGAATGCTGCCGGTGACGAACGGGCGCATGACCCGGAACGCCAGCTCGTGGTAAGGCAGGCCGGCCCAGGAAGCGATTTCTTCCTGGGTAAAGCGTGGCAGGTTTTCCGGCACGTACAGGCCGCCGTCGGTGGCCAGACCGGCCAGCAGGACGTCTTCAAAATTCAGGGCCGGTGCCTGGCCGCGGGTGCTGATATAACGCATGACTGGCTCCTCTAGAGCATGCTTGAACAAGGGCCGCCGAACGCGTGGGGCCCTTGCCGCAAAACGATTAGTTCAGGTGTTCGACGCGGATCCGCACCACTGGCCCAACCACGCCCTGCAACGCTTCAAGCGCGGCGATGGCATCGTTGATGTGCTGTTCCAGCACGCGGTGGGTCAGCAGGATCATGGGCACCAGGCCGTCTTGTTCTTCGACTTCCTTCTGCATGATCGATTCAATGTTGATGCCGCGCTCCGACAGGATGCTGGCCACCTGAGCGAGCACGCCCGGGTGATCCTTGGCCTGGATGCGCAGGTAGTAGGCACTTTCGCAGGCCTCGATCGGCAGGATCGGATGGGCCGACAGCGAGTCCGGCTGGAAGGCCAGGTGCGGTACGCGGTTTTCCGGGTCGCTGGTCATGGCACGCACCACGTCCACCAGGTCGGCGATTACCGACGAAGCCGTCGGTTCCATGCCGGCACCGGCGCCGTAGAACAGGGTGGAACCGGCGGCGTCACCGTTGACCATCACGGCGTTCATCACGCCATTGACGTTGGCGATCAGGCGGTCGGCCGGGATCAGCGTCGGGTGCACACGCAGCTCGATACCGGCCGGGGTGCTGCGCGCCACACCGAGGTGCTTGATGCGGTAGCCCAGGGCTTCGGCGTAGTTCACGTCGGCGGTGGTCAGCTTGGTGATGCCTTCGGTGTAGGCCTTGTCGAACTGCAGCGGGATACCAAAGGCGATGGACGCCAGGATCGTCAGCTTGTGGGCAGCGTCGATGCCTTCGACGTCGAAGGTCGGATCGGCTTCGGCGTAACCCAGGGCCTGGGCTTCGGCGAGCACGTCTTCGAAGGTACGGCCCTTCTCGCGCATTTCGGTGAGGATGAAGTTACCGGTGCCGTTGATGATGCCGGCCACCCAGTTGATGCGGTTGGCGGACAGGCCTTCACGGATCGCCTTGATCACCGGGATACCACCGGCCACGGCAGCTTCGAACGCCACGATCACGCCCTTCTCGCGGGCCTTGGCGAAGATTTCGTTACCGTGCACGGCGATCAGCGCCTTGTTGGCGGTGACTACGTGCTTGCCGTTTTCGATGGCCTTGAGCACCAGTTCGCGGGCCACGGTGTAGCCGCCCACCAGTTCGATGACGATATCGATTTCAGGGTTGGTGGCGACTTCGAAGACATCGTTGGTAATCGCAATACCGGTCGTTTGGAACTGAGGCTTTGGCGTACGCGTGGCAATTTGTGCCACTTCAATCCCACGCCCTGCACGGCGGGAAATTTCTTCAGCGTTACGCTGAAGTACGTTGAAGGTGCCGCCACCGACGGTCCCTAACCCACAGATGCCTACTTTGACCGGTTTCACTGAAGAACTCCCCATGAAACGGCCGACTCAAGGTCGGCCGTGAAAACAGCCGCACAACTGCGGCTCTCTATTAATGACCCGCCGAACGGTCGGCGAGTCATGATCGTCAAGGCTCGACGATTTTGCTTACTTTGCGTTGAGTGCCAGTTTGGCAACTTGCGGCGCCGGCTGGTAGCCCGGAATCACCTGGCCGTCAGCCAAAACGATGGCCGGCGTGCCGCTCACACCAATCGACTGGCCGAGGGCGAACTGCTTGGAAACCGGGTTGGCGCACTTGGCAGCCTTGATTTCCTTGCCATCGACCATCTTGTCCATGGCGGCTTTCTTGTCGGCCGAACACCAGACAGCTTGCAACTGCTCGTCACCCGGCGAACCCAAGCCCTGGCGCGGGAACGCCACGTAGCGCACTTCAACGCCGAGCTTGTTCAGCTCAGGCACTTCGGCGTGCAGCTTGTGGCAGTACGGGCAGGTGGTGTCGGTGAATACGGTGATGTGGGTCTTGGTTTCGCCAATGGCCGGGTAAACCACGGTTTCAGCCACCGGAATGCCGTTGATCAGCTTGGACACGCCCAGGCGCTCGGCTTTCTCGGTGAGGTTCACCGGCTTGCCGTCTTTCAACTGGAACAGGTAGCCCTGGACGATGTACTGGCCATCGGCGCTGGCGTACAGCACGCGGCTGCCCTTGAGCTTGACTTCATACAGGCCGGCCATCGGACTGGCGCTGATGCTTTCAATCGGAGTGTCGAGCTGGAGGGCTTCCAGGCTCTTGCGGATTGTCTTTTCTGCGGCGTCATCGGCGACGGCAAAGGTGGAGACCAACGCAATGGCTGCGATGGCGAAAATCTGGGTCAAGCGCATGGGAACTCCTGAAGGCAGATGCAGGGACGGGAGCAGGAACACCGATCTTCAAACACGGGTTTGGGCCGTCCCCTTTGCGAACCGGCAAAGCCTACCACAGTTGGGCCGCAGGGCAGCCAGTCGCGGGGAAATTGGGCTTTTTCCGAGGTGATTTTCATCCGCGGGGATGGTGCTTGGCGTGCATCTCCTGCAAACGCGCCCGGGCCACGTGGGTGTAGATCTGGGTGGTGGATAAGTCGCTGTGGCCCAGGAGCATTTGAACCACGCGCAAATCCGCGCCGTGGTTGAGCAAATGCGTGGCGAAGGCGTGACGCAGGGTGTGGGGCGACAGCGACTTGCCGATCCCCGCGACCTTGGCCTGGTGCTTGATGCGATGCCAGAAGGTCTGGCGGGTCATCTGCTCACCGCGCAGGCTGGGAAACAGTACATCGCTGGGCCGACCGTTGAGCAACTCGCTACGGGCATCGCGCATGTAGCGCTCGATCCACACAATCGCCTCTTCGCCCATGGGCACCAGGCGCTCCTTGCTGCCCTTGCCCATCACGCGCAATACGCCCTGGCGCAGGTTGACCTGCTCCAGGGTCAGGCTGATCAGCTCGGTGACGCGCAGGCCGCAGGCATACAGCACTTCCAGCATGGCGCGGTCGCGCTGACCGATGGCTTCGCTCAGGTCGGGGGCGGCCAGCAAGGCCTCGACGTCGGCTTCCGACAGGGATTTGGGCAATGGCCGGCCCAACTGTGGCATGTCGATTTGCAGGGTGGGGTCGACAGCGATCAGCTTTTCCCGCAGCAGATAGCGATAAAAGCCACGTACGCCGGAAAGAAAACGTGCGGTAGAGCGAGGTTTGTAGTTTTGCTCCAGGCGCCAGGACAAATGGTCGAGGATCAGCTCGCGACCGGCGTTGAGCAGCTCGAGGTTTTTCTCCAGCAGCCAGCCGTTGAACAATGCTAGGTCACTGCGGTAAGCCTGGCGGGTGTTGTCTGACAGGCCTTTTTCCAGCCATAGGGCATCGAGGAAGCGGTCGATCTGGGGGTGGTCGATGGCGGGCATGAGGGCTCAGGCTGGGAAAGTGGCGGTGTCGGGTAGATCCTATCGCAGCACAGGCATCTACACATCAATGAAGGCGGGCAAATAATCTGTGGCGAGGGAGCTTGCTCCCGCTGGGGCGCGAAGCGGCCCTGATTGACCATTGAGGTCCAACACAAAGACTTCTATTGCAGGTTTCAGGGCCGCTGCGCAGCGCAACGGGAGCAAGCTCCCTCGCCACAAAAGCGACTCGATTCAGGATCAGTCGGCAAACCCTGGCAGCACGGGCACCGGTCGTTTGTCAGTATCAATCGCGACAAAACTGAACACACCCTGGATGGCCTTTTCTCGTCCGTCAGCGCTCATGCTTTCGACAAATACTTCCACCTGGACCTTGAGGCTGGTGTTACCCACCTTGATCACGCGACCGATCAGTTCAACGATGGAGCCCGCCGGTATCGCGTGATTGAAGTCGATACGGTCGGTGGAGACCGTCACAAGCGGCAAGCGGCAGAAACGCGTCGCCGTAATGAACGACACTTCGTCCATCCATGCCAGTGCGGTACCGCCGAACAGCGTGTTGTGGTGGTTGGTAGTCGGTGGGAAAACGGCTTTGGTCACATGGGTAACGGAAAGGTCAGTACGACGCTGAATTTCTTCGAGGCGGGTAGTCATGAATAGATACCGGGGAAAAAGACAAATTTCAGGCAACAAAAAAGCAGCCCGTAGGCTGCTTTTTTCTGCATCGGGAAGCTGGACTTAAGCCAGTTTTTCCTTGATGCGAGCTGCTTTACCGGACAGGTCACGCAGGTAGTACAGCTTGGCTTTACGTACGTCACCGCGACGTTTAACGGCCATGCTGTCGATTTGCGGGCTGTAGGTCTGGAAAGTACGCTCTACGCCAACACCGTTGGAGATTTTACGAACAGTGAAAGCACTGTTCACACCACGGTTACGCTTGGCAATTACCACGCCTTCGAACGCTTGCAGACGCGAACGGTCGCCTTCCTTCACTTTCACCTGAACGACAATGGTGTCGCCCGGGGCAAAGGTAGGGATCTCTTTGGTCATCTGCTCTGCTTCGAGTGCAAGGATGATTTTGTTAGTCATGCTGTGCTCCTAAGGTAAGTCGTCGGACCTACCATCGATACGTTGTTAACTATCGTCCCGCCCGAGGATGTATTCCTCGAGCAGCTTCTTCTCTTCTCCAGAAAGCGAGCGGCTTTCCAGAAGATCGGCGCGTCGTTCATAGGTCCGCCCGAGGGACTGCTGTAAACGCCAACGCCGGATGTGTGCGTGATTGCCACTTAGCAATACGTCGGGAACACGCTGATCCGCATACACCTCCGGTCGGGTGTAGTGCGGGCAATCCAGCAAACCATCCGTGAAGGAATCTTCCTCCGCGGAGTCCGCATGCCCTAAAGCTCCAGGCAGCAGTCGTGTAACCGCATCTATCAGGACCATCGCCGGCAGCTCGCCGCCAGACAGGACATAGTCCCCAATCGACCACTCTTCATCGACATGAGCTTCAATAAACCGCTCGTCAATGCCTTCATAGCGACCGGCAATCAGGATTAATGCTTCCAGATTCGCCAACTCGCGTACCGCCGACTGATTCAGCTGACGGCCTTGAGGGGACAGGTAAATTACCTTCGCCTTCTCCCCGGCGACTGCCTTGGCCTGAACCAACGCATCTTCCAGGGGCTTGATCTTCATCACCATGCCCGGGCCACCGCCAAATGGGCGATCGTCCACAGTGTGATGTCGATCCGTCGTGTAGTCTCGCGGGTTCCAACAGGTGAGCTGCAAGAGCCCCTGTTTCACCGCCCGACTGGTGATGCCGTACTCGCTGATGGCGGAAAACATCTCGGGAAACAAACTGATCACTTCAACGCGCAGGTTAGCCACGTTAGAAGTCCGCGTCCCATTCCACCTTCATCTCGCCCGCTGCCAGGTCGATGGCCAACACGCATTGCTCTGTATAGGGCAACAGGCGTTCACGATCATCCAGGCTACCAGCGCAAGGCTTGACCACCATTACATCATTGGCGCCGGTTTCCAGAAGATGATCGATTTTCCCGAACAATTGCCCGAGTTGATCAATTACCTTCAGACCTTCCAGCTGGTACCAGTAGTACTCGCCGTCGGTCAATTCAGGGAACAGGTTGCGCGGCACGCAGATCTCATAACCGGCCAGAAGACGAGCTTCTTCACGATCATCAAGACCCTTGAGCTTTGCGACCAGGAACTTGTCGCTCCCGCGTCCACTGACCAGCTCTACCTGTTTCACACTACCTTCGCGCTTGAGCGTCCAGGTCTTGTACTGCAACAGGTTTTCAGTCGGATCAGTAAAGGAATACACCTTCACTTCGCCGCGAACGCCATGAACAGAATAAATCTTGCCGATAACGATCAAATCATCAGCAACCGCTGGCGTCGCGTTCATATTGCTCAGGCCGCAGCCTTAGATGCATCCTTCAACAACTGAGCAACGCGCTCAGAAGGTTGTGCACCAACGCTCAGCCAGTAGGCTACGCGCTCTTGGTTCACGGACAGACGGACTTCTTGACCACGAGCGATCGGGTTGAAGAAGCCAACTTGTTCCTTGTGAGAGCCGTCACGTGGGTTGCGGCTGTCAGTTACGGTCAAGTGGTAAAACGGGCGCTTTTTGGAGCCGCCAAGGGCAAGACGGATTGTTAGCATGTGAACATCGTTCCTGTAGTCGGTGCTGCAAATCTAAATGCACAGCGGGCATAGGTGCCCGAAAGGCCGCATATTCTAAGGAATATCCGGACTTTTGCAAATGTCTTTTTCTGGCGCCTATCAGCGTGCCATTCAGATCTGCTATAGAGCCGTCGGTTAAAACGGCAAGTCAGCTCCCGCCAACGGCGGGTTTGCTGGAGATCCCACATCCATGTGGGTCGGAGCAAAAGCAGGCTTTTGCTCGAATTCTTTACATCTTTGGCATGCCACCGCCGGGCAACATACCGCCCATGCCGCGCATCATCTTGGCCATTCCGCCTTTTGCAGAGAATTTCTTCATCATCTTCTGCATCTGCTTGTGCTGCTTGATCAAGCGACCGATGTCCTGCACCTGAGTGCCGGAACCCATGGCGATCCGACGCTTGCGCGAACCGCTGATCAGCTCAGGGTCGCGGCGCTCGGCCGGGGTCATGGAATTGATGATGGCTTCCATCTGCTTGAATTGCTTCTCTGCCGCGCCCTGGGCATTGCCCATTTGCGCCAGGTTCACGCCGCCGATGTTCGGCAGCTTATCCATCAGGCCGCCAAGGCCGCCCATGTTCTTCATCTGTTGCAGCTGGTCGCGGAAGTCTTCGAGGTCGAAGCCCTTGCCCTTCTTCAGCTTTTTAGCCAGCTTGTCGGCTTTGTCCTTGTCGAGGGTCGCTTCCGCTTGCTCGATCAGGCTGAGCACATCGCCCATGCCGAGGATACGCGAGGCGATCCGCTCAGGGTGGAACGGCTCGAGCGCTTCGCTCTTCTCGCCCATACCGATGAACTTGATCGGCTTGCCGGTAATCGCACGCACCGACAAGGCGGCACCGCCACGGGCGTCGCCGTCGACCTTGGTCAGGATCACACCGGTCAGCGGCAGCGCGTCACCAAAGGCCTTGGCGGTGTTGGCCGCATCCTGGCCGGTCATGGCGTCGACCACGAACAGGGTCTCTACCGGGTTGATCGCGGCATGCAGCGCCTTGATCTCGCCCATCATCTCTTCATCGATGTGCAGGCGACCGGCGGTATCGACGATGACCACGTCGATGAATTTCAGCTTGGCTTCTTTAATAGCAGCCTGGGCAATATCGACCGGCTTCTGGCTCAGGTCGGACGGGAAGAAGGTCACACCGACTTCGCCCGCGAGCATTTCCAGCTGTTTAATGGCGGCCGGACGGTAAACGTCCGCAGACACCACCATCACCGACTTCTTCTTGCGCTCTTTAAGGAAGCGCGCCAGTTTGCCGGCCGTGGTGGTTTTACCCGCACCTTGCAGGCCAGCCATCAGCACAACGGCTGGCGGCACGGCGCTGAGGTTCAAATCTTCGTTGGCCGCGCCCATCAGGCTTTCGAGTTCGGCCTGGACGATCTTCACAAACGCCTGGCCCGGGGTCAGGCTGCGGGACACTTCGGTGCCGACCGCGCGCTCTTTGACCGAGTTGACGAAGTCCTTCACCACCGGCAAGGCGACGTCGGCTTCCAGCAACGCCATGCGCACTTCACGCAGGGTGTCTTTAATATTGTCCTCGGTCAGCTTGGCCTTGCCGGTGACATGGCGCAGCGTCTGCGAGAGACGGTCAGTCAGATTTTCAAACATGCGCGATCCTTTCAGGCCCTATTCATCGAAATGCATTGGTAGACCGAGGTAATGGCGGCCCAGGCTGTGGTAAATCGCTATTAAAAACAGCGCTCGGCGAGCCTGCGGCGTGGGCAGGTCGCGGATTATAGCGAAGACTGCCGCCATGCACACCCGCTGTCTGGCCTGAGAGTCTTTCGTGTTACGCAGGTGTATGCCAAACTCAGCGCCTTTCGGGCCTGCTTAACAGGATTTATGCTCCCTTTGTCACCCAGTTTGCTACCCAGCCTCGCCGCCGCCATCTTGTATGCCGCTGCGACCCTCTATCAGGGCACTCGTCTGGCCCAAGGCGCCAAGGCCGACAAACGCCTGTTGGTAGGCCTTGGCGTGATCGCCCTGCTGGCCCACGCAGCCAGCCTGTTCACGCATTTGATGACACCGGTCGGCCTGGGCCTGGATTTTTTCAGCGCCGCCAGTCTGATTGCCGCCGCGGTGATCGCGCTGACCCTGATGGCCTGCTACCGGATCCCGGTGGAGAACCTGCTGGTGCTGCTGTTCCCGCTCGGGATGCTGACGGTGCTGCTGGCGCAATTCACGCCGACCGGCACCGTGCAGGTCATTGATGAAGAGCCGGGCATCCTCGCCCACATCCTGCTGTCGATCCTCGCCTACGGCATGTTCACCATCGCGGTGTTCCAGGCCTTGCTGCTGCTGTTGCAAGACCACCAGCTCAAGCACAAGCACCCTTCCGGGCTGATCAAGAACTTCCCGCCGCTGCAAACCATGGAAAGCCTGCTGTTCGGCTTCCTCTGGGCCGGCTGGACGCTGCTGTCGCTGTCGCTGATCTCCGGCTGGCTGTTCGTCGAGAACCTGTTCGCCCAGCACCTGGTGCACAAGACCCTGCTGGCGTGCCTGGCCTGGGTGGTGTTCAGCGTGCTGCTGTGGGGCCGCAACCGCCTCGGCTGGCGCGGGCACAAGGCGATCCGCTGGACCCTGGCCGGTTTCTGCCTGCTGATGCTGGCCTATTTCGGCAGCAAGCTGGTTCGCGAATACATCCTGCATATCTGACGGGCAGCCGACATGGACAACTTGCCCTTAGGGCCGATGCTTGCCGTAGTAGCCTTGCTGGTTTTATGGTCGGCGCTGTTTACCGCCATCGAAGCCGCCCAGCAACATTTGCTGGCACTGCGCCCTGGCACCCGCCAGGGTGACAAAGCCGCCGCCCGCCTGAATTTCCCGCGCAACAGCCTGATCCTCTGCAACACCCTGTGCCGCGCCGTGGTGGTGATTCTCTGCACACTGCTGGCGATCTACGCCTGGGCGGAAAACGGCCCGTGGCTCGGCTGGGTGATCTCCAGTGCGGTCCTGCTGGTGCTGGCCGACTATCTGCCGCGTGCTCTGGCTATTCGCCACCCACAAACCATCCTCGGCTTCGGTAATACGTTGCTGGGCGTGCCGCTGAAAATCCTTTCCCCACTGGCTTGGCTGCTCAATGGAATCAGCCTGTTGCTGCTGCGCCCGTTCGCCCGCAAGCCGGGCGTGGTCAAGAAAAGCGACGAGCCGCAGCCGGATCAGGACGACGAGCCGGAAGCCGAAATCCCCAACACCCGCGCACCGGGCATGCCAGGCATCCATGCCCTGGACAACATCACCGTGAACGACATCCTGGTGCCCCGCAGCGAAGTGGACGGCATCAACCTGGATGACTCGGTAGAGGAAATCATCGAGCAGCTGCGGGTTTCCACGCGTACCCGGCTGCCGGTGTTCCACAGCGACATCAACCAGGTCGAAGCGGTGCTCAACACCCGGCAGATCCGCCACCTGCTGCCAGACGCCAGCCTGACCAAGGAAGCGCTGCTGGCCGCCTGTCACGAGCCCTACTTCGTCCCGGAAAGCACGCCACTGCAACTGCAACTGCTGAACTTCCACAAGCAGCAGCGCCGCCTGGGCATGGTGGTGGATGAGTACGGCGAAGTGCTGGGCATTGTGACCCTGGAAGACATTCTTGAAGAAATCGTCGGTGAGTTCGAAAACGAGCAGCACCTCGACAACCCGCACATCCAGCCACAACTGGATGGCCGCTACGTGATCGACGGCGCCGCCTCGATTCGCGACCTGAACAAAACCCTCGGCTGGCACCTGCCCAGCGACGGCCCCAAGACCCTCAACGGCCTGGTGACCGAAGCGCTGGAGACCATCCCGGATTGCGCCGTGTGCCTGAAAATCGGCCGCTATCGCCTGGAAATCCTTGAGACCGAAGACAACCGAGTGGCCAAGGTACTGATCTGGCACATGTAGGAGCGAGCTTGCTCGCGAAAAACCCGAGAGCGCCGTTGGCTGTCAGGTTCCCCGTGTTATCGTTAACGAGCATCGCGAGCAAGCTCGCTCCTACAGGGGCCGGCGCCGCGATGTCGTGTCTGACCGGTGTTTGCTCCCATCCCGAGCCGCACTGCGCACAACCCTGATCCATGGGTGTTCGACCAATAATAATCCGCGTCCAAACGCGCAATGACCGTCAGGGATACCTCAATGAGCACCACCTATAACGAGACGGCGACCGCCGCCCCGACCAATTCGACGGCCCGGGTCGCTACCGCGAGCATCGTCGGCACCGCCATCGAGTTCTACGACTTCTATATCTACGCAACTGCCGCCGCACTGGTGATCGGGCCAGTGTTCTTCCCGCAAACCTCCGGCACGGCGCAGATGCTCGCCTCGTTCCTGACCTTCGGTATCGCGTTTATTGCTCGTCCGTTGGGTTCGGCACTGTTCGGCCACTTTGGCGACCGGATCGGCCGCAAGTCGACACTGGTGGCGTCCCTGCTGCTGATGGGCGTGTGCACCACGCTGATTGGCTTGCTGCCCGGTTATGACAGCATCGGCGCTTGGGCACCGATCCTGCTCTGCGTGCTGCGTTTTGGCCAAGGCCTCGGGCTTGGCGGCGAATGGGGTGGCGCGGCGTTGCTGGCGACCGAGAACGCACCGAAGGGCAAACGCGCCTGGTTCGGCATGTTCCCGCAACTGGGCCCGTCGATTGGCTTTTTGGCGGCCAACGGGCTGTTCCTGATCCTGGCCATGAACCTGAGCGACGAGCAGTTCCGCAGCTGGGGCTGGCGCATTCCGTTCATCCTCAGCGCAGCGCTGGTGATGGTCGGTCTTTATGCGCGGCTCAAACTGCACGAAACGCCGGTGTTCGCGAATGCCGTAGCCAAGGAAGCTCCGGTGAAAGTGCCGCTGGTGGAGCTGTTCAGCCAGCATTGGCTGCCGGTGCTGCTGGGCGCGGCGTCGATGGTGGTGTGTTATGCGCTGTTCTATATCACCACCGCGTTTTCCTTGAGCTACGGTGTGTCCACGCTGGGCTACAGCCGTGAGACCTTCCTCGGCTTGCTGTGCTTCGCCGTGCTGTTCATGGGTGCGGCGACGCCGTTGGCGGCGTGGGCAAGCGACCGTTACGGGCGTAAGCCGGTGCTGATTGTGGGTGCGATCCTGACCATCCTCTCCGGCTTCACCATGGAACCGTTGCTGACCCACGGTTCAACCTGGGCAGTGGCATTGTTCCTGGCGCTGGAGCTGTTCCTGATGGGCGTGACCTTTGCCCCGATGGGCGCAATGTTGCCGGAACTGTTCCCGACCCGCGTGCGTTATACCGGTGCTTCGGCGGCGTATAACCTGGGTGGAATCGTGGGCGCGTCGGCGGCACCGTTCTTCGCGACCAAGCTGGTGGCGATGGGCGGTTTGAGTTATGTCGGCGGGTATGTGTCGGCGGCAGCGGTGATCAGCTTGATTGCTGTGCTGTGCCTGAAAGAGACGCGCAATAACGATCTGAACAAGGTCGCCTGATAAACCGCCTTCGGGAGCAAGCCCCCTCCCACATTTTGATTTGCGAATACATTCAAATGTGGGAGCGGGCTTGCTCGCGAAGGGCGCGACTCGGTTACAGCTCTACAACAACTGCCTTCGAAGCACGGGTAGCTTTAGCCCGGGCAGCCTCAATCGACTCATCCCGCGCCAGCGCCACGCCCATGCGGCGCTGACCGTTCACTTCCGGCTTGCCGAACAAACGCAACGCCGTATCCGGCTCGCTCAACGCAGCACCCAGGTTGGCAAACGCCGTCTGGGTCGACTTGCCTTCCACAAGAATCACCGCCGAAGCCGAAGGCCCGAACTGACGGATCAACGGGATCGGCAGGCCGAGAATTGCCCGCGCATGCAGGGCAAACTGCGACAAGTCCTGGGAAATCAGCGTCACCAAACCAGTGTCATGGGGACGCGGCGATACTTCGCTGAACCACACCTGATCGCCCTTGATGAACAGCTCGACACCAAACAGACCACGACCGCCCAGGGCCTCGGTCACTGCCTTGGCAACACGCTCGGATTCCGCCAGCGCAATCGGGCTCATGGCCTGTGGCTGCCAGGATTCCTGGTAGTCGCCCTTCTCCTGACGGTGACCGACAGGCGCGCAGAAGGTGGTGCCGCCGATGTGGCGCACGGTCAGCAGGGTGATTTCGTAGTCGAAGTCGATAAAGCCTTCGATGATCACGCGGCCTTTGCCGGCACGCCCGCCTTCCTGAGCGTAATCCCAGGCTTTCTGCACGTCATCGGCACTGCGCAACAGGCTCTGGCCCTTGCCCGACGAACTCATCACCGGCTTCACCACACACGGGAAGCCCAGGTCGGTGACGGCCTTGCTGTAGTCCTCGAAGGTGTCGGCAAAGTGGTACGGCGAGGTCGGCAGGTCGAGCTCTTCAGCGGCCAGGCGACGGATGCCCTCGCGGTTCATGGTCAGCAACGTGGCGCGGGCGGTCGGGATCACGGTGAAGCCTTCGGCTTCCAGCTCAACCAGGGTCGCGGTGGCGATCGCTTCGATTTCCGGCACGATGAAGTGCGGCTTTTCGGCTTCGATCACGGCACGCAGGGCGGCGCCGTCGAGCATGTTGATCACATGGCTGCGGTGGGCAACCTGCATGGCCGGCGCGTTGGCGTAGCGATCCACGGCAATCACTTCAACGCCCAGGCGTTGCAGTTCGATTACCACTTCCTTGCCCAGCTCACCGCAGCCACACAGCATTACGCGGGTCGCGGTTGGCGACAATGGAGTTCCGATTCGGGTCATCTCAGGTCCTCAGGGGAGCGGATCATGTGGAGAAAGGCCGGCATTTTACATGAACTGTAAGGATTGGCTTCAGTTGGCGACGCGCTGGCGGCGCAAACGCCAGGCCATGGCCAGCCACACCACGGTAACGCCGGCGAACTTCGAGACCAGGGCAGTGCCGGCTACGGCAGGCGTGAGCGCGCCGATCAGGCCGAAAAAAATGAAGGTGTCGAGGGGAATACTCAGCGCCGAACTGATCCACAGGCGGTCGTGGAGCGGGCGCTTGGTGATGCTGAACACCAGCCAGTCGATGCACTCGGACACCGCGAACGCCGTGGCGCTGGCCAGGGCGATGGACGGATCGGAGGTGATATAGGACAGCACCAGCGCCGCCAGCATGGCGATGATCGCGCCGTGACCGAAGCGGGTTTGCACCATGTCCCGCAGGACAAACACCAAACCACCCCAGGCAGACCAGATGACATCCAGGTGCGGGGCGGTGGAAAAGGCGAAGTTAATCAGCACGACGCTGCTGATATAGGCAATCAGGAAGAACATGGGGCGAGGGACCTGTGAACAATGGGCACAGGGTACTTCACATTTGGAAATATGTCGTCTGGGCGGGCCCTTTCGCGAGCAAGCCCGCTCCCACATTTTGAACGCATTCCTCCAAGATAAACGCAATCAAATGTGGGAGCGGGCTTGCTCGCGAAAGCGGTCTATCAGGCGCCGGACTTCCCCGGAATCATCCACACCAACCCACTCGCCTTCGCCCGCTCATGGCACAACCCCAGCACCACCCGGCGCTCGGCGTTGTCCATGCGACTCCAGCGGGTAATCTCTTCCACCGTGCGCTGGCATCCCGTGCAGATATCATCGTCATCCAGCGCGCAAATGCTCACGCAAGGCGACGCTACTGGCCGTTCAGATACGGTCATTCTTCCTGCTCAACCAGATCACGGGCATAACGCTGGGAGTTATGCACATAGTGCGCAGCGCTGGCTTCTAGCATCTTCTTCTGCACGTCGGTCAGTTCCCGCACCACTTTGCCCGGCGAGCCCATTACCAGCGAACCATCGGGAATTTCCTTTCCCTCACCGATCAGCGAATTGGCGCCGATGATGCAGTGCTTGCCGATCTTCGCGCCGTTAAGAATCACCGCGTTGATGCCGATCAGGCTGTAATCGTCCACCGTGCAGCCATGCAACATGGCGTTATGGCCGATGGTCACGCCGGTGCCGAGGGTCAGCGGGTAACCCATGTCGGTGTGCATCACGCTGCCGTCCTGCACGTTGCTGTTCTTGCCGATCAGGATCAGCTCGTTGTCGCCGCGCAACACCGCGTTGAACCAGACGTTGGCGCCCTCCTCCAGCTTGACCTTGCCCACCAGCGTGGCATTGGGGGCCACCCAGCTGTTGGGATGGGTTTCGACTCGGGCGTCGCCCAGGCGGTATTTCATAGGTGGATCCTCACGGCAGGAACGATGGCCATCTGGCTCTTAGGTATTGATGAAACTTTTCGGCGGCCGATGCAGGCTGATGTCGGCATCGTCATAGAGCAGATTGATCAGCTCGACAATCATGATCGCCGTCAGGCCCCAGATCTTGTATTCGCCAAACCGATAACTGGGCACATACCAACTGCGGCCTTGGTAATCGATACGGTGGGTGTGTTCGCGGGGATCCTGGCGAAAAAACTCCAGGGGCACGCTGAACACAGCGGCGATCTCGGCGTCATTGGCCAGGTATTCAACGTAATCAGGGATAACGCCTACATAAGGCGTGACACGAATCCCGTGCAGGGAAATCAGCGGGCTCAGCGGACCAATCACTTCAACCAACCCCGGCGGCAGGCCGATTTCTTCTTCGGCCTCGCGCAGCGCGGTGAATATCAGGTCGGGATCTTCAGGGTCGCGGCGCCCGCCAGGGAACGCCACTTCACCGCCATGGGTGGATAGCCCGCTGGCGCGCAAGGTCAGGATCAGCTCGGGTTCGTCACTGCGGGTGATCGGCACCAGTACCGCCGCTTCCGGGAACCGACCGTCGGTCTCCAGCGTGCGTGGCGTATGATTGCTTACCCGGCGAAGTAGCTCGTCCAGCATGAGTCATCTCGGTCTGTTGGCTACCTTGCATCATGCACCAAACCTTGCGCACGCCCAACCCCAAAACCCTGGCCATGTCGCTAAACGACAACTTGCAGGCCATACCCGGTCACGCCAAGATAGGCGCACTCTCCAGGAACCCCAGCATGAACTTCTGTAGCCAGTGCGGTAAACCAGTCACCCAGCGCATTCCCGAAGGCGACGCACGCCTGCGTTATGTCTGCGATCACTGTCAGACCATTCACTACCAGAACCCCAATATCGTCGCCGGCACGGTGCCGGTGTGGGGCGAGCAGGTGCTGCTGTGCCGCCGCGCCATCGAGCCGCGCTTGGGTTTCTGGACCTTGCCTGCAGGCTTTATGGAGAACGGCGAGACCGTCGAACAGGCTGCCATGCGCGAAACCATGGAAGAAGCCTGCGCCCGGGTGCGCAACCTGAGCATCTATACCTTGATCGATGTGCCGCACATCAGCCAGGTGCACATTTTCTACCGCGCCGAACTGATCGACCTGGATTTTGCCGCAGGCCCCGAAAGCCTTGAAGTGCGCTTATTCGATGAAGCCGACATCCCTTGGTCCGAGCTGGCTTTCCGCACGGTCGGGCGTACCTTAGAATGCTTTTTTGCTGACCGCCGGCAACAGTCGTATCCGGTACGCAGCGAGTCCGTGCCGCCGCTGACCCAGTTGGCCAAATAACAATCCAGGCGGCACGTAGTCTTTTCAGGGGATACCGTTTTAATGCGTTGGTTGCTTGCTCTGATCTGCCTGTCGTTTGCCACGCTGTCGCCAGCCTCCACCCAATTGATCCTGGGGGGCAAACCCGTCGAGAAAATCCTGGTGCTCAAGTCCGCCCATCAGTTGCAACTGATCAACGACGGCAAGCCCCTCAAGACCTATCGCATCTCCCTGGGTAAAAACCCCAAGGGCACCAAGCTGATGGAAGGCGACCGCCGTACCCCGGAAGGCTTCTACTGGATCGACTGGCGCAAGACCAGCGACCGCTTCAACCTGGCCATGCACATCTCCTACCCCAACATCAGCGACTCCGCCCGCGCCCGCCGCGAAGGGGTCAAGCCCGGCAGCATGATCATGATCCACGGCACCCCCGACGCCGAGGACTACCCCGAAGAGCTGTTCCACACCCTGGACTGGACCGACGGCTGCATCGGCATGCGCAATGTCGACATGCGCGAAGTCTGGAACCTGGTGAAAGACGGCACGATGATCGAGATTCGTCCGTAATTTCCCGCCGCTCGTAAAATAATTCAAAAAAAATTCCTGCCCCGCGCAGCGCTTACCGGTGAATACCAGTTCACCCCGGCAAGCTGCGCGCTTCTGCCCGACAGAAAGACCTCTCTAATACCACTTGGATTGGCGCACTATTAAGGCGCCCGTAAACGCTCGCCTGCACCGTTTTCGCTGCATTGACATGGTATTTAAGTGGTATTAGCTTTCGATCACTACCGGGCGACAACACTCCAATAACCGCATCGGAAACCGACACGATGAACCCCATCCTGGCCCTGCGCCCCGACGATAAACAATCGACGCCGCTGTACCTGCAACTGGCCCGTAACCTCGAAGCCGCGATTCATGCTGGCCAATGGAAATCCGAGCAGGCATTGCCGTCGGAACGCGCCCTCAGCGAGCAACTGAGCATTTCCCGGGTGACCGCCCGTAAAGCGCTGGAAGTACTCTTCGAACAAGGCCTGATCCGTCGCAGCCAAGGCTCCGGAACCTTCATCACCCCACGCCTGGAACAGCCGCTGTCGCGCCTGTCGGGCTTCAGCGAAATGCTCCGGCTCAAGGGGTTTGTGCCAACGTCCCAGTGGCTGGAGCGCGATATCACCCAGCCGACCCATGAAGAGTTGATCCGCCTGGGCCTGTCGCCGAGCGACAAGGTCGCGCGCCTCAAGCGTTTACGTAAGGCCGACGACACGGTGATGGCGATTGAAATGACCGCCATGCCCGCCTCCGTCCTCCCCCACCCGCAGGCCATCGGCAACTCGCTCTACGAATACCTGGAGAGCATCGGCAAGCCCATCGTGCGCGCCCTGCAACACATCCAGGCAATCAACGCGTCGGACGAGTTTGCAGCCCTGGTGGGCATCGCCCCCGGCACCGCCATGCTGCTGATGACCCGGGTGGGCTACACCGCCGACAACACCCCGATTGAAATCACCGACACCTATTGCCGCAACGACTACTACGACTTCGTTGCAGAACTGCGCCGCCACGACTATTCCGCTGAACTGCGAATTTAGAGAACTGCCCATGTCCGAAGACAACATTCTTACGCCCAACGGCTGGATTCGCGGCCGCCTGGTGCACCAGCACGGCAAGGTCACTGCCGTTGAAGGCAGCCCGTGCGACCCGGCTGACAACGACCTGCCGTATTTGCTGCCAGGTTTTATCGACCTGCACGTGCACGGCGGTGGCGGCAAAGACATCATGGAAGGCACCGACGCCTTCCACACCATCACTCGCACCCACGTGCGGTTTGGCACCACCTCGCTGCTGGCCACCACCATGACCGCACCGGTGGACGAAATCTCCCGCGTGCTCGGCGAGATAGGCACCTATTGCGAAAGCCGTCCGACCGGAACCGCCCGTGTGCTCGGCGTGCACCTGGAAGGCCCCTACATCAATCCGGGAAAACTCGGCGCACAACCGAACTTCGCCCACACCGCCTTGATGGCCGAAGTCGAAGAATACCTGCGCCTGGCGCCGATCCGGGTGATCACCATTGCCCCGGAAATCGCCGGCCATGACGGCCTGATCCGCGCCCTCAGCGAACGTGGCGTGCGCATGCAGATCGGCCACACCCTGGGCAGCTACGAAGAAGGCGTCGCCGCCCTCGCCGCCGGCGCCACCAGCTTTACCCATTTGTATAACGCCATGAGCCCGCTGCATCACCGCGAGCCCGGCATCGTCGGTGCCGCATTGGCCCACGCCAAATACGCCGAACTGATTCCCGACTTGCTGCACGTGCACCCCGGCGCCATGCGCGTGGCGCTGCGCTCGATCCCGTGCCTGTACTGCGTCACCGATTCCACCGCCGCCGCCGGCATGCCCGACGGTGAATACAAGCTGGGCAGCCACACCGTGACTAAATGCCTGGGCGGTGTACGCCTGGCCGATGGAACGCTGGCCGGCAGCACCCTGACCATGGACCAGGCGCTGCGCAACCTGGTGAAGATCGGCCTGCCGATCAGCGAAGCCTCACAACGCCTGTCGCAATTTCCTGCGGACTACCTGGGCCTGGAAGAACGCGGTCGCCTGCAACCCGGCAGCTTTGCCGACTGCGTGCGCCTGGACCGCTCCCTGAACCTCACCGACGTAATGGTCGAAGGAGAAACCATTGACTTCAAAAATGCTTGAAGAGGCCCTGGCCTCCTGCGAGGCCATCGAGGCTCAACTGCAACGCCTGGACCCTGTGCTGGAGGAAGTCGCCGGCCGCCTGCGTCGCCAACCGCCGCAAGTGGCGATGACCATCGCCCGTGGCAGCTCGGATCACGCCGCCAGTTACTTCGCCTACCTGACCATGCAACACCTGGGGATTCCGGTGGCGTCGTTGCCGATGTCGGTGGTGACCATGCTGCAATCGCCGCTCAAAGTCAGCGGGCAAGTAGCGTTCGGGTTCTCCCAGTCGGGGCAAAGCCCGGACCTGGTCAACAGCCTGCGCCTGCTGCGCAAGCGCGGCGCCTTGAGCATCTCGATGGTCAACGCCGAAGACTCACCGCTGGAAGCCGCCTGCGAATTCCACGTGCCGCTGTGTGCCGGGCCGGAACGCAGTGTCGCCGCCACCAAAAGCTTTATCGCCACCCTGAGTGCCAGCGCCCAACTGATCGGCCACTGGAACCAGGAAGCCGAATTGCTGCAAGCCTGCCAGGCCTTGCCCGACGGTTTGCGTGAAGCCGCCAAACAAGACTGGAGCGTGGCCATCGAAGCCCTGCGCGGCTGCCAGCAACTGATGGTGATCGGCCGTGGCGCCGGTTTTGCCATTGCCCAGGAAGCCGCGCTCAAGCTCAAGGAAACCTCGGCGATCCAGGCCGAAGCGTTCAGCAGCGCTGAAGTGCGCCATGGCCCGATGGCCCTGATCGATGCCAACTACCCGCTGCTGGTTTTCGCGCCCCGTGGTGCAGAACAAGCCGGCCTGCTGAGCCTCGCCGCCGACATGCGCCAGCGTGGTGCCCGCGTGTTGCTGGCCGCTCCCGACGACATCGCCGAACGCAACCTGACCCTGAGCCGTGCCGAACACCCGGCCCTGGACCCGATCCTGGCGATCCAGAGTTTCTACGTGATGGCTGCCGGTTTGGCAGAGGCCCGGGGCATGGACCCGGACCAACCGCGTCACTTGAGCAAAGTGACCCGCACCCACTGAGTTGATTGCAGCGTTTTCCTGATGAGTACCGTGCCCATGTCCCACAATAATAAAGACCTTACCCTCAGCGCTCCCCTCAGTGGGCCGGTGCTGACCCTGGGCAACGTTCCCGACGAAGTGTTCGCCAGTGGCGCCATGGGCGACGGCATTGCCATCGACCCGCTCAATGATTGCCTGCATGCACCGTGCGACGGCGTGATCATCCACGTCGCCCGCACCGGGCACGCGCTGACCATTCGCGCCGATAACGGCGCTGAATTGCTGATGCACGTGGGCATCGACACGGTGGAGTTGAACGGCGAAGGCTTTGCGTTGCTGGTCAAGCAAGGTGCGCGGGTCAGCGAGGGCCAGGCACTGGTGCAGTTTGACCTGGACCTGATTGCGCGGCAGTGCAAAAGCCTGGTCAGCCTGATCATCCTGACCAACAGTGATGTGTTCGAACTGCGACCGATCACCCTGAAAACGGTCCGGATCGGCGAGCCGCTGCTACACGTGGTTGCGCGCTTGGCCGGGGCAGCGAAAGTGATTGATGAGTCTGTCGCCGAAGCCAGTGCGACTATTCGCATCACCCATCGTGGCGGCCTGCACGCGCGCCCCGCGGCCTTGATCCGCAAGACTGCACAGGAATTCAGCAGCCAGTCGCAGCTGCATTTCGCCGGCAAGTCGGCTTCATGCGACAGCTTGATCGGCTTGATGGGCCTGGGGATTGGTGAGCAGGACGAGGTGCAGGTCACTTGTCGCGGCAAGGATTGTGAAGCGGCGCTGCAAGCACTGATTGCCGCGTTGTCGGTGGCCGTCAGCGAAGAACATCACGCCCCGGTGGCCGCCGCCCCGCGACGCGCAAATACCGAGGCCGGGGTGCTGCAGGGCGTTTGCGCAGCGCCGGGTCTGGTCTGCGGCCCGCTGTTCCGCCTGAACGGGATCGAGTTGCCGGTGGACCCGGGCAACAACGTTCCGGATGAACAATTGCAGCACCTGGACAGTGCCCTGGAACAGGTGCGCAGCGAAATCCGCCACACCCT
Source organism: Pseudomonas sp. AN3A02 (assembly GCF_011765255.1). NCBI lineage: Bacteria > Pseudomonadati > Pseudomonadota > Gammaproteobacteria > Pseudomonadales > Pseudomonadaceae > Pseudomonas > Pseudomonas sp. AN3A02. The sequence continues at coordinate 100,464 of NZ_JAARNI010000005.1, forward strand.
GGACCAGGCGCGCCAGCGCAAGGACGTTGAGGAAGAGGAGATCTTCGCCGCCCACCTGGCGCTGCTGGAAGACCCGACGCTGCTGGAAGCCGCCACCACCAGCATCGAACACGGCAGCGCTGCCACTCATGCCTGGCGCGATGCAATCCAGGCCCAATGTGCGGTGCTGCTGGCACTGGGTAAACCACTATTCGCCGAACGCGCCAACGACCTGCGGGACTTGCAACAACGCGTGCTGCGGGCGCTGTTGGGCGAGGCCTGGCATTTCGAGTTGCCGGCCGGCGCGATCGTCTCGGCCCATGAATTGACCCCCTCGGACCTGCTGCAACTGAGCAAGCAAAACGCCGCCGGCATCTGCATGGCCGAAGGCGGCGCGACTTCTCATGTGGCGATTCTGGCACGGGGCAAAGGCCTGCCGTGTGTGGTCGCTTTGGGCGAGCAAGTGCTGGAAGTGCCACAAGGTCAACGGGTGGTGCTGGATGCCGCCAATGGTCGCCTGGAACTGACGCCGGACGATGCGCGCCACGCTCAGGTCCACCAGTTGCGCGATGCGCAGAAACTGCGTCGCCAGCAGCAACACGCGGAGGCTCAAGGCACCGCCAGCACTCAGGATGGCGTGCGTATTGAAGTGGCCGCGAATGTCGCCTCCAGCGCCGAAGCCCAACTGGCCTTCGAGAACGGCGCCGATGGCGTTGGCCTGCTGCGTACCGAATTCCTCTTCGTCGATCGCCGCACTGCGCCCGACGAGCAAGAGCAGCGCCAGGCCTATCAGGCCGTGCTGGATGCCATGGGTGACAAGTCCGTGATCATCCGCACCATCGACGTCGGCGGCGACAAGCAACTCGACTACCTGCCGCTGCCGTTCGAGACCAACCCGGTGCTGGGCCTGCGGGGCATTCGCATGGCGCAAGTGCGCCCGGAAGTGCTGGACCAGCAACTGCGTGCGCTGCTGCAAGTCTCGCCACTGGAACGCTGCCGGATCCTGCTGCCAATGGTCAGCGAAGTCGACGAACTGCTGCACATCCGCCAGCGCCTCGATGAACTGTGCACCGAACTGGAACTGACCCAGCGCCCGGAGCTGGGCGTGATGATCGAAGTGCCCGCCGCCGCGCTGATGGCCGAACAACTGGCCGAGCATGCGGACTTTTTGTCCATCGGCACCAATGACCTGTCCCAGTACACCCTGGCCATGGACCGCGACCACGCCGGCCTCGCCGCCCGGGTCGACGCCATGCACCCGGCGCTGCTGCGGCTGATCGCCCAGACCTGCATCGGCGCTGCCAAGCATGGCCGCTGGGTGGGTGTGTGCGGGGCGCTTGCGTCCGACCCGCTGGCCACGCCGGTGCTGATCGGCCTGGGCATCAGCGAGCTGTCCGTCAGCCCGCCGCAAATCGGAGAAATCAAGGACCGTGTCCGTCACCTGGACGCAGCCCAATGCCGGCAACTGAGCCAAAGCCTGCTTAACCTGAGCAGCGCCAAAGCCGTTCGCCAAGCCTGTCAACACCACTGGCCGCTGAGCTGAAAACAACAAAAATAGGGAGACACGCCGTGTACCAATATTTTATCGAAGGGCTGCAACGCCTGGGCCGTGCGCTAATGCTGCCGATCGCGATTCTGCCGATCGCCGGCCTCCTGCTGCGACTGGGCGACACTGACCTGCTGAACATCGCGGTGATGCACGACGCCGGGCAGGCGATCTTCGCCAACCTGGCGCTGATCTTCGCCATCGGGATCGCCGTGGGGTTTGCCCGAGACAACAACGGCACGGCGGGCCTGGCGGGTGCCATTGGGTACCTGGTGATGGTCTCCACCCTCAAGGTGATGGACGCCAGCATCAACATGGGCATGCTTGCGGGGATCGCCAGCGGCTTGATGGCGGGTGCGCTGTATAACCGCTTCAAGGACATCAAACTGCCGGAGTACCTGGCGTTCTTTGGAGGGCGACGGTTTGTGCCGATCGTCACCGGGTTCTCAGCGGTGGCGCTGGGGGTGATTTTTGGTTTGATCTGGCCACCGATCCAGCATGGCATCAACAGCTTCGGCGTGCTGCTGATGGAAAGCGGCAGCTTTGGCGCGTTCGTGTTTGGCGTGTTCAACCGCCTGCTGATCGTCACCGGCTTGCACCATATCCTCAACAACATGGCGTGGTTTGTGTTCGGTAGCTTCACGGACCCTGCGACCGGCGCGGTAGTGACCGGCGACCTGACCCGCTACTTTGCCGGCGACCCGAAAGGCGGCCAGTTCATGACCGGCATGTTCCCGGTGATGCTGTTCGGCCTGCCAGCGGCGTGCCTGGCGATGTACCGCAATGCTCTGCCGGAGCGGCGCAAAATCATGGGCGGGATTTTCCTGTCGATGGCGCTGACCTCGTTCCTGACCGGGGTGACCGAGCCGATTGAGTTCGCGTTCATGTTCCTCGCGCCATTCCTGTATCTGCTGCATGCGTTGCTGACCGGCTTGTCGATGGCGGTCACCAACATGCTCAACATTCACCTGGGCTTTACCTTCTCCGGCGGGTTTATCGACATGGTGCTGGGTTGGGGTAAATCCACCAACGGCTGGCTGGTGTTCCCGGTTGGGCTAGCGTATGCGGTGATCTATTACAGCGTGTTCAACTACTGCATCCGTCGCTTCAATTTGAAGACGCCGGGGCGTGAGGATATTCAGGTCGTACAGGCTGAGACCATGACCGATAACCAGCGGGCCGGCGCTTACATTCGAGCGCTGGGTGGTGCGGACAATCTGCTGAGTGTGGGTGCTTGCACGACGCGCCTGCGGTTGGACATGGTGGATCGCAACAAGGCGGTGGATGCTGAGTTAAAAGCACTGGGTGCCATGGCTGTGGTTCGGCCAGGAAATGGCGGGAGCTTGCAGGTAGTGGTCGGGCCGATGGCGGACAGCATTGCCGATGAGATTCGGTTGGCGATGCCTTCGTATGTTGCGGCGCCTGCGGCGGCGGTAACGCCTGTTGAGAAGGGCACACCGGTGAATGTGCATGAGGCCGAGAAATGGCTGAGTGCGCTGGGCGGTCGGGCCAATGTTTTGCAATTGGATGCGGTGGCGATGACGCGGCTACGGGTGGAGCTGGGGGACGGTTCGGTGTTGTCGGAATCCCAACTGACTGCGCTGGGTTGCCAGGGTGTTAGCCAGCTTGAGAGTGGGGTTTGGCACTTGCTGATTGGTGACAAGGCTTCGGGGTTGGGTGAGGCGTTGGAGCGGTTGGTCAGTGGCCGCGAAGCCGTAACCGGCGCCTAGCAAAATTGTGGCGAGGGAGCTTGCTCCCGCTGGGCTGCGCAGCAGCCCCAATAAGAACGCCGCTTTTTTCCAGGTAGAACTCTGTGGCAGGTTTTGGGGCCGCTTCGCGCCCCAGCGGGAGCAAGCTCCCTCGCCACAGGGTTACTGCCTATATGGAAGAGATGTTTCTAAGCCGGGTCCGCCTGTTCAGGCACCTCATACAAGTCCAGCATCCGATCCACCATCATTTGAATCCCCTCCAGCATCCGGCAAATCCCCAGCGCCACATCACGGTGGGAACCGTCGACTTCAAACGCCAGATGAACTGTCAGCGCCTGCACTGAGGCAAGATCCTGAGAGGCGTTGGCCAGCAGGGTTTCGCTATCCAGATCAGCACATAGGGTGAATAACCCGTCGGGAGGCAATTCGGGATCGGCGGTAGGTTTCAAATAATGATTGATTGCCCGGTGGGCGGCGGCGTGAAGCGAGGCTGAATCGAGTGGTGGATTTGGACTGTCTTTGATCATGGTAAAGCTCCTTCAAAATAGGAGCTGCCAGCATCACTTGCAGATGATGGGTGGCAGCTGTGCGCGGGTCTGCAAGACCGAGGAAGGAGCTTCCCGGCAGACCCAAAGGTCTCCCTCGCACAGCCACCATTAAAACGATGGCCATGAAAAGCGCCACGATTATAGCGGCGCTTATGAGCTCCAAACATAATTTCGGCGGGCTTGCAGTCCCGGTCACTGAATTGGCAGCGACTGGCGAAGGTTAGAGAGGCAGATTCCGAGGGACAACCTGAAAGAGCTGTCAGAATATTCCGCGCCATTGAGAAACCGCAGACAACAAAAACCCGACATAAGCCGGGTTCGTTTATGGCCATTTTCGCTTAAGCAGAGGCTGCTCGTTGTTCAGCTTCGTAATGCCGAGTCTGGAAAGGCATCAGCGCTTGAGCCTTCAAACCAAGACCTTCACTCAATCCCCAAGAAACCGCCAGCTGATCGCGACGACTACGAAGCGCCACAATAGCTAGTGGCTTCGGCTCCAACTTGGGAGTCGAGCGTGTAAACAGCTCAAGGGCCTTAAAAGCTTCAGATACTCGGCCATCAGTGACGCACGAAAAACGCGTGAATCGCTCAAGCAGATAACCTGCTCGGCGAACCTCCACCTCACTGGCATGCTGCTTTAGAAAAGCTCTAGCCTCGCTGACGAGGTTGGCGTCCGAATACCAAACCGCTTTCGCCGCACTGACAAGCGCAACATCATCAGCCTGATTCAAAGGGCTTTTGACCAGCGTATCCAAAGCAGATGAGAGGACGTGGCCGTTAGGGGGCTTCGCCATCTATAGTCTCCAGGTAGTCATGCAAAATATTGGTGAGCACGGATCTGGGTGGCTCTTTGTTGCCAACATACATATCTATCGCCTGCAATGCCAGACGACGCAGCTCAGTGGTCAATATGAACCCTGACCTAAGCAGTGCCATGATGTCGCCTACGTCTTGGTCAGTGGCTCTACCCAGCTTGGAGATGACTATGTCGATAGGCGCAGCGATGTGAAGATGCAACGCCGATTCAATCGGAAACTCTTCAAGCGGCAGGCTCCGTTCCCAATACTCCTCATGAAGCGGACCAAAACCAGTGTTGTATTGGAGGTCATAGTTCAGCTCCATCAGCCGGCCGGAGCGTTCGTCGACAAATTGCTCTGGTACCTCTGCAAGTAACGTTTGAAGAAGGAACCTGTCAGGAGCCCTGGCAGAGTAAATTTCCGCATCGACATCTGTAGAAACCCGGTGGTTGGTATAAAGGTGGACAGCACAACCACCGAAAACGATCACTTTGACCGCACCAGGCTCGGCGCCCTCAAGTATCAGCTCGGCTTCGACGGATTTGAACATTGAAATCAAAGCCTTCCCAAGCGCTGTGCCCGTATTGAGTCGTGGAGCAATTACATCCGGTAATGTCATTGTTGGGTCTCAGATACTGATGTGATGAAGCTGGACGGGGCCCGAAATCTGATCCCGGTCACCGAGTGGACGGTGACCAAAGAAGGCTATTGAGGGCGGTTCCGAGCGACAACCTGAAAAGGACGTCAGAAAAATCCAAACCATCCGTAGGCTATCCACAGAACCTCAGGCAACAAAAAACCCGCTGACCAAACTGGCCCAGCGGGTTTCTTGTTTTGCAGCCGACGAATCAAAAATCCGCCAACTGCCACACCTCATACGCCGGTGTCTCATACGGATGGCTAAGCTTCAACGCAGCCACGACAGCCACGATCAACTCATCCGCCACCACCAGCTCAACCCTCCATTCTTCAACCACTTCAACCTGCCCCACCTGCCCGATAAACGGCTGGCTGCCGTCCATCGCGCGGAATTGGCCCTGGCCCAGTACCTGCCAAGCGCAGCTGTCGTAGTGGCCGATGCGCCCGCCGCCGGCTGCGAAGACGGCGGTTTTCACCGTCTCCACATGGCTGTCGGGCACAAAGAAGGCGAGCTTGTACACCGTCTTAGTTCACCCAGACGCGAGCGTTACGGAACATGCGCATCCACGCGCCGTCTTCGTTCCACTCTTCCGGGCGCCACGAGTTCTGCACGGCGCGGAATACACGCTCCGGGTGCGGCATCATGATGGTGACGCGACCGTCGCGGCTGGTCAGCCCGGTGATCCCGCGCGGCGAGCCGTTCGGGTTGGCCGGGTAGCCTTCGGTGACCTTGCCGTGGTTGTCGACGAAACGCAGGGCCACGGTACCGGACAGGTCGGCTTCCAGCAGTGCTTCTTCGCTGGCGAACTCGGCATGGCCTTCACCGTGGGCGATGGCGATCGGCATGCGCGAACCGGCCATGCCCTGCAGGAAGATCGAGTTGGATTCCTGCACCTGAACCATCGCAACCCGGGCTTCGAACTGCTCGGAACGGTTACGCACGAAGTGCGGCCAGAACTCGCTGCCCGGGATCAGTTCGCTGAGGTTGGACATCATCTGGCAACCGTTGCACACACCCAGGGTAAAGCTGTCGTTACGCTCGAAGAAGCCCTGGAACGCGTCGCGGGCACGGCTGTTGAACAGGGCCGATTTGGCCCAGCCTTCACCGGCACCCAGTACGTCGCCGTAGGAGAAACCACCGCAGGCCACGAGGCCTTTGAACTCGTTGAGATCAACGCGACCGGCGAGGATGTCGCTCATGTGCACGTCGATCGCATTGAAGCCGGCACGGTCGAACGCCGCCGCCATTTCCACCTGGCCGTTGACGCCCTGCTCACGCAGTACGGCCACTTGTGGGCGGATGCCTTTCTTGATGTAAGGCGCGGCGATGTCCTGGTTGACGTCGAAGCTGAGCTTGGTGCTCAGGCCCGGGTTGTCTTCTTCCAGGATCACCTCGAATTCCTGCTCGGCGCAGTCAGCGTTGTCACGCAGGCGCTGGATCTGGTAGCTGGTCTCGGCCCACTGGCGTTGCAACAGGCGGCGCTGGCCTTCAAACACGGTTTCGCCGTTGAAGACGATGTTGATTTCACCGTTGTTGATCGGCTGGCCAACCACGGCCACGCAGTCATCCAGGCCTGCGGCACTGAACTGTGCGAGTACGTCTGGCGTTGCGTCCTGGCGAACCTGGATCACGGCGCCCAGTTCTTCGTTGAACAGGATTGCCGCGATGTCGGCGGACGTTTCTGCCAGGCCATCGAGGTTTAGGTTCAGGCCGCAGTGACCGGCGAAGGCCATCTCCACGGCGCTGGTCAGCAAACCACCGTCGGAACGGTCGTGGTAAGCCAGCAGGTGACCGTCGGCGTTCAAGCCCTGGATCACGGCGAAGAAGGCTTTCAGGTCTTCGGCGTCGTCGACGTCCGGGGCCTGTTTGCCGAGCTTGCCGTGCACCTGGGCGAGGATCGAGGCGCCCATGCGGTTCTGGCCACGACCGAGGTCGATCAGGATCAGGTCGGTGGTGCCCTTGTCCATGCGCAGTTGCGGGGTCAGGGTCTGGCGGATGTCGGTGACCGGCGCAAAGCCGGTGACGATCAGCGACAGCGGCGAGGTGACGCTCTTGTCCACGCCTTCATCGTTCCAGCGCGTGGCCATGGACATGGAGTCCTTGCCCACCGGAATGGTGATGCCCAGCTCAGGGCACAGCTCCATGCCGACCGCTTTCACGGTGTCGTACAGACGCGCATCTTCACCCGGGTGACCGGCAGCAGACATCCAGTTGGCCGACAGTTTGATGTCGGAGATCTTGGCGATACGCGACGCTGCGATGTTGGTCAGGGTTTCGCCGATGGCCATGCGGCCCGACGCCGGGGCGTCCAGCAGGGCCAGCGGAGTGCGCTCGCCCATGGCCATCGCTTCACCGGTGTAGACGTCGAAGCTGGTGGCGGTGACGGCAACGTCAGCCACCGGAACCTGCCACGGGCCGACCATTTGATCACGGGCAACCAGACCGGTAATGGTGCGGTCGCCGATGGTGATCAGGAAGCTTTTACTGGCAACGGCCGGGTGGTGCAGGACGCGCTCCACACAGTCGGCGATGGCCAGGGTCGACGGATCGAAATCGTCGCCCAGTTCGTTTTCACGCACGGCCGAACGGTGCATGCGTGGGGCTTTGCCCAGCAGCACTTCCAGCGGCATGTCTACCGGGCTGTTGCCGAAGTGGCTGTCGGTGACCGTCAGTTGCGGCTCGGCAGTAGCTTCGCCGACCACGGCAAACGGGCAGCGCTCGCGCTCGCAGATCGCCTGGAAGCGTTCGAAGTCGGCAGGGCCGACGGCCAGGACGTAACGCTCCTGGGATTCGTTGCTCCAGATTTCGTGCGGGGCCATGCCCGGCTCGTCGTTTGGAATGTTGCGCAGTTCGAAACGGCCGCCACGGTCGCCATCGTTGACCAGTTCCGGGAAGGCGTTGGACAAACCGCCGGCGCCGACGTCGTGGATGAAGCTGATCGGGTTCTTGTCACCCAATTGCCAGCAACGGTCGATGACTTCCTGGCAACGGCGTTCCATCTCAGGGTTTTCACGCTGAACGGAAGCGAAGTCCAGATCTGCCGAGCTGGTGCCGGTAGCCATTGAGGAAGCGGCGCCGCCGCCCAGGCCGATCAGCATCGCCGGGCCGCCGAGGACGATCAGCTTGGAGCCGACCAGAATCTCGCCTTTCTGTACGTGCTCGGCGCGGATGTTGCCCATGCCGCCGGCCAACATGATCGGCTTGTGGTAACCGCGCACTTCATCGCCACGCGGAGTGGTGATGGACTGTTCGAACGTACGGAAGTAGCCGGTCAGGGCCGGACGACCGAATTCGTTGTTGAACGCGGCGCCGCCCAGCGGGCCTTCGATCATGATGTCCAGCGCGGTGACGATGCGCTCAGGTTTGCCGTACGGCACTTCCCACGGCTGTTCGAAGCCCGGGATCTGCAGGTTGGACACGGTGAAGCCAGTAAGGCCAGCCTTTGGCTTGGCGCCACGACCGGTTGCACCTTCGTCGCGAATCTCGCCGCCGGAACCGGTGGCTGCGCCCGGGAACGGGGCAATCGCGGTCGGGTGGTTGTGGGTCTCGACTTTCATCAGGATGTGCACCGGCTCCTGCACCGCACCGTATTGGCGGGTCTCAGGGTCCGGGAAGAAACGGCCGGCGACGGAGCCGACGATGACCGAGGCGTTGTCTTTATAAGCCGACAGAACGCCTTCGCTGTGCATCACGTAGGTGTTCTTGATCATGCCGAACAGGCTTTTTTCCTGGCTCTGGCCGTCAATGTCCCAACTGGCGTTGAAGATCTTGTGACGGCAGTGCTCGGAGTTCGCCTGGGCGAACATCATCAGTTCGATGTCGTGCGGGTTGCGCTTCAGCCCGATGAAGGCGTTGACCAGGTAGTCAATTTCGTCTTCGGCCAGGGCCAGGCCCAGTTCGGTGTTGGCGGTTTCCAGCGCGGCGCGACCACCACCGAGCACGTCAATCGCGGTCAGCGGCTTGGGCTCGGCGTGGCTGAACAGGCCGGCGGCCTGTTCCAGCTGGGCCACGATGATCTGGGTCATGCGGTCGTGCAGGCTGCTGGCGATCAGCTCGGCCTCGGCGTCGCTGAACTGGCCTGCTACATAGAAGGCGATCCCGCGTTCCAGGCGCTGGATTTTTTCCAGGCCGCAGTTGCGGGCGATGTCGCTGGCCTTGCTCGACCAGGGCGAGATGGTGCCGAACCGTGGCAGGACCAGGAACAAGCGGCCGTTAGGCTCTTGAACAGGAACGCTGGGACCGTACTTCAGAAGGCGCGCCAGCACTTGCTGTTCGTCGGCGGTCAAAACGCCGGTAACGTCGGCGAAGTGAGCAAATTCAGCATACAGGCCACTGACAGAAGGTACCTTCTGGCTCAGTTGCTCAAGGAGTTTGCTGTGGCGAAAGGCAGAAAGGGCAGGAGCGCCGCGCAGGATCAACATCTTCGGGACAGCCTCGGGAAGGGGGTGTGCTTTGAGGCCGTGCATTCTAGCGTAAACCGTCGCCAACGGCACCCGAAACGGCACCTATGGCCGCTGCCGGACGTCAGTTGGCATAAATCGCACGATATCAGATGGCCATCCCGGCTATTCCGGGCAGTTATTTTAACCGTCACAATCGGCTGCCAAGCCCCGTTTCTGCGGCCTGTAGCCAAGCTTTACGGGCGCTAGCAGACAAGTGCCCCGCTGTCGAGATATGGCGCCGCGAGTCCTTTGCGTATACTGCGCAGATGTTCTCCCCTACTGCTTTACGCCCGCGATGCGCCAAATGGCTCTTCGTCACCGGACTCTTCCTGCTGCTCAGCGCGTGTGTGGATAAACCCAACACGCTCGAGCGAATCAAGGAGGATGGCGTATTGCGGGTGGTTACCCGAAACAGCCCGGCCACTTATTTCCAGGACCGTAACGGCGAAACCGGTTTCGAATACGAACTGGTCAAGCGCTTTGCCGACGACCTGGGTGTAAAGCTGGAGATCCAGACCGCCGACAATCTTGACGACCTGTTCTCACAGATCGGCAAACCCAACGGCCCGGTGCTGGCCGCCGCCGGTCTGGTCAGCAGCGAGCAGCGTCGCCAAGAGGTGCGTTTCTCCCATCCGTACCTGGAAGTCACCCCGCAGATCATCTACCGCAACGGCCAGTCCCGCCCGACCACTGCGGCAGACCTGGTGGGCAAGAAGATCATGGTGCTCAAGGGCAGCACCCACGCCGAGCAACTGGCGGCGCTGAAAAAACAGTTTCCCGCAATTGAATACGAAGAATCCGACGCCGTTGAGGTGGTCGACCTGCTGCGCATGGTGGACGAAGGCCAGATCGACCTGACCCTGGTGGACTCCAACGAAGTGGCGATGAACCAGGTGTACTTCCCCAACGTGCGGGTGGCCTTTGACCTTGGTGATGCCAGCAACCAGGCGTGGGCCGTGGCCGCGGGTGATGACAACAGCCTGCTCAACGAGGTCAACAGCTACCTCGACAAGGTTGAAAAGAACGGCACCCTGCAACGCCTGAAAGACCGCTATTACGGGCACGTCGATGTACTCGGCTACGTCGGCGCCTACACCTTCGCCCAGCATCTGCAGCAGCGCCTGCCCAAATACGAGAAACACTTCCGCGCCTACGCCAAGGAAGAAAAGGTCGACTGGCGCCTGTTGGCGGCCATTGGTTATCAGGAATCACTCTGGCAGCCGGCGGTCACCTCCAAGACCGGCGTGCGCGGCCTGATGATGCTGACCCAGAACACGGCGCAAGCCATGGGCGTGTCCAACCGTTTGGACGCCAAGCAGAGCATCATGGGCGGCGCCAAGTACCTGGCCAAGATCAAGGATGAACTGGACGACAAGATTGCCGAGCCGGACCGCACCTGGTTTGCCCTGGCGGCGTACAACGTCGGCACCGGTCACCTGGATGACGCGCGCAAGCTGGCCGAGAAAGAAGGCCTGAGCCCGAACAAGTGGCTGGACGTGAAGAAGATGCTGCCACGCCTGTCGCAGAAGCAGTGGTACAGCAAGACCCGTTATGGCTATGCCCGTGGCGGTGAGCCCGTGCACTTTGTGGCGAACATCCGGCGCTACTACGACATCCTGACGTGGGTGACGCAGCCGCAGTTGGAAGGCAATCAGGTGGTGGAAGGCAACCTGCATGTGCCGGGTGTGGACAAGACCAAGCCGACCGACGAAACCCCGCCGCTCTAATCCCCCCCGATTCTCCAAACACCACAAAACCAATGTGGGAGCGGGCTTGCTCGCGAAGGCGGTGGTTCAGCCAGCACATGTATTGACTGACACACCGCCTTCGCGAGCAAGCCCGCTCCCACATTTGATCTCCGTTGATTTATAGAGCGGTGTTCAGGCCGGTGATCAGGTGCACCACTCCGCCCGCCAACACCATCACGCCCGGCACACCTGCCACCTTCAACGCCTGCGCATCCAACCGCCCCGCATCCTTCAATTGCACCCGCACCCGGGTCAGTGCCACCCGCTGCTGCGACGTGAGATTCTCCGCCCCGCCCAGCGCATTCAGCACCGCCGGCGCCAGCGCTGTTTCGCCCGCTGGCGCAACAACCGCCTGTGGCGTTTCAAGAACCAGATCCGGCGTCAGGGCCTTCCAGAACGCCCGCTGAAATTTCTCGAACATGTCAGTTCTCCACAACCAATGAGGTTTCAACGGTAGCCGCGTGGTACAGGCGCAACGCCTCGCGTACCTGCACCGCTTCTTCCAGGCCGAGCACCTGTCGAGCGATGGATTGGCAGTCGGCCAGGTCCAGCTCGCGCACGGTGGCCTTGATGGTCGGGATCAACGGCACGCTGACCGACAACTCATCCACCCCCAACCCGATCAGCACCGGCACCGCCAGCGCTTCAGACGCCAGCGCGCCACACACCCCCACCCACTTGCCATGGGCATGGGCCGCCTTGACGGTGGTGGCGATCAGGCGCAGCACCGCCGGGTGAAAGCTGTCGGCCTGGCTGGCAAGGCGCGGGTGATCACGGTCCATGGCCAGGGTGTATTGGGTCAGGTCGTTGGTGCCGATGGAGAAGAAATCCACCTCCGGCGCAAACAGGTCGGCCATCAACGCCGCCGACGGTACTTCGATCATGATTCCCAGCTTAGGCAATTCCGTCAGCCCCAAAGCCAGGGCTTCCTCTTCAAGAATCTGCCGCGCCAGGCGCAACTCCGAGAGCAGGCTGACCATCGGCAACATGATATGCAGGCGGGCGAAACCGGCACTGGCGAGGATCGCGCGGAATTGTTCGCGCAGCAGTTCCGGGCGCTCCAGGCACAGGCGAATCCCGCGCAGGCCGAGGAATGGATTGGTCTCGCTGTCCATCGGCACATAGACCAGCGGCTTGTCGCCACCGACGTCCAGGGTGCGCACCACCAGATTGCGCTCGGGGCCCAACGCGCGGGCGATGGCGCTGTAGGTGCCCGCCTGTTCTTCGGGGCTCGGTGCGCGGTTGCGGTCCAGGTAGAGGAATTCGGAACGCAGCAAACCGACACCTTCGCCCCCCAGGGACAGCGCCTGCTCCACCTCCTGCAATGACGCGACGTTGGCCGTCACTTCGACGTGATGACCGTCGCGGGTAGTGGCGGGCAACGAAGCCTGCTCCACTTCCCGCTGACGGCGCAGCACTTGCTGTTGGCGGGTGACTTGCAGCTGCTCGATCTCCGCCAGGTCCGGGTTCAGGTGCAACTCGCCTTTGTCGGCATCCAGCAGCACTTGTTTACCGTTGACCAACTCCAGCACCTGCACCGGCACGCCGCAGATGGCCGGCAAGCCAAGAGCGCGGGCAAGGATGGCGACATGGCTGGTAGCGCCACCGCCCACCGTGACGAAGCCCAATACCTTTCGAGTGTCGAGGCTGGCTGTTTGTGACGGGGTCAGTTGCTCGGCAATCAGGATCGCCTGCTCCGGCAAATCCCAGGCGCGGTCCTGAACGCCGAGGATCAGTTTCAGCACCCGCTGGCCAACGTCTGCCAGGTCGGCAGCACGCTCGGCAAGCAAGGCATTGCCCAGGCCCTGAAAAAGAGTGGCGGTGGCTTCGGTGGCGCTGTTCCAGGCGAAGGCCGCGCTTTTGCCCTGGTCCAGCAGGTCGCGGGTCTGTTCCAGCAGGGCCGGGTCGTCCAGCAATTCCTGATGGGCGCGGAAGATCTCGGACTGGGCGGTACCGACGGCCTTTTCCTGCAAGGCTTGCAGGGCCAGATTCGCGTCACTCAGGGCCTGCGTCAGCACGGCACGCTCCAGCGCTTCACCCGTACCGGCTTCGACGATGGTCAGCGCCGGCTCTTTAACCTGCACGACTTGGCCAAACGCCGAACCCGGCGAGGCGCACACACCGCGCAGCAAGGTCGCCGATGAATCAGGCGTCACGGGTTCGGCGGCAGGTTGATGAGCCGCGACGGCTTCCCCGCAACCTTCGGCCAGCAAGGTCACCAGCGCCTGGATCGCCGCTTCGGCGTCCTCGCCTGCCGCGCTGACTTGCAAGCTGTCGCCCTGCACCGTCTGCAACGCCATGATCCGCACCAGCGACTTGGCGTTGGCGCTCTCGGTTTGCTTGTGCAGGTAAATACTCGCCTTGAAGCCTTTGGCCGCCTGCGCCAGCACTGCCGCCGGGCGCGCATGCAGGCCGTTGGCGTTGGGCAGCGTCAGCGGTTTGGAGAACAGGGCTTCGCCCTCCTCGTCTTTCGCCTCATCAGCAGCGACTTGTGGAGTTACCCGCAGCAGCAGTTGCCCCACATCGACCAACCCTTGTTCGGGCGTCAGCAGTTTGAAGGGCTCGCCACTGACCACCAGCATCAGGGTCAGCAAACTACGGGCGTTGAGGGCCACGTAGTCAGCATCGAATTCAATCAACGGTTGCCCGGCTTCCACCCGCTGGCCTTCCTCGACCAGTCGGGTGAAACCCTTGCCCGCGAGATTCACGGTGTCCAGGCCGATGTGCATCAGCACCTGAACGCCGTTGTCGTCGGTGACACTCACCGCATGACCACTGTCCTGGATATTGCTGATCACCCCGTCCAGCGGCGCGCAGAGGGTCTGCGAGGTCGGATCGATGCACAGGCCATCGCCGATCAGGCGACTGGAGAACACCGGATCCGGCACCTGATCCAGGGCGAGCAGCACCCCGGACAAGGGCGCCAGCAATTCCAGGGGTTGAGTTGTGGTCATGACTTCACCTGCTGTTTTGTTCTGTAAAAATCATTGGGCGGATGTTGTTTTCTGTAGGAGCGAGCTTGCTCGCGAAAAACCCGTAGGCACCGCGTTTATCCAGGATGCACGCGTTATCGTTGACGACCTTCGCGAGCAAGCTCGCTCCTACAGAGAATCTGCTACTTCCACCAATATTCGACTTGCACACCAACGTTGGAACCATGCCGCGCCGTGCCGTAGCTGCCGGTGTCGGACAACGCCGAACCTGCCGCCAGTTCATTGGCCGCACGCTTGGCCGCTTCGTTCCAGGTCGCGTAGGTGTAGTACAACCGCACTTCCGGCCGCGCCCAGAAATCCGGGCCTTTGGGCGACCAGGTCGGGGCGAAGGTAAATTTGCTCAGCTTGCGCGTGCCTCCAGTAGCCTCGACCTGATCATGACCGAGTTCGGTGACCAGCTTGAACTGTTCGGAGATCGCATAGGCCGGGCGCACGCCCAGCGACATCCAGGTCTGGTCCTGGCTGCCCGGGCGAATATCCTTCTGGTAAACGGCCTCGATCTGCCCGCCAAACCGCGGGGTCACTTGCCAGTCGAAGAACTCCACCGCACGGTAGCTCTTGCTGCTTTTATCGAGGAACGTATCGCCGGTGTAGCCGAGGCCGGTGCCGGGACCTTCGCCGTACTGCAAAGCGAACTTGTTGCGCCCGCCAAGGAAGGGTTTCTGCACATGTTGGGCAGTGATGGCCCAGCCGCTGTTGGTGTCGCGGCCACCGGCCTTTTCGATGTAGCTCAAGCCCAGTTCCAGCTCGCCGCCCGGGTTGGTCTTGAAGCCGGCCACGTTGAAGTCGTGACGGGTGGCGTATTCCTTCTGGTACAGGTTGTCCTTGCGGGACAGTGCATAGCTGTACTTCAGGTCGCCGATTTTCACGTCCTCGATACCGCCGCCTGTGGCGCTCTGGTTCCAGTAGTAAAAGTCGGAGATATGGATGTCATTTCGTTTGTAGTAGCGCCGGCCGGCCCACAGCGAACCGCCGTTGAGGCTGGGGATGTTCGACCACTGCGCATACATCTGCGGCATGCGTGCCGAGCCGTTGTCTTCACCCTGGAACTTCAGCGCCCGGTCGTACTTGTTGTACAGCGAGGCCATGGCATCGACGCTGAACACCGAGCCGTCGTCGAGGGTCAGCAGGTCCTGGCGTAACTCGAGTTCGGCGTACTGCTCGCACTCGTTGCCCAGGCGGTATTTGGATTGTGCACCCGGCAACTGGAAGCACTGCTGCTTGCCACTGCCGGTTGAAGTCCCCGCCCCGCTACGCAAGTAGCCGGCAAATTCCAACGCCTGAGCTGCCATCGGCAAGGTCAGGCAGGATGCAACGAGGCCCAGCTTTATTGTTGTTTTCATGAAGCACTCCGATATTTTTATTATGTTTTTTAAAGCACCCCGGCTCTCCCACGCCGGGGTAAAGCGGGTCTCAGTCCTTGAGGTGCAGCACAAACGATTCATACGGGCGTAGCGAGACCTGGCTCGAACGCTGTGGGCAGTCGTTGTAGTTACTGATCAGCAGGCGTTGCTCACTCGCCGCCGTCAGCAAGCCATCGGGCAATTCGATCTGGCACGGCGTGCCATAGAAATTGTTGAGTACCAGCAGGCGTTCGCCGTGGCCTTCGCGCAGGTACGCCCAGACTTGGGTGTGCTGCGGCAGCAGTTGGCGATAAACGCCTTCCTGAATCAGCGGCTCGTGCCGACGCAGTTCGATCAGCGCGCGGTAGTGATGCAGTACCGATTGCGGATCATCCAGCTGGCTTTGCACGTTGATCTGCGCCGCGTTGGCCGGGATACCGATCCACGGTTCGCCACGGCTGAAGCCGGCGTTTTGCTCGGCATTCCATTGCATCGGTGTGCGGCCGTTGTCGCGGGATTTCTGCATGATCGCCGCCATGCTCGACGCCTCGGATTCACCCGCCTCGCGCTTGAGCCGGTAGATGTTCAGGGTCTCGACATCTCGGTATTGGTCGATGGTGTCGAAGCCCGGATTGGTCATCCCCAGCTCTTCGCCCTGGTACACAAAAGGCGTGCCCTGGAGGAAGTGCAATGCAGTGGCGAGCATCTTCGCCGAGACCACGCGGTGTTCGCCGTCATCACCAAAACGCGAGACCACTCGCGGCTGGTCGTGGTTACACCAGAACAGCGCATTCCAGCCGCCACCGGCCTGCATGCCGAGCTGCCAGTCGGACAGAATCTGCTTGAGTTGCAGGAAGTCGAAGTCGGCCGCGACCCACTTTTGCAGGTTCGGATAATCGACTTTCAGGTGGTGAAAGTTGAAGGTCATCGACAGCTCTTTGTACTGCGGATTCGAATAACGAATGCAGTGCTCAAGGCTGGTGGACGACATCTCGCCGACGTTGATCAGGTCATGCCCTTCGAACACTTCGCGGTGCATTTCCTGCAGGTATTCGTGGACGTTCGGGCCGTCGGTGTAGAAGCGTCGACCGTCGCTGTTGTCTTCCGGGAAATCTGCCGGCTTGGAGATCAGGTTGATCACGTCCAGGCGGAAACCGCCGACGCCCTTGTCGCGCCAGAAGCGCATCAACTTGAAGACTTCGGCGCGCACCTTCGGGTTGTCCCAATTCAGGTCGGCCTGGGTGTGGTCGAACAGGTGCAGGAAGTACTGGCCGGTTTGCGCCTCGTATTCCCAGGCCGAGCCGCCGAACTTGGATTCCCAGTTGTTCGGCTGGTCGCGCCAGATGTAGAAGTCGCGGTACGGGTTGTCGAGACTGCTGCGGGCCTGCTGGAACCACTCGTGTTCGATGGAGGTGTGGTTGACCACGATGTCGAGCATCAGCGTGATCCCGCGCTTGGCGGCTTCGCTGATCAGCAGGTCGCAATCGGCCATGGTCCCGTAGCTCGGGTCGATGGCGTAGTAGTCGCTGATGTCGTAGCCGTTGTCGCGCTGGGGCGAGCGCAGGAACGGGGTGATCCACAGGCAGTCGACGCCCAGCCATTTCAGGTAATCGAGCTTGTCCACGATGCCCAGCAGGTCACCGGTGGCGTCACCCGCGTGGCTATGGAAGCTTTTTGGGTAGATCTGGTAGATCACCGAGTGTTGCCAGTTTTGCATGGTGGGTTCCTTCAATAAGTTATGTACTGGCCTTGAGAGCCTCATCGCGGGCAAGCCCGGCTCCCACAGGGGAACGCATTCAAAATGTGGGAGCGGGCTTGCTCGCGAAAGCGGTAGATCAGGCGACGCGGTAGCCAGGGCGCACGATCTTCATGCTCAGCACACAGGTCAAAACAAACGGCACGACAATCGCGACGGCCATGCCGATGACAAAACTTGGGATGTATTGCGGGATGATGGAGATGAACCCGGGCAAGCCACCCACGCCAATGGCCGAGGCCTGGACCTTGTTCAGCGAGAGGAAAATACTGCCCAGCGCCGAGCCGGTCAGGGCGGCGTAGAACGGAAACTTGAAGCGCAGGTTGACCCCGAACATCGCCGGCTCCGTGATACCGAAGTAGGCGGAAATCGCCGAGGTGGAGGCCATGCTTTTGTCCCGCGCATTGCGGCTCATGTAGAACACGCCGAGCGCCGCGCTGCCCTGGGCCAGGTTGGACATGACGATCATCGGCCAGATAAAGGTGCCGCCCTGGGTGGAGATCAGTTGCAGGTCCACGGCGAGGAACATGTGGTGCATGCCGGTGATCACCAGCGGTGCGTACAGCAGGCCGAAAATGGCGCCGCCGACCATGGGCGCCAGGTCAAACAGAGTGACCACGCCTTCGGTGATCAGGATGCCGAGGTGACGGGTCACCGGGCCGATGATCGCCAGCGCCAGCACACCGGTGACAACGATGGTAGTGATCGGTACCACCAGCAATTGGATGGCATTCGGCACCCGTGCCCGCAGCCATTTTTCAATCACGCTCATCACGTAGGCGGCCAGCAGGATCGGCAAGATTTGCCCCTGATAACCGACCTTCTCGATTTTGAACCAGCCGAAAATATCGAAGTACGGCAGGCTCGCGCCATCAAGGCCGGCGACCGCCTTGCCGTAGTTCCAGGCATTGAGCAAATCGGGGTGCACCAGCATCAGGCCGAGGACGATGCCGAGGATTTCACTGCCACCAAAACGCTTGGCCGCCGACCAGCCCACCAGCGCCGGCAGGAACACGAACGAGGTGTTGGCCATCAGGTTGATCAGGCTCCACAGGCCATCCAGGTTCGGATAGGCATCGAGCAGGGTCTTGTCCGCGATGAACATGCCCTTGGCGCCCATCAGGTTGTTCACCCCCATGAGCAAGCCGGCAATGATCAGTGCCGGCAAAATCGGCATGAACACGTCGGAGAACACCCGCACCAGGCGCTGCATCGGGTTTATCTTGTCGGCGCTTTTCTGTTTCACGTCCGCGATGGTCGACGCGGCGAGGCCCGTTTGCTCACGCAGGGCGGCGTAGACCTTTTCCACTTCGCCGGGGCCGATCACGATCTGGAACAGGCCGCCGGTGAAGAACGAACCCTTGACCAGGTCTACCTGGTTCAGAGCGCCGCTGTTCGCCAGGCTCGGGTCCTTGAGGGCCAGGCGCAGGCGGGTCACGCAGTGGGCAGCTTGCTCAAGGTTGTCGCTGCCACCGAGGTTCTTGAGAATCTCGCGGGCAATATTCGGATAGTCGTGGCTCATGCTTGGTATCCACTTTGGTTTTTTTTATTGGGGCGGTCATAGGCAGCACGCCGAAGCCAAAAGTACTCGTCTGTACGAGTTAAAGCAATAACTCGTATGTACGAGTTTGAAAATGATTAATTTTCTGTTTTTTAAGTCAGAAATTTCCGAGTTCTACAATGGGTTGCATGGACAAACCCCATCGCTGCCACTAAGGTTCCTGCCTTGAACGCCAACGCGGCACAGAGCCCTCCCCCATGAGCAAATACAACCAGATCTATACCGATCTGCTTGCCAGCATCACCACCGAACGCCTGCAACGCGGCACGCGCCTGCCCTCCGAAACCGAACTGATGGACGCCTACCAGGCCAGCCGTGGCACGGTGCGCCGGGCGATCGAGCAATTGCAGGAGCGCGGGTTCGCGCAAAAGATCCATGGCAAGGGCACATTCGTACTGTCGCCCAACCCCATCGAATTCCAGCTCGGCGGCATCGTCAGCTTTCGAGAGACCCATGCCGCCCTCGGCGATGACGTCAGCACCGAAGTTGTGGAGTTCAGCCAATTCCCCCTGGAAGGGCCACTGATGCAACACATAGAGGCCGAAGCCGGCAGCCTGATAACCCGGGTCAAACGAGTACGGCGGATCGACGGCAAGCGGGTGATTCTCGACATCAATCACTTCGTCGCCGACCTGATTCCGGGGCTGGACCGGGAGATTGCCGAGCAGTCGATCTATGCGTTTATCGAGCAGACGCTGCAGCTGCAAATCAGCTATGCGCAGCGCACCATCGAAGCGCTGCCGCGGGGGAAGGACGATCAGACACACCTGGACCTCGAAGGTCAGAGCCATGTGATCGTGGTGAGCAACCAGACGTTTTTGCAGGATGGAAGGCAGTTCGAGTACACCGAGTCGCGGCATACGCTGGATAAGTTTTACTTTTCGGATATTGCGCGGCGGTAAACAAAGTAACGAGGTGGCAAGTCTTCAAAGAATCCCGGCAAAATCACTCCGGCACAATGCTCCTGGCCAGCCCGGCAGCCCATGCAGCGGTCATCTTTTCCCCCACCTTGTCGAACGCTGGGTGGGCGCTTCGATACTCGGAAAGCTCCTCCATAGCGCGACTCATTCCCTTATGCACTCTGGCTAGCAATTCGTTGCAGCGAACCTCTGTCAAACCGCATGAGCTACGCCCGAACTGAACCAGCATCTTGCGCTTTGGCCAGGCTTTCGAGCCACCGAGCAACAGCCCCATGATGTCGTTGCCGTTGTACACAGTGGTGGTCACCAGGTCGTAAGCCGGGGCGAGCCACACGTCAGCATCTTCCGCACAGTTTTCATAAAGCAGACCGAAGTTCTTCAGGTGCCCGTCACCATTCTGGATACCAGCAGAGAGCGCCACCATCATGAAGAAATCTTCCAGCGTCCTGGTTATGCGGCTTGGCGTGACAAAAGACCGGATCAGCTTCGCGCATCCCTGATAGCTGCCGTCGTACTTCTTCGCGGTTCCCCAACCCGATAGAACGCACATGTCCTCAAATCCGAGGTAGGCGCTTTCACCGATGTCGAACCGCTTCACCACCAGGAGCGTTCCCTGCTGGCTGAGATGGAATTCAGGTACTTCAAGACCACAATGGAGTGCAGCCCGCATGCAGAAAAACTCATTGGCTGCCAGTTGCGGAAAGTCTGAGTCGTTGAACGCCTTAACCAGATGCGTGGCGCCTCGATGAGTGAAACGCTCAACGTCGGGGGCCATATCGCCTGCGTCGCGCACCAGCACTTTCGGTTGAACGCCCGACACCCCCGAGTAGGCTGCGTAGGTTTTGAGAAGGTCATCAAACAGCTCTTGTGCCCCGTCATAGACCAACAGTTCGGAGAGCTTGACCTCAGGCAACGACTCGCCACCCGCTTCATGGGCAACACTGATACGGCCAAGTTGATGTGGACCGACAATGCCCAGTAAAGCGAAGTCATCAAAGCCGCGCACCGACTTGCTGAAACGTCGCACAAGCTCGTCCTTGAGATGCCCTTCGGGGATGTTCATCTCGAACAACGGGTGGATTCCATACTCCCAGTTGTAGCTTTCCAGGCGCACCGGCATGGTCAAGGAAACGGCGTTCTCATCGGGTATTCCCTCGTTATACGAGAAGACCGAATCGCGCTGATTTTCTTGACGTCGCCCCAACGTTCCGGCAGGTACACCGCCAGCGCCGATATACAGCCGGTCACTTTGACTAGTCATGGACGTTTCCTGATTTCAGTTCATCGAGAGTCTTGCGCCGACGCATGGGGATGGCGGTCAGCTCGTACCCCAAGCCTTCAAGGATGGCTGCGACCTTGCGAATCCCGACTTCAGGGACGGTGTTGTTCTCAATCCCAGAAATGGTTGCGCGACTCATGCCGTGCCGTTGTGCGAGCTGGCTTTGTGAAAGGCCGGCGGCTTTGCGGAGAGTCTTGATCAGCATTCCTAAATCGCCCACTTATCTGCATCCTATACAATGCATAACCAGATAAAACTGCACATATGAACCGTATACGATGCAAACCCTCCTGAATAGTCCTTTATTTGGGTAAACGACCAAGTGCGGCTCTCGCTTAACCGCCCCTATTATTCTGGCGAAGCAGCTTGTTACCGTTGAGAAACGCAGCGACCTGACAAACAGATAAAAGCTTTCGTAGAATGCGTTCGTGGCTATGGAACACCTTCCTTCTAACCTCTGATGACCTAGGGGTTCCGCTCTCCACACCGCGCCTGCTTCTTGCAGGCGTTTTTACATCAGTTGTAGAACGATGCTGCAACTCGTCCACGACGGCGGCCAAGGGAGAAAATCAAGCATGAATCAGGAGTTGTTCCTGCGTCGCCGTAGCAAAGTTCACGTTCCGATCGGCACTGGCGGTGCCACGCGCGCTCAGGTCGCGTCGGCTGTGCGGGAAGTCACGGCGTTCCGATGCGTACTATCAGAGCCTCTGATTGAACAAATCGGCATGTTGTCACCGACAGAACTCAAGTATTGGCTACGCGAAATTGTCGGAGTCCTTCGGCGGGAAACTGGGGCTCATGTACACCACAGGCCATTTTATCCAGACTTTCCAGAGCAGGTTCTTACGGCATCAGAGGCGGAGTTGTACCTTAACGCCGTCATACACTATTTCACTCTTTGGCGTTTACCCCCGACTGAACACCATCGACCTGCAATGCTTGAAGGAAACGTCATATCCCGCGTTATCGAATCGGGAAGCGTCTCTGAGTTCGAGTCACTGCTCGAACCGCTGGTTTCATCGCGCACCTCGCTCTCCGAAGAGGAAACTGCCGATGTCGTCTGGTTTATCCGAGAGTACAAAAGCGATGTGTTCCGACTGCTGCCTGAGGCCGTACCGTTCCGGGAGATCCGTGCACAGGTTGGAGGCGCACTTATCCTGCATGTAGCTGGCGATGCAAGGGTGGACGCATTCCTGGAGCGAAACGTCGAGACGGCGACTGACGTGTTGCGACTCGCGGTCGCGCTGAATGGAGGAGACGTATCACTGACGACAGCTTCGACACGTTTTACAGCGATGAAGCGCTCGATGCGCCGTCTGCTGTTACGCATGCTCGACCACATACCCAACGCTACAGAAGACGTGATGCGACATGCTGAGAGATGGAAACGCCTGGCTGAAGTACTGCATCCTGGCGACTACGCCGATAAGTACCCACGAGCGCTAGCCTCCATCACGGCAGCACGCCGCAACGAAGCGCCAGCCTCATTTGGATCTCGTGTCGAAACATTGCTTGCTCAGCGCCACATCGCCACGCTTACGCCCATACTACAGAGCCATCCTGGTGAGTTCGCACGACGTCTGGACGCGACCCTGCGGCTCGCGACGGAACCAGAGTCGGTTCTCGACGCGTTCGAGGCGGTTGCAATAAAAGTGTCCTCACCTGTCCTGCTGCAGTTGCTGGCCCAGTTACGTGCGCCGCGCCCCCTCCCCCTGCGAGCATTCACACCGAAAGGTTCATTTGCCAAAATCTATGGCATTAAGGACCGACGCGAACCTCTCGCTCCCGACGTGTTGGCTCGTGCAGCCAGAATCTGCGAGGACGCTCTCATAACGCGTTTTGCGTCGCTACCGCCACTAGGCCGCTGTTTCATCGATCCAGCATTGCGCGAATACAGGGTGCCGCTGGCGCAGCGTGCCTCATCGAAGTCGCTACGTACGCTGGTGCGAGGCAGTCGGTTGCCTATGCCTGACACACGTTTCATTCGCCTGTTCCTGTGGTGGAAGAACGGCCGTGCACGCACGGACATCGACTTGTCCGCAGCATTTTTCGATGCCAACTTCGTGTTCAAACAGACGGTCGCGTACTACAACTTGAAGGGCTTCGGCGGCTACCACAGTGGCGATATCGTCGACGCGCCCGAAGGAGCTTCGGAATTCATTGACCTCGACCTCAATGTCCTCGTCGAGAAGGGTATCCGCTATGTCGTCACGTCTATCAACTCATTCACCGAACAGCCGTACTGCGATCTTCCAGAATGTTTCGCTGGCTGGATGGCCCGCACCGACGCGGCGTCTGGTGAAGTATTCGAGCCACGCTCCGTGTTCGACCGTATCGATATCGCATCCGACACAGTGATCTGTCTGCCATTCGTGATGGACTTGCAGGAACGACGCATGATTTGGGCCGATCTAGGGCTCACTTCAGCTCCACGGTGGAACAACGCCCAGAACAACCTCAGTGGGGTATCGTTGATGCTGCGAGCGTTGGTACATACACCAAGGCCGGATTTGGAGACTCTGTTCGATTTACATGTTCGAGCACGGGGCGTACGAGTAGCCTCACCGCAGCAGGCACAGGCGGTGTTTGCGCCTGATCAAGGGATAACACCGTTCGATACGGATTTGATTCGATCACGATTTCTCTAATACCTCCGCCAGCCCAGCCGTACATTGAAAACGACGGCTCTTGCTTCGGAGCTTTCTACCCAAAAACAAAAATGCCAGTCAGCATAACTGACTGGCATTGGCTAACACCCCTAACTGCGCTACGAATCTAGCGCTGCACACTGTTCAGTGCCGGGCGCCCTGTTACTCCCACTCAATCGTCGCCGGCGGCTTGCTCGACACGTCATACGTAACGCGCGAAATACCTTCGATCTCATTGATGATACGACCGCTGACAGTCTCCAGCAGTTCGTACGGCAGGTGTGCCCAACGGGCGGTCATGAAGTCGATGGTTTCCACCGCACGCAGGGCAACAACCCATGCATAACGACGGCCATCACCGACCACGCCAACCGATTTCACCGGCTGGAACACCACGAATGCCTGGCTGACCTTGTGGTACCAGTCGGCCTTGCGCAGTTCTTCGATGAAGATGTGGTCGGCGCGACGCAGCAGGTCGGCGTATTCCTTCTTCACTTCACCCAGGATCCGCACGCCCAGGCCCGGGCCCGGGAAGGGGTGGCGGTAGACCATGTCGTATGGCAGGCCCAGCTCCAGACCCAGACGACGGACTTCGTCCTTGAACAGTTCGCGCAGTGGTTCTACCAGCTTGAGGTTCATTTCCTCAGGCAGGCCGCCCACGTTGTGGTGGGACTTGATCACGTGGGCCTTGCCGCTCTTGGCGCCAGCCGACTCGATCACGTCCGGGTAGATGGTGCCTTGGGCGAGGTACTTGATGTTGTCCAGGCTGTTGGACTGGGCATCGAATACGTCGATGAAGGTGCGACCGATGATCTTGCGCTTCTTCTCCGGGTCGGACTCGCCGGCCAGGTTGTTGAGGAACTGATCTTCAGCGTTGGCACGGATCACCTTGACGCCCATGTTCTCGGCGAACATGGCCATCACTTGCTCACCTTCGTGCAGGCGCAGCAGGCCGTTGTCGACGAAGACGCAGGTCAGTTGGTCGCCGATGGCCTTGTGCAGCAGGGCTGCAACCACGGAGGAGTCAACGCCGCCGGACAGGCCCAGCAGGACGTTGTCGGTGCCGACCTGGGCACGGATGTTGGCGATGGCGTCTTCAGCGATTTTCGACGGGGTCCACAGCGCTTCACAGCCGCAAATGTCGAGGATGAAGCGCGACAGGATGCGGCCGCCTTGCTTGGTGTGGGTCACTTCCGGGTGGAACTGCACGCCGTAGTAGCCGCGCTCGTCGTTGAACATACCGGCGATCGGGCAGCTCGGGGTGCTGGCCAGGATGTGGAAGTCTTGCGGCATCTTGGTGACCTTGTCACCGTGGCTCATCCACACGTCGAGGCCGAACAGGCCGTCGGCGTCGATGTGGTCTTCGATGCCGTCCAGCAGGCGGCTCTTGCCGACCACGTCGACACGGGCGTAACCGAATTCACGCAGCTCGGAACCTTCAACCTTGCCGCCCAGTTGCTCGGCCATGGTCTGCATGCCATAGCAGATACCGAAGACCGGCACGCCCAGGTCAAACACCGCCTGCGGGCAACGCGGGCTGTTGGCTTCGTGCACGGACTCGGGGCCGCCGGCGAGAATGACGCCTTTTGGAGCGAATTCGCGAATCGCTTCGTCGTCCATGTCGAACGGATGCAGTTCGCAGTACACGCCGATTTCACGCACGCGGCGGGCGATCAGCTGGGTGTACTGGGAACCGAAGTCGAGGATCAGGATGCGGTGGGCGTGAATGTCGAGGGCCATGAGATCAGTCTCGTCTAATGAATCAGAAACAACTCGGGGCTGAATAAGACAGCCCCGGTTACTTAACTATTTGCTGGAAGCATCAACCTACGCGGTAGTTTGGCGCTTCCTTGGTGATCTGTACGTCGTGGACGTGGGACTCGGCCATACCGGCACCGGTGATCCGCACGAACTCAGGCTTGGTGCGCATTTCTTCGATGTCGGCGCTGCCGGTGTAGCCCATCGAGGAACGCAGGCCGCCCATCAGTTGATGGATGATGGCGCTCAGGGTGCCCTTGTACGGAACACGCCCTTCAATGCCTTCCGGTACCAGCTTCTCGGCGCCCGCGGAGGAGTCCTGGAAGTAACGGTCGGAAGAGCCTTGAGCCTGGGACATGGCGCCCAGGGAACCCATGCCACGGTAAGCCTTGTACGAACGACCCTGGAACAGTTCGATCTCGCCTGGTGCTTCTTCAGTACCGGCGAACATCGAGCCCATCATCACGCAGGAAGCACCCGCTACGATGGCCTTGGACAGGTCACCGGAGAAACGGATGCCGCCGTCGGCGATCAACGGTACGCCGGTGCCTTCAAGGGCAGCGGCGACGTTGGCGATGGCGCTGATTTGCGGCACGCCTACACCGGCCACGATACGGGTGGTGCAGATCGAACCAGGGCCGATACCGACCTTGACTGCATCAGCACCGGCTTCGGCCAGGGCCTTGGCGGCAGCGCCGGTGGCAATGTTGCCGCCGATCACTTGCACTTCAGGGAAGTTTTGTTTGACCCAGCGAACGCGGTCGATCACGCCTTTGGAGTGACCGTGGGCAGTGTCGACCACCACCACGTCAACACCGGCAGCCACCAGGGCCGCTACACGGTCACCGGTGTCTTTACCGGTACCGACCGCAGCGCCTACGCGCAGACGACCTTGGTCATCCTTGCTGGCCAGCGGGTAAGCCTTGGCTTTTTCGATGTCGTTGACGGTCATCATGCCCTTGAGGGCGAATTTGTCGTCGACGATCAGTACGCGTTCAATGCGGTGCTTGTGCAACAGCTCACGAGCGTCGTCCTTGTCCGCGCCTTCCATGACAGTGACCAGGCGCTCTTTAGGCGTCATCACTTCGCGGACGGTGATTTCAAGACGGTTCTCGAAACGCACGTCACGGGAAGTGACGATGCCGACCAGGTCGCCATCGTGCAGTACCGGAACGCCGGAGATGTTGTGCAGGCGGGTCAGGTCGAACAGGTCACGAACGGTGGCATCGGCCTCGATGGTGATCGGGTCCTTGACCACACCGGCTTCGTAACGCTTGACCTTGCGAACTTCGGCAGCTTGCTGCTCGATGGTCATGTTCTTGTGGATGATGCCGATGCCGCCTTCCTGAGCCATGGCAATTGCCAAACGGGCTTCGGTGACGGTGTCCATGGCAGCGGAAACCAGAGGAATATTCAGCTCGATGCCACGGGTTAGGCGGGTCTTGAGACTGACTTCGTTAGGAAGCACCTCGGAATAACCGGGCACTAGGAGAATGTCGTCGAATGTCAGAGCTTCTTGGCTGATACGCAGCATCGCGGGGGCTCCCGAGCGGGAAAATGGAAGCGCGCCATTATAGTCAGACACCCCCTCGGGTTCAATGTAAAACTCTGACAAACTTGGTAATACTGATAGATGGATGATTTTTTCAACACTGATCGTTCCCACGCTCTGCGTGGGAATGCCGCTTTGGGCGCTCCGCGTCCTGCAGGCGCTGCATGCCAGGGCGACGCGGAGCGTCACGGGAAGCGTTCCCACGCGGGAGCGTGGGAACGATCACATCGGATTAAAGTTCGACTTTGACCCAACTCATCTTCTGGTCCAGCCAGTCGGCAAATTCGTCGATAAAACTCTGCTTGAACCCCGCCTCCGCCCAGTTATTGAAGATAAATCCCAGGTTGGAAAAGCCGCACTCCTGCAGGAACAGGAAGCCATTGATGTCGTCTTCATGCCCACACAGCGGGCAGGTGAAGTTATCGGTGTGGCCGGGCATCCAGTCTTCCAGGCTTTCGAACAGTGCTTCGCCGACTTCCTTGAGGCATTCGGGGCAGCCGGCTTCTTCGAGAAAGCCCTTGGCAGGGGTGTAGATGCAGCGCTTGTAGATGATCTCCAGGCCGTTGATCGGCTCGTTGAACGGCAGTGCGTCGGGATGCAGCACCACGGCGCGGGCACCGTCGGCCAGGGCGTAGCCCATGCGGTTGCCGGTGCGCCCGCAGGTGGTGAGTTCTTCCTTGACGATGTTCTTGCGCACCAGCCAGCGCACAATCGCCCGGGCGCGGGGTTCGTGGACGGGCAAGGTGGAGATCTTGGGGACAAGGATGCTTTGGGAGTTCATGGTGCCTGGGTGTCCTGCGGTGTGGCTTCTGACGCCTTCGCGAGCAAGCCCGCTCCCACATTCGACCGCGTTCCTACAGGATAAATGCAGTCGAATGTGGGAGCGGGCTTGCTCGCGAAGAGGCCCTAAAGCCCGGCAGCTTAATCCCTGACACCCACAGGTCAAGTACTCAAGTAACGGGCAATCAGTGCAATGCCGCTGGCCAGCACCAGCCAGGTCACCAACCGCACGAACGCCTCGCGGGACATGCGCAGGGTCAGCCTCCGGCCCGCCCACAGCCCTAGCGCCATGGCCGGCAACAGGCACACCGCCAACATCAACAAGGGTAGCTCGGCATACACGCCCGCGATCAAAAACAGGCTCAGGCGCACCACCGTGCTGCAACTGATCAAGGCACTCTGGGTCGCCCGCGCGCCATCCTTGGGTAAACGGCTGTTGAGGTAGATCGCATACAGAAAACCGCCACTGCCGAACAATGCCCCGAACAACCCACCGACAACTCCCATGGGAATCGCCCAACCGGCCGCCAGTTGCGTGGGTTTGGCCTTCACCGCCAGGCTGTAGATCGCATAGGCGCTGATAAACAGCCCCATCAGCAGCAACAATAAATCGGAGTGCAGGTTAAGCAGGAAGATCACCCCCAGGGTGCAGCCAATCGCCATGCACGGCAGCAGCCTCAGTAACTCGGGCTTCACCACATCCCGCCGCGATTGCAGGAGGTTGCCAAAGGCCGCGACAAAATCCAGCAGCACCAGCAACGGGATGATCTTCGACAGCGGCATGAACAGAATCAGGATCGGCCCCGCCACCAGCGCAGTACCAAAACCGGCGATACCAAATACGATATAGGCCAGGGCAATCGCCACGCCGATCACCAGCCAGTCAACACCGCCAAACGACCAATGACTCAACAGTTCGACCGGGCTCATGACGTATTCCTTATTGGAGATGGCCATCACTTTAGCCATTGGCGAGGGTTGCGACTAATATCTTCAAAGCTCGCCACCCATCTCGAAAAGGCATGACTTGTGATTTCTACCCGGCAGTTGCGTTACTTCGTCGAAATCGCCGAGAGCGGCAGCTTCAGCGCGGCGGCCGAGCGGCTGTTTGTAGCGCAATCGGCCCTCAGCCGGCAGATCAAGGAGCTGGAAAACCTGCTGCAAACGCCCTTGTTCGAACGCACCGCACGCCAGCCACGGCTAACGGCTGCGGGCGAGGTGTTTTACCCACGGGCACGCAACCTGCTGGGCGAACTGCTCAAAGCCAGTGAAATGGCGACGCAAGTGGGCAATGGCCAACTCGGCACGCTGCGGATGAGCCATTCGAGCACGGTGCCGATGAGTGGCCGCCTGCTGCGCGGCATCGGTGCCTGGCTGGAGCAATGCCCGGGCGTGTCGATGGACATCGTCAAACTGTCCTCCGAAGCCCAGCTGGAGGAAATCGCCGACGGTCGGCTGGAGGTCGGGCTGTTGCGCTTGCCGGTGCTGCGCCAGCGCGAAGGCGTGCGCATCGTGCCTTTATATAGCGAGCGGCTGTTGCTGGCCGTTCCGCCGAACCACCGGTTGGCCGGGCACACATCCGGTATCGATTTGGCGCAACTGAAGAACGAAGCGTTTATCTCGATCCCTCACCCCCAGCGCGGTGGGCTGAGTTACCTGTCAGCCGAGTTGTGCATGCGTGCAGGATTTTTCCCCAAGGCCGCCCGGGTGATGTCGCGCAAGACCACGCAATTGCAGCTGATCCAGGCCGGATTCGGGATTGCCCTGCTGCCGGAGTCGATGCAGGACATTGCGCCGGCCAACATTCAGTTTCTGCCCCTGGCCGATCCCGATTGCCAAAGCACTGTCGCCCTCGCCTGCCAGCAAACGCCGAGCGCGCTGGTGGAGCAGTTCTGTCAAACCCTGCACGAATGCCTATAAACTGCCGCCCATGATTAAAGATCCCTTTGCCCGTCTGGGCCTGGACCGCGAAGTCCTGACTGTCAGCCAGCTCAACGGCCGCGCGCGGGTGTTGCTGGAAGACGTGTTCACCAATATCTGGGTCGAAGGCGAGATCTCCAACCTTGCCCGCCCGGCCTCCGGCCACGTGTATTTCACCCTCAAGGACAGCGGCGCCCAAGTGCGTTGTGCGCTGTTCCGGCAGAATGCCGCACGGGTGCGCCAGGCGTTGAAAGACGGCCTGGCGGTGAAGGTACGGGGCAAGGTCTCGCTGTTTGAGGGCCGTGGCGACTATCAGCTGATTCTCGACACGGTGGAGCCGGCCGGTGACGGCGCACTGCGCCTGGCCTTCGACGCGCTGAAGGAAAAACTCAGCGCCGAAGGCCTGTTCAGTGCCGGGCGCAAGGTGCCGCTGCCCGCACACCCACGACGCATCGGGATTATCAGCTCGCCCACCGGCGCGGTGATTCGCGACATCATCAGCGTGTTCCGCCGCCGGGCGCCCAACGTGGAACTGACGCTGATCCCGACAGCCGTGCAAGGTCGTGAAGCCGTGGCGCAGATCGTCCGCGCACTGAAGCTGGCCGATGCACGCGGCTTCGACGCGCTGATCCTGGCCCGTGGCGGCGGCTCGCTGGAAGACCTCTGGTGCTTCAACGAAGAAGCCGTGGCGCGTGCCGTGGACGCCTGCGTGACGCCCATCGTCAGCGCCGTTGGCCATGAGACCGATGTGTCGATCAGCGACTTTGTCGCCGACGTACGCGCCCCTACCCCTTCCGCCGCTGCCGAACTATTAGCGCCGGATTCCAGCCACCTGACTCGCCAGGTAGAGAATTTGCACCGCCGCCTGGTGATGCTGATGCGCAACCGCCTGACCCACGACCGCCTGCGCCTGGAAGGCATGGCCCGTCGCCTGCGTCACCCGGGCGAACGTCTGCGCCAGCAAGCCCAGCGCCTCGACGACCTGGACATGCGCCTGCGCCGAGCCTTCGAACACAGCCTCAACACCCGTCGCGAACGGCTGATCCGCCTCGAAACCCGCCTCGCCGGCCAGCACCCTGGGCGTCAATTGGCGCTGCTGCGCCAACGCCTGGACAGCCTCGCCGAACGCCTGCCCCGCGCCATGCGCGAAGGCCTCAAGGCCCGTCGCCTGCAACTGCAAAGCCAGGTGCAAACGCTGCACGTGGTCAGCCCGCTGGCTACTCTCGGACGCGGCTACAGCATCCTGCTCGACGAGCGCGGCCAGGCAATACGCAACGCCGCGCAAACCCACACCGGCCAGCGCCTGACCGCGCGCCTCGGTGAAGGCCAATTGCAAGTGCGGGTGGAAGACAACCACCTGACGCCCGTCACCCTCTCGTTACTGGATTGATTGATGCCACGCTTTTTAAGTTTGTTGATGCTGTTGTGCCTGACCTTCAATGCCCATGCCGATAGCTACATCACTCGCTTGCTGAACAAGCCGGTACCCGGTGGCGTCGCAGTGGTCGACCTCGGCACTTCGGCGACGGCGCCCAAAGCCACCTACCTGAACCGGCCAGTGCTGGTGGTGAAGGAACAGAACAACTGGCTGGCGATTGTCGG
This sequence comes from Pseudomonas sp. AN3A02, assembly GCF_011765255.1. Taxonomy (NCBI): domain Bacteria; kingdom Pseudomonadati; phylum Pseudomonadota; class Gammaproteobacteria; order Pseudomonadales; family Pseudomonadaceae; genus Pseudomonas; species Pseudomonas sp. AN3A02. The sequence goes on from NZ_JAARNI010000005.1 coordinate 131,982, forward strand.
TATCCCGCTGACGGTCAAACCCGGCACCCAACGAATCACCAGCGGTGCGCAGAACCTGCCGTTTGTCGTGGGGTTCAAGAAATACCCCGAGCAGCACATCACCCTGAAGAACAAAAGCCAGGTGAACCCGGACCCGGCGCAGCTCAAACGCATCGAGGGCGAGCTGGCGGTCCAGCTCAAGGCCTATCGCAGCTTCAGCCCGAACACGCCGAGCAACCTGCTGCTGGACAAGCCGGTGAACGGGCCGCTGTCGAGCAAGTTCGGCGTACGACGTTTCTTCAATGGCGAGGAGCGTAATCCGCATTCGGGCCTGGACTTTGCCGTGGGCGCCGGAACGCCGATCAAGACCCCGGCGGCGGGCAAGGTGATTCTGACCGGTAACTACTTCTTCAACGGCAACACCGTGTTTGTCGACCATGGCCAGGGCTTTATCAGCATGTTCTGCCATATGTCGAAGATAGATGTGAGCGTTGGCCAGCAACTGGCCCGTGGTGCGGTAGTGGGCAAGGTCGGTTCCACCGGCCGGGCGACCGGGCCGCATATGCATTGGAACATCAGCCTGAACGACGCACGGGTGGATCCGGCGATCTTTATCGGCGCGTTTCAGCCCTGACGTTCAATTGCGCACCCGGCAACGGGTGCGCAAACAAAACAACCCTGCGCGCAATTATCAACCATAAAATCTCGTTTTCTTAGCCGATAGAAGAACTTCTCTCAATTTTTTTCGACTGCTTGCCATCTTTCACCCCGGCGGTTAGGGTTGGACCTATGAAAACCTCTCACACCCTCATTCAGCTCCGCCAGCACCGCAGCCTGTGCCTCGTCAGCGCACGACTGCCAGGCTGAATCGATCTGCCTCGTCTTCTGCTTTATTCCCAATAACAGTTTTACGGCAGGCCGCCTCTTCTCGGCCCCTAAACAAAGGATTTCCCGATGAGCATGCTCAAAGACCCGTCTTCGAAGTACCGCGCGTTCCCGACCATTGATATCCCGGACCGCACCTGGCCGTCGAAGACCATTACCGCCGCGCCGATCTGGTGCAGTTCCGACTTGCGCGACGGCAACCAGTCGCTGATCGAGCCGATGGACGCGGTGAAAAAGCTGCGCTTCTGGAAGACCTTGGTCGCCGTCGGTGTGAAGGAAATCGAAGCCTCCTTCCCGGCCGCGTCGCAAACCGACTTCGACTTCGTGCGTACCCTGATCGAAGACAATCACATCCCCGAGGACACCACCATCCAGGTGCTGACCCAGGGCCGTGAAGACTTGATCGCACGCACCTTCGAGTCCCTGCGCGGGGCGAAGAAAGCCATCGTTCACTTGTACAACGCCACCTCGCCGTCGTTCCGCCGCATTGTGTTCAACCAGGACAAGGACGGCATCAAGGCCATCGCGGTCAACGCGGCCAAGCTGTTCGTCAAATACGCAGCCCAGCAACCGGAAACCCAGTGGACCTTCGAGTACTCGCCAGAGACCTTCAGCGCCACTGAGCTTGAGTTCGCCAAGGAAGTCTGTGACGCGGTGATCGAAGTCTGGAACCCGACCCCTGAGCACAAGGTGATTCTCAACCTGCCAGCTACTGTTGAATGCGCCACCCCGAACATCTATGCCGACCAGATCGAGTGGTTCGGTCGCCATATCAACCGTCGTGACAGCGTGATCATCAGCCTGCACACCCACAACGACCGTGGCACTGGCGTGGCCGCTACCGAATTGGGCCTGATGGCCGGCGCCGACCGTGTCGAAGGCTGCCTGTTCGGCAACGGCGAGCGTACCGGTAACGTCGACCTGGTGACCGTGGCGTTGAACATGTACACCCAGGGCCTCGACCCTCAGTTGGACTTCTCCGACATCGACGGCATCCGCAAAGTCGTCGAAGAGTGCAACCAGATCCCGGTGCACCCGCGTCACCCGTACGTCGGCGACTTGGTTCACACCGCGTTCTCAGGCTCCCACCAGGACGCGATCCGCAAGGGCTTCACCCAGCAGAAAGACGATACCCTGTGGGAAGTGCCGTACTTGCCGATCGACCCGGCGGACATCGGCCGCAGCTACGAGGCAGTGATTCGCGTCAACAGCCAGTCGGGCAAAGGCGGCATCGCCTACCTGCTGGAGCAGGAATACGGCATCAGCTTGCCGCGCCGCATGCAGATCGAGTTCAGCCAGGTGGTACAGGCCGAAACCGACCGCGTGGGCCTGGAGATGACCGCCTCGCAGATCTACAGCTTGTTGCAGCGTGAATACCTGCAGGCCAACATTCCTTACGCGCTGGTCAGCCATCGCTTGCAGGAAGAGAACGGCAACAGCTCGGTGGAAGTTGAAGTCTCCGGCAAAGGCCAGGGCGAAACCAACCTGCGCTGGCATGGCAAAGGCAACGGCGCCCTGGAAGCGCTGGTGGCCGGCCTGCCGATTGGTGTTGAGATCATGGACTACAACGAACACGCGATTGGAGCCGGCACCAATGCCAAGGCCGCTGCTTACATTGAGCTGCGAGTGAACGGTGAGCGTCCGGTGCACGGCGTGGGCATTGATGAGAACATCACCACGGCGAGCTTCAAGGCGGTGTTCAGTGCGCTGAACCGCTCGTTGAGCCAGCTGGAAGCGAAAGCGGCGTAAACACTGACCGCAAAATGCAAAAGGCCCCGGGATGAGAATCCAGGGGCTTTTTTATTAGAGTTTGTGGTGATTTTCAGGGCCTCTTCGCGAGCAAGCCCGCTCCCACATTTTGACCGCGTTCTTTCAGGTGGCGCAGGTCGAATGTGGGAGCGGGCTTGCTCGCGAAGGCAATCTATAAGGCGACGAAAATCCTTCAGGTGAACTCGAAGCTGTCCGCATCCAGGTTCGCCGGGAAGCGTGTGCGGTAATCCGCCAATTCCGCTGCGTCCAGGCACACTTGGAACACCCCGTCCGCCTCCCCTGCGCTCAGCAGGCTTTCTCCCTGGAAGTCCACGACCTGGCTGTCGCCGGTGTAGGCAAAACCCTTCCCGTCCGTGCCAACCCGATTTACTGCCGCCACGTAGCACAGGTTTTCAATTGCCCGTGCCGGCAACAAGCGGTTCCAGTGCTGGCGCCGAGCACCCGGCCAGTTCGCGGTGTACAGCAGCAGGTCCGTGTCCTGGGCGTCACGGCTCCACACCGGGAAGCGCAGGTCGTAGCAAATCAACGGACGAATCCGCCAGCCCTTGAGTTCGAACTGCACCTGGCGCTCGCCGGGGGTGTAGTGATCGTGCTCACCGGCCATGCGGAACAGGTGACGCTTATCGTAGTGCAGCACCTCGCCATCCGGGCGCGCCCACAGCAGGCGATTGCGGTGGCTGCCGTCGGCGGCCTGGATGATCACGCTGCCGGTGATTACCGCGTTGTACTTCTTCGCCTGGGCCTGCAGCCATTGATGAGTGGGGCCGTTTTCGGGCTCGGCGAGGGTTTCCGATTCCATCGAGAAACCGGTGGTGAACATCTCCGGCAACACGATCAGGTCGGCGCCCTCAGCCTGGTCCAGCAGCAGTTCGAAATGCTCCAGGTTGGCCTGGCGGTCGTGCCAGGCCAGGGTGGTTTGCACCAGGGCAATGTTCAGGTTTGGCAGTGCACTTAGATCACGCATAGTTTCTCGGCTGCTTGGCGCAGCGTCTCCTCGCGTTTGGCAAAGCACAGTCGCACCAGGCGCTGGCCCTGCGGTGGGTTCTGGTAGAACACCGAGACCGGAATGGTCGCCACGCCATGTTCGCGGGTCATCCATAGCGACATGGCGACGTCATCCAGGTCCGGGCGAATCTGTGAGTAATCCACCAGTTGGAAGTAAGTACCGGCCACCCGGGTAAAGCTGAAACGCGACGGTTCCAGCAGGTCGCAGAACAGGTCGCGCTTGGCTTGATAGAAAGCCGGCAATTGCTCTACGTGTTCCGGGTGTTCGGCCATGAAGTCTGCCAAAGCGTACTGCAACGGGGTCACGCCGCAAAAGTTGACATATTGATGCACCTTGCGCAGCTCGGCACTGAGGGCCGGTGGCGCGACCACATAGCCGGTTTTCCAGCCGGTGACGTGGTAGGTCTTGCCGAAGGAGCTGACCACGAAGGCGCGCTGGTACAGCTCTTCGTGGGCCAGCACGCTGACGTGGGGCACCCCGTCGAATACCAGGTGCTCGTAGACCTCGTCGCTGACCAGGTAGATGTCGCGGTCGCGGATCAACTCGGCCAACTGGTCCAGCTCGGCGCGGCTGATCAGGGCACCCGTAGGGTTGTGCGGGCTGTTAAGGATGATCATGCGGGTGCGCGGGGACAGCGCCGCCTTGATCTGTTCGAAGTCGAGGGAGAAGTCATTCAGGCCCAGTTGCACATGTATGCAGCGACCGCCCGCCAGCTCAACCGAGGGCTCATAGCTGTCGTAGGCCGGATCGAACACGATCACTTCATCACCGCTGCGGATCACCGCCTGGATCGCGCAGAAGATCGCCTCAGTGGCGCCAGGGGTGATGGTCACTTCGCTGTCGGCATTCACCGTGGCGCCATAGCTGCGGGCGATCTTGGCCGCCACTTGCTGACGCAGCACCGGCAGGCCGGTCATGGGCGCGTATTGGTTATGGCCAAGGGCAATGTGCTTGCCCACCGCATCGAGCAAACCCTGAGGCCCATTGAAGTCGGGAAAGCCTTGGGACAGGTTGAGCGCACCGGTTTCGGCGGCGAGTTGCGACATGGTGGTGAAGATGGTGGTGCCGACATTCGGCAGCTTACTGGTGATCATCGGTGCGCCCCTTGCGGTGAGCCCCAAGTTTTAAGCTGCATGCCGCGAAGGGTCAACCGCCAGGCACAAAAAAGGGCTCTTAAAGAGCCCTTTTTCAACCGATCAGGATCAGCGCTTGTCGCGGCGCTTTTTGTCGGCTTTCTTGTGGTGCGTCATCATCCGGCGCTTTTTGTTGACCTGGCGGTCGGTGAGGCTGTTCTTGTTACCTTCGTACGGGTTCTCGCCACCCTTGAACTCGATACGGATCGGCGTACCGACCAGTTTCAAGACACGGCGATAGGTGTTTTCCAGGTAACGCACGTAGGACTTCGGCACCTTCTCCAGCTGGTTACCGTGAATCACGATAATCGGCGGGTTGGCACCACCCAAGTGAGCGTAACGCAGCTTGATCCGACGGTTGTTGACCATCGGCGGCGCGTGCTCGCTGACCGCATCTTCCAGAATCTGGGTCAGGCGGTTGGTCGGCCAGCGGGTGACCGCGGACTTGAACGAGTTCTGCACCGAAGCGTAGAGGTTGCCCACGCCGGTACCGTGCAGTGCCGAGATAAAGTGGATATCGGCAAACTCGACGAAGAACAGGCGACGCTGCAGCTCGATCTTGACGAAATCGCGCTCGCTCGGCGTCATGCCGTCCCACTTGTTGATAGCGATCACCAAGGCGCGACCGGCTTCCAGGGCAAAGCCCAGCAAGTTCAGGTCGTGGTCTACCACGCCTTCGCGGGCGTCCATGACGAAGATCACCACGTTGGCGTCTTTGATGGCCTGCAGGGTTTTCACCACGGAGAACTTTTCAACTTCCTCGTGGATCTTGCCGCGCTTGCGCACACCGGCGGTGTCGATCAGCGTGTACTTCTCGTCGTTACGCTCGAACGGGATGTAGATACTGTCGCGGGTGGTGCCGGGCTCGTCGTAGACGATTACCCGATCTTCACCGAGCATGCGGTTGACCAGCGTCGACTTGCCGACGTTCGGACGGCCGATGATCGCGATCTTGATACCGTCTTTTTCGCTTGGGCCAGGAATGCGCTTGGCTTCCTCGCCTTCGGCAACGATCTCTTCTTCGCCCTCTTCTTCCTCGTCGTCATCCTTGGGAAAGGTGCTGAGGGCGATTTCCAGCATCTGGGTGATGCCGCGACCATGGGCACCGGCAACCGGGATCGCATCACCCAGGCCCATCGGGCTGAATTCGGCACGGGCCGCCTCAGGATCGATGTTGTCGATCTTGTTGGCGACCAGATAGGAACGCTTGTTGCGCTTGCGCAGGTGCTCGCCAATCATCTGGTCAGCAGCGGTGTAGCCCGCGCGGGCGTCCACCAGGAACAACACGACGTCGGCTTCTTCAATGGCCAGCAGCGACTGCTCGGCCATCTTTTCGTCCATGCCATGCTCGTCACCGGAGATACCACCGGTGTCGACAATAATGTAGGAGCGCCCTTGCCACTTTGCCTCACCGTATTGGCGATCACGGGTCAGACCGGACAAGTCGCCGACGATAGCGTCGCGAGTCCTGGTCAGGCGGTTGAACAAGGTGGACTTGCCGACGTTAGGTCGGCCCACCAGGGCGATTACGGGAACCATGCGGCTCTCCACTTCGTTATTTCAGAAAATACAAAAGCCGCTGCAAGGCAGCGGCTGGTGCTCGACTGCAGGAGCGAGCTTGCTCGCGAAAAACGCAAAGGCACCGCGTTTATCCAGACTGCTCGCGTTATCGTTGACGATTTTCGCGAGCAAGCTTGCTCCTACAGGTGAAGCTGCCTGAGGGTTAGCCCCCCAAGCATAGTTCTTACTTGATGGTCAGCGCTTCCAGTTTGCCGCTGTTGCCATACACGTAAAGCATGTTACCCACTACCAGCGGACGAGCACGCAGGCCGTCGCTGTCGATACGCTCGCGACCGACGAAGCGACCGTCCACCTGGCTGAGCAGGTGCAGGTAGCCTTCAAAGTCGCCTACCGCTACGTAGCTGGAGAACACTTCTGGTGCCGACAACTGACGGCGAGCCAGGGAGTCGTTGCTCCACAATGCAGTGGTGGAACGCTCGTCGACACTTTCAACCGTGCCAGACGCCAGGCTTACGTAGACGCTGCCAAACCCTTGGGCGACACCGGCGTAGCTGGAAGCATCACGCTGCCAGTTGATCCGGCCGCTCTGCACGTCCAGCGCCGCAACACGGCCCTGGTAAGTGGCGACGTAAAGGGTTTCACCCGACAGCAGCAAGCCACCGTCGATGTCCACTACGCGGTCCAGTTCCGAACGACCCTGAGGAATAGCAACCCGGGTTTCCCAGGCCGGTACGCCGTTCTGGGTGTCCAGGGCGACCACTTTACCGGTCGACAGGCCTGCCAGTGCGAGGTTGCTGGTCACAACCGGACCGCTGGTACCGCGCAAGGTCAGGACCGCCGGCGTGCTGTCGTACAACCAGCGCTGGTTACCGGTGGCGGCGTCGAGGCCGATCACACGGTCATCCTGGGTTTGCACGACAACGATGTCACCGTTGGTAGCCGGTGGCGAGAGCACTTCACTGGTCACGCGAGCGCGCCATTTCTCTTCACCGGTGCTCTCGTCCAGCGCCACCACATCGCCTTTCAGCGTGCCGAGCAGCACCATGCCGGAACCCACGCCTACGGCGCCGGACACAGGCAGTTCGAGATCTTTCTTCCATTTGACGTCGCCGTTCATGCGATCCATGGAGACCACAACGCCGGTGGAGTCAGCAGCGAAGATGGTGTCACCGTCGATAGCCGGAACCATCAGGTTGTAGAGATCGCCCTGACCGTCACCAATGGAGCGGCTCCATTGCTTTTGCAGGACCACTTCTTCCTTGAAGCTGGTCAGCTCGGCCGGAGGCAGTTCTTTTTTGCTGTTGCTGCTGCAACCCGCGGCCAAAACGGCCAGAGCCAGCAATGCTGCATGTTTCCAACGGATCACGTCACGCATCCCCTTTGGCCAAGTCGTCGAGCTTGATTTGTAAGCCACCGACCGCCGCTTCATCAGACAGCGCCGCCTTGGCTTTTTGGTACGCAGCATTGGCTTCGTCGGTACGACCCAATTGGACCAGCAGGTCGCCCTTGAGCTCTTCACGAGTAGCCAGGAATGCCTTGTCAGCATCGCCGTCGAGCAGTTTCAGTGCGTCGTCGGCCTTGTTCTGTGCCGCGAGTACCTGAGCCAGACGCTGACGTGCGATTTCACCCAGTGTCGGGTTGGCCGGCTTGTCGGTGATGGCTTTCAGCTCGGAGGCTGCGTCATCCAGCTTGCCGTTGTCGACCGCAACTTTTGCGACGAACAGGCTGCCGTATTGCGCGTATGTGCTACCGCCAAATTCGCTCTTCAGCTTGCCGGCCAGGTCTGCCACTTGGGCGAGGTCAGGCTTGCCGTTGGGCGTCAGCGTGGTTTCCAGCAATTGCTGATAGATAATCGAGGCGCCTTGCGACTGGTTAGCCTGATACTTGTGCCAGGCTTGCCAGCCGAACACCACTACTAAAGCCAGCAAACCGCCAGTGACCAGGGGCTTGCCGTTGCGCTGCCACCAGTCTTTGAACTCGGCCAGCTGGTCATCATCAGTACTCGACACCCCAATACTCCTTAATCGCTAAATCGGCTGTTTGACAGCTTCAACCCTGCACGATGCAGGTGGCCAGGTGCGCTGCAAGCGCATCAAAGGCAATGCTTTGTTGTTCACCCTGACCACGCAGGGGTTTGAAACTTACCACTTGCTGGGCCAATTCATCATCACCCAGGATCAGTGCATACAACGCACCGCTTTTGTCGGCTTTCTTGAACTGGCTTTTGAAGCTGCCGGCGCCGGCATTGACTTGCAGGCGCAGGTTCGGCAGTTGGTCGCGCAGCTTCTCGCTCAGGGCCAGGGCAGCCAGTTCGGCCGCCTCGCCGAAGGCACAGAAGTACACGTCCACCTGACGGGAGATTTCTTCGGGGACCTGCTCCAGGGTTTCCAGCAGCAGGATCAGCCGCTCGATGCCCATGGCGAAACCAACACCAGTGGTCGGCTTGCCGCCCATCTGCTCGACCAGGCCGTCGTAACGGCCACCGGCACACACGGTGCCCTGGGCGCCGAGCTTGTCAGTGACCCATTCGAACACGGTCTTGCTGTAGTAATCGAGGCCACGCACCAGTTTCGGATTGATGACGTATGGAATACCGGCTGCATCCAGACGAGCCTTGAGGCCCTCGAAGTGGATGCGGGACTCGTCGTCCAAGTAGTCGGCCATTTTCGGCGCGTCCACGAGTACGGCCTGGGTCTCGGCGTTCTTGGTGTCCAGTACCCGCAGCGGGTTGGTTTTCAGGCGACGCTGACTGTCTTCGTCCAGCTTGTCCAGGTGGCCCGACAGGAATTCCACCAGGGCTTCGCGGTAGCGGCCCCGGGATTCGCTGGTGCCCAGGCTGTTGAGCTCAAGCTTGACCGCGTCGCGAATACCCAGCATGCCCCACAGCCGCCAGGTCAGCACGATCAGCTCGGCGTCGATGTCCGGACCGTCGAGGTTGAACACTTCGAGGCCAATCTGGTGGAACTGGCGGTAACGGCCTTTCTGCGGACGCTCGTGGCGGAACATCGGGCCGATGTACCAGAGCTTCTGCGGCTGGCCACCGCCGGTAAGGCCATGCTCGAGCACTGCACGCACGCATGCGGCAGTGCCTTCCGGACGCAGGGTCAGGGAGTCGCCGTTGCGGTCTTCGAAGGTGTACATCTCTTTTTCGACGATGTCGGTCACTTCACCGATGGAGCGCTTGAACAGCTCGGTGAACTCGACGATCGGCATGCGGATCTGCTTGTAACCGTAGTTATCCAGCAGGCGCGCGACAGTGCCCTCGAAGTAGCGCCACAGGGGCGTCTGCTCAGGCAGGATGTCGTTCATGCCACGAATGGCTTGCAGAGACTTGCTCACATCTAATCCTTAAATTCGTTCTTAGCCGCGCGCGATCAGCGCTGCGTCAGCCGCGACTTTTTCGGCCGCTTTCTGGCGGATCAGCCGTTCCAGCTCATCCACCAGATTGTCATTCGTCAGTTTCTGCGACGGCTTGCCGTCGATGTAAATCAGGTTTGGCGTACCGCCGGTCAGGCCCACATGGGCTTCTTTAGCCTCACCCGGCCCGTTGACCACGCAACCAATCACTGCAACATCCAGCGGCACCAGCAGATCTTCGAGGCGTACTTCCAGTTCGTTCATGGTTTTCACCACGTCGAAGTTCTGCCGCGAGCAGCTCGGGCAGGCAATGAAGTTGATGCCACGGGAACGCAAATGCAGGGATTTGAGAATGTCGTAACCGACTTTCACTTCCTCTACCGGGTCTGCCGCGAGGGAGATGCGAATAGTATCGCCAATCCCGTCGGCCAGCAGCATACCGAGACCCACCGCAGATTTCACTGTGCCTGAGCGTAAACCGCCGGCTTCGGTGATACCCAAGTGCAATGGCTGGACAATTTCCTTGGCCAGCAGGCGGTACGCTTCTACCGCCATGAACACGTCGGAAGCCTTTACGCTGACCTTGAAGTCCTGGAAATTCAGGCGCTCAAGGTGTTCAACGTGGCGCAACGCGGACTCCACCAGGGCAGCCGGAGTCGGCTCGCCGTATTTCTTTTGCAGGTCTTTTTCCAGGGAACCGGCGTTGACGCCGATGCGGATTGGAATCCCGCGATCACGGGCGGCATCCACCACGGCACGAACCCGGTCTTCACGACCGATGTTGCCCGGGTTGATCCGCAGGCAATCGACGCCCAGTTCGGCCACGCGCAAAGCGATCTTGTAGTCGAAGTGGATATCGGCGACCAGCGGCACCTTGACCAGTTGCTTAATGCGGCCAAAGGCTTCGGCAGCGTCCATGTCCGGTACGGAAACCCGCACGATGTCGACGCCCGCCGCTTCCAGGCGATTGATCTGGGCGACAGTGGCCGCCACATCATTGGTGTCGCTGTTGGTCATGCTCTGTACTGCGATGGGGGCATCGCCACCCACCGGCACCGAGCCGACCCAGATCTTGCGCGATACGCGACGTTTGATTGGAGATTCGCCGTGCATGACTTTATTGTCCCAACTTCAGGCGAGCAGTCTCGCCACTGGTGAACGGCGCCACGTCCACAGGCTGGCCGTTGTAGGCCACTTGCGCGCCACGGGCATAGCCCAGACGCAGCGTCAAAGGAGGCTTGCCGCCCTGGTCAAGTGTATCTCCCTTACGCTTCAGACCACTGAACAGCACCTTGCCGTTGCCATCGGAGACTTGCGTCCAGCAGTCAGCGACGTAGGTAATTTGTACTCGGCCATCACCGGCGATCAGCGCCGGGGTGGTTGGCGCGGAAACCGCCGGGGCAGCCGGAGCGGTTGGCGCCGGAGCCTGCGCCGGTACCACCGGGGTGTGCGCTGGAGCGGTTGGCGTGGCGGCAACGGCAGGAGCCGGGGCCACCGGAGTCACTGCCGGGGCAGTACCCGCTTCCGGAGCAGGCTGCTCGGCGTCAGGCTCTGCCTCAGGTGCCGCCTGGCCCTCGGCCACGGCCTGGTCTTCCGGTTCGTCCAATGGATGAATCTGGGTGGTGCCGTCGGCGCTTTCGACTTCGACGTGCTCCATGGCGTTGCTGGACAGGTCCTTGCCGCGTTGGGAGGTCTGGTCCTGCCACCATACAAAACCACCGCCGATCACGGCGATCAGCAGCAACAGGCTGACAATTCGCAAAATGGTGTGGGAAACACGCACAGGCTCTTCAATGCGGCCCAGGCCATGGACATTGCTGCCCTGGGAATCGGTACCGGTGATCTGGTCGAATTGCTGGACCAATGCGGCCTGGTCAATACCGAGCAACTTGGCGTAGGCGCGGATATAGCCGCGGGCGAAGGTATGCCCTGGCAGCTTGTCGAACGCGCCAGCTTCAAGGTTGCCCAATGAAGTCGTGGTCAAATTGAGCTTGAGGGCCACTTCTGCAAGCGACCAACCATTGCTTTCGCGGGCCTGACGCAAGGTCTCGCCTGGGTTTCCACGATTAGCTGCTACAACTTCCGGGTGCGCCGCTTTCATCATTGCTCCGACAGGTATTGCTGATATTCCGGCGTACCGGGATAGAGTCGTTCGAGTTGCTGGCCAAAACGTGCGGCCTTGTCGCGTTCTTCATGAACCGTCGCCAGGCGCACACCGAGCAATAGACTACGTGCATTTTGCCCGCTCAGCAGGCTAAAACGCTCGTAATAGTCACGTGCCGGCACATAATGCCTGTCTTCGAAGGACAACTCAGCCATTTCGAGCAAGGCTCGTGGCTGGCGCTGGTTCAGGTGCAGGGCTTTTTCCAGTTGCTGGCGGGCGGTGTCGCGCTGGCCGAGAAGCATTGAGGTCACCCCAAGGTTCTCGAAAACCCGCGAGCGCTCAGGATAAAGGGTATCGGCCGCAGCCTGCTGGAAATATTCGGACGCCTGGTCATAACGTTTCTGCGCAAACAAAAAACTGCCGTAGTTATTCAGCAGTCTTGGGTCGCCAGGACGTGAGGCCAGGGCCTTGTGGAAATATTGATCGGCCAATTCAGGCTCGGCCTGGGCCTGGAACACCAAGGCCAACGCAGCATTGGCGTCGGCGTCGCTGCCATCCAGCTCGAGGGCCTTCTTCAGCGGCACCTTGGCCCGTTCGGCCATTCCTTGCTGCAAGTACCCCAAGCCCAACTGCACATAGGCAGCACGCGCCTCGTCACGGCCCTTGCCGGTTTGCAGCGGGCTGTCATGGCCCGATGAAACACAGCCAGCCGCGAGGCTGGCAACAAGCAAAAGCAGCGCAAGGCGCAAGGGCATAGAGATCCTCTCTCAGGTTCGAGTCGCGGCGCTTTGCGGCATATCGTCGGCGGCACTCAGTTCACGCACGGCAATATAACGTTCGCTGCGACGGGTGCGATCCAGCACCTGTCCTACCAATTGGCCACATGCCGCATCGATGTCTTCGCCGCGGGTAGTGCGTACGGTGACATTGAAGCCTGCATGGTGCAGTTGATCCTGGAAACGGCGGATGGCGTTGTTGCTCGGTCGCTCGTAGCCAGAATGGGGAAACGGGTTAAACGGAATCAGGTTGATCTTGCACGGTACATTCTTGAGCAACTCGATCATCTCGACCGCGTGCTCGACCTTGTCGTTGATGTCCTTGAGCATGGTGTACTCGATGGTCAACACACGTTTCTCACCCAAGGTCGCCATGTAGCGCTGGCAAGATTCGAGCAGCATCTTAAGCGGATACTTCTTGTTGATCGGCACCAATTGGTTACGCAATGCGTCATTCGGTGCGTGCAGCGACAACGCCAGGGAGACGTCGATGTGCTTGGCCAGCTCATCGATCATCGGTACCACGCCGGAGGTCGACAGGGTCACACGGCGCTTGGAAATGCCGTAGCCCAGGTCGTCCATCATCAAATGCATGGCCGCAACAACGTTGTCGAAGTTCAGCAGCGGCTCGCCCATGCCCATCATCACCACGTTGGTGATGGCACGGTCGGCGGTTGCCGGGATGCTGCCGAACGATTTATTGGCAATCCACACCTGGCCGATGACTTCGGCGGCGGTGAGGTTGCTGTTGAAACCTTGCTTGCCGGTGGAGCAGAAACTGCAGTCCAGGGCACAGCCTGCCTGGGACGAAACGCACAGAGTGCCGCGCTTGCCCTGGGGAATGTACACGGTCTCGACGCAGCTGCCGGACGCCACGCGCACCACCCATTTACGGGTGCCGTCGGTGGAAATGTCTTCGCTGACCACTTCGGGGCCGCGAACTTCGGCAATGGCCTTGAGCTTGTCGCGCAGGGCCTTGCTGACGTTCGTCATGGCGTCGAAATCATCGACGCCAAGATGGTGAATCCACTTCATTACCTGAGCGGCACGAAAACGCTTCTCCCCGATTGAGTCGAAGAATTTTTCCATTTCCTGTTGAGTCAGACCCAGCAGGTTGGTTTTTGCAGTCAATGTAGTCATGGATTCACCTTCGCTCTTTTAAGCCAATGCTTAGCGAGCGGTTACTTCAGTAGCAGCGAAAAAGTACGAGATTTCGCGGGCAGCAGCGGCTTCGGAGTCCGAACCGTGAACGGCGTTGGCGTCGATCGATTCAGCGAAGTCAGCACGGATGGTGCCGGCAGCAGCTTCTTTAGGGTTGGTAGCGCCCATCAGCTCACGGTTCAGAGCGATAGCGTTTTCGCCTTCCAGAACCTGAACAACAACAGGGCCGGAGATCATGAAGGCAACCAGGTCGCCGAAGAAACCACGAGCGCTGTGCTCAGCGTAGAAGCCTTCAGCTTCAGCTTTGGACAGTTGCTTGAGTTTCGAAGCTACAACCTTCAGGCCGGCTTTTTCGAAACGAGTGGTGATCTCGCCGATGACGTTTTTTGCAACAGCGTCAGGCTTGATGATGGAGAAAGTACGTTGAACAGCCATGGTGTAACTCCAGAAACGGTAATTTGCGAAAAATTAAACCCGCGAATTATACGCGGGTTCTTGGGTATTGCCTAACTGCGTAAGGGAGGCTTCAGTCCTGCTCTTCTTTCCAGGCAGTCTGAATAGCTTCAAGCACCTTTTCACCGCCGCGTTCCCGGTCATCTTCGAACCCTGGCAAGGCCATGACCATGTCACGCAAAGCTACAAAGTTCAGCGAATAAGGGTTCACGTCCGGGTGACCATCGGCCAGCAGGATAGCGATTTCTTGTACATCAACCCATTTAAGACTCATGACACTTCCTTGAATCAGTGCGGCGCTTCAGCGGCATGGTTGAGCGAATATTTCGGAATCTCGACGGTGAGGTCTTCTGTTCCCACTTTTGCCTGACAGCTCAAGCGCGACGTCGGCTCAAGGCCCCACGCCCTATCAAGATAGTCCTCTTCCAGCTCATCAGCCTCTTCCAGGCTGTTGAAACCTTCACGAATCACACAGTGACAGGTGGTACAGGCGTTAACGCCGCCGCAGGCGCTTTCGATCTCGATGTGGTGGTCGTGAGCGACTTCGAGAATGGACTTGCCGGTCTCAGCCTCCACAACCATACCGTCCGGGCAATGCTCGGCGTGTGGCAGAAAAATGATCTGCGGCATCAGTTAATCCTCAAGTTCATTCAAGTTGCGGCCCGCCAGGGCGGCTTTTACCGTCTGGTCCATGCGACGGGCGGCAAAGGCATCGGTCACTTGCGACAGGCGCTTGGTCTGTTGCTCGATGGCGTAACCATCGGTGCCTTTCATCAATTCAGCCAGTTCCTGCATTTGCAGGTCGATAACCATGCGCTCTTCGGCATCCAGCAGACGCTCGCCGTCAGCTTCAAGGGCGCCCTGCACGGCTTCGAGCAGGCGCTGGGCGTCGACTTGCTGCTCACGCAGCACGCGGGCGACTTTGTCGTCACCGGCGTACTGGAACGAATCCTTGAGCATCTTGGCGATTTCGCCGTCGGTCAGGCCGTAGGACGGCTTGACCTGGATGCTGGCTTCAACGCCGGAGGCCAATTCGCGAGCGGCAACGCTGAGCAAGCCGTCGGCGTCGACCTGGAAGGTCACGCGAATCTTCGCTGCACCGGCCACCATCGCCGGAATGCCGCGCAATTCGAAGCGCGCCAGGGAACGGCAGTCGCTGATCAGCTCACGCTCGCCCTGCAGCACATGAATCATCATGGCCGTCTGGCCATCTTTGTACGTGGTGAAGTCCTGAGCGCGGGCAACGGGAATGGTGGTGTTGCGTGGAATCACCTTCTCCATCAAGCCGCCCATGGTTTCCAGCCCCAGGGACAACGGGATCACGTCGAGCAGAAGCAGTTCGCCACCATCGCGCTTGTTACCAGCGAGGGTGTCAGCCTGGATCGCAGCACCAATGGCCACCACTTGATCCGGGTCGATTTCAGTCAGCGGCTGGCGGCCAAAGGCTTCGGCAACGGCTTCGCGGACACGTGGCACGCGGGTCGAACCACCCACCATCACCACGGCGGCGACGTCTTCCAGCTCAATACCGGAGTCACGCACCGCGCGACGGCAGGCTTTCAGGCTGCGGGCGACCATCGGTTCGATCAACGAATCGAACGCTTCGCGGGTCAGTTGGGCCGACCAGCTACCGTAGGAAACTTCAACCGACGCAGCGTCAGTGAGTGCTTCCTTGGCGGCACAGGCGGTTTGCAGCAGATTACGTTGTGCGCCCGGATCCAGGTCGGCAGACAAGCCCGCACTGGTGATGATCCAGCCAGCAATGGCGTGATCGAAGTCATCGCCGCCCAGGGCCGTGTCGCCACCGGTAGCCAGCACTTCGAAGACACCGCCGGTCAGGCGCAGAATCGAAATATCAAAGGTACCGCCGCCCAGGTCGTAAATAGCCACCAGGCCTTCGGCGTGCTGGTCCAGGCCGTAAGCCACAGCCGCTGCAGTCGGCTCGTTGAGCAGGCGCAACACGTTCAGGCCGGCAAGTTTCGCCGCATCCTTGGTGGCTTGGCGCTGAGCATCATCGAAATACGCAGGAACAGTAATCACCGCCCCCACCAGTTCGCCGCCCAAGGTGGTTTCCGCACGCTGGCGTAGCACCTTAAGGATATCGGCCGACACTTCCACCGGGCTTTTCGGGCCCTGGATGGTGTCGATGAACGGCATATGGGATTCGCCGCCGACAAAGCGGTACGGCAGCTGGTCGCCCAGTTGCTTGACGTCGGAAAGACCACGACCCATCAAGCGCTTGACCGACAGCACGGTGTTCAGCGGGTCGGCAGACGCCGCCAGCTTGGCCGACTCGCCCACTTCGGTACGGTCAGCGTGATAGCGCACGGCAGACGGCAGGATGACTTGGCCATCCGCGTCGGGCAGCGGCTCGGAAAGACCGCTGCGCAATGCAGCGACCAGCGAATTGGTAGTGCCCAAGTCAATCCCGACCGCCAGGCGACGCTGGTGCGGTTGAGGACTTTGACCGGGTTCGGCGATCTGCAGTAGGGCCATGGTAATCAGGACTTATCTGTATATCAGGCGTGCAACCTGGGCGGCACTGGGTTAATCGTCGAGGCGCTCTTCTAACTGGCGCACTTCGTAGGTGAGCTTGTCGAGGAACTGCATGCGCCGCATCAGGCGTTCGGCCTGTTCACGTTGCGCTGCATCATCCCAACAGGCTGCGAAGCTTTCGTTGAGTTCATCCTGGGCCACTTTCAGACGGCGCTTGAACACTGCGACTCCGGCCAGATCAGCCTCGTCCTGCAGTTCTTCAAGCTCCTCGCGCCATTGCATCTGCTGCATCAGGAAATCAGGGTCCTGGACCGTGACTTCAAGCGGCAGCTCGCGACCGCCCATGGCGAGCAGGTAGCGCGCGCGTTTGGGAGGGTTCTTGAGCGTCTGATAAGCTTCGTTGAGGCTGGCTGATTGCTCCAGCGCCAAGCGTTGCTCACGCTCGGAAGCGTCAGCAAAACGGTCCGGATGCACTCCACGCGCCAGTTCACGGTAGCGCGTGGCAAGCTGTTCAAGGTCCAGTCGAAAACTCGGCTGCAGCTCGAACAAAGCGAAATGACAAGGAGTACCCACGATCAGCCTCAGATGTTGAAGCTTTCGCCGCAGCCACATTCACCGCGTACGTTGGGGTTGTTGAACTTGAAGCCTTCGTTCAACCCTTCCTTGACGAAATCGAGTTCGGTGCCGTCCAGGTAAGTCAGGCTTTTCGGGTCGATAATCACTTTTTCGCCGTGACTCTCGAACACCTGATCTTCCTCGACCACCTCGTCGACAAACTCCAGCACGTAGGCAAGGCCGGAACAGCCCGTGGTGCGAACACCCAGACGAATCCCCTCACCTTTACCGCGCCCATTCAGGGAGCGGCGAATGTGCTGCGCAGCCGCTTCTGTCATGCTGATAGCCATCGTGACTCCTTACTCGTCGCCAAATTGCTTAGATCAAGCCTTTCTTCTGCTTGTAGTCGCGAACAGCCGCCTTGATAGCGTCTTCTGCGAGTACCGAGCAGTGGATTTTCACTGGCGGCAAGGCCAGTTCTTCGGCCAGCTGGGTGTTGCTGATAGTCACAGCCTCATCCAGAGTCTTGCCTTTCATCCATTCGGTCGCCAGGGAGCTGGAGGCGATGGCCGAACCGCAACCGTATGTCTTGAACTTGGCGTCTTCGATAACGCCAGCTTCGTTGACCTTGATCTGCAGGCGCATAACGTCGCCGCACGCCGGAGCGCCGACCATGCCGGTGCCGACATCAGGGTCTTCCGCGTTCATCTTGCCGACGTTGCGCGGGTTTTCGTAGTGGTCGATGACCTTTTCGCTGTAAGCCATGGTACTGAATCCTCACTCATCAGGGCCGCTCTGGAACCCTGTAAACACGCCTGCGTTTTCCGCCACGTCTTTACAGAGCCTTTTGGGTGGCGGCTTCTATAGTTAGTGTGCCGCCCACTCGATCTTGGAAATATCGACACCGTCTTTGTACATGTCCCACAGAGGCGACAAGGTACGCAGCTTGGTGACGGCCTCGCAGACTTTCTGCGCGGCGTAGTCGACTTCTTCTTCGGTGGTGAAACGGCCGAACGTAAATCGGATCGAGCTGTGAGCCAGTTCGTCGTTGCGGCCAAGGGCGCGCAGGACGTAGGACGGCTCAAGGGAAGCCGAGGTGCAGGCCGAACCGGACGAAACCGCCAGGTCCTTGAGCGCCATGATCAGCGACTCGCCTTCGACGTAGTTGAAGCTCAAATTCAGGTTGTGCGGTACACGGGCGGTCATGCTGCCGTTGACATACAGCTCTTCAAGGTGCTCGACCTGCTTGTAGAAGCGATCGCTCAGGGCCTTGATGCGCACGTTTTCAGCAGCCATGTCTTCCTTGGCCACACGGAACGCTTCGCCGATGCCGACGATCTGGTGGGTCGCCAGGGTGCCGGAACGCATGCCGCGCTCGTGACCGCCGCCGTGCATGGTGGCTTCGATACGCACGCGAGGCTTGCGGCTTACGTACAGCGCGCCAATGCCTTTAGGGCCGTAGGTCTTGTGGGCAGAGAACGACATCAGGTCGACTTTCAGTTTCGACAGGTCGATATCGACCTTGCCGGTGGACTGAGCAGCGTCGACGTGCAGCAACACGCCCTTGGAGCGGGTCAGCTCGCCGATGGCGGCGATGTCGTTGATGGTGCCGATTTCGTTGTTCACGTGGATCACGGAAACCAGGATGGTGTCTTCACGCATCGCAGCTTCGATCATCGCAGGGGTCACGATACCGTCGGTGGTTGGCTCGAGGTAGGTGATCTCGAAACCTTCACGCTCCAGTTGGCGCATGGTGTCGAGGACAGCCTTGTGCTCAATCTTGGTGGTGATCAGGTGTTTGCCCTTGGTCGCGTAGAAATGCGCCGCACCCTTGATTGCCAGGTTATCGGACTCGGTGGCACCGGAGGTCCAGACGATTTCACGTGGGTCGGCATTCACCAGGTCAGCGACCTGGCGACGAGCGTTTTCCACGGCTTCTTCAGCTTTCCAGCCAAAAACGTGGGAGCGGGACGCCGGGTTACCGAAGTTTCCGTCAACCAGCAGGCATTCGCTCATCTTTTGCGCGACACGCGGATCAACCGGGGTGGTCGCTGAGTAATCAAGGTAAATCGGCAATTTCATGGACTTTCTCCTAAATCAGGCTGGCTGGCGTGCCGTTAGCTCTTCGGCTGTCACTCGACGGCGGACGCTTCAATCTTGTCCAGACGCGGCGCCTTGGTGTTGCAACGGCGCTGGTCCTGACGCTGGGCTACTTCTTGCACCTCACGGCGAGTCACAAGATCAGCCAAGCTGATACCACTCAAAAACTCATGGATCTGCAGGCTCAGGTCACACCACAAGTGGTGTGTAAGGCAGGTGTCGCCGGCATGGCAATCACCCAGGCCCTGGCATTTGGTGGCATCGACGGATTCATTCACCGCGTCGATCACTTGGGCTACCTGAATGCCCTGCATGTCGCGGGACAGTTGATAGCCGCCGCCTGGACCACGAACGCTGGAAACCAGATTGCTGCGGCGCAACTTGGCAAACAACTGCTCGAGGTAGGACAGGGAAATGCCTTGGCGCTCGGAGATATCGGCCAGGGACACCGGCCCATTTTGCGCGTGCAAGGCCAGATCAAGCATGGCGGTTACCGCGTATCGGCCTTTTGTAGTCAGTCTCATGGACAAGTACCAAGGTGTTTCAGAATGGGAGCAAGTATGCGATTCCCGAGTATTTAAGTCAACTATAAGACCTAGTACTTTAGTCAGGATTACCCGTAAAAAGGGCGCGCGAATCATAGCAGGGCGGGACGGGATGGACCAGCGGGAACAGGGCCAAGCCGGGAATACGGGACTAATGGAGGTCAAAATGTGGGAGCGGGCTTGCTCGCGAATGCGGTGGATCAGTCAATATATTCGGCGACTGACACGCAGCTTTCGCGAGCAAGCCCGCTCCCACATGGGTTTTGCAGTGATTGCGAGACTTCAGCCCGCCTTGGTGGCTGCACCTTCGTCCTTGATCTCGGCAAAGTCTTCGGTGCGCAGCTCAGGCAACTCCTTGGCGCAGTAGTTGCTGCCAAGATCTTTCAAGGCGCCACACATGCCGTCCAGCTTACCGTCCACTGCTTGCAGGTGGTCGAGCAATTGGCCAATGGCGCGCGCCACCGGGTCGGGCATGTCTTCACTGACGCCATAGGCATCGAAGCCGATTTTCTCGGCCATGGCCTTGCGCTTGGCTTCCTGTTCATCACCGACTTCCGGCTTGACGATGATCCGCCCCGGAATACCGACAACCGTTGCGCCAGGCGGTACGGCCTTGGTCACCACGGCGTTGGAGCCGACCTTGGCGCCCGCACCGACGGTAAACGGGCCGAGCACTTTGGCGCCCGCCCCCACTACAACGCCATCTTCCAGCGTAGGGTGGCGCTTGCCTTTGTTCCAGGTGGTGCCGCCCAGGGTCACGCCCTGATACAAGGTCACGTCATCACCAATCTCGGCGGTCTCGCCAATAACGATGCCCATGCCGTGATCAATAAAGAAGCGACGACCGACCTTGGCGCCCGGATGGATCTCGATCCCGGTCAGCCAGCGGCCAAAGTTGGAGACCAGCCGCGCCAGCCACTTCCAACCCATATGCCACAAGGCGCCGGACAGGCGGTGGATCCAGATCGCGTGCATGCCCGGGTAGCAGGTCAGCACTTCAAAGGCGTTGCGCGCCGCCGGGTCACGGTGGAAAACACTCTGGATATCTTCTCGCAAACGCTCGAACATTTTTAATCCTTCCGCTTAAGAAGCTCGCCACGGGCCGCTTTCTGGGTTTCCGTGAGGATGCCACGCAATATATTCATTTCCGCCCGGCTGACCGAGCTGCGTCCGTACAACCGACGCAGGCGCGCCATCAAGTGCCGTGGTTTTTCCGGGTCGAGGAATTCGATGGCCACCAGGGTTTGCTCCAGGTGCTCATAGAACCGCTCCAGCTCGTCCATGGTGGCCAACTCGCCACTCTTGGTCGATGCAACCTCGTCCTTTTCAACCTTGCTTGGCTGACCTTCAGCGGCCAGCCAGGCCATGCGCACCTCATAACTCAACACCTGCACCGCCGCCCCGAGGTTCAGCGAACTGAACTCAGGGTCTGATGGGATGTGCACGTGATAATGACATCGCTGCAGCTCCTCATTGGTCAGGCCGGAATCTTCACGGCCGAACACCAAGGCGATTTCAGCGCCGCCAGCGGCCTCTTCCACGACTTTGGTCCCGCATTCGCGAGGATCCAGCAGCGGCCAGGGGATGCGACGGTCGCGAGCACTGGTGCCGAGCACCAGGTTGCAGCCGACCAGGGCGTCTTCCAAAGTGGCGACGACCTGGGCTTTTTCGAGGATGTCATTAGCACCGGACGCGCGGGCATCGGCCTCGTGGTGCGGAAACACACGCGGCTCGACCAGCACCAGGCGCGTCAGCCCCATGTTCTTCATGGCTCGCGCCACGCCGCCGATATTGCCGGGATGACTGGTATTGACGAGGACGACACGGATGTTTTGCAGCAAGGGAGGCGCTCTCGGACACGGGAAAGGGGAGCAAATCTTACAGAACAGCCCAAGGTTATGCCATGAAAGGTAACGTCGTCCTTCACCTGAAGAAAGTTTCTGCTAGAATGCTCGGCTTTCTTTAACAACCTTAGGTGACACATCCATGCAGCCCATGCTGAATATCGCGCTGCGCGCCGCCCGCAGCGCCAGTGAATTGATCTTCCGCTCCATCGAGCGCCTGGATACCATCAAGGTCGACGAAAAAGACGCCAAGGATTACGTATCCGAGGTGGATCGCGCCGCCGAGCAGAAAATCATCGACGCGCTGCGCAAGGCCTACCCTACCCACGGCATCCTCGGTGAAGAAACCGGCCTGCACAAAGGTAGCGGCGAAGGCGAAGACTACCTGTGGATCATCGACCCACTGGATGGCACCACCAACTTCCTGCGCGGCATCCCGCACTTTGCCGTGAGCATTGCCTGCAAATACCGTGGCCGCCTGGAGCACGCTGTTGTTCTGGACCCGGTTCGCCAAGAAGAATTCACCGCCAGCCGTGGCCGTGGCGCCCAACTGAACGGTCGTCGCCTGCGCGTCAGCGGTCGCACCAGCCTGGACGGCGCCCTGCTGGGCACCGGCTTTCCGTTCCGTGATGACCAGATGGACAACCTGGAAAACTACCTGGGCATGTTCCGCGCCCTGGTTGGCCAGACCGCCGGCATCCGTCGCGCCGGTGCAGCCAGCCTGGACCTGGCTTATGTCGCTGCCGGTCGTTTTGACGCGTTCTGGGAGTCGGGCCTGTCCGAGTGGGACATGGCTGCAGGCGCACTGCTGATTCAAGAAGCGGGCGGCCTGGTGAGCGACTTCACCGGCGGTCACGACTTCCTGGAGAAGGGACACGTAGTTGCCGGCAACACCAAATGCTTCAAGGCAGTACTGACGGCGATCCAGCCGCACCTGCCGGCTTCGCTGAAGCGCTAAGCGAGCGGGCACAAAAAAGCACCCCTCGGGGTGCTTTTTTTATACCTGAAATTACTGCTGCGGCTGGTTCTGACCGATAACCAGGCGCCCTTCCTTGTCGACCGGGATCTGGTTGCCTGGATCACGATCCATGCGCACGGAGCCTTCCTTGCCGTCCAGGGTGTAGCGCACGTCGTACCCGACAACCTTGTCGCTGATGTCGTTAACGGTGTTACAACGGGTTTGCGTAGTGGTGTAGGTATCGCGGTTCTGCATGCCTTCCTGAACCTTGTTACCGGCATAACCGCCACCGACCGCACCGGCCACCGTGGCCAGCTTCTTGCCATTACCGCCACCGACCTGATTACCCAACAGGCCGCCCGCCAGCGCACCGACCACCGTACCGACGATCTGATGCTGATCCTGCACAGGCTTTTGCCGGGTTACGGCAACGTCCTTGCAGACTTCACGCGGGGTTTTAATCTGGGTTTTCACCGGCTGCACTGCCAGCACTTGCGCATACTCAGGGCCGCTTTTTACCAGGCTGTAGGTGGCAACAGCACCCCCGGCAGTCACACCGACAGCACCCAATACCGCACCAACCAGTAACGACTTGTTCACGTGAACCTCCTGACCATCACAAACGGACCGATCGATCCGCGCTATACCCAGCCTTGGAGCAAAAAAAAAGGCGCGAGTTCAATACTCGCGCCTTTTTTGTAACAGCAGATCAACAATCACCCATCAAGGGCGGTCGTCGACTTCCTTACCGGTGCTGGCAGGAGGGATCAGGTCTTCGCTGTTGAGGTTCAGCCAGATCAGTACCACGTTGGCGATGTAGATCGACGAGTAGGTACCCGCCAGTACGCCGATGAACAGCGACAGCGAGAAGCCCCACAGGTTGTCACCACCGAACACCATCAATGCCGCAATCGCCAGCAAGGTGGAGATCGAAGTTGCCATGGTGCGCAGCAGGGTCTGAGTAGTGGAGATGTTGATGTTCTCGATCAACGTCGCCTTGCGCAGTACCCGGAAGTTCTCACGAACCCGGTCGAATACCACGATGGTGTCGTTGAGGGAGTAACCAATGATCGCCAGCACCGCCGCCAATACAGTCAGATCGAAGGTGATCTGGAAGTAGGCCAGGATACCCACGGTCACGATCACGTCGTGGATCAGCGACACAATGGCGCCGACACCGAACTTCCACTGAAAGCGGAAAGCCAGATAGATCATGATGCCGACCAGCGCCATCAGCATGCCGAGGCCGCCCTGGTCGCGCAGCTCTTCACCTACTTGCGGGCCTACGAACTCGACGCGCTTGACCGACGCAGGGTTATCACCACCGACCTTCTGCAAGGCCTCGGCTACCTGGTGACCCAGTTGCGGGTCTTCGCCCGGCATACGCACCAGCAGGTCAGTGGTTGCACCAAAGCTCTGCACGATGGCTTCGTGATAGCCGGCCTTGACCAGCTCGTTGCGCACCAGGCTAACGTCGGCCGGCTTCTCGTAGGTCAGCTCGATGAGCGTACCGCCGGTGAAGTCCAGACCGTAGTTCAGGCCCTTATGGAACCAGCTGAACAACGCCAGAACGGTAAGGAGCATGGTGAAGCCGAACGCAACGTTGCGAACGCCCATGAAGTTGATTGTACGTAACATGGCAGCCCCTTAAATCCACAACTTCTTGAAGTCACGTCCGCCAAAGATCAGGTTGACCATTGCGCGGGTCACCATGATGGCCGTGAACATCGAGGTAAAGATACCGAGGGACATGGTCACCGCAAAACCTTTGACCGGGCCGGTGCCCATGGCAAAGAGAATCCCGCCGACCAACAGAGTGGTCAGGTTGGAGTCGAGAATCGCGGTAAATGCCCGGCCGAAGCCTTCGTTGATTGCCCGCTGTACGGTCATGCCCGCAGCGATCTCTTCACGAATACGCGAGAAGATCAGTACGTTGGCGTCTACCGCCATACCCATGGTGAGTACGATACCGGCGATACCTGGCAGGGTCAGCGTTGCACCCAACAGCGACATCAGGGCCAACAGCATCACCATGTTGCCCGCCAGTGCGACGGTAGCGATGATGCCGAAGAAGCGGTAGATGGCGATGATGAACAAGGAGACGAACAGCATGCCCCACAGTGCAGCGTCGATACCCTTGGTGATGTTGTCAGCACCCAGGCTCGGGCCGATGGTACGTTCTTCAGCGAAGTACATCGGGGCCGCCAGGCCACCGGCACGCAGCAGCAGCGCCAGTTCAGACGACTCACCCTGGCCGTTCAGGCCAGTGATGCGGAACTGAGCACCCAGTGGCGACTGGATGGTCGCCAGGCTGATGATCTTCTTCTCTTCTTTAAAGGTTTGTACCGGTACGTCTTTCTCTACGCCGTCGACCACTTGCTTGGTGTAGGTGGTGACAGGACGCTGTTCGATGAAGATCACCGCCATGCTGCGACCGACGTTGCTGCGGGTTGCGCGGCTCATCAGTTCGCCGCCATGACCATCCAGACGGATGTTCACTTCTGGCGTGCCGTGCTCGCCAAAACCAGCCTTGGCGTCGGTTACCTGGTCACCGGTGATGATCAAGCCACGCTCGATCAGCGCAGGTGGGCGACCGCCTTCACGGAATTCGAATTCCTCGGCAGTGGCGCGGGTGGCACCCGGCTCAGCCGCCAGGCGGAATTCAAGGTTGGCTGTTTTACCCAGGATACGCTTGGCTTCAGCAGTGTCCTGCACGCCCGGCAGCTCAACCACGATGCGGTTGGCACCCTGGCGCTGAACGATCGGCTCGGCCACACCCAGCTCGTTGACGCGGTTACGTACCGTGGTCAAGTTCTGCTTGATGGAGTATTCACGGATTTCCGCCAGCTTGGCCGGGGTCATCGCCAGACGCAGTACCGCCTGACCATTGAGGTCGGCCGGAACAATGTCGAAATCGTTGAAGTTCTTGCGGATCAGTGCACGGGCCTGTTCGCGGGTTGCTTCGTCAGCAAAGCCCAGCTGGATGGCGCCGTTGAGCTGCGGCAGGCTGCGATAACGCAGGCGCTCTTTACGCAGCAGGCTCTTCACATCGCCTTCGTAGACTTTCAGGCGAGCGTCGAGGGCCTTGTCCATGTCCACTTCCAGCAGGAAGTGCACACCACCGGACAAGTCCAGACCCAGCTTCATCGGGTGTGCGCCAATCGCGCGCAGCCATTTTGGCGTGGTCTGTGCCAGGTTCAGCGCGACGACGTAGTCATCACCCATGACCTTGCGCACAACGTCTTTGGCCGGCAATTGGTCTTCTTGCTTGGTCAGGCGCAACAAACCGCCCTTACCGTCAGCTGCCAAGGTTGCCGCTTTAACCTGGATGCCCGCGTCGGTGAGCGCTTTGCTCGTGCGGTCCAGATCAGCCTGATTGACCTGCAACGCAGTGCTGGCACCCGTGATCTGGATCGCCGGGTCATCAGGATAGAGATTGGGAGCGGAATAAATAAAACCGATCGCCAGCACCGCCAGGATCAGTACGTATTTCCACAGAGGGTATTTGTTCAGCATCACGCCGCCCGCTTATAACGCGGGGCGCCTTGCGCGCCCCGTCGATTGGTAAAGGTTGGAACTTAGATCGCTTTCAGCGTGCCTTTTGGCAGCGTGGCGGCGATGGCGCCCTTCTGGAACTTCATTTCTACGGTGTCGGAGACTTCCAGGACCACGAAAGCGTCGGACACTTTAGTGATCTTGCCGGCGATGCCGCCAGTGGTCACGACTTCGTCGCCTTTCTGCAAGCTGCCCAGCAGGTTCTTCTGCTCTTTGGCGCGCTTGGCCTGTGGACGCCAGATCATCAGGTAGAAGATGACCAGGAAGCCGACCAGGAAAATCCACTCAAAACCACCGCCCAATGGGCCGGCAGCGGCCGGTGCAGCGGCATCAGCCATGGCATTAGAGATAAAAAAGCTCATTTAGCACTCCAGTTGCAAATAGTGAATCTTAGGGTCGGAAAACTCAGTCCAAGGGCGGCACAGGCAGCCCGCGCTTGGCATAGAAGGCATCGACGAAGGCGGCCAATGTACCCTGTTGAATAGCCTCGCGCAAACCAGCCATCAGGACTTGGTAGTGACGCAAATTGTGGATGGTATTCAACATGCTACCCAGCATTTCCCCACACTTGTCCAGATGGTGCAGATAAGCGCGCGAGAAGTTCTGGCAGGTGTAGCAGTCACAGGTAGGATCCAGCGGCGATTCATCATGGCGATGGAACGCGTTACGGATCTTCAGCACGCCTGTATCGATGAACAGATGCCCATTGCGGGCATTACGGGTTGGCATCACGCAATCGAACATGTCCACACCGCGGCGCACACCCTCTACGAGATCTTCCGGTTTGCCAACGCCCATAAGGTAACGAGGTTTGTCAGCCGGCATCAGGCCCGGCAGGTAGTCCAGCACCTTGATCATCTCGTGCTTGGGCTCGCCCACCGACAGACCGCCGATGGCCAGGCCGTCGAAACCGATCTTGTCCAGGCCTTCCAGCGAGCGCTTGCGCAAGCTTTCATGCATGCCGCCCTGCACGATACCGAACAGTGCAGCGGTGTTATCGCCATGGGCATTCTTCGAGCGCTGGGCCCAACGCAGCGACAGCTCCATCGACACCCGCGCCACATCTTCATCGGCCGGATACGGCGTGCATTCGTCAAAAATCATCACGATGTCGGAGCCCAGGTCACGCTGGACCTGCATCGACTCTTCCGGGCCCATGAACACCTTGGCGCCGTCCACCGGGGAGGCGAAGGTCACGCCCTCCTCCTTGATCTTGCGCATCGCGCCCAGGCTGAACACCTGGAAGCCACCCGAGTCAGTGAGGATCGGGCCTTGCCACTTCATGAAGTCATGCAGGTCGCCATGCTTCTTGATCACTTCCGTGCCCGGGCGCAGCCACAAGTGGAAGGTGTTGCCCAGGATGATCTCTGCGCCGGTGGCGACGATGTCCCGTGGCAGCATGCCTTTTACCGTGCCGTAGGTACCGACCGGCATAAAGGCCGGGGTCTCGACGGTACCGCGAGGGAAAGTCAAACGGCCGCGGCGAGCTTTACCATCCGTGGCCAGCAATTCAAACGACATACGACTCATGATTGTTCCTCTGGGCCGCGCGGCGCCGGATTACGGGTGATAAACATCGCATCACCGTAGCTGAAAAAACGGTATCCGTTATCGATGGCGGCTTGATAAGCGGCCATGGTTTCGGGATAACCGGCAAATGCCGACACCAGCATCAACAGCGTGGATTCCGGCAAATGGAAATTGGTTACCAGGGCATCGACCACATGAAACGGGCGGCCCGGGTAGATAAAGATATCGGTGTCGCCACTGAACGGCTTGAGCACGCCATCGCGCGCCGCACTTTCCAGCGACCGCACGCTGGTGGTACCGACCGCCACCACACGCCCGCCGCGCGCCTTGCACGCAGTGACCGCGTCCACGACCGCCTGACTGACTTCCAGCCATTCGCTGTGCATGTGATGGTCTTCAATGTTATCCACACGCACCGGCTGAAACGTGCCGGCCCCCACGTGCAGGGTCACAAAGGCCGACTCGATGCCCTTGGCGGCAATCGCTTCCAGCAGCGGCTGATCGAAATGCAGCCCAGCCGTCGGTGCGGCCACCGCGCCAAGACGCTCGGAATACACCGTCTGATAGCGCTCGCGGTCCGAGTCTTCATCCGGACGGTCTATATAAGGAGGCAGCGGCATGTGGCCTACACGCTCCAGCAGCGGCAACACTTCCTCGGCAAAACCCAGCTCGAACAACGCATCGTGACGGGCCAGCATTTCAGCTTCACCTCCGCCATCGATAAGGATCTTCGAACCCGGTTTCGGCGACTTGCTGGAGCGCACATGGGCCAGCACGCGATGGCTGTCCAGCACCCGCTCCACCAGAATTTCCAGCTTGCCGCCGGACGCTTTCTGGCCAAACAGCCGTGCCGGAATCACCCGGGTATTGTTGAAAACCATCAAGTCGCCCGGGCGTAAATGCTCAAGCAAATCAGTGAATTGACGGTGTGCGAGGGCACCGCTGACCCCGTCCAGGGTCAGCAGTCGACTGGCGCGACGCTCGGCCAAAGGGTGGCGAGCGATCAGCGAATCAGGGAGCTCAAAAGTAAAGTCAGCAACGCGCATGATGGGGTTCGTCTAGCAGGGCCGGGAAGTCTAGCGGAAATAGTGAAAATTGACCATGAAACGTGATTGACCAACGGTAATCTCATCTCTATACTTCGCCGCCATTGAGCCCTGATGGCGGAATTGGTAGACGCGGCGGATTCAAAATCCGTTTTCGAAAGGAGTGGGAGTTCGAGTCTCCCTCGGGGCACCATCTTAAAAAAAGACCTTGAAATTCAAGGTCTTTTTTTTCGCCTGCAGGAAAGTGATGATGGGCGGGCGAACGCGAGAGAAGAGGAACCTTGACCATGGAACTGACGCTGGAAGCTGTTGCGCTTTTTGCGCTCAAGTTGGTGCACGAGACCGAAGGAGCGAGCCCGATTCTGCGGGATGACCTGGTCATGGACGGCTATGAGCGGGAAGTGTTTGGCTTGCTGGTGCGCAAGGGCGATATCAAGGCCATCCAGCAAAAAATCGACGAGTGCCTGCTATTGGCGCTCGAATCCCTGGGCGGTGCAAACACCGTGATGGGCCGCGAGCTGCAACGGCTCGCGGTGGGTGTGCGCCAAGCGACGACACTCGAAGCACTCAATGCTCCGCTCAACGCACTCAAGGATTACCTGAAAGCCATCCTGTAACGCGCGAGTCAGCGTCGCCCTTCGACCGCCATGCGCACCGCCAGGCCCATCAGCACCGAGCCCATCAACCAGCGTTGCACGGTTTGCCAGACGGGTTTGCGGATGAAAAAACCCGCAATCGAGCCCGCCATAACGGCGATCAGCGCGTTGACGCTCACGCTGATCATGATCTGCGTAAAGCCCAATATCAGGGATTGCGAGAGCACACTGGCGTGGCCGTCAGGGTCGATAAACTGAGGCAGCAACGACAAGTACATCACCGCGACTTTGGGATTCAGCAGGTTGGTGACAAAGCCCATCATGAACAGCTTGCGCGGGCTGTCTTTGGGCAGGTCGCGCACCTGAAAGGGCGAACGGCCACCCGGCTTGACCGCCTGCCAGGCGAGGTACACCAGGTACAACGCCCCGCCGAGTCGCAGCGCGTCGTAGGCATAGGGAACCGCCATCACCAACGCCGTGATGCCCAATGCCGCGCAGAACATATAGACGACAAAACCCAGCGCAACACCGCCCAGGGAAATCAGCCCGGCTACTCGCCCCTGGCAGATCGACCGCGAAATGAGGTAAATCATGTTCGGGCCGGGCGTCAGTACCATGCCGAGCGAAATCAGGCCGTAGGCGAGCAGACTGGACATCTCGGGCATGGTGTAACTCCTTGGCGACGTAAAACTTTGTAATGGCCTGCGGGTTGTTGGCGCCATGGTAGGGCGATAAAAGGAAGGCCGTTAGATACAGATCCGCGAGCAAAACGTCATACACCGGCGCGTACGTTTACCGCACCGCTCACCCAAGGAAAGGCAAATGATCGACTTCAACAACAAAGGCTTCTTCAAACTCAAACAAAACAACGAATACGCCGAACGCGTTTCGTCCCTGCTGCTGGATGATGAGCAGGTCATCGATTCCTACAAGGCCATGCGCGATGGGGTGGTGTTCACCACCAAGCGCATCATCGCGGTGAACGTGCAAGGGATTACCGGCAGCAAGAAGGATTTCACCTCCCTGCCGTACAAAAACATCGTCGCGTATTCAGTGGAAACGTCCGGGACGTTTGATCTGGATTCGGAGCTGGAGATTTACTTTTCGGCGGTGGGGAAAGTGAAGTTTGAGTTCACGGGTAAGACGTCGATTGTTGAGATATCGAGGGTGATTTCAAGGCATGTGCTCTGAGCTAATACCCTGCTCAGGACTACCTGAAAAAACCATTGAAGGAGCCAGCCTTGCCCGTGATTGGACGTAAACAATCACGCCTGCTCAGGGGCAAACCACTGGACCTCATAACAGTTTGCAGATCACGTCCAGCTCATCGAAAACAAAGCGCGTATTAGCCCTGCAATAGACATCATAGTGCTCGGTCATCTGCCTTCCGCTCTGCGACTCGTTGAAGTAAGCGTCTACCATCTCCTGAGGCCGGTGCATCCGTGGCTTGCTCAACACTCGCTCTTCGGTAATGTGTTGATCTTTTCGAACCTGCACCCGCCCATCACGGAGAATATTCCGAAGCAGGTTCCACTCATAAAAGAAAATACCATCCAGCTCATAAAAGTTCAGGAAGGGGATATTGTGCAACAACACGAAGTGACTATTACCCGCATGAGCACCGGCCAAGCCATGCCGGCTCAGTTTCTGGCGAATACTTTCGTCGGAAATAGTGTCCCTGAGCACGGCCAACTGTCTGACGAATCCGGTACGAAAATTAGCATTTAGAAATAGCTGGCACTGCTCCGAAAGATAGGTTGGAATTTCCGACAATTGATATTTAACCTGAATAAAGTAATAAATATCATCCTCGACGTCCCGAACTATCAAATCAATATCATACCCCTTGATTTTCGCATTATTGCCCGGCTTGAACTCCCCAAACACTTCCAGGCGCGGGTCATTAAGTTTTTTAATGTAATTTAAAACGTAGTCTTTTTCGAAGCCGGCTCCGAGCAATTGGCCAAAGTCCGCCTCTTTTCCGTTGACGGTTGCCGTACCCAGCAAATACCTGACGAACTTTCTCAACCCATACTTAAAGTTTAGCGCTCCCCGCACATACATGCCGCCCTTGTATTCTATGAAACTGCTGGCGGAGTCCAACGTTGGTGCGCGTCCGGCCAAGGCACTGTTGATCATATCCACCGTGGCAGGACTGACAATAGTCCTCAGGTAAGCTTCGTCGGTTGTACGTTCGCCCGACATCACACGCAGCTCCAGGTGAACGGCAAAATCGACTATTTCTCGCAAGTAATGATACTTGGGATGCCGGGTCATGGCGGCGGACAAGTACTCCGAATGTATAGACAGGCACTTATCGATAGTCTGATCCACCAAAAGCCCACGCAAAGCCGGATTCAAACGGCCATGTTTCTGCAACAGCTCCGCCATGTCATACAGTGTGCGTGTGTCACTGATTTTAGAATTAGCCTCAGTAACCTCCGCCAGCCAATATCCCTTGATCCGTCGCTGTAGTTTAGCAGTAGGTACAATATGGAGAGTACGGCCAACCAACCTGGCTGTCAGAAGTCCATGTCCCATAAGAAAATAGATTTCACTCAGGTAATAACACAACCACAAGTTAGCATTCTTCAGGATGGATAAGTTATGTACGGCTCGCAGCTGCAGGTTTTCGGCAATCCTGTTGCACGTATATTCAAGCGCCGCCCATGTGTAGGCCTTACTAAAATCAGCGTACGTATCACTTCCCGGCGCTGATGACGCACCATGACCTGCAGACGCCACCTCAATCCTGAAATAGCTGCCCAGTTGATCTGTGAACCGGTGCACCGTATTAGGGTTGAGCGGTGTGTTGTCTTCGAAGAGATACTGCGGCAGCGATTGTCGAGCCTGTTCCAGGTTTGCCTTAAGTTTCTCCCAGAGTATTGCCTGAACCTGTTCGGGACAAATCAGCCGACGCAGTGCGGGTATTTTGTAAAGCATTCGACTGCGCCAGGTGAGACGTTTGCCAACTGGCGGGAGGGCAGTCGTGTTCGCCATAGGGTTATGCAAAAAGGCGAGTAGTTGCGGGTCTACATCTTCATAAATCATCAACTGGCGTCCTGTCCAATTTCCACTGAGGGCAGGCACTCGCCTTATCCCTATCGTTTATGGCGCACGACCGTAGCATATCGACACACCGGTTTTTCGACGCCTGCACACGAACTGGAAGCTTCCTACACCTGATTAGGAGGTGAGCACCCGTTCAGAAAGTGAGTTTTCCCACGCACACCATCGAACAACGGGAATTTCAGGTTCGCCTCCGCTCTCATAGGCTCGCTTCCTTGCACAGGGAAGTGAGCAGCCATGACAGAGCGCGCGTATCCAATTACCGAAGAGGAGCAGCTGAAGCGGCGAATTCTGACTCCGCAGCCTAAGCAGATTCCGTATTCACCGTTTATTGATTTGTATGAAGCGCCTCCCCCGCCATCGCCTGAACCCGCGAGGATTCCAGGCCATGTATTCGCCAAGTCGTGCCAGTTGCCCGACGGGATCATCAGCCACAACAACCCCACCGGGTGTGTGCCGCTTGAGCTGATCAAGGACTACGGCCACTTCACGCTGTTAGGCGGACGGGAGGTGGATAGCCATGGCGGTGTGTCCCTCAGGAAGATCAGTGGCAGTGCCCTGCCCGCTGGGCTTGGCCAGCTTGTATTGCGCACAGCGGTAATGGAATCCGCGGCTGCGGCGGTCGGCGCCGCAGCCGGGAGTTTGCTTGCAGGGCTGGTGGCGCTGGCATGGCCATCGGAGCTTGGCGACAGTGCGCTCTATAGCGAAGATCAGCTTCGTCACCTGCAAAAAGCCCGCTCGCGGATGCGGTTGCATATCGAGCAACGCTCCGACGGGACGCTGAAGGGGTATGGGTTTTATACCGGTAAAAATGCCGACTGGCAGATGATCGATGTGGTGCAGTTTCAGAGTCGTGACAGTCAGCTCGTGGCGGATCTTGGCGAGGGCGTGGAGCTGATTTGGACGCCGGCCATTGATCCTGGCGACACCCTTGGCATACCGGCATTGGAGGCTGCACCGCAAGCACCAGTGATGTGGATTTATCCGCCGACTGAGGCAGCCAAACAGATTTTGGTGAACCCGATTTATCCGCCGGAGTATCGGGATTTTATTCTGGTGTTTCCGGTGGAGTCGGGGGTTCGGCCGCTGTATGTGGTTGTTAGCGTTCGGCCGGGTGATCATATGTACCACCCAAAACCAAAATTCCTGCCCGCTTTTCCTAATACTGTTCGTGCTAAAGCCAAGACGCCAATAAAGGGTGGCGGAGGACTTAGGCCTCGATGGAAAGAGGCCAATAGCTACATTTATGAATGGGACTTCGAACGAGGAAAGGTCGAAAAATATAACCACCGAGGGAAACACTTGGGCGAATTCGACCCGATAACAGGCGAACAAACCAAAGACGCAGACGACACGCGAAGGATAGAGCCATGAGGCACTTGATATATGTGGTACCCACTGGAAGCGACGAAATCTCGGCTGAAATCCCCCTCAACGTGAAAGCTGAAGATTTGCGACCCATCATGGGCTGGCAAACAGAGAGTGACGGCCTCTACGACTATCTGCTTACAGCGAAACAGATCAAAGACATTGAAGACCTCACTTCACAGGTTTTTCCAAAAAAAGCGTCGCTCTACCTCGCCTGTGACGAGTGAAACCAATCTCAACATTACAAACAAAAAAGGGTCATAGCTCATGCGTCGTCTTGCACTGTCAGACAAAAAACTCCGTAACATCCCCAGGCGCCTGCGCGCAATCAGCCGATGGGCAGACAGTTTCGAAGGCTGGTTTTTAGAAGACTTCCCGGTGAGGCGAGGATTTGAAAACTTCAAAATCCCCGTCATAGAAACCTTGATCGAAGGCAAGCAAACAACCCCGGCGATCAAGGCACACTGCGCTCAGCAATTGATCAACGCCGCCGCTCACTTGATTCAAGCCCGGCCCGATGACACACCTGAATGCTGGGTGGTAGCAGCCATTCTGGCGCCCGACATGTTCTCAAGCGAAGTCTGCGTCTACACCGACAAAAGCCGCTACCTCGGCGCTACCCTTCCCTTCGACTACGACTACTTTCGCCAAACCCGAATAACGGGCAGAAGCCTTGCAAACGAATGGGGGTTGATCATCCCCCCAGGCCTACACGAGGTGGGTTTTCACTTCATCCACGAAAATGAGGACGGAGAACAGTTTGAGTCAGAGCATTGGTATTTCGGCGAGGTCAGTTCATCGGATGAAGATCCGGGCGGCGATCGCTGGAAGTACAAGACTTTCAAAGCATTCCAGGCAGAGCATCCGCACTTATTCAGCACGGCAACATAGTCTTGCCGTAACAGCCGTGCTTCTAACGACGGCCTTTTTCAATCTGCCCCCTCGCTAAAACTCAACCGCGCACACAACCCACCCACCTCGCGGTTGTACAACTCCAACCGCCCCCCAATCTTCCCCACGATCATCTGCACAATCGCCAGCCCCAACCCCGCTCCATTCGCATTCCCGCGACTATAAAACCGCTCGAACAACCGCCCAATCTCCCCTTCATCAATCCCAGGCCCCGCATCCTCCACACACAGCTGCACCCCTCCCGAATCCGTCCCCCGCACCAACACCCGCACCTCGCTCCCCGCCGGCGAGAAATTCAGCGCATTGGTCACCAGGTTCTGCAAAGCAATCGCCAACGCTACCGGATCCGTTTCAATCCAGCATTCCTCATCCCCTTCCAACACCAGTTCAACGCCCTTCTCCATCGCCAGGGGCGTCAGTTCCGCAAGTTCTTCGCGTACCAACTCCGTCAGAGGCACACGAACGCGAACGGTGTTGTTCAACTGCGGCTCGATCCGCGCCATGGTCAGCAACTGACTGCCGACCCGAGTCGCGCGGTCCACGCCACTCACCAGGAAATCCAGCGCTTCCTGACGCTGTTCCAATGTCCCGGCGCTCTGGGCGTTTTGTGCATGGATGCGCAATATCGCCAACGGCGTGCGCAGCTCGTGGGCCGCATCCGCAATAAACCGTCGCTCGCGCTCCAGCAACTCATCCACCTGCACCAGCAGGCGGTTCAGCGCGGTTTGCATTGGTTCCAGGTCCGCCGGCAACGGTTCAAGTTGCAGCGGGCGCAATGTCTCGCTATCCCGCCCGCGTATTGCCTGGGCCATGGCGCGCAGGGGTTTGAGGCCCCAGCCGATGGTCAGCCAGATCAACACCGCCAGCAGCGGGACGCCAATCAGGATCGGCCAGAGGGTGTGGCGAATGATGCGCTGGATCACGTCCTGGCGAATGTCGTCGCGCTCGCCCACCCAGATCAGCAGGCCTTGTTGCATGTCGGCGAGCATGAACGCGCACCAGTCGTTGCCGTTCTCCATCAGGTCGTGAGCCCCGAGGGTGGTGGGCGGTGTGTTGAGGATCGGCGCGTCGGTGGAGCGCACCAGCAGTTGGCCATCGGTGCGCCATACCTGGAAGGTCAGGCGAGTTTCATAAGGGTGCGCAGCGCCGTCTTCGCCGACGCGGCTCATGGCCTGGTCGAAAGCCTGGTAGAGGCGGTCCAAGTCGGCATCGCCGGGGTCGCGCTGGCGCAATACGCCTTGCAATAAACGGGCACTTTGGGCGAGTTGGGCGTCGTAGACTTCTTCGATTTCGTGGTGGCTGTCCCGCAGGACGAGCCAGCTGATCAGGCCATCGCCCAACAGGATCAACACCAGTACCGGGATGAGGATGCGCGCGCGGACCGAGTTCATGCCTTGAGTTCCACCACGTAGCCAACGCCGCGCACGGTGCGGATCAGTTCGGTGGAGAGTTTTTTGCGCAGGTTGTGGATAAGGACTTCGAGGGTGTTGCTTTCGACGCGGTCCTGCCAGCCATAAAGCGCGCGGGACAGCCGTTCGCGGGTGACGACTTTGCCGGGGCGCACCATCAGTTGATGCAGCAGTTGGTATTCCATCGGCGTGACCACAATGTCCTGGCCCTGGTAGCTGACCTGCTGGGTCGCCGGGTCCAGGCTGACGCCCGCATGCTCCAGCAACGGCTGCGCGCGGCCCTGGCTGCGGCGCAACAGGGCGCGGACGCGTGCCTTGAACTCTTCGACGTCGAAGGGTTTGACCAGGTAGTCGTCGGCGCCGGCATCCAGGCCGGCGATACGTTCGGTGGTGTCGTCGCGGGCGGTGAGGATCATCACCGGCAGGTCAAATTGCTCGGCGCGCAGGGTTTGCAGCAGTGTGAGGCCGTCAAGGCGCGGCAGGCCGAGGTCGAGCAATAGCAGATCGAAGCTTTCGCTGCGCAACGCGTGCAGGGCACTGACGCCGTCTTGCAGCCAGTCCAGGGTGTAGCCTTCGGCGCTAAGGGCCACGCGGATACCTTGGGCGAGGGCACGATCATCTTCTACCAGCAGCAGGCGCATGAGAGATTCTCTGTAGAAACCGGCCGCATCATGCAGGGTTCTGCCGACGTCTATTCCCGGAAAGATGTTACGGGTCGTTGCCAACTAAGCTTTCGCTAAGGTTGGTTTTGCACAGTGAAACCTCCTATGCCTGTTGAGAGTGTTTCTGTGCGCAACAAGCCTTTTTCCGACACGTTTTCGATACGCGCGCCTTTAACGATCTGCAGTCTGCTACTGGTGTTTCTAGCTGCCTGGACCAGTCACCCGCCCCACGTGCTGGCGCCGTTTGCCCAAGCGGGCAAGGACACGTCCCCCGCGGCGGCCGCCCCACAATACAGCAGCCGCTTCGTCTCCTCGCAGCTCAATGACTTTGTGCACTCCTCCTCGGTCACTGCCCTGCCCGGCGGCGACCTGATGGCCGTGTGGTTTGCCGGTTCCCGCGAAGGTGCCGCCGATGTGCAGGTACGCACCGCGCGCTTTGACGCGAAAAGCGCCGAATGGGGCCCGGAGCAAGTACTCGCCACCCGCGAAAGCACCCGCGACGGCACCCACCGCTACATCCGTAAGTTGGGCAACCCGGTGATCGCCCTGGCGCCGGACAATCGCCTGTGGATGTTCTACGTCTCGGTGTCGGTAGGCGGCTGGGCCACCAGCGCGATCAATGTGATGGTCTCGGACGACCTCGGCACAAACTGGTCGGCACCTCGCCAACTGATCACCTCGCCTTTCTTCAACATCAGCACCCTGGTGCGCGCCGCACCGGTGTTCCATGCCGACGGCTCCATCGGCCTGCCGGTGTACCACGAGTTCATGGGCAAATTCGCCGAGTACCTGTACTTGAGCGCCGACGGTGCGGTGATCGATAAATTCCGTATCAGCCGTGGGAAAAACTCGCTGCAACCGACCATCGTCCCGCAGGACGGCCAGCGCGCCATCGCCATGTTGCGTTACGCCGGCGAAACTCATCACCGGGTCCTCGCCAGCCGTACCGAAGACGCCGGCCAAACCTGGAGCGAGCCTTATCCGCTGGAGCCCTCCAATCCCAACTCCTCGCTGGCGGCAGTCAGCACCGAAGGCGACGGTTTGCTGGTGGCCCTCAACGACCTGCAGGACGGCCGCTTCAAGCTCAGCCTGTACGGCACCGATGCCAATCTCAACCATTGGCGCACGGTGGTGGAACTGGACCAATCCCCCGACCCATTGGGGCAGCCGTTCTCCCCCGCGGCCTACAAGGAAATCATCGGCGAAGGCTTCCGCGAATCCAGCGGTGCCCGGCGCCTGCCGCTGGAGCAACGCTTCCTCAGCAGCCTGGATTACCGGGTGTGCAAACCCCGTGGCTGCGATTTCGAATACGAGTACCCGTACTTCAGCCGCAGCCCGGACGGCATGTACCACCTGGTGTACTCGTGGAATAACACCTTTATCAAACATGTCAGCTTCAACGAAGCCTGGCTGTCGGAGCGCCTGTGATGTTTTCTATATGGCAAGCGCATTTGAGTTTTGTGTTGTTGGGTTTTGTACTGCTCAGCCTGTTGCGCGTGACCGCGCCCTGGCGGCCGTGGTTGCTGCCGGTGTTGGTGGTGGTAAGTTTTATCCCGGTCAACGAACTGCCGCTGGCGGCGTATGTGCGCAGCTTCACCGACGACCTGGCCATCAGCACCCTGGTGTTGTTGGCGTGGGTCAGCCTGTGCCGTTTGGGCGTGGTGCAGCCGCTCCAGCGCCCGCAGAAGGTCCAGTTGTTGCTGCTGTTTGGCGCACTCAGCCTGGCGCTGTACCCCGCGACGATGGGCCTGACCTACTTCGATCCGTACCGCTGGGGTTTCAATCCCCGGCCGATGATTGTGCTGATCGGCATGGCCGCGCTGTTGATGCTCTGGCTGCGTAATACCTTGGCCGTGTGGATGCTCGCGGCGGGCACTTTGGCTTTTGCGCTGCGGCTCAAGGCCTCGGAAAACTACTGGGACTATCTGATCGACCCACTGCTGACGGGCTACTGCCTGGTGGCCGGGTTGTGGATGCTGGCGCTGGCTGCCTGGCGCCCTCTTTTAAAACTGCACAGAGGTCAATGATGGGATGGTTGTACTCGCGCCGCCTGCGCTACGGCGTGGGCGCGATCGGTTTGGTATTTGCGTTGCTGGCCGCACTGCGGCTGGTGTTTGTACTGGCGTTTTCCGGAGTCGATCTCCGGGAAGATGCACTGCTGGAAACCCTCGGCATCGGCCTGCGTTTCGACCTGCGCCTGGCGGTGCTGATCCTGTTACCGCTGGCACTGCTTGCCTGGCTACCGCGCTGGAACCTGCTGACTGTGCCGGCATTGCGCTGGCTGGCACGGGGTTATCTGCTGCTGGCACTGGGCATCGTCGGGCTGGTGTACATCATCGACTTCGGCCACTACGCCTACCTCGGCGTGCGCATCAACGCCACGGTGCTGCGTTATCTGGAAGACGCGCAGATTTCCCAACAGATGGTGTGGGAAACCTACCCGGTGCTGTGGATAACCTTGAGTTGGCTTACCGCAGTTGGCCTGTGGACCTATGCACTGGTTCGCCTTGAACGCATCACCCTGGATGACGAACGCAAACCCATCGGCAAGCTGACCATTGCATCCGTGGCCACCGTTGGCGTGATTGCGGTGTTGCTGGCCCTGCTCGGCCGCGTCGCCAACCTCAATCTCGAAAACCCGGTGCCCCTGCGCTGGAGCGACGCGTTCTTTTCCGGCAATAACCAGATCGCCGCCGTGGGCCTCAACCCGGTGCTGTTTTTGTACGACACCCTCAAGGTTGGCCAGTCGCAATTCGATGAGGCGCGGGTGCGCGAGCATTATCCGCAAGTTGCCGATTACCTGGGTGTCAGCCAACCCGATCCCGAGCAATTGAGCTTCGCCCGCGAACAAGCCGTGCAGCCTTATCGGCTCAAGGCTGAGCGCCCGCCGAACGTGATTTTCGTGATGCTCGAATCCCTCGGCACCAGCGCTGTGGGCGCCTACGGCAACCCGCTGAACCCCACGCCGAACCTCGATAAGCTGGCGAAGGAAAGCTGGTTCTTCAAACACTTCTACGTGCCCGTCACCGGCACCGCCAAAACCGTATGGGCAAGCATCACCGGCGTGCCCGACGTCACGCGCCAGGAGACCGCGACCCGCAACCCGTTGATCACCCGGCAACACACCTTGATCAATGCGTTCGAGGATTATCAGAAGCTCTACATGATCGGCGGCAATGCCGGTTGGGCGAACATCAACGCGCTGATCCGCCAGAGCATCGACGGCGTGAAGCTCTATGACGAAAGCCACTGGCGCTCGCCACGGGTGGACGTGTGGGGCGTTTCCGACCTGGACCTGTTCAAGGAAGGCGACGAACTGCTGCGCGCCATCCCCAAGGACCAACCGTTCTTCGCCTACCTGCAAACCTCCGGCAACCACCGCCCGTTCACCATCCCCAAGAACAACGACGGCTTCGTGGTGCATGACCTGACCGTGGAACAAGTCCAGGCCGCGGGCAGTCGCAGCGTCGAGCAATACAACGCCGTACGCCTGCTGGACTTCAACATTGGCCGCCTGATGGAAATCGCCAAGGCCGGCGGTTACTACGACAACACCATCTTCGTGTTCTTCGGTGACCACAACACCCGCATCAGCCAGATCCCGCACATGGCGCCGGCGTTCGAGCAGCTTGGCCTGGAAAGCAACAACGTGCCGATGATGATCCACGCGCCCGGGCTGCAACCCAAAGTGATCGAAGAAGCCGTCGGCCTGGCAGACCTGCTGCCGACCGTCGCCGGCATGGCGGGCATTCCGTTTCGCAATGGCGCAATGGGCCGGGATATCCAGCAACCTGCACCAGAAGGTGAGCGTGTGGTGCCGTTGGTATTACGCGAAGGCACCTTCCCGCTGATCGGTGGCGTGACCAAGGACTTCCTGCTGCAAATGGAACACGACGGCAGCTCGCCCACCCTGCATGACCTGGCGTCGCAAACACCAAGGGAAGATGTGGCCCAGGAATACCCGGAAGAGTTTCAGCGTTTGCAGGGACTGACGCGCGGGCTGCATGAGAGTGCGCGGTTGATGTTGTTCCGCAACGTGCGCTGAAGGCACTTGGCGGCTGGGCCTTACTATCGGCCCAGCCAATCCATCCCCCCAATCTATCGATTTGAGGTCAACCTCACCCTCCCCGACTATGGCGGCACTTCCAATAACAAAAACCAGGAACCCGCCATGACTGCCCGATTCCACAACCCGGTAGACACCCGCTTCGGCTGGGGCTGCCTGCAAGAACTCGCCGTCCTTACCGAAGGCCAGAGCGTCGCCCTCGTGACCTTCCCCGAAGCACGCGGGCTCGGCTTGGTTGACCGCATCCAGGACCTGCTGGGTGAACGCCTGGTGTACGTGATCGAAGACGTGCAGCCCAACCCCGACGTGGCTCAACTGCGCGACACCTACGAGCGTTTCTGGCAGCAGGCCGGTGATTGCCAGGTGGTGGTCGCCGTCGGCGGTGGCAGCGCGATTGATACGGCGAAGGCGTTGATCGTCGGCACCGAATCGGGGGATTTCGACGAGTTGCTGGCGTTGCTGGCCACCGGAAAACCTTTCGTACCGGCGCGTCACAAGCAACTGATTGCCGCACCGACCACCGCCGGCACCGGCAGCGAAGTCACGCCATGGGCGACGATCTGGGATTCCGCGAGCCTCAAGAAGTATTCGCTGCACCTGGACTGCACCTGGCCGAAAGTGGCGATCATCGACCCGCAGTTGATGCTGACGGTGCCGGCCGGAGTCACGGTGTCCACCGGGCTGGATGCCTTGTCCCATGCGCTGGAGTCGATCTGGAACATCAACGCCAACCCGGTCTCGGACACCTTCGCCATCTCCGCCATCGAAGACATCCTGGAATGCCTGCCGCGCTTGCGGCGAGACCTCGGCAATCAAGAACTCCGTTCGCGAATGGCGCTGGCGGCCCTGAAAGCCGGCCTGGCCTTTTCCAATACCAAGACCGCCCTCGCCCACTCCATCTCCTACGAAATGACCTTGCACCACGGCTTGCCCCACGGCATCGCCTGCTCCTTCACCTTACCGCTGGTGCTCGGCCTGGCATGGGGACATGACGCCGCGCGGGACCGCACCCTGCAACGGGTATTCGGTACCGACCTGCACCAGGCCCAGGCGCAGTTGCGCGACTTCCTCCACAGCCTGGACGTGAAGACCGAGTTTGCCGACTACGGCGTGAATGCCAGCGAGGCCGAGGCGATGATCCGCTTCGCCCTGCAAGGCGCACGCGGCAAGAACTTCATCGGCGCGCAAGCGGCCTAGACTCATCGTAATTCAGTCGTTTCCTGTTGCACCTATCAAGAGTGCCCCCCTGCGGCTGCGGTCACCGGGGCGAATAACAATAAGGAAAACATCATGAATCGTGCACACGTGCTGCCTGTTCCTGCCGTCCGTACCTCATCGTTTCGCGTTGCCCAGTGGCGCATGCTGCTGGCCGCGATGTTTTGTTATCTGTTTTTCTACACCGGTCGCCAGACTTTCGGGTTTGCGATCCCCGGGATCCAGGCCGAGTTCGGCCTGACCAAGGAAACCCTCGGCTGGGCCTCGGCCGCGATGCTCTGGGCCTATGCGATTGGCCAGGCCATCAACGGCAACCTCGCCGACAAATTCGGCGGGCGCCGCATCATGACCCTCGGCGCGGTGCTGTCCTGCGGGGCCAACTGGGTCACCAGTTTCGCCAGCGGCTTTGCCGGGTTGATCCTGCCATGGGGCATCAACGGTTACTTCCAGGCCCTCGGTTGGGCGCCCGGCAGCCGGCTGATTTCCAATTGGTGGAGCGCCGGCGAACGCGGCAAGGTGTATGGCTTTTATGTATTCGCCGCCGGATGCGCCTCAGTCCTGTCGTACGTGACCTCGATCGTGGTGCTGGAAGTGCTGCAACTGGAGTGGCGCTGGATCTTCCGCCTGCCGGTGCTGTTGATGTTGGCGGGCGGCATCATTTTCTACCTGGTCGCCCGCGAACGGCCTCAGGACCTGGGCTTTGAACCGTTGGCCGATACCGGCGTGGCCAATGCCGAAGACAAGAATCATGAAGTGGCCCACGGCGAAGTCGAAACCTCGGCGCAGCGCTACAAGGCGGTACTGAAAAACCCCCGACTGATCATCGCCGCCCTCTCCCTGGGCTTCCAGAACGCCGCCCGCTACGGCCTGATCGTCTGGGTGCCGGTGCATTTCCTGGGCGCCAACTGGAAAAGCGGCGACAGCATGATCGACCCCAAGTGGATCACAGTGGCCCTGCCGGTGGGCATGGCCATCGGCGCCCTGAGCAACGGCTGGGTCTCGGACAAGTTGTTCGGCTCCAAACGCTACCTGGCGATCATGCTGTACATGTTCCTCGGCGCCGCCACCAGCCTGTGGATGTGGAGCCTGCCGCCCCACAGCGCAATCGGCCTGGTCGCCTTGTTCCTTTGCGGGTTCTTCGTGTACGGCCCGGCCTCGAGTTTCTGGGCGCTGTGCCCGGACCTGGTGGGTGCCAAACGTGCGGGTACGGCCACGGGCGTGATGAACTTCTCATCCTATCTGTTCGCCGGCCTGGCGGAACCGCTGATCGGCAGTATGCTCGACAGTACCGGCAACACCTCGCTGATCTTCATCGTCGTGACCTCGGCCTGCCTGTGCAGCGCGGTGGTGGCGTTGTTTATCCGACGTTGATGACCGGCCCGGCGGACCTCAGGAACAGGACTTTTTATGTACCAGTACCACAAGTGGCTGCGCTCGTTTCATGCAGTGGCGAAGACCGGCAGTTTCACCCTCGCCGCCGAGTACCTGAGCGTCGGCCAGCCGACGGTCAGCGAGCAGGTCAATGGGCTGGAGAAGCAGTTCTCGGTGGAGCTGTTCCACCGTCGCGGGCGGTTTATCGAGATGAGCGCGGCCGGGCACGCCCTTTACGGAATCACCCAAGGGCTGTTCGGCCAGGAGGATGAAGCCATGCAACTGTTGCAGAGTTTCAAGCAGCGCAAGACCGGGCTGCTGCGCCTGGGCGCGGTGTCGCCGCCGATCGCGATGAACCTGACCTACGAGCTGATGCAGCGCCACCCGGACATCGAACTGGAAACCTCGTTTTCCCCGGAAAAGGAAACCCTGGACCGGCTCTTCAACTTCGATATCGACGTGGCGATCCTGGCCCTCTCGGAATTCGACCAGCGCTTCGATACCCAGCTTTACCGACGCTATCCGATCATTGCAGTGGTGCGCGATGACCATCCATGGGCCCAACAGAAAGAGGTGCACGTGGAACAGATCAGCCGCGA
Organism: Pseudomonas sp. AN3A02; assembly: GCF_011765255.1. Lineage (NCBI taxonomy): Bacteria > Pseudomonadati > Pseudomonadota > Gammaproteobacteria > Pseudomonadales > Pseudomonadaceae > Pseudomonas > Pseudomonas sp. AN3A02. The sequence goes on from NZ_JAARNI010000005.1 coordinate 176,023, forward strand.
AAAGTGGGTGATGCGCGAGAAAAGCTCACGCACCCGGCAACTGGTGGAAGAAAGCTGCAAGCACCAGGGCGTCGCCGTGAACTGCGTGATGCAGTTGAACAGTCGCGAAGCCATCGTGCATGCGATCACCAAGGGCATCGGCATCGGTTTTGTGTCCGCTGTGGAATACGCCGAAACCCCGGGCACCACGCCAATCACCTTCGTCGACCACCCGTTTTTTATCGACTACCACCTGTGTTGCCTGGGCATCCGGCGCAACCGACCGATGATCGCGGAGTTGTTCGAGGCCAGCCCGATACCGGTGACCTGATCGCCTTACCCGTTTAAACCCTCACCAGGTACTTACCTCTTCTTCGACAGAGGGACGGCCTGCTCACACCTGAAAAATGGAGACTTGCCATGAACTACCAACAACCTTCCAAGCTGCAAGCCGTGGTCCTGGATTGGGCCGGCACCGTCGTCGACTTCGGCTCCTTCGCCCCCACGCAGATTTTTGTCGAGGCATTCGGCGAGTTTGGCGTCGCCGTATCCCTGGAAGAAGCGCGCGGCCCGATGGGCATGGGCAAGTGGGACCACATCCGCACCTTGTGCAACCTGCCGAAGATTGCCGAGCGTTATCGGGCGGTGTTCGATCGCTTGCCGACAGACGCGGATGTCACCGCACTGTATGAACGCTTCATGCCGTTGCAGATCGAGAAAATTGCGCTGCATTCGGCGGTTATTCCCGGCGCCCTTGAGGCGATCAACACCCTGCGCGGCCAGAGTTTGAAGATTGGCTCCTGCTCCGGGTACCCGGCGGTGGTGATGGCCAAGGTAGTCGAGCTGGCGCGGCAGAACGGCTACGTCGCCGACCACGTGGTGGCGACCGACGAAGTGCCCAATGGGCGTCCGCATCCGGCGCAGGCCTTGGCCAACGTGATTGCGTTGGGCATCAGTGACGTGGCCGCGTGCGTGAAAGTCGACGACACCTGGCCCGGGATTCTGGAAGGCCGCAGCGCAGGCATGTGGACAGTCGCGCTGACCTGCTCCGGCAATGCGCTGGGTTTGACCTACGAGCAATACAAGGCCCTGCCCGCTGATGAGCTGGTGCTGGAGCGTGCACGTATTACCCGGATGTTCGAAGGCTCACGGCCACATTACCTGATCGACACCATTGTCGAACTGCCCGCGGTGATCGAAGACATCAATGCGCGTCTGGCGCGCGGGGAAACACCGCAGGGTTCTTGAAGAGGCAACGGGGCGCGACAACGGCGCTGGGATTAACCCCGTATATCGGCAGGAAAAAATTGCGGCAACGTGCAGTCATTCTCGCCTGCGATGCATAAGCTGCTGTCGGGGTCCATGTAGTCCTTGTAGGAGCCTTGGCCGATAAATGCGGCACTGTCGCCATGGCAGTTGGCTCCGTCCGCGCCTTCGTCTGCGCAATACGCAGGCTTACCATCAAACTGGAAAATGATGACCTGATCCGTACCTGGGTTACCGGCGACGGTGTTGCTCGCAAACTGACGAGCAGGTGCGGATGGGGTCACGGCGGCCGGTGCGTTGCGAGCCTTCTCGCGAGCATCGATTTCAGCAACCATCACGTCGAACCGGTTATTCATGCGCTGCACTGACTCACGACCGGCTTTACCCGACTTCTCGAACAGCGCCCAAAGATGAAGCTCGTCATTCGGACCATCGTTCATCGTGAGTGTGTGTTTGCCGTCGGTGATCTGCAGTGCGAGCAAACCGTTGACCTGTGCGGTGCTGCGCAAGAACCGCTTCGGAATGACCGTGAACACCAGCTTGAGTTGCCGACCGTTGCCCACATCGGCCGAAGCTTCAACCAACTTCAGCCCGGTTGCCTGCTCAACACGCATGGCTTCTGGCGTTTGCAAGTACTCGAACTTGATGTTGGAAAGGCTCTTGTTGTCTTCGAGCGCGTCTTCAAGTTCCATCGACATATCGATACCGGTGCGGGCCAACAGGTTGTGCACACGCTCGGGATCCTGCCCGCGGATACCGGTGAAGGGGATGATTTCGTCAGGAGTCAGTTCTTCAACGGCATTGATAGCGTTGTTGGAGAACACGTAAAACGGCAGGTAGAACACCATCGAAATAATGGTGAGGGTGAGCCAGATTCGAAAAAGCGTTCGCATAGTCATCCTTGAGAATTGAGCGGGAAGAGATATCCGCAAACAACAAAGAAGTCATTATGCCATCATTGGGCGCCACAGGGTTGCCAACCATTCCAGCCCTGTCTTTCATTGATTTCATGGAATAAATGCAATGAATCTCCAAACTGATGTTTTCAACGCCCTTACCGACTGCGCCCTTGTTGACAACGAGCCTGTGGCAGTCATGTCGCCTTACATCACCGGGAAAACGCTGCGCAGCTTTCTAAAGAATAGAGGGCCAGCAAAAATTTACACCCTGTTTCACCCGGAGCTGTTTGCAAGCAACAGCTCCGACCTGAAAACCCTCAAAGGCCTTTTGACAGACCAGCATGAGATCTATCAGGTCGCCCAACTGCACGCGAAGGTAATCGTGGTGGGCAACAGAATGGCGACGCTGGGCAGCCAAAACTTCACGACAAACGGCCAGAGAAACAAAGAGCTGAGCATTTCCACCGAGCAACGAACCAAGATAACCGCCATCAAGAAGCAAATCGACCAATGGCAGGTCGGCGCAACGCCTGTGACAAAAGAGCGAATCAAGGCGATGGAAGCCGCGGTGGTAAGCCTGAAGGCCAAATACCAGGACTATAAAAAAGCCTGCGCTGACGTCGCCGATGCTTTTGAAAAGACCGACAACGCGCAGTCCGCCAAAGACGACATCAGCAGTGTCATCGTCAAGTCCATCGCAAAACTTCGCAGTTCGGCGCCCCTTTCTGCCCAAGTGAAAGTCGTTAACTTCAACGATGAAGGTAAAGCAAAACTGTCGCTCTATCCGCCTAAGGACCAGAGTTTCCTGGAGTGGAAAATCGATTCAGAACCCTATTCGCTCGAACCCAAGCAACGCTATTTTTGCGTGCTAGACAGCCAGAAACTTGGGTGGGCAAGGATCAATAAGACACGAATTACTTTCGTCGCCGATGACGTGGTACTGGACGTCGGAGATTTCCCGCTACGCCCGGACTGGAAGATTCATGTGTCGGCCAAACCCAAGGCACGCCGGTACAAAAATGGGCAATCCAACTTGATGCTGAACATCTGCAACGCACAAGACAAAGGGCTTTGTTGCGTCTATATGCGGTTTGACTTCGATTCCGCGCACTCTTTTGCACCTGTGGCTTTTATAGGCGATAACCGCAGCGCTCAAAAAGCTACAGCCAAGGAGCAAGCACAAAGCAAAGCCTGGATACGCGAACACCAGGACCAGTTCGACAAAGAAATCATCAACGTAATTACGACGCCATTCAGGTTTGAAGAGGCATACACCGGTAAACGAGGGGAGTTTTTCGGCAAGCCACAATCCGTCAACACCGTAGAACTGAAGCTTTATCACGACCAGCCATTCCTGGCAGTGAGCGCGGTGGGAAAACGACAGAAATCCTGATTGATTTCGCAGGCTGGGGACGACCACCATTATCGGGGTGCGTCCCGTCAATCCAGTAACGCTGCATCTTTGAGCAACGCGTAGAGCCCTTCCGGCACCAATGGCGACTGCGCAGTAAAGCTTGAACTGTCCTTCCAACTCACCTTGAACGCAAAACCGTTGCTTTCGGCACCGTCGAGGTACGGTTGCTCGTACAGGCTCTGGTCCGCAAATTGGCCATCGTAGACCTGGACGATCTCGTGCCCGGGGTTGCCGTCGTAGGTGAAGATACTTTCAAGCGTGCCGAGCAGCCGCAGGCTGTGAATAGGCTGCGCCAGTTCTTCCTGCACTTCTCGTACGATCGCCTCGGCGCTGTGTTCACCGAATTCGATGCCGCCACCGATGGGACGAAATACTGTCTGCTGTTTCACCGCATCCTGGAATTCGTGAACCAGAATTCGGCCGTTGCGGTGGAAGATGCAGAGCGCGAGCGCCCGGATACGCGGTGCGACCATGGAGTGAAATCCTTGTCTTGGGATCGGTGTTTATTGCGCCTGAAAGGTCGCAAGGTACGCCAGCAAGTTGTCGATCTTCTCCTGATCGCTGATCCCCCAGAAAATCATCCGGGTGCCGCTCACCACCTTTTTCGGCGCCTCGATATAGGCGGCCAGCTTGTCCCGCGTCCAAACCACGCCTGAATTTTTCATCGCATCTGAATACTGATAGTCAGTGGTGGTGCCCGCCGGGCGGCCAATGATGCCGTTGAGCTGCGGCCCGAAACCGCCCCGGGCGTTCTCGCCGACGCTATGGCAACCGCCGCAGGTTTTGCTGAACAGCTTTCCACCGGCTTCGGCATCGCCTTCTGCGACGGCCTGGAGACTGAAGGCCCCACCGATGAAGGCAATGGCCAGTAACGCGGCGTATTTCATGAATGGCTCCCCACAGGTCGTTCGCCCAACCGCTGCACCAGACGCACCAGATAGCCATCCGGGTCTTGCACGATGAATTGCCGTTGGCCCGCCTCCACGTCACCCGCCCGATACCAGACGTCTTCGACCTCGCGGAACAGCGGCCAGCCGATGGCAGCCAGACGCTGCAAGACAGGCGCCACGGCAGGCACATCGATTTGCAGGTTGATGCCTCGTCCCAGAGGTTTTTCCAGAGGTGCGGTCAACCACTGGCCGGCATCCGGATCGTATTGCTCCAGCATGATTTGCGCACCTTGCAGGTCGAGATAGGCAAAGCCTTCTTCGGGGCGCTGATAGGCGATGTCGAATCCCAACTGAGTGACCCAGAAGTCGAGGCTGCTCGTGAGGGCCGTCACGATGAGTTCGGGGACGAGGGGGTTTCGGATAAACATGAGAATCCTTGGGGTGGCTTTTACTTAACACGCGACAACTTGCCACGACATGGCACAGCGACTGCCCGGCACAAAACCGTGACGATACTCCTCACGCAGAGCCTCTGCCAAACGGTGACCCGGCGCCAGGGCAAGCGCTTGCTGAAATCCCAGCCACTGGTAAAACGGGGCATTCCAGGGCACATCGCCAAATGTGGTCAAGGTGACTGCCCGCAACTGGCGCAAACATGCCTCACTCATCACGGCTTCATCGCGCAGCGCATCGTGGCGGATGCCTCACACGGTTAGCAAGCGGGGCGCCCTGCCCTGTCGCAACTTAAAGCTAACCAAATGACCACCCATCGCAAAAAATACATTCAATCGAACCTAATCAACGGCGCCTCACTCCACCTTACTTAACCCGGATGGTGGAGTAAGGATCATGGCTCAGCCATCGATATTGGTGCTGGAAGACGACGAAATCATTCGCTCGTTGATGGTGGATGTACTGGAGGATTTCGGTGCAGTCGTGACGTCATTTCCCTCAGCAGACGAAGGGATGATTTTTCTTGAGCGCACCAGTGACCCGGTGGACCTGATTGTCAGCGATATCCAGATGCCCGGCCTGCTCAATGGCTACGACTTGAGCAAGGTGGTCGCCCATCGCTGGCCGTCACTGCCCGTGCTGCTGACCTCGGGTAACACCGCCATGGCGTCACAACTGGGCAGCACCGTGCGGTTCCTGCCCAAACCGTGGAGTGCGGAGCGTCTGCTCGACTGCGTGCAATCGGCTTTGCTAAAGGGCCCGCCCTTGCACTGATAGCGTCGCGATATCAACTGCAGCGAACTTCGCGGCAGCTCCTGCGGTCAGTTGTTACGCAACCCTACATGGCCAGCAGGCCCCCAGTTCGAGTTTACTGAATGCATTCACAGGTCCATGACGTTGGTGCGCCCCCCGTACTTGAAGCCTTGCGCTCGGGTACAGCTTTACTGCACGTCGCCCTGGAAAAACGCTTGCCGTTTTTCTCTCCGCAACTGGATGATAATGGCTACAGACGCCTGCTTCAGGCGTACTACGGGTTCTACAGCCCTCTGGAAGCAGCGTTGTACGACAGTGGCCTGATCCCCGAGGGATTCGATCAGGTGCTGCGCCTGAAAACGCCCACCTTGTTGACCGATCTCCTCGCCCTTGGCCTGGATGAACCGGCCATCGCCGCCCTTCCCCACTGCTCGTCGCTACCGCCTCTGGACACGCCTGCTGCCTGCCTCGGCGCGCTGTATGTGGTGGAAGGCGCCACCCTGGGCGGGCAAATCCTGCGCCGGGAAATGGCCCAGCGCCTGGGACTGGACGCCGACAACGGTGGCGCGTTTCTCAATGTGTATGGCGCCGAAACCGGTCGGCGCTGGAAAGATTTTCTCGACTACCTGAACCATGTGCCCCTCGACGCGCACGCCAAACTGCGCGCGGTGAATGCTGCCCGCTCAACATTCAGCTGCTTCGAGCAATGGCTCGACAGCCAGGAGGTACTGCTATGAAACCCGAAGATTTTAAAGAACTGCTTGCCAACTGTGCCGACGAACCCATCCGCTTCCCGGGGGCCATCCAGCCTCACGGGGCGCTGCTGACCTTGTCCGAGCCCGACCTGCATATCATGCAGGTCAGTGCCAACGTGGCCGAGCTGTTCAATCATTCGCCGGAATCCCTGCTGGGCCAGCCACTGCACACATTGATCGGCACAGAACATGCCGAAGCGGTCCAGGCGATGGTTACGCAAAACAGCTTCTTCGACGCTCCGCCGCTGCACATGAACCTCAACGGTGGCGAGTTCGAAGGGTTGCTGCACCGCCATCAGGAGGTGCTGGTGCTGGAGTTCGAGCCACGGCTCAAGGACTTCCAGCCACGGGCACTCAATGGCCGAACCAGCAACCTGGGCAAGATGCTGCAACGCCTGCAGTCGGCGAAAACCCTGCAAGCCTTGTATGAAATCAGCGTCAACGAAATCCAGGCCATGACCGGCTACGACCGGGTGCTGATTTATCGCTTCGAGGAAGAAGGCCACGGCCAGGTGATCGCCGAAGCGTCCGCACCGTCCATGGAACTGTTCAACGGCCTGTTCTTCCCCGCCTCCGACATCCCCGAACAAGCCCGGGAGCTGTACCGCACCAACTGGCTGCGGATCATCCCGAATGCCGATTATGAAGCGGTGCCCCTGGTGCCCAGGTTGCGCCCGGACACCGGCCAACCTTTGGACCTGAGCTTCGCTACCCTGCGCAGCGTGTCGCCGATCCACTGCCAGTACATGCAGAACATGGGCGTGCTGTCGTCCATGAGCATTTCCCTGATGGCCGGCGACAAACTGTGGGGCTTGATCAGTTGTGGCAATCGCCAGCCACTGTTGGTACCGAATGATTTGCGCACCGCCTGCCAGACCATTGGCCAGGTGCTGTCCTTGCAGATCAGCGCCATGGAGGCCCTGGACCTGAGCCGCCAGCGCGAAGAAAAGGTCGCGGCCCTGGCCCTGCTCAACCAGGCCATGCAGGCGTCGCCGGCGAACGTCTTCGACGGCCTGGCGCAACGTCCGCAACTGCTGATGGACCTGACCCTGGCGGGCGGCGTGGCGATCATCGAAGACAAACAACTGCACCGCTACGGTAACTGCCCGGAACCCGGACAAATTCGCGCCCTGCACAAGTGGCTGCAAGAGACCGGGCAGCCGGTATTCGCCAGCCATAACCTGGCCTCGGTGTACCCGCCAGCGGCTGACTATCAGCACGTCGCCAGTGGCGTGCTGGCCATGAGTTTGCCCAAACCGGTGGACAACGGCGTGCTGTGGTTTCGCCCTGAAGTGAAGGAAAACATCAACTGGAGCGGCGACCCGAATAAGCCATTGGACCTGGAAAGCACCGACGCTGGCCTGCACCTTCGCCCACGTACCTCGTTTGAAATCTGGAAGGTGGAAATGGCAGGCATTTCCACCAAGTGGAGCCACGGCGACCGCTTCGCCGCCAACGACCTGCGCCGCTCGGCCCTGGAAAATGACCTGGCCCGCCAGGTGCTACGCGAACAGCAAGCCGTGCGCGCCCGGGATGAACTGGTGGCGGTGGTTTCCCACGACCTGCGCAACCCGATGACCGTCATCTCGATGCTCTGCGGCATGATGCAAAAAGCCTTCAGCTCCGATGGCCCACACACCTCGCGGCGGATTTCCTCGGCCATCGACACCATGCAGCAAGCCGCAGCGCGTATGAATGTGCTGCTGGAGGATCTGCTCGACACCTCGAAGATCGAAGCCGGGCGTTATACCGTCAAGCCGGTGGCCCTGGACGTGAGCCAAATGTTCGAAGAGGCGTATTCATTGCTGGCGCCCCTGGCGATGGAAAAGGGTATCGACTTGTCCTTCAACGCCGAGCCCGGACTGCAAATCAACGCCGACCCGGAGCGCCTGTTCCAGGTGCTGTCGAACCTGATCGGCAACGCCATCAAGTTCACACCACGCCAGGGCAATATCGGCATCAGCGCCATGAGTACCAGCGAAGAGATTGTGTTTTCGGTGCGTGATTCCGGCGAAGGGATTGCCCCGGATGAGTTGCCTCATGTGTTTGATCGCTACTGGACCCAAGCCGAAAACAATCCCACCGGCAGCGGCCTTGGGCTGTACATCACCCAGGGCATCGTCCAGGCGCATGGCGGGCGGATCGAGGCTGAAAGTGAGTTGGGCCGAGGCAGTGAGTTTCGGTTTACGGTGCCCAAGCCGGCTTGAAACCACCCATCAATTGAGATGGCGAAGCAAATGGAAACCCGATGGCCCGGAACGTTGGACCAGGCCAAGGCCACTGATCAGGACGCACTCAGAGGGAGTTGAATGCACACACTTCACACCCTATCCAGTGAGAGAAAAACCCATGATCTTTCCAACCATTGGCGGCGCTTTCCATATCCAAACCATCCATCAACCCACTCAATCGCCTCAACCCACTCAACCCGTTCAGCCTGTTCAGCCGGCCCCCAAACCAAACGATGAGCCCTCGCGTAATAGCTCCAACCAACAAAATTCCAAGTCGAATGACGGTAATCTGACCGGCCTGGGAAAAGGCTATCTGCCATGACCGTTTAAGCCTTCCTAAACCGGCAATACCACCACGGCGGCCAACCCGCCGCACGGGCGATTTTCCAGGGTCAGCGTCCCACCGTGTTCCAGCACAATCGCCCGTGCAGTGGAGAGCCCCAAACCGACCCCGCCCGTACTTTTGTTGCGTGAACCTTCCAGGCGAAAAAACGGCAGGAACACCTGTTCGTGCTGCTCCTGCGGAATGCCGGGGCCACGGTCGAGCACCCGCACCGTCACCTGTCCAGGGCTGTGTTGCAGTTCGATTTCCGGTGCGAGCCCATAGTGGATCGCATTGTCCATCAGATTGGTCATCACCCGTTTAAGCCCCAGCGGCCGGCCGAAATAAACCAGCCGCGGCGGGCCGTTGAAGGTGATGTCGATGGACTGGTCGCGGTAGTCGTCGATCAGCGTTTGCAGCAACTCGGCCAAGTCCAGTTGGGTCGCCTGCTCCAGGCGCGCGTCGTCGCGAAAAAACTCCAGAGCGGTGTTGATCATCGCCTGCATCTCGTCGACATCCCGGAACAGGCGGTGCTGCTGGTCGGCATCCTCGATAAATTCGCCCCGCAGGCGCAGGCGGGTCAGCGGTGCACGCAGGTCGTGGGAAATCGCCGCGAGCATCTGGGTGCGGTCCTGGATGAAGTGCTGCAACTGCGCCTGCATGCCGTTGAACGCGAGAATCGCCTGGCGGATTTCATGGGGCCCGACCGGTTCGATGGGTGGCGCACGAAAGTCGGCGCCGAAACGTCGTACACCCTGGGCAAAATGTTGCAGCGGACGGGCCAAACGCCGGGTGGCAATCAACGTGACCAGCGCGGTGGAGATCAGCACCAGCATCAGCACCACAAGGCTTCGCGGGCCTTCCGCCAGCCCCCAACTACGGGACGGCGCGCTGAACATCAGCCAGGACTGGTCAACCAGTTGCACCACCAGGGCATAGTGCCCGCCGGGGCCTGGCCAATCAGATGGCTCATAGGCCTCCATTTGCCGCTCCGGCCCCTTGAGCAGCTGTTTGAACACCTGATCGGAATGAAAACCCGGGTCTTCCAGAATCGGCACATCGATACCTGCGCGGGTGGCCGACCAACTCACGTTGAAACTGTCATCGCCCACCGCCTGTGTCAGTTGTGGCCGCTGGGAAGGCTCTGCGGCTTCGATCATCCGCACGATCACCGCGACTTTTTCCAACAGGCCGGTTTCACCCAACGGCGGCCTGGCCCAAACGCCCGCCAGTTGTACAAACAGCGCGTTGAAGGCCAGTGCGGTGAGCATCGCAATCAGGATAGTCAGGGCAATCCAGCGGGCCACGGTGTCCCGGGGTTTGAAGCGCTTCATGAGCGGGTCACCGCGACGGTGAACTGGTAACCACCGTTACGCACCGTGCGAATCATCGCCGGGCGCTTGGTGTCGAACTCCAGCTTGCGTCGCAGGCGGCTGACCTGCACGTCGATGCTGCGGTCGAACGCGTCGTGGCTATGGCCCCGCGCGAGGTTCAGTAATTGCTCGCGGGTCAGTACGCGCTGAGGGTGTTCGACGAACACCAGCAGCAGGTCGAACTCCCCGGACGACAACGGGATCATCACCTGGTCCGGCGAACGCAACTCCCGGCGTGTCAGGTCCAGTTGCCAACCGGCGAAGCGAATCAGCGGGCGAGACGCATCCCCCAAGGTCGGCCGGCTCTCACCCGCCCGACGCAGCACGGCGCGCACCCGAGCGAGTAATTCACGGGCGTCGAACGGTTTGCTCAGGTAGTCATCGGCGCCCATTTCCAGGCCCACCACGCGATCACTCAACTCGCCCATGGCGGTCAGCATGATCACCGGTGTTGCGTATTGCTGGCGCAGGCGTTGGCACAGCAACAGGCCGTTATCCCCTGGCAGCATCAGGTCGAGGATGATCAGGTCGGCAGGCATGCGCTCCATGGCCGCCCACAGGTCGGAGCCATTGGCGGCGGTCTCGACCGTGTAGCCATGTTGCAGAAAAAATTTCTTCAGCAGGGCGAGGACCTCAAGGTCATCGTCCACGATTAAAAGATGGCTCACCGGTGGGCATCACTTGGTCTTGTGGATGCGCCATCTAAAACCATTCGAGGCGGCTCGTCATATATTTCAATCGTGCAATAAAGCGTCAACGGCGCAATAAAGCAGACATCTTTGCGCAAGCCCCGAATGCAAGCATCGGCCTCCTTTTTCCGGAGACTGTGCTTATGCGCTCGCTGACGTATCCCCAGCACCTGGCTCGCCAGGCCGTGCTGTTGCTGACCGTGTCTTACCTGACAGGCTGCGCAAGCCCGGCCAACGTGGCGAGTACCACACGCTGCGCACAGGTTTCCTACCCGGTGTATGACCCTGCCGAGCCGGTCAACCGGGGCGTCTTCGCCTTCAACCGCGCGGTGGATGACTACGCCCTGGCACCTGTAGCCCGCGGCTACCGATACATGCCGGATTTTTTCCAGCAGGGTGTGCATAACTTCGCCAGCAACTTCAGCGAGCCCAAGGTGTTCATCAACGACCTGCTGCAAGGCAACCCCCGGCGCTCGATTAACACCCTGGGACGGTTTGCGGTGAACACCACCGTGGGGATCGTCGGGTTGATTGATATTTCGGACCCGCTGGGCATTCCTCGCCACACCGCCGACTTCGGCCAGACCTTTGGCGTGTGGGGAATTGGCAACGGGCCGATCGTCGAACTGCCATTGCTCGGCACCGGCAACAGCCGCGATGCGGCGGGCAAAGTCTTGAGCTTCCTGGTGGCACCGCTGGGCGACAGCGATACCGTGCAAACCCTGGGCACCATCAGCCTGGTGGGCGGCACCGTGGATACGCGCGCTTCGTTGCTGCCGTTGACCGACAGCCTGCAAAAGTTGCCGGACTACTACAGCGCCTTGCGTAATGTGGTGGCCGAACACCGCGCGGCCTTTGTGCTGGAGGGCAAGCAGGGGGCGACGTCACCCCGGGCCGATGAGTGCGCGAAGGGAGCCGGCGATGATTTCTGATTCAGGCTCACTGGTGCTAAAGCACCATGTACGTAAACGCGGGACCAACGCCCTGCTCTGCCGGGAAACACGCTTGCAACTCTCTGGTGACCAGAATCGGCTGATCCTCAGTCGCTATGTCGAACACTACAGCCCACAAGGCATGCGCTGGGTTGAGCGCCAACACAGCGTGGCGCTGGCCGACGTCATGCGCTGGCTGATTACCTTGGGAGAAACATCAGTCACGACCCATGAACCCCGTAAGACGGTGGACCTGATAACGTCATAATTTGACGTGAGACGTTTATAGCGAGGCAACCGGGGGATGGGTAGTTTCTCGCTCTCCTTGATAGCGCTGGTTATCAAGGGAGACCCCTCTCTTTTGAAAAAAGGAAAATTGCCATGATCAATGCTATGAACGGCCCCTTCGCACAATTGCACACACTTCCTGCACAAACCGAACAACCTGCACCGGTGCGCAACAAGCGAAGCCTTGAGCCATTTGCCGAAGAGAGAAACACCCTTGACCACATCGGCGCCTCTGCCAGCGACCGGGGTCGTAATAACTCCGGAGGCCTGGACAGCCTAGGCCGCGGCAACCTGCTTTAATTAGACCTGGCCGGAGGGCGGCACCGCCGCCCTCTCACGTTGTTTCTCCTTAACAAAACACTGACATCCACTGCGCTACCCTTCGCGCTTTAACCTTGCCCTGAGCCGTTGCCTTGATGCCTCACCCCGACACACTTCCTGCTGTACTTGCCGGCCCATTGCTGCGACGCCTGGAGCCCCGGCGCCTGCTGATGTGGCTGGTGGGAAGTCGTGCCCTGGCATTGACCCTGAGGCTGCAACCCGCCCAAGGCGAGAGGCTGGATATCGAACTGGACGCCAGCCGCTGCCAGGTCGTGCCTGTCGGGCGCCAGGCTTTTATCCACTTGATCGACGTGCCGCTGGCCGACGCCCTGCCCCAGGACGTGAGCATCGGCTACGACCTGCTGGTAAACGGAGCCGGCATCGCCGAGTGGGCACCGCACCTGCTCTACCCGGGCGCCCAAACCCCGAACTTCGTCCTGCACAGCCGCATCCACCAATTGGTACACGGCTCATGCCGTAAGCCCCACCACCGTGCCGAAGAAGGTTTGCTGTGTGTTGACCGACTGCTGGCCGAGTCGACCACGGTCGAAGAACGCCCAGCCTTGTTGATGATGAGCGGCGACCAGGTCTATGCCGACGATGTCGCGGGGCCAATGCTGCGCGCCATTCATGCGCTGATCACACGCCTCGGCCTGTTCGACGAACACCTCGACGGTGCCGTCGTCGACAACAGCGCTGCACTCTATGAGCATGCCGCCAGCTACTACCATCGAGCCGATCTGTTGCCCGCCCTGGAGAGCAACGAGACCCTGCGCGAGCGGTTTTTTGGTGGCGTGAAGAAGCCGATTTTCACCAGCAGCAGCGCCGACAACCACCTGGTGAGCTTCGCCGAAGTCATGGCGATGTACTTGCTCGCCTGGTCACCCGTGTCGTGGGGCCTGATCAACCCGCAAGCGCCGCAACTGCGCGCCGAAGGGCACGTACGCTACGCCCACGAGCAAGTGCAGATCGACAAGTTTCGGGACGGCCTGGGTGGCGTGGCCAGGGTTATGGCCCACCTTTCGTGCCTGATGATCTTCGATGATCATGACATCACCGACGACTGGAACCTCAGCGCCCAATGGGAAGAAACGGCCTACGGCCATCCGTTCTCCAAGCGCATCATCGGCAACTCGCTGCTGGCTTACATGCTGTGCCAGGGCTGGGGCAATAACCCGGATGTGTTTGACACAGTAATAGGCAAAACCCTGGCCCTGACCACGCAAACCCATGGCAACTACCTGGATGCTGATGCGCAGGATGAGCTGGTAGACGACCTGCTGAAATTCCAGCAATGGCATTACGTGCTGCCCACCACGCCCGCGCTGGTAGTACTCGACACCCGCACCCGGCGCTGGCGCAGTGAGTTCAACCTCAAGCAACCGTCCGGACTGCTGGACTGGGAAGCCTTGAGCGAACTGCAACAGGAACTGCTGGACCACCCTTCGGCGATCATCGTCTCACCGGCGCCGATCTTCGGCGTCAAGCTGATCGAGACCGTGCAGAAAGCCTTCAGCTGGTGCGGCTACCCGCTGCTGGTAGACGCGGAAAACTGGATGGCCCATCGCGGCGCGGCGCAGGTGATCCTCAACATCTTTCGCCATTCCCGCACCCCGGGCAATTACGTGATCCTGTCCGGAGACGTGCACTACTCGTTCGTCTACGAAGTGCTGATCCGCCACCGCAACGCCGGCCCAAAGATCTGGCAGATCACCAGCAGCGGCATCAAGAACGAATTCCCACCGCGTCTGCTGGAATGGTTCGACCGCCTCAATCGCTGGCTCTACTCGCCCCGCTCGCCGTTGAACTGGCTGACACGACGCAGACCCATGCAGGTAGTTCCGCATATTCCGGAACACGCCGAGGCGGGTGAGCGGCTGTGGAACGCTGCAGGGATCGGGCAGGTGTTTTTTAACCAGCAAGGGCAGCCTGAGGCGATCTATCAACACAATGCCAATGGTGCGCCGAAGACGAGGATGGTGCCGCCAAATTAAAGGCTGCCTCCTAACAAATAGTGGCCTTGAGCCACACCCTCGACTAGACCAAAGCACCCCTTTCTAAGCGCCAAAGCGCCGTTGTACAGTACCGTCAGCCACGGAGTATCGGCGTCAACAGTAACTGGCCATGAGAGCCAGCCCCACGCAAGGAGTGCGCAATGGACGATACATCCGGCCAAGAACCCTCAAGGAGCGACTTTACCGACCTCAACGCCGACATGCTGCACGCCATCATGGAGCTGGTCAGCGATGGGATCTGGGACTGGAACGCCAACAGCGGGTTCGTCTACCGCAACCCCGGCTGGTACGAAATGCTCGGGTACGCCCATCACTCCCTGGAAAACAGCGTATTCACCTGGGAAAACGTGATTCATCCCGAGGACTACCCTCAGGTGATGGTGCTGTTCGATAACTACATCAACCGCCGCACCACTCACTATCAAGCCGAATACCGCTGCCGCAAGAAAGACGGCTCCTACTTGTGGATCGAAGACCGTGGCTACGTGATCTCACGGAACGACGACGGCTCGGTAGCACGCATGGTCGGCGCCCACCGCAGCATCCAGGCACGCAAACAGTCCATCGAACAGTTGGAACGACGCAATCAATCCCTCGAAGCCCTGGTGGCCGAACGCACCCGCGAGCTGTCGCGGGTCAATCAACAACTGCAGTTGCAACTGGATGAGAACCGCTCCCTGGCAGAGCGTGACGCCCTGACCCGTGTGGCCAATCGTTACCGCCTGGAGCGTGCCCTGCTGGAAGAATGCGATCGCGCCCAACGATTTCGCCTGCCGCTGTCGCTGATTGCCATGGACGTTGATGACTTTAAGCCGATCAACGACCAGCACGGCCACGCCGTCGGTGATGAAACCCTGGTGCATGTGGTGCAATGCCTGGAAGCCTGCTTGCGCCACGGCGACTTGCTGGCCCGCTGGGGCGGTGATGAGTTCATGGTGATTGTGCCCAAAAGCACGTTGGAAACCGCGCGGGAACTGGCCGAGCGGATGCGCTGTGTGCTCAAGGAGCTGCCCGCCGTGGGCAATTTCAAAGTAACGCTGAGCCTGGGCGTGGTGGAGCGGCGCAACGAAGAATCACCCACGAGCCTGATGGCCAGGGCCGATCAGGCGTTGTATCGCTCCAAGGCGGCGGGCAAGGACACCGTGTCTGAGTAAACCTTCAGCGAACCGGCGGCGCGTACTGGATGCCGCCGTTGCTCCACAGCGCATTCAGGCCACGCTTGATCTTCAGCACACTGCCCTGGCCGATGTTGCGCTCGAACACTTCGCTGTAGTTGCCCACTTGCTTGACGATCTGCACCACCCAGTCCTTGCGCAGTTTCAAGTCCTTGCCGTAGTCACCGTCTGCGCCCAGCAGACGGGCGACGTCCGGATTCTTGGTGGACTTGGCCTGCTCTTCGACGTTCTGCGAGGTGATGCCCATTTCCTCGGCGTTGAGCATGGCGAACAACGTCCACTTGACGATGCTGAACCACTCGTCGTCGCCCTTGCGCACCAACGGGCCCAGCGGCTCCTTGGAAATGACTTCCGGTAACACCACGAATTCATCCGGGTGAGCCATCTTGATTCGCTGGGCGTACAGGCCCGACTGGTCGGTGGTCAGCACGTCGCAGCGGCCGGCCTCCAGGCCCTTGGCGCTTTCGTCGGCGGTGTCGAAGGTGATCGGCGTGTACTTCAGGCCGTTGGAGCGGAAGTAGTCCGAGACGTTCAGCTCGGTGGTGGTGCCGGCCTGGATGCAGATGGTCGCGCCGTCCAGGTCTTTGGCGCTCTTCACACCGAGCTTGGTGTTCACCAGAAAGCCGATGCCGTCGTAGTAGGTCACGCCGGTGAATACCATGCCCATGCCGGCGTCGCGGGAACTGGTCCAGGTAGTGTTGCGGGAAATCAGGTCGATCTCGCCAGACTGCAACGCGGTGAAGCGTTCCTTGGCGGTCAACTGGCTGAACTTCACTTTCGACGCGTCACCAAACAGCGCGGCGGCGACGGCGTGGCACACATCCACATCGATGCCGGTCATCTTGCCGTTGGCGTCCGGCACGCCAAAACCCGGTAAACCATCGCTGACCCCACACTGGATAAAACCCTTCTTCTGGATCGCATCCAGGGTCGCCCCCGCCTGCGCGCTCCCGGCCAACCCCAATACTGCGGCGGCGGTGAATGCCGCCAACGTGGACTTCATATTCTTCATGCAAGGCGCTCCCTGTCGGTCTTTATTATTCGGCGCCAAAAACCCGCGCCGTTTATAGTGTTGCCGGTCAGTATCAACGGCTTTACACCTTGGCCACAAACGACGTTTAGGCAAAGGCTCCTTCCGATTTGGAATGAACTTGGCTATTTGAAAGGATCTGCGATCCCGTGATTTCGAAACGCTTGACCCCTTCGATGACTGCCCTGCAGTGCTTCGAAGCCGCCGCCCGCCACTTGAGCTTTACCCGCGCCGCCGAAGAGCTGCACCTGACCCAGAGTGCGGTGAGCAAGCAAGTGGCGCAGCTGGAAGAGATGCTCTGCCACCCGTTGTTCCAGCGAGTGCGCCAGCGTTTGTACCTGTCGCCGGCAGGCTCGCTGTACCTGGAGGAAGTACGCAAGATCCTCAACCAAGTGGATATTTCCAGCCGCTACATCCTGACCTATGGCGGCGAAACCGAAGTGCTGCGCATTGCCACACAGCCGACCTTCGGTGACCGCTGGCTGGTGCCCAAGCTCAAGGATTTTGCCGCGCGCCATCCCAATATCCACCTGGACGTGCGCAATGAACTGGAGCCGTTCGACGTGTTGCAGGCCAAGGCCGACATCGCGTTCTTCTTCGGCCAGGGATCGTGGCCGGGAGCGACCTGCATCGAGTTGTTTCGCGAAGCCGTGGTACCGGTGTGCGCACCCGGGTTTGTTGCCGCAGGCAGCGACGCCTCGTCCCGCCACACGTTGCTGCAATGCACCTCGCGTCCCGAAGCCTGGCACGAGTGGTTTCTGGAACAAGGCCTGCATTCACAAAACAGCTACCACGGGCCGCGCTTCGACACGTTCTACATGTGCATTCGCGCGGCGCAATCGGGGTACGGCGTGGCGTTAGTGCCGCAGTATCTGGTGGCCGAGGAATTGGCGAACGGCAGCCTGATGATCCCTTGGGATTACGCGATGCCCAGCGCCGGCGCGCACTTTATCGCCCATGCCGAACATGCCGGGGGGATTCCAAAAGTGCAGGCGTTTTTGAGCTGGATGGTGGAGTACACCACAGCACATCCCGACTTTTAATAATGACCCGGCGACTTTATTTCGTTTGCGGGGCAAGGCGGCTCACGGCTTAGATAAAAGGACGCATCCTATTCTTGAGTCCCGGATCCATGAGCCGCGAAACCATCAGCCAGTCGATTTCCATCGTCCACCCCATCAGCCTCAGCCATGGCAAGAACGCCGAAGTCTGGGACACCACGGGCAAGCGCTACATCGATTTCGTCGGTGGCATTGGCGTACTCAACCTGGGCCATTGCCACCCGCGCGTGGTCGAGGCGATCCGCGAGCAGGCGACAAAGCTCACCCACTACGCCTTCAACGCCGCGCCTCACGCGCCCTACATCGAACTGATGGACCGCCTCACCGCGTTCATCCCGGTGGATTATCCGGTCAGTGGCATGCTCACCAACAGTGGTGCGGAGGCGGCGGAAAACGCCTTGAAAATCGTCCGCGGCGCGACCGGTCGCACCGCGGTCATTGCCTTTGACGGGGCGTTTCACGGACGCACCCTGGCCACCTTGAACCTCAATGGCAAGGTCGCGCCGTACAAACAAAAAGTCGGCGTACTGCCGGGGCCGGTGTTCCACCTGCCATTCCCCAGTCGCGACAACGGCGTGACCTGCGGCGAAGCGCTGAAGGCAATGGACCGCCTGTTCAGCGTGGAAATCGACGTCGACGACGTGGCCTGTTTCATCATCGAACCGGTGCAGGGCGAAGGGGGCTTCCTGACGCTGGACGTGGAATTCGCCCAGGCACTGCGGCGCTTTTGCGACGAGAAAAACATCCTGCTGATTGCCGATGAAATCCAGTCCGGCTTCGGCCGTACCGGCCAGCGTTTTGCGTTCTCACGCCTGGGCATCGAGCCTGACCTGATACTGCTGGGCAAAAGCATCGCCGGCGGTGTGCCGCTCGGCGCAGTAGTGGGTCGCAAAACGTTGCTCGACAACCTGCCCAAAGGCGGCCTGGGCGGCACCTATTCCGGCAACCCGATTGCCTGCGCGGCGGCGTTGGCGACCCTGGATGAAATGACGGATGAACACCTGAAAAGTTGGGGCACGCAGCAGGAAGAAGCCATCCTCAGCCGCTATGAATCATGGCGTTCGAAAAAGCTCTCGCCGTACCTCGGCCGCTTGACCGGCGTGGGCGCCATGCGTGGTATCGAACTGGCCAACGCCGACGGCAGCCCGGCACCACAACAACTGACCCAACTGCTGGCCCTGGCCCGCGAGGCGGGTTTGCTGCTGATGCCCAGCGGCAAATCACGGCACATTATCCGCCTGCTGGCGCCGTTGACGATTGAGGCAGTGGTGCTGGAGGAAGGGTTGGATATTCTTGAGGAGTGTTTGGTGAAGTTGGCTTAGGTCAACCCACGACAAAAAAACTGCAATTATTTTAGCTGTAACACTACAAAACAGCCAAAATAATTGCAGATCCATTGCTCACCAATAGTGCTATTATTCCTGCATATTCTTCTCGAAAGCGCCGGAATAATTGCACCCATGGCCAACAAAACCGCTCCGCTACTCCCTATGACCCAGCAATTGCTGGTGGACTTGGGCGAACGCCTGCGCTTGGCGCGCTTGCGTCGCAAGCTCACCGCCAAACAAGTGGCGGAGCGTGCCGGTATGTCACTCATGACCCTGCGTGCATTGGAGCGAGGCTCTACGGGAGTGACCATCGGCGCCTACCTGTCCGTATTGCAAGTGCTCGGGCTCGAACAGGATGTAGCCTCGATCGCTGAAACCGACACAGTAGGACGCCATCTGCAAGACGCCGCGCTTACAAACAAAAAGCAGGGGGCAACCAAGCCTCGCGTGAAGAAGGCTGCACACATGTCGTCTGCCACCATCGCGCCCTCAGTCTCCCCCCAGGCACAAACGGCCTCGAAACTTTCGGCCCTGATCGTCAACCCCGTCAGCCGTTCCAGTGACGAGTCATCCAAGCCATGACCCGTATTCTCGTTTATGCCGACTGGGATGGGCTCGATCATGCCCGTCGCCTTGGCGTACTGCATGCGCGCCAAGGCGGTCCAAGTGAGTTGTTTGAGTTTGAATACGACCGTGAGGCGCTGGCTGATCCGCAGTTGGGCCTGACTCAACTTGACCCGCGCATAGGCTTGTTCGAAGGCCCGCAGTTCCCCCCGCAAGGTCGCGATACCTTCGGTGTATTTGCCGACTCCAGCCCCGACCGATGGGGGCGCATGCTGATGAAGCGTCGGCTGGAACGCGATAAACGAGCGGCAAGAGTTGCACCCCACACTCGGCTTATGGAGTCAGACTTCCTGTTGGGTGTACACGATACCTTCCGCGTCGGCGCGTTGCGTTTCAAGCAAGATGAGAACGGCCCCTTTCTGGACAATCAGGACAGCCTGGCGGCGCCGCCACTGATCAAACTGCGGGAATTGGAAGCAGCCAGCCGCGCCCTGGAAAACGATACCGACAACACCGCCGTCGAAGGCAGCGATTGGCTGCGGATGTTGATCGCACCCGGCGGCTCGCTGGGTGGCGCACGCCCTAAAGCCAGCGTGGTCGACCCCGATGGGCATCTCTGGATTGCCAAGTTTCCGAGCCTGCGCGATGAGCACGATGTGGGAGCCTGGGAATACATCGTTGGGTCTCTCGCCGAGGGCTGCGGTCTGCGCGTCGCCCCCATGGATGCAGAACGCTATGCCAGCGAGCATCACTGCTTCAGGGTTAAACGTTTTGACCGGTCTGCTCAGGGGCGACGTTTGCATTTCGCCTCCGCCATGACCTTGACCGGGCATACCGATGGTGACGATGCCTCGACTGGCGTCAGCTACCTGGAACTTGCGCGGGTGTTGATCACGCAAGGCGCCGATACCCAAGCTGACTTGCGCGAACTGTGGTGTCGAATTCTGTTTAACGTGTTGGTTTCCAATACCGATGATCACTTGCGTAACCACGGCTTCCTGCTGGAACCGGGACGGGGATGGCGGCTCTCTCCTGCCTACGATATGAATCCCGACCGTTACGGTCATGGCCTGAAACTCAATATCAGCGAACATGACAACGCTCTGGATCTGGAGTTGGTGCGATCAGTCGCCGGGATCTTCAGGGTGCCACTCCCGGAGGCCGACACGCTTATCGAACGTTTCAGGGGCGTTGTGAATCAGTGGCCAACGCTGGCCAATGCAGTGGGCATCTCAAGACGTGAGCAGGACGAAATGAGCCCCGCCTTCAAGTTGTCCAACGGCGCACAATGACCCAGCGACGCCACTATTACCAAATCCGAAAGAATCCATCTTCCGTTTAGCCCTTTCTCTCCCCGCGTCGGGGCTTTATCCTTGTCGGCAACAAACTGAAACGTTTCATCATTCCATAAAACATCGTCCGCCCGTGTTCAACGCCTTTGTGCGAACGCGCCAGGTCGCTGTTGGCGTTTCAAAACCATAAAATATTAAGACCCCATTTTGCCTATGCCTGCTTTCCCAAACCTGCGCCTGTGCGCTGCGCTGCTGCCTTTCGGTCTGGCCACCTGTGCCCAAGCCGCTCCTGCCTTTGACGCTGAATCACCGTGGATGCTGGGTGATTTCGGCGGAGCTCGGACAGCGCTGTCTCAAAAAGGCTACGACTTCAAGTTCGACTACACCGGCGAGATGGGCAGCAACCTGCACGGCGGCTCAGACCACGACCGCACCGCGCGCTACAGCGATCAGTTCGGCCTGGGCACGCACCTGGATCTGCAGAAGATCCTCGGCTGGCACGACGCCGAGTTCCAGTTGACGGTGACCGAGCGCAGCGGCAACAACATCACCAACGACCGCGTCAACGATCCGCGTGTGGGCGGGTTCACTTCCTCCCAGGAAGTCTGGGGCCGTGGCCAGACCTGGCGCCTGACGCAGATGTGGTACCAGCAGAAGTTCTTCGACCAGAAGCTCGACATCAAGGCCGGCCGTTTTGGCGAAGGCGAGGACTTCAACAGCTTCCCCTGCGACTTCCAGAACCTGGCGTTCTGCGGCTCGCAGGTCGGCAACTGGGTGGGCAGCATCTGGTACAACTGGCCGGTGAGCCAGTGGGCGCTGCGGGTCAAGTATCACCTGACGCCCGAGCTGTACGCCCAGGTCGGCGCCTATGAACAGAACCCGTCCAACCTGGATCGCGGCAATGGCTTCAAGCTCAGTGGCAGCGGCACACAAGGCGCCCTGCTCCCGGTGGAACTGGTGTGGACACCCACGCTCAACGGCCTGCCCGGCGAATACCGCGCCGGTTACTACTACAGCAGCGCCAAGGCCAGCGACGTCTATAAAGACCGCAACGACCAGCCGGCAGCCCTCAGCGGCGAGGCCTATCGCAGCGCCTCCAGCAAACACGGGGTGTGGCTGGGTGTGCAACAGCAAGTCACCAGCCTGGCTAGCGACCATTCGCGAGGCTTGAGCGTGTTCGCCAACGGCACGATGCACGACAAGAAAACCAACGCTGTGGATAACTACCTGCAGGCCGGCGTGGTCTACAAGGGCCCGTTTGACGCCCGCGCCAAGGACGATATCGGCTTTGCCGTGGCCCGGGTGCACGTCAACCCGGCCTATCGCAAGAACGCCGAGGCGAGCAACCAGGCCCGTGCGGTGTACGACTTCGATGACCCGGCCTATATGCCGATTCAACACACCGAATACAGCGCCGAACTCTATTACGGCGTGCACGTCACCAACTGGCTGACGATACGCCCGAACCTGCAATACATCCGTCACCCCGGGGCTATTGCCCAGGTGGATGACGCGCTGATTGGCGGGATCAAGCTGCAAAGTTCCTTCTGATTTCTGAATAAACCTAATTTGCCCTGAACCATGCCTGCGCCGGAACGTCATCTACAGTGAACTGTGCGCAATCAATTCAAAACGTAACGGAGAACCACACTATGAGCACTGATGGTGCTTCAAGTCCAAGTCGCCTGCTGCCCAGGCTACTGGGGATCTTGCTGCTGATAATGGGCCTGGCCTTGTTGGCCGGGGGGATCAAGCTGAGCATGCTCGGCGGGTCGCTGTATTACCTGCTGGCCGGTCTCGGCATCACCGTCACCGGCCTGTTGCTGCTGGCAACACGCCGCGCGGCGCTGGGCTTGTACGCACTGGTGCTGTTTGCCAGCACCGTCTGGGCGCTGTGGGAAGTCGGCCTGGACTGGTGGCAACTGGTGCCGCGCCTGGCCCTGCTGTTCGCCCTCGGCATCGTCATGCTGCTCCCGTGGTTCCGCCGTCCATTGCTGCGTGGCCAAGCCGCGCCGCTGGGCACTGGCGCCCTGAGCGTCGCCGTCGTGCTGGCCGGTGCTGCTGCCTTGGCCAGCCAATTCACCGACCCGGGTGCCATGGTCAAAAAAGGCCAACTGGACCGCGATGCGGTGCCAGGCATGGCCAGCGCCGCGCCAGCCCAGGCGGACGGTGACTGGAACTCCTATGGCCGCTCGGCCTTTGGTGACCGTTACTCGCCACTGGCACAGATCACCCCGGAAAACGCCCACAAGCTGGTTCCAGCCTGGACGTATCGCACTGGCGATATTCCTGGCCCAGGCGATCCCGGTGAAACCACTGCGGAAAACACCCCGCTGAAAGTCAACGGCATGCTCTACGTGTGTACACCACACAGCCAGGTCATTGCCCTGGACCCGGACACCGGCAAGGAAATCTGGCGTTTCGACCCGAAGATCAGCAGCGAGGGTGCTGCCAACTTCAAGGGTTGGGCGCACATGACCTGCCGTGGCGTGTCGTATCACGATGACGCGGTCTACGCTTCCGAGCAGAGCCCGACTGGCAGCGCCAGCCCGGCCGCCGCGCCGAATGCCTGCCCGAAACGCATCTTCGTACCTACCGCCGACACCCGTCTGATCGCCCTGAACGCCGACACCGGCAAGATGTGCGAAGACTTTGGTGACAAAGGCCAGGTCGACCTGCGTGCCAACATCGGCACCTTCGCCCCGGGCGGTTACTACTCCACCTCGCCACCGGCCGTTACCAAGAACCTGGTAGTGATCGGCGGTCACGTGACCGACAACGTCTCCACCGACGAGCCGAGCGGCGTGATCCGTGCGTTCGACGTGCACACCGGCAAGCTGGTGTGGAACTGGGACAGCGGCAACCCGGACGACACCACCCCGTTGGCCGAGGGCAAGACTTACACCCGCAACTCGCCAAACATGTGGTCGATGTTCGCGGTGGACGAAAAACTCGGCATGCTCTACCTTCCGATGGGTAACCAGATGCCCGACCAGTACGGCGGCGACCGGACTCCGGACTCCGAGAAGTACAGCGCCGGCCTGACCGCCCTGGACATCGACAGCGGCCACGTGAAGTGGACCTTCCAGTTCACTCACCATGACCTGTGGGACATGGACGTGGGCGGCCAGCCTTCGCTGATCGACATCAAGACCGCTGAAGGCGTGAAGCAAGCGGTAATGGCGTCGACCAAGCAAGGCAGCATCTACGTGATCGACCGTTCGAACGGTCAGCCAGTGGTGCCGATCAATGAAATCCCTGTACCGCAAGGCGCAGTGGCCGGCGATCACACCGCTCCGACCCAACCGAAATCGGACCTGAACTTCATGCCACCGCCCCTCAAGGAGCGTGACATGTGGGGCGTGACGCCGTTCGACCAGATGCTGTGCCGGATTGATTTCAAATCCATGCGCTACGACGGTCCGTTCACCCCGCCATCGCTTCAAGGTTCGATCGTTTACCCGGGTAACTTTGGCGTGTTCGACTGGGGTGGCATTTCCGTCGACCCGGTTCGCCAGATTGCTTTCGTGAACCCGAGCTACATGGCGTTCAAATCGAAACTGATCCCGGCCGCCGACATCGCCAAGCAAGGCCCACGGGTCAGCGAAACCGAAGGCGTGCAGCCGAACAAAGGCGCGCCGTACGGCGTGATCCTCGAAGCCATGCTGTCGCCACTGGGCCTGCCGTGCCAGGCGCCAGCATGGGGTTATGTGGCCGCGGTCGACCTGACCAACCACCAGACCATCTGGATGCACAAAAACGGCACCGTGCGTGACAGCTCGCCGGTTCCGATTCCACTGACCATGGGCGTACCAAGCCTGGGCGGGACCTTCACCACGGCCGGTGGCGTGTCTTTCCTCAGCGGTACCCTTGACCAGTACCTGCGTGCCTATGACGTGAAAAACGGCAAGCAACTGTGGGAAGGCCGCCTGCCAGCAGGCGCGCAAACCACACCGATGACCTACACCGGCAAGGACGGCAAGCAGTACGTGCTGGTCATGGCCGGCGGTCATGGTTCCCTGGGCACCAAGCAGGGCGACTATGTGATGGCGTTCAAACTGCCGGATTAAGTAACAGCGGCGGCAAGACAAAGGCGGCTACCTCATGGGTAGCCGCCTTTTTTTGTGTTCACACCGGCACACGTTCGCGGCGCATCCACATTTCGAACGCCATGGCGTTCAGTGGCCGGCTGATCAGATAGCCTTGGGCCGTGTCGCACTTCCAGAGTTTGAGCAGCTTGAGGCTGGGCTCGAACTCCACACCTTCAGCCACCACTTTGAGCCCGAGGTTGTGGCTCATTTCGATGGTCGAGCGCACGATCACGCCGTCGCCGGAGGCGCCGTCGAGATTGCGCACGAACGACTGGTCGATCTTCAGTTCCTGTACCGGCAAGCGTTGCAGTTGCGCCAGGGAGGAATAGCCGGTGCCAAAGTCGTCCACCGACAGGCTGATGCCACAACCGCGCAGTTGCTCCAGCACGCTGAGGGCCTGCACCGGGTTGTGCATGATCGCGCTTTCGGTGATTTCAAAAATCAGCTGCCGGGCCGACACGCGGTAGCGCGCCAACAGCTCGGTCACCCGCAGGGCCAGGCTGTCATCGGCCAGGTCATCCACCGAGATGTTCACCGACAACTGCACCTGCAACCCGCACACCTCCCACTCGGCCAATTGCCGAATGGCTTCTTCGATCACCCAGTGGGTAAGGCTGCCCATGCTGCCGGTGCGCTCGGCCAGGGGAATGAACTCGGCGGGCGATACCAGCCCGAGGGTCGGATGCTGCCAGCGCAACAGCGCCTCGGCCTGGCGCACATGGCCATGGTGCAAGTCGAGCTTGGGCTGATAACACAGGTACAACTCGCCCTCCGCCGCCGCCCGGCGCAGGTCGCGGATCAGCGTGATCTGACGTTGGTGGGCGAGGTCGCGGTCTTGTTGGTAGATCTGTAAATAGCCCGGTAACCCGGCCGCATCGTGGCGGGCAAGCGCGGCGCGGCTGATCAGCTCTTCAACCTGCTGGCCGTCGGCCGGGTACGCGGCGATGCCGATGCTCACCTCGTGGCGCAGTTCATCGCCGCCGATGCGCTGAGGCTCGGTCAGCAGCCCATACAGGCGGTCAGCCAACGCCACGACACGGTCAATCTCGGTGTTTTCCAGCAGCAGCAAAAACTCGCTGCCGGTGATGCGCGCGGCGGTGTCACTGGCCGAGAGGCTCGACAACAGGCAGCGGCTGGCTTCGCGGAGCATTTCTTCCACACCTTCCGGCCCATAGCTTTCATTGATCACCCGGTAGTTTTCAATCCCCAGGTACAGCAACACCACGGGCCGGCCGGCGCTGATGGCACTGCCCAGGCGCTCCATGGCCAGCGCCCGGTTGGGCAGGCCGGTGAGCGGATCGTGCAGGGCGTTGTGGGCCAGTTGCCGTTCGCGCACGGCGATCCTGGTTTGCATGGCGTTAAAAGCCTGGGCCAGCAGGCCGAACTCATCATGGCTGCGCACCCGCACTGGCGTACGGTAATCACCGGCACCGATGCGTTCGGCGGCCTGCACCAGCGCATTGAGTGGGCGCGAAACCCTACGCGCCAGGAACAAAGCGCCCGCCAGCGACACCAGCAGCACCACCAGGGCGATTGCGAGAAATTGCCGGTCCAGCGGCGCGAAGGATTCAAGGGCGTGGTCCAGCGGGCTTTGCAGCAGCACCCGCACCTCACCGCCGTCTGCGGTGTTACCCAGCGGCAACACCTGGCTGAGGTAACGCTGGCCGTGAAACAGGTTCAGTTGCGCCTTGGAATTGATGTACGGCGCCTGCAAGCCAGCGGCAATTGATGCCTGCAGTGCCTCGGGCTGAGTGCTGAACAGTTCCCCGGGCTGGCCGTGCTGCGCACTGAGGAACGACACCTCAAGGTTGCTCATGGAGCGCAATTCACTGGCGAAGATTTCGTCCATGGGGAAGCCCATGGCGACACGGGCAATCGGTGTGAGGTCGACGACGTCCTGTTGCACCAGCAGAAAAGGCCGGCCATCCAGGGCTACGATCAACATTTGCAGGCCGCTGCGCCGGGCCTGGCGCAAGGCGTCGTTGTAGGGAAAAGGCTGGCCCGGGATCAGCGCCTGTAACGTGCTGACCATCACCTTGCCGTCGAGGCCCAGCACAAATACTTCACTGGACGTCAGGCCGGTGCCATGCCGGCGCAGGGCGGCGAGAATCTCGGCGGGCTCACCCTCGGCGACGGACTGGCGGAAGGGCAGGTCTGCCGTGAGCCAGTTCAAGCCGTATTGCAAACGCCGGCCACGCAGGTCGAGCAGGCGTTCGAACACCTGGCTGCCGGTTTCCAATTGCACTTGGGCCTGGTTTTCGACGGCGTGATTGGTCGCGGTCTTCACCGCGAAATACACCGCCGCCACGACCACCAGTAACAGCAGCGCCAGCACCCCGGCGATCCGGGTTTGAAACGTATGGCGCCACCGCATTTTGTTGCCCTCTGGCAGCGCCCGTCTCCTCCAGCCGAAATCTCCCTTCGTCATACGCGTCCCTCGCGAAAGCTGAACTGGCGTCAAATAAATATCCTTTTTTAAAAGGACATTCGAACTATCCAGACTAGCTGCGCAAGAGAAGATGTGCACCCAATAAACACGGGAGTTTTCACGTCATTAATTTGGCGGCATACCGCCATTCCTACATCCGCGCCCGCATGAAATCGCCCCAGCGCCGCACCAGGTAGTTGTGCTCGTCCATCACCGAGTTCCACACCGCGATGTGCCCCATGCGTTGCTCATAGGAGCCACCGTCGCGCACTTCGCCCACATCAATCAACGGTAAGCCATCGCTGCCCAGCAGCTCTTCCCGCGCGGGCTGGCCGGCGTACCAGTAATCCCACTCGGCGCTGCTCAGGTGATCACGGCTACGAGCCGGGTTGCCGATGTAATAACCCTGGCGCGCCATCACCGCTCCAGGCCAGCCGGACAGCCACCAGTTGAGGTAGGCATAGGCCGCATCCAGCACCGGGCCCTTGGCATGGCGCGACAACGACAACCCGCCGAACCAGGCGCGATAACCTTCACGGGGCACCGCCAAGCGGTATTTAACCCCGGCTCGGTGCAGGCGCATCAGGGTCGGTGACCATAGGCTCTGGATGTCGATGCTCGGGCTGAGCATCAGCTGCGCCGCTTCTTCGTCATCCGACCAGAACGCTGCGAAGTGCCCTTCCTTCTGCTTGCGTACCAGGATATCCGCCAGCACATCGATCTCTTCGATGCTCATGTTACCGATGTCCTTGAAGCTCGCGAGCCCCGCGCCTTGCACCGCCAGTGCAGCATCGAGGGCGCCGATGGCGGCGTCACTCTGCAGCGCGGTGCGTGCGCCCCAGGCCGGGTCGAGCAGCCAGCCCCAGCTCTCATTGGCGCGGTTGAACCCTTCGGGCAAGCGCTCGGGGCGGTAGGCGAAACTGTCGGCGTTGTGGGTCAGGGGCAACATGCTGATGCGTTCGGTCACGGTGCTGCCGAGGCTGCCATCGTGCTGCACGAACAGGCGCTCGCTGGGCACACTGCCGCTGCCCAGGCGGTCGTTGGCGGACAAACGTCCGCGCTTGGGCAGGTCGTTGATCTCGTGCCACAGCGCAATGCGCCGGGTGTCGATCGGCTGGATCGCCCGGGCCGGCCACACGAAATCGACGTTGTGAAACCACTGGTCGTAGAGGTCGTAGCTGTCCGGCTGCATCACCGCAATACGCTGGGCCTGCTCGACATCGTGCACCTGATACACCAGGCGAATGCCCAGCTCTTTTTCCGCTCGCACACGCAGACATTCGAGCAAGGTCACCGAGGTACCGAGGACGCGAAGCGTGATCATGCGGCGAACCTTCTGGAGAACACTTCAAAGGAGCGACGCAGCAACGCCGGGTCGAGACCGCGCAGGATAAACACCAGGCGTGATTGCCGATCGGTCCCCGGCCAGGCAGGCAGGTGAACCGGGGCATGCAGGCAATGCTGCACGCCGTGGATAACAATGGGGGCCGAGCTTGCGTTCACGTTGAGCAGTCCTTTGACGCGAAGAATACGTTCGCCGTGGCATCTTAACAGCATCGATAACCAGACCCCGAACCCCACCCAATCCAGCGGCTGGTCGAAGGTCAGGCAACAGACTTGCGCGGCGCCGTGGTTGGCGGCGGTGGTTTGATGGAGTTGCCAGCGACTGACTTCGGCCGCAGGTTCGGCGCTGCGCAGGCCTTCGCCAAGCAGCAGTTGTTCACCGCTGTCGACGTCACAGGTATTGAGGATCGGCGTACCGGCGTTCAGTGCCTGCAAGTGCGCGCGCAACGGGCCGCAGTCTTCGACGAGGTCGGTCTTGCTCAACAGCAGGCGATCCGCGGCGGTCACTTGCGCCAGCCATTCGGGGTGCAGGCGTTCTTGCAGGGCGGCGTGGCTGGCGTCTACCAACGTCACGACCAGGCCGATATGAAAGCGCCCGCGAAGCTGCACGTCGTTATTCAAGGTGGCGAGGATCGGCGCCGGATCGGCCAGGCCGGTGGTTTCCAGGATCACCCGTTTGAAGGCTGGAATCTCGCCGCGCTCACGGCGCTGCAACAGGCCGAGCAAGGCGTCTTTCAACTCGCCGCGAATCGAACAGCAGACGCAACCGCTGGGCAGCAGCACGGTGTCCGGCGCGACTTCTTCCACCAGCAAATGGTCGATGCCTACGTCGCCGAACTCATTGATCAGCAACGCCGTGTCGCCAAGGCTTTCGCCTTGTAGCAGGCGCTTGAGCAAGGTGGTCTTGCCGCTGCCGAGGAAGCCGGTGATGACGTTGAGGGCGATGCTCATATTTCTACCTCGTTGCTGGCCCCCTGTAGGAGCGAGCTCGCTCGCGAAAAACCTGAGAACGCCGCGTTCAACCAGAGAGGGCGCGTTATCGTTGACGTTTTTTCGCGAGCAAGCTCGCTCCTACAGAAGACCCTGTTCCAAATGGTCGAGTAATTTGGGGTCAAGAGGATCCAGCGGCCGACCGAGCATGGTCTCTGCCGCCCGCCATAGCTGATCCAGGCCGCTGGCCAGTTCCTGTTTGCCGGTGGCGCCCAGCAGTAGATAGGACGCGCCCTGGAAGTCTTCGACCTTGAGCCGGAACACCGCCAGCACCTGGTTGATCGCCGCGATGCGGCGCAGGCGTTCGCGGCGACGGGGCAGCTCATCGCCCAAGGGATCGCTCCAGTGCAGGTCTTCGCCCAGCAGGCCGCAAAGTCCGCACATGCTTAGTGCCCGCTCATGGCATGACATCGCCGGAGTTCGGGCCCAGGGTCTGGCCGACGAACAGGTTGCCGCCGGGCTCACTGGCCAGCAGCACCGCGGTCGGCGCGACTTCATCCGCCTGGCCGAAACGGCCCAGCGGCAGCTCGGCGGCCTTGGCGCGTTTCCAGGTGTCGCTGATGCCGCCTACCAACGGTGTCTCAATCGGCCCGGGCGCAATGGCGTTGACCAGTACGTTGTCCTTGGCCACTTCCAGCGCGAGGGATTTGGTGAAGCCGATCACGCCGGCTTTCGCCGCTGCATAGTGCGTCAACTCGGCACCGCCCTTGATCCCCAGTTGCGAGGCGATGTTGATGATCCGGCCCCAGCGCTGGCCAATCATGTGGGGCAAGGCGCGCTGACTGGCGACGAAGACGCTGGTGAGGTCGACGCGCAGCATGTCGTTCCACATGTCCATGGTCAGGTCGACGCACCGGGCCTGGGTCAGCATACCGGCGTTGTTGACCAGGATATCGATGCCGCCGTAATGGGTGACGCAGGCATCGACGCTGGCCTGGGCGCCTTCAACGGTGCCGACGTCGGCTACGCATTCGAGGACTTCGGCACCGAGGTTACGGCAGGTGAAGGCGGTTTCGGCGAGGGCGGCGGCGTCGCGGTCGGCCAGCAACAGGCGTGCGCCTTCGACGGCGTAGGCACGGGCGATGGCAGCACCGATGCCGCTGCCGGCGCCGGTGATCACGGCACGGCGGTTAGAGAGTTGGGGCATGGTGAACTCCTCAAATAATCAAACGGCGAACGCGGTCAAAAATGTGGGAGCGGGCTTGCTCGCGAATGCGGTGGATCAGTTACACATGTATTGGCTGGCACTCCGCATTCGCGAGCAAGCCCGCTCCCACATTTGGACCGAGCCCGGCTTAAAACCGGGGTTAATCCGGCCAGCGCACGGTCAAGCCACCATCAATCACGATGCTCTGCCCGGTGAGGTAACTCGATTCCTCACTGGTCAAAAAACGCACCAGAGACGCCACTTCATCCGCCCGCCCTACCCGACCCAGCGGGATTGCACGCGCCGCTTTCGCCAGGCCTTCCGGCCCCAGGGAGTTCTTCGCGTCCAGCGACTGGGGCGTCTCGATCAACCCCGGAATCACCGCGTTGCAACGAATCCCCAACGGCGCCAATTCCACCGCCAGCGACCGACACAACCCCGGCACGCCGGCCTTGGCGGCCGCATAGTGCGCATGCTCCTGCCAGCCATACACGCCACCGGCAATCGACGAAATCGCCACCAACGCACCGCCTTCACTCATGTGGCGGGTCGCCGCGCGGAAGGTGCGCATCACCCCGGTCAGATCGACGTTGAGCATCTCGTTCCACAACTCGTCAGTCATCTCCAGCAGTGGCGCACGGCGCAGCAATCCGGCGTTGGCCACTGCGTAATCGAGGCGACCGAAGTGCTGGACCGCCTGCGCCGCCAGGTTATCCACCGACGCGGTATCGCCCACGTCCAATGGCAGCATCAGGCATTCACCGCCGGCCTCTTCCACCAGCGCAACCGTGTGATGCGGGTCATGGGGATCGCCCGGGTAATACCCACCCACCACCGCCACGCCACTGCGGGCATACGCCACCGCGAGGGCCTGGCCGATGCCGCTGGCGGCACCGGTAATCAATGCAACTTTACGACTCATCAAATAACTCCTTACTGAACGGTTTCCGGACGCACATGGCGTGCGGCAAACATCAACGCACCGGACAGGAAGCATGGCAGCGCGCCGAACCACAGCGCAGCGGTCTGCCAGTCGCTGCCGGCCGACAACACTTGGGTCGCGCCAAACCCGGCGACTACGGCCCCAATCGGTCCCATGGCATGGATGATCGCGCCACCGGTGGCACGGATGCTGGTGGGGAAACTTTCGCTGATGAAAAACAGTGCCGCCGAGTACGGCCCGATCAGGAAGAACAGGCCCAGGCTGTAGAGCCCGACCACCATCGCCATGTTGCTCGGGCCAAACAGCATCCCGGCAAACGACAGCCCGCCGAGCATCCAGCCCAGGCCGATCACGTTGCGCCGGCCGATCTTGTCGCCCATCCAGCCGTGGCTGAGGTAGCCGCAGTAACCCACCAGGTTCGACAGCACGAGGATGATCAGCGAGTTCTCGAACGAGATGTGGTGCACGCTGACGATCACCGACGTACCCAACACGCTGAACACCTGAATCGCGGCCCAGTTGAGCAACAGCGCCGCACCAATCACCAACGTTGCACGGCGGGCCGGGCCACGGAAGGCGGCCTTGAGGCCGGCCTTGCTGTGTTCGTCATAGTCCACCCCGTAGGTCACAGCGACGTTTTGTGCTTCTTTCACCGAGCCGCTTTTGCGCAGCTCGCTGATGCGTTGGTGAATCTGGAACTGCGGGCTCTCCTTGAGCTTGCGCGCCATGACCGCAATCACAATCGCCGGGATCGCCGCAAACACGAAGCAGCCCTGCCAGCCAATCACCGGCAGCAACAGCGCGGTCAAACCTGCCGCGATCAACGCGCCCACCGGCCAGCCGCCTTGGACCAGGCTGTAGATAAAGCCGCGACGCTTGGCCAGTTTCGGGTCATCGGAAGCGGCGTACAGCTCGCTCAGGTAGGTGGCGTTGACAGTTTCCTCGGCATAACCCAGGCCGCCCAGCGAACGGATCAGGATCAGCGAAGACTTGCCCCACGCGCCGCCAATGGCGGTCAGCGCCGAGCAGATTGCCGAACCGGCCACGGTGAAAATGATCCCTTTGCGCCGACCCAGCTTGTCCACGATCGGACCGATGGCCAGCGCGACCACGGCGGTGCCTACCGCCACCCATGTCGCTATCTGCGCTTGCTCCACTTCACCCCAATTAAAGTGCCGCCCGATTTCCGGCAGCAAGGTGCCGAAAAGAATGAAGTCATACACCGCAAACACCCAGGCGAAAAACGCGATCCAGGTGGCGAAACGCACTTCCTTGGGCGTCAGTTGCCGGGGTTTCCAGCCAGTCAGATCAAGCTTGTTGTAGATAGACATGAATCGCGCCTCGGGAGGTTGGCCAGGGTTTAGGTACGGGTGTCAGGTCCGCGGTTGGCGGCGGATAAAATCATCGGCGATTTCGTCGAAGGTGACGAAGCGCACGCCGGCATGGCTCTGGATATGTTTGATCAGGCGCTCAAGCATCAGCAGCACTTGCGGGCGGCCGGAAACGTCGGGATGGATGGTCATGGTGAACACCGCGTGTTCGTGCTCGCGGTAGACCCAGTCGAACTGGTCGCGCCACATTTCTTCGAGGTGACGCGGGTTGACGAAGCCGTGGCTGTTGGGGGCTTTCTTGATGAACATCATTGGCGGCAGGTCGTCGAGGTACCAGTTGGCCGGGATCTCCACCAGGTCGGTTTCTTCGCCGCGCACCAGGGGTTTCATCCAGGTGTCGGGGTGCTGGCTGTAGTCGATCTTGGTCCAGGTGTCGCCCTTGCGGACGTAGTACGGGTGGAAGTCGTTGTGCATCAGGCTGTGGTCGTACTTGATGCCTTTTTTCAGCAGCAGTTCGTTGGTGACCTTACTGAACTCCCACCACGGCGCGACGTAGCCGGTGGGGCGCTTCCCGGTGACCTGGGTGATCAGTTCGATGGACTTGTCGAGGACGATTTCTTCCTGCTCGGCGGTCATCGCAATCGGGTTTTCGTGGCTGTAGCCGTGCACACCGATTTCGTGGCCGGCGTCGGCCACCGCCTTCATCTGCTCGGGGAAGGTTTCCATCGAGTGGCCGGGGATAAACCAGGTGGTGCGCAGGCCATAGCGCTCGAACAATTTGAGCAGGCGTGGTGCGCCGATTTCACCGGCGAACAGGCCACGGGAAATGTCGTCCGGGGAGTCTTCGCCGCCGTAGGAACCGAGCCAACCGGCGACCGCGTCGACGTCGACGCCAAATGCACAGAGGATGTCTTTAGCCATGATGTGTCTCCTTAAAAAGTGAGTGCGGTTTCGACTGACAGCGCGGCCCGAAGCAGCCGCGCGTCTTCGCCGCTGGGGGCGCTGAGCAGCAAACCAGTGGGCAGGCCCAGGGCGTCGCGGCCGCTGGGCAGGCTGACGCCGGGCATGTCCAGCAGGCTGCCGGGCATGGTCAGGCGCAGGGTGGCGAGGTTGGTGCTGACGAACAGTTGATCGTCGGCTTCCAGTGGCGCCAGGGCCGGGGCCACATGGGCCAAGGTGGGGGTGATGAGGATCGCGCCGTCGAGTTCGTCGATAAGCTGCTGTTGCAGGCGGCGACGGGCTTCGTAGAGCGCCAGCAGTTGGCTGGCCGGCAGCGTGCGGGCCGCTTCAAGGCGACGGCGTACGCGGGGGTCGAGTTGGTTGGCGTCAGGGCTGTCGAGCAGGGCTTCGTGGAGGGCGAAGGC
The DNA here is from genome assembly GCF_011765255.1 of Pseudomonas sp. AN3A02. Classification (NCBI taxonomy): domain Bacteria; kingdom Pseudomonadati; phylum Pseudomonadota; class Gammaproteobacteria; order Pseudomonadales; family Pseudomonadaceae; genus Pseudomonas; species Pseudomonas sp. AN3A02. Next base: position 210,691 of record NZ_JAARNI010000005.1, read on the forward strand.
TTCGAAGGAGCCAAGCCAGCCTTGGTGCTGGATCAGGTCGAGGGTGGCCTGGAAAGTCTTCGAGGGGCGCACATCAATCAGCGCACCTTCGGCTTTCAAGCGGTCCGCGCAACGCTGCAGGTTATCGCGCACCGCGGGCTCGACGCGGGCGTCGTCGAGCACATTTTGTTCGACCCAAAAACGCTGGCCATTGAGGCTGCGGGCCTGGCGTGGCGGGCGCTGGTCGCGAGCGTTGAGCAGGTCGTCGATGGCCAGCGCATCGCGCACGCTGCGGGTCAGCGGGCCGAGGCTGTCGAGGGTGTGAGCCAGCGGGAAAACGCCGTCGCGGCTGTAGCGCCGGCAACTGCTGCGGTACCCCACTACGCCATTCAGTGCTGCGGGGATACGGATGGAGCCGGCAGTGTCGGTGCCCATGGCGATCGGTACGATGCCGGCCGCCACGGCGACGGCTGAACCGGACGACGAGCCGCCGGGAATCCGCGGTTGATCAACGCTACTCGGGTTGTGCGGCGTGCCGAAATGCGGGTTCAGGCCCAGGCCGGAATACGCCAGCTCGCTGAGGTTGGTCTTGCCCACGCTGACCATGCCGGCGCGGCACAACAGGCCTACGCTCGGCGCATCCAGCAAGGCGGCCGGTGCCTGGGTGCGATAGAGGGCGCCCGCTGTGGTAATGCTGCCGGCCACATCAAACAAATCTTTCCAGGCCAGGGGCACGCCGTCGAACACGCTCAACGGCTGGCCGGCACGCCAACGGGCAGCGGACGCTTCGGCCTCACGGCGGGCGCGCTCGGCGGTCAGGGAAATGAATACGCTGGGGACCTTGCTCGCGTCGGCAAGTGCCTGTTCAAGTGCCTGCACCGGGTCGCTGCGACCGCTGGCGAAATCCTCGGCCAGTGAAGTGGCGTCTGACATGGGAATGACCTTTTAAAAACGTACATATTAATAAAATGTACATTTTACAAAGGCAGCTTTCGTGCCAGTCTCGTTGACACCGCGTTGGGCATGTCGGGCAGCTTGAAGCAGATACACGGCCTAGATGGGTTTCAGACATCAAAAGAAATATCGGCGGGCGTTTAACACTCGTCCACAATGAAATAATGTATCTTTTATTAATAAGTACATTTTGGTGCAGAAAAGTAACAACTCCCTCTGCAGGCCCCAAAAAAGTGCCACCGACGTGGCGCAGAGTGACAGGCGCAACTATGAGAGAATCCCCGGCCACCGACCCGTTTGCTCCAGAGAACCCGATGAAAGCAGTGTCAGCCTCGGCTTCCCGTTACGCGATGATTCACCAGGTTTTGCGCGATGCCATCACCCACGGCACCGCGCGCCATGGCCTGGTGTTGCTGGAAGCGCCGCTGGCCGAACTGTTCGGCACCAGCCGGGTGCCGGTGCGCAAAGCCCTGAACCTGTTGCATGACGAAGGGCTGATCTGCCGCTTTGATGGCCGCGGTTACCTGATCAACCCCGAAGGCCTGGACATGGAGCCGCTGCGCCTTCCCCTGAGCCATGCGCACCTGGGCCTCAACGGTGAAGATGAATTGGTGGACACCCGGCCACTGGGGGAGCGAATCGTCGAGGAAATCGGCGCAGCGCTCTCGACCTGCATTGCCTTCGGGCATTACCGCCTGGATGAACAGGCTGCCGCCGAGCACTACAACGTCAGCCGCGCGGTGGTGCGCGAAGCACTGATGCGCCTGCGGGACCGTGGCCTGGTGGAAAAAGAACCCTATTCCCAATGGCTGGCCGGGCCGCTGACCGCCCGGGAAGTCACCGAAGACTACGAACTGCGCGCCTGCCTGGAGCCGGAAGCCCTGCGCCAGAGCGCACCGAACCTCGACCGCGACCTGCTGCAAGCCATGTTGCAGCGGGTGCTCGATGCCCAGGACAGCGCCCATTGCAGCCTGGAAGAAATCGAGCAAATCGAGGAAGACCTGCACCAGCACTGCCTGGCGGGCCTGCAAAACCGCAAGATCGCCGCGCTGATTCGCCAGGGCCAGAGCCCGATGATCATCAGCCGGATTTTCTACCGCCTGCTGGGCATCGGTGCGGATCCGGCGATGCTGGCCGAGCACCGGCTGATCCTTGAGCTGTTGCTGCATGGCGCATTCGACGCCGCCGCACTGAACCTGCGCGAGCACCTGCAACGGGCCAGGCAGCGGATGTTGCAGCGTTTGAAGGTGCTGTCGGTGCTGCCTGAACAGCCTTTACCGGCCTACTTGCACAAACTCAGTTGACGAAATGCAATCGAAAATGTGGGAGCGGGCTTGCTCGCGAATGCGGCGCATCAGTCACAGATGCATTGACTGACAGAGCGCATTCGCGAGCAAGCCCGCTCCCACACTTGTTCAGCGGCGCTTTTGAAAATATTGTGCAATATGTTGCTATCTCACCCCACCCATTGAAACCACGGCCGACCTGCCCCATCTAACCTGCATACTTCCTTATGCAGGTGCCCCATGAGCGACCAGCAAGAATTCCCGGACATCGACCTCAACGACTACGCCGATCCGGAAAACGCTGAACACACTTCCGCCAACACTGGCCTGGCCCTGCCAGGGCAAAACCTGCCCGACAAGGTCTACATCATCCCGATCCACAATCGGCCGTTCTTCCCGGCGCAAGTGTTGCCGGTGATCGTCAATGAAGAGCCGTGGGCCGAAACCCTGGAGCTGGTGAGCAAATCCGACCACCACTCCCTTGCCCTGTTCTTCATGGAAACCCCGCCCGAAGATCCGCGCCACTTCGACACCTCCAGCCTGCCGCTGTACGGCACCCTGGTGAAGGTGCATCACGCCAGCCGCGAAAACGGCAAGCTGCAATTCGTCGCCCAGGGCCTGACCCGCGTGCGGATCAAGACCTGGCTCAAGCACCACCGCCCACCGTACCTGGTGGAAGTCGAATACCCGCACCAGCCGACCCAGCCGACCGATGAGGTCAAGGCCTACGGCATGGCGCTGATCAATGCGATCAAGGAACTGCTGCCGCTCAACCCGCTGTACAGCGAAGAACTGAAGAACTACCTCAACCGCTTCAGCCCCAACGATCCGTCGCCGCTGACCGACTTCGCCGCCGCCCTCACCTCGGCCACCGGCAATGAGCTGCAGCAAGTGCTGGACTGCGTGCCCATGCTCAAGCGCATGGAAAAAGTCTTGCCGATGCTGCGCAAGGAAGTCGAAGTCGCGCGCCTGCAAAAAGAAATCTCCGCCGAAGTGAACCGCAAGATCGGCGAGCACCAGCGCGAGTTCTTCCTCAAGGAGCAACTCAAGGTCATCCAGCAGGAACTGGGGCTCACCAAGGACGATCGCAGCGCCGACGTCGAGCAGTTCGAACAACGCCTGGTGGACAAGGTGCTGCCGGCCCAGGCGCAAAAACGCATCAGCGAAGAAATGAACAAGCTGTCGATCCTGGAAACCGGTTCGCCGGAGTACGCGGTTACCCGCAACTACCTGGACTGGGCCACCTCGGTGCCATGGGGTGTGTATGGCGAGGACAAACTCGACCTGAAACACGCCCGCAAAGTGCTCGACAAGCACCACGCCGGCCTGGACGACATCAAGAGTCGCATCCTCGAATTCCTCGCGGTGGGTGCCTATAAAGGCGAAGTCGCCGGCTCCATCGTATTGCTGGTGGGCCCGCCGGGCGTGGGCAAGACCAGCGTCGGCAAATCGATTGCCGAATCCCTCGGCCGGCCGTTCTACCGCTTCAGCGTCGGCGGCATGCGCGACGAGGCCGAGATCAAGGGCCATCGCCGCACCTACATCGGCGCGATGCCGGGCAAGCTGGTGCAAGCCCTCAAAGATGTGGAAGTGATGAACCCGGTGATCATGCTCGACGAGATCGACAAGATGGGCCAGAGCTACCAGGGCGACCCCGCCTCGGCCCTGCTCGAAACCCTGGATCCGGAACAGAACGTCGAATTCCTCGACCACTACCTGGACCTGCGCCTGGACCTGTCCAAAGTGCTGTTCGTGTGCACCGCAAACACCCTGGACTCGATCCCCGGCCCATTGCTGGACCGCATGGAAGTGATTCGCCTGTCGGGCTACATCACCGAAGAAAAGGTCGCGATTGCCAAGCGTCACCTGTGGCCAAAACAGCTGGAAAAAGCCGGCGTGTCGAAAAACAGCCTGTCCATCAGCGACGGCGCCCTGCGCGCCCTGATCGATGGCTACGCCCGGGAAGCCGGTGTGCGCCAGCTGGAAAAACAGCTGGGCAAACTGGTGCGCAAAGCCGTGGTCAAGCTGCTGGATGAGCCGGACTCGGTGATCAAGATTGGCAACAAGGACTTGGAAGCCTCCTTGGGGATGCCGGTGTTCCGTAACGAGCAAGTGCTGTCGGGCACCGGTGTTATCACCGGTCTGGCGTGGACCAGCATGGGCGGCGCGACCCTGCCGATCGAGGCGACGCGTATTCACACACTGAACCGTGGCTTCAAACTCACCGGGCAACTGGGTGACGTGATGAAGGAATCGGCCGAGATTGCCTACAGCTACATCAGCTCCAACCTGAAGTCGTTCGGCGGTGACCCGAAGTTCTTCGACGAAGCCTTCGTGCACCTGCACGTGCCGGAAGGTGCGACGCCAAAAGATGGACCAAGCGCGGGCGTGACCATGGCCAGTGCGTTGCTGTCCCTGGCACGTAACCAGCCGCCGAAAAAAGGCGTGGCGATGACCGGTGAACTGACGTTGACCGGACATGTACTACCGATTGGTGGGGTCCGCGAGAAGGTTATTGCGGCGCGGCGCCAGAAGATTCACGAACTGATCTTGCCGGAGCCTAACCGCGGGAGCTTTGAAGAGCTGCCGGAGTATCTGAAGGAAGGCATGACGGTACATTTTGCCAAGCGCTTTGCGGATGTGGCGAAGGTGTTGTTCTGAGGTAATAAGCCGCACGTGAAATAACAATGGCCAGGCATCATGCCTGGTCATTGTTATTTAAGGGTTGCTATAACTAAAACGCTGCGCTGATAGCGCATAACAGAATTAAAAACTGTCAGTTCTTACAGTACCGATCCATTCCCAGCCTATTTATATTGAATCCGTTATTCACTGGGAGGATCCTCATGAAAAAGTCAAACTACGCACCGGCAATCACAAGCAATACCACTGGATTATTCAAGGCGACCGTATCTCATCGCGGGGATTTCCTCGCGCAGGAGTTGGAGTATCAAGCGGATGAGCACTGGTTCGGGATCACTGCCATCGCCCAGAAATACAGCGCGCAGAGTGAGCGAAGATTTGAAATGGTGCTGCACAGGGATATTCAATCAGGTACTTACGACTTTGAGGAAGTATCCGTAGGCCCGGTTGTCAGAGTCATTTACTCCAACATGGAGTTGGACGGCTTCGGCTTTATGCACAGACACACCGTTACCAAGCAGGGAACGCTGAAGCTGAAAATCTCCGAAAACAATAACCACTACAGCGGAACACTCGACATGACAGTCGAGGCGCGAGACGGGGAAACATTGCGGATCGCGGCCACCTTTGATGTATGGCTGGTGATTGTGCTTCGTTAACGGTAAAACGGCATGTGTTGTGCCGCTGTAACACCCTGTCTCATCTTCGGTTATGCTCGCCCTTCGTCGTCAAACAACGGAGCCCCCATGACCGCTGCCCGCCTGCTTCTCCCCCTGAGCCTTTGCCTGCTCGCCGCCTGCGCCAGTGCGCCGAAGCAAAACGTCACCGTGGAAAAACAGAGCGCTTGCCCACTGCAACTCAGGACCGGGCAAAACCTGATCCTGACCCTGCCCAGCAATCCCACCACCGGTTATCGCTGGGCCATCCAGGACTCGGCCGGCGGTGTGCTGCGCAGCCTGAGCCCCGAGGTCTACAGCAACACTGAAGACACCGGCGTGGTCGGCAGCGGCGGTCAATCCACCTGGCGCTTCCAGGCCTTCAACGCCGGCCAGGGCCGTTTGCGTCTCACCTCACAACAACCTTGGGAGCCGGAAGCAGAACCGGCCGAAACCTTCGACTGCGCCATTACGGTGAACTGATATGCCATGGATGATCCTTGCGTTGATGGGTGCGGTGACCTTTATCTACGGCCTGAGCACCCACGCCACCCTGCTCTGCCTGTTGGTAAAGCCGTTGCCGGTACTGGCGTTGCTGGGCTGGCTGCATGATGCGCCGCCTACCGACTATCGACGCTGGGTCAGCCTGGGGCTGATTTTTTCTCTGGTAGGTGATGTGCTGCTGGCCTGGCCTGGCGACTTGTTCATCTTCGGCCTGGGGGCATTTTTGTTCGCGCACCTGGCGTACCTGAAAGCCTACTTGAGCGACTGCCGCCGCCCGGCGATTTTGCCGCTGGTGTTGGCGCTGGTGGTGGGCGCGATCTTGCTGAGCATCCTGATTTCCCATGGCCTGGGTCCATTGCTGGCGCCGGTGGTGGTTTATGCGCTGGTGATCAGCGCTATGTTGTGGCGAGCACTGGCACGATTGGGTAGCGAAGTGCCCAAGCGTTCGGCGTACCTGGCGGCGGCGGGCGCAGCGTCGTTCGTGTTTTCCGACACGCTGATTGGGATCAATCGGTTTGTGGTTTCGTTTGAAGCGGCGCCGTATTTGCTGATCGTCAGTTATTGGCTGGGGCAGTGGGGGATTACGGCCTCTTCCTTTCCTCAGAAAAAACCCGTCAACCTGTAGGAGCTGGCTTGCCAGCGAAAAAACCCACAGTTGCCGCGCTCATCCAGAAAGTCCGCGTCATCGTTAACGAACATCGCCGGCAAGCCAGCTCCTACGCTAAAATGCCGGGCTTTCCCCCTTCGTCGCCGGAACAGCCGTGAGCAAAGAACCCGATCGCCTATTCGCCCAGCCCCTGCCCCAGGTGCCGGACTTCGCCTTCAACGAAGACGTGGTGCGGGTTTTCCCGGACATGATCAAGCGCTCGGTGCCCGGCTACCCGACCATCGTCGAGAACCTCGGCGTACTCGCGGCGCAGTTTGCCCAGCCCAATAGCGTGCTCTACGACCTCGGTTCATCCCTCGGCGCGGTGACCCAGGCCCTGCGCCGTCACGTGCGCACCGACGGTTGCCGGGTGATTGCTGTGGATAACTCGGCGGCGATGGTCGAGCGTTGCCGCGAATACCTCAATGGCCAGGACTCGATGTTCCAGGAGTTGCTGCCAGTGGAGGTGATCGAGGGCGATATCCTCGCGCTGCAATTCCAGCCGGCTTCGGTGGTGGCGCTGAACTTCACCCTGCAATTTATCGCCCCCGAACAACGCCTGGCCTTGCTCTCGCGCATCCGCCAATCGCTGCGGCCGGGCGGCGCGCTGATCCTTTCGGAAAAGCTGCGCTTCAATGATCCTGAAGAGCACGCGCTGCTCACCGATTTGCACATCGCCTTCAAGCGCGCCAACGGCTACAGCGAACTGGAAATCGCCCAGAAGCGCAGCGCCATCGAAAACGTCATGAAGCCCGACAGCCTTGAAGAACACCGTGAACGCCTGCTGGCGGCCGGATTCTCGAAAGTCGTGCCGTGGTTCCAGTGTCTTAACTTTGCCTCGTTGATTGCCTTGCCATGATTGATCTGTCTCCCCTCGCCCGCCATCTGGTCGGCACTCCCCTGGCCGTTTGGGCCCAGGGCCTGCAAGCGCAACTCGATGCGAAGATGGAAAAAGGTCATGGCGACCTGGAGCGCTGGCAGAGCGCACTGGATGCGCTGCCGAAAATCATGCCCAGCGAAATCGACCTGCTCAATGGCCTGGTGCTCGACACCGATTGCGACGACGAAACCCGTGCGCAAATGCTTACGGCCTTGCTGGGCTTATGCCCGTGGCGCAAAGGCCCGTTTGATCTGTTCGGCGTGCACGTCGACACCGAATGGCGCTCGGACTGGAAGTGGTCGCGAGTCGCGCCACACCTGGATCTGAAGGGCAAACGCATCCTCGATGTGGGCTGCGGTAACGGCTATTACATGTGGCGCATGCTCGGCGCCGGGGCGGACAGCGTGATTGGCGTCGACCCCAACTGGCTGTTCTTCTGCCAGTTCCAGGCGGTGCAGCGCTACTTGCCTGAGCCAAAGGCCTGGCACCTGCCGTTCCCGTTTGAAGACCTGCCGCCGAATATGGAAGGCTTCGATACCGTATTTTCCATGGGCGTGTTTTACCACCGCCGTTCGCCGATCGAGCATTTGCTGGCGTTGAAGGATTGCCTGGTCAAGGGCGGTGAGTTGGTGCTGGAGACGCTGGTGGTTGAAGGCGATCAGCAGCAGGTGCTGGTGCCGGAAGACCGTTACGCGCAGATGCGCAACGTGTGGTTCCTGCCATCGGTGCCGGCGCTGATGCTGTGGCTGCGCCGCGCGGGCTTCACCGACGTGCGCTGTGTGGATGTGAGCGTGACGACGATTGAGGAACAGCGCGGCACGGAGTGGATGAAGTATCAGTCCCTCAGCGACTTCCTGGACCCTGAGGATCACAGCAAGACCATCGAAGGGCTGCCGGCGCCGATGCGGGCGGTGATTGTCGCGAAGAAATAAGACTGCTGTTGTGTTGAAGAAATAAGACTGCTGTAGTGGCGAGGGAGCTTGCTCCCGCTGGGCTGCGTAGCGGCCCCAAAATCTGGGGAGCGCTGCGCACTCCAGCGGGAGCAAGCTCCCTCGCCACAGGGTATCGCGTCAGCCTTTGGCGCGACGCGCCTTGAAGAACTCGCTCAACACTGTCCCGCACTCTTCGGCCAACACCCCGCCTTCATACAGCACCCGATGATTGAGAAAGCCCTGGGTAAAAAACTGCCCTTGGCTTTGCACGATCCCGGCTTTTGGTTCGAGCGCGCCGTACACCACCCGGGCGATCCGCGAGTGGACGATCAGCCCGGCGCACATGCTGCACGGCTCCAGCGTGACGTAGAGTGTGCTGCCCGGCAGCCGGTAATTACTGACAGCCTGGGCGGCGGCCCGGATCGCGACCATCTCGGCATGCGCACTGGGGTCGTTGCCGCTGATGGGGCAGTTGAAGCCACGCCCGATGATTTCTCCATCCTGCACCAGCACCGCGCCGACCGGCACCTCACCCAGCGCGGCGCCTTGGGCGGCCAGGGTCAGCGCTTCACGCATGAAGTCCTGGTCGCGGCTGCGGTCGATAATCGCCGTGGGGCGAAACTGGCGCATCACGCCACCTCGATGGCGGCCATCAGGCCGGTTTCCATGTGGTCGATCACATGGCAATGGAACATCCAGACACCCGGGTTATCCGCCACCAACGCTACGCGGGCACGTTCGTTCTTGCCCAGCAGGTAGGTGTCGGTGAAGTACGGAATCACCTTGTGGCGGTTCGAGGCGATGACCTTGAAACTCATACCGTGCAGGTGGATCGGGTGTTGGTACTGGGTCATGTTCTTCAATTCAAAAATGTAGCTCTTGCCCTTTTCCAGCTTGGCAATCGGGCGGTCGGCGCAGGTCTTGTCGGTGATGTCCCAGGCCTGGCCGTTGATCTGCCACAGGCTCGGCGGCTTATTGTCCACGTTCACCGAAACCGATCCAACCCATTCGAAATTGAAGTTGAGTTTCTCGGCATTCGCCAGGTCCGGCTCGGCGACCGGGTTGGCGGGCAACGCAGGCGGCCATTCGGTAGGTGCGTCGGTGCTGGCGACCGAGCGGAAGGTGCCCAGGCGTACCGGCCCGTTACGGATCGACAGTTCTTCACCGGCGGGAGGCGCCTTGATCGCCAGGCAGATACGCATGCCGGGGCCCAGCCAGTACTCCTTGCCCAGCGGGCGTGGTTCGACGGGATTGCCGTCCAGGGCATAGATCTGCGCTTCAACGTCGGGGATATTAATGCGATAGGTCAGGGTGTTATCGAGGTTGAGCAGGCGCACGCGGGTGATCTGGCCGGCCGGCAGATCGATCACCGCCTGAGACACACCGTTGATGGTCGACAGGCGCCCGGCGGTACCGCCACGGGCCGCTTCACGCGGGATACTGAAGGCCACAAAGGCGCCCTCTTCGTCCACGTGCCAGCTTTTCAGGCTCAAGGTGCGTTCGTGTTTGAACCCGGTGGGTTCGCGCTCTTCGACAATCAGCGGCCCCACCAGGCCACGGCCGAGCTCTTCGCTGCTGTTCACATGAGGGTGATACCAGTAGCTGCCGGCATCGGGCACGCGGAATTTGTAGTCAAAGTATTCGCCCGGCAGTACCGGCAATTGCGAGACATACGGCACACCGTCCATTTCCAGCGGCAGGCGAATGCCGTGCCAGTGGATAGTGGTAGCGACCGGCAGGTGGTTGATGAAGCGCACCCGCAGCCATTCACCCTGACGCACCCGCAACTCGGTCCCTGGCGCCGAAGGGCCGAACGCCCAGGCTTCGGTCTTGTGTCCCGGTACCAGCTCCACCTCCAGTGGCGCGGCGATCAACTCGTAATCGTGCCCCGCCTCGGCCTCAGCGACCTTACCCAGCCAGTAGCGGTAGGCGCCACCGGCACCGACCCCCACTACCGCGAGACCGGCAAGACCACCCAGGATTTGTCGACGGGAAAACGATTGGGACACAACAACCTCACGTATCTGCCGCGAGTCCGAGACCCGCAAAGGGCAGATACCATACACCGGCATCACCCAAACAGTAAGGGTTCGCATTGCCACATGTGGGAGCGGGCTTGCTCGCGAAAGCGGTGGGTCTGCTACTCATGCATCGGCTGACACGCCGCCTTCGCGAGCAAGCCCGCTCCCACATTGGATCTTCGGCGCTCTTTTAATGTTTGGCGGCGGCCAGAATCAAGGCTTTCATCTCGGCGACGGCGCCTTTGAAGCCGACGAACAGCGCATGCGCCACCAGCGCATGGCCGATGTTCAGCTCGTTGATGCCCTTGATCGCAGCCACAGCTTCGACGTTGTGGTAGTGCAGGCCATGGCCGGCGTTGACGATCAGGCCCTCGCCCAGGCCGCAGTTGACGCCGTCGATGATGCGTTGCAATTCGTCGGCAACCTCAGTCGGCGTAGTGGCGTCGGCGTAACGACCGGTGTGCAGTTCGATGGCCGGTGCGCCCACACGGCGCGACGCTTCGATCTGGCGCTCGTCGGCGTCGATGAACAGCGAGACTTCACTCCCGATCTTCGACAGACGCTCCACGGCAGCCTTGATCCGCGCTTCCTGGCCGGCCACATCGAGGCCGCCTTCGGTGGTGAGTTCCTGGCGGGTTTCCGGCACCAGGCAGATATGCGCCGGGCGGATGCGCTCGGCGAACGCCATCATTTCTTCGGTGACGCCCATTTCGAAGTTCATTCGGGTTTGCAGCACGTCCTTGAGCAGCAGCACGTCGCGCTCCTGGATGTGGCGGCGGTCTTCGCGCAGGTGCACGGTGATGCCGTCGGCGCCCGCTTCTTCGGCGTCCAGCGCGGCCTTGACCGGATCCGGGTAACGGGTGCCCCGGGCCTGGCGCAGGGTGGCTACGTGGTCGATGTTCACGCCGAGAAGAATGCGATTGCTGGTGGTCACGAAAAGCGCTCCTGAAGAGGGAAGGAATCGCTGCACAGCATACACGGGGATGTCAGGGCTTTCGAAACAACTCGCGGCTGACCAGTGGCCGACCGCCCAAATGCACGGCCAGGGCCTGGCGCATCAAGCGCTTGGCCGCGGACAAGGCGCCGGGGGCCGTCCAGTCGGCTTCGCTCATGGCCAGCAGCTCAGTGCCCTGGAACAGGCCGGGTTGCAGCAGGTAGACCCGCTCCAGGCCTGCGTCCACTTGCAGGCGGTACATGCCGTCGGCGGCGATGGGATCGCCGTGCAAGTCCTGGCTCAGTTCGAAGCCGTAGCCCAAGTCATCCAGCAGGCGCCATTCGAATGCGCGTAGCAGCGGTTCGAGGGGGCGGCCTTCGGCGAGGGCAAGCAAGGTGGCGGCGTAGTGATCGAAGACGCCGGGGTGTGGGTCTTCGGCGGGGAGCAGACGGATCAGCAATTCGTTGAGGTAGAGGCCGCTGAACAGCGCCTCGCCGTTGAGCCAGTTGGAGACGCCGGCGGCTTCCATGCGGCCGACGTTCTTCAGCTCGCCACGTCCGCGAAACTCCACTTCCAACGCCACGAAAGGCCGCGCCAGGGTGCCGGCCTTGCCACGGGCGCTGCGCAAGACTGCGCGCAGCCGGCCTTGGGGTGTGAGGAAGTCCACCAGGGCGCTGGTCTCGCGGTAGGCGCGGCTGTGCAAGACGTAGGCGGGTTGGCCGGTGGGTGGGGTTTGGGACATTGGGTTCTCGCTGCGGGAACACGGTCTGGAAAACAACGACTATCCAATGTGGGAGCGGGCTTGCTCGCGAATGCAGGGTGTCAGTCAACACATCTGGTGACTGATCCACTGCATTCGCGAGCAAGCCCGCTCCCACATTTGTCCTGCGGTGTTCCGGAGACCTATTACAGGTCGCCGTAACCCAACGAACGCAACGCGCGCTCATCATCAGACCAACCACCCTTAACCTTCACCCACAGGTTGAGCATGATCTTGGAATCAAACAGCAATTCCATGTCCTTGCGCGCTTCGGTGCCGATGCGCTTGATGCGCTCGCCCTTGTCGCCAATGATGATTTTCTTCTGGCCGTCACGTTCAACGAGGATCAACGCGTGGATATGCAGGGTCTTGCCCTGCTGCTTGAACTCTTCGATTTCGACGGTGATCTGGTACGGCAGCTCGGCGCCCATCTGGCGCATGATTTTCTCGCGTACCAGTTCGGCGGCGAGGAAGCGGCTGCTGCGGTCGGTGATCTGGTCTTCCGGGAAGAAGTGCTCGTTCTCCGGCAGATAACCGGCGATCACACGCTCCAGGGCTTCGAGGTTGTGCCCGTGCTGGGCCGAGATCGGCATGATCTGGGCGTTCGGCAGTTGTTCCTGCAGCCAGCTCAGGTGCGGCATCAGCTCGGCTTTGTCTTCGATGCGGTCGGTCTTGTTCAACGCGACGATCAACGGGCCAGTGACGTACTGCACGCGCTCCAGAACCATCTGGTCTTCGTCGGTCCACTTGGTGCGGTCGACCACGAAGATCACCACGTCGACGTCTTTCAACGCCGCCGAAGCGGTTTTGTTCATGTAGCGGTTAAGGGCCTTTTCGCCGCCTTTGTGCATGCCCGGGGTATCAACGTAGACCGCCTGTACGGCGCCTTCGGTCTTGATGCCCAGCATGTTGTGGCGGGTGGTCTGAGGCTTGCGCGAGGTGATCGCCAGCTTCTGTCCCAGGATGTGGTTCAGCAACGTGGACTTGCCCACGTTCGGACGGCCGACGATGGCAACATAGCCACAGCGAGTTGCGGTTGAATCAGTCATGGCCATTCTCCACGCCCAGGGCAATCAGTGCTGCAGCGGCCGCTACCTGTTCGGCAATACGACGGCTCACACCCTGACCTCGGCTTTTTTCATTCAGTAAGGTGATTTCGCATTCGACGAAGAAAACTCGGCAATGCGGCTCACCCTGGATATCCACCACTTCGTAACGCGGCAGGTCGCAACCCCGGGACTGCAGGAATTCCTGCAGGCGGGTCTTCGGATCTTTGTTGGTGTCTACCAGCGTCAGGCTTTCGATCTCGGTCGCCAGCCAGGCGACAACGCGCTCCTTGGCTGCTTCCATGCCTGCATCAAGGTAGATCGCGCCGATCAGTGCTTCAAGGGCGTCAGCCAGGATCGACTCGCGACGGAAACCGCCGCTCTTCAGCTCGCCGGAACCCAGGCGCAGGTAATCACCCAAGTCGAAACCACGGGCCAGTACGGCCAGGGTCTCGCCTTTTACCAGGCGCGCACGCAAGCGCGACAACTGGCCTTCACGGGCCAGCGGGAAGCGATCGAACAAGGCTTCGCCGGCGACGAAATTGAGGATGGCATCACCGAGGAATTCCAGGCGCTCGTTGTTACGCCCGGCAAAACTGCGGTGTGTCAGGGCAAGGATCATCAATTCCTGATCCTTGAAGGTGTAGCCGAGCTGACGCTCGAGACGGCTTAGAGAAACGCTCACGGTTTACCCACATTCAGTTCGAGGCACCGGTGGCCTGCGACGATTAACGCTGTGTTCAAATTCAAATCCTGGCGGTTGCCACATGGGGCCGGACGGTTTGTCCAAGCCCCAGAAAAGCATTCGGCGCTGTGTTCACAGCGCCGCATGGATTACTTGATCAGCCCGACCCGCGAGAAGTTCGGCAGGTGGCTGAGCTTGGGTTCCGGCCAACTCATCCAGACCGCGAAGGCCTTGCCGACGATATTCTGGTCAGGGACCATGCCCAGCAGCTCTTTGGGAATATTGGGATCATCCCAGTAGCGGCTGTCATTGGAGTTATCGCGGTTGTCGCCCATCATGAAGTAATGCCCGGCAGGCACTGTCCATTGGTTGTCAGGCGGGGAACGGTAGCGGCTCATTTCCTTGCGGATTTCGTGCTCTACCGCTCCGAGTTTTTCCTGGTACAGCTCGGCGCTGCCCAAAGTGTTCGGCTCGGAGCCGATCAGTTTTTCCGCTACCGACTCGCCATTGACGAACAGGCGCTTGTCGCTGGTGTAGCGAATCACATCGCCCGGCAGGCCCACTACACGTTTGATGTAGTTGACGTTCGGGTCGCTTGGGTAGCGAAACACCATCACATCGCCGCGCTGCGGGTCACCGATCTCGATGACTTTCTTGTCGATCACCGGCAAGCGAATCCCGTAGGAAAACTTGTTCACCAGGATGAAGTCGCCCACGTCCAGGGTAGGTTTCATCGATCCCGAAGGGATCTGAAACGGTTCCACCAGGAACGAACGCAGCACCAGCACGATGAACAACACCGGGAAGAACGACTTGCCGTATTCAACCAGCATTGGCTCTTTGTTCAGTTTCTCGACCACCGCCACATCGGGCTGGCTGACGCTGCCCTGATAGGACGCGATGGCAGCCCGGCGACGCGGGGCGAAGAACATCAGATCGAGCAACGCCAGGAGACCGCAAACGGCAACGGCAATGACCAGCAACAGCGGGAAATTTAGTGACATAGGACCTAACTATCCAACCTGAGCACCGCAAGGAAGGCTTCTTGTGGAATTTCCACGTTGCCCACTTGCTTCATGCGTTTTTTACCGGCCTTTTGCTTCTCGAGCAGCTTGCGCTTACGGCTGACGTCGCCGCCATAGCATTTGGCCAGTACGTTCTTTCTGAGTGCCTTGACGGAGGTCCGTGCAATGATCTGCCCGCCAATGGCGGCCTGGATCGCGACGTCGAACATCTGGCGCGGAATCAGTTCTTTCATCTTTTCGGTCAACTGGCGACCTTTGTAGTGCGCGTTGTCCTTGTGCACGATCAGCGCCAGGGCATCGACCTTGTCGCCGTTGATCAGCACATCCAGCTTCACCAGATTAGCTGATTGGTAACGATCAAAATGGTAATCCAGCGAAGCATAGCCGCGGCTGGTGGATTTGAGACGGTCGAAGAAGTCCAGGACCACTTCGTTCATCGGCAAATCGTAGGTCACTTGCACCTGGGTACCGAGGAACAGCATGTCGTGCTGTACGCCACGCTTCTCGATACACAGGGTAATGACGTTGCCCAGGTGCTCTTGCGGCACAAGAATATTGGCCCGCACGATCGGTTCGCGCATGTCTTCGATGGAAGACAGATCCGGAAGCTTCGACGGGTTGTCGACGTAAATCGTTTCACCGGTTTTCAATAACAGTTCAAAAATAACTGTCGGTGCGGTGGTGATCAGGTCCAGGTCGTATTCGCGCTCGAGGCGCTCCTGGATGATTTCCATGTGCAGCATGCCCAAGAAACCGCAGCGGAAGCCGAAGCCCAATGCGTCGGAGCTTTCCGGGGTGTACTGCAACGACGAGTCGTTGAGGGTCAGCTTCTGCAGGGCTTCGCGGAAGTCCTCGAAGTCGTCGGAGCTGACCGGGAACAGGCCGGCGTAAACCTGCGGCTGGATGCGTTTGAAGCCCGGCAGCACGTCGACGTCAGGGGTGGCGCTCAAGGTCAGTGTGTCACCCACCGGTGCGCCGTGGATGTCCTTGATGCCGGCGATGATGAAGCCCACTTCACCGGCTTTCAGATCAACGGTTGCAGTGTGCTTGGGGTTGAACACACCCACGCTGTCCACCAGGTGGATCTTGCCGGTGGATTTGACCAGGATCTTGTCGCCCTTCTTCACACGGCCGTGGCGCACGCGTACCAGGGATACAACGCCCAGGTAGTTGTCGAACCAGGAGTCGATGATCAACGCTTGCAGCGGATCTTCGTAGTTGCCGGTAGGCGCGGGAATGGTCTTGACCAGGCGCTCGAGCACTTCGTCGACACCCAGGCCGGTCTTGGCGCTGCACTCGACGGCGTCGGTGGCGTCAATGCCGATGATCTTCTCGATCTCTTCCTTGACGCGGTCCGGATCGGCCTGTGGCAGGTCGATCTTGTTCAGCACCGGCATCACTTCCAGGCCTTGCTCGATGGCGGTGTAGCAGTTCGCGACGGACTGGGCTTCAACGCCCTGGCCCGCGTCCACTACCAGCAACGCACCTTCACAGGCCGCCAGGGAACGGCTGACTTCATAGGTGAAGTCGACGTGGCCCGGGGTGTCAATGAAGTTGAGCTGGTACTTGATACCGTCTTTGGCGGTGTAATACAGAGTAACGCTGTGGGCCTTGATGGTGATCCCGCGCTCGCGCTCGAGGTCCATGGAGTCCAGCACCTGGGCTTCCATTTCACGCTCGGCAAGGCCGCCGCACATCTGGATAAATCGATCGGCCAGCGTCGACTTGCCATGGTCAATGTGGGCGATGATGGAGAAATTGCGGATATGACTCAAATCACTCACGGATCAACACTCAAAAAGGCTGCAGGCAGACTGCCCGCTGAAAAATAGCCGGGAATTGTACCTGATGCGCAGACCTGACGTCATCCATGGTGACCAAGAACAAAAATGCCCCGATCGTTCGAACGGGGCATTTTTTGTTCATAAGCGCGGGTTCAACCGGCCCGACGCAACAGCCAGAAGCCGGCCACGGCGCAAATAGCCGTGGGCACCAGCACCGCAAACAACGGCGAGAAGCCGAATACCAGGCTGGACGGCCCCAGCAGGTCTTGGGCGATACGGAAGGTAAAGCCCACCAGCACGCCGGTGAACACACGTTGACCGAGGGTTACGGAACGCAGCGGACCGAAGATGAACGAGATCGCCATCAGCACCAGCGCAGCGGTTACTACCGGCTGCAACACCTTGACCCAAAACGCCAGCCAGTAACGGCCATTGTTCAAGCCCTGGTCCTTGAGGTAGTGGATATAACCCCACAGGCCGGAGATAGGCAGGCTTTCCGGGATCATCACCACGGTATTCAGCAATTCGGGCTTGAGGGAAATATCCCACTGCTCCGTCGGAACGTTGATCACTTCGGTGGTCGACGCCGCGCCCTTGCCGATATCTCGGAAATAGGTGGTGGTCACATCGCTGAGTTGCCACTTTTCTTCGGCGTACTGCGCACGTTTGGCGAAGCTGGACGACAACAGGTGACGTTCTTTATCGAAGTGATAACGGGTGACACCGATCAACAGGCCACCCGGTTGTACGGCGTTGATGTGGATAAACTCCTCACCCTGCCGGTGCCACAGGCCATGCTTGGAGCTTTGAGCATCACCGGACCCCTGGGCCAGGGCACGATTGGCCTGGGCTGTGGATTCGGCCGGAGGCGCCACGTATTCACCGATCAGCACGCTGACCGCCATCAGCAACAGCATGGGCTTCATGACCGCCCACACGATGCGGCCAATGGAAACACCCGCCGCACGCATGATGGTCAGTTCGCTGTTGCTGGCCAGGCTGCCAAGGCCAATCAGGCACCCGATCAGCGCAGCCATCGGCATCATGTCGTAGAGACGACGTGGCGCTGTCAGCGCCACGTAGCTCAGAACGTTGGTAACGGTGTAGGTATCGCTGACGTTGCCGACTTCATCAATGAAGGCGAACAACGAGGCCAGGCCCAGAATAATGCCCAATACCGCAAGGATTGCGACCAGGACGCTGCTACCAATGTAGCGGTCGAGCTTAACCACGAGCCATCTCCTTCATGCTGCGACGACTCCGCATCTTCAAACGCATCGGCTCCCAATAAAGCAGGCCCAGGCCAATCATCAGGAAGATCCCGTGGACCCACCACAACCCAAGAGCCGGCGGCAGCTTGCCCTTCTCCAGGGAGCCGCGGGCGGAAATCAGGATGGTCAGGTAAGCCATATAAAGCAGGATGGCCGGCAACAGTTTGAGGAAGCGGCCCTGGCGCGGGTTGACCCGGGACAGCGGTACCGCCATCAAGGTCACGATAAACACCAGCAGCGGCAGGGAAATCCGCCATTGCAGTTCAGCAATCGAGCGCAATTCCTTGCTGCCGATCAGGTCCGGCGTCGGGATCGCGTCGCGGTCGGTCACTTCGTCGCTGACATCCGGACGGGCAAGCATTACACCGTAAGTGTCGTACTTGATTGCCCGGTAATCCGCCTGCCCGGGGCTGCCGTCATAGCGATAACCGTTCTCCAGGATCAGATAGCGACTGCCGTCCGGACGCACTTCCTGGCGCCCGCTGTCGGCCACCAATATGGAAATACCACGGTCTTTCTGGTTCTGGCCGAGGTTCTTCTGGGAGATGAACACACCGCCCAGGTTGGCACGGTCATCCGACAGTTGTTCGGTGTAGGTCACCCGGGTGCCGTCGTTGAGCGCTTGAAAGCGGCCCGGCTCCAGGGTGTCGAATTCGGTCATGGCGTCCTGTTTGTTGAGCACCAGCTGGAACTGCAAGGCTCCCTGGGGCGCCAGGCTCAGGCTCAGCCAGGCCACGATCAGCGCGATACCGGTGGCCGGGACCATGGTCATGGCCAGCAAGCGCTGCTGACTCATGCCGGTGGCCGACAGCACGGTCATTTCGCTTTCGAGGTACAAGCGGCCGTAGGCCAGCAAGATCCCGAGAAACAGGCCCAATGGCAGGATCAGCTGCAGGAAGCCCGGCAGGCGAAAGCCCATGATCAGGAACAGCGAACCCGGATCCAGGGCGCCCGAGGCGGCCTGGGCGAGGTATTTGACGAAGCGACCACTCATGATGATGACCAGCAATACCGCACTCACGGCACTCAGGGTCAACAGGACTTCGCGGGACAGATAACGGAAGACGATCAAACCAGACACTCCAGGGTTGTCAGGCTAAGGCGGCCAAACAAGCAAGCATATCGAGACGACCCATTGCTGCAGGCCGGCTAAAAAGATGGCGCATTATCCTGTGATTGACCGCACCTGTCACGGAGCTTGCTCATACGCGTGCACAAAGCTGCCCACAAGGGTTGTCAGGCTCGGGCGGCGAGGTTCAAACTGCGGCCTTTGTCGCGGGCGGCCTACAGGCTGCCAAGCTTACAAGCCGGAGTACAGACTCCTGGCTCACTGACCTTTATAAGGGACCCGAAAATGGAACTGGTTGTAAAAAGCGTTAGCCCCGAAACGTTGAAAACCGCCACCCTCGTGGTCGCTGTCGGCGAAGGCCGCAAGCTGAGCGTTGCCGCCAAGCAACTGGACGAACTGAGCGGCGGCGCCATCAGCGCGGTCCTCAAGCGCGGCGACCTGGCCGGTAAAGTGGGCCAGAGCCTGCTGCTGCAAAGCCTGCCCAACCTTAAAGCCGAGCGCGTATTGCTGGTGGGCGTGGGCAAGGACGCCGAACTGGGCGACCGTCCGTTCCGCAAGATCATCAGCAGCATCCTCACTACCCTTAAGGGCCTGGGCGGCACCGATGCAGCCCTGGCGCTGGACGAAATCGTGGTCAAGGGCCGCGACAGCTACGGCAAGACCCGCCTGCTGGCCGAAAGCCTGCTGGATGGCGGCTACGTCTTCGACCAGTTCAAGAGCACCAAGGCCGAACCCCGCGCCCTGAAGAAAGTCACCTTGCTGACCATCAAGGCCGCCCAGGCTGAAGTCGAACGCGCCGTGACCCACGCCCAGGCCATCGCCGGCGGCATGGCCTTCACCCGTGATTTGGGCAACCTGCCACCGAATATCTGCCACCCAACCTACCTGGGCGAGCAAGCCAAGGCGCTGGGTAAAGAATTCAAGGGCCTGAAAGTCGAAGTCCTGGACGAGAAGAAGATCAAGGAACTCGGCATGGGCTCGTTCTATGCCGTGGGCCAGGGC
Source organism: Pseudomonas sp. AN3A02 (assembly GCF_011765255.1). Classification (NCBI taxonomy): domain Bacteria; kingdom Pseudomonadati; phylum Pseudomonadota; class Gammaproteobacteria; order Pseudomonadales; family Pseudomonadaceae; genus Pseudomonas; species Pseudomonas sp. AN3A02. Next base: position 230,768 of record NZ_JAARNI010000005.1, read on the forward strand.
AGCGACCAGCCGCCACGCCTGATCGTGATGCAATACAACGGCGGCAAGAAGTCCGAGAAGCCATACGCCCTGGTCGGCAAAGGCATCACCTTCGACACCGGCGGCATCAGCCTCAAGCCGGGCCTGGGCATGGACGAGATGAAGTACGACATGGGCGGCGCCGCCAGCGTGTTCGGTACCCTGCGGGCCGTGCTGGAACTGAAGCTGCCGATCAACCTGGTGTGCATCCTGGCCTGCGCCGAGAACATGCCGAGCGGCGGCGCGGCGCGTCCGGGCGACATCGTTACCACCCTCAGCGGCCAGACCGTGGAAATCCTCAACACCGACGCCGAAGGCCGCCTGGTGCTGTGCGACGCCCTGACCTACGCCGAACGCTTCAAGCCGCAAGCCGTGATCGACATCGCCACCCTGACCGGGGCCTGCGTGGTTGCCCTGGGCGCCCACACATCCGGCCTGCTGGGCAACAACGATGAACTGATCGGCCAACTGCTCAGCGCCGGCCAGGCTGCGGACGACCGTGCCTGGCAACTGCCGCTGTTCGATGAGTATCAGGAACAGCTGGACAGCCCGTTCGCCGACATCGCCAACATTGGCGGCCCGAAAGCCGGCACCATCACCGCAGCCTGCTTCCTGTCGCGCTTCGCCAAGAACTTCAACTGGGCGCACCTGGACATCGCCGGCACTGCCTGGACCAGCGGCGGCAAGGACAAGGGCGCCACTGGCCGTCCGGTTCCATTGCTGACCCAGTACCTGCTGGACCGCGCCAAGGCCTAACCCTGTAGGAGCGAGCTTGTTCGCGAAGGTCGTTAACGATAACGCGCTCATTCTGGATGAACGCGTCGTTCTCAGGTTTTTCGCGAGCAAGCTCGTTCCTACAAACCCCGGGACGGCCGCAACGCCACCCCGGGCTCAGGAACCGCAATGACCCAAGTCGACTTCTATATATTGCCCAGCGCCGATCCTTCCGCGCGCCTGGACTTTGCCTGCAAGCTCACCGAAAAAGCCTGGCGCATGGGCCACCGTATCTACCTGCATTGCAGCGATGCCGCCCAGCGTGACGACCTCGACGCCCGCCTGTGGCGCTTCAAGGGCGAAAGCTTCGTACCACACGGCCCTGCCGAATCAGAGCCGGAAGGCCTGGTGGTGCTGGGTTTGGGCGATAGCTGTGGCGATCACACAGACCTGCTGGTCAACCTCGACCTGAAAGTACCGGCCTTCGCCAAAGGTTTTGCCCGCGTGGCGGAAGTGGTGGTGGAAGACCCGGCTATTCGTCAGGCCGCGCGGGAGAGTTTCCGTTTCTACCGCGAACAGGGCTATTCTCTGCAAGATCACCGGCTACAACGACTTTGAGCACATGATGGACACTCCAAACCCGCTAAAAGACTCTGACCACCTGCTGGATGACCTTGAGTCGATCCGCAAGCTGCTCGGTGATGATGACCTGCAACCGCCGCTGCTGACCGATGCGGTCAACGGTGACGTACAAATTCCTTTGCTGTTCGATATGGTCGGCGGCAAGCCTGTTGCGCCGGAACCTGTCGAAACGCCCGCAGAGCAAACCGCACCCGCGCCGGCAGTTGCCGTGCCTGCCGCAGAGAAAGCGCCCGACGCCCTGTTGCTGCACCTGGACAACGAATTGCGCGCCGCTGCGCAACTGATCATGCAAGACGTGATCGACGATTTTGCCCCGCATATCGAAACCGAGATCAAGCGCCGACTGGATGCGCGCATGGAGCGGTTGTTGAGCCAGTACCAGAACTAGGGCTGACACATATCCCGTGTGGGAGCGGGCTTGCTCGCGAAGGGCGTGAACGATAACGCGTGCATCCTGAATGAACGCGCCGCCCTCAGGTTTTTCGTGAGCAAGCTCGCTCCTACCCCTCTCCCCTATCCCCCGTTATACTTGTCGGCTTTCCTGAATTAATGCCAACTAGGGTCCCGCCGCGCATGGATAAGACCTACCAGCCGCACGCTATTGAAACTTCCTGGTACCAGACCTGGGAGTCCGAGAATTATTTCGCTCCGCAAGGCGCGGGCGATGCCTACACCATCATGATTCCGCCACCGAACGTCACGGGCAGCCTGCACATGGGCCATGGCTTCAACAACGCGATCATGGATGCCCTGATTCGTTTCCGCCGCATGCAGGGTCGCAACACCCTGTGGCAGCCAGGTACCGACCACGCCGGCATCGCCACCCAGATGTTGGTGGAACGCCAACTGGAAGCCACCGGCCAGAACCGTCACGACCTGGGTCGCGAAAAATTCCTGGATAAAATCTGGGAATGGAAGGATCAGTCCGGCGGCAACATCAGCCGTCAGATCCGTCGCCTGGGTTCGTCCGTCGACTGGAGCCGCGAGCGCTTCACCATGGACGACGGCCTGTCGGAAGCCGTGAAGGAAGCCTTTGTGCGCCTGCACGAAGACGGCCTGATCTATCGCGGCAAGCGCCTGGTCAACTGGGACACCAAGCTGCACACGGCGATTTCCGACCTTGAAGTGGAAAACCACGACGAGAAAGGTTTCCTATGGAACCTCAAGTACCCGCTGGCTGACGGCGCCAAGACCGCCGAAGGCAACGACTACCTGATCGTCGCCACCACTCGTCCGGAAACCATGCTTGGCGACGCCGCCGTCGCGGTTAACCCGAACGACGAACGCTACCAGGCGCTGATCGGCAAGTTCGTTGAGCTGCCGCTGGTTGGCCGTCGCATCCCGATCATCGCGGACGACTACTGCGACCCTGAATTCGGCACCGGCTGCGTGAAAATCACCCCGGCCCACGATTTCAACGACTACGAAGTCGGCAAGCGCCACAACCTGCCGCTGCTGAACATTTTCGACAAAAACGCCGCTGTTCTGCCGGCCTGCCAGGTATTCAACCTCGACGGCACGCTGAACGAGAGCATCGACGGCAAGATCCCGGCTGAATACGCCGGCCTCGACCGTTTTGAAGCGCGCAAGCAAATTGTTGCAGCCTTCGACGCTGCCGGCCTGCTGGTCAGCGTTGATGACCACGCCCTGAAGGTGCCGAAAGGCGACCGCTCCGGCACCGTCATCGAGCCTTGGCTGACCGACCAGTGGTACGTGTCTACCAAGCCGCTGGCCGAGCCGGCGATTGCTGCCGTGGAAGACGGTCGTATCGCGTTCGTGCCTAAGCAGTACGAAAACATGTACTTCTCGTGGATGCGTGACATCCAGGATTGGTGCATCAGCCGCCAGCTGTGGTGGGGCCACCGGATTCCGGCCTGGTACGACGAGTCGGGCAAGGTCTACGTTGGCCGCGACGAAGCCGAAGTACGTGCCAAGCACAACCTCAGCACGGACGTGACGCTGCAACAGGACAACGACGTACTGGACACCTGGTTCAGCTCGGGCCTGTGGACCTTCTCCACCCTCGGCTGGCCACAGCAGACCGAGTTCCTGAAGAAATTCCACTCCACCGACGTGCTGGTCACCGGCTTCGACATCATTTTCTTCTGGGTTGCCCGGATGATCATGCTCACCATGCACTTGGTGAAAAACGAAGACGGCACGCCGCAGGTACCGTTCAAGACCGTGTACGTCCACGGCCTGGTGCGTGATGGCCAGGGCCAGAAGATGTCCAAGTCCAAGGGCAACGTCCTGGACCCACTGGACATCATCGACGGCATCGACCTGGAAACCCTGGTGCAGAAACGCACTACCGGCCTGATGCAACCCACGCCAAAACTGCTGAAAAAGATCGAAAAGCAGACCCGCGAAGAATTCCCGGAAGGTATCGCCAGCTACGGCACCGATGCCATGCGCTTCACCTTCTGCTCGCTGGCGTCGACAGGTCGCGACATCAAGTTCGACATGGGCCGCGTCGAAGGCTATCGCAACTTCTGCAACAAGATCTGGAACGCCGCGCGCTACGTGCTGGATAAAGGCGAAGACTGCGGCCAGAACGGCGAGGCCATCGAGCTGTCCCTGGCGGACCGCTGGATCATCTCCCAGCTGCAGCGCACCGAAGCCGAAGTGACCCGTCAACTCGACCAGTTCCGCTTCGACCTGGCGGCGCAGGCCTTGTACGAGTTCATCTGGAACCAGTATTGCGACTGGTACCTGGAATTGTCCAAGCCCGTGCTGTGGGACGAGAACTCGCCGATCGAACGTCAGCGCGGCACCCGTCACACCCTGGTGCGCGTGCTGGAAGTGGCGTTGCGCCTGGCGCATCCGTTCATGCCGTTCATCACCGAAGAAATCTGGCAGCGCCTCGCGCCGCTGGCCGGCAAAGACGGCAAGACCATCATGCTGCAACCTTGGCCGGTGGCCAACGAAGCCCGCATTGATGAGGCGGCCGAAAGCGACATCGAATGGCTCAAGACCCTGATGATGGGCACGCGCAACATTCGCGCCGAGATGAACATCGGCCCGGGCAAGCCACTGGCCGTGTACGTGAAGAACGCCAGCGCCGAAGATCAGCGTCGCCTCACCGAGAACGACGCGCTGCTCAAGAAGCTGGCGAAGCTGGAGTCGATCACCGTATTGGCCGCCGGCGCCGAAGCGCCGCTGTCCGCCACCGCACTGGTTGGCGAGATGGAAGTGCTGGTGCCGATGGCCGGCCTGATCGACAAAGGTGCCGAACTGGCGCGCCTGGATAAGGAAATCCTGCGTCTGCAAGGCGAAGTGCAGCGGGTGGGCGGCAAGCTGTCCAACGCGGCGTTCGTCGACAAGGCTCCGGCTGAAGTCATCGAGAAAGAACGCGCCAAATTGGCCGAAGCTGAACAGGCTTTGGGCAAGCTGGCCGAGCAACATGCGCGGATTTCCAGCCTGTAAGGTGCAGCCCGTGTGAAAAAAGAGACCTTCGGGTCTCTTTTTTTTGCCCAGGAAAGCAATGACATATCTCTTTGCAAACCCGATCAATGTGGGAGCTGGCTTGCCTGCGATGCAGGCGACTCGGTGTATCTGTCAGACGGAGGCGATGCCATCGCAGGCAAGCCAGCTTGTATGGTTAGACTTGTAGGGGTGGTGGGACTAAAAGCCAGCATCTGACTCTAGCCAGTACAGACCGTGGGAGACTTCGCCCCACCCCTTCACCAAAGCGCCGATAAGGAATGCATCGGCCATGACCGACGATAGAAGCAAGCCAGCGCAACGGTGAAGCCCCGACAAGCCCATAAACCCTAACCCGGAGCGTTTTTCATGGCAATGACTGTCTTGCAATCAATCATCGGCGTGGATGTCGCTAAGGCTGAAGTCGTGGCCTGTCACTTTGAAACAGACGAATTGAAGATTGTGCCGAACAACAAAACCGAGCTGAAGGCGTGGCTCAAATCTCTGCCCGAGGGCAGTGGCATCGCGATCGAAGCGACCAATATCTATCACCTGGATACGGTCAACTTGGCTCATGGGATGGGCCATATGGTTTACGTGATTGATGGCTACCGTCTTAATCACTACCGCAAAAGCACGGGTGGGCGGGCGAAAACAGACGCCAGCGATGCGCGTTTACTGGCCCGTTATTTGAAAAATGAGCAGGCTGATTTACGTGCCTGGAACCCGCCGCCGAAGGTCTATACCAAGCTTCAAAGCTTGCTTCGCCGACGGGCAGCGTTGGTGAAGATGCGAGTTGGCCTTAACCAAAGCTGGGCAGGTGAGCCACTACTTAAGGCCTCATCAAAAAGTGTCTCAGCCTGCCTTGCGAGACACGAAGGGCTTATTGAAAAACGGATATTAGATGCCGTCACTGAGGCAGGTCTGTTGCATCAGATCAAACGCTGCCAGGCCGTTGAGGGGATTGGTTTTCTCACTGCGGTAGCACTGACGATGGCGTTTCAACGAGGCGAGTTTGAAAGTGCCGATGCCTATATCGCGTTCCTAGGAATGGACTTGAGGGTGTCTGACTCGGGGCAAATGAGCGGACGTCGATCACTGAGTAAAAAGGGGGACTCGGAGATCCGTCGGTTGCTGCATAACGCGGCGTCAGCAGGTATCAAGTCAAACGCTTGGAAACCGCTCTATCAAGGCTATCTGGGCAGAGGCCTGAAAACGACTCAGGCCTTGGTTATCATCGCTCGCAAGCTAGCGCGTATCGCGTTCTCCCTCATGAAAAACCAAAGTGAATACCAGTCGAAAGCGGTTTTGGGGGCTTCCCCTAAACCATAGAATCTCCCACAGTTGGTCCGCGTACAAACTATCAGTCGTCGAGGGCTTTTACGGATTTGGGCGACAACCGAAGGCTGCGCAAGCTGCGCTTCACGCTCTTGAGGTGGTTGACCAGGCTCGGGCCGCGCGCCATGGCCACGCCCATCGCCAGCACGTCGATCACCACCAGGTGGGCGATACGCGAGGTCAATGGCGTGTAGATTTCAGTGTCTTCGTGCACATCGATCGCCAGGTTGACGGTCGACAGCTCCGCCAAAGGCGTCTGGCTGGGGCACAGGGTAATCAGGGTCGCGCCGCTTTCACGCACCAGGTTGGCGGTGATCAGCAGATCCTTGGAGCGGCCGGACTGGGAAATGCAGATCGCCACGTCGGTAGGCTTCAGCGTCACCGCCGACATCGCCTGCATGTGCGGGTCGCTGTAGGCCGCTGCAGTCAGCAGCAAACGGAAGAACTTGTGCTGGGCATCCGCCGCCACCGCACCGGACGCGCCGAAACCATAGAACTCCACGCGCTGGGCCTGGGACATGGCGGTCACGGCTTTTTGCAGTTCCACCGGGTCGAGCTTTTCCCGCACTTCCATCAGGGTATGCAGGGTGGTGTCGAAGATTTTCAGGCTGTAGTCGGCGACGGAGTCGTCTTCGTGAATCGCGAACTGCCCGAAGCTCGCACCGGCGGCGAGGCTCTGGGCCAGCTTGAGCTTCAAGTCCTGGAACCCGGAGCAACCGATGGCGCGGCAGAAGCGCACAATGGTCGGCTCGCTGATGCCCACGCTGTGGGCCAGGTCAGCCATGGAACTGTGCATCACAGCCGCAGGGTCAAGCAGCACGTGATCGGCAACCTTGAGTTCCGATTTGCGTAACAGGTGGCGCGACTGGGCGATATGTTGCAACAGGTTCAAAGGGCTGGACTCTTGTTATTGGCAGACGCCAGGGATGTAGCAAGCTTGTAGTTATACTACAAGAATTACCGATTTGCCCGCTCGATGCATCACTTAATCACGCTGCTGCCCGCTGAAACAGCGGGCAGGCTCGATGTAGCCCCGCGTGCGGCTTGGGCTTAACTACGGAAAATCGGCATTTTTTCGTAACAAATCCGCCAGACCGTCCGCTTCCACTGGCCGACTGATCAAATAGCCCTGCACTTCATCGCATTGCTCGGCCCGCAGGAAATCCAGCTGCTGCTGATCTTCCACGCCCTCGGCCACCACCTTGAGCGACAGCCCGTGGGCCATGGCGATGATTGCACGGGTGATCGAGGCATCTTCGCGGCCCTGCCCTAGGCCGCGGATGAAGGTCTGGTCGATCTTCACGTAATCCACAGGGATGCGCTTGAGGTAACTGAGGGACGAGTAGCCGGTGCCGAAATCATCAATCGCCAGTTTCACACCCAAGTCGCGCAGTTGCTGGAAGGTGGAAATGATGTGCTCGACACTGTCGAGCAGTTGGCTTTCGGTCAGCTCCAGCTCCAGGTACTGCGGATCAAGCCCGGTTTCTTCCAGCACCTGACGCACCAGACTGACCAGCTTGCCCTGGCGCAACTGATGCACCGACAGATTGACCGACACCCGGATCGGTTCCAGCCCCTGGCGCTGCCACTCACAGGCTTGCCAGCAGGCCTGGCGCAACACGAACTCCCCGAGCGGTACGATCAATCCGGTTTCTTCGGCCAGCCCGATAAAGTCCCCCGGCGGCACCATGCCCCACTGCGGATGCTCCCAGCGAATCAACGCCTCGGCGGCATTCAGCTTGCCGCTGGCCAGGCACAGCTTGGGTTGGTAGAACACGGTGAGTTGGCGCTCATCAATCGCCTTGCGCAGCTGGTTTTCCAGCTGCAAACGCTCTAGGGTGCTGGCCTGCAGGCTGTCGGTGTAGAACTGGAAATTATTCCCGCCCAAATGCTTGGCGTGCTGCATCGCCATGTTCGACTGGCTGACCAGCGCGGATATTTCCCGCGCATTGTCGGGCAACAGGCTGACGCCCATTGAAGCGCTGACCACCAGTTCATGCCCTTCCACCGTCACCGGCACCCGCAACTTGGCCAGCAACCGCGTGGCCACCCGCGCCAGGCTCGACAGGTTGCCGTACGCATCGAACAGCACGGCGAATTCATCGCCAGAGAGCCGCGCAATGGTGTCGGCTTCGGGCAAGGCGTTGATCAAGCGGCGAGCCATTTTCTGCAATAACTGGTCGGCCACTTCATGCCCGAGGCTGTCGTTGAGCAGCTTGAAACGATCCAGGTTGATATGCAGCAAGGCCAGGCTGCGGCCGCCTTGGCGCACCCGTTGATGGGCTTCGCGCAGCCGTTCGCGGAATAGCGAACGGTTGGCCAACCCGGTCAATTCGTCGTAATGCGTGAGGTAGCGCATGCGCTCCTCGGATTCGCGCCGCGCGGACAGATCGGCGAAGAAGCCGACGATGTGGCTGACATTTCCCCGAATATCCCGCACTACATTGAGTTGCAGCCATTGTGGGTAGAGTTCGCCATTCTTGCGGGTTTCCACCAGCTCGCCCTGCCAGGTACCGTGGCTGAGCAGCGCCTGGCGGATCACCGGGAAATGGCGACGTGCGTCGCGGCTGCTGGGCAGTTCGACGACATTGCGGCCGATCATGTCATCAATATCGAAGCCGGTGACGCGGCTGAACGCCTGGTTGACCGCAACCAGCACATAGTCTGGGTTCAGGATCACGATGCCTTCGCTGGCCGCCTCGAACACCGTCGATGCCAGGCGCTGCTGTTCTTCCAGGACCTTGCCGGCGCTGATGTCGCGGCGGGTGCCGAGCATCCGTGTGACGCGTCCACTGGGCGAGCGCTCCACGGCGCGGCCACGGTCCTGAATCCACACCCAATGGCCATCGCCATGGCGCACCCGGTATTCCACCAGATAATCCTCGCTGCGGCCTTTCAGGTGTTCCACCAGCGCACGCTTGAGCAGCGGCAAATCGTCCGGGTGCAGCCGCGGCTTGAGATGGCTGAGCATCGCTGTGACGTATTCCGGCTCCAGGCCGAACAGTTCCTTGAGTTGGGTGTGGTGGACCTCGTCGGTTTGCAGGTTCCAGTCCCACAGGCCCAGTTCGCTGGCCTGCAATGCCATCGCCAGGCGCGCCTCGCTTTTGCTCAGGGCCAGGCTGGCGACATCCAGTTCCTGGCTACGCTGATCGACACGCTGCTGCAGGCCGATCTGCGCCTCACGCAGCTCTTGCTCGACCTGGCGTCGTTGCTCCACTTCACGCACCAGTTCCTGATTCAGCTGCTCGCTGCGCTGCTGCGCTTGCTGCAGATGCTCGATCAACGCCTGGTTCTGGAAGCGCCTGAGCAGCCCGCGTTGAATCAAGCGATTGACCTGCCACGCCACCAGGCTTAAAGACGCCAGCAAAATCAGGCCCAGGCAACCCCAGCCTTGCTGCTGCGGGTCACCGCTCCAGAACAGATAGATAATCGCCGGCACCAGGCAGGGCAAGGCAAACGACAGGAATGCTGGCAGGCTGACGGCGTAGGCCACACTGGCGGACAAGGTCGCCGCGCCGAGCAAGCCGAACACCCAGGCCTGCTGCGCGAAGCTGTCCACCGGCACCAGGGCGATGGCAGCACTGGCCAGCGTCAGGCCGCTGACGGCCGAGCCCAGCATGAACATGCGGCGCCAGATCGGCTGTGCCTGGCGGCTCGGCATAGCGGACTCGAACGCCGCCACCTGAATCACCCGCAGGGCCACCAGCGCCAGCAGCCACACCAGCCAAATGCTGTCCAGCAGATAGCGCTGCGGGCTCCAGAGCAACCAGGCGCAGACCAGTCCGTTCACCAGCATTAATAAGGTAGGCAGCAGGGAGCCTTGGTACAGCAGGCGCGTGCGCTCGACCGCCATCTCCATGGCGTAATGTTTGCGGATAACCTGCGCCGGCGCCACCGAGGGGCCAGCCAGGTCAGTGCTAAGGGTCATAGGCAATGTTCTTATAATGGTGAGCCCGAAACGTCGACGGAGCATACACAAGCAAACGCTCGGGCCAAACTGCTCCGCGTCATAAAAACAGCGCGACAATCAGGCGCAAACCTTGGAGCCAGACAGCTTGAGTGAGACAGGGCGCGGGCTGTGGGCGATGACCGACCGGTCATCACCGTGAATAGATTGTTGCCTTATCCAGTGTAGTCCCTGAAATTTTCCCGCGACCATCCGGCATTGGGATTTGCCCGACTCCCCCGGGCACCCTAGAATGCGCCGATGCGCGATGATCTCTCCCTTTTGCTGAACTCCCTCAACGATGCCCAACGCCAGGCCGTAGCAGCCCCCGTTGGCCGTCAGTTGGTCCTGGCCGGTGCTGGCTCCGGTAAAACCCGAGTGCTGGTGCACCGTATCGCCTGGTTGATCCAGGTCGAGAACGCCTCACCTCACTCCATCCTGTCGGTGACCTTCACCAACAAGGCCGCTGCCGAGATGCGCCATCGCATCGAGCAGTTGATGGGCATCAGCCCGGCCGGCATGTGGGTGGGCACCTTCCACGGCCTGGCGCACCGCTTGTTGCGGGCCCATTGGCAGGAGGCCGGCCTCGCCCAGACCTTCCAGATTCTCGACAGCGACGACCAGCAACGCCTGGTCAAGCGGGTGATCCGCGAGTTGGGCTTGGATGAGCAACGCTGGCCGGTCCGTCAGGCCCAGTGGTTTATCAACGGCCAGAAAGATGAAGGCCTGCGCCCGCAACATATCCAGGCCAGCGGCGACCTGTTCCTGGCGACCATGCGCAGCATTTATGAAGCCTACGAAGTGGCCTGCCAGCGCGCCGGCGTCATCGACTTCTCCGAACTGCTGCTGCGCGCCCTCGACCTGTGGCGCGACAACCCGGGCTTGCTGGCGCACTACCAGAAACGCTTCCGGCACATCCTGGTGGACGAGTTCCAGGACACCAACGCCGTGCAGTACGCCTGGTTGCGCTTGCTGGCCAAGGGCGGCGACAGCCTGATGGTGGTGGGCGACGACGATCAGTCGATCTACGGCTGGCGCGGCGCGAAAATCGAGAACATCTACCAGTACAGCGACGACTTCCCGGACGCCGAAACCATCCGCCTGGAGCAGAACTACCGCTCCACGGCCGGGATTCTCAAGGCCGCCAACGCCTTGATCGCCAACAACACCGGGCGCCTGGGCAAAGAGTTGTGGACCGACGGCGGCGAAGGCGAGGCGATCAACCTGTACGCCGCCTTCAACGAGCACGATGAAGCGCGCTACGTGGTGGAAACCATCGAAAGCGCCCTGAAAACCGGCCTGGCCCGCAGCGATATCGCGATTCTTTATCGTTCCAACGCCCAATCACGGGTGCTGGAAGAGGCCTTGCTGCGCGAGCGCATTCCGTACCGTATCTATGGCGGCCAGCGCTTCTTCGAACGTGCTGAAATCAAGAACGCCATGGCCTACCTGCGCTTGCTCGAAGGTCGCGGCAACGATGCGGCGCTGGAGCGGGTGATCAATATCCCGGCCCGCGGCATTGGCGAGAAGACTGTCGAAGCGATTCGCGACCATGCACGCCACAGCGATGTGTCGATGTGGGAAGCCATGCGCCTGCTGATCGCCAACAAGGGCCTGACCGGCCGTGCTGCCGGTGCCTTGAGCGTGTTTGTCGAGCTGATCGAGAACCTGGCCGCCAAGTGCATGGAAATGCCCCTGCACCTGATGACCCAGACCGTGATCGAGCAGTCCGGCTTGATCGCCTACCACGAAGCGGAAAAAGGCGAGAAAGGCCAGGCCCGGGTAGAAAACCTTGAGGAACTGGTCAGCGCCGCCCGCGCGTTCGAAAACAACGAAGAAGACGAAGACCTGACGCCACTGGCGGCATTCCTCGGCCACGCTTCGCTGGAAGCCGGCGACACCCAGGCTGACGAGCATGAAGACAGCATCCAGCTGATGACCTTGCACAGCGCCAAGGGCCTGGAGTTCCCGTACGTGTTCCTGGTGGGCATGGAAGAAGGCCTGTTCCCCCACAAGATGAGCCTGGAAGAGCCCGGCCGCCTGGAAGAGGAACGCCGCCTGGCCTATGTGGGCATCACCCGGGCCATGCAGAACCTGGTGATGACCTACGCCGAAACCCGGCGCCTGTACGGCAGTGAGACCTACAACAAGGTGTCGCGCTTCGTACGTGAAGTGCCGAAAGGACTGATTCAGGAAGTGCGCCTCTCCAACAGCGTCAGCCGACCGTTCGGCGGCGGCCAGCAGCAGAACTCCAGCAGCATGTTTGCCGGTTCTGAAATTCCCGAAACGCCGTTCAGCCTTGGCCAGCAGGTCAAGCATGCGGTCTTCGGCGAAGGCGTTATCCTCAACTTCGAAGGCGCCGGTGCCCAGGCCCGGGTGCAGGTGAACTTCGCCGAAGGCAGCAAGTGGCTGATGATGGGCTACGCCAAGCTCGAAGCAATCTGAAACAACTGCAGAACATGAAGGATGTTGGCCCGCCCTTGTATTTGGCAACGGTGGGGCCAATATCTGTACTAAGTCCTACAGACGATTCGGTATTGGCCCTACGCAAAAGCCCGAAACATTATGCCGCTGGCCACTGCCAACACACCTGTGCAACATGGCGCGCGTGCAATCCACAAATGGGAATTCCCTTTATGAAACGTTTTCTTAGCATCGCCATGGCGTTGTGCATCGGCCTGACAATGAGCCTCGACGCCAACGCCAAGCGCTTCGGTGGCGGCAAATCCATGGGTTCGGCGCCGAGCCACCAGACCAGCCAAATGGCCCCTGCCGGCGGCGGCATGGGCGGCGCAGCTGCGACCGCTGGTGCTGCCGGTGCAGCAGGCGCCGCTGCCAAGGCTGGCGGTGCTTCGCGCTGGTTGGGCCCTCTGGCCGGTATCGCAGCCGGTGGCCTGCTCGCCTCCATGTTCATGGGCGGCGGCTTCCAGGGCATGCAGATCTTCGACATCCTGATCATGGCGGTCATCGCCTTCCTGATCTTCCGCTTTATCGCCGCCCGTCGCCGCAAGCAGCAGGAGCACATGTCTCCGGCCGGCGCGCCGATGCAGCGTGAAGTGTTCGAACAGAAGCCTGCTGCAATGGGTTCGATCTTTGGGGGTTCGGCCGCACCTGCCGCTCGTCCGGTGATCAATGCGCCAGCCTGGTTCAACGAAGAGCGTTTCGTCGAAGCCGCTCGTGGCCACTTCCAGGCGCTGCAGCAACACTGGGACGCCAACGAAATGGACAAGATCGCCGAGTTCGTGACCCCGCAATTGCTGGAGTTCCTCAAGCGCGAACGTGCTGACTTGGGCGACGGCTTCCAGTCGACCTACATCGAAGACCTGAAAGTGCAGCTCGAAGGTGTGGATGACCGCGCCGACAAGACCATCGCCACCCTGACCTTCAGCGGCGTGTCGAAGACCTCGCGTTTCGACCAGGGCGAAGTGTTCAGCGAAAGCTGGAACATGGAACGTCCACAGGGCGAAAACCAGCCTTGGCTGGTCGCTGGTATCCGCCAGAACGGCTGATCCCTGCACGCTTTGAGTGCGCTGTAACAAAAACCCCGGACTTGTCCGGGGTTTTCTATTTCACGGTTGCACTTATAGCGAGCTACTGTATAAAACGCCCCTATTAACCGCGCCATCTAGCAAGAGGATCCCGGCCGTGGAAGAAGTTATCGAACAATTGCGTGAAGCCAACGAACCGGTACCGGTTCCTCTGGAGCTGCCTGACGAAGACCAACTGGTGGAAATCGAGGAACAACTGTTCATCGATATCCCGTTCGTCTTCCGTGAATTCCTGCTGACCGTCAGCGACGTGGTCTACGGCAGCCTGGAGCCGGTGACCGTCACCGACCCACAGTCCCACACCTACCTGCCGGACGTTGCCGCCAACGCCTGGGATGCCGGCGTTGACCGCAGCATGATCCCGATCTGCCAGGACGGCGACGACTACTACTGCGTCGAAGAAGACGGCACCGTGGTGCTGTGGTCCGGCGAAGAAGAACTCGTCACTGAAGAAACCTGGGAATCGGTATGGCACTGGGCGCGGGACGTCTGGCTGGAAAGCTGAGACCCCTGTAGGAGCGAGCTTGCTCGCGAGAAACCTGAGATCACCACTGGGTGTCAGGTTTCCCGCGTTATCGTTAACGACCTTCGCGAGCAAGCTCGCTCCTACAACGTGTCCTTGTGGTTATCCAGGGTCTCCAGCAAGGCGACCTGCATCCGCGTATGCACGCGGATGAACCAGCGCCACAGCACGGCGGCCACGGCGGCCGCTACCACGGCGATCAGTACCAGCAACTTGTTGGTCGGCAGGATACTGGCCGACAAGGCTGCCAATAGCAGGAAAATCACCAACAGCGAAAGAATCGGGATCACTTCGGCGATCACCCGGCGCACTCGCTGAGTGTGGCGCCCAGCCATTTCCGGCTTCACGCTCATCTCCGCCAACAGCATCGAAAGCGCCTTGAGCTTGCGGTACGCCGCAATCAAAAACGGCAGCGACAGCAGCAATGCCCCACCCCAGATCAATGCTTTCTGCCAGCTCGGATCGCTGATCCAGCCTTCCACATAACTGCCAATGCGCGCCGCAAAAAAGCTGCCGGCAAAGAAGATCGCCACCACCAACGCCAGATTCACACCCACCTGCAAAATGATCTTGCGGATCATCGACGCCAGCATCGCACCCTCGCCCTGGGGCTGAATGCTGCGCAGCCACTCGCCATACATCCCGAACACCCGGCTCATGCGCTTGGGCATCACAGCCGCTATCTTCAGCGACAGCGGGTCAGCGCCACGAATCAGATACGGGGTAAGCAGAGTGGTGATCGCAGAAACCGCTACCGCCACCGGATACAGGAAATCGCTGGTGACCTGCAACGTCATCCCCAGCGCGGCGATGATGAATGAAAATTCGCCAATCTGTGACAGGCCCATCCCCACCCGCAGCGAGGTGCGGCCATCGTTGCCAGCGATGAATGCCCCCAAGCCACAGGACAACATCTTGCCCAGCACCACGGCCACGGTAATCACCGCGATCGGCCAGGCGTATTGCAGCAGAATCTGCGGATCAATCATCAAGCCGATGGCGACAAAGAAGATCGCGCTGAACATGTCGCGAACCGGTTCGATCAGGCGCTCAATCTTCAACAGTTGCCGGGATTCGGCCATGATCGCGCCGATCAGGAATGCCCCCAGCACCATGCTGTATTCCAGCTTGACCACCAGCAGGCAGAAGCCGAAGCACAGGCCAAGCACGGTGATCAACAGCATCTCGTTGCTTTCGAATTTGGCCACGTACTCAAGCAGGCGCGGCACCAGCAAAATCCCGATCACCAGCGCAACGATCATGAACAATGAGAGTTTGCCGACCGTGGAGAACACTTCGCCGGAGCTGACCGTACCGCTGACGGCGATGCTCGACAGCAAGGCGATGATGCCGATACCGAGGATGTCCTCAACGATCAGCACACCGAAAATCAGCTGGGCAAAGCGCTGGTTTTTCATCTTCAGGTCATTGAGGGCCTTGACGATGATGGTGGTCGAGGAAATCGCCAGGATAGCGCCCAGGAACAGTGAGTCCATGGTGTTCCAGTCGAACCAGCGGCCGATTTCGTAGCCGATCCAGATCATCAGGATGATCTCAAGGAACGCCGCGATAAACGCAGTGGCGCCGACCTTGAACAGCTTGCGCAGGCTGAATTCGAGGCCCAGGCAGAACATCAGGAAAATCACCCCAAGCTCGGCCAGGGTCTTGATGGTGTCTTCATCGTGGATCAGGCCGAACGGTGGGGTGTGCGGGCCGATGATGAAGCCGGCGACGATATACCCCAACACCACTGGCTGCTTGAGCCGATGGAACAGGATCGTCACCACCCCGGCCACGAGCATGATCACGGCCAGGTCCTGGATAAAGCTGATGGCGTGCATGGCGAGGGGCTCCTTGAGGGGTACTGGCGCTTTTCCCATTTCCACGCATTCACCCCGAAAGGTCGCAATGAACGGAAAGAAAAGTCAGCCTTGATCGTAAGAATTGCCCTTGAGGCGGGCTTTTGAAGGGTAACACCGCGACTTGCGACAGAAAGCCGGTGCAATATATGGAAACAGATCGCCCCGGGCGTGACGGCAAGCCGGGGCCCAGCGTCCCGTTATGAATGGCTCTGCAAAGATTCCAGCACCCGCAGAGGTGCCTCCCCACCCAATGCCTACAACCCGTGAGTGTGCTATGGAACCCGGAAACGCCCAGCTGTCGATGACAGTATTGATGACCCCTGACATGGCCAACTTCTCAGGCAATGTGCACGGCGGCACGCTGCTCAAGTACCTCGACGAAGTGGCCTACGCCTGCGCCAGCCGTTATGCCGGCCGCTATGTGGTGACGTTGTCGGTGGACCAGGTGATTTTTCGCGAGCCGATCCATGTCGGCGAGCTGGTGACCTTCCTGGCTTCGGTCAACTACACCGGCAACACGTCGATGGAAGTGGGGATCAAGGTGGTCACCGAGAACATCCGCGAGCGTTCGGTGCGCCATACCAATAGCTGCTTCTTCACCATGGTCGCGGTGGATGACCAGCGCAAACCGGCCGCCGTGCCACCGCTGCAACCGCAGAACAGCGAAGACAAGCGCCGGTTTGTGCAGGCCCAGCAACGCCGGCAGATTCGCCAGGAGCTGGAAAAGCGCTATCAGGAAATCAAGGCCGACGGGCCTTAAAGCCCTATGGGGGTTGCCTCGAAGCGAACTCGCGGATGGGCAATCCGGTCCTGGGCGCGCACCAGTTCCAGCTCATAGCTGGCGCACGCCTGGGTTTCCAGCAGCACTTCGTGCACCGCTGCAGCGGTGAACTCAAAGGCCGCCACCAGGCTGTCGCCCAGCAACACCCGCGCCAGGAACAGGCCCGACGTCAGGTCACCCACGCCCACCGGCTGACGCGGGAACGCCAGCAACGGCCGGCGCAGGTGCCAGCTGCCTTCGGCCGTCACCAGCAGCATCTCGAAACCGTCCGGCAGCTTGCCGGGATAATCCAGGTGCTTGACCAACACCGCTTTCGGCCCCCGAGCCAGCAACGCACGGGCCATGCCCAGGCAATCGAACAGCGACTGCGGCTTGCGCCCGGCAAAGCTGTCCAGCTCCAACTGGTTGGGGCACAGGAAGTCGGCCATCGCCGCCGCTTCGTCCAGGAGAAAGTCGCTGACCTCCTGGGGCACGATGCAGCCTTTTTCCGGATGGCCCATCACCGGGTCGCACAGGTACAGGGCCTTGGGGTTGATCGCCTTGATTCGCGCCACGCCGGTAAGGATCGCCCGCCCCTGGGCCGCGCTGCCCAGGTAGCCGGACAGCACCGCATCACAGTTGCCCAGCTCACCAATCGCCGCGATGCCTTCCACCAGCGCAGGAATTTGCTGCGGCGCCAACACTTCTCCCGCCCACTGACCATACTGAGTGTGGTTGGAGAACTGCACGGTATTGAGCGGCCACACGTTCACCCCGACCCGTTGCATGGGGAACACGGCGGCGCTGTTTCCGGCGTGGCCAAAGACCACATGAGACTGGATCGCAAGCAGATGGGGCGTACGTTTCATGCAGGGGATTTCCGTAAAGCGGTTGAATTTCTGGCTGCGCAGTATGCGACTAAACGCGGCCTGTACGACAGACCGGAGACGCAGTTAAGCTGGCCACACTTAGTTGGAGTTCATCGAATGCTGACCCTCGGAAATATCTTCGTGCTGATGCTGCTGGCGACCGGTGCCGCCTGGCTGTGGCACAACCACGGCCTGCGCGAGCGGGCGCTGGAACGGGTCAAGCAGCATTGCGCCAAGCTCGACATCGAGCTGCTCGATGGCGCCGTGGCGTTGAAGCGCATCGGTTTTGTGAAGGATGCCAGCGGTCGGCGGCGTCTGGCACGGATCTACAACTTTGAATTCACCGTGACCGGCGAAACGCGGCACCCGGGAACCATCACCCAGTTCGGTGCGCACAGCGCGCAAATCGAGCTGGCGCCCTACCCGTTTGAGATCAAGACGCCGCTGCCCAGCGCCGAGATCATTGAGCTAAGCCAATGGCGCCAGGAGCATGGCAGCAGCAAGACCCGTCACTGACGGCAATCGGCTAACCCGTCCTGTAATTGCGCAACGTCCTGCGCTTCACCAAAGATCAATTCGATACGCGAATCCCGGCGCCATTCACTGGGCAGCCAGGCCAACACGGCGTTATCCACAGCGTTGGCGGACATCCAACCGTCGAGGCTGTGGATAACCAGTTTTGCCCGCCGCCAATCCAGCGACTCCAGCCATTGCTGCAAGCGCTGCCGGTCGAATTGCTGGCTCGGATGCCAGCGCCAACCAATACTCCAGCCACCCTCCTGGCCCTGACTCAGGCAAATCGGCGCCGACGGGTCAGTCCAGATGGCCGGCATTTGCCCCACGCCTTTGGGCACCTCGAAGTTATCCACAGCCGCTGCGGCTTGAGCGTTCAAACCCGGCAATTGCGCCAGGGGTAGTTGCGCCTGCTGAGTCCAATAGATCGGCCGGTTAGGCAATTGCCCTTGAATCACCAGGCGCTGCGCATCACTGAGGGCTTCATTCTTATTCAATACCAACAGCCCGGCGCTGGCCAACGCTTCACGTTGGGCATTGGGTAATGGCTTGCCCGCCGCCAACGCCTGGGCATCGAGTACCAGCACGCACGGCTGCACCGCCAGCACCTGCTGCCAGGGCGCTTCCCGCAATTGCTTGAGCAGTTGAGCCGGATGCCCCAGCCCGGACGGTTCGATAAACAGCCGGTCGGGCTTGGCCTTACGTAACAAACGGCCCAGTCCTACCTGGAACGGCGCACCGTTGACGCAACACAGGCAACCACCCGCCACTTCCCCGAGGGCAATACCGTCGTCATCGCGGGTCAGCAACGCGGCATCCAGGCCAATCTGCCCGAACTCGTTGATCAACACCGCCCAGCGCTCGTTGGCCGGGCGCTGCGCCAGCAGGTGCTTGATCAGGCTGGTCTTGCCGGCGCCCAAGGGCCCGGCAATCACGTGGGTGGGAATGTTCTGCAGCATGGTGGACATCATTCAGGCCGTGTAGAGAGGTTCGATCCTACCCGGTTACGCCAACCAATCCAGCGTCAGGATCAACCGTCGCTCATCCGCTTGCAACGGCGGAGAACGGTGGATAAGGCCAAAGCCTTCGTTGCCGTGCCATTTTTCGCCTTTGAGCAACGCCACTTCACCGCAGTGGATTTGCTCAATGCGCGCTTGCGGCTCCGCGCTCGCCTGGCTCAGGTGCCGCCGCTCCATCACGCCTTCACGCAACCACTGGCTACCGATGCCGGCGAAGGTGGTGATCAGCCGCACCGGCACATGGTCCACGTGAAAGCGCGGGCACATCGCCTTGTCCAATAGCCGCAAACGTACGCCGATGCGCTTGGCACCCAGCAAACAGGCAAAGGCGCTGACCAGCCACGACACATCGGCGATAAAGCCTTCGTAGCCTTCAAGGTCGCGGCTACCTGACGCGAAGTCCTGCAAGTTCGGCTCGGCGTCTTCGCTGTTCAGCTCAACCACCAGCGACTCGGCCAACGGCTCATTGAGCGCCACCAGCAACGCGCCGAACTCGGCGATGTGCAGCGGCAACTGACGCTGCCACACCGCGAGATTCACGCCATCTTCAAGGATATCGGTGAGCACGGCCGGGGTTTCACCATGAGTCTGGCGAATCACCGGGCGCAGTTTCAGGGTCGGTGCCAGCATCAGGCAGCCTCTTCGAACCAAGGGCCAAAGGGATCAGCCAACAAGCGCCAGCCTTCGACGCCTGTGGCCATTTCATCATCGGTCAGCAGGCAGGCATCCAGTTCGGCGGTCATCTGCGCGAAGTCGATGTTCTGGCCGATAAACACCAGTTCCTGGCGGCAATCGCCGGTACTCGGCTGCCAGTTGTTCATGATCGCGGCGACACCTTCCTCGTCCTGCGGCCACTGGGTTTTCGGCACGAAACGCCACCAGCGCCCGGCGAAACCATGGCGCATCAGGCCGCCGGCCTGGGACCAACTGCCGGCGTCCTGGTGTTTGCTGGCCAGCCAGAAAAAGCCCTTGGAGCGCAGTAGTTTTCCATTCACCCAAGGCCGGTCGATAAAGTCGAAAAAACGCTGTGGATGGAATGGGCGGCGGGCGCGATACGCGGTGGAGGCGATGCCGTATTCCTCGGTTTCCGGCACATGCTCGCCACGCAATTCCTGCAACCATCCGGGTGCCTGGGACGCGCGTTCGAAGTCGAACCGACCGGTGTTGAGGATCTTCGCCAGCGGCACTTCGCCCATGACCATCGGGATGATTTCCGCTTGGGCATTCAGGCGCTCCAGGATCGCCATCAGCTCCTGACGCTCACTGCTGCTGATCAGGTCGATCTTGCTGATGAGGATCACGTCGGCAAATTCAATCTGCTCGATCAGCAGGTCGGTGATCGAGCGTTCGTCCTCTTCACCTAGGGTTTCGCCCCGGGACGCCAGGCTTTCGGCAGCCTGGTAGTCGAGCAGGAAGTTCATGCCGTCGACCACGGTGACCATGGTGTCGAGCCGGGCGATGTCCGCCAGGCTCTGGCCTTCTTCGTCGCGGAAGGTAAAGGTTTCGGCCACCGGCAGTGGCTCGGAGATGCCGGTGGATTCAATCAACAGGTAATCGAACCGACCTTCCTTGGCGAGCTTTCCGACTTCTTCCAGCAAGTCTTCGCGCAAGGTGCAGCAGATGCAGCCATTGCTCATTTCCACCAGTTTTTCTTCGGAGCGATTGAGGGTGACGTCGCGCTGGACCTCACTGCCATCGATGTTGATTTCGCTCATGTCGTTGACGATCACCGCCACCCGCAGGTTTTCGCGGTTGCGCAGGACGTAGTTGAGCAGCGTGCTTTTACCGGCGCCGAGGAATCCGGACAGCACAGTAACGGGGAGACGATTGGGCATCAGGTATTCCTCATCAGGGTTGGCCGGTCAAATCGCCCGTTGATGGCGTTCGCGCAGCTCTTCACGTTCTTTGGCTTCGATACACAGGGTGGCCGTGGGGCGCAGCAACAGGCGCTTGAGGCCGATGGGCTCGCCGGTTTCACGGCACCAGCCGTATTCGCCTCGGGCCAGGTGCTCCAAGGCTTCGTCGATCTTGTCCAACAGCTTCTTTTCGCGCTCCAGCAGGCGCAGTTGCCATTGGCGCTGTTCTTCAGCACTGCCCACATCGGCGGGATCGCTGTTGGGTTCCTGTTCGCGCAGCACCATGAATTCGGCATCGATGCGCACTTGAAGCTCGTTGCGCTGAGCCAGCAACAGCTCGCGGAAGAAACCTTGCTGGGCTTCATTCATGTAATCGGCGAACGGTTGGGCGAGAAGGTCTTGTTCGGTCATTGGAGGCGGTTCACGGATCAGGCTGTTTTTTAATGTTATAGTATAACAATGCAAATAAGCCAATCCCCCTTGCTCGCAACGACGAAGGGCGCAATGCTTGCCACCGAATAACGCCCGAGAGCCTCTATGAAATACCTGTTGTGCGGTGTGTTGCTGATGGTGGCGAGTCAGGCCAATGCCCAGGTGCCCAGCCTGCTGGCCAACTGCACCCGCAGCGCCAACCTGCTGGCGTGCGTCGACGCGCAGGGCAATGCCTACAGCGTCGCGACGGCGGGCAGCACCACGTATTTGCGGGGTTTCGAGGTGATCGGCAAACGCTACTGGGCACAGACCAACAGCCGCTACGGGCAACTGACGTTCTTTACCGGGTTGGCATCCGATGGTGAGGCGTGGGTGGGCTACACGCGGCGAGTGGGCTGGACCACCATCAACCGGTTTTCCAGTTCCGGTGGTGCCAGCGCCAAATTCACCTGCAGCCGGATTACCGGCTGTTAGACCTGGCCGTTCTTCTGTTCCTGAACCCAGGCCATGTAGCTGTTCATCGGTGGGTTCTTCTGGAAGTAGTTCTTCAGCCCTTCAAATAAACCGTCTGCCACCGCCTGTTGATGGCGCGCGGTGACCAGCCGCTGGGCGTCCTGGGTGTTGGAGATAAACCCGGTTTCCACCAGGATCGACGGCACGTCCGGCGACTTGAGTACCGCAAAGCCGGCCTGTTCCACGCGTTTTTGATGCAGCGAGGTGATGCTTTGCAGGCTGCCCAGCACCGAACTGCCCAGTTGCAGACTGGAGGCGATGGTGGCGTTCATCGACATGTCGAGAATGACGCCGGCGAGCATTGGGTCTTTGTCCTTGAGGTTGAGCAAGGTGGTGGCGCCCAGCAGGTCGGCGCCGTTCTCCCGTTGTGCCATGAACCGCGCGGTGGCGGACGTCGCGCCGCCTTCAGACAACGCATAGACAGAAGCGCCTGACGCCGTGAGCCGTGGCGCCGCATCGGCGTGCACCGAGATAAACATGTCGGCCTTGTGCTGACGGGCGATGTCCACGCGTTTACGCAGCGGCACGAAGAAATCGTCGTTGCGCACCAGCTTCACATCGAAGCCCTTCTCACGCTTCAAGCGCTTGGCCAGCAATTGGGCGATGGACAGCACCACGTCTTTTTCACGCTGGCCTTTGGAGCCGATGGCGCCCGGGTCTTTACCGCCATGGCCGGGGTCGACCACCACGATGATGTCGCGCTTCGGATGCGCCTTATCCACCGGCGGTGCCAAGGGCGCCGGTGCCGCGGCGATTTGCTGAGGCGCATGGGTGGCGCTGGTCAGGTCCAGCACCAGGCGATGACCTTGGCCATCCTGGGGCGGCAGCAGGAAGCTGTTGAGCTGCATCGGCGCCTTCAAATCCAGCACGATCCGTGTATCACCCTGGCCAAAGTGCCCCGAGCGAATCGAGGTAATGCCGCTGTTGGTCAGGGCCAGTTGGCTGAAATCCCCGGTCAGCTTCGCGCCGCTCAAATCAATGATCAACCGCTCCGGCGCGGTCAGGGTGAAGGTTTTGTATTGCACCGGGCCGCTGAGATCCAGCACCAACCGCAGCTTGTTATCCGAGCGCCACAGCCGTGCATTGCGGATCTGCGCGGCAGATACACCAAAGGGCAGGGTGAACACCGCACTGGCCAGCAGCAGGTTGAGGAGTTGACGTCTGTGCATGACTTACACCGCAAATAAAGGAGCGTCCGTACTCGACATGACTGAATAAAAGACAGAGCAGAAAAACTTTCGTCGATTCAATTGTAATAATATAACATGTCTTTTTATTTCCAACGATGGACTGCTTATGAACGCGCTGACTCTGCCCGATATCGCCGCGCAGGCTTCACGCCAAGCCTTGCCGCTGGATTGGGTGGGCATGTGCGGCATTGCCCTGCCCATTCAGATCGACGGCCAGCGCCTCAGCGCCAAGGCCGATGCAGGCGTCAGCCTGGACGACGGCGAGGCGCGTGGCATTCATATGTCGCGGCTTTATCTGGCGCTGGAGATGCTTGAACAGCAGCCGCTTACGCCAGCACTGCTGCGCAGTGTATTGCAACGTTTTCTCGACAGTCATGAAGGTTTATCCACAAATGCCTACCTACGGATTCATGCGGATCTGCTGCTGAAACGCCCCGCCTTGGTCAGCCCGCTGGCCGGCTGGAAAAGCTACCCGATGAGCATCGAAGCCCGTCTGGAAAACCAGATGTTCCACGTGGAACTAAAAATTGACGTTACATACTCTTCAACCTGCCCCTGCTCGGCTGCCCTCGCCAGGCAATTGATTCAGCAGCAATTTATCGAAGACTTCGGCAACACCCCGTTGCAACACGAAGACGTGCTGACCTGGCTGGGCAGTGCCAATGGCATCGTCGCCACGCCCCACAGCCAGCGCAGCAGCGCGCTGTTGCAGGTCCGTCTTCGAGGCGACCAGCCAACCCTGCCGCTGACGCAACTGATCGACGATACCGAAGCAGCCCTTGGCACCGCCGTACAAACCGCCGTAAAGCGCGCGGACGAACAAGCCTTCGCCCTGGCCAACGGGCAGAACTTGATGTTCTGCGAAGACGCCGCACGCCGCCTGAACCTCGCCTTGAAACGCTCGGATGCGGTCATTGCCTTCCACTTGAAAGTGATCCACGCCGAAAGCCTGCACGCGCACGATGCCGTGGCTGAAAGCCGCTGGACGAGACCTTCCGAATGATCACCTGCACCGCCCTGCGCTGGGGCGCTCCCGGCCAACCACTGACGCCCGCCGTCGATTTCACCCTGGAAAAAGGCAGCCTCACCGGCATCATCGGCGCCAACGGCACCGGCAAAAGCAGCCTGCTGAAAGTCATCGCCGGCTTGCAGAAGCCCTTGGCCGGGAAAGTGACGATTGATGTTCCACGCCGTGGTGGCCTGTCGTTCCTGCCCCAGCAACAGAATCTCGATCGGCAATTCCCCATCAGCCTGCAAGAATTGGTGGCCGCCGGTTTTTGGGGCAGCAAGCAAACCCCACAACAACGCACCGAACGCCTGAACGCCGTGCTCGAAGACTGGTGCCTCAGTGGCCTGGAGCATCGGCCGTTGATGGCCTTGTCGGGCGGCGAACTGCAACGCGCCCTGCTCGCCCGCATGAGTTTGGCCGAGTCACCGATATTGCTGCTGGACGAACCCCACGCCGCCCTCGACGAAGACGGCCAAGCGCTGTGCTGGAAACACATCCACGCCTGGCACGACGCAGGCCGCACGGTGGTCGTGGTGTGCCATGACCTCGGCTCCGTCCGCCAACACACCCAGCAAGTGGTGCAGATC
Source organism: Pseudomonas sp. AN3A02 (assembly GCF_011765255.1). NCBI lineage: Bacteria > Pseudomonadati > Pseudomonadota > Gammaproteobacteria > Pseudomonadales > Pseudomonadaceae > Pseudomonas > Pseudomonas sp. AN3A02. The sequence continues at coordinate 255,530 of NZ_JAARNI010000005.1, forward strand.
AAAAGCAGCGGTTGCGTGTTCGGCTCAAGCAAAGAGCTGATCCGCCCCCAGCCACACATGCAGGTGGCCTGATGCACTTCGCCGCTCACCTGTGGATGCCGTTTCTCGACTTCGTTTTCATGCGCCGCGCGCTTGTCGGCGGGCTGGTATTGGCGTGCAGCACGGCACCGCTGGGGGTGTTCCTGATCCTGCGTCGCATGAGCCTGATTGGTGACGCGGTGTCCCACGGCATCCTGCCCGGTGCCGCCCTGGGCTTCTGGTTCGCCGGCCTGAGTTTGCCCGCGCTGACCATCGGCGGCCTGGGCGCGGGCCTGAGCATGGCCGGCCTCGCCGCGTGGATCACCCGTCGCACCGGCCTGAAGGAAGACGCGAGCCTCGCCGCCATCTACCCAATCTCCCTGGCCAGCGGCGTGCTGATTCTTGGCCTCGCCGGCAAGCGCCTGGACCTGCTGCACCTGCTGTTCGGCTCGGCCCTGGCGGTCGACGGTCCGACCCTCACCGGCATGCTCTGGGTTTCGGGCTTCAGCCTGATCGCCATGGTGGTGATCTACAAACCGCTGCTGCTGGACACACTAGACCCGCTGTTCCTGCAAACCGTCAGCCGCCTCGGCCCACTGGCCCACGGGCTATTCCTGACGCTGGTGGTGTTGAACCTGGTGATCGGCTTCCAGGCCATCGGCGCGTTGATGGTGGTCGGCTTGATGATGTTGCCGGCGATTGCTTCACGTTTCTGGAGCCGGCGCCTGCCGGTGTTGATCGCCATATCGGCAGCGCTGGGATGCCTGTCGGTGTGGCTTGGCTTGTTGCTGTCGTTCTACTACTCGTTGCCCAGCGGCCCGGCGATTGTGCTGGTGGCTGGCGGCCTGTACCTGCTGTCCGTGGTCTTCGGTCCGGTGCACGGCTTGCTGCGCCGCCCGCCTTTGCTTACATCCCAATGAGGTGTTTCCCGATGCGCGCTCTACTCGTGCTGTTCAGTGTGTTGCTGCCGCTGTCGTTCGCGACGGCCCAGGCTGCCGACAAGCTTCAGGTGGTTACCAGCTTCAGTATTCTTGACGACATGACCCATCAGGTCGGTGGCGATCATATCCAGATCAGCAACATGGTCGGCCCCGACGCCGACGCCCACACCTACGAACCGACGCCAGACGATGCCAAGGCCCTGCTCAAGGCCAAGGTCATCATCAAGAACGGCCTGGGCTTCGAGCCTTGGCTGGATCGCCTGGTCACCAGCACCGAGACCAAAGCGACGGTGGTTACCGCCAGTAAAGGCGTGCTGTCCCACACCATGGATGAAGATGGCGAAACCATTCCCGACCCACACGCCTGGCACAACCTGGCCAACACCGTGATCTACGTGAACAACATCACTAAGGCATTGATCGCCGCCGACCCGGCCAACAAGGCGGACTACGAGCACAACAGCCAGGTGTACCTGAAAGAAATCTACCGCCTGCTGGCTGAAGCCAAGGCCAAGTTCGGCGCCTTGCCACCGGGCAACCGTCGCATCGTGACCTCCCATGACGCCTTCGGTTACCTGGGCCAGGCCTACGGTATCGAGTTCCTGTCGCCTCAAGGGTTGTCCACCGAACGTGAACCGTCCGCCGCTGAAGTCGCCACGCTGATCACCCAGATCCGCAAAGACAAGGTCAAGGCCGTGTTCATGGAAAACATCAAGGACTCGCGCCTGCTCAAGCAAATCGCGGACGAAAGTGGCGCGCAAATCGGTGGCACGCTGTACTCGGACGCCCTGGCATCAGAAGGCCCGGCCAGCACCTTTACCGGCCTGTTCGAATACAACCTCAACACCCTGTGCGCGGCCCTGAGCAAGCCATGAAACCGAGCATGCTCGACCTGGAAAAGGCCGCCATCGGCAGCCGCTTTCCACTCGACCGCGTGCTCGACGCCCTGCCGTGGAACAGCGATGGCCTGATCGCCGCCATCGCCCAGCAACACGGCAGCGGCGAGGTGTTGATGCTGGCCTGGATGAACCGCCAGGCCCTCGACGAAACCTTGGCCACCGGGCAGGTCTGCTACTGGTCCCGCTCGCGCCAGCAGTTGTGGCGCAAGGGCGAAACCTCCGGCCACTGGCAACTGCTGGTAGAGGCGCGCCTGGATTGCGACGGCGACGCCGTATTGCTGATCGTCGACCAGCAAGGTCCGGCCTGCCACACCGGGCGACCCACCTGCTTCTACAACGCCATCGACGGCCGCCACGTACACATCCTTACCGCGCCCCTTCAGGAGCCTGACCCATGATCCGCAAGAACCCTTCCGGCGATCTGCCCGTGATTGCCGAATCGGCCTACGTCGACAAAACCGCAATCATCTGCGGCAAGGTGATCATCGGCGAAAACGTCTTTGTCGGCCCTTACGCGGTGATCCGCGCCGACGAAGTCGACGCCAACGGCGACATGGACCCGATCACCATCGGCGCCAATTCAAATATCCAGGACGGCGTGGTGATCCATTCCAAATCCGGCGCCGCCGTGACCATCGGCGAGTTCACCTCCATCGCCCACCGCTCCATCGTTCATGGCCCGTGCACCGTCGGCGACCGGGTGTTTATCGGCTTCAACAGCGTGCTGTTCAACTGCATCGTGGGTGACGGTTGCGTGGTGCGCCACAACTCGGTGGTCGACGGCCGCGATTTGCCCGCCGCGTTCTACGTGCCCTCCACCACCCGCATCGGCCCCACTACCGACCTGTCCCAATTCCCGCCGGTAAGTGTCAGCGCTTCGGAGTTTTCCGAAGACGTGGCACGCACCAACGTCGACCTGGTACTGGGTTACAAAGCCCTGCAAAACGAGTTCTGACCATGAGCCGCCTGCTGATCCGCAACGCCCGCCTGGTGAATGAAGGCCAGGAATTCGAGGCTGACCTGCTGGTCGCCAATGGCCGCATCGAGAAGATCGCCAGCAGCATCGACAACGCCAATGCCACCGTGGAAATCGACGCCCACGGCCAATGGCTGCTGCCGGGCATGATCGACGACCAAGTGCACTTCCGTGAACCCGGCGCGCCGGACAAAGGCAGCTTCTACAGCGAGTCCCGTGCAGCGGTGGCCGGTGGCATCACCAGTTTCATGGACATGCCCAACACCAACCCGGCGACGTTGAACCTGGAAGCCCTGGCCGACAAGAAGCGCCGCGCGGCGCTGCATTCGGTGGCCAACTATGGTTTTCATTTCGGGGTGAGCAACGACAACCTCGACACCGTGGCCGCGCTGGACCCGCGGGAGGTGGCTGGCGTCAAAGTCTTCATGGGCGCCTCCACCGGCAATATGCTGGTGGATGATCCGAAGATTCTCGAGCGCCTGTTCGCCGACGTGCCGACCATTCTCCTGGCCCACTGCGAGCACACGCCCAGCATCCACGCCAGCGAGCAACGGATGCGCGAGCGTTTCGGCGAGCACATTCCTGCCGTGGCTCACCCGCTGATTCGCGATGCCGAAGCCTGCTATCGCTCGTCGTCTTTAGCCGTGGAACTGGCCAAGCGGCATGGCACGCGCCTGCATGTGTTGCACATCACCAGCGCGCGGGAATTGGTGCTGTTCGAAGACAAACCCCTGGCGGAAAAACGCATCACGGCGGAAGTCTGCCTGCATCACCTCTTGTTCGATGACCGCGACTACGCGCGCCTCGGCCACCAGATCAAATGCAACCCGGCGATCAAGACACGCGCCGACCGCGACGCCCTGCGCCTGGCATTGTTGAGTGATCGTCTGGATGTGATTGGCAGTGATCATGCGCCGCACACTTGGGCGCAAAAACAGCTGCCGTATCGCGAAGCGCCGTCAGGCTTGCCGCTGGTGCAACACGCCCTGCCGGCGCTGCTGGAACTGGTCGCCGACGGCTTGCTGCCGCTGACCACCCTGGTGGCAAAGACCAGCCATCGCGTCGCGGACCTGTTTGCGATCCCCGACCGCGGCTACCTGCGGGAAGGCTATTGGGCCGACCTGGTACTGATCAAACCCGAGCCCCATGGCAAGCCCGTCAGCAGCCAGCCGATTATGGCCCGTTGCGGCTGGACGCCCTTCGCCGAGCGCAGCTTCCGGCACAGCGTCAGCACCACGCTGGTCTCCGGCCACCTGGCCTGGCACGACGGGCGCGTGCACGACAGTTGCCAGGGGTTGCCGCTGCATTTCCAGCGTTGAAGAGAATCAGGAACTGGCAATCCAATCAAATGTGGGAGCGGGCTTGCTCGCGAATGCGGTGGGTCAGTCGCCACATGTATTAACTGATCCACCGCATTCGCGAGCAAGCCCGCTCCCACATTTTGATCGGGGTTTATCTTAGGTTAAGCGCGCGGTTTGACGGTGCCGCAGTTGCTGCCCAACCACTGCGCGTGGGTGTCCAGGCTGCCCTTCTGCTGAATGCCGGTGGCATTGAAGGTACCGTTGACGGTGGTGGTGAATTCCTGCTGGCTCTGGAACGTCGCCACGCCGGTGCCCTGGGCTTTCGGGCAGCTGAAGCGGAATTTCCACTGGTTGCCGGTCTTGTCCGTCACTTCCTGCTTGCACCCGGATTGCGGGTCGGTCAGTGGGATGGAATCGGACGCCACCTGGGCCGGGGTCAGGCACACCTGCACGCCTTTGCCGGCCATGGTGATGCCTTGCTTCTCGAGCATGGCGCGTTGTTCCGGGGTCATCTGTTGCTTGAGCTGACCGAGGATCAGCGACAAGTCCGGCAGGTCCTGGTTATCGACCTTCATGTTGCTGGTGGTCAATTCCCACAAGCCCGGCGCCAACATCTGCGCTTGCGCCGCCACGGGCAGCGTTAAACCAACAACCATGGCCAAACCAAGCAGACGAGCATTCATCGGGTAACTCCTGGGCAATTGTCGGCGTTAGACGCCGCAAAAGCGCCAGTGTTGCACAGCAAATAAAATAGCGACATTCGTGGCCGAACATGGTCTGTTAGGCACTTGTTTGTCAGGAGTACCGTTGTCCATGGATTTCTTTGGCCCACACCTGCTCGCCTATTTCATTGCCACCCTGCATTTTCTGGGCACCCTCGCCGCCATCCATGCGGTGCTGACCGTCAGGACCGCCCAAGGCTCGATTGCCTGGGCCTTGTCGCTGATGTTCATCCCTTACCTGACGCTGATTCCCTACCTGATCTTTGGCCGCAGTACCTTCGACGCCTACATTCAGGCGCGTCGCCAGGCCAACCAGGAAATGCACAAGGCGATTACCGAGCTGAACTGGCGCCCTTGGGTCGAAGAGGCACTGGCCGCGCGTAATTCCCACGCTTACGCCTCGCTGCGGGCCATGCCGAAGCTGGGCCGCATGCCCTGCCTGGCGAACAATCAGGTGCGCTTGTTGATCAATGGCGAGGCTACCTTCAGCGCAATTTTCGAGGCGATCCGCTCGGCGAAGACCGCCGTGCTGTTCCAGTTCTTCATCATTCATGACGATGAACTCGGCCGCCAACTGCACACCTTGCTCAAGGAAAAGGCCGCCGAAGGCGTCTCCATTTTCGTCCTGTATGACCGTATCGGCAGCCACGCCCTGCCCCACCGTTATGTGCAGTCGCTGCGAGACGCCGGGGTGCAGGTCAAGGCATTCGCCACGCGCAGTGGCTGGCTCAATCGCTTCCAGGTCAACTTCCGCAACCATCGCAAGATCGTGGTGGTCGATGGCATTACCGGGTTTGTCGGCGGGCATAACGTCGGCGATGAATACCTGGGCAAAAAGCCGCCCCTGGCACCGTGGCGTGACACCCATGTGCAAGTCAGCGGACCAGTGGTGGCGTGCCTGCAGGAATCCTTTGCCGAGGACTGGTTCTGGGCCGCGCGGGAGTTGCCGCCGCTGCTGCTGCCGGATACCTACCCGGACGACGGCGTGCTCTGCCAATTACTCGCCAGCGGCCCGGCGGATCCCTACGAGACCTGCTCGCTGTTTTTCGTCGAGGCGATTCATGCGGCGACCGAGCGGGTGTGGATCACCAGCCCGTATTTCATACCCGATGAGGCGGTGTTTGCGGCATTGAGGTTGGCGGTACTGCGCGGGGTGGATGTGCGCCTGTTACTGCCGTCACGGCCGGATCACCGCATCGTCTACGCCGCTTCCAGCCTGTACGCGATCGAAGCCGTGCGCGCCGGGGTGCGGGTATTCCGCTATACACCGGGGTTCCTGCATCAGAAGGTGGTGTTGGTAGACAGTGAGATCAGCGCCATCGGCAGTGCGAACCTGGATAACCGTTCATTCCGGCTGAATTTCGAAGTGATGTTGCTGACCGTGGATGAGACCTTCGCCAGCCAGGTAGAGCACATGCTGCTGGATGACTTCGCCCAGGCCCACGAAATCAGCCAGGAAGAAAACCGCCAGACCCACCGCTTGCAACAACTGGGCATGCGGGTCGCGCGCCTGATTTCTCCGATCCTGTAGGAGCGAGCTTGCTCGCGAAGAACGTTAACGATGACGCGTTCATTCTGGATAAACGCGGCGTCCTCAAGTTTTTCGCGAGCAAGCTCGCTCCTACAGGTACCGGGGTTTACTGGTACAGATCATCCCGCGTCCACGGCAGCTCATGGCTACCATCGGCATGGGGTTTCACCGCCAGAATCTGATGCAGGTTGATCCAGCCCCGGGCAAACGCATAGGCACAACCGGCAAGGTACAGGCGCCAGATGCGCAAGGCCTGCTCCGGCACCATCTTGCCCGCCGCCTCCAGGTTATCTTCCAGGCGCTCACTCCAGTGATCCAGGGTGCGCGCGTAATGCAGGCGCAGGCTTTCGACGTCGACCACTTCCAGGCCCACGTCGCTGATCTCGGCTGTCATCATCGACAGGTGCGGCAACTCGCCATTGGGAAAAACATAACGCTCAATAAAATCCCCGGCACCACGGCCTACGGGCCGGCCATCAATATGCTTGGCGGTAATCCCGTGGTTCATCACCAGGCCGCCCTCTCGCACCGCGCCGTAGAGAATCTTGCAGTACTCCGCCAGGTTGGCGTGGCCGACGTGTTCAAACATGCCCACGCTCACCACCTTGTCGAACCGGCCATCCTGGGGCAAGTCGCGGTAGTCGAGCAGCGTCAACTCAACCTGGTCTTCCAGGCCTTCGGCTCTCACCCGTTCCTGGGCCAGTTCCAGTTGTTCCTTGCTCAGTGTGATGCCAAACACCTTGACCCCGAATTCCCGCGCGGCATACCGCGCCAGCCCGCCCCAACCGCAACCCACGTCGAGCAAATATTCCCCCGGCTGCAGCCGCAATTTGCGGCACAGGTGGCGGAATTTGTCTTGTTGGGCTTGATCGAGGGATTCGCTGCCGGTCTCGAAATACCCGCAGGAATAGGCCATGTCACGGTCCAGCCACAGCTGGTAGAACTCGTTGGACAAGTCGTAATGGTAGGAAATAGCGGCTGCGTCGGTGGCCTTGTCGTGGATCGAGCGCACCGGACGAGTGTCCTCGTCGTCATTCACCAGGGCATGACTCAACTCGTCCACGACCCTGATCACTTCGGAAATGGAGCCTTCCAGCTCCAGTTTGCCCTCGACGAAGGCTTCGCCCAGTGAATTGAGCGTCGGATGGCTGAGGGTTGAAACCATCATGGGGTCCTTGACCACAATGGTGACACTGGGATCCGGGCCCAGGTTGAATTCATGGCCGTCCCAGAGTCGAAGACGCAGCGGTAGCTGAAGATTCTGTAAGGCCGGTGGAAGTTGCGCGAGCATGAGTAGTCCCCCCTTGTTTCAGACGTCTGAAATGAGGGTAGACCATCCACGGAAAAATTAGCAGGCTATCGAATCAATAGCGCTTTTCTATGGTGCCCGCCGCTGGAGCAAACCGTCCTGGATCCACTGTTTCAGCCAGGTAACCGCTTGCAATGGCGCGCCCTCCTGGTAAGTGACTGCCAACTCGGCACACAGTTCGGAAAAACTCCAGCCACTGCTGACCATGCCTGTCAGCGCGCTGGTTTCAGCCGCTTCCAGGCTGCGGTACTGGCAAACATTCTGATGCCGCCAAACGAGGCAGACCTGCGCCAACGGCAGGGCCTCACTGCCGGGAAAGTCCCACTCACCCTTGCTGGCGCGCCAGATGCCCAGGCTGTTGAAGTCACACAGCACTTGCTGCACCGAGGGCGCCAGTTGCACCTGCAACCCGGGCCAGTCTTCGGGCGGCAGCGATGCCATGTCCTGCACTGTCAGAGGCTCGACCTGCGGCGCATCAAAGGCCAGGGTGAAAGCCCATTCCAGCCGCGCCAATTCGGCCAACGGCAAACCTTGCCTGGCGTAATGCTCGACGATAAACCCGGGTAAACGCTCGCCAAACCAGCGCAGGCTGTAATGGGCCGAGGGGTAACGCCGGATATAGGCCGAGCCCAGTTGCGCAAACTCCTCATCCCCCAGCCAATACCAGACAGCGCTGAAATCATCGCGCAGCACTTCCTGCAACCGGGCGTGATAGGCGTTGTGGTAAATCGCCAGGCCCGTGTCGACATCCAGGGTCGGGCCGCCAATCAAGGTGGCGCTGAAGCTGTTGCTGGCAGTGGACGTCTCGGCCAGCAAATGCTGCTCAAACGCCAATTGCCAATCGATCAGGCGCATAACGCTCTCCTGTCCAATGCGCTCGCGCCCAGTTCGCGGGCTTTGCTCAGTTCGTCGAGCAGTTCCTGGAACGGCGGGAAATGGTCATCGCGCTCCAGCAAGGTCGAGACCGGCCCAAGATGCTCCAGAGTCTGCTGATACAGCGCCCACACCGGATCGCATACCGGATGGTCGTGCGTGTCGATCACATAGTCGCCGTAATCCATGTGCCCGGCCAAATGCAGTTGGCGGATGCTTTCGGGCGGCAGGTTGCGGATAAACGTCCAGGCATCGAAGCCGTGGTTGCGTGAGCTGACGTACACATTGTTCACGTCCAGCAACAGCTGGCAGCCGGTGAGATGGGTCAGGGCGTTGAGAAACTCCCACTCGGTAAACTCATCTGCCTTGGAGCGTACATAGCTGGAGACGTTTTCCAGCACCAAGGGACGCTGCAACACATCCTGCACTTGCCGTACGCGACCGGCCACGTGGTACAGGCTTTCTTCGGTGTAAGGCAGCGGCAGCAGGTCATGCAACTGGTGCGCATTGCCACGGCTCCAGCACAAGTGATCGGAAATCCACGCCGGCTGGATGCGCTCGGAGAGCTGCTTGAGTTGTTTCAGGTAATCGATATCGAGGGCATGGGGCCCGCCGATGGACAGGGACACGCCATGCATCACCAGGGGATAACGCTCGGCTATCGCGTCCAGGTAGTACAAGGCCTTGCCGCCCTGCACCAGATAATTCTCGGAGATCACTTCGAACCAATCCACGGTCGGCGATTGTTCAAGGATCTGCTGGTAGTACTCGCTGCGTAAACCCAGGCCGTAACCCAGACTCGGAAGGGAAGCGGACATAAACACTCCTGGGGAAAGTGTCCGCAGCGGCGGGGGCCCGCTGCGGTTGCACTCGGTGGTCGGTTACTCGCCGACTTTGCCGCCTTTCTGATCGCACATCGCTTTGCTCATCGACAAGAAGCCCTGGCCTTTGCAAGAGCCCATGCCTTTGCACGCGTGGTCTTTGGTCTTGCAATCGTTCTGGCCTTTGCAAGCGTTGACGCCATAGCAATGGACCTGGGCGTCTGCTGCCTGCACCTGAGTGGCAACACCGGCAAACATGCCAGCAGCGGCGATAGCGAGGGCGGCACCAGCAGCAGCGGATTTGATGTTCATTGTGTATTCCTCATGATCGGTAGTGGAGTCGGTCTGAACGGATTGTTCAGTCTCGACATAGCACTAGAGTGAGGTCCCCCAATAGCGTTACAGCGAGACTGAAAAATTTATTCCTCAAGTTTCAATAACGGCTCCTGGAACCGCAACAGACGCCCCGCATTGCCCAGCACCAGCAGCGTACTGAGGTTGTGCAACACCGCCGCAATCATCGCTCCCGCCGCGCCCAACCAGCCGAATGCGGCGAACACCACGATCGCCAGCGTCCAGCCCAGGCCGATGATCACATTGACCTGCAGCGTGTGCCGGCACTGGCGACTCAAGCGCACACAGGTACCCAAGCGCCGCAGGTCGCTGCCGATCAGCACCACGTCCGCCGACGCCAGGGCGATATCCGCCCCGCCAGCGCCCATCGCCACACCGACCACGCCGGCCTTGAGCGCCAGGGAATCGTTGATCCCGTCGCCCACCACCATCGGCCGGAAACCGCTGCCGATTTCCCCCAGCACTCGGTTGAGCTTGTCTTCCGGCAAGGCCTGGGCTTCGACGTCGCTGATGCCCACTTCCAACGCCAGGCTGTCGGCCACGCTTTGGCGGTCGCCGGTCAGCAGCAGTTGGCGACCGAGGCCCAGTTCACGCAGCTCCTTCATGGCCTGGCGGGCTTCAGGTTTCACGCTGTCCGCCAGCAGCAGCCAAGCGAGGAATTGCCCGTTCAACGCGAGCCCGGCAATCGGGCCGTCGTGATTGGGGACCGCCGTGGTCGCGATGCCCAATTGCTCAAACAATTCCGGCCGACCGAGGGCGGCTTCGCCCTGCCCGGTCTGCGCGACCACACCGAGGCCCTGGCGCTCGCGAATATCCGACAGCACCAGCATTTGTTCCTGAGTCGCCAGCCCCGCCAATGCCCGGCTGACCGGGTGGCTGCTGGCCGAGCCGAGGCTGGCCGCAAGGTTGAGCAGCACTTGCCGATCCGGTTCGCGGGTGTCGATGGACTGCAAACGCAGGGTGCCAAACGTCAGGGTGCCGGTCTTGTCGACCACCAGTGACGTCAGGTCCGCCAATTCCTCGAGAAACGCCGAGCTGCGAATCAGAATGCCGTGACGCGCCGCCACCGCAATGCCTGCAATCGCCGTGGCCGGTGCCGACAACACCAATGCACACGGGCACGCCGCCACCAGCACCGCGAGCATCGCCTGGGCGTCGTTGGTGACAAACCAGGTGACCGCCGCCAGCAACAACACCAGCACCATGTAGCTGCCGGCGTAGCGCTCCAGCAATCGAGTGATCGGCGGCTTGGAACGTTCGGCGCTCTGCATCAGCGCGATGACTTTGCCCAGGGTCGACTCATTGCCGGTGCGGGTCACTTCCAGGCGCAGCAAGCCGTCGAGGTTGATCGCGCCACCAAACACCTGCACGCCAACACTCGCTTCCAGCGGCACCGATTCGCCAGTGATCGGCGCAGTGTCCAGGCTGGCCTGGCCCGACAGCACCACGCCATCGGCGGGCACCCGGTCACCGGCACGCACTTCGACGATATCGCCGGTCTTCAGGATGCCGTTGTCGACTTCCAGAATGGTCCCGTCAACCTGCACCAGGCGCGCATGGCTGCGGGTCAGTTTGCCCAGGGCATGAATCGCTTCCTGGGAACCGATGACGCTGCGCTCTTCCAGCACATGGCCGAAGATCATGATGATCGGCAGCAGCGCCGCGGTCAGCAGGTCACCGGTAGCCCAGGCGCCGAGCATGGCCAGTGCGATCAGTTGGTCGGTGATGCCATGCAGGCTCGGATAACGCAGGCTGTACCAGGCCGAGCGCATCACGGGCACGGCCACCAGCAACGAGGCGACGCCCAGCAGCAGTTGGCTGACGCCAGTCTGGTCCGGCGCCAGCCAGCGCCATACCAGGCCCAGGCTGAGCAAGCCCAAGGCGAGCATCGCCAGGGTCAGTTGCCGGGCGGCGCTGCGTTGTTCGGCCGATGAAAGCATCGGGGCGGCGTGGGCGGTCATTGTTCGGCTCCCTGAATGATCAGGCGGGAATCGTCTTTAGGGTCGACCGTAGTCACGGAACCGGCCTGGCCGAAAATCTTCGGCAGGCGCTCACGGTACAGGCGCAGCAACAGGCCGGGGTCTTTGACTTGGGCCAGGCTGGCGACGGTGGCAGTTTGCGCTTGGGCGTTGGCCAGGCGCTCGCTGGCCTGGGCGTGGGCTACTTGTACGGCGCGGTCGGCGTCCTGATTGGCGGTCTGGGTGAGTTTTTCAGCGTCTGTGCGGGCGTTGGCCACCGCCTTGTCGGCTTGCTGGCTGGCGGTCAGCACCGCGTTGAAAGCGTTGACCGCCGGGCCCGGCAGGCTTGATTGCACGTCGACACGGGTGACTTCGATGCCCAGGCCAAGGCCGGTGGACGTCAGGTCAGCCAGGCGTTGATTGATGCCTCGCACCAGATCACCACGCAGCCGTTCGCGGCGTTCGGCAGCCTGGTTGTCGGCGCCGATCAGCTCGGGGCGCGCCACCAGAATGGTGTCCAGGTCTCGCGCAGCGGTCAGCACCACGGCGCTACGGGTGACCAGTCGATCCAAGGCCGGCAGCACGTGATCGGCCTGCAACACAAACGCGTAGGGCTCGGTGACCTTATAGAAGACCCGCACATCCAGCTGCACCACGCCGGCATCACCGGTCAGCAGGTAACCGGAGCCGGCCAGGGCATCGCTCAGCGGCGTGGCAAAACTGGCCACGCGATCGGCTTGAGTGGCCGCATCGGAACGCAGCAGGTTTTCCACCCGGCGCTCGATCACTCGATCGGCGGCCGGCAACAGCACCACTTGTTCAAACGGACGCGGCCAGGCCAGCAGCAGCCCGGCATTCTGAATCCGGTCCAGCGCGCCGAAGTGCAACACCACGGCGCGGTTCTGCGGGTCGATCTGCCGCACGTTGGAAAATGCCCACGCCAGCGCGGCCAATACCGTCACCGCATACAGCGCCAGGAACGTCAGCCGTCCAGCCTGGATCCACGGGCTGTCGAGGCTTTCCCGCTCACTCATGGCTGAATATCCTTGGGCCCGTCCACCAATGCGCGGAACGGCGCGGCGTCGGTGCGCAGGATGATTTTGGTACCCGGCGTGACCACTGTGCCGAGGGTGTCGAGGGAACGCAGCAGGTTGTACAACTGCGGATTGCCGGCATAGGCACGGCCATAAATCTGCGCGGCTTCGACCCGGGATTGCGCTTCGATATCGGCGGCTTTCACCGTGGCGTCGGCCTGGACGATCCGCGCATCACGCTCGGCAGCCGAACGAATCTGTGCCGCCTCACGCTTGCCCACGGCGGTGCGTTCAGTGGCGATGGTCTCGCGCTCGGCACGCATGCGGTCGACAGTGGCGGCCAGGGTCACCGACGGCAAGGTCAGCCGTTCAACACCGACCTGCACCACGCGCACGCCATAGGTGGTGAGCAATTGTTGATCAATCTGCTGGCGCAGTTGCGCTTCAAAATCAGCGATCCGAACTTGGCTGGCATCGGTGTTCACCAGGTTGGCCAGGTCGAAACTGGCGGCGGTGGTTTCCAGCGCCGAGCCGACAAAGGTGCGAATCTGCCGCGCCGCTTCATCCGGCTGGTTCTGCACTGCACGCATAAAGCGCTGCACGTTGTCGGGGTCGCCCTGCACCTGCCAGGCCACATAGGCCTGCACGATGATCCGCAGGCCATCGCGGGTGCCCACATCCTGCAAACCGCTGGAGGTGGTGCGCAGGCGCAGGTCCACCGGGATCGCCGCTTCGAACGGCGCCGGCCAGCGCCAGCCCAGGCCCGGTTCCAGCAATACCCGCGACGGGTTGCCGAAGCGGGTAATCACCGTGGCTTCACCGGAACGCACCTGCACCAGGCTCGCCGCGGCGACGGCGAACAGCACCAGCAACACCGCCCAGCCCATACGCCGCCAAGGGAACGGGCCGGCTTCCTGTTCATCACCGTGATGGTGATGATGGTGGCCGTGGTGGTGACCATGGCCTGCGTGATCATGAGAATGAGCGCTCAACAGATGAACTCCTTATTGAACGGCTTTACGCGGTACCGTGGGGTCGGCCGGTAAGGTAAAGGAACGCAGATCGATGGTCGGTGCGCCACTGGCGCCCAGGCGATGATCAAGAATGAGTAATTTGGCGTGGGCCAGGCCCTGGCTAAGTTGGCTCAGGTACTGCTCCAGCACGAAGGCCTGGCCCGCTTGCTGATAGGCCTTTTGTTCGGCGCTGAAACGCAGATCCGCCGCCTGGGCGCCAGCACTGACTTCATGGGCCGTGGCCTGGGCCTGGTCGCGGGCGGTACTGGCTTGCAGCAATGCCTGGTTGGTTTGCTCGCTGGCAGCGCCGCGCTCCCGTGAAATCAGTGCCTGGGCGCCGATCTGCGCAGCTTGCACTGCGTGATAGGCGTTGGCCGCACCGGACGGCGGGTGAATGGCTTCCACCACGGTGGCGAGAATTTCCACGCCGCTGTCGAGTGTCTTCAGGTCCGCTTGCACTGCCTTGCCAATTTCATCAGCGAGGCTGTTGCGTTCTTCACCCAGCAATTCGTCGAGGGTTCGCGAGGCAAATTCATGCACCAGGATGCGGCTGGCGGTGCTGCGGATGAGCGTGGGCACGTCGGCACTGTTATAGGTGGCGGCGAGTGCGGCCTGGTCGGTCAGGCCGATGCGGTACACGAAGCGCACATCCATATTGACGATCTGGAAGCTCTGCTTGTCGCCGCTGCTGCTGGCGATGACCTGGGATTTGTCATTCACATGGCTCGCATCCCACAGGCGGTTGGCGATCAACGGTGCCGGGCCTTCGGCGGGGGCTACGTCGGGCGTAGCCGCTTCGCCAACGCTGGTGGCCAACTCATGGACCACGCCGTTTTCCACGTTCAGCACGCGGCCCAGCGGCCAGGGTAATCCGGCATGCAGGCCAGGCCCGAAGACTTCCACCGGCTTGCCAAAGCGTTCATAAATCCCACGACTTTGCAGGGCGACTTCATGCACGCCGGTCAGCAACCAACCTACGGCCAGCACCACCACCAGCACCGGCAGGAACGCCCGGCGCATGTAGGTAAAGGCCCAGATCTGTCGCAGGTCGATGCCGAAACGGTTGTGCAGTTCGTGCTGCAAGGCGAGCAACGGTTGCGGCGGCCAGCGCAGCATCCCGGCGATAAAACTTTGCGCCATCAGGCGCGGTTCAAGGCGCTCCTGACGCGGGCTGAACAGCGACAGCAAGCCTCTTAGCAGAAACTCCAGCGCCACCAGGATCGGCAACAGACCGATCAACACGGCCAGGCGCAACGGCCACACGGATTCTTCACCGGCAAACAGCAGACAAATCGCACTGATCACCAGGCAGATAATCGCCACTCGGCTCAATTGCGCGAGTTGCGTGGCTTCCGGCCATTGGGCGGTGCTTTCCTGGGCCATGCGCCGTTCAAACACCAGCAAGCCGAACGCCAGTGCCAAGGCAATGGCCGCGCCGACACTGGCAGCCTGGCCCACCGCCGCAGCGGGCAAGGTCAGGCTCCAGAATTCCAGCACGCTGAACAGCGCCAGCAACGACCAGCCGCACAGCCAGAACACCGGTGCGCCAATCTGCACCAGCAAGCCATTACCGACGCGACCGAACTGGCGGTTAAGCCAGCCAGGTTCTTCTTGTGGCAGTGGCTGTTCCATCAGCCGCGCAGCCGGCTCCTCCAGCGCCATAGCCCGCCAATCCGCGACCCACCACGCCGACTGAATACCGGCCACCAGCACCAGCAACGCCGAGGCGCAGTTGATCAGCACCACCGGCCAGATCGACAGCGGGGCGAACAGCGCCACAAACAGAGCCAGCATCCAGCCGCCGACCGCCAGCACCGTCAGGCCAATGCCGGCCTGCCTTAGACGGCGGGCATGAAACAACCCTTGCTGAAACCGCGGCAACCCTTCGATGGCCACGTCATCAGCGTCTAAATCCACTCGCATCCCCAAACGCCCACCCAGAAACAATTAGTTACTCTATAACCCGAAGCGTGAAATTTTTGTTTGGTTTCACACAGATAGTGACGAAAGCCCCAGAAACAGGAGCCATCACTGGTTTCAGCCGTGATAAATCGGCACACTCCCCAGAGTTTTTCGCGGGCTTACGGACAAGGAAGCGTCACTCCCCATGATTTCGATCTATCAGCTTAAACCGCGTTTTCAGAACCTGCTGCGCCCGCTGGTGCAGCGCCTCTACGACAACGGCACCACCGCCAACCAGATCACCGTGCTGGCCGGGGTAGTTTCCCTGCTGGTGGGATTGCTGATTGCCGGCTTCGCCCAGCATGTGTGGCTGTTTGCGCTGATCCCGCTGTGGATGATCCTGCGCATGGCCCTCAATGCCATCGACGGCATGCTCGCCCGGGAATTCGGCCAGCAGTCGCGACTCGGCGCCTACCTCAATGAACTGTGTGACGTGATCGCCGACAGCGCGCTGATCCTGCCGTTTGCGCTGATCCCCGAGGTCAGCCTGGCGCCGGTGTTGCTGGTGACACTGCTGGCGGTGTTCAGCGAATACGCCGGCGTGCTCGGGCCGATGGTCGGGGCCTCGCGGCGCTACGACGGGCCCATGGGCAAGAGCGATCGGGCATTTGTGCTCGGGGTGCTGGCCACCGGCGTGGCGCTGGGCTGGCTCGGTGCCGGTTGGGTCGATGCGGTGATGTGGCTGGTCGCGGCCTTGTTGGCCTACACCTTGGTCAACCGCGTGCGCCAAGGCCTCAAAGAACAACAAACCTCCCCTTCTGCATAAGGATTTTGCGATGCGTGAACAGCAAGAGCACACCTTCAGCACCCATGACGGGGTGGAGCTTTTCTACCGTCATTGGCCCGCCTCCGCGCCCGCGGGCTTTGCACCCCGCAAGGCGATTTTGCTGTTCCATCGCGGCCACGAACACTCCGGGCGCATCGCCCACCTGGTGGACGAACTGAACCTGCCGGAGTTCGACTTCTTCGCCTGGGACGCCCGTGGCCACGGCCAATCCCCCGGCGCGCGCGGCGACAGCCCGAGCTTCGCCACCAGTGCGCGGGACGTGCAGACCTTCGTTGACCATATCGGCGGCACCTACGGCATTGAGGAAGAAAACCTCGCGGTGATCGCCCAGAGTGTCGGCGCAGTGATCGCGGCCACTTGGGTGCACGACTACGCGCCGAAGATCCGCTCGTTGGTGCTCGCCTCGCCCGCGTTCAAGGTCAAGCTCTACGTGCCCTTCGCCCGGCCGGGCCTGGCGCTGATGCGCAAGTTTCGCGGCAATTTTTTCGTCAACAGTTACGTCAAGGCCAAGTTCCTGAGCCATGACCCGGAGCGCGTGGCGTCCTACGACAGCGATCCGCTGATCACCAAAGCCATTTCCGTAAATGTGCTGCTGGGCCTGTACGAAGCCGCCGACCGGGTTGTAGCCGATGCCCAGGCAATCCAGGTGCCGACCCAACTGCTGATCTCCGGCTCGGACTTTGTGGTGCATCGCAAACCCCAGCAGCAGTTTTTCGACCGCCTGGGCAGCCTGAAAAAAGAACTGCACATCCTCCCCGGCTTCTTCCACGACACCCTCGGTGAACGTGACCGCGCCGTGGCCTTGAGCAGCGCCCGGCGCTTTATCCTGCAGAACTTCGAACACCCGCTGGACCGCGCCTCCTTGCTGGATGCCGACAAGATCGGCCTGACCTGCGCCGAATCCGAATCCCTGGCCGCGCCGTTGCCACGCAACTCCCTGCGCGACCTCTACTGGCGCATGACCCGCGCCAGCATGGGCCTGGGCAGCAAACTGTCGGATGGCGTGAAGCTCGGTTTCGACACCGGCTTCGACTCCGGCAGCACCCTGGACTACGTGTACCGCAACACACCCACCGGCAAAGGCGGGCTAGGGCGGATGATCGACACCAATTACCTCAACTCCATCGGCTGGCGCGGTATTCGTCAGCGCAAGTTGAACGTGGAAGAGCTGCTGCGCCTGGCGATGGCCAACCTGCGGGACGAGCAGCGCGAAGTGCGCATCGTCGACATCGCTGCCGGGCATGGTCGGTACATTCTGGAAGCCTTGCAGGGCGTTTCGCCGTTGCCGGAATCGATCCTGCTTCGGGACTACAGCGATATCAACGTGCGCGACGGTGGCGCGCTGATTCGTGAAAAAGGCCTGGGAGACATCGCCCAGTTCGTCAAAGGCGATGCGTTTGACCGGGCGGACCTGGCAGCGCTGGAGCCCAAGCCGACGCTGGCGGTGGTGTCCGGGCTGTATGAACTGTTCGCGGATAACGCGATGGTCGGTGGTTCGCTCGCCGGTTTGGCCGAGGCCGTCGAGCCCGGTGGCTATTTGGTGTACACCGGCCAACCGTGGCACCCGCAACTGGAACTGATCGCCCGCGCCCTCACCAGCCACCGTCAGGGCCAGGCCTGGGTAATGCGCCGGCGCAGCCAGGCAGAGATGGACCAACTGGTGGAAGCCGCCGGTTTTCGCAAGATCACCCAGCGTGTGGATGAGTGGGGGATTTTCAGCGTGTCCCTGGCACAGCGAGTCTGACCCATGCGTGAACCGGGCCTGTTAAAACCAGCGGTGCTGTGGCTGCTGCTGTTGGCGCCGCTGTTTTTCAGCACCTACGGCTTTGCTACATGGGTCACCAGCCAGCGCAGCGACGTGGGCACGATGGTGTTCGGCTGGGAAACCCATATTCCGTTCTGGGCCTGGACCATCGTGCCCTACTGGTCGATCGACCTGCTCTACGGTTTTTCCCTGTTGCTGCCCAGCACCCGCCATGAGTTGAAGCAACACGCCTTGCGCCTGCTGACAGCGCAAGTGATCGCCGTCACCTGCTTCCTGATCTGGCCACTGCGCTTCACCTTCGAAAGGCCGGAACTGGACGGAGTGTTCGGCTGGCTGTTTGCGGTACTCGCCGGGTTCGACAAGCCGTTCAACCAGGCACCATCGCTGCACATCGCTCTGCTGGTGGTGCTGTGGATAATGTACCAGCGGCATAGCCGGGGCCTTTGGCGCTGGGTGGTGCATGGCTGGTTTGCGTTGATCGGCCTTTCGGTACTGACCACTTATCAACATCACTTTATCGACTTACCCACAGGCGCCCTCGCCGGTTGGCTGTGCGTGTGGCTATGGCCACTGGAACATCCGAGCCCGCTGCTGAATGCCCACCTGACCCGGGACCGGCAGCGTTGGCGGCTGGGGTTGCGCTATGGCTTCGGGGCTTTGGTGTGTTTGATCCTCGCGTTTACCCTCGGTGGCGGTTGGTTGTGGCTGCTTTGGCCAGCGGTTTCCCTCGGGTTGCTTAAGGCGAATTACCTGGTGTTGGGTGTTTCGGGCTTTCAGAAGCGCACTGATGGACGACTCAGCCCGGCGGTGCGCTGGTTGTTGGCGCCTTATCTCATAGCCGCCTGGATCAATTCCCGCCTGTGGACACGTAAACATCCACAGCCCGATCAGGTTGTGGATAACGTTTGGCTCGGGCGTATTCCCACCGGCGGCGAACTGGGGTCATTTAAGGCCGTGGTCGATCTTTGCGCCGAGTTACCGATTAATCCACAGGGCCGCGCCTATTACAGCCTGCCGGTGCTCGACCTGACAGCGCCCACTCCTGCGCAATGCCTGGAAGCCGCTCAAGCTATTGAACGGTTGCGCCCAGCCGGCCCATTGCTAGTGTGCTGCGCCCTGGGTTACTCGCGCAGTGCCACCGCCGTGGCCGCATGGCTGCTCCACAGCGGGCGCGCACGTAACGTCGATGAGGCAGTGGCTATTATTCGTACAGCACGCCCACGTGTGGTCCTGCATCCCGCTCACCGTGAAGCCCTGGAGGGTTTAGCCCATGCCCGTTGATATGGAATTACAGGTCGTCGCCAGCCTGCTGCGCCGTGGCCGTTCCCTGGATCAGTTATCCACAGGCCTGACCTTGCTCGGCGTACTGTTCGGCCTGGCGCAACTGCTGATGGCCAGCATCACGCCGATCTGCCTGGTCCTCAGCCTGTGGATGATTGTGCTCGGGCTGCTGCAAAAATACTGGGCGCTGCGGGTGGCCTTCGACGCCGACCTGTTCGCCCTGCTGGCCCGCGATACCGAGCGCACGCCCGATTTCGACCAGGCGATGCAAACCCTCGGCCTGCAATCCGCCAAACGCGCGGGTCGGCCGTGGACCGAACGCCGTCGCGGCGCCCTGAAACTGTTGCGCAAGCAAGCCTACCTGCTGGCGGCGCAAGTGCTGCTGACCGTGGCCGTCATCCTGGCCAGCCCTTGGCTGCCCTTCGCCGGATAAGGAATCCTCATGTTCGAACCTGTGGTCGCCACCCTGATTACCTCCATGGCCCGTACCGTCACCGGCGCCCGCAGCCTGTGGCTTGGCTGCGCGCCGGTGCCGGTGCAACGCATCTACTACGCCAACCACAGCAGCCACGGCGATTTCGTGCTGCTGTGGGCCTCGTTGCCACAGAACCTGCGTAAATTCACGCGCCCGGTGGCCGGCAGCGACTACTGGAATCAAAGCGCCCTGCGCCGTTACATCATCAACCGGGTGTTCAACGGCGTACTGATCGACCGCGAGCGCAAGGACCCTGTGGATAACCCCCTGCAACCGATGCTCCAGGCCCTGGAAAACGGCGACTCGCTGATCATCTTCCCCGAGGGCACGCGCAACCTGGAAGACGGACTTTTGCCGTTCAAAAGCGGGCTGTATCACCTGGCCAAGAGTTATCCACAAGCCGAATTGATTCCGGTGTGGATCGCCAACCTCAACCGGGTCATGCCCAAGGGCCGCGTACTGCCGCTGCCATTGCTGTGCACCACCAGCTTCGGCGCACCGCTGCAACTGGAGGACGGCGAAGACAAGGCGCTGTTCCTCGCCCGCACCCGCGAAGCCTTGCTCGCCCTCGCCCCGGAGCATTCCTGACATGGATAGCCAAACCCTGATGTTGTTCGGCGGGATCGGCGCGATCCTGGTGCTTGCCTCGCTGATCGGCCTGATCCTCAAACTGCGTACCCGTGGCACACCTAACGCGGTGATCGACAACCTCAACGCCCGCATCAACGCCTGGTGGGTGATGGTGGTGGTGATCGGCGTGGCCTTCTGGCTCGGCACCGGCGCGGTGATCCTGCTGTTCTACGCCGTGTCGTTCTATGCGCTGCGGGAATTCCTCACGCTGACGCCGACCCGTCGCAGCGATTACCCGGCGCTGGTGGCGGCTTTCTACCTGGCGCTGCCGCTGCAATACCTGCTGATCTACTTCGACTGGTACGGGCTGTTCTCGATCTTCATCCCGGTGTACGTGTTCCTGCTGCTGCCGATCCTTGCTTCATTGGGCGGTGACAGCACGCACTTCCTGGAACGGGCGTCGAAAGTGCAATGGGGGCTGATGATCGCGGTGTTCTGCGTGTCGTTCGTGCCGGCGCTGCTGACCCTGGACATCGTCGGCTACGAAGGCCGCAACCTGCTGCTGATCGCCTACCTGGTGATCGTGGTGCAGCTGTCGGACGTCTTGCAGTACGTGTGCGGCAAGCTGTTCGGCAAACACAAGATCGCGCCCAATTTGTCGCCGTCGAAAACGGTGGAAGGGTTTGTTGGCGGGATTTTGCTGTCGTCGCTGATCGGCGCAGCGCTGTGGTGGACCACACCGTTCAATCCCTGGCAGTCGTTCCTGATTGCGCTGCTGATCAACCTGCTGGGGTTTGCGGGCGGGATCGTGATGTCGGCAATCAAGCGCGATCGCGGCGTGAAAGATTGGGGGCACATGATCGAAGGCCACGGCGGGATGCTGGACCGGCTGGACTCGGTGTGTTTTGCGGCGCCGATTTTCTTTCATCTCGTACGCTACTGGTGGACTTGAAACCTCACTCCATGACCTTCCCCCCCGTAGCAGCTGTCGAGCTCCAGCGAGGCTGCGTCGGCCGCACCACCGACCTCAGACCGAGTCGCGCCCTACGCAGCCTCGCTAAAGCTCGACAGCTGCTACGAAGGGAGGGGAGTCTGATCGTTCCCACGCTCTGCGTGGGAATGCATCCGGTGACGCTCCGCGTCACGACTTTTAGAGCGGACGCGGAGCGTCCAGGGCGGCATTCCCACGCGGAGCGTGGGAACGATCTAGCCGGGAAGATGCCCCAACGGTAACGCCCCCGGGGTCTTCACCGTTTGAATCGCAAAGTTGCTGCGGATATCACTCACCCCCGGCAACTTCAACAAACTCCCGGTCAGGAACCGCTCATACCCGCGCAAATCCGGCACCACTACTTGCAGCAGGAAATCCGATTCCCCCGACACCAGAAACGCCGAAATCACCTGGGGCAACGCGGTCACTGCCAATCGAAACGCCTCTGCCTGTTCGTCGTTATGCCGCTCCACTTTGACCCCGACAAACACCGTCAGCCCCAACCCGACTTCATCCCGATCGAGACTTGCCTGGTAACCCCGAATCACCCCGGCCTCCTCCAACAACCGCACCCGGCGCAAACAGGGCGAGGCCGACAAGCCAATCTCATCCGCCAGTTGCACGTTGCTCAAGCGGCCGTCTCGTTGCAGGGCCTCAAGAATCTTGCGGTCAAACGCATCCAGTTTAAGATTTGGCATAAGTGAGGTGTTTCGCCCGGTAAAAGTGGCAGATTGTGCCAAAACTAGACGCCTTTCCGGTTAACTACGCAAGCACCTGCCCCGGCCTTCACCTCTAAAATTGCCCTACGAATCACGTACCGCAAGGGGCAGGCACATGGCAGAACTCTGGTTGTTTTTAGTCGCGCTGGCAGTGGTGTACCTGTTGCCCGGCCCGGACATGATCCTGCTGCTGCAAACCGGCGCCCGCCAGGGCAAGGCGATGGCGCTGGCAACCGCAGCAGGTTTGGGGCTGGCGCGGGCCTGCCACGTGGCACTGGCCGGGATGGGCCTGGCGACGTTGTTCAAGGTCGCGCCCTGGACCTTCGATGTGGTGCGCCTGGGCGGTGCGGCGTACCTGCTGTGGATCGGCGTGCAGTGCCTGCGCTCCAACCTGCTGCCCAACCTGAATACCGAGGACGGCCGGGCAGCGGCACATGCCTGGCGCGAAGCCTTTCAACGCGGCCTGTTGACCAACTTGCTCAACCCCAAGGCGCTGCTGTTCTGCTCCGTTTTGCTGCCGCAGTTCATTGATCCACACGGCGCTTCGGTGACGGCGCAGTTCGCAACGTTGGGCATAATTCTGGTGGCCGTCGGCCTGGCATTCGACAGTTGCTACGGCCTGGCCGGCGCCAGAATCGGCCGCTGGCTGCAGCGCAGCCCGTCCGCCCAACGCCTGCAACAATGGCTGTTTGGCAGTCTTTTGATCGGTTTTGCGATACGCCTCACCTTCGTACAGCAAGCCTGAGCAAAACGACGTGTTTTGCCGTCATCTTTTGTATTAAAGAGACGTGTAAGATACGCGACACATTGCCAGGGATGCTCACCATGTTTGATTCGTTAAAAGCGACCAGCCGCCGTTTTTTCGTGGCCTTGATCTCAGTGGTGAGTGTTGTGTTCCGCGCCGTGCGATGGCTGGCGCGCAGCCTGTTCGGCCAGTGGCAACCGCCGCGTTGGCTGCAAGCCACCGGCAACGGCTTGGTCAACGTCGGCCATAAGGCCCGGGCGTATCCGCGCCAGGCCGCAGGTGGCGTTTTGGCCTTGGTGTTGCTGGTGGCCGCAGGCGTCTATGGCTGGCACTGGTATTCCCACCTGCCGCAACCCCATACCGTGGGCTATTCGCTGCACAAACCCAACCTGACGGATTACACCCAGCCGCAGCCGGTTGTGGATAACTTGCAGGTACGCTTCGCCGAATCCGTGGCACCCCTGGCAGCGATTGGCAAACCGGTCACCGAAGGCATCACGCTCAAGCCGACCATTGCGGGTACCTGGCGCTGGTCGGACGACCGCAGCCTGGTGTTCACCCCGGAAAAAGATTGGCCCGTCGACGCCCACTACACCATCGACCTGGCCAAGAAAAACCTGCTGGCCGACGGTGTACTGCTCAGCCAATACACCAGCCAATTCTCCACCCAGCCGTTCCGCGCGACGTTGACGCAAAACGAGTTGTACCAAGACCCGAGCAACCCGACGCAGAAACAGCTGGTAGCGACCTTCCACTTTTCCCACCCGGTAGATGAAGACAGCGTACGCAAGCGCGCCTCGGTAACCCTCGGCAAAGGCCTGGCCTACCGCGACGCGCAACTGCCCAACCGTCCGGAAGTCACCTTCGACGAGCACAAGCTCAACGCTTTTGTACGCTCCGCCGCCCTGGCCACTCCGCTGGAAAGCACCCCGGTCAGCGCCAAGCTCGATGAAGGCCTCAAAGCCCGTGACGGCGGCAACGCCAGCACTGCACCGTTGGTGGCCGAAGTCACCGTGCCCGGCCGCTATCGCCTGACCTTTACCGGCGCCGAAGTCAGCTTTGTCGACAACGAGCGCGGCGAGCCCGAGCCGGTATTGATGTTCAGCAGCTCCAGCGCCGTGGCCGACGAGACCATCGCCAACAAGGTGCAGGCCTGGATGCTGCCGGAAAAAGCCGAGGACGATACCCGCCCCTGGAACCTGCAAGACATCGACGACAAGCTGCTGGCCAGCAGCACCAAGGTCAAGCTGACCCACGTGCCGAGCGTCGAACCGCTGAATACCCTGCACGCCTTCAAGTTCAAGGCCCCGCCGGGCCGCGCCCTGTATGTGCGGGTACCGGCCAACCTGGAAGCCATCGGCGGCTACCTGGCGAAAAATCCGACAGCCTCTCTTGTGAGCATGCCGGCTTATCCGCGCACGCTGCAGTTCTTGTCCGACGGCGCCCTGCTCAGTCTCACCGGCGAAAAACGCCTGGGCTTCATGGCCCGTGGCGTGCCCGGCGCCCATGTGGAAATCGCCCGCCTGCTGCCCAACCAGTTGCAACACCTGGTGGACCAGAGCAGCGGCAGCTTTGCCCGACCGAATTTTGCCAATGACTACTTCGACCGGATGGTGGAGCGTCAGAGCCTGGACATTCCGCTGTCGGCTGGCGACCCGTCAAAAACCGTCTACGACAACGTCGACCTGAGCAGCTACCTGACGGCCAACGGCGGCCGCCGGGGCATTTTTGTGCTCAAGCTGAGCCCACAGGACGACCCGGCCGATCGCACCTTCGACTACTCGCGCAACACCACCAGCGACCTGCGTTTCATCGTGGTCACCGACTTGGGCATCATCGCCAAGCGCTCCAGCGATGGCAGCCATGATGTGTATGTGCAGTCCATCGGCAACGGCTCGCCGGTATCCGACGCCCAGGTCGATATCATCGGCCGCAACGGCTTGCCGGTCGCCAGCGGCCATACCGATGCCGAAGGCCACGCGCACTTTGCCAAGCTGGATGAACTGCGCCGTGAGAAAACGCCATTGATGTATGTGGTCAGTCGCGGCAATGACCAATCGTTCCTGCCGATTGCCCGTCAGTCCCAGCAGTTGGATTTGTCGCGCTTTGATGTAGGCGGCCTGGAAGAAGACGGTGCGATCAATCGTCTCAGCGCCTACCTGTTTACCGACCGCGGCCTGTACCGGCCCGGCGAGACCGCGCACCTGGGCATGATCGTGCGCAGCGGCGACTGGAAAGGCGCCCTGCAAGGCCTGCCGGTTGAGCTGCAGATCACCGACCCACGTGGTCTTGAGGTGATTCGCCAGCCATTGAAACTGTCGGCCAGCGGTTTTGAAACCTTCGACTTCCCAAGCAGCGAAGTGGCGCCATCTGGCGATTACACGGCGACCCTGCAACTGATCGGTGAGAAGCAGCGACGCACTGACCTGGGCAGCGTCAGCTTCAAGGTTCGCGATTTTGAACCGGACCGGATGAAAGTCAGCCTGAGCTTGCACGACACCCCGGTGCTGGGCTGGATCCCGCCGGACCAGGTGGTGGCCAAGGTCACCGCGATGCACTTGTTCGGCGCTCCGGCGGCGGGCCGTCGCGTCACGGCAAAAATGTCCCTGAGCCCAACGCTCGCGGCGTTTGATCGCTACCCGGATTACCGCTTCCGCCTGAATGACTCACTGGAAGAAGCCAGCTCCGAAGACTTGGCCGAAACCACCGTCGACGATAACGGCCAAGCGGTGCTGGACCTGAACCTGCAACGCTTCGCCAACAGCACCTACCGCCTGCAAGTGATGACCCAGGTCTACGAAGCCGAAGGCGGTCGCAACGTCGCCGCACAAAGCGCGTTGCTGGTGTCGGCAGCGCCGTACCTGGTGGGTGTGAAGAGCCAGGATTCGCTGTCCTTCGTCGCCAAGGACGCGCCGCGCCAGGTGCAATGGCTGGCCGTGGCGCCAGACCTCACGCCAGTCGCCGTGGACGGCCTGACCAGTGAAGTGGTCGAACACCGGTACGTCTCGGTGCTGGTGAAGCAATCCAACGGCACCTACAAATACGAGTCGCGCATCAAGAACATCAGCCAGCCGGCCTCGCCGGTGGTGATGACCAAAGACGGCGCCAAGCAAACCCTGAACACCGGTACCCCGGGCGATTTCACCCTGCAACTCAAGGACGCCAACGGCAACCTGCTGAACCAGATCGACTACAGCGTCGCCGGCCGGGGCAACACCTCGCGCTCCCTGGAACGCAATGCCGAGCTGCAACTGCGCCTGGATAAACGCAGCTACGCCACCGGTGATGAGATCGCCATCAGCATTCGTGCGCCGTACACCGGTGCCGGGTTGATCACCATCGAGCGGGACAAGGTCTACACCCAGCAGTGGTTCAAGGCCGACAGCACCAACAGCGTGCAACATATCCGCGTTCCTGCGGGGCTTGAGGGCAATGCCTACGTCAATGTGCAGTTCGTGCGGGACATCGGCTCGTCCGAGGTCTACATGAGCCCGCTGTCCTACGGCGTAGTGCCGTTCAGCATCAACCTGGATGCGCGGCGCATGGCGCTGAAAGTCGAAGGCCCGGCGAAGATCGAGCCGGGGCAGACCCTGGACATCAAGGTCAACGCCGACCGCCCTGGCCGCGCAGTGGTCTACGCGGTGGACGAAGGCATCCTGCAAGTGGCGCGCTACCAGACGCCGGACCCGCTGGGCTTCTTCTTCCAGAAGCGTGCACTGGAGGTCGGCACCAGTCAGATCCTTGACCTGATCCTGCCGGAATTCAGCCGCCTGCTCAGTGGGGCAGCGCCGGGTGGTGACACCGAAGGCGCCCTGGCCAACCACCTCAACCCGTTCAAGCGTAAACATCAGCCGCCAGTAGCCTGGTGGTCTGGCTTGGTGGACTTGCCGGCCGGTGAAACGGTGCTGCATTACCAGGTACCGGACAGCTTCAACGGCAAGCTGCACCTGTTTGCAGTCGCGGTGGACAGCGACAGCGTGGGCGTCAGCGAGGCCAACACCGAAGTGCGCGGGCCGCTGGTGATCACGCCGAACGTGCCGGCTTTTGTCGCGCCGGGTGATGTGTTCAGCGTCAGCGCCGGGGTGTTCAGCAACCTGGACGCAGCGGCGGACGTGAAGTTTGAAGTGCAGACCAGCAATGGCCTGCAGGTGCAAGGCGACAAGGGCAGCACTCTGGCGCTGCAACCGCGCAAGGAAGGCGTCGCCGAATTCAAGATCAAGGTGGGTGAAAACCTCGGCTCGGCAGACTTGCGCTTCGTCGCGGTGCTGCCGGATGGCAAGCGTATCCAGGTGGCGGAAACCACGTCGATCCGGCCATTGAGCGAACATCGGGTGGCCCTGAGCCTGGGCCGTTTCGACAGCGCCAGCAAAGAGCTGAAACCGACCCGCGATCTGTTCGGGCAGTTGCGCGATGTGCAATTGGGCGTCGCCGCTTCACCGCTGGTCTGGGCCAACGGCCTCAAGCATTACCTGGATGACTACGGCTACGCCTGCACCGAGCAATTGGTGTCCAAGGCCATGCCGGCGTTGATCTGGGGCGGTAACGCGCCGGAGGCCGAGCAGGCCTTCAGCGGCGCGGTGCGCATGCTGCGTCAGCGGCAGAACCAGGCCGGTGGTTTCGGCCTGTGGGCGGCCAACCCGGACGTGGCGCCATACGCCAGCCTGTACGCCACCGACTTCCTGATCGAAGCCAGGGAGCGCGGGCTGCCGGTACCAGAAGACCTGTTGCAACGTTCCAACGCGTACCTCACCGACCTGGCCAACGGCCCGAGCGAAGGTCTGTCGGAATTGCGCAACCGCGCCTATGCCAGTTACCTCCTGAGCCGTCAGGGGATTCTGGTGAGCGGTGCCTTGAGCGATATCCGCGAGCGCTACGAGAGCTACTTCAAGGACACCTGGCAGAACGACATTGGCGCCGCGTACCTCGCCGCCAGCTACAAGTTGCTCAAGCAGGATCGTCAGGCTGAGACGCTGTTCCGCAAGGTGCCGTGGCTTTCCCTGTCGGATAAATGGAACAGCGACGGCCTGTATTACGACCCGCTGGTGCACGACGCAGAGCACCTGCATTTGCTCGCCCGTCACTTCCCGGAAATGCTCGACGATGTGCCGGCAAGCCTGCTGGATAAACTCGGCAAGCGCCTCAACGAGCAACGCTACAACTCGCTGTCGGCGGCACTGTTGCTGCGGGCCCTGGACAACTATGGCCAGCGCGCGCAAAGCGACATGACCCTCAAGGCCACCGCATGGCTCAGCGATAAGCAGCAACAGCTGTTGCAGATGGCCGGCCAGCCGCCACGTGCGGCGGTGCCTGCCGGTACGCAAAAACTGCAGATGGAAAAGTCCGACGGCCCGGCGGCGTTCTACATGCTGAGCGAAGCCGGCTATGACAAAGGCGCCAACCTCAAGCCGATCAACAGCGGCCTGGAAATCATCCACGAATACCTCGACCTCAAAGGCAACCCAGTCAGCAAGGTCACGGTAGGTGATGAGTTCCTGGTGCGCCTGCGCTTGCGGGCCACCGACCGTGATCAGGTGCAACAAGTGGCCGTGGTCGACTTGCTGCCGGGTGGTGTCGAGCCTGTGTATAACTTGCCGCCGGAGCCGGAAGCGGCCAGCAGCGAGGAAAGCGAAGGCGACGATTCGGAGTACGTTGAAACCAGCGAAGACACCGAGGAAGCCGATGCCTGGCAGGCTCCGATCGGCGAGACCGACTTGAGCAACTGGCAACCGGACTACGTCGATGTGCGTGATGACCGAGTGGTGTTGTACGGCACCGCGCTGCGGGATGTAGGCACCTTCGTGTACCGCGTGCGCGCCACCAACGCCGGTACCTTCAATACGCCACCGGCCTACGCCGAGGGCATGTACGAAACCACCCTGCAAGGACGCGGCAAAGTAGGCCAGCTTGAAATTACCAAGCCTTAAAAGCCTGACGCCGCTGCTGGCAGCGGCGTTGATTCTGGCGGGGCTACGGTTGTGGCCCCACGCGCCGCTGGAACAGGCAGCCACCTCCTCACGGGTGGTGCTGGCCGATGACGGTTCGCTGCTGCGCATGACCCTGGCGGCTGACGGGCAATATCGCCTGTGGCTACCCCTGGAACGGATTTCTCCGTCACTGGTGGAGGCGTTGCTGCTCAAGGAAGACCGCAATTTCTACTGGCACCCAGGGATCAATCCCCCGGCGTTGCTGCGGGCGGCCATGGCCACCTATAGCGGCGGCCAGCGCCAGGGCGGCTCGACCCTGAGCATGCAGTTGGCCAGGCGCCTGTGGGATCTCAATACCCGCCAGGTGCCCGGCAAGCTGCAGCAAATGGCCTTGGCGTTGTGGCTTGAGGCGCGTTACAGCAAGCACGACATCCTTGAGGCCTACCTCAACCTGGCGCCCATGGGCGGCAATATCGAAGGTGCCGAGGCGGCCAGCCGGATTTATTTCGGCAAGTCAGCGGCGCAATTGTCCTTGTCTGAAGCGCTGGCGCTGGCAGTGATTCCGCAGCAGCCTGGCCGCCGCGCGCGCTTCGGGCCATCGCTGCAAACTGCTCGGCAACGGCTGATGGCCGACTGGCGGGAAACGTATCCACAAGACCCGCGTAACGACAGCTTGCTGGACCTGCCGCTGGAAGCCCGCAACCGCCAGCAGATCCCGTTTCTGGCACCGCACTTGAGCGAACAATTGCTGGCATCGCAAACCGGCACTGAGCTGAACAGCACCCTCAATCTGCCGCTGCAACAATTGCTGGAACGCCTGATCACCGGCTTCATCGCCGAGCGCCGCAGCAGCGGTGTGGAAAACGCCACGGCGATCCTGATCGACAGCCGCGACCAGAGCGTAAAAGCCCTGGTAGGCTCGGCGGATTACTTATCCACAGGCATCCACGGCCAGGTCAACGGCGTGTTGTCGCGGCGCTCGCCCGGCTCTACGCTCAAGCCATTCCTGTATGGGCTGGCGCTGGACCAAGGGGTGATCCACCCCATGAGCATCCTCAAGGATATGCCGAGTAACTTCGGCTACTTCCAGCCGGAAAATTTCGACGGCAGTTTTGTCGGACCGGTGACAGCCCGCGATGCGCTTATCCGCAGCCGCAACATCCCGGCCGTGTGGCTCGCCAGCCAAACCCGCTCGCCGTCACTCTACGGCTTGCTGCAACGGGCCGGGATCAAGGGCCTGCGGGGCGAAAGCCATTACGGCTTGGCGCTGGCCCTGGGCGGCGGCGAGATGACGCCCGAAGAGCTGGCGCGGCTGTACGTGATGCTCGCAGGTGATGGGCATTTGCGACCCTTGCGCTATTTGCAGGAGCAACCGCAAACCACCGGCGCCCAGCTACTCACACCACAGGCCGCGTTTATGGTTCGCGACATGTTGCGGCGCAACCCGCGCCCGGACGGGCTGCCGGGACGCCATTGGCGCACGGCCTGGAAGACCGGCACCTCATGGGGCTTTCACGATGCGTGGAGCGCCGGCCTCGTAGGCCCGTATGTGCTAGTGGTGTGGGTCGGTAACTTCGACGGTCGTCCGAATCCGGAATTTATCGGCGCGAAAACCGCGGCACCGCTGTTCTTCCGCATCGCCGACGCCCTGCCCCTGGCCCTGCCCAACGTGGTGATCAAACCCGACAAGCCGCCCGCCGGGCTGATCCGCATCGACGTCTGCGCGGCCTCCGGCGAGTTGCCCAACCGCTGGTGCCCACGTACCCGCAAGACCTGGTACATCCCCGGCGTGTCACCGATTCGTGTGTCCAACCTGCACCGCCCGGTGCTGATCGACACCCGCACTGGCAAAGCCGCGTGCCCGCCGTTCGACCCGCAGTACACCCGTGAAGAAGTCTTCGAGTTCTGGCCCAGCGATGTGCAGCGGCTGTTCCGTGCCGCCGGCCTGCCCCGGCGCACGCCGCTCAATGTGCAGAAAAGTTGCCAACCCAATCGCATCGGCGACCAGAGCGAGGCGCCGCAGATTCGCTCGCCGCTGACTCAGGTCAGTTATCACCTGCGCCTGTCACAGCCCCAGGAAAGCATTCCGCTGAACGCCAACGCGGCCAGTGATGCACTGACGCTGTATTGGTTTGCCGACCAGACCCTGATCGGCCAGGGCCCGCCGCAAACCACGCTGAACTGGCGGCCGGGTAAATCGGGGGAGTATCGGTTGCGTGTCACTGATGATCAGGGCCGCAGCGCCAGCCGGGGACTGAAGGTGGAGTTTGTGCCCTGATCAGGGATCTTCGTCGCCTAAACCGGCGGTGTCGGCATCTTTTGCGAAATGCTTGTACGCCATCCCTAGCTTGCGTTGCTCAAAGATCGAAAACACCAGGGTGCCCAGCAGAATCATCATCCACACCAAGAACACCTTCATGGTGTCCACCTGAGCCACCACCAGCAGCAACGTCACTACGCCGCCAATCACCATGCCCAGGCCCATCCAGGCACCCAGCACACGGCCCACCGCCAGGCGCATGCCCTTGGGCAGCAACAGCCGCAGCGCGAGCAACACCACAAACATTGTCAGCAAGAAGCCAAAAGCCGCCATGAAGGGAATCACGAAACCATTGTCACGGTACAACCAGGCCAGAAAACGATAGGCCGGATTCAGCTCCGCCATTTGCTGGTAGGTGGCGGGGCCGGGCAAATGCAGTTGGGCAAAATGTTCCGGGGTCATGGCCATGATGCCAACACCGATCAAGCCCACCACCACCGCGTAGAAACCACCGGCGCGCCACAGCGGCGCCAGCACACGGCGGTTCTCCACATCCTTGGTTTCAGCCAGGCCGAACACCGCATCACGTTGCCGGCCCTGGGCAATCACCGTCTTGCCCTCACGTTCGCAGGCGTCGCCAATCAGCATCACCTGCATATCCTGGGTGAGGAGCAGTTCGCCCTGGCGGCGGGAGCTGCTGATCCACTCATGGTCGCCAGGGCGCTTCTTGCCGAACAGGTCGATGCCTTCGGCAATCACCGTCACTTCCCCGGTGGCGTCCTGCAGGCGGAAGTCGTTGCAGCGAGCCTCGGCTGAGACCTGGCTCCAGCTCCAGTCGCCGTCCTTGTCTTTGGTGCCTTCTTCGATGATCCACACATAACCCGCACAAGGCTTGCCATTGACCGGGGAGATCAGCGGTGCGTCGACGATCACCTTGCCGTTCACTTCAACCAGGCCCATGGCCAATGAGCGTATCTGGCTGGTGGCCAGGCGTTGTTCGGTGCGATAGAAGTTGGGGCCGAAGCTGGCCAGCAAGCCAATCAAAATGCAGACGGGGAAAAACAGCGCAACCAGGATCGTCGGGGCGTAAACCATCAGGCCGATGAAGCCGGCGAGAAAGATCAGCGCCACTAGGGTTTTCCACGCCGGCTTTTTCGCGACAACACCCGCCTGAGTCGTTTTCATGCTCCCGGCACCTCAAGCTTCACGCCTTCGTAGCGGGTTTCTTCGGCACTGATGGCCAGCAGCGGGATGCGCTGGTAGCCGAGCATTTTTGCGAAGAACAGATCAGGGAAAATCGTGATGGCGATGTTGTAGAGGTTGACCGACTCATTGAAGAACTCCCGGCGGTCGGCGATACGTTCTTCCACCGCCGAAATCGCCTGCTGCAACTCCACCATGTTGGGGCCGGAGATCAGCGTCGGATAATTCTCGGCCACCGCAATCACCGACTTGAGTGCCGTATTGAGCTGGTTGGAGGCATCGACCTTATCGGTGAGGCTGCTGGCGTTGAGGTACGCGGTGCGGGCGTCGCTGAGGCGGGTGAACAGCGCGTTCTCATGGTTCATGGCGGCTTGCACCACGCGCATCAGGTCGGGAATCTGGTCCGCCCGTTGCTTGAGCAGCACGTCGATGTTGGCGAAGGCTTTATCCACATCGTTGCGGCGCATCACCAGGCCGTTGTAGACCCCCACCAGCCAGCCGACCAGGCCGACGACAATAATCAGCACGACGATACCGGCGATCAGCAGTTCGATGTTCATGGTGACGGCATTCCCTGGCTAGTTATCCACAGGGCGCATTCTAGGGGTAAAGCGGGGGAATACTCCCGGAATTAGTCCACAGAAACGGCAAGAGCCGATGTTCGGTAGCCTGAAAAAGCAAAACCCCCGAAGAACGGGGGTTTTGCTGGTTCTGGTGAGGCTTATTCCACCGTCACCGACTTCGCCAGGTTGCGCGGCTGGTCAACGTCAGTGCCCTTGAGCACGGCGACGTAGTACGACAGCAACTGCAGCGGGATGGTGTAGAGGATCGGCGACAGGGTGTCGTGGATGTGCGGCATGTTGATGACGTGGGTGCCTTCGCCATTGGTCATGCCGGCCTTTTCATCGGCGAACACGATCAATTGGCCGCCACGGGCGCGCACTTCCTGCAGGTTGGATTTGAGCTTCTCCAGCAGTTCGTTGTTCGGCGCGACGGTAACAACTGGCATGTCGTCATCCACCAGGGCCAACGGGCCGTGCTTCAGCTCACCGGCCGGGTAGGCTTCGGCGTGGATGTAGGAGATTTCCTTGAGCTTGAGCGAACCTTCCATCGCCACCGGGTATTGCGCGCCACGGCCGAGGAACAGGGTGTGGTGCTTGTCGGCGAACAGCTCGGCGACTTTTTCCACCGTGCTGTCCATAGCCAACGCTTCGCCCAGGCGGGCCGGCAGGCGGCGCAGTTCTTCAACCAGATGCGCCTCGACGCCTTCGCCCAGGGTGCCGCGAACCTGGCCAAGGGACAGGGTCAGCAGCAACAGGCCGACCAACTGGGTGGTAAAGGCTTTGGTGGAGGCCACGCCGATTTCGCGACCGGCCTGGGTCAGCAAGGTCAGGTCGGATTCGCGCACCAGGGAGCTGATGCCGACGTTGCAGATCGCCAGGCTGCCGAGGAAGCCCAGTTCCTTGGCATTGCGCAGGGCGGCCAGGGTGTCGGCGGTTTCGCCGGACTGGGAGATGGTCACGAACAGGGTGTCGGCCTGCACCACCACCTTGCGGTAGCGGAATTCGCTGGCAACTTCAACCTGGCACGGGATGCCGGCCAGTTCTTCGAGCCAGTAACGGGCAACCATGCCGGCGTGGTAGCTGGTGCCGCAGGCGACGATTTGCACGTTACGCACTTTGGCGAACAGCTCGGCGGCTTGCGGGCCGAAGGCTTGCACCAATACCTGGTTCTGGCTCAGGCGGCCTTCCAGGGTGCGTTGCACCACGGCCGGTTGCTCGTGGATTTCCTTGAGCATGAAGTGGCGGTACTCGCCCTTGTCGGCGGCTTCGGCACCGTCGCGGTACTGCACGGCTTCACGTTCCACGGACTGGCCGTTGACGTCCCAGATGGACACGCTTTCACGGCGGATCTCGGCGATATCGCCTTCTTCCAGGTACATGAAGCGGTCGGTCACCTGGCGCAGGGCCAGTTGGTCGGAGGCGAGGAAGTTCTCGCCAAGGCCCAGGCCGATCACCAACGGGCTGCCACTGCGGGCGGCGACCAGGCGGTCGGGCTGGCTGGCGCTGATCACGGCCAGGCCATAGGCGCCGTGCAGTTCCTTGACGGTGGCCTTGAGGGCGATGGTCAGATCGCCGAGGTCCTTGAGCTTGTGGTTCAGCAGGTGGGCGATGACTTCGGTGTCGGTGTCCGAGGTGAAGACATAACCCTGGCCTTTCAGCTGCTCACGCAGCACTTCGTGGTTTTCGATGATGCCGTTGTGCACAACCGCCAGGTCACCGGAGAAGTGCGGGTGGGCGTTGCGTTCGCACGGTGCGCCATGGGTGGCCCAGCGGGTGTGGGCGATCCCCAGGCGGCCTACCAGCGGCTCACCGGCCAATGCCTGCTCCAGTTCGCTGACCTTACCTGGGCGACGCATGCGCTCAAGTTTGCCGACGTTGGTGAAAAGCGCCACGCCGGCGCTGTCGTAGCCACGGTATTCCAGGCGTTTGAGGCCTTCGAGCAAAATGGCGGTGACGTTTCGTTCAGCAACTGCGCCAACAATTCCACACATGGTTTCTCTCCTAGATGACTGCCGCGCAAATCAGCGTGATACCGCGGGCTTGAATCTGGTCGCGGGCCTCAAGCGGCAGGCGATCATCGGTAATAAGGGTATGGACGCTGCCCCAGGGCAGTTCCAGGTTGGGGATTTTGCGGCCAATCTTGTCGGACTCGACCATCACCACCACTTCGCGGGCGACCTCGGCCATGACGCGGCTCAGTCCCAGCAATTCGTTGAAGGTGGTGGTGCCGCGCTCCAAGTCGATGCCATCGGCACCGATAAAGAGCTGGTCGAAATCGTAGGAACGCAGCACTTGCTCGGCAACCTGGCCCTGGAACGAGTCCGAATGCGGGTCCCAGGTGCCGCCGGTCATCAACAGCACCGGCTCATGCTCCAGGTCGCTCAAGGCGCTGGCCACGTGCAGGGAGTTGGTCATCACCACCAGGCCGGGCTGGTGGCCCAGTTCGGGGATCATGGCGGCGGTGGTACTGCCGCTGTCGATGATGATGCGTGCGTGTTCCCGCAAACGCCTGACGGCCGCACGGGCGATGGCGCGCTTGTAGGCCGAAATGGGCTGGGCCGGGTCGCCGACCAGTTCCTGGGGCATGGTGATGGCGCCGCCGTAGCGACGCAGCAACAGGCCGTTACTTTCGAGGGCGGCCAGGTCCTTGCGGATGGTCACTTCCGAGGTTTCGAAACGCTTGGCCAATTCGTCCACACTGACTTCGCCTTGCTCGGTGAGCAGGGCAAGGATGTTGTGGCGACGTTGGGGTGTATTTCGTTTCGACATGGTGATGATAAGTTTCGTTTCGAAAGATAACGAAGGCAATCAAAACCTATTCACTCAAAATGGTCAAGCATGCGACTGAGTTTTTTGAATCGACACAGATAAAAATGTGGGAGCGGGCTTGCTCGCGAAGACGGTTTGTCAGTCAGCACATGTATTAACTGAAAGACAGCCTTCGCGAGCAAGCCCGCTCCCACATGGGCACTACAGTGTTTCGCGGTTGTGGATAACTCAGGTCTTCTTGATTTTGACCGGGCGCTTCCAACCGTCGATGTTGCGCTGACGGGCGCGGGCTACAGCCAGTTGGGACTTATCCACATCCTGGTTGATAGTTGAGCCTGCGGCTGTGTTCGAGCCATCACCAATGGTGACGGGTGCAATCAACGAGTTGTTGGAGCCGATAAATACGTCTTCTCCAATAGTCGTCTGGTACTTGTTGGCGCCGTCGTAATTACAAGTGATGGCGCCAGCGCCGATATTGCTGCGGGCACCAATCACAGCATCACCGAGGTAGGCCAGGTGCCCTGCCTTGGCGTCATCGCCCATCTGTGCGTTTTTCAGTTCTACAAAGTTACCCACATGAGCCCTGGCACCCAGCACACTGCCCGGACGCAACCGCGCGAACGGACCAGCATCGCTGCCCTCGCCCATCACCGCACCGTCGATATGGCTGTTGGCCTTGATCACCACGCCTTTGCGCAGGGTGCTGTCCTTGATCACACAATTCGGGCCGATCACCACGTCGTCTTCAATGACCACGCGGCCTTCGAGGATCACGTTGATATCGATCAGCACATCGCGGCCTACGGTGACATCGCCCCGCACATCGAAACGTGCCGGATCACGCAGCGTCACGCCCAGCGCCATCAGGCGACGACCTTCACGCAGTTGGTAGTGACGCTCCAGCTCCGCCAGTTGCTTGCGGTCGTTGGCGCCCTGCACTTCCATTGGGTCGTGGGGCTGCTCGGTGGCGACCACCAGGCCATCACTGACGGCCATCTCGATGACGTCGGTCAGGTAGTACTCGCCCTGCGCGTTGTTGTTGGACAGACGGCTCATCCAGTCAGCCAGGCGATCGGCCGGGACCGCGAGGATGCCGGTGTTGCCTTCGGTGATGGCGCGTTGGGCTTCGCTGGCGTCTTTATGTTCGACGATGGCAGCGACCTTGCCGTCAGCGTTGCGCACGATGCGGCCGTAGCCGGTGGGGTCGTCCAGCTCGACGGTGAGCAGGCCCATCTGGCCTGGCACCACGTGTTTGAGCAGGCGCTGCAAGGTTTCCACTTCGATCAACGGCACGTCACCGTAGAGAATCAGCACGGTGTCGGCCTTGATGAACGGCACGGCTTGCGCGGTGGCATGGCCGGTACCCAATTGCTTGTCCTGCAATACGAAATTCAGGTCATCCGCCGCCAACCGCTCGCGCACCACATCGGCACCGTGGCCGATCACAACATGAATGCGCTGTGGATCCAGCTGCCGGGCGCTGTGGATAACATGGCCAAGCATGGAATTGCCGGCAACCGGGTGCAGCACCTTGGGCAGGGCCGAACGCATACGGGTGCCCTGGCCTGCGGCAAGAATTACGATTTCGAGAGACATGAATGGCTACCAATCCTGGGCGGTCAGACTTCAGACCAAAGAAGTGTTTTGCAAAAAAAGAAAAAGGGTAGCCGAGGCTACCCTTTTTAATCAATCACGCATGAGGCTTGACGGCTTAGCCGCCAAACTTCTTGCGGATCTGCTGGACGGTGCGCAGCTGAGCTGCGGCCTCGGCCAGACGTGCAGCAGCAGAACCGTAGTCGAAATCTGCGCCTTTTTCGTTCAGGGCCTTCTCGGCAGCCTTGACGGCTTCCTGAGCGGAGGCTTCATCCAGGTCAGCAGCACGTTGCACGGTGTCGGCAAGTACCTTGACCATGTTCGGCTGAACCTCTAGGAAACCACCAGAGATGTAAAACACCTCCCTTTCCCCGCCCAGCTTGGTCAGAGTGATCGGACCAGGCTTCAAGGATGTAATCAATGGCGCGTGGCCAAAGTTAATACCCAGGTCGCCCAGTTCGCCGTGTGCAATCACACTCTCGATCTGACCGGAGAAGATTTCCCCTTCCGCGCTGACGATATCGCAATGGAATGTCATAGCCATCTGATTGCCTCAACCTGATGAGCGCCCGTTACCGGGCGCCGGAATTACAGTTTCTTGGCTTTCTCGATCGCTTCTTCGATGCCGCCGACCATGTAGAACGCTTGTTCTGGCAGGTGGTCGTAGTCACCGTTGAGGATGCCTTTGAAGCCAGCAATGGTGTCTTTCAGGGAAACGTATTTACCCGAGGCACCGGTGAAGACTTCAGCCACGAAGAACGGCTGCGACAAGAAGCGCTGGATCTTACGAGCGCGGGATACCAACTGCTTGTCGGTTTCCGACAGCTCGTCCATACCCAGGATCGCAATGATGTCCTTCAGTTCTTTGTAACGCTGCAGAACGTACTGGACGCCGCGAGCGGTGTCGTAGTGTTCCTGGCCGATGACGTTCGGGTCCAGCTGGCGCGAAGTCGAGTCCAGTGGATCGACCGCTGGGTAGATACCCAGGGAGGCGATGTCACGGGACAGTACGACGGTGGCGTCCAAGTGGGCGAACGTGGTCGCTGGCGACGGGTCAGTCAAGTCATCCGCAGGTACGTATACCGCTTGGATCGAGGTGATCGAACCGTTTTTGGTCGAAGTGATACGCTCTTGCAGAGTACCCATCTCTTCGGCCAGGGTCGGCTGGTAACCTACTGCGGAAGGCATACGGCCCAGCAGTGCGGATACTTCAGTACCGGCCAGGGTGTAACGATAGATGTTGTCGACGAACAGCAGAACGTCGTTACCTTCGTCACGGAACTTCTCGGCCATGGTCAGGCCGGTCAGTGCTACGCGCAGACGGTTACCCGGCGGCTCGTTCATCTGACCGTAAACCAGTGCCACTTTGTCCAGAACGTTGGAATCCTTCATCTCGTGGTAGAAGTCGTTACCCTCACGAGTACGCTCACCCACACCGGCGAACACGGAATAACCGCTGTGCTCGATGGCGATGTTACGGATCAGTTCCATCATGTTTACGGTTTTGCCTACACCGGCACCACCGAACAGACCGACTTTACCGCCCTTGGCGAACGGGCAAACCAGGTCGATAACCTTGATGCCGGTTTCCAGCAGGTCGTTGCCGCCCGCCTGTTCCGCGAAGGAAGGCGCAGGACGGTGAATGCCCCAGCGCTCTTCGGTTTCGATTGGACCGGCTTCGTCGATCGGGTTACCGAGGACGTCCATGATCCGGCCCAGGGTCGCTTTACCGACGGGTACGGAGATGGCGGCGCCAGAGTCAGTGACTTCCAGACCGCGCTTCAAGCCTTCGGTGGAACCCATTGCAATGGTACGAACCACGCCGTCGCCCAGCTGCTGCTGAACTTCCAGGGTGGTGCCTGCATCGCTTTTGACTTTCAAAGCGTTGTAGATGCTCGGTACGCTGTCGCGTGGGAATTCCACGTCGATAACGGCGCCGATGATTTGAACGATACGTCCGCTACTCATAGCTGGATCCTCTGAATATTTGAACCGTTAAACCGCGGCAGCGCCGCCGACGATTTCCGAGATCTCTTGGGTGATCGCAGCCTGACGCGCCTTGTTGTAGATCAGCTGCAAATCGCTGATCAAATCACCGGCGTTGTCGGTAGCGTTCTTCATCGCGATCATCCGCGCAGCTTGTTCAGCCGCGTTGTTCTCGACCACCGCCTGGTACACCTGCGACTCCACGTAGCGCACCATCAAGCCGTCAAGCAGCTCTTTGGCGTCTGGTTCGTAGAGGTAGTCCCAGTGGTGCTTGAGTTCTTGTTCCGGGGTCGCCACCAATGGAATCAACTGCTCCACGGTAGGCTGCTGCGTCATGGTGTTGATGAACTTGTTGGATACCACGGACAGGCGGTCAATCCGGCCTTCCAGGTATGCATCCAGCATCACTTTGACGCTGCCGATCAAATCATTGATCGACGGTTCTTCACCCAGGTGGCTGATAGCTGCAACGACGTTACCGCCGAAGTTGCGGAAAAAGGCCGCACCCTTGCTACCGACCACACACAGATCGATCTCGACGCCGTTTTCGCGGTTTACCGCCATGTCCTTGACCAGGGCCTTGAACAGGTTGGTATTCAAACCACCGCACAAACCACGGTCACTGCTCACCACGACATAACCGACGCGCTTAACTTCACGGTCGAGCATGAACGGGTGGCGATATTCCGGGTTGGCGTTGGCCAGATGACCAATAACCTGGCGGATACGCTCCGCGTAGGGACGGCTAGCAGCCATGCGCATTTGTGCCTTGCGCATTTTGCTGACCGCCACTTTTTCCATGGCGCTGGTGATCTTTTGCGTGCTTTTGATGCTCGCAATCTTACTGCGAATCTCTTTTGCGCCTGCCATGTAACACCTATCAGGTTAGCAAGCGGGAGCCTCGCGGCCCCCGCTGCGGCTTACCAGGTTTGGGTGGCCTTGAACTTCTCGATACCGGCTTTGATGCCAGCGTCGATGTCGTCATTGAAGTCACCCTTCACGTTGATCTTCGCCATCAATTCGGCGTGATCGCGGTTGAAGTAAGCAATCAGCGCTTGTTCGAAGCTGCCGACCTTGGTGATTTCAACGTCGGTCAGGAACCCACGCTCAGCGGCATACAGCGACAGCGCCATGTCAGCGATCGACATTGGTGCGTATTGCTTCTGCTTCATCAGCTCGGTAACGCGCTGACCATGCTCAAGTTGCTTACGGGTCGCTTCGTCCAGGTCAGAAGCGAACTGGGCGAATGCCGCCAGTTCACGGTACTGAGCCAGAGCGGTACGGATACCACCGGAGAGCTTCTTGATGATCTTGGTCTGAGCGGCACCACCCACACGGGATACCGAAACACCGGCGTTCACTGCAGGACGGATCCCGGAGTTGAACATGGCCGATTCCAGGAAGATCTGACCGTCGGTGATGGAAATCACGTTGGTCGGAACGAACGCGGAAACGTCGCCAGCCTGGGTTTCGATGATCGGCAGTGCGGTCAGGGAACCGGTTTTGCCGGTCACTGCGCCGTTGGTGAACTTCTCTACGTATTCTTCCGAAACGCGGGATGCGCGCTCCAGCAGACGGGAGTGGAGATAGAACACGTCGCCTGGGTAAGCTTCACGGCCTGGTGGACGGCGCAGCAGCAGGGAAATCTGGCGGTAAGCCACTGCTTGCTTGGACAGATCGTCATAAACGATCAGCGCGTCTTCACCGCGGTCGCGGAAGTATTCGCCCATGGTGCAACCGGAGTACGGTGCCAGGAACTGAAGTGCAGCGGATTCGGAAGCACTGGCGGCCACGACGATGGTGTTAGCCAAGGCGCCGTTTTCTTCCAGCTTGCGAACCACGTTGGCGATGGTCGATTGTTTCTGACCGATTGCTACGTAGACGCAGAAAATCCCGCTGTCTTTCTGGTTGATGATCGCGTCGATCGCCAGAGCGGTTTTACCGATCTGACGGTCACCGATGATCAGCTCACGCTGGCCACGGCCGACAGGAATCATGGCATCGACAGCCTTGTAGCCAGTCTGTACAGGCTGGTCTACCGACTTACGCCAGATCACGCCTGGAGCAACTTTCTCGACCGCATCGGTCTCGGTGTTGTTCAGCGGACCTTTGCCGTCAACTGGGTTACCCAGTGCGTCGACAACGCGACCCAGCAGTTCCTTACCAACCGGAACCTCCAGGATGCGGCCTGTGCACTTGGCGCTCATGCCTTCAGCCAGAGTCTGGTAGGAGCCCAATACAACGGCACCTACAGAGTCTTGCTCCAGGTTGAGAGCCATACCGAAGACGCCGCCCGGAAACTCGATCATCTCGCCGTACATTACGTCGGCCAGACCGTGAATCCGCACGATGCCGTCAGATACGCTGACGACAGTGCCTTCGTTACGGGCTTGGGAGGTCACATCGAGCTTGTCGATGCGGCCCTTGATAATTTCACTTATTTCGGAAGGATTGAGTTGCTGCATTGCTCTGCTGCCCCTTCAAACTCAAGATTTCAATGCTTCGGCAAGATTCGCGAGTTTGCCGCGAATCGAGCCATCGATAACCAGGTCGCCGGCGCGAATGATGACACCACCAATCAGGGTGGCATCCTCCGCAACTTGCAGGCGCACTTCCCGGTCGAGTCGTGCACTGAGAACCTTGGCGAGTTTGTCTTGCTGTTCTTGGTTCAATGCAAAAGCACTGGTCACTTCAACG
Organism: Pseudomonas sp. AN3A02; assembly: GCF_011765255.1. Classification (NCBI taxonomy): domain Bacteria; kingdom Pseudomonadati; phylum Pseudomonadota; class Gammaproteobacteria; order Pseudomonadales; family Pseudomonadaceae; genus Pseudomonas; species Pseudomonas sp. AN3A02. The sequence goes on from NZ_JAARNI010000005.1 coordinate 297,570, forward strand.
TCTACCGATTTCTCTTGTTCGGCCTTGTACAGGTCAAACAGAGCGGCGATCTCCGGCAGAAGCGGGAGACGGTCGTTTTCGGCAACGACGTGGATGAAGTTCTGCACTTTTACATCAAACTTGTCGCCGCACACGTCAATAAACGTGGCGGCCTTGTCTGCGCTCGTCAGTCGCGGGGCCTTGAGCACGCGCTGCATGGTGTCGTCTTGCGACACTGCTGCAGCCAGGCCGAGCATGGCTGACCAAGAGGCCAGCTGCTGGTGGGCCTGGGCGTGCTCGAAGGCTGCCTTAGCGTAAGGTCGGGCCAACGTGGTCAATTCTGCCATGATCGCCCTCGCTTAAATTTCAGCAGCCAGTTTGTTTACCAGCTCCGCGTGCGCGTTTTGATCGATTGTGGCACCCAGGATCTTCTCAGCACCGCCGACGGCCAGAGCACCCAGTTGGGCACGCAGCGCATCTTTGACACCGTTCAGTTCCTGCTCGATCTCGGCTTGAGCCTGAACCTTCACACGGTCAGCGTCGATACGGGCTTTTTCAACAGCCTCTTCAACGATCTGGTTACCGCGTTTCTTGGCTTGCTCAATGATTTCAGCTGCCTGAGCTTTCGCTTCGCGCAGTTGTTGACCCGCTTTATCTTGGGCCAACTCCAGGTCGCGAGCTGCTCGTGCGGCAGCGTCCAGTCCGTCTGCGATCTTCTTCTGACGTTCGTGCAAAGCCGCGATGACCGGAGGCCATACGAACTTCATGCAGAAAACTACAAAAATCAAGAACGCTAAGGACTGACCAATAATGGTTGCATTAATGTTCACGCCAATACCTCGCTCGTTCGTTGCACAACACACCAATCACTCGAAAAAACGAGTGATTAACCGGCGAGTTGACCAACGAAGGGGTTCGCGAAGGTGAAGAACAGAGCGATACCAACACCGATCATGGTCACGGCGTCGAGCAGGCCGGCGACGATGAACATTTTAACTTGCAGCATTGGAACCATTTCTGGCTGACGCGCTGCGCCTTCCAGGAACTTGCCGCCCAGCAGGCCGAAACCAATGGCAGTACCCAGGGCGCCCAGGCCGATCAACAGTGCAACAGCGATAGCGGTTAGACCAACTACAGTTTCCATCTTTCCTCCCGACTTTTACGTCGTATGGTTTAGGTTTTTTAGATTTTAAAGCGGTAAAACAAATCGTTTCATAGCCCTTCAGGGCTACCTCCCGTTTGACCGGGAGGGACATCAGACTAGTCGAGACTGGTCTTAATGGTTCTCTTCGTGCGCCATCGACAGGTAGACGATGGTCAGCATCATGAAGATAAACGCCTGCAGGGTGATGATCAGGATGTGGAACACAGCCCACGCCCACTGCAGAACAATGCCCAGGCCGCTAAGCCAGAGCAGACCACTGCCGAACATCACAGCGATCAGAATGAACACCAGCTCGCCGGCATACATGTTGCCGAACAGTCGCAGAGCCAGGGAAATCGGCTTGGCGATCAGGGTCACGAATTCCAGCAGGAAGTTCACCGGGATCAGCAGGGCTTGAAGGAAAATATTCTTGCTGCCGAACGGGTGCAGGGTCAGTTCGCCGATGAAGCCGCCGATGCCCTTGATCTTGATGCTGTAGAAAATGATCAACACGAACACCGACAGGGCCATGCCCAGGGTAGCGTTCGGGTCAGTGGTCGATACGGCACGGAATGGAATGTGCGGATCGCCGGAGATCGCCATGGCCAACTGAGGAATCCAGTCGACCGGAATCAGGTCGACGGCGTTCATCAGGAACACCCAGACGAAGATGGTCAGTGCCAACGGTGCAATCACCGCGCTACGACCATGGAAGCTGTCTTTCACGCTGCCATCGACGAATTCGACCAATACTTCAACGAAGTTCTGCAAAGCACCTGGCTGACCGGAAGTCGCCTTCTTTGCCGCCATGCGGAAAATCAGGACGAAGATCAGACCCAATGCGACAGACCAGCCCAGAGTATCCAGGTGGAATGCCCAGAAGCCCATTTCTTTGGCTTCTGCTGCGGTGTGGGCAAAGCCCCAGCCGCCGTTGGGAAGCTGACCGAAGGTCAGGTTCTGCAAGTGGTGCTGGATATAGCCCGAAGCGGTTGTTTCTGCCATGGTTGCCTCAAACGCCCTAAGGTTTCGAAAGTCTTGTTTTCATTAGCAGGGGAGCGAACCAGCTGACCAGTTGGGTCAGCACGAAGACGCCGAATACAGCCAGCGGCGCCAATGGCTTCACACCTGCAAAGGTCAGTGCAAACAGCACTGCCGTCAAAATCAATTTCCCCGCCTCGCCGGCATAAAAAGACCGGACGATGGCTTGGGCTGCTCGGGCGCCGGAAAACCGAAAGGCCCTGTGAGCAAAATACATATTGGGCAGCAAGGCTATCAGGCCTCCGCAGAGTCCCGAGTATCCGGCTACGACTCCATGCCAATACCAAAGCGCCAAAGCGGCGATCAGCAGGATGACAAATTGAGCCAATAAAACCGGGAAAACGGCCAAGCGATGGAACGGCAACGTGTTTGGCGTGCGGGTTTCCATCACTCTTGCTCCTCAATGGTCGGCTGCCGGAAATCAATAACTTGGCATAATTTGTGCCGACAAAATGCGCGCAGAGTATAGGGGCGGTTCTGCCCCTATTCAACTGCCGGGTAGTGATTTCCGACTGCGCGCTACATAAGCAATTGTTTCAACGGATGTGGGCAAGGACGCCCTGAAGCTCATCCAATGAGTTATATCCGATGACCAATTGCCCTTTACCTTTCTTGCCGTGGCGAATTTGCACCGCAGAGCCTAGGCGCTCGGCCAGGCGCTGCTCCAGGCGTGCAATATCCGGATCAGGTTTGGCGGTTTCTACCGGTGCAGGTTTGCCACTGAGCCACTGGCGAACCAGGGCTTCGGTCTGACGAACGGTGAGGCCTCGTGCGACAACGTGTCGCGCCCCTTCAACCTGTTGATTTTCCGGCAAACCGAGCAAGGCACGGGCATGACCCATTTCCAGGTCGCCGTGGGAAAGCATGGTTTTGATGACTTCTGGCAGCGCAATCAGCCGCAGCAGGTTGGACACGGTCACGCGGGACTTGCCCACCGCATCCGCGACTTCCTGCTGCGTCAGTTTGAATTCCTGCTGCAAACGCTGCAGGGCGATCGCTTCCTCGATCGGATTGAGGTCTTCACGCTGGATGTTCTCGATCAACGCCATGGCGATGGCGGTCTCATCCGGCACATCACGCACCATCGCCGGGATGGTTTCCTTGCCGGCCTGTTGGCTGGCGCGCCAGCGGCGTTCGCCGGCGATGATTTCAAAGCGGCCAGCACCAATCGGGCGCACCACGATCGGCTGCATCACGCCCTGGGCCTTGATCGAATTCGCCAATTCTTCCAGCGCCTGGGGGTCCATGTCCCGGCGCGGCTGGTATTTGCCGCGCTGGATCAGGTCCAGCGGCAGGTGCTGCAGCTCACGCTCGTCGGCCTGCACCGCTTGCTCTTCAAGGGTCGTGACAGTCGGACCACTCAGCAGTGCATCCAGTCCACGTCCGAGACCTCGTTTCTTGACGGCCATGGGGATTCCTTAAGTTGGCTGGGCTGCAGCGGTGCGTGAATTGCGGCGTTGACGACGAACCATCTCGCCGGCCAGAGCCAGGTAGGCAATGGCGCCGCGGGATGATTTGTCGTACGCCAGCGCGGGCATGCCATAGCTTGGCGCTTCGGCCAGGCGGATGTTGCGTGGAATCACCGTGTCGTACAACTGGTCGCCGAAGTGTTCCTTGAGCTGCGCCGACACATCGTTCATCAGGCTCAGGCGCGGGTCATACATGGTCCGCAGCAGGCCTTCGATTTGCAGGTTCGGGTTGAGCAACTCGGCAATACGCTTGATGTTATCCACAAGGTCGCTCAAGCCTTCGAGCGCGAAGTACTCGCACTGCATGGGGATAATCACCCCGTCGGCGGCAACCAGTGCGTTCAACGTCAGCATCGACAGCGACGGTGGGCAGTCGATCAAAATGTAGTCGTAATTCTCGCGGATTGGCGCCAAGGCGCTGCGCAGACGGCTTTCTTTCATCTGCATTTCCAGCAGCACCACTTCCGCCGCAGTCAAATCGCGGTTGGCCGGCAGCAGTTGATAACCACCGTGCTCGGAATAGTGCATGGCCTGGGCCAGGTCGCACTCGCCAATCAGCAAGTCGTAGACCGAGTTTTCCAGGCCGTGTTTATCCACACCGCTACCCATGGTGGCGTTGCCCTGTGGATCGAGATCGATCAACAGCACCCGACGCTTGGTAGCGACCAGGGATGCTGCGAGGTTGATGCAGGTGGTGGTTTTGCCCACGCCACCTTTCTGGTTCGCTATCGCGAATACCTTAGCCATTCTTGCTTGTGTTCCCAATCATGCCGTGCGGCGCAGTATCAGCAGATGGCGTTGGCCTTGGCAACCGGGTACGGCCAAGGCGTGTTCGCTATCGAGGTGGAAGTCTGCCGGCAATGCTAACAGCTCGTCGCTTGGATGAACGCCCTTCATTGCCAGCCAACGGGTATCGCGGTCGCCGAGGTGGCGGGTCCAGTTACTGAAATTCTCCATGCTGCTGAACGCCCGGGAAACAATTCCGTTGAAAGGCTGTTCAGGCGTGAAGGCTTCGACGCGACTGTGGATAACTTGCAGGTTATCCAGCTTGAGTTCGAGTTTGACCTGGGTCAGGAAGCGGGTTTTCTTGCCGTTGCTGTCCAGGCAGGTCACTTGCGACTCGGGAAACAGGATCGCCAGCGGGATGCCGGGCATGCCGCCGCCGCTGCCAACGTCGAGCCAGCGGCCGTTTTCGATAAACGGCATCACACTCAGACTGTCGAGCAGGTGGCGAGAGACCATTTCGTCTGGATCACGCACCGCAGTGAGGTTGTAAGCCTTGTTCCATTTGATCAACAGGGCCAGATAGCCCAGCATCAACTCGTGCTGGGCTTCAGTCAGGTTGACGCCAAGCTGGCGAGCACCTGTGGATAACTCTTCGGCGTGTTGCGAGGTGACCAACGAACTCAAGCGCTTTGCTCCAACTGACGGCCCGCGCCGCGTTTTTTCAAATGAATCATCAACAGCGAAATGGCTGCCGGCGTGACGCCCGGGATACGGGACGCCTGGCCCAGGGTCTCTGGTCGAGTTATCCCCAGCTTGCCTTGGATCTCTTTCGACAGCCCGGAAATGTTTGTGTAATCGATATCCACAGGCAGCTTGGTGTCTTCACTGGCCCGCAGGCGAGCGATTTCATCCTGCTGGCGGTCAATGTAACCAGCGTACTTGGTCTTGATTTCGACCTGTTCGGCGACCTGTGGATCTTCTGCGCCACCGCCGGTGACCGAGATCAGCCCAGCGTAGTCGATTTCCGGACGGGACAGCAGGTTCAGCAAGTTGTATTCGTGGGTCAGCGGCGTGCCGAATTTTTCGGCAATCGCGTCGCCTTCCTCGGTGCCCGGGCGAACCCAGGTACTTTTCAGGCGTTGCTCTTCCAACTCGATGCTTTCGCGTTTTTTGCAGAAGGCAGCCCAACGCACATCGTCGACCAGACCCAGCTCGCGACCTTTTTCGGTCAAGCGCAGGTCGGCGTTGTCTTCCCGCAGGATCAGGCGGTATTCGGCCCGGGACGTAAACATCCGGTACGGTTCCTGGGTACCGAGGGTAATCAGGTCGTCGACCAACACCCCGATGTACGCCTCATCGCGACGCGGGCACCAGCTGTCTTTGCCCTGGGCACGCAGTGCAGCGTTGGCTCCGGCCAGCAAACCCTGGGCGCCGGCTTCTTCGTAGCCGGTGGTGCCGTTGATTTGGCCAGCGAAGAACAAACCGCCAATAACCTTGGTTTCCAGGCTGTATTTCAGGTCACGCGGGTCGAAGTAGTCGTACTCGATGGCGTAACCAGGCCGCACGATGTGGGCGTTTTCCATACCGCGGATCGACTGCACAATCTGGATTTGCACATCGAACGGCAAGGAAGTGGAAATCCCGTTCGGGTAAAGCTCGTGGGTGGTCAAACCTTCCGGCTCGATAAAGACCTGATGGCTTTCCTTGTCGGCAAAGCGGTGGATCTTGTCTTCGATCGACGGGCAGTAGCGCGGGCCAATACCTTCGATCACCCCGGAATACATCGGCGAACGGTCGAGGTTCGCGGCAATGATTTCATGGGTGCGGGCGTTGGTGTGGGTAATCCAGCAACTGACCTGTTTCGGATGCTGTTCCTTGGAGCCCATGAACGACATCACCGGGATCGGTGTATCGCCGGCTTGCTCGGTCATCACCGAGAAATCCACAGATCGGCCATCAATTCGCGGTGGCGTGCCGGTTTTCAGGCGACCAACACGCAGTGGCAGTTCGCGAAGGCGCTGAGCCAGGGCGATTGACGGTGGATCACCGGCGCGACCACCGGAATAGTTCTGCATACCGATGTGGATAAGTCCGCCGAGGAACGTACCGGTGGTCAGCACCACGGATTCTGCGAAGAAACGCAGGCCCATTTGCGTGACAACACCGCGTACCTGGTCTTGTTCGACGATCAGGTCATCGGCTGCCTGTTGAAATATCCACAGGTTCGGCTGGTTTTCCAGGGTTTCGCGGACAGCGGCCTTGTACAGGATCCGGTCGGCTTGAGCACGTGTGGCTCGCACGGCCGGGCCTTTGCGGCTGTTCAATACGCGAAATTGAATACCACCCTTGTCGGTAGCCATAGCCATCGCGCCGCCGAGGGCATCGATTTCCTTGACCAGATGACTTTTGCCAATCCCGCCAATTGCGGGGTTGCAGCTCATGGCGCCGAGGGTTTCCACGTTATGCGTCAGCAACAGGGTTTTTGCCCCCATGCGTGCTGACGCCAGTGCTGCCTCGGTACCGGCATGACCGCCGCCGATGACGATCACTTCAAAACGGGAAGGGAAATCCACCACGCACCTCGTGCCTGCTTCTGTAGGTAATTAGGAATGAGCGTTCGAGATCAGGTTTTCGAACGAGTCGGCAAGTATAGGGACTTCGACCTTCCTAAAGAACCCTTTGCACAAAATTTAACCAGCTGTGGATGAATCACGAACAATAGAAATTAAAAGAGAGAAATTTATTAAATCTTTGTTTTTATGTTTATTTCTACTGAGGCATGTTTCTGTGGATAGATCTATACAGGCCTTTATTTACGTTATGTACAGAGATTCAAAAGTCTGTGGTTAGGTGCCAAGGAGGCCCTTGGATAAGTGCTTTAAGCCTGTGGATTAAACAGGTGGTTATCCACAGAGGGGTTTTTACTCAGGTTTTTAGCCTGGTTATCAACCGGGCACAGGGGCGGTTATTCACAGGGCTTAATCCACAGAAAATACGGATTTCGATAAATTTCAGGCACACGGCGGCCTCCAAGAATCTTCGGGTAGGCAGGAAACGCTTCGTTTGCATTTGTGAAACGGGTTGATGGCAGGCCTATTGTGAGAAAGCGTCACGGCAGTTAATAATAGTTATTATCATTAACCTACCTCGTCACCTCTCATGTCCCTTCCCCCGCATACCCTTGCAGTCCAGCACATCTATGAGCAGCACCATTCGTGGTTGCATAGCTGGCTCAAGGGAAAGTTGCATAACGCCTGCGATGCAGCCGATGTGGCACACGATACGTTCGTGCGGATTCTGGGTGGCCGCAATGCGGCGCAGATCCTTGAGCCCAGGGACTATCTGGCCACTGTTGCCAGGGGACTGGTGATTGACCGCTATCGCCGCCGCGCCATTGAACAAGCCTATCTGCAAACCCTCGCAGACCGGCCAGAAGCAACCGCAATCAGTGAAGAAGACAAGGCGATCATCATTGAAACCCTCGTGGCTGTGGATAAAGCCTTGTATGGGCTGGGTGAGCGGGCTCGGCGAATTTTCATGCTGTCCCAGGTCGAAGGCCTGACTTATCAACAGATCGCCAATCAGCTGCGGGTCTCGCTGACCACCGTCAAGAAACATATGGTCCGCGCCCTGACAGAATGCGCCCTGATCATGGCGGGCGCGTAATGGCCGCCCCGGATCGCAAGACGTTCGAAGCCGCCGCCAGTTGGTACGTGCAATTTCAATCGCAACCACCGACACCTGCGCAACACAGTGCCTGGCAGCAATGGCTCAACGGCGATCCTTCCCATCAGGCAGCCTGGAACCAGATGGAACAGTTGCAACGTGGCCTCGGTGCGCTACCCAAGGATTTCACCCGTCGCGCGCTCTCGACCAGTCAACAGCGGCGCCAAGTGCTCAAGCTGATGTTGATGCTCGGCGCCGCCGGGTACTTGGGATGGAACGTTCAACAACACACGTCCCTGGGCAACCTCTGGGCTGACTATCGAACCAAGGTCGGCGAACGACGGCGAATCGAGCTGGCCGACGGCACTCAAATTGACCTCAATACCCATACCGCGATCGACGTACTTTTCGATGGGCAGCAGCGACTGGTCCGTTTGCGTGAGGGGGAAGTACTTATCCACACCGGCAAGTCGGGGCGGCACACACCGTTTTATGTCGAAACCCGTGAAGGTCGTGTTCAAGCGCTGGGCACGCGGTTCACTGTTCGCCAACTGCAGGGGTCAACCCGGGTTGGCGTGTTGGATGACCGGGTCAGCGTGCAACCCGTCGACCAACCGGGTCATGGCCGACTGCTCGGCCCCGGTGAGACTGCCGATTTCGGCACGCTGGACGTAGGCCCCAGCCATATCTATCGCAGGAACCAAGCCGCATGGGTCGACGGCCAACTCATCGTTCTGGACGCGCGACTGGGGGATGTCATCGACGAACTCGCGCGCTATCGGCCGGGCGTCATGCAGTGCGACGCTGCATCAGCCCGGCTGCGGGTGTCCGGCACCTTCCGCCTGGATTCCACCGACGCCGTACTGGCCAACCTGCAGGTCACATTGCCGATCCAGGTGAAGTATTTCACCCGCTACTGGGTCGCCGTCACGCTTACAGGTTGATACCGAAAAAATACTCTCAGCAGGGGTTATCTTTTTTTTACCTGGCGCGGCCCTACAGGTAATCACGATGCTACCTTCAGGGCTTACTCACACATGCGCCTTCCTACAAAATTTCGCCAGCGTCTCTCCTGTCACGGCATCACATATAGCTTACTGCTGACCACGGCAGCGACTGCCAGCACCTTGTTATGCACCCAGGCGATTGCTGCCAGCTCGGTGCAACATTACGTGATCGCCCCCGGGCCACTCGACAATGCCTTGAGCCAGTTCGCGGCGAAGGCCAATGTGATTTTGTCATTCTCGCCGCAGCAGACGGCGCGCTTGCAAAGTCCTGGGCTGGAAGGTGACTACTCGGTGGAACAAGGGTTTGCGTTATTGCTGCAGAACTCGGGATTGCAGGCGGCGGCTCAAGGCCCCGGCAGCTACGCGCTGCAGCCGGCCACGAGCGGGGAACAACTCATGTTGGCCCCGACTACTGTCAGCACTTATCAACAGGCCGGTTTCAATCAGGAGATTGCCGGGGACGTAGGTTACAAGGCGCAAAGCAGCCGAATCGGTACCAAGACCAGCACACCGTTGTCGGAAACTCCGCGCTCGGTGTCAGTGGTGACCGGCCAGCGCATCAAGGATCAAAAATCCCAGACGCTCACCGAAGTGCTGGGCTATGTGCCGGGAATCTTTGCCCCTCCCTTCGCTGCGGGCGACGGCCTGGCCGGTGACCTGTTCTTCATTCGCGGCTTCAACGCCACGGATTATGGCTACGGCCTGCTGCGCGATGGCTTGCGAGTACAAGGCAACCGGTACGACACCACCAGCGAACCTTATGGGCTGGAACGGGTAGAAATATTCCGTGGCCCTTCTTCCCTGCTCTACGGCGAAAATGCACCCGGTGGTCTGGTCAACCTGGTGAGTAAACACCCGACAGCTACACCACAAGGCGAAGTTCAGCTGACCTACGGTTCGAATAATCGCCGCCAGGTGGGTGTGGATATCTCCGGTCCGTTGAACGACAACGACAATATTCTTGGACGCGTGGTGATGCTCGGCAGAAAGTCCGACACCCAGACTGATCACGTTCCCGATGACCGCCTGTATATCGCACCGTCCCTTACCCTCAATTTCGACGACTACAACACCCTGACGCTGCTGGCCAACTACCAGAAAGACCACACTAATCTTGAACTTGGCCTACCTGCCGCCGGCACGTTACTGACCAACCCCAACGGGAAGCTCTCCAAGCACACCATGCTCGGCGACCCGGACTGGAACACCTTCGAACGGGAAACCTGGAGCACCGGCTACGAGTTCAGCCACAGCTTCAACGATGACTGGCAGTTTCGGCAGAACTCTCGTTACATGCAGTCGCGAATCACCCGCCATGAAACCTGGCCAGGCAACCTGAATAATGCGGGGTTCGGCACCCAGCTGAACATGAATGCCTACGATCGCTACAACAAATCGATGGTCTACTCGCTGGATAACCAGTTGGAAGGCAAATTGCAGGTGGGTGGCCTGGAAAATACCGTGCTGTTTGGTGCCAGCTATGACCGTACCTCGTTCAGCCAGGATTGGAATGCCGGATTTGCAGGCACGATCAATGTGTATAACCCGGTGTACCTGAAGGACCCATTGACGCCTCTCGCGGTGCAAAACACGTTGCTCGAACAGCAGATGAAAGGTGTTTATGCACAGGTCCAAAGCAAGTATGACCACTGGTTATTTTTGCTCGGCGGACGCCAGGACTGGGTCGACAGTGATTTTCGCGACAAGGTGGCCAAGGCCGGCAATATCAGCTCTGAAGACCGCAAATTCACCTATCAGGGCGGGATCATGTACCAGTTCGACAACGGCCTGACGCCGTATGTCAGCTACTCGACCGCGTTCGTCCCGGTACAGCAGATCTCCAATGCCGGCACACCGCTGGACCCGATCACCAGCAGTCAATACGAAGTAGGCCTCAAGTACGAGCCGATCGGCTGGGACACGGCGATGACGTTGTCGGTATATGACTTGCGCAAGCAGGACGACACGTACCTCGACGCCACTACCAATACCTACCGCCAGGTGGGCGAAAGCCGGGCCAAGGGCGTGGAAGTGGAGGTCAACAGCAACCTCACACCCAATTTGAACGTGACTGCGGCCTACACCTACACCGATGCTCGGATTACCAAGGATTCGGCAACGTCGCTCGTGGAAGGTCACCAAATGACCGGTGTCCCACGTAATCAGGCTTCGGTCTGGGGCAAGTACCGCTTTCTTGATGGCCAACTCAAGGGCTTGTCCGTGGGCGGCGGCATGCGCTACTTCGACAGCACTTTCGCTTACACCGCGCCTTCCCTTTACGGGAAGCTGGATGCTGGAAGCGTAACGTTGGTGGATGCCGCCATCGGTTACCAGATTGACAAGCACTGGTCGGTGGACGTGAACGCGAAGAACCTGTTCGACAAGGAGTATGTGTCCGGCTGCAACGATGCGGGCCGCTGCTATTGGGGTGAAAGCCGGACGCTACTCGGAACAGTTTCCTACAACTGGTGACGTGCCAGCTGTGGATAACCCGGCTATTTCCCGATACAGAAGCTTGAAAAAATCCGCCCCAACAAATCATCGGAGCTGAATGCGCCGGTGATCTCACCCAACAGCTGCTGCGCTTGACGTAAATCTTCAGCCAGCAGCTCACCGGCTCCTGCCAGCGTCAGCTGCGCGCGACCATGCTCGAGGGCGGCGCTGGCATGCCGCAGCGCCTCCAGGTGCCTGCGACGAGCGCTGAAGCTGCTTTCCGAGGTCTGCTCGTAGCCCATGCACGCTTTCAGATGATCGCGCAGCAGTTCCAGTCCCTCTCCCGCAGACTTTGCACTTAAGCTGATCGTCACGTGGCCGTCCTCACTGACTTCCAGGGCGATCGCCTCGCCCGTCAGGTCGGCCTTGTTTCGAATCAGCGTGACCTTGGCCGGGTCTGGCCGTTGTTCGAGAAATTCCGGCCACAGCGCAAACGGATCTGCTGCCTCTGGCGCGATGGCATCCACTACCAGCAGCACACGATCGGCCTCTGTGATCGCCTTCAAAGCGCGTTCCACGCCGATCTTTTCCACCTGGTCATCGGTGTCACGCAGCCCGGCCGTGTCCACCACATGCAGTGGCATGCCATCGATGTGGATATGTTCGCGCAAGATATCCCGGGTGGTGCCGGCGATCTCGGTAACGATGGCCGCTTCTCGCCCCGCCAGAGCGTTGAGCAGGCTCGACTTGCCGGCGTTGGGTCGGCCGGCAATCACCACCGTCATACCGTCACGCAGCAAGGCACCTTGCCCGGCTTCGCGCAGGACTGTGGATAACTCGTCACGGACTTTATCCAGCATCGCCAGGACATGGCCATCGGCAAGGAAGTCGATTTCTTCCTCCGGGAAATCAATTGCGGCCTCCACGTAGATACGCAGGCTGATTAATTGCTCGGTGAGGTTATGCACACGCAGGGAAAAAGCGCCCTGCAACGAGCGCAATGCATTGCGCGCGGCTTGTGCAGAACTGGCTTCAATCAGGTCGGCAATCGCCTCGGCCTGGGCCAGGTCGAGTTTATCGTTGAGGAACGCGCGTTCGCTGAATTCACCCGGGCGTGCCAGGCGGCAACCCAACTGCAGGCAACGCTGCAGCAGCATGTCCAGAACGATCGGGCCACCGTGGCCTTGCAGTTCCAGGACGTCTTCACCGGTAAAGGAGTTCGGGCCCGGAAAATAAAGGGCAATACCTTCATCCAGCACCTCTTCATCAGCACCTAAAAACGGCCCGTAATGCGCATACCGCGGCTTCAGCTCCCGTCCACTGATGGCCAGGGCCGCCACGCCGGCGAGTGGCCCGGAAATACGAACGATACCGACGCCACCACGACCTTGGGCGGTGGCGACAGCGGCGATGGTTTCACGAGGAGCGCTCATGGCGGGTACCCGGATAAAAGTGACGGAAAGCAAAACGCCCCACTAGGGGGCGTCTTGAGTGGTGTTATCCACAGAGTAAATTACGCCTCGGCTTTTTTGGTAGCCGCTTCGATTTTACGTGTGATGTACCACTGTTGGGAGATCGACAAGCAGTTGTTGACCACCCAGTACAGCACCAGACCAGCCGGGAACCACAGGAAGAAGAAGGTGAAGATGATTGGCATCATTTTCATTACCTTGGCCTGCATCGGGTCCGGCGGAGTCGGGTTCAGACGCTGCTGGATGAACATGGTCGCGCCCATGATGATCGGCAGGATAAAGAACGGGTCTTTGATCGACAGGTCAGTTATCCACAGCATGAACGGAGCCTGGCGCATTTCCACGCTTTCCAGGAGCACCCAGTACAGCGACAGGAACACCGGCATCTGCACCAGAATCGGCAAGCATCCACCCAGCGGGTTGATCTTCTCTTTCTTGTACAGCTCCATCATGGCCTGCGACATTTTCTGCCGGTCATCGCCATGTTGTTCTTTCAGCGCGGCCAGTTTCGGGGCCACGGCACGCATACGTGCCATCGACTTGTAGCTGGCAGCCGACAGTGGGAAGAAGATCCCCTTGATCAACATGGTCAGCAGGATGATCGAGAAGCCCCAGTTGCCGACGATGCTGTGGATATGTTGCAGCAGCCAGAAGATAGGCTGGGCAATGAACCACAGAATGCCGTAATCCACAGTCAGTTCCAGACCTGGGGATAACTCTTTCAGCACAGCTTGGCTTTTCGGACCGGCGTACAACGTAGCGCTGGCTTCAGCCTTGGCACCCGGAGCGACGGTCAACGTCGGGCCAGTGAAGCCAATGATGTAGTTGCCTTGGCTGTCTTTGCGGGTTTGAACCAGGTTGGCATCACCCTTGTTCGGGATCCATGCGGTCACGAAGTAGTGTTGCAACCAGGCGACCCAGCCACCTTGAACGGTTTCTTTCAGCGCGCCCTTGTCGATATCTTTCATCGACACTTTTTTGTACGGCTCGTTACTTGTCCACAGGGCGGCGCCCAGGTAAGTCGCGGTGCCGGTGGCAGTGCTGGAAGAAGGATCGGCGCTGTTGTCACGCTTGAGCTGGGCAAACAGGTTGCCAGTCCACGGCTTGGCGCTTTCGTTGTCGATCAGATAAGTGACTTTCAGATCGTACAAACCGCGGGTGAAGCTGAAGCGCTTGATGTAGTTGACGCCGTCGTGACTGAATTTCAGGTCAACGTTCAACTGGTTCTGGCCATCAGCCAGTTGATAAGTCTTCTGTTCGGTCGAATAAACCGGACGACCGGTAGCACGAGCATCCGGACCGTCAGTGCCGGTCAGGCCACTTTGTGCCAGATATACACGTTCGCCGCCGTTATCGAACAGCTGGAACGGAACATCCGGGTGGTCTTGGCGACGTGGATACAGAGGCAATTTCAGCTGGGCGATATCACCACCCTGTGGATCGATTGCCAAGTCCAGTACATCCGTTTTTACATGGATGAGGTCTTTATTGGTGACGACCGGGGTTTCTACCGGGGTGCTGGTATCGGCATTCGCGCTGGGTACATCGGCACTGGCGGCAGCATTGTTACCCAGTGGCGTATCCGGAATAGCCGGCGCCGACTGATTGGTAGCAACATTCTGAGTCGGCAGGGCAGCTTGGCCATAATCCTGGTTCCACTTAAGAACCATAGAGTAGGACACGATTGCCAGGGCGACGATCAGGATCGTGCGTTTAATATCCATGATTACTCGGCCATCGAAGAAGAACGGGAGGTAGGGATAGGCGGAACCGGGTCATAACCACCGGGATTCCACGGATGACAGCGACCTAAACGACGAAAGGTCAGCCAGCCACCGCGCAGAAGGCCATGATTTTCTATGGCTTCCAACGCGTAGCAGGAACAACTGGGGTAGAAACGACAGTGGTTTGCCATCAGGGGACTAATGGCATAGCGGTAAAACTGGATCGGAACGAGCGCCAGTTTACGCATCAGTACTGTCTACCCCTACAGTTTCGGTGCTGACAGCTGGTGCTGGCTTGTTGGTACGAGCCAAACGTTTCCAGAGCTTGCCGAAATGCTGAATCAATTCGGGGTTTTCTACGTCCCCCAAGCCTTTGCGCGCGACGATAACAATATCCCAACCAACCAGAGTCTCCTGGTGGAGGCGAAACGATTCGCGCATCAGACGCTTGAGGCGATTGCGCTCAACGGAGAGCTTTACGCTCTTCTTGCCGATCACCAACCCGAGACGGGGGTGATCCAGATCGTTGTTACGCGCAAGGAGCAGGAGATTTTTCCCCGGAACCTTGCCGGTGGGGGAGTCAAAGACTGCCTTGAAATGCCGGGGGGTTAGCAGACGCTTTTCCCGACTGAAGTCCTGACTCACCACCAGTACCGGATTATCAAACTGCCAGACGCGCACGACCTTTGGCGCGGCGACGCGACAGGACAGCACGGCCGTTCTTGGTGGCCATGCGAGCACGGAAGCCGTGAGTACGGGCGCGTTTGATGGTGCTTGGTTGGAAAGTACGTTTCATGGCGTGTTACCTGGTTCGTCCACAACGGGCCGGAATGGCCCCCGTTTTAAGAGACCGGCGATTCTAGAGAAAGCAAGCCTCTAGGTCAATTTCCAACCAGCTTTTCCTTTAATTAGATATCTGGAGGCCTCTGGACCGAATCCGGGCGATTCGTCTTTCACGAGCAATGCCATAGATATAAAAATAAAGAAGGAAGTTATTTAAAGCTTTTCTGTAAAGCTTATAAAAGCTAGGGAGGCGATCTTCTGTGGATAACTGCCTTAAGGCCATATTCCACGTGGTGTACAGAGAATGACAACACGGGGGAGAAACGGTGCTCTGCCTGTGCTGCGCTATCGGATAAGCTGTGTGTGGAATGGCTACTTATCCACAGGCCAGTTACCCACAGACTTTCGACCCCACTTGTACAACGGGCTTAGGGGCGCTTATCCACAGAGCTTATGCACAGACCATTTGTCGCCTTTTTTACGGTTAAGGCGTTGATTCTTGGCGCCCTGTGAGCAAGCTACATGTGGATAAGTGGACGGCTGGCCGCTACAATGGCGGCTGTTTTTGCCTCACCGGCTTTCAACTTAGGGGATATCCGTGTCAGTGGAACTTTGGCAGCAGTGCGTGGAGCTTTTGCGCGATGAGCTGCCTGCCCAGCAATTCAACACCTGGATCCGTCCGCTACAGGTCGAAGCCGAAGGCGACGAGTTGCGTGTCTACGCACCTAATCGTTTTGTTCTCGACTGGGTCAACGAGAAATACCTGAGCCGCGTTCTCGAATTGCTCGATGAACATGGCAACGGGCTTGCTCCGGTGCTCTCCTTATTAATAGGCAGCAAACGCAGCTCGGTACCTCGTGCTGCGCCGAATGCACCGTTGGCAGCAAGCGCCTCGCAGGCTCAGGCCGCAGCGGCACCTGTTAATAACTCGCCTGCATCGGTTGCCCAGACGCCTTCGAAATCCTCGTCGCAGAAAAACGCGCCTATAAATGAAGAGCCGTCCCGCGACAGCTTTGACCCAATGGCCGGCGCCAGCTCACAACAGGCTCCGGTTCGTGCTGAACAGCGCACCGTTCAGGTCGAAGGTGCGCTCAAGCACACCAGCTATCTGAACCGCACGTTCACCTTTGAGAACTTTGTCGAAGGTAAATCCAACCAGCTGGCCCGCGCGGCTGCCTGGCAGGTCGCCGACAACCCCAAGCACGGTTACAACCCGCTCTTCCTTTATGGTGGCGTTGGCTTGGGTAAAACTCACTTGATGCACGCCGTGGGTAACCACCTATTAAAGAAGAACCCGAATGCCAAGGTCGTGTACCTGCACTCGGAGCGCTTCGTGGCCGACATGGTCAAGGCGCTGCAGCTCAATGCAATCAACGAGTTCAAACGGTTCTACCGTTCCGTTGATGCCTTGCTGATCGATGACATTCAATTCTTCGCCCGCAAGGAACGTTCCCAGGAAGAGTTTTTCCACACGTTCAACGCGTTGCTCGAAGGTGGCCAACAGGTCATCTTGACCAGTGACCGTTATCCGAAGGAAATCGAAGGCCTGGAAGAGCGCCTGAAGTCGCGCTTCGGCTGGGGCCTGACCGTTGCGGTAGAGCCGCCGGAACTGGAAACCCGCGTCGCGATCCTGATGAAAAAGGCCGACCAGGCTAAAGTCGACCTGCCTCACGACGCCGCGTTCTTCATTGCCCAGCGCATTCGTTCCAACGTGCGTGAGCTGGAAGGCGCACTCAAGCGTGTCATCGCTCACTCGCACTTCATGGGCCGCGACATCACCATCGAGTTGATCCGCGAATCCCTGAAAGATCTGCTGGCGTTGCAAGACAAGCTGGTGAGTGTGGATAACATCCAGCGTACTGTGGCCGAGTACTACAAGATCAAGATTTCCGATCTGCTGTCCAAGCGCCGTTCGCGCTCGGTGGCACGTCCCCGTCAGGTAGCGATGGCGCTCTCCAAAGAGCTGACCAACCACAGCCTGCCGGAAATTGGTGATGTGTTTGGCGGTCGCGACCACACTACGGTTTTGCACGCGTGCCGCAAGATCAACGAACTTAAGGAATCCGACGCGGATATTCGCGAGGACTACAAGAACCTGCTGCGTACACTGACTACTTGATGAACACCAGCGCAGCTTATTAAGGCAAGGGACTAGACCATGCATTTCACCATTCAACGCGAAGCCCTGTTGAAACCCCTGCAACTGGTCGCAGGCGTCGTCGAGCGCCGACAGACCTTGCCGGTGCTTTCCAACGTATTGCTGGTTGTCGAAGGCCAGCAATTGTCCTTGACCGGTACCGACCTCGAAGTCGAACTGGTTGGTCGTGTCCAGCTCGAAGAACCTGCCGAACCTGGCGAGATCACCGTGCCGGCGCGCAAGCTGATGGACATCTGCAAGAGCCTGCCCAACGACGCGCTGATCGACATCAAGGTTGATGAGCAGAAGCTGGTCGTCAAGGCCGGTCGCAGCCGTTTCACCCTGTCGACCTTGCCAGCCAACGACTTCCCGACCGTGGAAGAAGGTCCTGGCTCGCTGACATGCAGCCTGGAGCAAAGCCGACTGCGTCGCTTGATCGAGCGCACCAGCTTCGCCATGGCCCAGCAGGACGTGCGTTATTACCTGAACGGCATGTTGCTGGAAGTCTCGGAAGGCATCATCCGCGCCGTGGCCACTGACGGTCACCGTCTGGCCATGTGCTCGATGAAAGCCGATATCGGTCAGCCGGATCGCCACCAGGTGATCGTGCCGCGTAAAGGTATTCTGGAGCTCGCGCGCCTGCTGACCGAGCCGGATGGCAATGTCAGCATCGTCCTGGGCCAGCACCACATCCGTGCGACCACTGGCGAGTTCACCTTCACATCCAAGCTGGTTGACGGCAAGTTCCCGGATTACGAGCGTGTCCTGCCTAAAGGCGGCGACAAGCTGGTGATCGGTGATCGTCAGGCCCTGCGTGAAGCGTTCAGCCGTACCGCCATTCTTTCCAACGAGAAGTACCGCGGTATTCGCCTGCAATTGGCCAACGGCCAGCTGAAAATTCAGGCGAATAACCCTGAGCAGGAAGAAGCGGAAGAAGAAGTGGGCGTCGACTACAACGGCGGCAACCTGGAAATCGGCTTCAACGTCAGCTACTTGCTGGATGTGCTGGGTGTGATGACCACCGAACAGGTTCGCCTGATCCTGTCCGACTCCAACAGTAGCGCCCTGGTGCAAGAATCCGACAACGATGACTCGGCTTACGTTGTCATGCCGATGCGCCTGTAATCATGTTCAGCAGAAGCTAGATGTCCCTCAGTCGCGTCTCGGTCACCGCGGTGCGCAATTTGCACCCGGTGACCTTCTCCCCCTCTCCCCGCATCAATATCCTCCACGGCGCCAACGGCAGTGGCAAAACCAGCGTGCTGGAAGCCATTCATTTGCTGGGGCTTGCCCGTTCCTTCCGCAGTGCCCGCTTGTTACCGGTGATCCAGTACGAGCAACTGGCGTGCACGGTATTTGGCCAAGTCGAATTGGCGGAAGGCGGTCATAGCAGCCTGGGGATTTCTCGTGATCGTCAGGGGGAGTTTCAAATACGCATCGACGGGCAGAATGCTCGCAGTGCTGCGCAATTGGCGGAAATCCTGCCACTGCAACTGATCAACCCGGACAGCTTTCGTTTGCTGGAAGGCGCGCCAAAAATCCGCAGGCAATTCCTCGATTGGGGAGTGTTCCACGTGGAACCGCGTTTTATGGCCACTTGGCAGCGCCTGCAGAAGGCCCTGCGGCAGCGGAACTCGTGGCTGCGGCATGGTACACTTGACGCCGCTTCGCAAGCTGCTTGGGACCGGGAACTGTGCCTGGCCAGCGCTGAAATAGATGAATACCGCCGCGCCTACATCAAAGCCTTGAAACCAGTCTTTGAGCAGACCTTGAGCGAGTTGCTTGAACTCGAGGGGCTGACGTTGAGCTACTACCGTGGTTGGGACAAAGACCGGGAACTGAGTGCAGTGCTCGCGACGTCCTTACAGCGGGATCAGCAAATTGGTCACACCCAGGCCGGACCGCAACGGGCTGATTTGCGCCTTAGATTGGGCGCACATAATGCCGCGGACATCTTGTCCCGCGGTCAGCAGAAGTTGGTGGTCTGTGCCCTGCGTATCGCCCAAGGGCATCTGGTTAGCCAGGCCCGGCGCGGGCAATGTATTTATCTGGTGGATGACTTGCCGTCCGAACTGGATGAGCAGCACCGCCGCGCGTTATGCCGCTTGTTGGAAGACTTACGCTGCCAGGTGTTTATCACCTGTGTAGACCACGAATTATTGAGGGAAGGCTGGCAGACGGAAACGCCAGTCGCTTTGTTCCACGTGGAACAAGGCCGTATCACCCAGACCCACGACCATCGGGAGTGAAGGCATGAGCGAACAAAATACGAATACGTACGACTCGACCAGCATTAAAGTGCTTAAAGGTTTGGATGCCGTACGCAAACGTCCCGGTATGTACATCGGTGATACCGATGATGGCAGCGGTCTGCACCACATGGTGTTCGAGGTGGTCGATAACTCGATCGACGAAGCTTTGGCCGGTCACTGCGACGACATCAGCATCATCATCCACCCGGACGAATCTATCACCGTGCGCGACAACGGTCGCGGCATCCCGGTAGATGTGCATAAAGAAGAAGGCGTTTCGGCAGCAGAGGTCATCATGACCGTGCTCCACGCCGGCGGTAAGTTCGATGACAACTCCTACAAAGTATCCGGCGGTTTGCACGGTGTAGGTGTTTCCGTGGTGAACGCCCTCTCCGAACTGCTGGTGCTGACCGTGCGTCGCAGCGGCAAGATCTGGGAGCAGACCTACGTTCACGGCGTTCCGCAAGAACCGATGAAAATCGTCGGCGAAAGCGAAACCACCGGTACCCAGATTCATTTCCGTCCTTCCGACGAAACCTTCAAGAACATCCACTTCAGCTGGGACATCCTGGCCAAGCGGATTCGTGAACTGTCCTTCCTCAACTCCGGTGTAGGTATCGTCCTCAAAGACGAACGCAGCGGCAAGGAAGAGCTGTTCAAATACGAAGGTGGCCTGCGGGCGTTCGTTGAATACCTGAACACCAACAAGACTGCGGTCAACCAGGTGTTCCACTTCAACATCCAGCGTGAAGACGGCATCGGCGTGGAAATCGCCCTCCAGTGGAACGACAGCTTCAACGAGAACCTGTTGTGCTTCACCAACAACATTCCTCAGCGCGATGGCGGTACTCACCTGGTGGGTTTCCGTTCGGCACTGACGCGTAACCTGAACACCTACATCGAAGCAGAAGGCCTGGCGAAGAAGCACAAAGTCGCCACTACGGGTGACGATGCCCGTGAAGGCCTGACCGCGATTATTTCGGTCAAGGTTCCGGATCCGAAGTTCAGCTCCCAGACCAAAGACAAGCTGGTGTCTTCCGAAGTGAAGACCGCCGTTGAACAGGAAATGGGTAAGTACTTCTCCGACTTCCTGCTGGAAAACCCGAACGAAGCCAAATTGGTTGTCGGCAAGATGATCGACGCGGCGCGGGCTCGTGAAGCGGCGCGTAAAGCCCGTGAGATGACCCGTCGTAAAGGCGCGCTGGATATCGCTGGGCTACCGGGCAAACTGGCTGACTGCCAAGAGAAAGACCCTGCCCTGTCCGAACTGTACCTGGTGGAAGGTGACTCTGCTGGCGGTTCCGCCAAGCAGGGTCGTAACCGTCGCACCCAGGCCATCCTGCCGTTGAAGGGTAAGATCCTCAACGTCGAGAAGGCGCGCTTCGACAAGATGATTTCCTCGCAGGAAGTCGGCACCTTGATCACCGCCCTGGGCTGTGGCATCGGCCGCGACGAGTACAACATCGACAAGCTGCGCTACCACAACATCATCATCATGACCGATGCTGACGTCGACGGTTCGCACATCCGCACCCTGCTGCTGACGTTCTTCTTCCGTCAGTTGCCTGAGCTGATCGAGCGTGGCTACATCTACATCGCCCAGCCGCCGCTGTACAAAGTGAAAAAGGGCAAGCAAGAGCAATACATCAAAGACGACGACGCCATGGAAGAGTACATGACGCAGTCGGCCCTGGAAGATGCGAGCCTGCACTTGAATGACGAAGCCCCGGGGATCTCCGGTGAAGCGTTGGAGCGTCTGGTAAACGATTTCCGCATGGTGATGAAGACCCTCAAGCGTTTGTCGCGCCTGTACCCTCAGGAGCTGACCGAGCACTTCATCTACCTGCCAGCCGTCAGCCTTGAGCAATTGGGCGACCACGCTCACATGCAGAATTGGCTGGCCCAGTACGAAGTCCGTCTGCGTACCGTCGAAAAATCCGGCCTGGTTTACAAAGCGAGCCTGCGTGAAGACCGTGAACGTAACGTCTGGCTGCCAGAGGTCGAACTGATCTCCCACGGCCTGTCGAACTATGTCACCTTCAACCGCGACTTCTTCGGCAGCAACGACTACAAGACGGTTGTCACCCTTGGCGCGCAACTGAGCACCCTGCTGGACGATGGTGCTTACATTCAGCGTGGCGAGCGTAAGAAAGCGGTCAAAGAGTTCAAGGAAGCCTTGGACTGGTTGATGGCTGAAAGCACCAAGCGTCACACCATTCAGCGATACAAAGGTCTGGGCGAAATGAACCCGGATCAGCTGTGGGAAACCACCATGGACCCAGCTCAGCGTCGCATGCTGCGTGTGACCATCGAAGACGCCATTGGCGCGGATCAGATCTTCAACACCCTGATGGGTGATGCGGTCGAGCCTCGTCGTGACTTCATCGAGAGCAACGCCCTGGCGGTGTCCAACCTGGACTTCTGACGGCGCAACGAAGTCGCAATTGTAGGGAGGTCGTTGCCTCCCTTTAAACCAACCCCGGCTTATGTCCGGGGTTTGTCATTTTTAGAAACGGTAGAAAGGGCGATGGAAATCAATCATCTCTAAGGTCGTGTTAAAAAGTGTGCCTCACTAAGGAAGCGCAGATGACAGACAAACACATTGCTCAAAGGCACCACGAAACCTTTGAAGGTTTCCGTCAAGTTGACTTCGACGGAAATGAATACTGGTTGGCGCGTCAACTGGCAAAGGTCTTGGATTATTCGCAGTATCGCCATTTCTTGCCGGTTGTTGAGCGGGCAATGGACGCTTGTCGTAATAGCGGGCAGGCGATTTCTGACCATGTGGAGGGGATCCTCACAATGGTGGAAATTGGGTCAGGTGCTAAACGTCAATTGGAGGACCTGCGCCTCTCCCGCTACGCGTGTTATCTCATTGTGCAAAATGCCGATCCCGCTAAACCGGTCATCGCAAATGGACGGACCTATTTCGCCATTCAGACCAGAAGGCAGGAGTTGGATGATAGTGAGGCGTTCAGGCAACTTGATGAGGATGAAAAGCGACTAGCCATTCGTAATGAGCTTGTTGTGAACAGCAAGCATTTGGCCGCAGCAGCCGAGGAGTGCGGTGTAGAAAGTGGAATGGATTTCGCCATCTTTCAAGACCACGGTTACAAGGGACTATATGGAGGGTTAGG
Organism: Pseudomonas sp. AN3A02; assembly: GCF_011765255.1. Lineage (NCBI taxonomy): Bacteria > Pseudomonadati > Pseudomonadota > Gammaproteobacteria > Pseudomonadales > Pseudomonadaceae > Pseudomonas > Pseudomonas sp. AN3A02. The sequence goes on from NZ_JAARNI010000005.1 coordinate 320,537, forward strand.
TAATAGAGACATTCACATCCGTAAAGGATTGAAAAAGAATCAAAAGATTCTCGATCATATGGGCAGTACTGAGCTCGCAGCCAATCTCTTCCGAGCTACGCAAACCGAAGAGAAATTAAGGCGAGATCATGTGGATGGTAAAAGCAGAGCGAACAACACGCACTATGAGGTCGGGCGTAAGGTTCGCCAAACCATAGAGGAGTTAGGTGGCACGATGCCTGAGGACCTGCCGAAGCCTGCCAGTAGTATTCAGCAAATCGAATCAGACAAAAGCAGGCTGCAAAACGGCAAACCGAAGAAGTGAGTTCACCGTGTACTAGCAGGGTTGAATGCGTTGAGGGGGGCAGTTTTATAAATGCTCCACGTGGAACATCTCACTCGTCGGAGGCAGCCGTCACGCTCTCCAACCGATACCCGTACCCATAAATCGTGAGCAGCTGCCACCCCCGCTCCGCCGTCAGCCCGAGCTTATTCCGTAGCCGATAAATATGCGTATCCAGGGGCCGCGACGAGACCATTTCCTCATGGGTCCAGAACCGCTCATACAGATATTCCCGAGACAGTGGCCGCGCCAGGTTCTCAAACAGGCACCGAGCCAGGCGGTATTCGCGTTCTGTCAGGTTGATAGGTTTCCCCGCCCTGCTCACCGTGAGTTCAGCATCATCGAACGTCAGGTCGTTGAAGGTCAGCACTTCGCTGGCTGCAGACTTTTGCAGTCCGTGGCGCCGCAGCACCGCATTGACCCGTGCCTTAAGCTCGTTAGGGCGAAATGGCTTACTGACGTAATCATCGGCGCCACTGTTCAACGCCTGGACGATATCGCTCTCGGCATCGCGGCTGGTGAGCATGATGGCGGCGGGTGGCGCTTCCATGTGCTCGCGGGTCCAGCGCAGCAGTGCAAGGCCGCTGAGGTCGGGCAGTTGCCAGTCAAGGATCAGCAGGTCAAAGGTTTCCCGGCGCAGTTGGCGCAGCAGGTCTTCTCCACGCTCGAAGCAGTGCAGACTCCAAGGCTGATCCGCGGCGCTGGGGATTTGTCGCAGTGTCTGTTCCACCCGCCGCAGTTCTGCAGGTTCGTCATCCAGTATTGCGACACGCATGGCAGGGTCCTTTCTGATTAAGAATGCAGGCATGAATCTGAACAATTATGGCCAGATTCTCAGGCCCTTTGAATCTCTCGGTACGCTGATATCAAATGGCCGTAAGCCATTGGAAATCGTAATACCCACGCTGGGAAGATACCGGCTCGGGACCTTCAGGAAAAGGATCAATGGCAATCTGGTTTTATGCTGTTTCGAGACGTGCGGCGGTTCTGGAGAAGATTAATGTATGGGGGCGAATGGTATTGGTGGTAATGGCGGCAACCTTGGGGACGGAAACGGTAGGGGCATCCAAACCGGTAATACCTGCTTCGTTCGATGAACGTCAAACCCTGAGCGAACCGGGTAACGGTATGGGCTTCGCCAGCTCGCCGCTTCAGCAACTCGGTGAACAACAGCAGAATCAACGCTGGGTGTTTTAAGCACCGCCAAATCTGAACAATTTTTGCGATTCGGTCCGGCACACCTGTCTTGTAGGTAAATTCGCTCTCGCTGGATGACACACGGATTGGAGCGAGGGAATTGCTCCGGCACAGGGATGTGTCATCTTCTGCCATAGATCCCACGCCCCAGCCATTTTGGCTATCGACTGGATACCTCATCGAGTATCGTAGTCGGTATTCAAGGTCTTCCCGCGCAAGACGCTTCCTGAACGTGCTTTCTGATGCCCCATTAGAACTAGAATCTTGATGAGCGCCATGACCTTTTTCACCTGCCGACTTCGCTTTGCCATTTCTACGCTGTTGGGCTCAGGCTTGATTGTTACGCTTGGCGTATTGAGCTTGCCGGCCTTGGCACGTCCCGCCCCTCCCCGCGCCCCCTACATTGACGACAACCAGATGTGCCGCGCGCAGCCTCTGCCGGCGGTGGTGCAGCACCTGACAGGCGAAGCCTGGAAGCTGGATGCCAAGGGCGTTTCCACGGCCTTGGCAGAAGGCATGGTCATTGATGAACAAGAGAGTGTGAAAACCTCACCGGACGCGTTCGTCAGCCTTTTGCTGGGAGACGGTACGCGGGTTGTCTTGCCGTCCAGCTCCCAGGTTCGACTGCACCTGGTCGAGGAGCAATCTATTCCGCAGGTCATTCTTGAAGAAGGTCAGGTTGAGGCTTATGTCATCAAGCGTGCCAGTGACTACGACCGTTTCCAGATCGTGACCCCGGTTGGCGTGCTCGGTGTGCGCGGCACACATTTCCGCGTGCGCAACGACGGCGAACAATCGCTGGTGGAAGTGCTCAATGGGCAGGTTGCGGTCAATCGGGATGACGCTCCACCGACTCTACGACCCATCAAGAAGAAGCCCATTACCGGGCCGGTTGCGGGTGAAGTAAAGGTCGGTGCGAGGCAGGGTTTGGCATTCAAGAAACAAGGTGAACTCAAGCCCGTGGAACTGCTGGATGCTCCACGTCTGGTGGGCCAGGATGGGCAAAAAGGCGATGCGCCGATATGGACGCTTTTTCTGCGTCCGTTAGCCGGCGCCCAGCGTTACAGGGCTCAGGTCGCGACCGATAAGGAGTTTCTGAACATCAAGCAGGAAAACTTCTCCGACAAGCCGCAAATGCGCTTCACTGGGCTGAAAGCATCGTTCTATCACGTTCGTTTGTCGGCCTATGATGAACACGGGCTTGAGGGAGAAACCGGGGTCTATGACATCTTCTATTACCCGCCCGCGAACCGCGTGCAATAGCGCCCCGGACGCTCGCCGGTGAGGCTTTGGCGCCGGGCTGAAAAGCGCCAACCGACCCAGGCTCAGCGGCTGTTCAATGGCTTGGTGCGCGAGTGGCTCTGGGTCAGCCTGTTGCTGTTACCCATCACGGCATTCCTGTCCCTGAGCCCGGGCTTTTCCCTCAACAACCTGCTGTACGACAGTCTTCGCCGCCTGGCCCCGTTGCCGGTGGATCCACGCATCTTGCTGGTGACCATTGATGACCGAAGCCTGAAGGAACTCGGCCAATGGCCTTGGTCCCGGCGCGTACACGCCGACCTGCTTGATCGGCTGAGCGTTGCCAAACCCGCAGGCATTCTGTTCGATGTGATCTTCAGCGAACCCGCCCGAGAGCCGGCCAATGACCTGCGCCTGGCCGAGGCTATGTGCAACGCCGGCACTGTTCTGTTGCCCCTGATTCGTGAAGGCTCGCCCCGCTTTGACCAACCTGTGGCGCAAATCCTGCCGGTGCTGCCCCTGCGCGATTGCGCCAGGGGCGTCGGCCATATCAACGTTGAAGCGGACAGCGACGGTATCGTTCGAAGCCTGTATTTGCGTGAAGGCCCGCCAGGGAACATGACGCCCCAACTGGCCTGGTTGGCGTTCGAACTGAGCGGCCAGCAGGCCGTTATGCCGGGCGCGCTTGGCCCGGTGGGCAGCAACCATTGGCAGCGGGAAAATTCCATTCGAATTCCGTTCATCGCCAGCCATGCCGGCTTTCCCAGCGTGCCGTATATCAGCGTTCTACGCGGTGAGGTGCCGCCTGAGTTGCTGCGAGACCGTTTGATCCTGATCGGCGCCACTGCGCCGGGCATGGGCGATCGATACGTCACGCCGCTGTCGGCCAGCGTTGGCACCACACCAGGTGTGGAGATCCAGGCCAACATCCTCAATGGCTTGCTGCAAGGGCGCAGCATTGTTGACCTGCCAGCCTGGATGGTAACGCTGCTGGCCACCGCCATGGTCGCGCTGCTATTGGGCTTGCTGTTGTTTCGCCCGCGTTATGCGCTGTGGTTGACCGTCGGTTGCATGGGCGCCGCGCTTCTCGGTTCTTGGGGCCTGTTGCGCCTGGGCCATTGGTGGTCACCGGCGGCGTGCCTGATCGGCATGCTGCTCAGCTACTTGATCTGGAACTGGCGCCGCCTGAGCGTGATCCTGGCTTACTTCGGTTGGGAACTGGCACGCCTGGACAACGAACCCAAAGTGCTCCCGGAGCGGCGTAGAGCGCCCGCCAGCCAGGGTGATGTATTACAGGGACGGATCTTCGCCCTGGAACAAGCAGTCAGCCGCACCCGGGACACACGCCGCTTTATGGCCGATGGCCTGGAATGTTTGCCGGTAGCGACCTTGATTACTGATCCCAAGGGCAATGTCCTGCTGGCCAACCGGATTGCCCGTGATGTATTCGGCAATGAATTGGTGGCTGAAAACCTGTTGGAGCAGCTCGCTGCGTTGGGTTATCCACCGCTGCAGGACGGCATTCGCCCTGCCCTGTCGGCGCTGGAGATCGTCGAATTTCGCGACACCCTTGATCGCAGCCTGCGCCTCGACCTGGCCCCGTTGCTGCCCGCAGACGGGGATGTGGCCCTAGGCTGGCTGTTGAGCCTCACAGACCTGAGTATCGAGCGCGACGCCCAGCAGCAGCGGGAAACCTTGTTGCGCTTTCTGTCCCATGACCTGCGTGCTCCGCACTCGGCGATCCTGGCGCTGTTGGATGTCCAGGACACCGCTGCGCCGATATTTGCCCAGATCGAGCAGCAAGTCCGCCGCGCCCTGAACCTGACCGAATCCTTCGTGCAACTCGCGAAAGCCGAATCTGACGGATACCAATTCCAGCCCAGTCTGTTCGCCATGCTGGTGCTCGACGCGTTTGATCAAGTCGCTGTGCATGCCCAGCTGAAAGGTATCCACCTGGCTCGCAACCTGGATGACGACGGCGAGGAGATGGTCTGGGCGGATCAATCGCTGCTGACCCGCGCCTTGTTTAATCTGTTGGAGAACGCGGTCAAATACAGCCCTTCAGGCACCACCGTCACATTAAGCCTGACCAGCAGTGAAGATCGCCTGGAATGCCGTATCAGCGATCAGGGGCGAGGAATCGCTGAACAGGATTTGCCCGAATTGTTCGGCCAATACCGGCGCTTCGCCTCTGCTCAAGGCAGTGAAGGATTGGGGTTGGGCCTGACCATGGTCAAGGCCGTCGTGGATCGCCATGGTGGGCGAATCGGCTGCGAAAGTGTGGTGGATAAAGGTACGACCTTCATCCTTCAACTGCCGTTATGGAAGGAGTGAAGTGCTGCTTTTTACCTGTGCATAAAAAACCGGTCTCAAGGACCGGTTTTTTAATGCGGAAAAAACTTATGCACCTTTTTCGCTGTTTTATGAGCTTAGGAAATATGTAAGAAAATCAGCAGCCTATAATCGAAAAAGCACGATTCGCCAACAAACCGTACACAGGTTATCCACAGAAACTCAAATCACCGGAGTGTCGACGACGACCGGCTCCGGCGGCAGCGAACCCATGGCTCTTTGTTGCGCTTCATTCCATGCCTGGGCACGGTCGTTCAGCGCAGCGATAGCGCGTGGGCCTACACCCTCGGCATACATCGGTTCGCCAATGATCACTGTGATGGTGCCTTCACGCTTGGCCCAGCCGGTCTTTGGCCAGAACTTGCCGGCGTTGTGGGCAATTGGCAGCACCGGCAGGCCGGCGTTTACCGCCAAAGCCGTACCGCCGCGTGAGAACTTGCCCACAGTGCCGTAGGGCACGCGTGTACCTTCGGGGAAGATCAGCACCCAAACGCCGTCCTTGAGCAGCTCGTCGCCCTTCTTCGCCACATGCTTGAGTGCTGCCTTGGGGTTGTCGCGGTCGATGGCGATCGGACGCAGCATGGCCATGGCCCAGCCGAAGAAAGGCACGTACAGCAGCTCACGCTTGAGCACCTGGCTCAGGGGCGAGAAGTACGCAGACAGGAAGAAGGTTTCCCAGGTGCTCTGGTGGTTCGACAGAATCACGCAGGGCTGGTCCGGGACGTTTTCGGCGCCCTTGATCTCGAAACGAATGTTCAGGAACACCTTGGTCAACCACAACGCGCAGTTGCACCAAAAGACGTTGATGAAACGATAGCGCGCCTTGAACGGCAAAAACGGCGCGATAAAAAAGCTCAGGGTGCACCAGAGGAGGGAACTGGTGCCCAGCAGCAGGTAAAAGAAGAAGGTTCTGATGGCCTGCAAAATCGACATGGCGGCATTTACCGTTGCGGGACAAGGCCCGCCTGTTAAAAGCGCGCTCCCGAACAGTCCTTGGTCAGGAAGTCGAGAAGTGCTGCTAGTTGTTGATAAGTTCTGCGGCAACCGCCGCCAGATCGTCAAAAATCAAGGTGCCTACCGGCAGGGTTTTAGCCTGGGTCTTTTCGCCTTTCCCGGTTTTTACCAAAACTGGCTGAGAGTCGACGGCCTTGGCGGCTTCCAGGTCACCGAGGCTATCCCCGACAAACCAAAGCCCAGCCAATGGCACGTTGTAATGTTCAGCAATAGTTTTAAGCATACCCGGTTTGGGCTTGCGGCAATCGCAACCTTCATCCGGGCCATGTGGGCAATACACCACCAGCCCTACTTCACCGCCCTGCTCGGCCACCAGCATGCGCAGGCGCGCGTGCATGGCGTCGAGGGTGGCGATGTCGTAGTAGCCGCGGGCGATGCCGGACTGGTTGGTGGCGATGGCCACCGTCCAGCCCGCTTTGCTCAACTGCGCGATGGCCTCGATCGAGCCGGGCAGTGGAATCCATTCCGCCACCGATTTGATGTAAGCGTCGGAGTCGTAATTGATCACTCCGTCCCGGTCGAGAATCAGCAGTTTCAACATGATCAGCTCAGGGTCGAAATGTCAGCAATGTTGACGAACAAACCACGCAGACGCGCCAGCATGGCGTAGCGGTTTTTCCGCACGCCCGCGTCTTCGGCATTGATCATCACCGCTTCAAAGAACGCATCCACCGGCTCACGCAAGGTGGCCAGGCGCGCCAGTGCTTCGGCGTAGTTGCGTTCGGCGATCAGCGGCTTCACTGCGTTTTCCGCCTTGGCGATGGCCGAGTTCAGCGAGAACTCCTTGGCATCGGCAAACAGGCCCGGGTCGACTTCGGCATTGCCGAGGTTGTCGGCCTTGCTCAGCAGGTTCGATACACGCTTGTTCACAGCGGCCAGGGCACCGGCTTCCGGCAATTTGCGGAAGGCCTGAACGGCTTGTACACGTTGGTCGAAGTCCAGCGCCGAACCCGGTTGCAGGGCACGTACCGACAGGTACACCGAAACGTCAACGCCTTCGTCTTCGTAACGCGCACGCAGACGATCGAACACGAACTCCAGCACTTGCTCGGCCAGGCCCGCTTGCTTGACCTTGGCACCGAACTGGCCGACAGCGAATACCACGGCCTGGGTCAGGTCGAGGTCGAGCTGCTTGTCGATCAGGATCCGCAGCACACCCAGGGCCGCACGGCGCAGGGCATACGGGTCTTTGCTGCCGGTAGGCAACATGCCGATACCGAAGATACCGACGAGGGTATCCAGCTTGTCAGCGATGGCTACGGCCGCACCGGTGAGGGTGGTTGGCAGCTCGGCGCCAGCACCGCGCGGCATGTACTGCTCGTTCAGCGCCAGGGCGACGTCTTCCGGCTCGCCATCATTGAGGGCGTAGTAGTAACCGGCAACACCTTGCATTTCCGGGAACTCGCCGACCATCTCGGTGGCCAGGTCGCACTTGGACAGCAGGCCGGCACGCGCAGCCCAGGCAGCATCGCCACCAATGCGTGGCGCGATGTAGGCCGCCAGCTTGGAGACGCGCACGGCCTTGTCGTAGACGCTGCCGAGTTTTTCCTGGAACACCACGTTTTGCAGGCGCAGGTTGAAGTCTTCGAGCTTCTGCTTTTTGTCTTGCTTGAAGAAGAACTCGGCGTCGGTCAGGCGCGGGCGAACGACTTTCTCGTTACCGGCGATGATCTGCTGCGGGTCCTTGCTTTCGATGTTGGCCACGGTGATGAACCGCGGCAGCAACTTGCCGTCCACGTCCAGCAGGCAGAAATACTTCTGGTTGTCCTGCATGGTGGTGATCAGCGCTTCCTGCGGCACGTCGAGGAAACGTTCTTCGAACGAGCACACCAGCGGCACTGGCCACTCAACCAAAGCGGTCACTTCCTCCAGCAGGCTTGGCGGCACAATGGCGGTGCCTTCCTGCAGGCGGGCCAGCTCTTCGGTGCGCTTGCTGATCAGCTCGCGACGTTCATTGGCATCGGCCAGTACGTAGGCGGCACGCAGGTCAGTGGCGTAGTTGGCCGGCGAGGTGATGCGTACGGCTTCAGGATGGTGGAAGCGGTGACCACGGGAATCACGACCGGCCTTCTGGGCGAGGATGGTGCAATCGATGACTTGGTCACCGAGCAGCATCACTAGCCATTGGGTTGGACGCACGAACTCTTCCTTGCGGGCACCCCAGCGCATGCGCTTCGGGATAGGCAGGTCGTTCAGCGAGTCTTCAACGATGGTCGGCAACAGGCTGGCGGTCGGCTTACCGGTGATGACCTGGCTGAAACGCAGTTTCGGGCCACTCTGGTCGATCTCGCTCAGCTCGACGCCACACTTCTTGGCAAAACCAAGGGCGGCTTGAGTCGGGTTGCCTTCAGCATCGAAGGCGGCCTGGCGTGGCGGGCCGTCGAGGTTGATGCTGCGGTCCGGCTGCTGGGTTTCCAGCGCGGTGAGCAACACCGCCAGGCGACGCGGCGCGGCGTAGACCTTCTTCGCGGCGAACTTCAGGCCAGCGGTTTGCAGGCCTTTTTCGATACCGGCCAGAAACGCATCGGCCAGCGTGTTGAGTGCCTTGGGTGGCAGCTCTTCGGTGCCCAGTTCAACCAGGAAATCTTGAGCACTCATTGTGCAGCCTCCAGCTTAGCCAACACTTCATCACGCAGGTCCGGGGTTGCCATCGGGAAGCCCAGCTTGGCGCGAGCCAGCAGGTAGGCTTGGGCGACGGAACGTGCCAGGGTGCGTACACGCAGGATGTATTGCTGGCGCGCGGTGACCGAGATGGCACGGCGAGCATCCAGCAGGTTGAAGGTGTGGGATGCCTTCAGAACCATTTCATAGCTTGGCAACGGCAACGGCTGATCCAGTTCGATCAGGCGCTTGGCTTCGCTTTCATAGAAGTCGAACAGCTCGAACAGTTTTTCGACGTTGGCGTGTTCGAAGTTGTAGGTCGACTGCTCCACTTCGTTCTGGTGGAACACATCGCCATAGGTGACCTTGCCGAACGGGCCGTCAGCCCACACCAGGTCGTAGACCGAATCCACGCCTTGCAGGTACATGGCCAGACGCTCGAGACCGTAGGTGATCTCGCCGGTCACCGGGTAGCACTCGATGCCACCGGCTTGCTGGAAGTAAGTGAATTGCGTCACTTCCATGCCGTTGAGCCAGACTTCCCAGCCCAGGCCCCAGGCGCCCAGGGTTGGCGATTCCCAGTTGTCTTCGACGAAACGGATGTCGTGGACCAGCGGGTCCAGGCCGACATGTTTCAGCGAGCCCAGGTACAGCTCCTGGAAGTTGTCCGGGTTCGGCTTCAGAACCACCTGGAACTGGTAGTAGTGCTGCAGGCGGTTCGGGTTTTCGCCGTAGCGGCCGTCAGTCGGGCGACGACTGGGCTGCACATAAGCGGCGTTCCAGGTTTCCGGGCCGATGGCCCGCAGGAAGGTAGCGGTGTGGAAAGTGCCGGCGCCTACTTCCATATCGTAGGGCTGAAGTACCACACAACCTTGCTCGGCCCAGTATTGCTGGAGGGCGAGGATCAAGTCTTGGAAGGTACGCACGGCTGGCGTAGGCTGGCTCACGAAATTCACCTGTTACTTGGGCTGCGATTTAAAGAGCGGGAGTATACCCGATTCGGCCGCGCCACCATCCCCTGGAGCCTTATGCCACGCTGCTTTTGGTGTTCTGAAGATCCGCTGTACATGGCTTATCACGATCAGGAGTGGGGAACGCCGCTGCGCGATGCGCAGGGACTGTTCGAGTTGCTTTTGCTCGAAGGGTTCCAGGCGGGCCTTTCCTGGATCACCGTTTTACGCAAACGCGAGCACTATCGAAAGGTCTTGTTTGGTTTTGATGCACAGCGTTTGGCCCAACTAAGCGATGCCGAGATTGAAGCGCTGATGCTCGATCCGGGCATCGTGCGTAACCGCCTGAAACTCAATGCCACCCGGCGCAATGCCGCCGCCTGGCTGACGCTGGAGGATCCTGTGGGGTTGCTCTGGTCGTTTGTTGGCGGCGTGCCCAAGGTCAATCATTTCAAGGATCGCAGCCAGGTTCCGGCGATTACGCCTGAAGCGGAAGCCATGAGCAAAGCCCTGAAAAAAGCCGGCTTTACGTTTGTCGGACCGACCATCTGCTACGCGTTCATGCAGGCCTCGGGCATGGTCATGGACCACACCCAGGACTGCGACCGTTACGCGGACCTGGCCAACGCCGGTTAGAATGGCGGCTTTGCGCACCACACACGATCAGGAGTGACCTGTGGAAAAGTTTAAAGGCGCCTTGCTGGTAGGCGCTCTTCGGTTGTTTGCCCTGCTGCCTTGGCGCGCGGTGCAAGCGGTCGGTTCGGCGATTGGCTGGCTCATGTGGAAAACCCCCAACCGCTCCCGCGAGACGGTGCGGATCAACCTGTCCAAATGCTTCCCCGACATGGACTCGGCCGAGCGCGAGCGCCTGGTGGGCCAGAGCCTCAAGGACATCGGCAAGTCCCTGACCGAAAGCGCCTGCGCCTGGATCTGGCCGGCCCAGCGCTCCATTGACCTGGTGCGTGAAGTCGAAGGCCTGGAGGTGCTGCACGAAGCCCTGGCCTTGGGTAAAGGCGTGGTGGGCATCACCAGCCACTTGGGCAATTGGGAAGTGTTGAACCACTTCTATTGCAGCCAGTGCAAACCGATCATTTTCTACCGTCCGCCGAAGCTCAAGGCCGTGGATGACTTGCTGCGCAAACAGCGGGTGCAACTGGGCAACCGTGTGGCGGCGTCCACCAAGGAGGGCATCCTTAGTGTGATCAAGGAGGTGCGTAAAGGTGGCCAGGTGGGCATTCCTGCCGACCCGGAGCCGGCGGAATCCGCCGGGATCTTTGTACCGTTCTTCGCCACCCAGGCGCTGACCAGCAAGTTCGTACCGAACATGCTGGCGGGGCACAAGGCGGTCGGGGTGTTCCTGCATGCCCTGCGGCTGCCGGATGGCTCGGGCTACAAAGTGATCCTGGAAGCGGCACCGGAAGACATGTACAGCACGGACACTGCGACTTCGTGTGCGGCGATGAGCAAGGTGGTGGAGCGGTATGTGGCCGCTTATCCGAGCCAGTACATGTGGAGCATGAAGCGCTTCAAGAAACGCCCGCCGGGTGAGGCGCGGTGGTATTGACCCGCTTCCTGTAGGAGCGAGCTTGCTCGCGAAGGTCGTTAACGATTATGCGGTCTTTCTGATTTGACGCGGCGCTCTCGGGTTTTTCGCGAGCAAGCTCGCTCCTACAGGTGTTTATCGAGTTTCTTCAGGAACACCGTCATTTCTTTTTCGGCCTGCTTGTCGCCATGGGCCTGGGCCGCTGTAATCCCCTGCTCCCACGCCAACCGCGCCGCAGCACTATCACCCTGCCCCACTTGCGCCTTGCCCAACAGCTTCCAAGCCGCCGAATACTTCGGATCGAACTCGACGCATTTCTGCAAATGCTCCGCCGCCTTCGCGTTGTCCTTCAGATCCAGATAACCCTTGCCCAACCCAAACCGCAGCAGTGAGTTATCCACACCCTTGGCGAGCATTTTTTCCAGGGATTCGAGCATGTCGGTCACTCCGATTGATCAGAAAAAGCTCAGGCCCACGTGGAACAGCTTCTCCACATCGCGGATATGTTTTTTATCCACAAGGAACAGAATCACATGGTCGCCGGTGGCGATCACCGTGTCGTCGTGGGCGATGATCACTTCTTCATCGCGAATGATTGCGCCGATGGTAGTACCCGGTGGCAGGCCGATATCGCGGATCGCCTTGCCAATCACCTTGCTCGACTTCGAGTCGCCGTGGGCAATCGCCTCGATGGCTTCCGCCGCGCCTCGGCGCAACGAGTGCACGCTCACAATATCGCCGCGCCGCACGTGGGCCAGCAAGGTACCGATGGTTGCCAGTTGCGGGCTGATGGCGATGTCGATATCGCCACCCTGGATCAGGTCGACATAGGCCGGGTTGTTGATGATGGTCATCACCTTCTTCGCCCCCAGCCGCTTGGCCAGCAACGACGACATGATGTTGGCTTCATCATCGTTGGTCAGGGCCAGGAAGATGTCGGCGTCGGCAATGTTTTCTTCCAGCAGCAGGTCACGGTCCGAGGCACTGCCTTGCAGGACCACGGTGCTGTCGAGGGTGTCGGACAAATACCGGCAGCGTGCCGGATTCATCTCGATAATCTTCACCTGATAGCGGCTTTCGATGGCCTCGGCCAAGCGCTCACCAATCTGCCCGCCGCCGGCGATGACGATACGTTTGTAGGTCTCATCCAGCCGGCGCATTTCGCTCATCACCGCGCGAATATTCGCCTTGGCCGCGATGAAAAATACTTCGTCGTCGGCTTCGATCACCGTATCGCCCTGCGGCAGGATCGGCCGGTCGCGACGGAAGATCGCCGCCACCCGCGTCTCGACGTTGGGCATGTGCTCGCGCAGCTGGCGCAGTTGCTGGCCCACCAACGGCCCGCCGTAGTAGGCCTTTACCGCCACCAGTTGCGCCTTGCCTTCGGCAAAGTCGATAACCTGCAAGGCGCCCGGGTGTTCGATCAGGCGCTTGATGTAGTGGGTCACCACCTGCTCCGGGCTGATCAGCACGTCCACCGGGATCGCGTCGTTGTCGAACAGCCCGGCGCGGGTCAGGTACGCGGCTTCACGCACCCGGGCGATTTTGGTCGGGGTGTGGAACAGGGTGTGGGCCACCTGGCAGGCGACCATGTTGGTCTCGTCACTGTTGGTGACTGCCACCAGCATGTCGGCATCGTCGGCACCGGCCTGGCGCAGCACCGTAGGAAACGAGGCACGGCCTTGTACGGTACGGATATCCAGGCGGTCGCCCAAATCCCGCAGGCGCTCCGCGTCGGTGTCGACCACGGTGATGTCGTTGGCTTCGCTGGCCAAATGCTCGGCCAGCGTACCGCCGACCTGCCCTGCGCCGAGGATGATGATTTTCATCCGGTCACTCCCTTAAAACCATTCAGCCGCGAGCGGCGGCAATCTTGATCAGCTTGGCGTAATAGAACCCGTCGTGGCCGCCTTCCTGGGCCAGCAACTGGCGGCCATGAGGCTGCTTGATCCCGGCCTGGATGTCGAGGTCCAGTTCCCGTGCGCCGCTGGTGCGGGCCAGGAAGGCTTCGATGACTTCGGTGTTTTCGGTGGGCAGCGTCGAGCAGGTGGCGTATAGCAGGATGCCGCCGACTTCGAGGGTCGGCCACAACGCGTCCAGCAATTCACCTTGCAGCACGGCCAGGGCGGTGATGTCGTCGGGTTGGCGGGTCAGCTTGATGTCCGGGTGGCGGCGTATCACGCCGGTGGCGGAACACGGCGCGTCCAGCAGGATGCGCTGGAAGGGCTTGCCGTCCCACCAGGTGGCGGTGTCGCGGCCGTCGGCGGCGATCAGTTCGGCGCTCAGGCCCAGGCGCGCGAGATTTTCCCGCACGCGCACCAAGCGCTTGGCTTCCAGGTCGACGGCGACGACGCCGGCCAAGTCTGCTTGCACTTCCATGATGTGGCAGGTTTTGCCGCCGGGGGCGCAGCAGGCGTCCAGCACCCGTTGGCCAGGCGCCAGGTCCAGCAGATCAGCGGCCAGTTGTGCGGCTTCGTCCTGCACGCTGATCCAGCCTTCGGCGAACCCGGGCAGGTTACGGACATCGCCCGGCTCTGTAAGAACGATGCCGTCCTGGCTGTAGACACAGGCCGTAGCTGCTACGCCGGCTTCGCCAAGCAGCGCGAGATACGCATCGCGAGTGTGATGACGGCGATTGACCCGCAGGATCATCGGCGGGTGCGCGTTGTTGGCGGCGCAGATGGCTTCCCATTGCCCGGGCCAGAATGCCTTCAGGGATTTTTGCAGCCAGCGCGGGTGGGCGGTACGCACCACCGGGTCATGTTCGAGCTCGGCCAGCAGCGCTTCGCTTTCGCGTTGGGCACGGCGTAGCACGGCGTTGAGCAAGGCCTTGGCCCAGGGCTTTTTCAGTTTGTCGGCGCAACCGACGGTTTCGCCGATGGCGGCGTGGGCCGGCACGCGGGTATAGAGCAGTTGATAGAGGCCCACCAGCAACAGCGCCTCGACATCGGCATCTGCGGCCTTGAACGGCTTTTGCAGCAGCTTGGCCGCCAGCGCCGACAACCGCGGCTGCCAGCGGGCGGTGCCGAAAGCCAGGTCCTGTGTGAAGCCGCGATCGCGGTCTTCGACTTTATCCAGCTGGGTCGGCAACGAACTGTTGAGGGAAGCCTTGCCGTTGAGTACGGCGGCCAGGGCCTTGGCGGCGGCCAGACGTGGGTTCATTGGGTGTCTACCACTTGGCCGAGGACGATGCCGACGGCAAATTTCTCACGACGGCTGTTGAACAAATCGCTGAAGTTCAGCGCCTTGCCGCCGGGCAGTTGCAGACGGGTCAGGCACAGCGCCTGTTCACCGCACGCTACTAACAGGCCGTCCTTGCTGGCGCCGATGATCTCGCCGGGGGCGCCCTCGCCTTCGGCCAGGGTGGCGGCCAGTACTTTCAAGGCCTCGCCATTGAGGGTGCTGTGGCAGATTGGCCACGGGTTGAAGGCGCGCACCAAGCGCTCCAGCTCAACGGCCGGGCGGCTCCAGTCGATACGGGCTTCGTCCTTGTTCAACTTGTGGGCGTAGGTGGCGAGGCTGTCGTCCTGCACTTCGCCTTGCAGAGTGCTGGCGGCGAGGCCGGCGATGGCCTGGACTACCGCCGGCGGGCCCATTTCGGCGAGGCGATCGTGCAGGCTGCCGCCCGTGTCTTGACCTGTGATCGGGGTGGTGACTTTCAGCAGCATCGGGCCGGTGTCCAGGCCTGCTTCCATGCGCATTACGGTCACACCGCTTTCGGCATCACCGGCTTCAACGGCCCGTTGGATCGGCGCCGCGCCACGCCAGCGAGGCAGCAGCGAGGCGTGGCTGTTGATGCAGCCCAGGCGCGGGATATCCAGCACGGCCTGAGGCAGGATCAAACCATAAGCCACCACCACCAACAGGTCCGGCTTCAGCGCAGCCAGTTCGGCTTGGGCATCGGCGTTGCGCAGGGTTGGCGGCTGCAGCACGACAATGTTGTGCTCAAGTGCAAGCTGCTTGACCGGACTCGGCATCAGCTTTTGCCCACGACCGGCCGGGCGATCGGGCTGGGTGTAGACCGCCACGATTTCATACGGGCTGGCGAGCAGGGCCTTGAGGTGTTCGGCGGCGAATTCGGGGGTGCCGGCAAAAACGATGCGCAGTGGCTCGGTCATGGGAAACGTCTCACAAAAGAAAAAGGCTTGCCGGAGCAAGCCTTTGAAAGAAGGGAATCAAGCTTGCTGGCGATGCTTCTTTTCCAGCTTCTTCTTGATCCGGTCGCGTTTAAGCGTGGACAGGTAATCGACAAACAGCTTGCCGTTGAGGTGGTCGCATTCGTGTTGGATGCACACCGCCAGCAGGCCTTCGGCAATCATCTCGAACGGCTTGCCGTCACGGTCCAGGGCCTTGATCTTGACGCGCTGGGGACGGTCGACGTTCTCGTAGAAGTCGGGTACCGACAGGCAGCCTTCCTGATACTGGCCCATTTCGTCGGTCAGGGTTTCGAACTCAGGGTTGATAAACACCAAGGGCTCGCTGCGGTCTTCGGAAAGGTCCATGACCACGACGCGCTGATGCACGTCGACCTGGGTCGCGGCGAGGCCGATACCCGGGGCTTCATACATTGTTTCAAACATGTCATCGACCAACTGACGAACCTTGGCGTCCACTACGGCCACTGGCTTGGCAATGGTGCGCAGGCGTGAGTCCGGAAATTCGAGGATGTTCAAAATAGCCATAAGCGTAATTGCTGCACATGTGAGGTAAAGGCAAGTCGGCGCCGGGGATGGACCCCTGCTGTACCGGTGTAAGTGCCGTGGGAGAACGTCCGAGAGCCGCGAAGGCCAAGGCGTTTCACGCGAATGCACATAATAAAGGAGATTCACCCCATGAGGAAATCGCTACTCGTCTTGCTGCTGTGGGCCCAGGCCGTTGTTGGCCAGGTTCCTGCGAGCTTTCCACAGGCGGGTCAACCGCTGCCGCTTCATACGCAGCAAGCCATCCAGCGCTTTTTACTGCACAACCGCATTCTCGATACGCCCCAGGAACTGGACCACGCTCCCTATATTGTTGCAGCAGATGCCGGCCGAGTATTGGGCGCCAATGGCGAACGTGTTTATGCGCGTGGGCCCCTGGACCCTGCCGTCCAAAGTTACGGGATTTTCCGCCGGGGCCAGGCTTATACCGACCCCGATAGCCAGGAATTGCTGGGCATCAACGCCGACGACATAGGCACCGCACGTTTTGTGACAGCGGGCGACGTCAGCACATTGGGTGTGCAGCGGGTGACCCAGGAGGTGCGTCCCGGGGACCGGTTGCTCGGCCAGCAAGCACCCACGGACCTGGCCAGCCTGGTGGTTCAGTGGCCTGCCCGCGCCATTGCCGGGCACATCATCGACATACCCCGGGGCGTGACGCAGATCGGTGTGCTGGATGCGGTGACGTTGAACAAGGGCCGCCGTGACGGGCTGATGGAAGGTCATTTGCTGGCGGTGGTGAAAGCCGGTGAAACCATTCGGGACAGAGTAACCGGCGCGCCGGTGAAGATGCCTGACGAGCCAGCCGGAACGCTGGTGGTGTTTCGCACCTACGAAAAGCTCAGTTACGGCCTGGTGCTCAGCGCGTCCCGTTCCCTCGCGGTAATGGACCGTTTTGAGGTGCCTGATTGAAGGCAATAATTAGGTTGCTAAATAAGTTACCAACAGAGTTATCCACAGCTTGTTCCGATCAAGGACGATCAAATGTTACCGACGAATAACCGCGAAATTTCCCCGGCAGAGCTGGAAGCCCGACTACGCTTGCACAGGCTGCCGGAACTGGGTCCCAAAGGTTTTCAAAAGCTCATCGAGGCGTTTGGTTCTGCATCAAAAGCCATCAGCGCGCCGGCGAGTGCCTGGCGTTCACTGGGACTCAAGGTGGCCAGCGCCGACGCCCGGCGCAGTGAGGAAGTACGTGATGGTGCCAGTGCGGCACTGGCCTGGCTGGAGCGTCCGGCCCAGCATTTGCTGATGTGGGACCAGCCCGACTACCCGGCGCTGCTGGCAGAATTGGATGACGCACCCCCGCTATTATTCGTCGCCGGCAACCCGGCGATTCTGGAAAAACCGCAACTGGCGATGGTCGGTAGCCGTCGTGCCTCCAGGCCAGGAATGGACACCGCCGCCGCGTTTTCCCGCAGCCTGGCCAGTGCCGGTTTTGTCATCACCAGCGGCCTTGCCCTGGGTATCGATGGCGCTGCTCACCAGGCGGCTTTGGATGTTGGTGGACATACAATCGGCGTGCTGGGCACCGGGCTCGAAAACTTTTATCCACAGCGCCACCGACGCTTGGCCGAAGCGATGATTGCCCAAGGCAGCGCCGTGGTTTCCGAGTTTCCGTTGGACGCCCCGCCCCAGGCCGGCAACTTCCCGCGGCGTAACCGCATAATCAGCGGCCTGTCCCTTGGAGTGCTGGTAGTGGAAGCCAGCATGGCCAGCGGTTCGCTGATCACCGCACGCCTGGCGGCGGAGCAAGGCCGCGAGGTATACGCCATCCCCGGCTCGATCCATCATCCCGGAGCCAAAGGCTGCCATCAGCTGATCCGCGATGGGGCGGTGCTGGTGGAAACCATTGAACACATCCTCGAAAACCTGCGCGGCTGGCAGGCACTTTCCCGGCCGGCGCCGATTGCGGTCACTCACCCGCTGGTGGCGCTGTTGCACGCGGCGCCCCACACCAGTGAAGCCTTGGCGATCGCCAGCGGAAGGGCCTTGTCCGAGGTGCTGGCCAGCCTGACGGAACTCGAGCTGGAAGGCCGGGTAATCTGCGAAAGTGGGCGCTGGTTTGCGCGCGGCTAGGTTTTGTAACGAAGATCGGTAAACTGCGCAGAGCTTTAGTCCGGAGAGTGAGCAATGGTCAACAGGTGGCGTGTGCGAGAAGCCGCACGAGAAATTCGCGCAGGCGCGGTGATTGCCTATCCAACCGAGGCGGTCTGGGGCCTGGGCTGTGACCCTTGGAACGAAGAGGCCGTGGATCGGTTGCTGGCGATCAAGGGCCGGTCTGTGGATAAGGGGCTGATCCTGATTGCCGACAATATCCGTCAGTTCGATTTTCTCTTCGAAGACTTTCCTGATGAGTGGATGGACCGCATGGCCAGTACCTGGCCTGGCCCGAATACGTGGCTGGTGCCCCATCAGGATTTGTTGCCCGAGTGGATTACCGGTGTGCATGACACTGTGGCGCTGCGGGTGACTGATCATCCGCAAGTGCGGGATCTGTGCTCGCTGGTCGGGCCGCTGATTTCCACCTCGGCCAACCCACAGGGCCGCCCGGCGGCGCGCACGCGGATTCGTGTGGAGCAGTATTTCCGTGGGCAGGTGGATCTGGTATTGGGCGGGAATCTGGGTGGGCGCAAGAACCCGAGTTTGATTCGGGATCTGGCGACGGGCGAGGTTGTGCGGCCTTCCTGAGACCGAGTCGCCTTCATTCGCGAGCAAGCCCGCTCCCACATTTGACCGAGTCCAATTTTTGGAACGCGGACAAATGTGGGAGCGGGCTTGCTCGCGAAGAGGCCCTCAAAGCCGCTGAAAATCCAACGCCTTATGGCAGCAGAATGGTCGACCCAGTCGTCCGCCGCGCCGACAACTCAATCTGCGCCTTCGCCGCATCCCCCAACGAAAACCGCTGATTAATATCAATCTGCAACTTGCCACTGATGATCATCGAAAACAGATCATCCGCCATCGCCTGCAGGTTTTCCGGGTTGTTGGCATAGGTCGCCAAAGTCGGCCGGGTGACATACAGCGAGCCCTTGGCCGCCAGAATCCCCAGGTTAACCCCGTCCACAGCGCCCGACGCATTCCCAAAACTCACCACCAACCCGCGGGGTGCCACGCTGTCCAGCGAGGTAAGCCAAGTGTCCTTGCCTACGCCGTCGTACACCACCGGGCATTTCTTGCCGTCAGTCAGTTCCAGCACGCGCTGTGCGACGTTTTCCTTGCTGTAGTCGATGGTTTCCCAGGCACCGAGGGATTTTGCCAGCGCTGCCTTTTCCGGCGAACTGACGGTACCGATCAGCTTCACGCCCAAGGCCTTGGCCCATTGGCACGCCAGCGAGCCCACGCCACCGGCGGCGGCGTGGAACAGGATGGTTTCGCCGCCCTTCAACTCATAGGTCTGGCGCAACAGGTACTGCACCGTCAGGCCCTTGAGCATCGCGCCAGCGGCCTGTTCGAAGCTGATGTCGTCTGGCAGGTGCACCAGGTTGGCAGCCGGCAACACATGCAATTCGCTGTAGGCACCCAGCGGGCCGCTGCCGTAGGCCACGCGATCACCGACCTTGAACTGAGTGACTTCGCTGCCCACCGCATCAACCACGCCAGCGCCTTCCGCGCCCAGGCCCGACGGCAAGGCTGGTGGTGCATACAGGCCGCTGCGGAAATAGGTGTCGATGAAGTTCAGGCCAATGGCCTTGTTCTGCACGCGAACCTGCTGCGGGCCGGGTTCTGCCGGGGTGTAGTCCACATACTCAAGTACTTCGGGGCCGCCATGGGCACGGAACTGGATACGTTTGGCCATCTGCACTCTCCTCAAGTCAATTTCGCGTAGCCCCCTATCGGACTCCTAAGCTTGATCTTCGTCAACTGCGGCAATACGGGGTGCAGTGGTATCCTGTGCGCCCATTTGCCGCCGACGCCCAATGGCCTCGCGTAGCTTTGCCCGATTCAAGGTGATGTCATGACTACCCGCACCGAGGCTGTCAAAGCCTACCTGCTCGACCTGCAAGACCGTATTTGCAGCGCCCTGGAAACCTTTGAGACGGACACTCGCTTTATCGAAGACGCCTGGACCCGGCCGGCCGGCGGCGGTGGTCGCACCCGTGTGATCGAAAACGGTTCGGTGATCGAGAAAGGCGGCGTTAACTTTTCCCACGTGTTTGGCAGCGGCCTCCCACCTTCCGCCAGTGCCCATCGCCCGGAATTGGCCGGTCGCGGTTTTGAAGCCCTCGGCGTGTCGCTGGTGATCCACCCGCACAACCCGCATGTGCCGACTTCCCACGCCAACGTACGGTTTTTCATCGCTGAAAAAGAAGGCGAAGAGCCGGTGTGGTGGTTCGGTGGCGGTTTCGACCTGACGCCCTACTACGGCAACGAAGAAGACTGCATCCACTGGCACCGCGTCGCCGAACGGGCCTGTGCGCCGTTTGGCCCGGACGTGTACTCGCGCTACAAGGCCTGGTGCGACACCTACTTCCACATCAAGCACCGCAACGAACCCCGCGGAATCGGCGGTTTGTTCTTCGATGATTTGAACGAGTGGGACTTCGACACCAGCTTCGCCTTCATGCGCGCCATTGGCGACGCCTACATCGACGCCTACCTGCCGATCGTCCAGCGCCGCAAGGCCATGGCCTATACCGAGCAGCAGCGCGAGTTCCAGGAATTCCGCCGTGGCCGCTACGTCGAGTTTAACCTGGTCTACGACCGTGGCACCTTGTTTGGCCTGCAATCCGGCGGGCGCACCGAGTCGATCCTGATGTCGCTGCCACCGCAAGTGCGTTGGAGCTACGACTGGAAGGCCGCGCCTGAAAGCGAAGAAGCACGTCTTACCGATTACTTCCTGCAAGACCGCGACTGGCTGGGCGTGCTGCCCAAGGCGGCGGTCTGATGGATCGTTATGTCGTCTTCGGCAACCCCATTGGCCACAGCAAGTCGCCGCTGATTCACCGCCTGTTCGCCGAACAAACCGGTGAGCAACTGGACTACAGCACCTTGCTCGCGCCGCTGGAGGATTTCACTGGCTGTGCCCGCGAGTTTTTCCAGCAAGGCCGTGGTGCCAACGTCACCGTGCCGTTCAAGGAAGAGGCCTATCGCCTGGCCAACACCCTCACCGAGCGCGCGCAACGTGCCGGCGCGGTGAATACCCTGAGCAAACTCGCCGATGGCAGCCTGTTGGGAGACAACACCGACGGCGCCGGCCTGGTGCGGGATTTGACGGTGAATGCCGGGTTCAGCCTGCAAGGTAAACGCATCCTGCTGCTGGGTGCTGGCGGTGCCGTGCGCGGTGCGCTGGAACCATTACTGGCAGAGCAACCGGCGTCGCTGATCATCGCCAACCGCACCGTAGAAAAAGCCGAACTGCTCGCCGAACTGTTCGACGACCTCGGCCCGGTGTCCGCCAGCGGTTTCGACTGGCTGCGTGAGCCGGTGGACCTGATCATCAACGCCACGTCCGCTAGCCTGTCAGGCGATGTACCGCCGATTGCCGGCAGCCTCGTTGAGCCGGGCAAGACCTTTTGCTACGACATGATGTACGCCAAGGAGCCTACGGCGTTTTGCCGTTGGGCCAATGATCAGGGCGCCGCGGTAGCGATGGATGGCCTGGGGATGCTGGTGGAACAGGCCGCAGAAGCGTTCTTCCTGTGGCGCGGTGTACGCCCGGATTCGGCCCCGGTTTTAGCTGAACTGCGTCGGCAACTGGCCTGATGCAAATCTAAATGTGGGAGCGGGCTTGCTCGCGAATGCGGTGTGACAGTCGCCGTATGTATCGACTGATCCACCGCATTCGCGAGCAAGTCGAATCGTCGCACCGCCGCTCCCACAGTTTTAACCGCGTTCACTCTTCGAAATGGATGGGGCATTTATCGGCCCCTTCCAGTTTCTTCAACTCTTCCACCACCTGCGGCCGGGCCTTGCGCAACGCCAGGCTGCGCCCCAATCCATTCAATCGGCGCGCCTCCTGGTGCAGCATCTCCACCCCTGAATAGTCGATAAAGTTGATCTGCTGCGCCTCGATCACCACCCGCTGGCCGTGCAGGCTTTGCAGCCGCACCTGCAGGTAATGGCTGGCACCGAAAAAGATCGAGCCGCCGACCCGCAGCACATCGTCCTCACCGTCACGCCATTGTTGGACTCGCGGCTGCGAGGTGCGCTTGAGATAGAAAAACAGCGACGCCAGCACACCCGCATAAATCGCCGTCTGCAATTCCAGCAGCAGCGTGGCGATGCAGGTCAGGCTCATCACCACGAACTCTGCGCGGCTGACCCGGAACAGCGCCCGAATACCGCGATGGTCCACCAACCCCCAGCAAATCAGCAGGATGCTCGCGGCCATGCTCGGGATCGGGATATGGGCGATCAGTGCCGCGCCGAACAGCGCAAACAGCGCCACCCACAGCGCAGAAAACACCCCTGCCAGCGGCGAACAGGCGCCTGCTTCATAGCTCAGGCCCGAACGGGTGAAGGAACCTGCCGACAAGTACCCGGAGAAAAATCCGCCGACGATGTTGGATAAACCCTGCGCACGCACTTCCTGATTCGCATCGAGCAATTGCTGGGAGCGGGCCGACAGCGAGCGCGCAATCGACAGGCTGGTCACCAGCCCGAGCATGCCCACCGCCACGGCACTCGGCAGGAGGCGCAGAACCATGTCCAAGTCCATCGGCAGCGGGCTGAAGGGCGGCAGTTTGCCGACAAATGAACTGACCAACGCCACCTGCCCGAACATCGCCGGCCATAGCCATGGGATGAGGCTGCCCAAGGCCAACGCGATCAACAGTGTGGGCCAGCGCGGCACCCACAGTTTCAGCAGCACCCCCACCAGCAAGGTGCCGAGCCCGAGCATCAGTGAAGGATGATTCCATTCCCCTGCATGGTTGATCAGCGCCAGCAGGCTGTTGATCGCCGTGGCCTGGCTGGGCAGGTCAAGCCCCAGTAGATTGGGCAGTTGCCCCAGGGCGATCACCACCGCCGCACCGAGGGTGAAGCCGAGTACCACTGAGTGCGAGACGAAATTCACCAGGGCACCGAAGCGCAGCATGCCCAGCAGCCATTGGAAGACGCCGGCCAGGAAGGTCAGCAACAGGATGAGCGTGATGTAGTCCTGGGAACCGGGCACGGCCAGCGGGCTGACGCTGGCGTACAGCACGATGGAAATCGCGGCCGTAGGACCGCAGATCAGGTGCCAGGAAGAGCCCCACAAGCAGGCGATCAATACCGGAAGGATTGCGGCGTACAGGCCGTATTCCGGTGGGAGACCGGCGATCAGTGCGTAGGCAATGGATTGCGGTAATGCCAGGACTGCACCGCTCAGGCCGACGATCGCATCTCGCCCAACGCTGGCGCGGGTTTGGCGCGGTAGCCAGCTGAGGAAGGGGAAGAGTGTATGGCGGTTGGGCCAGGGCATTGGAAACTCGGTTGAAAAGGTTTGAATCAGAGTATCAGGCTCATGATGATCGTTCCCACGCTCTGCGTGGGAATGCCGTCTTGGACGCTCTGCGTCCGCTCCTGAGTCGTGACGCGGAGCGTCACCGGATGCGTTCCCACGCAGAGCGTGGGAACGATCAGTGCATCAGAGTTTGGCTTTTACGGCAGCCAGCGCATCCTGGCCATCGACGGTTTTAACCCCGTCCAGCCACTTGTCCAGCACCGCCGGATTTGCCTTGATCCAGGCCTTCGCCGCATCAGCGTTGCTCACCTTCTTGTTCACCACCTCTGCCATGATGGCGTTCTCCATCTCCTGGGTGAAACTCAGGTTGGTCAGCAATTTCCCGACATTCGGGCAGGCCTGCGCATAACCCTTGCGGGTCAACGTATACACGCTGCCGGTGTCACCAAAGTACTTCTCCCCACCCTTGAGGTAATGCATCTTCAGTTGCACGTTCATCGGGTGCGGCGTCCAGCCGAGGAAGGTCACGAACTTCTGCTTCTTCACCGCCCGGGACACTTCGGCGAGCATCGCCTGTTCACTGGACTCGATCAGCTTCCACTGGCCCAGGTCGAAGTCGTTTTTCTTGATGATTTCCTGCAACGAGATGTTCGCCGGCGCACCCGAACCGATGCCATAGATCTTCTTGTCGAACTTGTCGGCAAACTTGTTCAGGTCGGCAAAATCATGCACCCCGGCGTCCCACACGTAGTCCGGCACGGCGAGGGTGAACTCGGTGCCGTCGAGGTTCTTCGCCAGTTGCACCACATCGCCATTGGCCACGAACTTGTCGTAGAAGCCCTGCTGCGCCGGCATCCAGTTACCCAGGAACACATCCACCTGGCCGTCCTTGAGCCCGCCAAAGGTGATCGGCACCGCAAGGGTGTCAACCTTGGCCTTGTAGCCCATGCCGTTCAACAGGAAACCGGTAATGGCATTGGTGGCGGCGATATCGCTCCAGCCCGGATCGGCCATCTTCACGGTGTCGCAACTTGAGTCCGCGTAGGCACCGGCACTGCTCAATGCCAGCAGCGCAACGCTCAACACGGTGGATAACTTTTGCATGGCCTTCCCCTCAGTTTTATTGGTTTTGGCAGGGTTGTGGAAAACGTGCCTTGCGCTCCAGATCGTCGAGGTCGATATGGTTGCGCATGTATTGCTGACTGGCGTCTACCAGTGGCTGGTGGTCCCAGCTCTTCAGCTTGCCCTGGGTCAGCGCCTCGAATACCAGGCGGCGACGGCGTTGGCTGGCGAGCACCTGCTGGTGGATCGCCGGGATGTCCCATTTGGCCCGCGCCTCACTCAAAAACGCCTCGAACAGTGGCCGGTGTTCCGGTGACTGGCTGAGTTCTTCCCGCTCGTGCGGGTCGTTGTGCACATCGAACAATAGGCAAGGATCGTCCTCGCTGTAGATGAACTTGTAAGCGCCACGGCGAATCATCATCAGCGGGCTGATGGTGCCCTCGGCCATGTACTCGCCGAACACTTCGTCGTGCCCGCCCTGCCCTTGCAAGTGCGAGACCAGCGAGCGGCCGTCCAGTGGCAGGTTGGCGTCGAGTTGGCCGCCGGCCAGTTCCACCAGGGTCGGCAGCAGGTCGGCGGTGGACACGGCAGCCGTCACGCGGCCCGCCGCAAACTGCCCCGGCGCGCTGATCAGCAGCGGCACCCGGGCGGCCATTTCAAACCAGTGCATTTTGTACCAGAGCCCGCGCTCGCCGAGCATGTCGCCGTGGTCGCCGGAGAAGATGATGATGGTGTCGTCGGCCAGGCCGGTGTCTTCCAGGGTTTGCAGCAGCTTGCCGACGTTGCTGTCGATGTAGCTGCACGCACCGAAGTAGGCCCTGCGCGCATCGCGGATCTTGTTCACCGGCAGCGGCTTGTCCCACAGGTCATAGACCTTGAGCAGGCGTTGGGAGTGAGGGTCGAGATCTGCTTGTGGCGGCGTTGTAGGCAACGGGATGTCGTTGTCGTCGTACAGGTCCCAGAATGGTTTGGGAATGGTGTACGGGTCGTGTGGGTGCGTCATCGACACGGTCAGGCAGAACGGCTGGTCGCCATCCTCGCGGATATGGTCGAACAGGTACTGCTGGGCCTTGAACACCACCTCTTCGTCGAAATCCAGCTGGTTGGTGCGCACGCACGGCCCGGCTTGCAGCACCGACGCCATGTTGTGGTACCAGGTGGGACGCACATCCGGCTCATCCCAGTTCACCGCCCAGCCATAGTCGGCGGGGTAGATGTCACTGGTCAGGCGTTCTTCATAACCGTGGAGCTGGTCGGGGCCGCAAAAATGCATCTTGCCCGACAGCGCTGTGCGGTAGCCTAGGCGACGCAGGTAGTGGGCATAGGTCGGCACGTCGGCGGGGAAATCGGCTGCGTTGTCGTAGGCGCCGATCTTGCTCGGCAGTTGGCCACTCACCAGGGTAAAACGCGATGGCGCACACAGCGGGCTGTTGCAGTAAGCGGCGTCAAACACCACGCCTTCAGCGGCGAGGCGGCTCAAGTTCGGCAGTTTGATAGGCGAAGGACCGTAGAACGGAAGCATCGGCGCGGCCATTTGATCGGCCATGATAAAAAGAATGTTCTTGCGCTTCATGGTTTCGCGGCATTCCATAGTCAACGTTTATGCGAATGAGCATGCAGGCCATGGAAATCGTGGTAAAGCCCATGAGAAGCAATGTCTAGGATAAGCACAGCTTATGTATGAATCCCTCGGTAACCTGTCACTCGACCTGCTGCGCGCGTTTGAAGCGGCGGCTCGCCAACGCAGCTTTACGGCGGCGGCGATGGAACTGGGCACCACCCAGCCGGCCATCAGCCAGCAGATCAAGCGTTTGGAAGAACAGCTGAAGGTGCGCCTGTTTGATCGCATTTACCGTGGCATTGAACTGACCGACGCGGGCGGCCTGTTGTTCGAGCAGGTGCAGGCCGGTTTGCAGAGCATCAACCAGGGCCTGAGTGCGATTGCCGAGCAGGACCAGCACGAAGTACTCCAGGTGGCGACCGACTTTGCGTTTGCCGCTTATTGGCTGATGCCGCGCCTGCATCGTTTCCACGAGGCGAACCCGCAGGTGGACGTGAGCCTGGTCACCAGCGAGCGCAATCACGCCTCGTTGCGCAGCGATATCGATGTGGCGGTGTTATTCGGCGACGGCCGTTTCAAACAGGGCGACAGCCTGTGGCTGTTCAACGAGGAAGTGTTCCCGGTGTGCAGCCCGCAGTTGCTCCAGGACCGCACCGCGCCGCTGCCGGTGCAGAGCCTGCTGGAGTTTCCCTTGCTGCACCTGCGCCAGCAAAACAACAACCAGTGGTTCGACTGGAGCGGCGTGTTTCGCGAGCTGGGCATCAACACGGCGCCCACCCCGGGCCAACTGCGTTTCGACAATTACACGCTGTTGATCCAGGCCGCGATCGCCGGCCAGGGCGTGGCCATCGGCTGGCGCCACCTTGTGGATAACTTGCTCGAGCAAAAGTGGCTGTGCCGGCCGATTGGCGACACGGTGATCTCACGCTTCGGCTATTACGTGGTGCTGCCCCAGCGCAAACGTCGCAGCCAGTTGATCGAACGTTTCGTCGACTGGCTAATGGCCGAACAAGCCAGCAGCGCACAATCACTGACCGGTCTGGCCCTGCCGTCCATTGCGGTCTAGGATTTGCCGATCATTGAGCCCGGAGCCTGTCATGCAACGTATCAAGGGCTACCACGCCCACATTTACTTCGACGCCAACACCATCGACCAGGCGCGCAGACTCTGCGAGGACGCCGCGCAAATGTTCCCGCTGCGGATGGGCCGCGTGCATGAACGCCCCGTGGGCCCACACCCCGACTGGAGCTGCCAGCTGGCGTTCGACCCGGAATATATAGGCGTCGTACTGCCGTGGCTGGCCCTCAACCGCAACGGCCTGGTGGTGTTTCTGCACCCCACCACCGGCGATGACCTCAAGGACCACACCGAACACGCTATCTGGATGGGGGCGATGCGCACGTTGGACCTGTCGATATTCTAAATTTGCATATTCCCTATATATGGGACTGATATTTATATATTGAGACTTTGCCGTTCTTGGGTTTATATTCGCCTCATCCGCTCAGAACACTCAGGTGAAGCGATGCAGGCGCAATTGATCGCGCTCGATTGGGGAACCAGTTCCCTTCGTGCTTACAAGCTCGGCCCGGCAGGCGTCGTAATCGAACGACGCGCCCTGGCGTCGGGGATCATGCACTTGCCCACCGAACCCCGGGACATTGCCGGTGTTCGCTGCAGCAATGGCTTCGAGCTGGCATTCGATGCGGCCTGCGGTGACTGGCTCGATGCCCAGCCCGGCCTTCCGGTCATCGCCTGCGGCATGGTCGGCAGCGCCCAGGGCTGGAGCGAAGCGGCTTACCGCGATACCCCGGCGGATGTATCCACCCTTGGCCAGGCGCTGCATGTTGTGCGCAGCCTGCGGGGCACAGCGGTGCACATCGTGCCCGGCGTGATTCAACGCGGCGCGTTGCCCAATGTGATGCGCGGCGAAGAAACCCAGGTCCTCGGCGTGCTGCAAAGCGTGTCCGTCACTACGGGGAGCGACGTACTGATCGGCCTGCCGGGCAGCCATTCCAAGTGGGTGGAGGTGGTGGAAGGCTGCATCACCCACTTCGACACCTTCATGACCGGCGAGCTGTTCGCCGTGCTCAGCCAACACAGTATTTTGGGGCGCACCCAGCGCCCTTCCGAAGCGTTCCAGGCGGCGGCTTTTGATCGCGGCGTGCAGGTGGCGCTGTCGGTAGACGGCCAAGCCGGGCTGCTGTCGAACTTGTTCAGCGCCCGCACCTTGGGATTGACCGGTGAGCTGGCGCCCGACGAGCAGCCCGACTATTTGTCCGGCCTGATGATCGGCCACGAACTCAAGGGCCTGCGCACCCGCCAGCCTGCCCAGCAGCGCGACATCGTTCTGGTGGGCGCTCCCCAACTCTGCACCCGCTACCAGCGTGCACTCCAACTCTGTGGCTTCCCCCGCGTGACCCTGGCACAGGAGGCTACCGAGCGTGGCCTTTGGCAGCTGGCCATGGCGGCGGGGCTGCTGCCTGCAACCTGACGAGAGGCTCGACATGCTCAAGCAAGCACTGACACACAACGGTTTGATCGCGATCCTGCGCGGCCTGCGACCGGAGGAGGCGTTGGCGATCGGCGAGGTGTTGTACCAGGCGGGCTTCAGGGTGATCGAAGTGCCGCTCAACTCACCGGACCCTTATTCCAGCATCCGCATCCTGCGGGACAGCCTGCCCGCCGATTGCCTGATCGGCGCCGGCACCGTGCTGACCCCGGAACAGGTTGATCAAGTCAAAGCCGCCGGCGGCCAGGTCATCGTCATGCCCCACAGCGATGCCAAGGTACTGCGTGCCGCCAAGGCTGCGGGCCTGTATCTGTCGCCGGGTGTCGCCACGCCCACCGAAGCCTTTGCCGCGCTGGCCGAAGGCGCCGACGTGCTGAAGCTTTTCCCCGCCGAGCAAATGGGCCCGGCGGTGGTCAAGGCCTGGCTTGCGGTACTGCCGGCGGGCACGGTGTTACTGCCAGTGGGCGGCATCACTCCGGACAACATGCAGGTATTTTTCGACGCGGGCGTCAAAGGCTTCGGCCTGGGCTCCGGGTTATTCAAGCCGGGCATGAGCGTCGCCCAAGTGGCGAGCAACGCCCAGGCCTACGTCGCGGCCTGGCACGCCTTGGGCTGATCAGCGTTCTCCATCTACAAGAGAGATAAGAAGATGAAAATCACCAAACTGACCACCTTCATCGTCCCGCCGCGCTGGTGCTTCCTCAAGGTTGAAACCGACCAGGGTGTGACCGGTTGGGGCGAACCTGTGGTCGAGGGCCGCGCCCACACCGTGGCTGCCGCCGTCGAAGAATTGTCCGACTACTTGATCGGCAAAGACCCACGCAATATCGAAGACATCTGGACGGTGCTCTACCGCGGCGGTTTCTACCGTGGCGGCGCGATCCATATGAGCGCCCTCGCCGGTATCGACCAGGCGCTGTGGGACATCAAGGGCAAGGCGCTCGGCGTATCGGTCAGCGACTTGCTGGGTGGCCAGGTGCGCGACAAGATCCGCGTGTATTCGTGGATTGGTGGCGACCGCCCGGCCGACACTGCCCGCGCCGCCAAGGAAGCCGTGGCCCGTGGTTTTACCGCGGTAAAAATGAACGGCACCGAAGAGCTGCAATTTCTCGACAGCTTCGAAAAAGTCGACCAGGCCCTGGCCAATGTCGCCGCCGTGCGGGATGCGGTCGGCCCGAACGTCGGCATCGGCGTCGACTTCCATGGCCGGGTGCACAAGCCCATGGCCAAGGTGCTGATGAAGGAGCTCGATCCCTACAAACTGATGTTCATCGAAGAGCCGGTGCTCAGCGAAAACTACGAAGCGCTGAAAGAGCTGGCGCCGCTCACCAGCACCCCGATTGCCCTTGGCGAGCGCCTGTTCTCGCGCTGGGACTTCAAGCGCGTGCTCAGCGAAGGCTACGTCGACATCATCCAGCCGGATGCTTCCCACGCCGGCGGTATCACCGAAACCCGCAAGATCGCCAACATGGCCGAAGCCTACGACGTGGCCCTTGCCCTGCACTGCCCGCTCGGCCCGATTGCCCTGGCGGCGTGCCTGCAACTGGATGCGGTTTGCTACAACGCGTTCATCCAGGAACAGAGCCTGGGCATTCACTACAACGAGAGCAACGACCTGCTGGATTACGTACGTGATCCGGGGGTTTTCGACTACGACCAGGGCTTCGTGAAAATCCCCAACGGGCCAGGCCTGGGCATCGAGATCAACGAGGAATACGTGATCGAGCGCGCGGCCATCGGGCATCGCTGGCGCAACCCGATCTGGCGTCATGCCGATGGCAGTTTTGCGGAGTGGTAAACACCGCGAATTTGAGGTGAAAACCCGATCAATGTGGGAGCGGGCTTGCTCGCGAAGGCGGAGGGTCAGTCAACACATCCGCTGCTGGTAGACCGCTTTCGCGAGCAAGCCCGCTCCCACATTTGATTCGGTTTCTTCAGTAAGACCTGTCCTCAATAACCATAAGAAGAGGCAACCCCCATGCAATCCGAGTCCTTCACCGGGCAGGCTTCTCTCGTCACGCCTAGCCGAAAGCGCTACTTCATCATGGTGCTGCTGTTCATCACGGTAGTGATCAATTACCTGGACCGCAGCAACCTGTCGATTGCCGCCCCGGCCCTGACCAGCGAGTTGGGGATCGACCCGGTGCATGTCGGGCTGATTTTCTCCGCGTTCGGCTGGACCTACGCTGCCATGCAAATCCCCGGCGGCTGGCTGGTGGACCGGGTGCCGCCGCGCATTCTCTACAGTATCGCCCTGCTGCTGTGGTCGATCGCCACCGTGATGCTCGGCTTTGCCGCCAGCTTCATCGCGCTGTTCGTATTGCGCATGGCGGTCGGTGCCCTGGAAGCTCCGGCCTACCCGATCAACAGCCGTGTGGTCACCACTTGGTTTCCCGAGCGTGAGCGGGCCACGGCGATTGGCTTCTACACCTCCGGGCAGTTTGTCGGGTTGGCGTTTCTCACACCGGTACTGGCTTGGCTGCAACACGCCTTTGGCTGGCACATGGTGTTTGTCGCCACCGGCGGCGTGGGCATTCTGTGGGCGTTGATCTGGTACGCGGTGTACCGCGAGCCACGGGATTTCAAGGGCGCGAATGCGGCTGAAATCGAGCTGATCCGCGAAGGCGGCGGGTTGGTGGATATCCAGGCACAAGCGGCCAAGGCGCCATTCAGTTGGGTCGACCTTGGCATCGTGCTGAGCAAGCGCAAGTTGTGGGGTATCTACCTGGGGCAGTTCTGCCTGAACTCCACGCTGTGGTTTTTCCTGACGTGGTTCCCGACCTACCTGGTGAAATATCGCGGCATGGACTTCATCAAGTCCGGCCTGCTGGCGTCACTGCCCTTTCTCGCCGCGTTTGTCGGGGTGCTGTGCTCGGGGTTGTTTTCCGACTGGCTGATTCGCCGGGGAACCTCGGTAGGGTTCGCGCGCAAGTTGCCGATCATCGGCGGGCTGTTGATTTCCACAGCGATCATCGGCGCCAACTTTGTTGACTCCACGGCATGGGTGATTGCGTTTCTGGCGGTGGCGTTTTTCGGCAATGGCCTGGCGTCGATCACCTGGTCATTGGTGTCGACCCTGGCGCCGTCAAGGCTGTTGGGGCTGACGGGCGGGGTGTTCAATTTCATCGGCAATCTGTCGGCGATTACCACGCCGATTGTGATTGGCTTTCTGGCCACCGGGGATTCGTTTGCACCGGCGATTACGTATATCGCGGTGCTGGCGTTGCTGGGGGCGTTGTCCTACATCTTGTTGGTCGGCAAGGTCGAGCGCATAGAGATTTAGGCGACTGGTTAATACCTGTGGCGAGGGAGCTTGCTCCCGCTGGAGTGCGCAGCGCTCCCAAGATTTTGGGGCCGCTGCGCAGCCCAACGGGAGCAAGCTCCCTCGCCACAGTGGGTCAGACTCGCGCTACTAGTACAGCGCGCCATCCAGAATCTGATAGACGATGCTGGTGCCAATCGCGATCAGCACGATGTCCCCACCCGAGCGGCGCCATTCATAACCAGGGTACTGCGGCAGATGGCCCAGCGCCCGTGGGTCCAGGCGCTCGCCGTAGTAGTTCGGCGGCAGGCGCTGGCCGCGCACCAGGTGGATACCGGGAGGCGGCGGTGCGCCACGGCGGAAGTCGCCATGGTTATCGCGGATGACCTGTCTCACAGGGCCGAAATCCTGAGGAGGCCCGCCACGGTGATTGTCCTGGGGCCCGCGACGGTCATCGCCACGGTGATCGTTCTGCTGGCCCGGCGGGCCGCCACGGTCAGGTCCGCCGCCTTGGTCATACGGTGCGGCTTGCACCAGCGCGCTGGCGCCGAGCAACAGCACACCCAGACTGGCTATCACACGTTTAGGTATCTTCATCAGGGTTTCCTCAACTGCACAAACAACAAAAAGGGATTTCGAACCACGTTCGAAATCCCTTGGTCTTGTTAGCTTAGGTGCTGATTTCCCGGCTTGATTCCTCTGTATCAGGAACTTTACCTACCGCTTACGAGCCGCTTACTTACGGGCGTTGCGCACACCTTCCGACAGCGCTGAACACAGGGTCAATACACCGTCGATGGCCTGTTGATCGTTGCTGGCATTGGCGATGTGATCGATCAGTGCCGAACCCACCACCACGCCGTCTGCCAAACGGGCGATTGCAGCGGCCTGCTCCGGGGTGCGGATACCAAAACCGATGCTGATCGGCAGGTCGGTATGCCGACGCAGACGGGTCACGGCTTCTTCAACGTGTTCCAGGGTTGCGGCACCGGCACCGGTCACACCGGCCACCGAAACGTAGTACACAAACCCGGAGCTGCCGTTGAGTACGGTCGGCAGACGCACGTCATCGGTGGTCGGCGTGGTCAGGCGGATAAAGTCGATACCGGCAGCCTGGGCCGGGTCGCACAGCTCGCCGTTATGCTCGGGCGGCATGTCGACCACGATCAGGCCGTCGACGCCGGCTTCTTTCGCATCGCTGATAAAGCGTGGCACGCCGTACATGTGGATCGGGTTGAAGTAGCCCATCAGCACCAGCGGCGTGTCGCTGTTGCCCTCGCGGAACTCGCGAACCATTTGCAGGGTTTTCGTGAGGTTCTGCTTGGCGGTCAGTGCACGGATGTTGGCCAGTTGAATGGCCGGGCCGTCGGCCATCGGGTCGGTGAACGGCATGCCCAGCTCGATTACATCGGCGCCGGCCGCCGGCAAGCCCTTGAGGATCGCCAGCGAGGTGTCATAGCCCGGGTCGCCAGCGGTGACGAAGGTCACCAGGGCGGCGCGGTTTTGTTCTTTCAGTTGCGCAAAACGTGTTTGCAGGCGGCTCATCAGTGTTTCTCCTGCTTGGACTGTTCCATGTGGTGCATCACGGTTTGCATGTCTTTGTCGCCACGGCCGGACAGGTTGACCACCATCAGGTGATCTTTCGGCAAGGTCGGCGCGCGTTTAAATACTTCGGCCAAGGCGTGGGCGCTTTCCAGTGCAGGAATAATCCCTTCCAGGCGGCAGCATTTGTGAAAGGCGTCGAGGGCTTCGTCGTCGGTCACCGAGGTGTACTGGACGCGGCCGATGTCGTGCAACCAAGCGTGTTCAGGGCCGATGCCCGGGTAGTCGAGGCCAGCGGAGATCGAGTGGGCGTCGATGATCTGGCCATCGTCGTCCTGCAACAGGAAGGTACGGTTGCCGTGGAGCACACCCGGTACGCCGCCGTTGAGGCTGGCCGCGTGTTTGCCGGTCTCGATGCCGTAGCCGGCCGCTTCAACGCCGATGATTTCGACGCTGGTGTCATCCAGGAACGGGTGGAACAGGCCCATGGCGTTGGAACCGCCGCCGATGCATGCCACCAGGCTGTCGGGCAGACGGCCTTCCTGGGCCTGCAGTTGGGTACGGGTTTCCTTGCCGATCACGGCCTGGAAGTCGCGAACCATGGCTGGGTACGGGTGCGGACCGGCCACGGTGCCGATCAGGTAGAAGGTGCTGTCGACGTTGGTGACCCAGTCGCGCAGGGCTTCGTTCATCGCGTCTTTCAGGGTGCCGGTGCCGGCGACTACCGGGATCACTTCAGCGCCCAGCAGCTTCATGCGGAATACGTTGGCCTGCTGGCGCTCGATGTCGGTGGTGCCCATGTAGATCACGCATTGCAGGCCAAAACGCGCGGCGACGGTGGCGGTGGCCACACCGTGCATGCCGGCGCCGGTCTCGGCGATGATGCGTTTTTTGCCCATGCGCCGCGCCAGCAGGATCTGGCCGATGCAGTTGTTGATCTTGTGGGCGCCGGTGTGGTTCAGCTCTTCGCGCTTGAGGTAGATCTTGGCGCCGCCGCAGAATTCGGTCAGGCGTTCGGCGAAGTACAGCGGGCTTGGGCGTCCGACGTAGTCGCGCTGGAAGTAGGCCAGTTCTTCATTGAAGGCCGGATCGATCTTGGCCGCTTCGTATTCGCGGGCCAGATCAAGGATCAACGGCATCAGGGTTTCCGCCACGTAGCGGCCGCCGAACGAACCAAACAGGCCATTGGCGTCTGGGCCGTTGCGTAAATCGGTCTGGGTCTGAGTCATGGGACGCTCCAGGTAGAAAATGTGTAATTGGCAATGACGGTCACTCTACCCCTGACGCTTCCACGTGAAAACCGATAAGATCGCCACAACCTGTCAGGAAAACTCACAGATGAGCCGAGACCTCCCACCCCTGAACGCCCTGCGCGCTTTCGAGGCGGCTGCACGCCTGAACAGCGTCAGCCAGGCCGCTGAGCAACTGCACGTGACCCATGGCGCCGTCAGCCGGCAGCTCAAGGTGTTGGAAGAACACCTCGGTGTCAGCCTGTTCGTCAAGGACGGGCGCGGCCTCAAACTCACAGATGCCGGCATCCGCCTGCGAGATGCGAGTTTTGAGGCGTTCGAGCGTCTGAGGGACACCTGCGCAGAACTCACACAAAGCAGCGCAGACGCACCATTTGTGCTCGGCTGCTCCGGCAGTCTGCTGGCGCGCTGGTTTATTCCGCGTTTGGGGCGCCTGAACGCCGATCTGCCGGATTTGCGCCTGCATCTGTCGGCGGGCGAAGGCGACCTCGACCCGCGTCGCCCCGGGTTGGACGCGCTGCTGGTGTTCGCTGAGCCGCCGTGGCCGGCGGATATGCAGGTGTACGAATTGGCCAGCGAGCGCATCGGCCCGGTCATGAGCCCGCGATTTGCCGATTACGAGCGTTTACGCCAGGCACCTGCCGAAGCCCTGCTGGATCAAGCCTTATTGCACACCACTTCGCGCCCACAAGCCTGGCCCAGCTGGGCGCAGCACCACGGAATCGACGCTGGCGCGTTGAAGTACGGTCAGGGTTTCGAGCATTTGTATTATTTGCTGGAGGCGGCGGTGGCCGGGCTGGGAGTGGCAATTGCGCCTGAGCCGCTGGTGGCAGAGGACCTGCGAGCGGGTCGCCTGGTTGCGCCGTGGGGTTTCAGTGAAACCCCGGCGCAACTGGCGTTGTGGCTACCCAAGCGCGCCGCGGATGGGCGCGCCCGGCAACTGGCGCAGTGGCTCAAGGCTGAGCTTGCGCGCCAGGTTGTTTAGTCGCCGCGTTTGCACAGCAAGTAAGCAGCCAGCAGGCCCAGCGCGCCAACGGCGACGCCAGCGGTAGTCCATGGGTGCTCTTGCGCGTAGTCCCGTGTCGCAACACCGGTTTCGCGGATTTTGACTTTGCCTTCTTCGTAAGCATCGCTGATCAGGTGACGGGAATGCTTGAGAGCATTCTCGGCATTGCTTTTCAGGGCCTTCAAGGTTTTGCGCGACTCGTCAGACGCATCGTCCTTGAGGCTTTCCAGAGATTTGAGCAGGCTCGAAATCTCGGCTTCCATGCTTTCCAATGACGCTTTGCGTAAAGAGGTGTTGGCCATGTGGGCTCTCCTGGAGTGATTGAGTGGCGTGTGTTGTTTCCGACTGCGGCGGTTTCAGAAAGTGCAGTAAATCTGAACTTTCGTATGGGAATGGTCGCCAGAAGCAGTACGAGAATTCACTGCTAGGCTTCATTAACGACCCCAGGAGAAAACCTTATGAGTGATCATCACACCTACAAGAAAGTCGAACTGGTGGGCTCTTCCACCACCAGCATCGAGGACGCTATCAACAATGCCCTGGCCGAAGCCAGCAAGAGCATCAAGCACTTGGAGTGGTTTGAAGTGACCGAAACCCGCGGTCATATCAAGGACGGCAAGGCCGCGCATTTCCAGGTCACCCTCAAGGTGGGGTTCCGAATTGCCAGTAGTTGATTGAGCCGGTTGAACTTGCGCGCTGGCCGATTGCCATAAACTCCGCTACAACCTTTAGGCACGTCGACGTGACGAGCGGCGACGTGCTTCCTTTCGATCAACCCAAGGAAGTGACGGATGAAGAACTTTTTGTTGGCGGTAGGTTTGTTGAGCATTGCGGGCACAGCCCTGGCGGCGGGCAAGCCTTGTGAAGAGCTGAAAAGCGAGATCGCGGCGAAAATCGACGCGAAAGGCGCTTCGGGCTACTCCCTGGAAATCGTGGACAAAGGTGCTGCACCTAGTGACCACACGGTTGTCGGCAGCTGTGAAGCCGGTACCAAGGAAATCGCCTACAAGCGCGGGTGATCCCGTGTTGCAGACGTAAAAAACCGACGCAAGTGCGTCGGTTTTTTTTGATCGTTCCCTCGCTCCGCGTGGGAATGTAGCCTGGGATGCTCTGCGTCCCGCCTTACTCCTAGATTCAGCCCTTCATGATCTGCGAAAGCAGCTCGTAGGAATGAATCCGGTCGGCATGCTCGTACAGGTCACAGGTGAAGATCAGCTCATCAGCGCCGGTCTGCTCCACCAGCACTTCCAGCTTGGCGCGGATCTTCTGCGGGCTGCCCACCATGGCCAGGCCAAGGAAACTGCCTACAGCGTCTTTCTCATGGGGCAGCCACAGGCCGTCCATGGTCTTGACCGGCGGGCGCTGCACCAGGCTTTGCCCACGCATCAAAGCGAGGATTCGCTGGTACACCGAGGTGGCCAGGTAATCAGCCTGTTCATCCGTATCGGCGGCCACCAACGGGATGCCGAGCATCACGTAGGGCTTGTCCAACACGGCCGAAGGCTTGAAGTGGTTGCGATAGACGCGAATCGCTTCATGCATCAGGCGCGGTGCGAAGTGCGAAGCAAAGGCGTAAGGCAAACCGCGTTCGCCCGCAAGCTGTGCACTGAACAGGCTCGAACCCAGCAGCCACACCGGCACGTTGGTGCCGGTGCCGGGCACGGCGATCACTCGCTGGTCCGGGGTGCGCGGGCCGAGGTAGGCCATCAGTTCCGCTACGTCTTCCGGGAAGTCGTCGGCGCTGCCGGAACGTTCGCGGCGCAGGGCGCGGGCGGTCATCTGGTCGGAGCCAGGTGCGCGGCCCAGGCCCAGGTCGATGCGGCCCGGGTACAGGCTTTCCAGGGTGCCGAACTGCTCGGCGATCACCAAAGGCGCGTGGTTGGGCAGCATCACGCCACCGGAACCGACACGAATCGTCGAAGTGCCGCCTGCCAGATAGCCCAGCAATACCGAGGTCGCCGAGCTGGCGATGCCGTCCATATTGTGGTGTTCGGCCACCCAGAAACGGTTGTAGCCGAATTTTTCTACATGCTGGGCCAGGTCCAGGGAATTGCGCAGCGACTGCGCCGGGCTGCCGTTGGCACGCACTGGCACGAGGTCGAGGGTCGAGAACTTTA
This sequence comes from Pseudomonas sp. AN3A02, assembly GCF_011765255.1. NCBI lineage: Bacteria > Pseudomonadati > Pseudomonadota > Gammaproteobacteria > Pseudomonadales > Pseudomonadaceae > Pseudomonas > Pseudomonas sp. AN3A02. The sequence continues at coordinate 358,155 of NZ_JAARNI010000005.1, forward strand.
CGTCGGACAGCGATTTCATAAGCCTGCTTCTCCAATGGGGGCGCAGGCTTCTTAGACGAACCAAAACCTGCCGCTTCATGTGCATGTTCTATGCAATGAGGGCATATACCCGAGATTCAATAGCGAAGGTGAAATTTCCTACTTAATCGCTAGGTTTCTCCGACAAGATGAACTTTGCCGGGGCGTCTATCCTCAGAACCCTTACTGAGGCAAAACCACCGTTCGAGGAGACCGCTATGAGTATCGTTAAAAAAGCATCCGCGCATTGGGAAGGCGACCTGAAGACTGGCCTGGGTTCCATTTCCACGGAAACCGGCGTGCTGCGCGAAGCGCCCTACGGTTTCAAGGCCCGTTTTGAAGGCGGCAAGGGCACCAACCCTGAAGAACTGATCGGCGCCGCCCATGCCGGTTGTTTCTCCATGGCCTTTTCCATGATTCTCGGCGACGCCGGGCTCAAGGCAGATAGCATCGACACCCAGGCCGAAGTGACCCTGGACCAAGTGGACGGTGGCTTTGCGATTACAGCCGTGCACCTGATCCTCAAGGCAAAGATCCCGGGCGCCAGCCAGGCCCAGTTCGATGAGTTGAGCAAGAAAGCCAAGGAAGGATGCCCGGTATCCAAGGTACTGAACGCAACCATTACCCTGGATGGCACCCTCGTTAATTGATCGACCCTTGTAGGAGCGAGCGTGCTCGCGAAGACTTCAAAGGCGCCGCGCCCTTCCAGGCGGCACGCGTTATCGTTGAGGTTTTTCGCGAGCACGCTCGCTCCTACACGTTCAGGTATGGTCGAATAGCCGATTGCAGACTCAGCGCACACCCGTGCGCGTGCATTCAGGGAGCTTCACACATGAAACGTATTGCCTTGGCGGTTATCTGCGGTGCACTGGCCACGTCGGCCCTGGCGGCGCCGAAAGATTGTGAAGAGCTCAGGAAAGAGATTGAGGTCAAAATCCAGGCGAATGCCGTTCCGTCCTACACCCTCGAAATCGTCACCAAGGAAGAAGCAGACAAGCACGACAGCGCCATGGTTGTCGGCAGCTGTGAGAATGGCACCAAGGCCATCGTCTACCAGAAGAACAACGACTGATCAGATGCAGTTGACGCTACGTTCTTCGGCCAGCAATTGACCCGCTTTGTTGTACAGCCGGATATTCGGGTTGTAGCCCAGTGAGCGCCCTTCCAGGCGATAGCGCTGGCCTGCCTCGAAACGGTCGTATTGCAGGGTCATGAAGCAGGTTCGGTCGGTAGTTTGGCCAAATCCGCTGAAACTGCCGCCAGTGGGCACCTCGAAATCAAATCGCACCATCAATTCGTGGCTGCCAGGTGGCACCTGGAAGTAGCGCCCGTCGTTCAGGTTTTTCCCGTCCAGGCGTTGCGCCATCACCAGCTTGGCGCCGGGTGTCGGGGTGGCGAAGTCGACCCAGGCTTGCTGCGGATCAACCGCGGGTAGCGGCGTCGACGCGCAGGCACTGAGAAAGATCGCGGCGACGGGAAGCAGTAGCTGACGCATGTTAAGCACTCAACTGTAGGAATGTTCGTTTGAGCGGCTGCGCTCGGCAGCACGCTCCCTGAGTATAAACACGCCACGCCATGGAAAAATTCCCCACAGGCGAGATAGTCTGGCGGGATAGTTACCTGCGAGAGGTTTTAATGGTCAGGCGTTTACTTCCCGGGTTGATGCTGCTGTTGCTCAGTGGCTGTTCCAGCGTCAGTTACTACAGCCAACTGGCAGACGGGCAATTGCAACTGCTGCGGGCCCGGGAGCCGGTCTCCGTGGTCATCGCCGATCCGTCTCGTCCACAGGTGCTGCGCGAGCATTTGGTGCAATCCCAGAAAGCCCGCACCTTCGCCAGCGAACACCTGCACCTGCCGGATAACCAGAGTTACCGCTTGTATACGGATATTGGCCGCCCTTATGTGGTCTGGAACGTCTTCGCCACGCCTGAATTTTCCCTGTCGCCACAGACTCACTGCTTCCCGATTGCCGGGTGCGTGGCCTATCGCGGTTATTACAACCAGGGCGCCGCGCGTGGCCAGGCGGCGTTGTTGAAACAGCAAGGCATGGACGTGTCGATTGGTGGCGTGGAGGCCTATTCCACCCTCGGCTGGTTCAATGATCCGATCATGAGTTCGATGATGAGCTGGGGCGACGAGCGCCTGGCCACGCTGATTTTTCATGAGCTGGCGCACCAGCGGTTTTATGTGAAGGACGACACTGAGTTCAACGAGTCGTACGCCACCTTCGTCGAGCAAGAAGGCACCCGGCAATGGCGCGCGGCCCGGGGCTTGCCGCCTGCCAGCGAGTCGGCGTTGAAACAGCGCGACCAGTTCACCCGGTTGGTGCTCGACACCCGCAAGCGTCTGGAGCAGCTGTATACCCAGCCACTGGCGGCAGATGCCATGCGCCTGGCCAAGGCGGCTGAATTCGAACGCCTGCGCCGTGACTACCGGCAAATGCGCGATAGCCAGTGGGGTGGCGACAAGCGTTATGACGCCTGGATGAACTTGCCGATGAACAACGCCAGGTTGTTGCCGTTTGGCCTGTATGACCAGTGGGTGCCGGCGTTTGCCGCGTTGTTCCGGCAGGAAGGCGGGGATTGGCCGAAGTTCTTTGCGGCGGTGGAGAAGCTGGGCGGGTTGCCCGTAGTTGAGCGTAAAGCGGCACTGAGGCGTTTGGAGGAACCCGAGCCTTTGGTTGGCACATAGGGCCTCATCGCGGGCAAGCCCGGCTCCCACAGTGGGTCGCGTTTCCCTGTGGGAGCCGGGCTTGCCCGCGATAGCGATCTTATGGCCGCTGCAAAAACGCCTGATGCATCTGCGCCAATGTTTCGAAATGCCAGGTCGGCGCTTCGGCACTCAGCTCCTCATGGCTGCCAAACCCGTAACCCACTGCCGCGCAATCCAGCCCGTTGCTGCGGGCTCCGATCAGGTCGTGTTTGCGGTCGCCAATCATCAGGGTGCTGGCCGGGTCCAGGCCTTCCTCTGCCATCAGGTGGGCGATCAGCTCGACCTTGTTGGTGCGGGTGCCGTCCAGCTCGCTGCCGTAGATCACCTTGAAGTGTTTGGCGAAATCGAAATGCCGGGCGATTTCACGGGCGAACACCCAAGGCTTGGACGTGGCCACATACAGCTGGCGGCCCTGGCCATTCAACGCTTCCAGCAGCGGCATCACGCCGTCGAATACGCGGTTTTCGTACAGGCCGGTAACCTTGAAGCGCTCGCGGTAGAAATTCACTGCTTCCCAGGCCTTGGCTTCGTCGAAGTCATAAAACTGCATGAACGCTTGCAGCAGCGGCGGGCCGATGAAGTGCTCAAGCTTGGTCAGGTCCGGCTCATCGATCCCCAGTTTGGCGAGGGCGTACTGGATCGAGCGGGTGATGCCTTCGCGCGGATCGGTGAGGGTGCCATCGAGGTCGAACAGAACGGTTTGGTAATGCATGGGTGTCCTTGTCATTGGTCGAAGCCTTCGGCCAGGTGCAGGTCTTTGAGCTTTACGTAGTTCGCGGCGCTGTAGGTGAAAAACGCCCGTTCCTTGTCAGTCAGCGGGCGGATCTGTTTAACCGGGCTGCCGACATACAAGAAACCGCTCTCGAGTTTCTTGCCCGGCGGCACCAGGCTGCCGGCGCCGATGATCACGTCGTCCTCCACCACGGCGCCGTCCATCACAATGCTGCCCATGCCGATCAGAATCCGGTTGCCCACCGTGCAGCCATGCAGCATGACCTTGTGGGCAATGGTCACATCGTCGCCGATCAACAGCGGGAAACCATCAGGATTGAAGGGCCCGGCGTGGGTAATGTGCAGCACGCAACCGTCCTGGACGCTGGTGCGCGCACCGATGCGGATGCGGTGCATGTCGCCGCGGATCACCGTCAGCGGCCATACCGAGCTGTCGGCGCCGATTTCGACGTCGCCGATCACCACCGCCGATGCATCGACGAAAGCCCCGGCAAGCAAGGCCGGCGTGTGATTCTGGTAGGTGCGAAGGGTCACGATAGGCTCTCTCTCTTCTGCTGATAGCTGCGGTGGGCGTTGATTGTAATTAAGATGGCCCCATCTTTGTTCTTACATGTTTCTTCAGCCAAGGTGCCAACCGTGAGCGCGAACAACCCTCTTCTGCAGTCCTACGACCTGCCGCCGTTCTCGGCGATCCGTGCCGAGCACGTACAGCCGGCCATCGAACAGATCCTCGCCGACAACCGCGTCGCCATCGAAGGCATCCTGCAAAGCCAGGGTAAAAATCCGACCTGGGCCGGGCTGATCCTGGCCATGGACGAACTCAACGACCGCCTGGGTGCCGCCTGGAGCCCGGTCAGCCACTTGAACGCCGTGTGCAACAGCGCCGAACTGCGCGAAGCCTACGAGGCTTGCTTGCCGGCACTGAGCGCCTACTCCACCGAGATGGGCCAGAACCGTGAACTATTCCAGGCGTTCGAAGCCCTGGCCAACAGCCCGGAAGCCGCCGGGTTCGACGTGGCGCAAAAAACTATTCTGGAACACTCGCTGCGGGACTTCCGCCTGTCGGGTATCGATTTGCCGCCTGAGCAGCAAAAGCGTTATGCCGAAGTGCAGAGCAAGCTTTCCGAGTTGGGCAGCAAGTTCTCCAACCAATTGCTCGACGCCACCCAGGCCTGGACCAAGCACGTCACCGACGAAGCGACCCTCGCCGGCCTGACCGATTCGGCCAAGGCGCAAATGGCGGCCGCTGCCCAGGCCAAGGGCCTCGACGGCTGGCTGATCACCCTGGAATTCCCGAGCTACTACGCGGTGATGACCTACGCTCACGACCGCGCCCTGCGTGAAGAAATCTACGCGGCCTACTGCACCCGTGCGTCGGACCAAGGCCCGAATGCCGGTAAGAACGATAACGGCCCGGTCATGGAACAGATCCTCGACCTGCGTCAGGAGCTGGCGCAACTGCTGGGCTTCGCCTCGTTCTCCGAACTGAGCCTGGCCACCAAAATGGCCGAGTCCAGCGACCAGGTGCTGAGCTTCCTGCGGGACCTGGCCAAGCGCAGCAAGCCGTTCGCCACCCAGGACCTGCAACAGCTCAAGGCCTATGCCGCCGAACAAGGCTGCCCGGACCTGCAAAGCTGGGACAGCGGTTTCTACGGCGAAAAGCTGCGTGAACAACGCTACAGCGTGGCCCAGGAAGCCCTGCGTGCTTACTTCCCGATCGACAAAGTGCTCAGCGGTCTGTTCGCGATTGTGCAGCGCCTGTACGGCATCGAAATCGCCGAGCAGAAAGGCTTCGACACCTGGCACCCGGACGTGCGCCTGTTCGAAATCAAGGAAAACGGCCAGCACGTCGGCCGCTTCTTCTTCGACCTGTATGCCCGCGCCAACAAGCGTGGCGGTGCCTGGATGGACGGCGCCCGTGACCGTCGCCGCACCGTTGATGGCGTGCTGCAGAGCCCGGTGGCCAACCTGGTGTGCAACTTCACCCCGGCTGACAGCGGCAAGCCTGCCCTGCTGACTCACGATGAAGTGACCACACTGTTCCACGAATTCGGCCACGGCCTGCACCACCTGTTGACCCGTGTCGACCACGCTGGCGTGTCCGGCATCAACGGCGTGGCTTGGGATGCGGTGGAGTTGCCGAGCCAGTTCATGGAGAACTGGTGCTGGGAGCCGGAAGGCCTGGCACTGATTTCCGGTCACTACGAAACCGGTGAGCCGCTGCCTCAGGACCTGCTGGAAAAAATGCTCGCGGCGAAGAACTTCCAGTCTGGCCTGATGATGGTTCGCCAGTTGGAGTTCTCGCTGTTTGACTTCGAACTGCACGCTACCCACGGCGATGGTCGCAGTGTGTTGCAGGTGCTTGAAGGCGTGCGTGACGAGGTGTCGGTGATGCGTCCGCCGGCCTACAACCGCTTCCCCAACAGCTTTGCGCATATCTTTGCTGGCGGTTACGCGGCGGGTTACTACAGCTACAAGTGGGCCGAAGTGCTGTCGGCGGATGCCTTCTCCAAGTTCGAAGAAGACGGCGTGCTCAATGCCGAGACTGGTCGCGCGTTCCGCGAGGCGATCCTGGCCCGTGGCGGCTCCCAGGCACCGATGGTGCTGTTCGTCGACTTCCGCGGACGTGCGCCGTCGATTGACGCACTCTTGCGCCACAGCGGCCTGAGTGAGGACGCGGCAGCATGAGTGAAGTGCCTGTGAAAACCAAAAAACGCTTTATCGCCGGGGCGGTCTGCCCGGCGTGCAGCGAGCCGGACAAGTTGATGATGTGGAGTGAAGACGATGTGCCGCACCGCGAATGCGTGGCCTGTGGCTATTCCGACACGCTGAATGAGCAAGGTCTGTCAGTGCCCAAGGAATTGGGCACTCGGGTGAATACATCGGCGTTGAAAGCGCCGGATCCCAAGGTGCAGGCGGTGCAGTTCTTCCCTAACCCGAAGCTTAAAAAAGACTGACCTGCGGGCACTCCCTGAGCTGATGGCTCAGGGAGAGATCACGAGTGCTGTTTTTTCCTGGGCCTGGTCTTTGGCGTTGTCAGCGGTATTCAGCCAGCTTTTCATTGAGCACAGTGCAAAAGCGCTGGTGCTGCATTCGCCGTTGGCCAGTGCCGTGCGTAACTTGTCGACATCGGCTTTCATCATGTAGCGAACGCCGTCCTTGAAGCCACTGCTGGCGCCAAACCCGCCCAGGGTCATTTCGTTCAGCGCGTCTTCCTTGCTCCATCCCTGAATCACCACCCGATACATCGCCGCCATCAGGCCCGTGCGGTCGGAGCCGTGTTTGCAGTGCATCAGCACCGGGCCACTGGCTTCGGCGTCTTGAATGGCACGCAGCGCCGTGAGCACATCGGCATCGTCGACATGGTTGGTGCGATAAGACAATTGCACCTGGTTGATTCCGGGTGATTTCAGCCAGCTGGCATCGGACTCTGGCAGAAAGTTGATCACCGTTGCGATCTTGAGTTTTTCCAGTACAGGAACAGCACCGCTATCCGGCAGCGCGCTGCGATAGAGCGTGGGCGTCATCTGGTACAGGTTGTATTGATCGCCCACCGGCTGGGCCCATTCCAATGAACGCATGGGCGTAAGTTCTTCGGCTTGGGCAGGGGCGGTTGTGAACAGCGCCATGAACACGAAGCTGAGAGCAGGCAGCAATTGATTCTTGAACATGCGCGATGTAACCGAATAGGGAGAGGGCTGATAGGGCCCAGATTCGCTTACAGGGGGTCAATGCCATGTGAGGGGCTCGTCAAAGAATCGTGAATAAGCCGGCTACCTGTGTGTTTTTTCCCGTTGAATCGATTTTCATCGATCCTTAGCCTGCTATCATTTGTAACTATTGATTACTACTGTGTTCTATCTTTTGGGTCCTTTGGATCCCATTTGCTGCCAAAACTATAAGTCGTTCCTTGAAGCGGCTGATAAACCCGTGACCACATGATGAGGTGCCACCATGTCTGATCAAGATCAAGACAACCCCCGGCGTGAGTTTTTGCGCAAATCCTTGACCTTGATCCCCGTGGTCACTGTCGCCAGCACGGGCCTGGGCGGTTCGATGCTGATGGCGGTTCCCGAGCCCGCTCAAGCCAGCCCGGAAAAGGCGCCTGTCAGCAGCAAGGCCTATGAGCCGAGCTATTTCACTGCCGAGGAATGGGCGTTTATCAACGCGGCCGTAGCCCGCTTGATCCCGGCGGACGACCAAGGCCCAGGCGCCCTGGAAGCCGGCGCGCCGGAATACATCGACCGTCAGATGAACACCCCATACGCGGCTGGCGCCCTCTGGTTCATGCAAGGCCCTTTCAATGCCGATGCGCCGCCTGAAATGGGCTGGCAGAGCAAGTTGGTGCCCAAGGAGATCTATCGCCTGGGCATCGCTGCCACGGATGCCTGGTCGAAAGCGATGAACGGTAAGCTATTTGCTGAGCAAGACAGCGCTACCCAGGAAAAATTGTTGCAACGACTGGAAGCCGGTGACGCGCAGTTCGACAGCGTACCGCCGAAGATTTTCTTCAATCTGTTGCTGCAAAACACCAAGGAAGGGTTCTTCTGCGACCCGGTCCACGGTGGCAACAAAGGCATGGTTGGCTGGACCATGATCGGCTTCCCCGGCGCCCGCGCCGATTTCATGGATTGGGTTGAACGCAACGAGCAATACCCCTTCCCGGCTGTATCGATCCGTGGCGAGAGGGCATAAACGTGGCGACCATCATGAAGAAAGTGGATGCAGTGATCGTCGGCTTCGGCTGGACTGGCGCGATCATGGCCAAGGAGCTGACGGAAGCGGGCCTCAACGTGGTAGCGCTGGAGCGCGGCCCGATGCAGGACACTTACCCGGACGGCAACTATCCCCAGGTCATCGACGAACTGACCTACAGCGTGCGCAAGAAACTCTTTCAGGACATCTCCAAGGAAACCGTGACCATTCGCCATAGCGTGAATGACGTGGCGATGCCCAACCGACAACTGGGCGCCTTCCTGCCCGGCAACGGCGTCGGCGGTGCCGGCCTGCACTGGTCCGGCGTGCACTTTCGGGTGGACCCGATCGAGTTGCGCATGCGCAGCCATTACGAAGAGCGCTACGGGAAAAATTTCATTCCCAAGGACATGACCATCCAGGATTTCGGCGTCAGCTATGAAGAGCTGGAGCCATTTTTCGACTATGCCGAGAAAGTCTTCGGCACCTCCGGGCAAGCCTGGACGGTGAAGGGCCAGTTGGTAGGCGAAGGCAAGGGCGGCAACCCTTATGCGCCGGATCGCTCCAATCACTTCCCGCTGGAATCGCAGAAGAACACCGTCTCCGCACAGTTGTTCCAGAAGGCTGCTACGGCCGTAGGGTACAAACCCTACAACCTGCCTTCCGCGAATACTTCCGGGCCGTACACCAACCCTTACGGTGCGCAGATGGGGCCGTGCAACTTCTGCGGCTTCTGCAGCGGTTATGTCTGCTACATGTATTCCAAGGCTTCGCCGAACGTGAACATCCTGCCGGCATTACGCCAGGAGCCCAAGTTCGAACTGCGGCCCAATTCCCACGTGCTGAAGGTCAACCTGGACAGCACCAAGCGCAAGGCCACCGGCGTGACGTATGTCGACGCCCAAGGTCGGGAATGCGAGCAGCCGGCGGATCTGGTGATCCTCGGTTCCTTCCAGTTCAACAACGTGCGCCTGATGTTGCTGTCGGGCATTGGCAAACCCTACGACCCGATCTCCGGCGAGGGTGTGGTGGGCAGGAACTTCGCCTACCAGAACATGGCCACCATCAAGGCGTTCTTCGACAAGGACGTGCACACCAACAACTTCATCGGCGCTGGCGGCAATGGCGTGGCGATCGATGACTTCAACGCCGACAACTTCGACCACGGGCCTCACGGCTTTGTGGGCGGCTCGCCTATGTGGGTCAACCAGGCGGGCAGCCGGCCGATTGCCGGCACTTCCAACCCGCCGGGCACGCCGGCCTGGGGCAGCGCGTGGAAGCGCGCCACGGCTGATTACTACACCCACCAGGTGTCGATGGATGCCCACGGCGCCCATCAATCCTACCGTGGCAACTACCTCGACCTGGACCCGGTTTACCGCGATGCCTACGGCATGCCGCTGCTGCGCATGACCTTCGACTGGCAGGAAAACGACATCAAGATGAACCGCTTCATGGTCGACAAAATGAGCAAGGTTGCCGAAGCGATGAACCCCAAGGCGATCGCCTTGCTGGGCAAAAAAGTGGGCGAGCACTTCAACACCGCGGCCTACCAGACCACCCACCTCAACGGTGGCGCAATCATGGGCACCGACCCGAAAACCAGTGCCTTGAACCGCTACTTGCAGTGCTGGGACGTACACAACGTGTTTGTCCCGGGCGCTTCCGCGTTCCCACAAGGCCTGGGCTACAACCCTACGGGCCTGGTGGCGGCGTTGACCTACTGGTCGGCGCGGGCGATTCGCGAGCAGTACCTGAAAAACCCCGGCCCACTGGTTCAGGCATAAGGAGCGATGACCATGAAAGCATTTGTGATTGCCTCCCTCGCCTTGATCAGCAGTTGCTCGGTCAGTGCGGCTGAAACCGACCTGGTCAAACAGGGCGAATACCTGGCGCGCGCCGGTGACTGCGTGGCCTGCCACACCGCCAAGGGCGGCAAGCCGTTCGCCGGCGGCCTGCCGATGGAAACCCCGATCGGCACCATTTACTCCACCAACATCACCCCGGATAAAACCGGCCTGGGCGACTACAGCTTCGAAGACTTCGACCAGGCCGTGCGCCATGGCGTCGCCAAGAACGGTAGTACGCTTTACCCGGCGATGCCCTACCCGTCTTACGCGCGCGTCAGCGAAAGCGATATGCAGGCGCTGTACGCGTACTTCATGAAGGGCGTGGAGCCGGTGGCGCAGGTGAACAAGGACAGCGACATTCCCTGGCCGTTGAGCATGCGCTGGCCGTTGACTGGGTGGCGCTGGATGTTCGCGCCCAAGGTTGAGGACTATCAGGCTCAGGCGGGCGCAGACCCCGTGATCACCCGTGGCGCGTATCTGGTAGAAGGCCTTGGCCACTGCGGCGCCTGCCACACGCCACGGGCGCTGACCATGCAGGAAAAATCCCTGAGTGCGTCGGACGGCAGCGCTTTCTTGTCCGGCAGTGCACCGCTGGAAGGTTGGATTGCCAAAAGCCTGCGGGGCGACCACAAGGACGGCCTGGGTAGCTGGAGCGAAGACCAACTGGTGCAATTCCTCAAGACCGGTCGCAGTGATCGCAGCGCGGTGTTTGGCGGCATGAGCGACGTTGTGGTCCACAGCATGCAGTACATGTCGCAAGATGACCTGACGGCTATCGCCCGCTATCTCAAGAGCCTGCCGGCGGTGGATCCCAAGGATCAGCCGCACCAGTACGACAAGCAGGTCGCCGACGCGCTGTGGAAAGGCGATGACAGCAAGCCCGGGGCATCGGTGTATATCGACAACTGCGCGGCGTGCCACCGCACTGACGGCCATGGCTACACCCGGGTATTCCCGGCGCTGGCGGGCAATCCGGTGTTGCAGACGGCGGATGCCACGTCGTTGATCAATATTGTGTTGAGCGGCGGTACGTTGCCGGCGACCCACACCGCGCCTTCGACCTTCACCATGCCGGCGTTTGCCTGGCGTTTGTCGGATCAGGAAGTGGCGGATGTCGTCAGTTTCATTCGGGGCAGTTGGGGTAACAAAGGCGAGCCGGTGAAAGCCAGTGAGGTGGCGAACCTGCGCAAAAATGATATGCAGACCACCTCCGGCGATGACCTCGGCCAGGTGACCTCCAAGCATTGATTGGAGGTTGACCGCCCAACGGCACTGGTCAGAAACCTTGCGCCTCTATACTGTATAAAAAAACAGTATAGAGGCGCTTTCATGTCTACTCCTCTGCCGCCTCGCGGGCGCGGCACGGCCACCAACCTGCACAACCGTTTTGCGCCCACCGTCAGCGTGGCGGAAGACGACGGCTGGTATCAGGAAGTGCCACAGACCCAGGGCACCGAAGTCCGTATCGAAACCGCGAAAACCATCATCACCCGCAACAGCTCGCCGGATATCCCGTTTGATCGGGCAATCAATCCGTATCGCGGCTGCGAACATGGCTGGATATGCTATGTGAATAGTGCCGCATTTTGTATTTAGAATATTTTGTTAGAATTATGGCATTAGGACAGTATGCTAATATCCGCAATCGTTATGCTTAGTAATGTCCCACATGGAAGGGTGATAAATGAAAGTTGATTTTTTAGCAAAAATTCTATTTTTAATGATGCTGGGTCAACATGCTTCGGCAGACGTGGTATGTCCAAAGACTGAATACGACAGTGGCTATCAGAAAAAACTACCAATAGTAGACGTTGATGAACTTATAAAAAGGAATGTCCCACTGTTTGATGGGGGACAAATTAAATGCCGTGTAGGGATGAATTATAAAAATTTGAGCACCAACGAACGGCTTCGCACGGAGACTGGTATTTACAAAGGCATAAAGTATCGCATCTATTACAGCGACGGTAGCGGCACTATTCAAGGTGATAAAAAAAGCACATTAGACACTATCAAAGACCTACATGTGACGAATTGGAGCACTAGGTGTAAGAAAGACGGGATGGATGACACGCACTGGTGTGCAATCGGTAAGGATAGTGTTTCCATCGGTATATGGAAAAATGGTTCGCACTTTATAAGCGTAGGTAATGACCATTTTCCTTCGTCTAATATTACTCTCCGGGTAGACCAAAATGCCCCTATATCGGCTACTGCCGAAAGTGGATACACAGATAAGCAAATAGAGATGCTTATTGCTCAACTAAAATCGGGTAAAAGCGTCCTGTCACGCTATCAAGAATGGCCGTATGAGACAAATAAAGATAAGGCAATTGACTTGTTTGGCTTTTCCGAAGCATGGGAAATGTTGAACGTAATTTACAATGCTCCAAATCAATAGCCGATATTGGTGCGGTTGGCCTTATACCCGGCAAGCTCAATTTTTATGCTTGAACTTGTTCAAGTGTAAAAGTTGAGCACATATAATTTATAAGTGAAATTAGTGCTAAACCAAAAACAGGTCTTCTTCGACCTAAGAACTCATCTTCACTCTGCAAGCATTAAAATGCTTTTTCAAAAAGAAATTCCAAAATATTTTATAATTTCATGACAAATTATTGATATTTCAATTTTTCCGGCTATCAAATAATGGCTTAAATACGGCAAGAAACATTGTCAATAGCAAAACAAAAATAAACTTATAGTCCGACCTTATTCACATTTGCCGGTCAACCCTATTCGCATTTTGCTTAATTACATTTTGCAACTAACCACCCGAATAAAAATCATCGACACACTTAAAAATCGCTCCCAGTTTGATTTCATCAAAAAACGTGGGGGGTAGGCCACCTACGAGAATGATAATTTTCAAACCCTACCACTCGATTTCAAAATAAAGCACAAATTACAAAAACTACCATAAAACTCAGTATTTCAATTAATTGATATTAGGGTAGCGTTAAACGCTTCCACACTCTAAAAACGCTATTTGCGTGAGCTGTATTTTTCAAAGCATTTCGTTGCTTTTCTAAAAGCGAAGCTACCAGATGCTTTTGACTTTATTCCCAGTTCAACCCGATAGGGCAAGGGGTTTATAATTTTCAAAGTGTTACGCACACGGTAGTAAAGCACTGGAAAAACTTCGTTTTATGATTTGCTTCGCTCCGCTACTCAAATCTACGAACTTCGTTCGCCTTTCCCAGATGCTTTTGACTTTTCGCCCCGAACGGGGCATGGCTTTTGATTTTGATTGTAAAAGTATTTAAAAGTAATTAAGAGTATTTAAGGGGGCTGTTTTAGGTTGAGAATAGGCAGATTTTCAGGTGCATAAGGGGGTCGTTATATGCAGATAGGGGGGGCGTTATATGGTGATAAGGGGGGCGTTCTATGAAGTATAAGGTGGTCGTTATATGTAACATTAAAATACTAGGTGTTCGTTATTCTATTGACTTGCTCCAAATCTATGATTAGATAGTAGTAACAAAACAACAAAAGGAGCCTCAATGGAGCTGATATTTAACCAGTTTGAAACCAAAAAAAAGATTTACGCACAAGATGCATACATGACGTTTGCCAAATCAATCCTTCACCTGCCGATATTTCAGTCAATTAAAAATGGCGAACGCAAACGAACGGAGTTAAAGATTGAAAGCCTTTATGGTTTTAAAAATGTTGAAATGCGTTTCTACCCTTTGTCTGTTGGCTTTGATTTTGATGTGTTCTATTACATTCTTCAAAAAAAGATAAAATCCGAAAAGCTTTCATTCACAATCAACCTCAATCAGTTCATGAAGTTCCACAAGGTTCACCCGAGTAATAAAAAAGTATACATAGAGAAATTAAGGCAGTCGCTTGATAATATGCTTGATTTCTACTTGAAGTTTTCATACGGCTCTAAAACCTACAAATGTCATTTACTGACCCACGTTGAGGAAAACGAAGAAAATAGAGATGAGATAAAAATTACTTTTAGCAAGTTTTTCGAAAACTTTTACAAGCATGACCCGGACTTAATTTTTAACCTTCAACTTGACCAATTCAAAGATATAAGTGGCGACTATGCAAAAATGCTTTACATGTTCTATTTTACGAATAAATATGAAAACGCCGTAGAGTTTAAAATTGAAAACATAATGAAACGATTGAACTCCGAGGGATATGATAGAAAGGAGGTATTAAAAACCATAAAAAAATCTCACGAACAACTAATAAGCATTGGTTTTTTGAAAAGTGCAAAGCCAATTAAAAATGGGCGTGAGCTAGCAGGGTATGAAATTGAATTTGAAAAAAGAAGAGGCAAACCATTGCCTGAGCCAAAAGAAAAAGACATCGCTGATGACTTATCGTTATGTGATGAAGAGCTGCCATTTTAACGTAGAGAAAAAAGCCCTGACGGGCATTATTTTTACATTTTAAATTTTAATTTTCTTTTGTTCGTTTGTTTTAATTCCCCATCAATCGGAGCACCTGAGCCGTCATCATCAATTAATTTTTGAATATAGGCTGAACATATCTCACGCTCATCGTCATCCAACTGGTCAATCTTTTCAGTAATATCAAAGTAAAGAGCTGCGTCAGCTATAACATTTCCATTTTCCTCTAACGCATCTAGAACATACTTCAATATTTCAATTTCTTTGTAGCTGTCATGCTTGTTATGCATTTCATCAATAAATATATGAAAATCAGTCTCTACATGTTTAACATGTGCGGCGATAAGTTCCTCTTGATGCTCAGGAGTTTGTGCGGCTGGGATAGCTATGGATGGCCCGAACATATCGTGCAAGTCATCAATCAAGCCTTCATTGGCTGACGTAACCTTTTCTTGCTCAATCTGTGTTGTAGGCTCTGCTGGCTTCTCTGGTGTGGTTTGAGCGGGTGTAGGCATGACAGGCGGAACAATGACCGGTTCGACTGGTTTAGGCTCTTCTACGGCCTTCTTTGCCTTCCATTTTTGAGCTTGTAATTGATAGTCAGCTTTTCTTTGTTCAAGCTCATTTAAGTCTTGTTGCGTAGGTTTATATCCTGATAATGTGAAACCCTTGTCTTCAAGGTTCATCATCTTGAACTCCATCCACATTTTTTTCTTTGCATAGTCTGGCCCATTCACGTAGAGCGGCCCCGGCTTCTTCATGTCAGTTGTTAAACGTTGAAGCCCAGCTTTAATGCTGTCCCTTGATAAATCTTGAAATGTAACTTTTGAAGGGTCTTTATGATATTCAAAAGATTTCTGGCTGGTGGAGTTTTTAAAGAAGTGCTCAACGTTACCTCCGACCTCTTGGTGTGTGAACTTCTTGTCTAGAACCGTTTTGAATTTATTCTTTTTAAGAAATTCAACATCTTCATTTGTAGTTAGGTTTAATTCCTCATTATATCTACGAGCTTTCTTTGAATAGTGCTCCATCAATTCATGGAACTGATGTTTCTCTTGAAGCTTGTTTTTTAGTTTCGAGTGCTGAACACCCAACTCACTGGCCTTGAATACTTGGCCTTCTTTCTCTAATGAATAGGCGTTTGGTCCATTTGGGATAATGTCAAAGCCTTGCTTGTGAAGATTAGCAAGGAAAGCCGTCGTTGTGAGTGCGTCTTTAAAAGCAATTTCAATTTCTTCTTTGAATGCTTTCTTATGGGATTTTATACCTCTCACTTCAAGAGCTTTTTCTTTGCTGCTCTCTGGTGCGTTTGTTTCTAAATCAGGATTTAAAGACTTTCTGTTTTCGACTTTGAATAGATTGTGTTTGTGTTCAAGTTCGGTCAGTTTATCTTCGATAATTCTGTAATCATCAACTTGGTTGTAAATCTTGTTATTGAAATCTCTCGGTGCCCAGATAAAGTGAACGTGGATTTGTTTAGTGTCTATATGAACAGCAAAAGCGTGCTCACGGTTTAACCCGTGAGTATCTGAATAAAGTTCTTTTACTATGTCAAGGGCTTGTTCGGGTGTGATTTTATCGGATGAGTCAAAAGATACCATTTCGTGAAAGCTGGTATTTTTCTGTTTTCCTTTACAAGATTTATCAATTTTCTTCGCTAAGAACTCAATGAACTCTTGCGTTGTTCCGGTTTGAAGTCTGTTGCTATCTATGAGAATAGATTTTTTTAAACCATACCCCAGTGTGTTCTGTGTCTCCCCTTTACTTTTCTGCGTGCTAAGTTTCTTCCTTATCATATTGTCCTTATTTTGTTAGTTCGATTTTTTGCGTATTCTGTTCAATCATCAAATAATATCTATCAAATGCTTTTTTAGCTTTCTCGAAAACCGATATATTCTCATTTGCCATATTGGCTTTTCCAGAGTTTATTGCGGCAGCTATTTGATTTAAGTTATTGCCAAGCATTCTCAAATTTGCTTCTTGCTGTTCCATGTATCGAACAAACTCATCATTCCTAATTTCTATAATCTTGCAGCCGTTTAATGCTAGCTGTTCAATATACTTTGCTTGGCTAATATCTAGACGTTTCGCATTTTCTACAATCTGTTCTTTTGCTTCTGCTGAAATCCTAATATTGAATTGCTCACCATTTCTTTTTTTCTTACTCATAGTTATCCTCGTGGTTGGTTTGTGTTTTTCTGGAATGACCGAAGGCATTGCAGCTACCTGATTTTGCTTTTATATTTTCAAACGAAGTGCAGAAAATCGAGTAGGGAAGTAAGTGAAAAATGTCGAAGACTTTTGAACGGTAGGATAAAAACGAAGTTTTTTCCTATACATTCCCATTGCTCGCCTTCTTTTTCTTGACTTCATATTATTATGCTAACTCAAGTTTTAAAGTTTTCAATAGTGTATAGGAACAATAGTTCTTGATGATGTGCCTAGGAAGCTACCTAGGAGACTGCCTAGGACTGGTATAGGAAAGGTATAGGAATAAAAAAGGCCACCTTAAAGGTAGCCTTAAAAAGCAATCTGGTGAAAATCTAGGCGTCTGGATTTATATAGTCCTTGTCATAGTTATAGATGGTTGTGAAATCATCGGGGGGGACAAAGTCTTTTTCGTATTCAAGAACGTTCCCATCACCACCAACAAGCCTCACGATTTTGTTAGTGAACTCTATTTCCATTACTGTATCTAAGAAGTCAATGCGAATATGGTTTATGATATTCTTCAATTCATTGTTGTAGGAAACTCGTTTCGCTACTGCTTCCTCTGTTTTGTCATAAATGATTTTTTCAATATCAATATCTTTTAAGTCATAGAATGATTTAAAATGTGAGAAAATTTGTTCAAGCTCTTTTTTCTTGTCTTCGATTTCTACATCAATGCTGGTAGTGGAGGTTTCTAATTCAATAATTATTTCATTGTAAGTTTCTGAAATGGCTTCGCCGTCCATAATCATTGCTTTGATTTTAGATTTGAAATCATGAAGCCTAATGTTGATTTTGTTTCTGTTGTTCTCCAACTTCATAATCGAGTTTTTGACTTCGTCGGCATTGGAGTTTTCTTCTAATAATGTGCCGATATTTATTCCATCGGTGAAGCGAAAAAACATATTGAAAAGTTTTTTGCCGCGAATGGATTGCTGACCAAAATGGCTATTCAAATCACATTTGCCGGTCATCGAGTTTGTGCAAATGAAATAGTCCCTTTCTCCTTTATTCATATATCTAATGGTTCCACCACACCACTTGCAATAGATAAGGTCACGAAAGACGTTATATCGTTGATTTGAGTATCTGCCGGAGAAAGGCTTTCTTGACTTTATGACTGACTGAGCTTTTAAAAAAAGCTCTTCATCAATAACGGCTGGGTAATAGTTAGGGATTGGTTCCCCTTCATCTTTTCTTATGAGCTTTCCATTTTCGTCATAATGGATTTTTTGCGGGCTATGCTCTCCGATAAGCTTTCTATTGCTCAATAGATACTGAGCTTGATGAATGGCAATTTTATCAATGAATAGCTGATTATATTCTTTGGTTGCTTCTTGTAGGCCTTTTGACAAAGAAAGTTTGAAGAGTGTTCTAATTCTTTCTACTTTTTCCTCGTCAATTATGAAGGTGTTATTTTCAACTTTTAACCACGTCGGAACTTTTTTAGTGACGATTTCACCATCACGCATTTTTTCACGATTATCTTTCCAAGCCTTGCTTGAAAAATCGCTTTTCCGCTTACTCTCTGCGTTAGCTCGTGCAAACTCTACTTGTGCATTAATCCAGTCGCCGACATCAAGGTTATCTGCGTCATAGACCTTATTTCTATCAAGGATGACAATCTTGATACCGGAAAATAAAAGGTCTGTAAAAATCTTATTACTACGAACCATCTTGTCTCTTGACAGGCGGTCGAAGTTTTCAATGAGCAGGTATGAACCTCGCTCAATTGCACCTTTTCTGACTTCTTGAAGAAACTGACCGAGCACCCCCTCAGCACTGGCATTTTTACCGTGGTATGCAGACGTTCCAGCGTCTTCAAGGTGTCGATCTACCTCCAAGCCATGCTTGGACACGAAAGCGTCTATAAGCTCATTCTGGCGTGTTCTGGTGCTGCCATCCTCTTGACGTTTAGATGAGAATCGAACGTAGGGATAACATTTTTTGGTCATTTTTTGAACAGCCAGAGACTATGGAACGTATAGCGTAGCATGTCTGTATCTACTGCTACGCGCGGCCCAGTCACGCCTATTGGGACCTGTCACCGGGGCTGGATTTCGAAACCAAGCTGATCGCCAAGACCAACGCCGCCGACGTGCTGGAGCAGCAACTGTCGAAGCCGGGCTACACCTGCGCGCCGATCAACCTGGGCTCCAACACCGACCCGTACCAGCCTATCGAACGCGAGTACAAGATCACCCGCCAAACCCTCGAAGTGCTGCTGCGCTATCGTCACCCGGTGACGATCATCACCAAGGGCTCGCTGATTCTGCGGGACCTCGACCTGCTGACCGAGCTGGCGCAGCAGCGGCTGGTGGCGGTGATGATCAGCCTCACGAGCCTGGACGACGAGCTCAAGCGCATCCTGGAACCGCGTACGGCTGCGCCCAAGGCGCGGCTGAGGGCGATTCGGGTGATGCGTGAGGCGGGAATCCCGGTCGGCGTGTTGTGTTCACCGATGATTCCGATGATCAACGACAGCGAGCTGGAAAGTTTGCTGACCGAGGCGCATGCCGCTGGCGCACAAAATGCGGCGTACATGATGCTGCGCCTGCCCCTGGAGGTTGCGCCGCTATTTGAAGAATGGCTGGCGGCCCACTACCCGCAGCGCGCGGCCCATGTGATGAGCCTGGTGCGGCAGGTGCGCGGTGGTGAGGTCTATGACAGTCGCTTCGGGGTACGCATGCGTGGCGAAGGGCCGTTTGCCGATCTGTTGGCGCAACGTTTCGCCAAGGCGATCAAACGATTGGGGCTCAATCGCCGGGAAGGGTTTAATCTGGATTGCACCGCGTTTTGTCCGCCTGGCAGGCAGATGGCATTATTGTAAACTGCTGGGTAAAGCGCACGGCCTTGTAGGAATAGTCGCGTTTTGACATCACTGAAAGCCCCGATCTAGAGCGGTTCATTCAGTTTGAGTTAAGTTTCGGCGGGTACCTTGTTCATCGAGTGACTAATGAGTCGGCGCTTCGGTTTGGGCGCCAACCACACTGGAAAACGCCCCTGCTCCAACCAAGAGGATGAATCATGAGTGACAAGGATAAACAGCCGTTGGCTGCGTCGGCTTCAGCCCCTCACGAGGCGGAGTCCGCCGATGCAGCGCTGCAGCACATCGTTGAAGGCTTTTTGCATTTCCATAACGAGATCTTTCCGCAGCAGGAAGAACTCTTCAAAAAACTCGCCACGGCCCAGAGCCCACGAGCGATGTTCATTACCTGCGCAGATTCGCGCATCGTTCCCGAACTGATCACCCAAAGCTCTCCCGGGGATTTGTTTGTGACCCGTAACGTCGGCAACGTCGTGCCGCCTTATGGGCAGATGAACGGCGGTGTTTCCACGGCCATCGAGTACGCGGTACTGGCTCTTGGCGTGCAGCACATCATCATTTGTGGCCACTCCGACTGCGGCGCCATGCGCGCAGTGCTCAACCCTCAAAGCCTGGAAAAAATGCCCACGGTAAAGGCTTGGCTGCGCCACGCCGAGGTCGCCAAGACCATGGTCCAGGACAACTGTGACTGCGCCAACGAACACGAAAGCATGCACGTGTTGACCGAAGAAAACGTGATCGCCCAGTTGCAGCACCTGCGCACTCACCCGTCGGTGGCCTCGCGCATGGCCAATGGGCATCTGTTTATCCATGGCTGGGTCTACGACATCGAGACCAGCGAGATCAGGGCCTACGATGCGGATCAGGCGGCGTTCCTGCCGTTGAACGGTACTCAGCCGATCCCGTCCGCGACGCCTAAAGCGCGCTTCTAAAACAATCCCCTGTCGGGTAACGCGATGGCTGCCATTCGAGCAGCCAGGCGTTGCTACGCCCGGTAAATGCCTCGGGAGAGTCATCATGCGTGCTGCTCAATTAAAAGCTGTGCTGCCACGGGAGCTGCTGGCCTCCGTGGTTGTGTTTCTGGTCGCCCTGCCGCTGTGCATGGGGATCGCAATCGCGTCAGGGATGCCACCTGCCAAAGGCCTGATCACCGGGATCATCGGTGGGCTTGTGGTGGGTTGGTTGGCGGGGTCGCCGCTGCAAGTCAGTGGCCCGGCCGCGGGCTTGGCGGTGCTGGTGTTCGAACTGGTGCGCCAGCATGGCATGGCCATGCTCGGGCCGATCCTGTTGTTGGCGGGCTTCCTGCAGTTGGTGGCCGGGCGTTTGCGCTTGGGCTGCTGGTTTCGAGTTACGGCGCCTGCGGTGGTCTACGGGATGCTGGCGGGGATTGGCGTGCTGATTGTCCTGTCGCAGGTCCATGTGATGCTCGACGGTGTGCCAAAACCCTCCGGGCTGGATAACCTCGCCGGCTTTCCCGCCGCGTTGATTCAGGCGATACCTACACTGGGCGGCGGGCTTGGCTGGCAGGCGGGCCTGCTCGGGCTGTCGACGATTCTGGTGATGTGGCTGTGGGACAAGTTCCGTCCGCAAAAACTGCGCTTTGTGCCCGGCGCCTTGCTCGGCGTGGGTTTGGCGACGGTCACCAGCCTGGTGCTGGCATTGCAGGTCAAGCGTGTGGAAGTGCCGGAAAACCTGGCGGACGCCATTGACTGGCTGCGCCCCAGCGACCTGCTGAACCTGGCCGATCCCAACCTGCTGATCGCCGCTTTTGCCGTGGCGTTTATCGCCAGCGCTGAAACGCTGCTTTCGGCAGCAGCCGTTGATCGTATGCACAGTGGCCAGCGTTCCGATTTCGACAAGGAACTGTCGGCACAAGGCGTGGGCAACATGCTGTGTGGCCTGGTCGGCGCCCTGCCGATGACTGGCGTGATCGTGCGCAGCTCGGCCAACGTCCAGGCCGGCGCTACCACGCGCTTGTCGGCGATGTTCCACGGGTTGTGGCTGCTGGCGTTCGTGCTGTTGCTGTCCAGTGTGCTGCAAAGCATTCCGGTGGCGAGCCTGGCGGGTGTACTGGTGTACACCGGGATCAAGCTGGTGGACATGAAGGCGTTTCGTGGCCTGGCGCGTTACGGGCGGATGCCGATGTTTACCTACGCAGCGACGGCCCTGGCGATCATCTTCACCGACTTGTTGACGGGTGTGTTGGTGGGCTTCGGGCTGACCCTGGTCAAGCTGGCGTTCAAGGCTTCACGCTTGAAAATCAGCCTGGTCGACCTGCCACAGGATGGCGAGATGGAGTTGCGATTAACGGGGGCTGGGACCTTTCTCAAGGTGCCGGCATTGACCCAGGTGCTGTCGACGGTACCCGCCGGGACCACCTTGCATGTGCCACTCAATAACCTGAGTTACATCGACCACTCCTGCCTGGAATTGCTGGAAGAATGGGGTCGGGCCAACTCGGCCAAGGGCTCGAAGCTGATGATCGAGGCGCGGGGGTTGAAGCGCAGGTTGGAAGGACGGGTAAGAACGACGACCGGAATAGGCTCGGCTGCGTTGTGACCTTCTGTAGGAGCGAGCTTGCTCGCGAAAAACTTCAGCACGCCGCGTGCATTCAGAATGCCCGCGTTATCGTTGACGTCCTTCGCGAGCAAGCTCGCTCCTACAGTGAATCTGCGTCAGCGATAAAAATCAGGCCGGCTGATCCAGCTCCAACCCAACCCCCAACTGCCGTGACAGGCACGGCCAGCGCTTCCACGCCGCTTCCGTGTCCGGGCTCTTGAGCTTGTCGCGGTACGCTTCGACCGACTCCAGCGCAAAGCTTTCTTCGTTGAGCATCTCATCCACCGCGTGGTGCACCGCTTCATCCAGCTGATTGGCAAAGGTCTCGCCGATCAATTGGTGAGCAATCACGTTCGCCACCGTGGTATCCAGCGGAATCAACGGCTGGCCGAAGTGCTTGATATACAGATCGTTGACCTCTTCCACCAGGCGATGAGCCAGGTAGGCCTCGTCCAGCAAACCGTCCAGGCCTTCATGCCCGGCCAGGATCGCTGGCGGCTGCAGGAAGAAATGCTCGGCGATTTTCAGCACCGGTTTGATCTGGCTTTCAATACCGGCTTCACGGGCAACATCATTGGCCGCATCCAGCAAATCCGGGACCTGGTCAATGTAGGCGCTGACAAAGCGCGTCATCACGCCCTTGGCGTCAACGTCCGGCAGGGCAATCGCCGGGTGCAGGTGCGGTAACTGGACTTCCAGCTGCTGAGCAAGCTGGCCAGTGCTGGATTCGTGTTGATGGGCACGGGAAATCTGCTCGCGCAAAGCGGCGGTGTTCATGAAAGCTCCAGTGATGCAGGCGTAGGAAATAGGGAGAGGATAAGGTAGCTCGTTTATACGAGCGCCTAAGACACATTTGTCATAATTATTTCATGGTTATGCGCTGTCGTTATATCAAATCGCCATCGTTCGTCGGATAACGGGCTCCATCGGTCTTGTTGTGTGGTCTGTTTCCTCATTTTCGTTCATTTGCCCGATCACATTGCGGGGTGGCGGTCGCTGTCTATACTCGGTTTTGTACGCAATTAGCTGATGACGCCCGACTGCATTAGCAGGCAAGGCTTGGCGGTTGTAAGCAGTATGGAAGCCGCTCCCTTGGTCGCAGGTGCAAACCGGCGGGATAACAAGAACGATAAGGGGAACCCGCAATGACGCGACATCCACATGTTTGGATGGGCCTACTGTTGTGGTCAGTATTCAGCCAGGCGCAAGCCGCCTGGACAACGAATATGGCACCAGGGGCCACTGAAGTCAGTCACGCCGTGTTTGACCTGCACATGACCATTTTCTGGATTTGTGTGGCGATTGGCATCGTTGTGTTTGGCGCGATGTTTTGGTCGATGATTGTTCACCGGCGCTCAACGGGCCAAGTGGCGGCCAAGTTTCACGAGAGTACGACGGTGGAGATTCTATGGACCGTGGTGCCCTTGCTGATCCTGGTGGCGATGGCCATTCCGGCCACCAAGACGCTGATCAACATCTACGACAGTACGGAATCGGATATCGATATCCAGGTCACCGGCTACCAGTGGAAGTGGCATTACAAATACCTGGGCCAGGACGTCGAGTTCTTCAGCAACCTGGCTACGCCCGCCGAGCAGATCCATAACCAGGCCGTCAAAGGCGAACATTACCTGTTGGAAGTCGACCAGCCGCTGGTGCTGCCGGTGGGCGCCAAGGTGCGCTTCCTGGTGACCGCCGCCGACGTGATCCACTCCTGGTGGGTGCCCGCGTTTGCGGTCAAGCGTGATGCGATCCCAGGCTTCGTCAACGAGGCGTGGACCCGGGTCGAGAAGCCAGGCATCTATCGTGGCCAGTGCGCCGAGCTGTGCGGCAAAGACCATGGTTTCATGCCGATCGTCGTGGAGGTCAAGTCCAAGGCGGACTACGACACCTGGCTCGGCGAGCGTAAGGCAGAAGCCGCCAAGCTCAAGGAGTTGACCTCCAAGGAATGGACCCTGGATGAGCTGGTGGCCCGTGGCGACAAGGTTTACCACACCACTTGCGTGGCCTGTCACCAGGCTGAAGGCCAGGGCCTGCCGCCGATGTTCCCGGCGCTCAAAGGCTCGCCGATTGCCGTCGGGCCCAAGGAAGACCACCTGCACCGCGTGTACTTCGGCAAACCCGGCACCGCCATGGCGGCGTTCGGCAAGCAACTGTCGGAAGTCGATATCGCGGCGGTCGTGACCTACGAACGTAACGCCTGGGGCAACAACAAAGGCGACATGGTCACTCCTAAAGACGTGCTGGCTCTGAAACAGGCGCAAAGCAAATGACTTCCTTCATTGCGTATTCCCTGAACCGTCCCGCCCACTCGTTCGCAGGAGAAAGGCCATGAGCGCTGTGATCGATGACCATGGTCATGCCGGAGAGCACGCTCACGGCCCCGCCAAGGGCCTGATGCGTTGGGTGCTGACCACCAACCACAAAGACATCGGGACCATGTACCTGTGGTTCAGCTTTGCCATGTTCCTGCTTGGCGGCTCGTTCGCCATGGTGATCCGCGCCGAGCTGTTCCAACCGGGCTTGCAGATCGTGGAGCCGGCGTTCTTCAACCAGATGACCACCATGCACGGCCTGGTGATGGTGTTTGGTGCGGTGATGCCGGCGTTTGTCGGCCTGGCCAACTGGATGATCCCGTTGATGATCGGCGCGCCCGACATGGCCCTTCCGCGTATGAACAACTTCAGTTTCTGGCTGTTGCCGGCGGCGTTCCTGATGCTGGTGTCCACGCTGTTCATGCCCGGTGGCGGGCCGAACTTCGGCTGGACCTTCTACGCTCCGCTCTCTACCACCTACGCGCCGGAAAGCGTGACCTTCTTCATCTTCGCCATCCACCTGATGGGTATCAGCTCGATCATGGGCGCGATCAACGTCATCGCCACCATCCTCAACCTGCGTGCCCCTGGCATGACCCTGATGAAAATGCCGCTGTTCGTCTGGACCTGGCTGATCACCGCGTTCCTGCTGATCGCGGTGATGCCGGTGCTGGCAGGTTGCGTGACCATGATGCTGATGGACATCCACTTCGGCACCAGCTTCTTCAGTGCCGCCGGTGGGGGTGACCCGGTGTTGTTCCAGCATGTGTTCTGGTTCTTCGGGCACCCTGAGGTGTACATCATGATCCTGCCGGCCTTCGGTGCCGTCAGCTCGATCATCCCGACCTTCTCGCGCAAGCCGCTGTTCGGCTACACCTCGATGGTGTACGCCACGGCGAGCATCGCGTTCCTGTCGTTCATCGTGTGGGCGCACCACATGTTTGTGGTGGGCATCCCGCTGGTGGGCGAGTTGTTCTTCATGTACGCCACGCTGCTGATCGCGGTACCCACGGGTGTGAAGGTGTTCAACTGGGTCAGCACCATGTGGCAAGGCTCGCTGACCTTCGAGACGCCGATGCTGTTCGCGGTGGCCTTCGTGATTTTGTTCACCATCGGCGGCTTTTCCGGGCTGATGCTGGCCATCGCTCCGGCGGACTTCCAGTACCACGACACCTACTTCGTGGTAGCGCACTTCCATTACGTACTGGTGCCTGGCGCGATCTTCGGGATCTTCGCCTCGGCCTACTACTGGCTGCCGAAATGGACCGGCCACATGTACGACGAAACCCTGGGCAAGCTGCACTTCTGGCTGTCGTTCGTCGGGATGAACATGGCGTTCTTCCCGATGCACTTTGTAGGACTTGCCGGCATGCCGCGTCGGGTGCCGGACTACAACCTGCAGTTCGCCGATTTCAACATGGTCTCCTCCATCGGTGCCTTTACCTTTGGTGCGACGCAGATCTTCTTCCTGTTCATCGTCATCAAGTGCATTCGTGGCGGTAAGCCTGCACCGGCCAAGCCGTGGGATGGCGCAGAAGGGCTGGAGTGGAGCATCCCTTCGCCTGCGCCGTACCACACCTTCACCACGCCGCCGGAGGTCAAATGAACACCCTGACGGGAGACGACCATGCTTGAGTCCGTGCCTATCAAGCGCCTGGTCACGCGGCTGCTGATCCTGGTGGTGGCGATGTTCGCCTTCGGCTTTGCCCTGGTGCCGATCTACGACGTGATGTGCAGGGCGTTCGGCATCAATGGCAAGACTGCCGGGCAGTACGAAGGCGAGCAGGTGGTGGACCCGACGCGCCAGGTGCGGGTGCAGTTCCTGTCCACCAATGCCATCGATATGGTCTGGGAGTTCCACTCCAAGGCCGACGAGGTGGTAGTCAATCCCGGCGCGGTCACCGAGATGCTGTTCGTGGCCTACAACCCCACCGACAAGCCGATGACCGCCCAGGCGGTGCCAAGCATTTCGCCCGCCGAGGCGGCGATGTACTTCCACAAGACCGAGTGTTTTTGCTTCACCCAGCAAGTGCTACAGCCAGGTCAGCGCATAGAAATGCCGGTGCGCTTCATTGTCGACCGCGACATGCCGAAGGATGTGAAGCATTTGACCCTGGCGTACACGCTGTTCGATATCACCGCGCGCCAACCGCCCGTGGCTGTCCATACCGGCGGCTAGGCGTTGCTTGCGGGCTCGATTAGGAGAACGAATACATGTCGACTCATGATACGTACTACGTACCGGCACAAAGCAAATGGCCAATAATTGCCACGCTGGGCATGCTGATTACGGTGGTCGGGCTGGCTACCTGGTTTAACGATCTGAAGGCCGCGCGCCCGGAATCCCACGGACCGCTGATCTTTTTCGTCGGCGGCTTGCTGCTGGCCTACATGATGTTTGGCTGGTTCGGCGCGGTGATCAAGGAAAGCCGCGCCGGTTTGTACAGTTCACAGATGGACCGCTCCTTTCGCTGGGGCATGACCTGGTTCATCTTCTCCGAAGTGATGTTCTTCATCGCGTTCTTCGGCGCACTGTTCTATGTGCGGCACATGTCGGCGCCCTGGCTGGCGGGAGAAGGCTCAAAAGGCGTTGCCCACATGCTGTGGCCGAACTTCGAATTCGTCTGGCCGCTGCTGAACAATCCTGACCCGAAACTGTTCCCTGCGCCCAAGGGCACCATCAGCCCCTGGGGCTTGCCGCTGATCAACACGATCTTGCTGGTCAGTTCCAGCGTGACCATCACCATCGCCCACCACGCCTTGCGCAAAGGCCATCGCGGCGCGCTGAAGATCTGGCTGGCGATCACCGTGTTGCTGGGTTGGGCGTTCCTCGGGTTCCAGGCCGAGGAATACATCCACGCTTATAAAGAGTTGGGCCTGACCCTCGGTTCCGGCGTGTACGGCGCGACCTTCTTCATGCTCACGGGGTTTCACGGCGCCCACGTGACCATCGGCACCATCATTTTGTTTGTGATGCTGATGCGCATCCTGAAGGGGCATTTCAATGACGAACACCAGTTCGGTTTCGAGGCGGCCAGTTGGTATTGGCACTTTGTGGACGTGGTGTGGATCGGGTTGTTTTTCTTCGTTTACGTGCTTTGAGGTCGTTCACCAAGGCGCATGAGACACCAGCTGGCCGCTGAAGAAACCCCAGGTGATCAAACCCAGGGTGATCACGGCCAGCACCACACGCACGGTCAAGGCAGTGACGAGGCGATTGGAGTTGCCCTCGTCCTTGACCAGGAAGAACAAGCCACTGAACAGGCTCACGACGGTAGCAATCAGCATCAGGGCAATGGCTGCTTTGAGCATGGTGGGCTCCGGGGCTTTTTTTTGGAGGGGGCGAGCAATGAGATTCAGTATAGCCAGCGCAGCACCGACCTCTGCGGCAATGCCATGAAACCCTTTCGCCCCGGTATTGCGCCGACGCTGGTGGTGCTTGTGCTACTGCCGCTGATGGTGTTTCTCGGCTTCTGGCAGCTGTCCCGCGGCCAGGAAAAACAGGCGCTGCTGGAAACCTACGCCGAGCGCCGCGCTGCCGAGCCCATGAGCAGTACGCAATTACAGGCCACCGAAGATCCTGCCTTCCGCCGCGTGCATTTGCGCGGGCAATTCGATGCCGACCACAGCGTGCTGCTGGATAACCGCTTTCGTGACGGCAAGGTCGGTGTGGAGGTGCTGCAACCGTTCCACGATCAGGCCAGCGGGCAGTGGCTGTTGCTCAATCGAGGCTGGCTGCCTTGGCCGGACCGGCGCACACCGCCCGTTTTCAATACCCCCGAACAACCGCTGAATCTCGACGCCTGGGTCTATGTGGCCCCGGGCGAGACCTTCCAGCTGCATGCCGATCCAGCGGGCGCACAGTGGCCGCGATTGCTGACTGCCCTGCATCCCGAAGCGCTTTGGGCAGAGTTGGGTCGCAGCGGATTCGCCTATGAAGTCAGGGCCGAAGCGGGACCGGCAACCTATGAAACCAATTGGCCTGTGGTCGCCATGGGCCCGGAAAAACACCTGGGCTACGCCGTGCAATGGTTCGCCATGGCGCTGGCGCTGTTCGGTCTTTACCTCTACCTCGGATGGCACAACACAAAGGAGAAGCGCCATGGGAGCGGCCATGAATCCACTCAACATGTCTGACGCGCCAACAGCGCCCAACCGTCGCAAGGGCCGCTGGCAACTGATTCTGATCCTGCTGATGGTGATCGGCCCGATGGTGCTCGCCACCTTCATGTACAAGTTGCAGTTCTGGGTACCGGACAACCGCAGCTACCACGGCGAGATGATCGGCAATGGGCAGACTCGCGCCGACATCGGCGTGCAGGCCGATGAAGATCGCTGGCAACTGCTGGTGACCGCGCCCACTGCCTGCGCCGCCGACTGCCAGCAACTGGTTTACCTGGCTCGCCAGCTGCAAATCGGCCTGGGTCGCGATGCCTCTCGTGCCAGCCACGCCCTGGCCAGCGCGCAGCCGGTGAACACTGCGTATGACGCCAAGCTCAAGGCCGAATACCCGCAACTGCAACGTTATTCCCTGGACCTGTCGACCTTCAACAAAGACGCCGCCGCCCAAGGCCGCGGCGATGCCCAGCTGTGGATCGTCGACCCCCACGGCAACCTGGTGCTGCGCTACGACGCCCGGGTCAAGGGCAAGGACCTGCTCAACGACCTGCGCCTGCTGTTGAAACTGTCGAACATCGGATAAGGACACCGTCATGGCCAAACCTGGATTTCGCCTCGCGCTGTTTGCCACCCTGCTGGCCTTGATCGTGGTGCTGCTGGGTGCTTATACCCGCCTGACACACGCGGGCCTCGGTTGCCCGGATTGGCCGGGTTGTTATGGCTTTATCAGCGTGCCAAAAAGCGAAGCCCAGCTGGCCCATGCCGAACTGCATTACCCGGACACGCCGGTCGAGGCAGACAAAGGCTGGAACGAGATGACCCACCGTTATTTCGCCGGCGCCCTCGGCCTGCTGATCGTGCTGCTGGCAGCGCGCGCCTGGACTCATCGGCGTCATCCGGGGCAGCCATTGAAGTTGCCGTTGTTCCTGCTCGCGGTGGTGTTTGCCCAGGCGGCGTTTGGCATGTGGACGGTGACGCTGAAGCTCTGGCCGCAAGTGGTCACCGGGCATTTATTGGGCGGGTTTGCGACGCTGAGCCTGCTGTTCCTTCTGACGCTGCGGTTGTCCGGCGTGCTGCCGGCGCTGATCGTGCCCAGGCGTTTGCAATATTGGGCGACGGCCGGGCTGGTGCTGGTGATCGGCCAGATTGCCCTGGGCGGTTGGGTCAGCTCCAACTACGCGGCCGTGGCCTGTATCGACCTGCCGACCTGTCACGGGCAGTGGTGGCCGGCGGCGGATTTTGCCAATGGTTTTCACCTGACCCAGCATATCGGCCCCAATTACCTCGGCGGGCAACTGGACAGTGATGCGCGCACGGCGATTCATCTCACCCACCGAATTGGCGCGCTGCTGGTCACCGTCGTACTGCTGGGCCTCGCCTGGCAACTCAAGGTGGTCGGCATGACCCGCTTGGCCGGCCTGTTGTTGATCGCCCTGGCGGCGCAAATCTGCCTGGGCTTGAGCAACGTGTACTTTCACCTGCCGCTGCCGGTTGCCGTTGCGCATAACGCCGGCGGCGCGGCGTTGCTGCTGACGCTTGTGCTGGTCAATTACCACGCCCGCACCAGCCTGGTCCGGGTGCGGCATCAGTTGCCGTTCGGCTGGCGCTTCAGCCCGCGTAAACACGTGTCGGGCCTCATGACCCTAAAAGGAGAGATGCCATGGCGACCTTGATCGGCGAGCGTCATAGCCAGGCGATCTGGCGTGACTATCTTGAGCTGACCAAGCCAAAAGTGGTGGTGCTGATGCTCATCACCTCGCTGGTGGGTATGTTCCTCGCCACCCGCGCCGGAGTGCCTTGGCCGGTGCTGATTTTCGGCAATCTGGGCATCGCCCTGTGTGCCGGTGGCGCGGCGGCGGTGAACCATGTGGTGGATCGGCGCATCGATGCGCTGATGGCGCGCACCCATAAACGTCCGCTGGCGCAAGGGCGCGTATCGCCTGTGGCGGCGCTTGTTTTCGCGATGGTGCTGGCGGTGGCCGGGCTGGCGTTGTTGCTGGCGTTTACCAATCCGCTGGCCGCCTGGCTGACCCTGGCTTCGCTGTTGGGCTACGCCGTGATCTACACCGGTTTCCTCAAACGTGCGACGCCGCAGAACATCGTCATCGGCGGCCTTGCCGGTGCCGCGCCGCCGTTGCTGGGTTGGGTTGCCGTCACTGGCCACGTCAGCGCCGAACCGTTGCTGCTGGTGCTGATCATCTTCGCCTGGACTCCGCCACACTTCTGGGCCCTGGCGATTCACCGCAAGGAGGAATACGCCAAGGCCGACATCCCGATGCTGCCGGTGACCCACGGCGAGCACTACACCAAGGTGCATATCCTGCTCTACACCTTTGCCCTGCTGGCGGTCAGTCTGATGCCGTATGTCATCCATATGAGCGGCGTGCTGTACCTGGTGTGCGCGCTGGTTCTGGGCGGACGCTTTCTGCAATGGGCCTGGGTGCTGTACCGTGGCAGTCGGCCGCACGCGGCGATCAACACCTTCAAGTACTCTATCTGGTACTTGTTCGCGCTGTTTATCGCCCTGCTCGTAGACCATTACCTATTGTTGAACCTATGACTCGAACTCAAAAAACTGTCTTCATTCTGGTGGCCATTGTCGCGTTGATCATGGGCCTGACCGTCAACAAAGTACTGAGCGGCAAAGGCCAGGGCGACCCGACTGCCTTGATCGATGCAGGCATCATCCTGCTGCCGCAAAGCCGCCAGTTGCCGCCGGTGACCATGACCAACCAGGACGGCCAGCCGGTGGTGGTCAATGAGTTGAAAGGCAAGTGGAGCGTGCTGTTCTTCGGCTACACCTTCTGCCCGGACATCTGCCCGACCACCCTCGCCCAACTGCGCCAGATCAAGAGCGAGCTGCCTAAAGACGTTGTGGATAAGTTGCAGGTGATCCTGGTCAGCGTTGACCCGAACCGTGATACGCCGGCGCAACTCAAGCAGTATCTGGGCTACTTCGATCCACAGTTCGAGGGCCTGACCGGCGCGAATGTGGACGATGTGCAGAAAGTGTCCAATGCGGTAAGCATTCCGTTTATTCCGGCGGACACCAGCAAGCCCAACTACACCGTCGACCACAGCGGCAACCTCGCGCTGATCGGGCCGGATGGAACGCAACGCGGGTTTATCCGGGCGCCGTTGAACAACCAGAAGCTGGTGGCGCAGTTTCCGGGGTTGTTGCAGCGTAAATAAGCCTGCCGACCATTTCCTGAGCGACACAAATCAAATGTGGGAGCGGGCTTGCTCGCGAAGGCGGTGTGTCAGTCAACAGATGTATCGACTGAACCACCGCCTTCGCGAGCAAGCCCGCTCCCACATTGGTTATGTGCACGGCATTTAGATTAGATCGTTCCCACGCTCTGCGTGGGAATGCCGCTCTGGACGCTCTGCGTCCGCTTTTGAGGTCGTGACGCGGAGCGTCACAGGATGCATTCCCACGCAGAGCGTGGGAACGATCGATCGGGGTTTCGGCCCTGAATCAGAACGCCGGCAGAATCGCGCCTTTGTACTTCTCGGCAATGAATGCTTTCACTTCCGGGGTGTGCAGGGCTGCTACCAGCTTCTTCACCGCATCCGAATCTTTGTTGTCTTCGCGGGTCACCAGGATGTTCACGTAAGGCGAGTCTTTGCCTTCGATGGCCAGTGCGTCCTTGGACGGGTCCAGCTTGGCTTCCAGCGCGTAGTTGGTGTTGATCAGCGCCAGGTCGACCTGGGTCAGCACGCGCGGCAGGGTGGCGGCTTCCAGCTCGCGGAACTTCAGGTTTTTCGGGTTTTCAGTGATGTCCTTGATGGTCGACAGGATGTTGGTCGGGTCCTTCAGGGTGATCAGCTTGTTGTTGGCCAGCAGCAACAGCGCACGGCCGCCGTTGGTGGCGTCGTTCGGGATCACGACGTTGGCACCGCTTGGCAGTTCGGCCAGGGTTTTGTATTTGCTGGAGTAGGCGCCCAAAGGCTCGACGTGAACAGCGCCGACGCTCACCAGGTGAGTGCCCTTGGCTTTGTTGAATTCATCCAGGTACGGCTGGTGCTGGAAGAAGTTGGCGTCCAGGCGTTTTTCGGCAACCTGTACGTTTGGCTGGACGTAGTCGGTGAAGACTTTGACCTGCAAATCCACGCCTTCTTTAGCCAGAACCGGCTTCACGAATTCGAGGATTTCAGCGTGGGGCACCGGGGATGCGGCCACGGTCAGGGTTTCGGCGGCGTGGGCGGAGAACGCGGCAACGGCGGCGAAAGCAACCAGTAGTTTTTTCATTCAACAAGCTCCTTGTTCGGGAATTGGCCGGCTTCGCGCCGGCAATAGCCGTTATTTTCGAGAAAAGTGCACCACCAGCTTGTCGCCGACGGTTTGCAGAATTTGTACCAGGATCAACAGCAGCACCACGGTGACCACCATCACATCGGTCTGGAAGCGTTGATAACCGAAGCGGATCGCCAGGTCACCCAGGCCACCAGCACCCACCACACCAGCCATGGCCGTGTAGGAAACCAGTGTAATCGCCGTCACCGTAATCGCCGCGAAGATGCCGGGGCGGGCTTCGGGCAGCAAGGCGTTGGTGATGATCTGCCGGGTAGTGGCGCCCATGGCCTGGGTCGCTTCGATAATCCCGCGGTCCACTTCACGCAGTGCGGTTTCCACCAGGCGTGCAAAGAACGGCGTGGCCCCCACCACCAGCGGCGGAATCGCACCGGCAACACCCAGCGAGGTGCCGGTGATCAGCACCGTGAACGGAATCATCACGATCAGCAGAATAATGAACGGCAGCGAACGCAGGATGTTCACGATCAGCGACAGCATCGCGTACAGGCCTTTTTGTTCGAACAGCTGGCGCGGGCTGCACAGGAACAGCAGCACGCCCAGCGGCAGGCCCAACAACACGGTGAACAGCAGCGAGCCGAACAGCATGGTCATGGTGTCGCCGGTGGCCAACAGGATTTCGGACCAGTCGATGTTCGAGAAAAAGCTCAAGAAGATTTCCATTAGCGCAGCACCTCCATGTGGACGTCTGCGGCGGTGAAGGCGGCGAACGCGGCCTCCATGTCACCACCGGTGACGGCGAGGGTCAGTTGCCCGTAGGGAATGTCTTTGATGCGGTCGATACGACCGGCCAGGATGCTGTAGTCCACACCCGTTTCACGGGCGACGGTACCCAGCAGCGGTGCGTAGGTCGCTTCGCCCTGGAACGTCAGGCGCACGATGCGGCCTGGTACGTGAGCGAAGTCATCACGCTGCTCGCCTTCGTCTACCTGCTCGGACTCTTGCACGAAACGCTTGGTGGTCGGGTGCTTGGGGTGCAGGAACACGTCGGCGACGGTGCCTTGCTCGACGATCACGCCCGCGTCCATCACGGCCACGTGGTCGCAGACCCGGCGGATCACGTCCATTTCATGGGTGATCAGCACGATGGTCAGCTTCAGCTCACGGTTGATCTCGGCCAGCAGTTGCAGCACCGAGGCGGTGGTCTGCGGGTCGAGGGCGCTGGTGGCTTCGTCGCACAGCAGGATCTTTGGCTTGGTGGCCAGGGCGCGGGCGATGCCGACGCGCTGCTTCTGGCCGCCGGACAGCTGCGCCGGGTACTTCTTGGCATGGTCGGACAGGCCGACCCGGGCCAGCAGTTCGGCCACGCGCAGGTCGATCTCCTTGCGGGAAAGTTCGCCCGCGAGGGTCAGCGGCAGCGCCACGTTGTCGGCCACGGTCTTGGAGGCCAGCAGGTTGAAGTGCTGGAAGATCATCCCGACCTGTTGCCGGAAACGGCGCAGGCCGTTGGCGTCGAGGGCGGTGACTTCTTCGTCATCGACCTTGATCTGGCCGCCGCTGGGTTCTTCCAGGCGATTGATCAGGCGCAGCAAAGTACTTTTTCCCGCACCGGAATGGCCGATCAGACCAAACACCTGGCCATTTTCGACGCGCAGGTTGGTGGAATGCAGTGCGGGGATATCCTTACCGGCGACCCGGTAGGTTTTATGGACGTTATGAAACTCGATCACGTAGCGAACCTTGTGGGGCGCATTAAAAAGGGATCAGCGGTTAGCCGGGCGCGCATTTTAGCCTGTCCGTATAGCGTTTCTTAGCATTTATTTCTCATCCGACCAGCGATTTGGCAATAACGCGATCAAAGGTCATAAAAAAGGAACGGTACAAAACCGTGTCAGTCACTACATAAGCAACTCGAAATTCCCAGGTGCCGTGCCTGGGGTTTTGCTCAAGAAGAGCCGGGGATCGCTCTGGCCTACGCAAACGAGGAGTTTTTGTCTGATGAGCACTAAAAAGCCAGTCACCCCGCCCAAGAGCGAACTTGCGGGTACCGACACTCTGGACCGTGGCAATACCAACGCCAAGCTGCAAAGCCTGGAAACATTTCGCTCCGACGCTACCGGCCAGGCGCTGCGTACCAACCAGGGCGTGAAGGTTTCCGACAACCAGAACAGCTTGAAGGTCGGTTCCCGTGGTCCTTCGCTGCTGGAAGACTTCATCATGCGTGAAAAAATCACGCACTTTGACCATGAGCGCATCCCGGAGCGTATCGTTCATGCCCGGGGTACCGGTGCCCATGGTTATTTCCAGACCTATGAAAACCATTCGGCGCTGACCAAGGCCGGGTTCCTGCGTAACCCCGAACACAAAACCCCGGTATTTGCGCGTTTCTCCACGGTGCAGGGCCCTCGCGGCTCGGGTGACACCGTGCGTGACGTGCGTGGCTTTGCCGTGAAGTTCTTCACCGACGAGGGCAACTTCGACTTGGTGGGTAACAACATGCCGGTGTTTTTCATTCAGGACGCGATCAAGTTTCCTGACTTCGTGCATGCGGTAAAACCTGAGCCGCATAACGAGATTCCTACAGGCGGCTCGGCCCACGATACGTTCTGGGATTTTGTTTCGCTGCAGCCAGAGTCGGCGCATATGGTGATCTGGGCCATGTCTGACCGGGCGATTCCGAAAAGCCTGCGGACCATGCAGGGTTTTGGCGTGCATACCTTCCGTTTGGTGAATGCCGAGGGGAAATCCAACTTCGTCAAATTCCATTGGCGGCCGACAGTCGGCACTTGTTCCCTGGTGTGGGACGAGGCGCAGAAGCTGGCGGGCAAAGACACTGATTTCCACCGGCGCGACCTCTGGGAATCCATTGAAAGCGGCGATTACCCGGAATGGGAATTGGGCGTGCAGATCATCGCCGAAGAAGACGAGCATAAGTTCGACTTCGACATTCTCGACCCGACCAAACTGATTCCCGAAGAGCTGGTGCCGATCACGCCGCTGGGCAAGATGGTGCTCAACCGCAACCCGGACAACTTCTTTGCCGAGGTCGAGCAGGTGGCGTTTTGCCCAGGGCATATCGTGCCGGGCATCGACTTCTCCAATGACCCGCTGCTTCAGGGCCGGTTGTTTTCCTACACCGACACGCAGATCAGCCGACTGGGTGGGCCGAACTTTCACGAGCTGCCGATCAACCGTCCGGTCGCGCCGTTTCATAATGGCCAGCGCGATGCGATGCATCGCACCACCATCGACAAGGGGCGTGCGTCCTACGAGCCGAATTCGATTGATGGCGGCTGGCCGAAAGAGACGCCGCCTGCTGCCGAAGACGGCGGTTTTGAGACCTATCCGGAGCGAGTCGACGCCCACAAGGTCCGTGAGCGCAGCGAGTCGTTCGGTGATCACTTCTCCCAGGCGCGGTTGTTTTTCCGCAGCATGAGCAAGCACGAGCAGGAGCACATCATTGCGGCCTACAGCTTCGAGCTGGGCAAGGTGGAGCGTGAATTCATCCGGGCGCGGCAGGTGAACGAGATCCTCGCCAACATCGACCTGGAGCTGGCCAAGCGCGTGGCGCAGAACCTGGGCTTGCCGGCGCCGAAGAAAGGCACCGTGCCGGAGCGCAAGACGTCTCCGGAACGTTCGCCAGCGTTGAGCCAGGCCAACTTGTTGTCGGGTGATATCAAGACTCGCAAGGTGGCGATTCTGGCCGCGAACGGCGTTGATGGTGCGGCGATTGCTGCCTTGAAGGCGGCGCTGGAAGCCGAGGGTGCGCACGCGAAGCTGCTCGGGCCGACATCGGCACCGGT
This sequence comes from Pseudomonas sp. AN3A02, assembly GCF_011765255.1. Lineage (NCBI taxonomy): Bacteria > Pseudomonadati > Pseudomonadota > Gammaproteobacteria > Pseudomonadales > Pseudomonadaceae > Pseudomonas > Pseudomonas sp. AN3A02. The sequence goes on from NZ_JAARNI010000005.1 coordinate 394,624, forward strand.
GACGACGGCAGATGGCAAGAGTCTGCCGGTGGATGCGTCAATGGAAGGTTTGCCGTCAGTGGCGTTCGATGCGGTGTTTGTGCCGGGCGGGGCCAAGTCGGTGCAGGCACTGAGTGGCGACGGCGTTGCTTTGCATTACCTGCTGGAGGCGTACAAGCACCTGAAGGCGATTGCCTTGGCCGGTGAGGCGAAGCAGTTGCTGGATGTGCTGAAGCTTGAGGCGGATGCGGGGCTGATAGTGGGCGGCGATGCGAAGGCGTTGAAGGCGTTTTTTGCGGCGATTGCCCAGCATCGGGTCTGGGATCGGGAGCCGAAGGCTAAAGCTGTTCCGGCTTAAGTTATCGGTTGTTTGTTAGACCGCCTTCGCGAGCAAGCCCGCTCCCACATTTGACCGCATTCCAAAGGTGGAACTCGGTTAAATGTGGGAGCGGGCTTGCTCGCGAATGGCGTTATTCAGTCTTACGCGGAATCAACACAACCTGCGCCGGTACCTTCTTCAGGATCTGCCGGTGAATCTTCAAGTCATACCCCGAATCGATGCGCTTCACCCGTTTGGTCAGCAACGTGGCCAGCCATGGGTAATCTTCAGTGCGCGGTGCCCGGATGCTCACATCGCACTGGTAATTCACCACATCGGTGGCGATTTCATCCAGTTGATGGCGCAGCGCCTCAATATCGGTGAGGTTCAGCGCAACCGTGGTACTGGGTGCTGCCGGGTCGATGACCTTGGCGGGTGGCTTGGCTTCAGCGGCTTTCAAGGCAGCCTCGGCTTTATCCAGCTCGACCTTGCGGGCGTGGGTAATCGCGCTGTTGACGCCACCGGTCAGCGCCGGCGCCTTGGGCATTAATGCACGGGCGCGGCTCAGGGCCGTGGCGGCTGCATTGACGTCACCTTTTTGCAGAACGATCTGGCTGCGCTGCAAATAGGCTTCGGCCAGTTGGCGCTGATAAGGCTCCAGCGCCGGGTCGTTGGGCGATTGGGCCTGCAAGGCGGCCAGCTCATCTTCGGCGGTGGCCAGTTCACTGCTGGCGAGGTTTTGCTCCAGCTGTGCGATGGCCGCAGCCCGTGCGTCCGGGGTCTCGGGGGCGCCGGGCGGGGTGCTTTGGCAGGCGCCCAGCAGCAAGGAAAATGCGGCAAGGAGCAGATAACGGGCGTTGAACAGCTTCATTCCTGCGACTCTCTAATTGCGCAAAAAGCGAGCAAGTCTACACCCCACGACGGGGCAGGACAAAACTCAGCAGAAACAGGGCGGCCGCCGTGACCACAATCGACGGCCCGGCCGGGGTGTCCTTGAACCATGACAGCGCCAGGCCACCACACACCGCAAGCATCCCCAGCAGGCTGGCGCCGACCGCCATTTGCTCCGGCGAGCGGGCATGACGCTGGGCCGCAGCCGCCGGGATGATCAGCAGCGATGTGATCAACAATACGCCGACAATCTTCATCGCGACAGCAATCACCACGGCGATCAGCAACATCAGGGTCATGCGCAGCGCCGCCACGGGCAAGCCTTCGACAGTGGCCAGTTCTTCGTGGACGGTGATCGCCAGCAGCGGGCGCCACAGCGTCACCAGCAACACGAGCACTGCCGCGCTGCCGCCGAGAATCCAGGCCAGGTCGGTGGGGCTGATTGCCAGCAGGTCGCCGAACAGGTAGGCCATCAGGTCGATGCGCACTTCATGCATGAAGCTCAGAACCACCAGGCCCAAGGACAGCGTGCTTGGCGCCAGGATGCCCAGCAGCGTATCGGAAGCCAGCGGCTGGCGCTGTTGCAGGGTCACCAGCAACACGGCCAGCAGCAGGCAGCCGACGGTGACGGCAATGGTCGGGCTCACATCCAGCAGAAAGCCCATGGCCACGCCCAGCAGCGCGGCGTGGGACAGCGTGTCGCCAAAATAGGCCATGCGCCGCCAGACCACGAACGAGCCCAGTGGACCCGCCACCAGCGCCAAAGCCAAGCCTGCCAGCAGGGCGTAGAGCAGAAAATCAGCCATGCTTGCAGCTATCTCCATGAACGTGGGTTTGGGGTGCGGTGGGGTCATCAACTACGGCGCCATGCAGGTCATGGGCGTGGTCGTGATGGTGGTGATAAATCGCCAGGCTTTGGGCGTTCTTGCCGAACAGCTCGACGAAAGCCGGATCGCCGCTGACTTGTTCCGGGTGGCCGGAGCAGCACACGTGGCGATTGAGGCACACCACCTGGTCGGTGGTGCTCATCACCAAGTGCAGGTCGTGGGAGACCATCAGCACGCCGCAGCCATGGCGGTCCCGCAGGCGGGTGATCAGGCTGTACAACTCGGCCTGGCCGGCCACGTCGACACCTTGCACGGGTTCATCGAGTACCAGCAATTCCGGCTCGCGCAACAGGGCGCGGGCGAGCAGCACACGCTGCATTTCGCCGCCGGAGATACTTTGTACCGGGCTGTCGATCACCTGTTCGGCGCCGACTTCCTTGAGCGCGGACTGTGCGCGGGCACGGTCAACACCGGGCACCAGGCGCAGAAAGCGCAGCACCGACAGGGGCAAGGTCGGGTCCACATGCAGCTTCTGCGGCATGTAGCCAACCCGCAGCTTCGGCTTGCGCCACACGCTGCCGCTGTCGGGTTTGAGCAGGCCGAGCACGGCGCGCACCAGCGTGGTCTTGCCGGCGCCGTTGGGGCCGATCAGCGTGACGATCTGCCCCGGCTCGACGCTCAGTGCGATGTTATCCAGCACGTTTTGCCCGGCGAACGTGACCCCGACCTGTTCCAGGCGGATTAACGCAGTGCTCATCAAGCCCCCTGGCAGCCCGAGCACACACCGACCACTTCGACGGTTTGCCCTTCGACCTTGAAGCCGACGTCGCCGGCGCTCTTGATGATGCTGTCGCTGATGCTTTTTTGCTCAAGCTCGATGGCGGCGTGGCATTCGCGGCAAATCAGGAACTGGCCCTGGTGCGCGTGCTCCGGGTGGTTGCAGCCGACAAAGGCGTTCAGCGACGAGATGCGGTGCACCAGGCCGTTGTCCAGCAGGAAGTCCAGCGCGCGGTACACCGTGGGCGGCGCGGCGCGGCGGCCGTCCTGCTCGCTGAGCACGCCGAGGATGTCGTAGGCACCCAGCGGCTTATGGCTTTGCCACACCAGCTCCAGCACCCTGCGACGCAGGGCGGTCAGGCGCAGGCCTTGGCGCGCGCACAGTGCGTCGGCCTCTGACAGCGCGGTGTGCACGCAGTGAGAGTGGTCATGGGGACGGCTGGCAAGCGGTGTTTTAGGCATGAGCGGCGACAGATATTTGTGAGAGACGTTATTATGTTACCTGTTCCTGCCTCCTTGAGTGGTCATCGTGTCCAGACTTTTTCCCGTTTTTGTCGTATTTGTCACCAGTTTGCTGCTTGCCGGTGCCGCTCAGGCGGAGGTTCGGGTGCTGACCAGCATCAAACCGTTACAGCTGATTGCCGCTGCCGTGCAGGACGGCGTGGCGGTTCCCGAGGTATTACTGCCGCCGGGCGCCTCGCCGCATAACTATGCGCTGCGTCCATCCGACGTACGGCGTGTGCAGTCGGTGGACCTGCTGTATTGGATTGGCCCGGACATGGAAACCTTTCTGCCGCGAGTCCTGAAAGGCCGTACCTTGCCGACGGTGGCGGTGCAGGACCTTGCGGGGATGAAACTGCGCCGGTTCACCGAAGACAGCCACTCCCATACCGAAGATGCCGACGAACATGATCACGATCATCGTCCGGGAAGCCTGGACGCGCATCTTTGGTTGTCGACGGTCAACGCCCGAGTAATCGCCAACCGCATGGCAGCGGACCTCAGCGCTGCAGACCCGGCCAACGCAGAGCGTTATCAGAGCAACGTGAAGGCCTTTGATGGCCGTATGGACGCCTTGGATGCGCGCTTGAAAGCACGTATGGCGGATGTCGCCGGCAAGCCGTATTTCGTATTCCATGAGGCATTCGACTACTTCGAAGATGCCTACGGCCTCAAGCACACGGGTGTGTTCAGCGTTGCCGCAGAAGTGCAGCCAGGCGCCCAGCATGTGGCGGCGATGCGCACGCGTTTGCAGGAAGTGGGCAAGACGTGTGTGTTCAGCGAGCCGCCGTTGCGCCCTCGCCTGGCGGAAACCTTGGTGGCGGGTTTGCCGGTGAAGCTGGCGGAGCTGGATGCGTTGGGCGGCTACACGCCGGCGACGGCTCAGGGGTATGAGCAGGTGCTGGAGAAGCTGGGGAATGACTTGGCAGGGTGCCTGGAGTCGCTCTGACAGACGCCGCATAACCAATGTGGGAGCGGGCTTGCTCGCGAATGCGGAGTTTCAGTCACCAGATGCGCTGACTGATCCACCGCATTCGCGAGCAAGCCCGCTCCCACATTTTTGACCGCGTACGACCTTTACAACGCGAACGGCAGTGGTGTCTTGACCTGCTGGCGTTGCGCCAGGCGCACTTGAAACTCCCGCGGGTCGTGAATCAGCACGTCCTGCCCGGCGAACGATTCCGCCGCAATCAGGCGTGACAGCCAGAACCGCACACAGGCCACGCGCAACATGGTCGGCCACAGCTCCGCTTCCTTGGCGGTAAACGGTCGCAAGCCCGCATAAGCCCCCAACAATGCCCGCGCCCGTTGGCCGTCGATCACGCCGTCGGCGTCCGAGCACCAGTCATTCAAGGCGATCGCCACGTCATACAGCATTGGTCCGGAGCAGGCATTGTAGAAGTCGATCAGCCCGGTCAGGTGCGTGCCTTCGAACATCGCATTGTCGCGAAACAGGTCGGCGTGGATATTCGCCCGGGGCAGCGCGAGGATCTGCGCCTTATGCGCCTCGATCTCATCCAGCGCGGCTTGCAGCAGGCGCTGTTGTTCTGTGTCGAGGTGCGAAATCAGTTGCGCGCCTTCGCTGAGCATCCAGTCCAGCCCGCGATCGGTCTTGCGTTCCAGTACCTTGTCGCCTTGGGTGGCCAAGTGCAGGTGACCGAGCAATTCGCCCACTTGCACGCAATGCTGGGCGTTGGCGTCCTTGATGTGCTTGCCCGCCAGGCGCGGTTGCAGCAGCGCCGGTTTGCCGGCAAGCGTGCGCAAGGCCACGCCGTCGGTGGTACGCAGGGCGTAAGGCACTGGCAGGTCGGCGTCGTGGAGCACGTCCAGCAGTTCGATGAAGAACGGCATTTCCTGCACCGGGCCACGTTCAACCAGGGTCAGGACAAATTCGCCCTGTTCCAGGCTGATAAAGAAATTGGTGTTTTCACTACCAGCGGCAATCCCCTGGAAATCAAGCAGGCGGCCGAGCCCATAAGGGGCAAGAAAGGTTTCCAGCTCGGGCCGAGCCAGGGGGGTGAACACAGACATGGTTAAAACTGCCGTTACGGGCGCTGCGGGGAGCAGCGCCGATTAAAGTTAAGAAATCATTTCCATTCGAAGATCTTCCATGACGGGATCAGCATATCCGGCTGGTCAGAGCGGATGAAGTTCGCATCGGTTCCGTCCGCGCGCACCAGGAAGTAAGGCGGAAAGCCTTTCTGAGTCACCTTGATTGCGTACAGGAAGCCATTTTGGCGGTATTCCTGGATGGTCTTGTCGCCTTCCGTGCGAATGGTGACTTCCGGGTCGCCTGAAGGGGCAGTATCTGCCGCCATGGCCACCATCGGAGTGAGTGCAATCAAGCCGGTCAACAACAGGCGATTTACTGTACGCATGATAACCTTGTCCCTTTGTCGTCATTGGTCCGGCTATTCTAGCGCCTGACCCGCCGAAAAGGTTGATCCTGCTCATGAGCCACGCCCCCCTCGTCCTGGTGGACGGTTCTTCTTACCTGTACCGCGCCTTTCACGCGCTGCCGCCGCTCACCACTTCCAAAGGCCTGCCTACCGGCGCGGTCAAGGGCGTGTTGAACATGCTCAAAAGCCTGCGCAGGCAATACCCGAACAGCCCGTTCGCGGTAGTGTTCGACGCAAAGGGCGGGACATTTCGCGATGAGCTGTACGCCGAATACAAGGCCAACCGCGCGAGCATGCCCGATGACATGCGCGTGCAGATCGAGCCGCTGCACCAGAGCGTGATCGCCCTGGGCTTCCCGCTGCTGTGCGTCGAAGGCGTGGAAGCGGATGACGTGATCGGCACCCTGGCCCGCAGCAGCGCGGCCGCCGACCGGCCGGTGGTGATTTCCACCGGTGACAAGGACATGGCGCAACTGGTGGACGGGCACATTACCTTGGTCAACACCATGACCGGTAGCGCCATGGACGTTGAGGGCGTGAAGGAGAAATTCGGTGTCGCTCCCGAGCAGATCATCGATTACCTGGCGTTGATGGGCGACTCGTCCGACAACATCCCGGGCGTTCCCGGCATTGGTCCGAAGACAGCGTCCGGCTTGCTGGTAGGCGTGAACGGCGGTTTGAAAGAGCTCTACGAGCAGCTCGATATCGTGCCGACCTTGCCGATTCGTGGTGCCAAGACCTTGGTCGCCAAACTCGAAGAGCATAAGGCGAGTGCGTTCCTGTCCTACGAGTTGGCGACGATCAAGATCGACGTGCCGCTGGATGTGGGCCTGGACGACTTGCACCTGATCGAGCCGGATCGCGAGAAGCTGCTGGAGCTGTACACGCTGCTGGAGTTCAAGAGCTGGATTGACGAGATTCAGCGCGATGCCAAGCGGGTTGAGCTGAGCGCCGCCCCATCGGCCGCAGTCGCGGAGGAAGCGATTGAAGCAGTCGCTCCGGTTTCTGTAGAGCCGGTGTACGAAACCATCCTCACCCAGGCTCAGTTTGATGCCTGGCTGAAGAAGCTCAACGACGCCAAGCTGTTCGCCTTTGATACCGAAACTACCGGGATCGACGCCCAGAAAGCGCAACTGGTGGGGGTATCGTTTGCCGTACAGGCCCATGAAGCGGCCTACATTCCGCTGACCCATTCCTACATCGGCGCGCCGGAACAGCTGGATCGCGACACCGTGCTGCTGGCCCTGAAGCCGTTGCTCGAAGACCCGGAAAAACTCAAGGTCGGCCAGCACGCCAAGTTCGACATGAACATCCTGGCCAACTGCGCCATTGGTGGCGACCCGGCACACGGCATCACCGTGCGCGGAATCGCCTTCGACACCATGCTTGAATCCTACGTGCTGAACTCCGTCGCGACCCGCCACGACATGGACAGCCTGGCGAAGAAGTACCTGGACTACGACACCGTCAGCTTCCAGGACATCGCCGGCAAAGGCGCCAAGCAACTGACCTTTGACCAGATTGCCTTGGAGCAAGCCGGGCCTTACGCGGCGGAAGACGCTGATGTAACCCTGCGCCTGCATCAGGAACTGCATAAGCAACTGTCGGCCATTCCTACCTTGGCCAGCGTCGTGTCCGACATCGAGATGCCGCTGGTGCCGGTGTTGGCGCGCATTGAACGCCAGGGCGCCCTGGTGGATGCCGCTTTGCTGGGTATCCAGAGCATCGAGCTGGGCAACAAGATGGTCGACCTGGAGCGCCAGGCCTACGAGATCGCAGGCGAGGAATTCAACCTGGGTTCGCCCAAGCAGTTGGGCGCGATTCTCTACGAGAAGCTCGGGCTGCCCGTGCTGAAGAAGACCGGCAAAGGTCAGGCCTCGACGGCCGAGGAAGTCTTGGCCAAATTGGCTGAAGACGACTATCCGCTGCCGAAAGTGCTGATGCAGTACCGCAGTATGAGCAAGCTGAAAAGCACTTACACCGACCGCCTGCCCGAGCAGATCAACCCGCGCACCGGGCGGGTTCACACGTCCTATCACCAGGCCGTCGCGGCGACCGGGCGTCTGTCTTCCAGCGATCCAAACCTGCAGAACATTCCGGTGCGTACCGCCGAAGGCCGGCGGATTCGCCAGGCGTTTGTCGCACCGAAAGGCTACAAACTGCTGGCGGCGGACTATTCGCAGATCGAGCTGCGCATCATGGCGCATTTGTCCAAGGACGAAGGGTTGCTGAATGCGTTCCGCGACGACCTGGACGTGCACACCGCCACGGCGGCCGAGGTGTTCAAGGTTGAGTTGGCTGAGGTCACGTCCAATCAGCGTCGCAGTGCCAAGGCGATCAACTTTGGCCTGATCTACGGCATGGGTGCCCAGAAACTCGGCAAGGACATTGGTGTCGACACCAAGACCGCCAAGGCTTACATCGATGTGTATTTCGCCCGCTACCCGGGGGTTCGCGAGTACATGGACCGCACCCGCGCCCAGGCGGCTGATCAGGGCTACGTGGAAACCCTGTTTGGGCGCCGCCTGTACTTGCCGGAGATCAATTCCAACAAGCCTCAGGAGCGTGCTGGCGCCGAGCGAACGGCGATCAACGCGCCGATGCAGGGTACCGCAGCCGATATCATCAAGAAGGCCATGGTCAAGGTCGACAACTGGCTGACGGCCTCGGGCCTGGATGCCAAGGTCATCCTTCAGGTGCACGATGAATTGGTGCTGGAAGTGCGTGAGGATCTGGTGGCTGAAGTCAGCGCGAAGATTCGTGAGCACATGAGCGATGCGGCGAAGCTGGATGTGCCGCTGGTGGTGGACGTCGGCGTGGGCGACAACTGGGACGAGGCGCACTAAGCACGGGCCTGGGCCGCGGTGTCATGCCGCGGCAGCTCTTTAGATCGGAAAACGCGGCGAGTTATTTCCAATAGTTTTTTGAGCGTGCTGGAACTTAACCCGTGAATTGCTACTCAGAGTTACTGAATGGGTGGTGAAGCCCTTCAATGCTCCTATGTTGTGTTAAGTGTTGGCAGATATCTGGACCCCGCCCTAGCGGTCCGGAACTTGGACCCCGAACTTCCCCTCCCCATACGAAGTCCGGGGTTTTTTTTGCCCCGAGTTTTTACTCGGCAGCTTCCGAACCCTTGTCAGCCAGTTCCATCCAGCCTGCCAGTACTGTGTAGGCATCTTCCAGGCCCATGCGTTTTGGCGCCGAGAACAGCTGGATAGTCACCGCATCGCCCCAACCTTTACGGATTTCTGCCTGCACTTTGAGCAGGGTGTTTTTCGCTGCGCCATAGGTCAATTTGTCGGCCTTGGTCAGCAGGACATGCATCGGCATGCCGCTGGCGACGGCCCAATCGAGCATCAACAGGTCGAAGTCGGTCATTGGATGACGGATGTCCATCATCAGAATCAGACCCTTCAAACTCTCCCGGCCACCCAGATAAGCTTCCAGGTGACGCTGCCAGTGCAGCTTCAGCGGGATAGGTACTTTTGCATAACCGTAGCCCGGAAGGTCGACCAGACGCCGATCATCGTCTAGCTTGAAGAAGTTGAGGAGCTGTGTGCGCCCCGGGGTTTTCGAGGTGCGGGCCAGGCTGGCGTGGGTCAGGGTGTTCAGCGCGCTGGATTTACCGGCGTTGGAACGGCCGGCGAATGCGACTTCGAAGCCTTCGTCATCGGGGCATTGGTCGACTTTGGCGGCGCTGAGCATGAAGGTGGACTGTTGGCACAGGCCGAGGATGGGATTCTTGAGTTGCATGAGTTTTCCGATGTGGGCGGTGCCGGGAATGGGTGCGGCAAGCGGTGTCGTTTCCGTTTCAGTAGCGCCAGTATATAATGCCGCAGATTTTGTGTGTGCTTTGTCCCAGCGAAGGATGAAGTTCACGGGAGCGATAGACCTTTATTGCGCATTAGAACGCAAAACGCTCTCAAACCCTGAAAAGGTCGATGTATGACCAGGTGGTTGCTAGCCGTCGGTGTCTTGATGCCACTTTACAGTGCTCAGGCTACACAGGATCCGGAGGCTGTGTACAACCGCGTTTGCGGGGCCTGCCATGCCGGACAGTTGCCCAACGCCCCGAAACGGGGTGACCAGGCAGCCTGGAAGCCAAGACTGGCTCAAGGTATGGACACGCTGGTGCAACACGTGACCCAGGGTTTCAAGGCGATGCCGCCGCGTGGTTTGTGCATGGACTGCAGTACCGAGGATTACCATGCCGTCATTCAGTTGATGGTGAGTGAACCCGGTCCATAACTCTTTAACCCTTAGCCGTAGTTGGATTAGCTGATGAACAAACTGATCGTGAGTCTGCTGTTGACCTTGGGCATCACCGGTGTTGCCCATGCCGCAGGCGACGCCACAGCCGGCCAGGCGAAAGCTGCCGTATGTGGTGCTTGCCATGGACCGGACGGTAATAGCCCGGCGCCAAATTTTCCAAAACTGGCCGGCCAGGGTGAGCGTTACCTGACCAAGCAGATGCACGACATTAAGGACGGCAAGCGTACGGTCCTGGAAATGACCGGCTTGCTGACCAACCTCAGCGATCAGGACCTGGCGGATATCGCGGCGTATTTTGCCAGCCAGAAAGGCAGTGTGGGAGCTGCTGATGCGAAACTGGTGACGCGCGGTGAAGAATTGTTCCGCGGCGGCAACCTGGAAAAAGGCATGCCTTCCTGCATCGGTTGCCACTCGCCTAACGGCGCAGGCCTTGCTGCTGCGGGCTTCCCGCACTTGAGTGGGCAGCATGCGCAGTACATCGGCAAACAGCTGACAGACTTCCGCGAAGGCAATCGCACCAACGACGGCGACACCAAAATCATGCAGAGCATCGCCGGGAAACTCAGCAACAAGGACATCGAAGCCGTGTCCCAATACATCCAGGGCCTGCACTAAGTGCCCCGGCTACGTTAACGCTCGATTAATCCGTCGATGCAAGCATAAAAAGGGTGGCCCAGGCCGCCCTTTTTTGTGGCCGGTGCCGTTACACTAACGAACTCATGCCCGCGTAGACCTGTCACAACAAAGGTCGCGTGAGGCGACTTTATTTGTCCAGGAGTAAAGCATGCGTAATCTGATCCTCAGCGCCGCTCTCGTCACTGCCAGCCTTTTCGGCATGACCGCACAAGCAGCCGACGTGCCGCTTGAAGCCGGTAAAACCTATGTCGAACTGACCAATCCTGTGCCGGTTTCCGTACCGGGCAAGATCGAAGTGGTGGAGCTGTTCTGGTATGGCTGCCCGCATTGCTACGCCTTTGAGCCGGTGATCAATCCGTGGGTCGAGAAGCTGCCTCAGGACGTGAATTTCAAACGTATTCCTGCCCTGTTCGGCGGCCCATGGGACGCCCACGGCCAGCTGTTCATTACCCTGGACACCATGGGTGTAGAACACAAGGTTCACGCGGCTGTGTTCAATGCCATCCAGAAAGAAGGCAAGCGCCTGGTGAAGCCTGAAGACATGGCCGATTTCGTCGCCACCCAAGGCGTCGACAAAACCAAGTTCCTGGAGACATTCAACTCGTTCGCTGTGAAGGGCAAGATGGCCCAATACAAGGAACTGGCCCAGAAATACGGCGTGCAAGGCGTACCGACGCTGATCGTCAACGGCAAATACCGCTTTGACATCGGCAGTGCCGGCGGCGAAGAGCAAGCGCTGAACGTGGCCGATCAGTTGATCGCCAAAGAGCGCGCAGCCAAGTAAGGGGCCTGTCATGCGTCGCTGGGGTACTGAACGTGTCGTTGGCCTGCATGACCCGAAGGTCAACGAACACCACTTGGAATCTACAGGCCTGCCGGCAGACAGCCGGTTGCGCCTGCTCAGTTTCAATATCCAGGTGGGCATCAGCACCGAGAAATACCGGCATTACCTGACCCGTGGCTGGCAGCACCTGCTGCCCCACAATGGGCGTGCCGGTAATCTGCAGAAGATCGGTGACCTGCTGGGCGACTTCGACCTGGTAGCCCTGCAGGAGGCCGATGGTGGCAGTCTGCGCTCCGGTTACATCAACCAGGTCGAGCATCTGGCCCAGTTGGGTGCCTTTCCGTACTGGTACCAACAACTCAATCGCAACCTCGGCAAACTCGGCCAACACAGCAATGGTGTGCTCAGCCGCCTGAAGCCGTGGGCGATCGAGGATCACCCATTACCGGGCCCAAAAGGCCGAGGGGCGATTCTCGTGCGGTTCGGCGAAGGGCCGGAAGCGTTGGTAGTGGTGATGATGCACCTCGCGTTGGGGGCTCGAACCCGCACCCTGCAGTTGGCCTACATCCGTGAGCTGATTGGCAACTACAAACACCAGGTGCTGATGGGTGACATGAACACCCATGCCACAGACCTGCTACAGAATTCCCCGTTGCGCGACCTTGGGTTGCTGGCGCCGCAAGTCGAAGCCACCTTTCCCAGCTGGCGTCCGCAGCGCTGTCTTGATCACATCCTGCTCAGCCCGACCCTGACACTCGAAAGTGTGCAGGTACTGGCGCAGCCCATCTCCGATCACCTGCCCGTCGCGGTAGAGATTCGTCTGCCGGGTTCGCTCACGGCTGATGCATTGCCCGCGTTGAGCCCCGGCCCTCGCGGACCTCTTGCATGAGCGACGACGCCCAGCGTTGGAAAGAAAAATACCTTAAAAGCGTCGAGCAACAAGAAAAGCTCGAGCGCCGCTGGGCCGCCCGCCTCGACCTGCTGCGCCGGGGGCTGGTACGCAGCACCCTGGCGGCAGAAGGGACCGACCGTGCGGTTGACCAATGCATGAAGGAAATGCGCGACGTGGTGCGCACCGACGACATGGACGCCGCCCTCGCCGCATTGTTGCCGCGTCTGGAAAAGGCCGTGCTGGATTCTGAGCAGCGCCGCGAAACCCGGGTTGACCAGATCGGCAGCGCGTTGACGGCCTTGGTCACCCAGTTGCAGAAGCTGCCCTTGCCGCGTGAGGTGAGTCGCCCGCTGAAGGCGTTCGCCAAACAGCTGGATGGTCGGGTCGGCCAGGCGCGGGAGATCCCGCTGTTGCTGAGTGAGTTGAGCGGCCTTCAGGGGCAGGCGTTGAGTAACCTGGAACCAGAGGGCGAAACCAGCCGTTCGGGCCCTGGCCTGTTGCAGCGCCTGTTTGGTGCCAAAGATGCAGCGACCGACGCCCCGGAGGTCGAGCTACCCGCGCCATCCCGCCCGGCTGTTCAGGCGCCTGCTGTGCCAAAGCCGGTGGATGAAGTTGAAGCGCCGGTGCAATCGGCGGAGCTGACCCAAGCGCTGCGGGCTTTTGCACCGCAGCCGAAGGTCACGGCCCCCGTCGAGTCGTCCCCTGAGCCCGTACCGCAAATAAAGCCTGGCGAGGTTGTCAACGAAGCAGCGCCAGTGGCACCCGCCGTCGTGGCCAGAGCGCCCGTCATCGAGGTGCCCGCTGCGATTATCGAACCAGTGGAGCCCGAACAACCCCTTGAGCCGGAGGTTGAGCCAGCGCTCGAGAGTGCTCTTGCCGCCATGGTCGAGGCGCCAGAGGTTCAGGCCCGTGAGCCGGAGCAGACGGAAATCGGCAGTCTTTCCTTGCCACCGGTCATGTCCGACGAGCCCGAAGAGTCGCCAGAGCTGAACCCCGACGAGCTGCAAGCGGATCAGACCTACGCCCTGCCCGACACCCCCGAGCCGTCTTACAGTTCGGTGGCCAAACACATCGAAGACACCCTGCTCGGCTTGTTGGAAGACCTGTCGCTGCCCGAGCGTCACAGGCCCCAGGCCGAAGCCATGCGTGAGCGCCTGGCCCACGGATTGAACTGGTACGAACTGCTGCCGATTCTCGATGACCTGGCGGTGTTGATGCTGGCGATTACCGACAGCGGCCAGCACGAGTTTGAAGCCTACCTCAAGCAACTCAACGAGCGTCTCGAGGCATTCCAGGGGCATCTGCAGGTCGCCAGCGACGGCCACGCCGACAGTCGCTCGGCCGCCAGAGAGCTGGATACTCAGATCCGCGAACAGGTGGATGGTTTGCAAACCAGCGTCCAGGATGCCGCGGATCTGGACAGCCTCAAGCACGTGCTGGAGAGCCATCTCGAAGGGCTGCTGGGCACCATGGACCAACACCAGCACCAGCGTGACCAGCGCGAGCAGGAAGTGGCTGCACGCCTCAAAAGCCTGGCCGAACGGGTCGCCAATATGGAGCAAGAGGCTCAGGGCTACCGAGAGCATTTGGAGGTTCAGCGCCAAAAAGCCTTGATCGATCCGCTCACCGGCTTGCCCAACCGTGCTGCCTGGACCGAGCGCCTGGAGCAAGAGGTCAACACCTGGCACCAGCGTGGCAACAGCCTGTCATTGGCGATGCTGGACCTGGATCACTTCAAGCGCATCAATGACGGCTATGGCCATCTGGCTGGCGACAAGGTGCTGAAGATCATCGCCACGGTGCTGCGAAAACGCCTGCGGCCCAACGACTTCATCGCACGCTTTGGCGGTGAAGAGTTTGTGTTGCTGGTGCCCAACTCATCGCTGTCCGATGCGTTGGCCGTGGGTGAAACCCTGCGTGCAGCCATCGAAGCGTGCCCGTTTCACTTCAAGGGCGAGCCGGTGACCATCACGGTCTCCATGGGCGTGGCGCAGTTTCAGCCGGGTGAGCGCAGTGATCTGGCTCTTAAACGTGCCGACGAGGCGCTTTACCGTGCCAAGGCTGCCGGACGCAATCAGGTGCAGGCGGCCTGAAAATGTTCCATTTTGTTTAAAACTTTGCATTTGGCCGCCCGGCAGCAAACGGTACGTTACACTGTTGCATTATCGTCTTAAGCGTATTGTCTGCTGCCATGAAATTTCTGTGCTCCGCTTTTCTGCTTCTCCTGCTCGCCGGCTGCGCGAGCGGCCCTCGCCTGGACACCAGCCATCCGTCGGTGAACCACGACAATCGTGTTCAGTTCGTCATCGTGCACTACACCTCGGCGTCCCTGGAGCGTTCCCTGGCGCTGTTGACCCATGGCCAGGTCAGCAGCCATTACCTGATCGGTGATGACGCCTCGGCCACCATCTATAAGCTCGTGGATGAAAGCCAGCGCGCCTGGCATGCCGGAGAAAGTGAATGGATGGGCCGCACTTGGCTCAACTCCAGTTCTATCGGGATCGAGATTGTGAACCCGGGCTATCGAGACCTGCCGACGGGCCGCGTGTGGTATCCGTACTCCGAAGCGCAGGTGCAGTCGCTGGTGGTGCTCCTCAAGGACATCAGCAAGCGCAACGGCATCGACCCGCGAAACATCATCGGTCATAGCGACATCGCCCCGCTGCGCAAGCTGGACCCGGGGCCATTGTTCCCGTGGAAGCGCCTGGCGGATGAAGGGCTGGGCATATGGCCGGACGCCAAGGCGGTTGCCCGTTACCAGGTGCAGTACGCAGCCGAGCTGCCGAGCATTACCTGGTTCCAGGAAGAGTTGGCGAAGCTGGGCTATCCGACGCCGCAGACGGGCGAGCTGGATGTGGCAACGCGGCATGTGGTGGCCGCGTTCCAGATGCATTTCCGGGCGTCTCTGTTTGACGGGACGCCGGATGCCGAGAGTGCCGCGATCCTGCAGGCGTTGAATCACCAATAACGGTTGGCGCGTGATCCTACAGGGGCAGCGCCATATAGAACTGCGTCCCCTGCCCTGGCCGTGAATAAACCCCCATGCGGCCACCGTGCAATTGCACGATCTCCTTGCACAGCGCCAGGCCCAGCCCGGCGCCGCCTTTCTTGCGGCCTACCTGCACAAACGGTTCGAAGATTCGTCCCTGCTGGCCGTAGGCAATCCCTTCACCGTTGTCTTCGACGCTGACAATTACCCGTTCGCCATGACGACGCGCCTGCAAGCGGATCTGTCCACCGTCGGCCGTGTGCCGCAGGGCATTGCCTAAAAGGTTGTCGAGCACCCGCTCCAGCTGCGCTCGATCAGCATGCAACCTTGGCAGCGGGGATTGCTCCTCAACCAGCAGCTCGATGTTCTGCGCATTCGCCTGCTCTGCAAAACGCGCGCGCGCATGTTCCAGCAGGTCGCTGATATCGCACGGGCCGAGGGTAAGTTTCTGTAAGCCATTCTGATAGCGCGAGAAGTTGAGCAAGTCGTTGATCAACTGCATCAGGCGCTGCATTTCCTCATTGACCGTATCCAGCAGGTCCGCTTCGCGGGATTCCGCAGGAAATTTCGCCCGTTCCCGGAACAAGCCGAAAGCCATGTGCATGCCCGTGACTGGCGTGCGTAATTCATGGGACGCGCGCAACACGAACTCACTGCGTACCCGTTCAAAGGCGCGTTGTTCGGTAACGTCATGCAGCACCATCACTGCGCCCAGAATGTGCCCCTGGGTATGGCTCACCGGCGTCAGGCTATACGTCAGCAGGCGCAGCTCACCCTCAACCTCCACTTCCAGGTCTTCAGGTGCGCGTTCGAGGTTGCCGCCGCGCAGCACCAGATGCAGTTGCTCATCCAGTTCCGGGCGGCCCAATGCTTCGCCAAGGCCTTGGCCCAGGCGGTTCTCGTCCCAACCCAGTTGGCGCTGCGCCACCGGGTTAAGGTGCTCCAGGCGACCTTGGCGGTCGATCATCAGCAGGCCGTCGTCGATGCTGTCGAGCACCGCCTGCAGGCGTTGCTGCCCGGCGAGCAGCTCATCGACATTGGTTGCCTGATGTTGGCGCAACGCTTCGGCCATGATGCCGAAACGCCGGGTCAGCAAGTTCATCTCGGCGGCTGACGAAATGGGCAGCGTGACTTCGAAGTTGCCCTGGCCGATCTTGTCGGCGGCCTTGGCCAGCGCTTCGATCGGCCCGCCAAAGCGCCGGGCGATCCCGTGGGCGGTGACGAAGCCAATGATCAGCACCGCCAGCCCGACCAAACCCAGCAAGCCGGCGATCAACAGCGCGCGCTCACGGGACTTGTGTTCGGTGTCGTTGATGTTATCCAGGGCCTTCTTGTGCTCGGCGATGAGGCCGTTGCGCAAAATGTTGAAACGCTTAGTCAACTCGTCGTTGTCGCGCAGCTGCGCCGGAGCATTCTCCTTTTTATCGAATGCCTCGAGAAAGCTCAGGTAATCAGTCTTGGCCTGGGTGAAACCGCTGGTTGCCGCATCCTTTTCTTCGTGTTCGATGCCTTGCTGCAGCAGCGCGAAATAACGTTGCTTGGAATCTTCCAGCGCAGCGGTATTTGGCTGCTCGTTGAGCATGATCATCAGCTGGTCGCCGAGGGTCTGCCGCAGCTTGAGGCCCAGGTCCAGGGTGATGAAGTTGCTGCGAATCAGCGATTCCTGGGTCTTGGCCATTTGCATGACACTCACCAGGCCCAGCAACAATCCCAGCAGGGCAACGGTGATCAGCGCGGAAATGCTCAGGAACAGCCGAGTGCGCAGCTTCATCGCAAGCTTCATAGGCTACAGCTCACAGGTTGTATTGTTTGCGTTTGCGGTACAGCGTTGACGCATCAATGCCGAGGGTTCGTGCCGCCTGGTCCAGGGTGTCACTGGTGGCCAGTACGGCGCCGATATGGGCCTTTTCCAGTTCATCCAGGCTCAACGCCGCACCAATACGCGGGGCGTTGTTGGTCGGCTGTTCGGCCATGCCGAGGTGGCTGATCTCAACCTTTTCCTGAGGGCAGATGATGCTGGCTCGCTCTACCACGTTGCGCAGCTCGCGAATGTTCCCCGGCCAGCGATAGTTCAGCAGCGCTTCGCGGGCTTCGTCGCTGAATCCGCGAGCGGGCCGCGCATATTCTTTCACGAAGCGCGCCAGGAAGCGGTCGGCCAGGGTCAGGATGTCTTCGCTGCGTTCGCGCAGGGGTGGCAGGTGCAAGGTGATGACATTCAGGCGATACAGCAGGTCTTCGCGGAAACGACCGTCGCGGACCATATCTTCCAGGTTCAGGTTGGTAGCGGCGAGAATCCGCACGTCGGCGCGACGAGTCACCGGATCGCCGACGCGCTCGTATTCCTTGTCCTGGATAAAACGCAGCAACTTGGGTTGCAAGGTAAGCGGAAAGTCGCCGATCTCGTCGAGAAACAGCGTGCCACCATCTGCCTGGTTGACCCGGCCCAGGGTGCTTTCGCTGGCGCCCGTAAACGCACCACGACTATGGCCGAACAGCTCGCTTTCCATCAGCTCCGCCGTCAGCGACGGGCAGTTGATGGTGACGCAGGATTTTTTCGCCCGCTTGCTCCAACCGTGTATCGCACGGGCCAGCTCACCTTTACCGGTGCCGGACTCGCCGAGGATCAGGATGTTGGCATCTGTACCCGCCACCTGGCGTGCCGTTTCCAGCACCACCATCATTGCCGGGCTGTGAGAGTCGAGACCGTCCTTGGGTTTGCGCACTTCGCCTTCGAGGGCTTCCAGGCGCGCCGACAGTTGGCGCACCTCCAGCTGCTTGGCGGTGGCCAGGCGCAATTGGTCGGGGCTGCATGGCTTGACCAAGTAGTCGGCCGCGCCGGCCTGGATCGCATCCACGGCGGTGTCGACGGCCGAATGGGCGGTGACGATCACCACGCGCATCCACGGCGCCTGGACGCGCATTTGCGCCAGTACGTCGAGGCCATTGTCTTCGCCCAGGCGCAGGTCCAGAAAGCACAGGTCAAACACCTGGCGTTGCAGCAAGGCTTCCGCTTGGGCGGCGCTGTTGGCGGTGGCTACGGTGTAGCCTTCATCTTCCAGGCAGTAACGGAAGGTGCGAAGGATCGCGGATTCGTCATCCACTAAAAGAATGCGGCCTTGAAGTTCCTTGGCTGATTCCATCTGTCCCGCGCTCCCACTAAGAATGAATGATGTTGTTTAGTCCCGGAATAATCGGGCAAGTTGCATGGTTTATTCTGATTGATTAAAGCCGTCATCGCGCAGCTATCTGCGCTTCTTCTTACAGAGACGCCGATTTATGGCGTTTTTATCTCCCTGTAGCCACTTCGGCAGTCGAACGTTGCTTTCCTATCCCCTGATCCGACCAGTGACCATCGTGCATTTCGCACGGTAAGGATAGGGGCATCGTGCAGGATGCTCGTGGTGTCAAAGCGCTTTTGTTTTTAACTAATTGATTTTATTGAGTTTTATTTTGTTAAAAAACTGGCACGCAGGCTGCAATACACCTCATACGAGCGTCACAAACGAATAATCAGATCAGAATGCGGGAGACACACAGCATGACTCGCCAAAGCCTCACTCAACTGCGTGTATCGCCACTGCGTCTGCAACAGGGGCTGTTTGCCAGCCTGGCCCTGTTGCTGACTTTGATCGGCGGTCAGCAATTGGCGCATTGGCAGCAGAGTCAACAGCAAGTCGCGCATTTTGAACGTTCGATGATGACCCAGACCCATTTCCGTTCCGTCGGCAGCACCACCGCCGACGTGACAACCCCGCAACTGACGGCGGTTGAACAAGACTCCACCCTCGGCGACCTGCCTTATCAGGAACGCTGGGTGTTCTAGGCAAGACACGGTCCTTGAATCAAGCGACCGCAAGCATCACCGCTGTTACCCCTAAAAGAAGCGTAAGGAGAATCACCATGTTGAGTTGGGCAATCACATTTCTGATCATCGCCATTGTGGCTGCAGTCCTGGGCTTCGGTGGTATCGCGGGCACCGCCACGGGTATCGCCAAGATTCTGTTTGTGGTCTTCCTGGTGATGTTCATCGCTTCCTTCTTCTTTGGCCGTCGTGGCCGAGGCTAAGCATGTTCAATTCGTCCCTTAAAGCCCTGGCTGCCGCCCTGTTGTTGGGCGGCAGCGGCCTGGCGCTGGCTGCCAATGACGGCCAGTCCCGGGCCAACGAACTGCTGAGCGCGGACCCGCAGTACCGCGAAACCTGGCAGAGCGTGGTCAAGAAGGAAGAGCGCTTGCCGGAATGGGTGATGAACCTGTCGGGCAGCGCGGAACAAATGAATGCCGTTGAAGAGGACGGTGACAAGTACTTGGTAGGGCCGCTCTGCGAAACCGCAGACACGTGCCTTAACAAGCGCCTGATTGTCGCTTTCAGCTTCGACAAAGAAGATGCGTACGCCATGTTGGTGGAAGTTCCTGCAGGCCTGCCTGCGGATAAATCGCCAACGCGGCACGCCGACTACCGCTTTCTTGGCAAGCCCGACGAAGGCATGCAGAAGCTGTTGATGGAACAGCTCAAGAAAGATCCGAATTGGTACTAGGTTCGGTCTGACGACGCTGTCGTCTGCCGGCTTATCGTCCATAGAAAGAAGCACCATGCTTCTTTCTGTTTGCAACGCCCGACGAGGGCGCTGCATGACCAAGGGGTCGGGTTGCTCTGATCGTTCGGATCGGCGTGACCTACGGGTACAGGGAGTGCCTGCGCAAGGGCCGGGTCAGGTGAAAAGCTGCGACGCAAGTTCCCAAGCCGATGGTTTGTGGAACTTGCGACGGGCTTGCGGCTCTTATGCCCGCTTCTGTCATACCGCCCATAGCGGCAATTTCCCTTTTTGCGTCGCCTCAACCATTTCTTGGTGTTTCCGCGTGACCATCTATCGAGAAAGTTTGTCTCCTGCCAGACAAGTTTTTCGATGGTATGCGTAGGAATTTACAGCAGTTTTCAGCCGCAGCCGTAGATTTTCAAAAAACCCTGCGCGAGCCTGAAATGGCCGGTTCGCGGCATTTATGCCTGCCGAAATGTCACATTCGAACTGACCGTTCAGACAGAAAAACTCAAAAAAACTCATGCCGATTCGGCATAGGGTAGGCGTTTACGGCATTAGACGTCGCCTCCTTGCATCGGAATAGTTGCGCCTTTTTTCGCCTGCCAGTGAGCCATATCGGCCAACTGCGGTGACCTTCTACGGGGGCAGATGCACACACTTTTTCGCTTCCGAGCGTTCCAGCTGCTGGCGCATCTGCCTGAGTCCACTTGAAGTAAGGGTAATGACATGAAGAAGGCAAAGCTAAGCCTCGCCTGGCAGATCCTCATCGGTCTGGTGCTGGGGATTGCAATCGGTGCGGTGCTTAACCATTTCAGCGCTGAAAAGGCCTGGTGGATCAGCAACGTGTTGCAGCCCGCTGGCGATATCTTTATCCGCCTGATCAAGATGATCGTTATCCCGATCGTGATTTCGTCGCTGATTGTCGGAATCGCCGGTGTTGGGGATGCGAAAAAGCTCGGTCGGATCGGCGTGAAAACCATCCTTTACTTCGAAGTAGTCACCACCATTGCCATTGTGGTCGGCCTGCTGCTGGCCAACCTGTTCCATCCGGGTACCGGCATCGACATGAGTACCCTGGGTACCGTCGACATCTCCAAATACACGGCCACTGCCGCTGAGGTCCAGCACGAGCACGCGTTCATCGAGACGATCCTCAACCTGATCCCGTCGAATATCTTCGCCGCCGTCGCCCGTGGCGACATGCTGCCGATCATCTTCTTCTCGGTGTTGTTCGGCCTCGGCTTGTCGAGCCTCAAGCCTGAACTGCGCGAACCTCTGGTCACCATGTTCCAGGGCGTGTCCGAGAGCATGTTCAAAGTCACCCACATGATCATGAAATACGCCCCGATTGGTGTATTTGCCCTGATCGCGGTGACCGTCGCCAACTTCGGTTTCGCCTCGCTGCTGCCGCTGGCCAAGTTGGTGATCCTGGTTTACGTCGCCATCCTGTTCTTCGCCTTTGTGGTGCTCGGCCTGATCGCCCGTCTGTTCGGCTTCTCGGTGATCAAGCTGATGCGCATCTTCAAGGATGAGCTGGTGCTGGCCTACTCCACCGCCAGTTCCGAAACCGTGCTGCCGCGTGTGATCGAGAAGATGGAAGCCTACGGCGCGCCGAAGGCGATCTGCAGCTTTGTGGTGCCGACCGGCTACTCGTTCAACCTCGACGGCTCGACCCTGTACCAGAGCATTGCGGCGATCTTTATCGCGCAGTTGTATGGCATCGACCTGTCGATTGGCCAGCAACTGATGCTGGTGCTGACCCTGATGGTTACCTCCAAAGGCATCGCCGGCGTGCCGGGTGTGTCGTTCGTGGTGCTGCTGGCGACCCTGGGCAGCGTAGGTATTCCGCTGGAAGGCCTGGCGTTCATCGCCGGTGTCGACCGCATCATGGACATGGCGCGTACTGCACTGAACGTGATCGGCAACGCCCTGGCCGTACTGGTCATCTCCCGCTGGGAAGGCATGTACGACGACGCCAAGGGCGAGCGTTACTGGAACTCCCTGCCGCATTGGCGTACCAAGCAAGTGATGCCGGCCGGCGAGACCTCTCGCGGCTGATTGCCAGAGTTGGCTCCTACACAAACCCCGGAAAATTCCGGGGTTTGTCGTTTCTGCCAGCCCCGCTATCATTCGCCCCATCTTTCGGGGGATTCAACTGATGCTCAATGGCCTGTGGCTTGGCTTTTTTATCGTGGCGATGGTGTCCGCGCTGGCGCAATGGCTGATTGGCGGTAACGCCGGCATTTTTGCGGCGATGGTGGAAAGCATATTCGCCATGGCCAAGCTGTCGGTCGAGGTCATGGTGTTGCTGTTCGGCACGCTGACCTTGTGGCTGGGCTTCCTGCGCATCGCCGAGAAAGCCGGGATCGTCGATTGGCTGGCCAAGGCCCTGGGGCCACTGTTCCGGCGCCTGATGCCGGAGGTGCCCGCCGGCCACCCGGCCATCGGCTTGATCACCCTCAACTTTGCCGCCAACGGCCTGGGCCTCGACAATGCGGCCACGCCCATCGGCCTCAAGGCCATGAAGGCGCTGCAAGAGCTCAACCCCATCCCCAACACCGCCAGTAACGCGCAAATCCTGTTCCTGGTGCTCAACGCGTCCTCCCTGACCCTGCTGCCGGTCACCATCTTCATGTACCGCGCCCAGCAAGGTGCACCGGACCCGACGCTGGTATTCCTGCCGATCCTGCTGGCCACCAGCGCCTCGACGCTGGTGGGCCTGCTGTCGGTGGCGGTGATGCAACGCCTGCGGCTGTGGGACCCGGTGGTGCTTGCGTATCTGATTCCGGGTGCGCTGGTACTGGGTGGCTTCATGGCCTTGCTGGCGACGCTTTCAGCCACTGCGCTGGCGGGGCTGTCGTCGATCCTCGGCAACCTGACGCTGTTCGGGCTGATCATGTTGTTCCTGGTGATTGGCGCGCTGCGCAAGGTCAAGGTCTACGAGGCGTTTGTCGAAGGGGCTAAAGAAGGCTTCGACGTGGCCAAGAACCTGCTGCCGTACCTGGTGGCGATGCTCTGCGCGGTGGGCGTGTTGCGGGCGTCCGGTGCGCTGGATTTCGGCCTGGAAGGGATTCGCCATCTGGTGGCCTGGACCGGCATGGATACACGCTTTGTTGATGCGTTGCCGACGGCGATGGTCAAGCCGTTCTCCGGCAGTGCGGCGCGGGCGATGCTGATTGAGACGATGCAGACCCAGGGCGTGGACAGCTTCCCTGCGCTGGTAGCAGCGACGATTCAGGGCAGTACCGAGACCACGTTTTATGTGTTGGCGGTGTACTTTGGCTCGGTGGGAATCCAGCGGGCGCGGCATGCGGTGGGGTGTGCGTTGTTGGCGGAGTTTGCCGGCGTGGTTGCGGCGATTGCAGTGTGCTACTGGTTCTTCGGCTAAATCGCTATCCGTGTAGGAGCGAGCTTGCTCGCGAAAAGCCTGAGAACGACGCGGGGTATCAGGTTCCCCGCGTTATCGTTGACGATTTTCGCGAGCAAGCTCGCTCCTACATTGGTGGGTGGCCTTGGCCCACCACCCAATCCACTACCTGTTTATTCAGTACATCCCCAGCCTGACCAAACCCGGCCACCACCGCCGGCACCTTGGTATCCCCCACCGGCTGCCTCACCTCAAACCGCTTGCTGGCAATAATCCGCTGATCACTGCCGCGAACCAGCCGCGCATCCAGCCGTATCACCACCTCAACCGCACTGCCGCGATACTCACTCTGAAACGCCTGTAACTGCCCGCCCAGCTCAAAGTCCGCCTGCAGATTGGTCTCATCGGTACTCAGCAATGTCACCCGCCCATCCCGCTGGAACCCGTCCAGCAACCGGTTACGTAACAGCACCGGTGACGGATCGCTCCAGCGGGAATTCGCATAGCTGCTGATCAGGTCGCCATTGGGCACCACCGCAATCCGCGGGCTGTCGAGGAATTCGCTGGTCTGCGGCTTGGCCACGCGCAGTGACCAGGTCACGGGGCTGGCTTGTGTGGTGGTCTGCGCCGAAGGCAACCGGTACACGTCCGAAGGGTCCGCCTTGGGCAAGATCGAACACGCACTGACGAATGCCAGGGCGACGGGGACGATCACTTGGTAAGCACGCTTCATGGCGTGAACTCCTTGTTCTTGTCGCTGCCCAGCAGGTAACCGCTGGGGTTGGCTTCCAGGCGGCGGGAAATGGCGCGCAACGAGCCCAGGGTTTCCCGCAGCTCGCGCACCGCTGGCGCCAGTTCGTTGAGACCCTGCATGCCGCTGTTGAGGGAGTCCTTGTTGTTAGCCAGCAAGGTGTCGATGGTGGCCGTGCTTTGTTGAAGGGACTGCATGGCCTTTTCTGCGCTGCCGAACACCTGCTTGCCCTGATCATTGAGCAAACCATTGGCGTTGCGCATCAATGCGGTGGTTTGCTCCAGGGTGGCGCTGGCCTGTTTGCTCACCTGCATCAATTGCTGCATCACCACCTTGATATCGCCGCGTTGATCGGCAATCGCGCCGGTGGTCTGTTGCAGGTTATCCAGGGTGTTGCTGAGGCGGTCGACGTTCTCCCGGGAGAACATGTGGTTGGCGTTGTGCAGCAGCAGGTTGATGCTGGTCATCAGGTCATTGCTGTTGTTCAGCAGTCGGGCGATAGGCGACGGCGAGGCGATGATTTGCGGCAGTTCGCCGTCCTTGCCCTTGAGCTCCGGGCTTTGGGGTGTACCGCCGCTGAGCTGGATGATCGAGGTACCGGTGATGCCGGTCAGCGCCAGCTTGGCCTGGGTGTCTTCCTTGATCGGCGTTTGCCCGGCCAGGCGGATGCGCGCCAACACCCGGCGCGGGTCTTTCGGGTCGAGGCGCAGGCTGGTGACATCGCCGACCTTGATCCCGCTGTACTGCACCGCACTGCCCTGGGACAAGCCACTGACCGCCTCGTTGAAGATCACTTCGTAATCCTGAAACGCGCTGTCGACGCTGGATTTGGCCAGCCACAGGCCAAACAGCATGGCGCCGACCACGACGATCACGCTGAACAGACCGATCATCACATGATGGGCTCGGGTTTCCATGTCATACCTCGTTGAGCAGTTGAGCGGCATCCAATGCCGCGCGGCCCCGTGGGCCATGGAAGTATTCGTGAATCCAGGCGTCGTCGGTTTCCGAGACGACATCGATGGCATCTGCCACCAGTACCTTTTTCTGCGCCAGCACCGCCACGCGGTCGGTGATGGTGTACAGCGTGTCGAGGTCGTGGGTGACCAGAAACACGCTCAGGCCCAACGCATCGCGCAGGGTCAGGATCAATTGGTCGAAGGCGGCGGCGCCGATCGGGTCAAGGCCGGCGGTGGGTTCGTCGAGAAACAGAATGTCCGGGTCCAGCGCCAGGGCACGGGCCAGGGCCGCACGCTTGATCATGCCGCCGGAGAGTGCTGATGGATATTTGTCGGCGGCCGACAGCGGCAACCCGGCCAACGCCAGTTTCACCGCCGCCAGGTGTTCGGCATCGGGACGGCTGAGGCCGGCATGTTCGATCAGCGGCAAGGCGACGTTTTCGGTAACCGTCAGCGAGGAAAACAGCGCGCCCTTCTGGAACAGAACACCGAAGCGCCGTTCCACCATTGAGCGCTCGTGCTCCGAGAGGCTCGGCAAGTTCTGCCCGAACACCCGCACTTGCCCTTCGCTGGGCTGGCGCAGGCCAATGATGCTGCGCAGCAGCACCGACTTGCCGCTGCCGGAGCCACCGACTACGGCGAGGATTTCGCCCTTGTACAAATCCAGGTCGAGGTTCTCGTGCACGCTTTGCGGGCCAAAGCGGTTGCACAGCCCACGGACTTCGATCACCGCCTCGGTGGGCGCACGGCGTAAACGACTCACCAGCCCATCTCCATGAAGAACAGCGCGGCGACCGCATCCAGCACGATCACCACGAAAATCGATTGCACCACGCTGGAGGTGGTGTGGGCGCCGACGGACTCGGCGCTGCCGCTGACCTTGAAGCCTTCCAGGCAGCCGATGGCAGCAATCAAGAAGGCGAAGATCGGCGCCTTGATCATGCCGACGATAAAGTGCTGTACGCCGATGTCCGATTGCAGCAGCGAGAGGAACATCGCCGGTGAAATATCCAGGGCCACTGCGCACACCACACCACCCCCGATAATCCCCGAGATCATTGCCAGGAACGTCAGCATCGGCAGCGCCACCAGCAATGCCAGCACGCGGGGCAGCACCAGCAACTCCATCGGGTCGAGGCCCAGGGTGCGAATAGCGTCGATTTCTTCGTTGGCCTTCATCGAGCCGATTTGCGCGGTGAAGGCACTCGCGGTGCGGCCGGCCATCAGGATTGCGGTGAGCAACACGCCGAATTCCCGCAGGAACGAGAATGCCACCAAGTCCACGGTAAAAATGCTCGCGCCAAAACTGGCCAGCACCGTGGCGCCGAGAAACGCGACCACCGCGCCCACCAAAAAGGTCAGCAAGGCCACAATGGGCGCGGCGTCGAGGCCGGTCTGTTCGATATGCGCGACCATTGGCGTCACGCGCCAACGCTTGGGCCGGAACACGCCACGGGCGAAGGTTTCGAGGATCAGGCCGATAAAGCCCAGCAACTTCAGGCCGTCTTGCCAGACGGTGTACACCGCGCTGCCGATGCGCGCCAGCAACATGATGCCAGCGGCTTCTTCCGCTTCCTTGGCCGGTACACAGAAGTCGTTCAGGGAGCGATAGACGGTTTTCAGCAGTGCACGGTCGGCGGTCGAGAGGCTGCAGTCGGTCTGTTCGGCGGATTGTTCGATGCGCTCGGGCCCGAGCAATTCCACCAGCAGCGAGGCGCCGGCCGTGTCCAGGGCGCCGAGGCCGTTAAGGTCAATGCGCGCGCCAGCGTCGTACTGGCCGTCGAGCTTTTCCGACAGTTTCTTCAGGTTGGCATAGTGGGCAAGCGTCCAATCCCCCGTAATCCTCAGTTGTGGAGGTTGGGTGGACGTGTCCAGATGGGCTGCACCGGCCGTTGTGCTACTGGTCATAAGCTCCGAGCTTGTTTGGCTATTCCAGAATTCCTACGTAATAGCACGATCCTGCCTACTTTGGCGCGTCCGGCGTTGTAGCGCCCTGACCGGGGTCAGTCACCTTGAAGCGCAACACGCCGATCACCTGACCATCTTCGGTCAGCACCCGCACCTGCCAGCGTCCCACCGAGTCGGGTGGGAAGTTCTGCTTGTGGGTCCAGGCCCGATAACCTTCCTTGCGCCCGCCATGGATATCCAGGGCGATACGGTCGACTTCTTTGCCGTTGAATTTCCACACATGGTAGATCCGCTCATCCAGCCCGCGCGGCGCGTTGATGGCGGTGTAGGCATACAACCCGCTGCTGCGCAGTTGGGCGGCGCTGACTTCTTTCAGGTCATCGCCGGGCGTGCGGTCCTGCAATTGAGTGCTGATGGCCACTTCGGTCATCCACAGCGTGGCGGGCGGCACCCAACTGCGCAGGAACCAGCCTGCGCAACCAATTGCCGCGGTAACCCCCAGCAGCATCGCCCAGCCTTTGATGCTGCGCAGCGGCAGGCTGACGGCCAGGCTCGGGATAGATAGCGCCATAGCCACACCGAGGGCCAGTTTGTAACTCTCGGCGGTGGTCAGGTGCAGGATGATCGGCAGCGCGGTCAGCAGGGCTGCGAACAGGGTCAGGGTATGCAGTGCCAGAAACAGCGAGCGTTTGGGCGCCAGCCACTTGTAGTACAGCGGGTCGATGATCGAGACCAGCGCCGCCGCGCCCAGCAGGCCGGTAAAAATCGACTGGCCGCTGTTCCAGGTGGTGGTGACAAAAAAGAACGGCAGGACAAAAAACAGGCTTTCCTGGTGGATCATCTGCGTGGCGTAGCGCAGCAGCGGTTCGGGAATTTCCCGTTTGAAGACTTTGCTGAACAGCTGGGTGAGGCTGTTTTCGAGCATCAGCCATAACCAACTCACCAGCATGATGACCGCGATCCAGCTGGCCATGTCTTGCTGGCGATCCACCAGGATGAAGCTGCCCACACCCGAGATGAAGCCGCCGAGTGCAATCACCCCTGGGTAGCGCTTCATCAGCTCGAGGATGCGCTGGATGTAGTGGGTCAGGATAGGCATTCGGCAGTTCACAGTCTTTGTAGGGGAAATCCCAGACAGAATAACGTTTTAGCCGTTTTCTCGGGGCCTCATTACGCAATCCCTTTGCGATAACGCCACACGCCGAGCAACACAATCGCAATCAGCCCCAGCGCACCGGCGGCGATCCAGTTGAGGGTGTCGTAACTGAACAACGGTTTCTCGATGCGCCAGTAGCCGTTCTGCTTGAACAGCTCGCGCATCGCCTGGTTGGCCTGCGCCAGGCTGACGGCCTTGATGCGCTTGGCCGGGTCACTGAAGCGCCCTTTGGCGTAGTCGCCCGACGCACTCCAGTAATAGTCGGCCAACGCGCTGTTGCCTTGAACGGCCCAGGCCTGGCGGGCGATGGCGGCTTGTTGCAGGCGGGCAAAGGTGGCGGGGTCGAGGCCGTCCTGCAGCAGTTGGGCCTTGAGGGTTTCCAGCACCTGCTCAGCTTCGGGCAGGTCGTTGCGCTCAAGGTCGGCGTTGAGGCTCATGAAGCCGACGCCGCCCAGCACTTCGCGCTCGCTCCATGGGCCGTAGGACAAACCATGCTGCAGCCGCAGTTGGCGATACAGTGCCCAGTCCAGGTAGTCCTTGAGCAGGTCGAAGGTTTCATCGTACTGATCGTCCAGCACCGGCTCGGGGAATAACCAGTGCAGCTTGGCGTTGTCACCGACCCAGCCGTGGATCAGATCGCGGCGGATGGCGGCGGCGTGTTGAATCTCCGGCAGTGGGCGATGTTCGCTGGGGTCAACCGGGTCAAGCGCGCCGTAGGTGCGTTCGAGGTAGGCCGGCAGCAGCTTGTCGAGGTCGCCGACGATGATCAGGGTCATGTTGTTGGGGGCGTACCAGGCCTTGCGCAGTTTTTCCAACTGGTTGCGGGTCAGGTGCTCGACTTCGGCCCGCTCGGCGCATTTGAGGCCCAGCTCCACGGCAAGCTGGCTGCTGGCCTTGTGGCCGAGGTCCTGGCGATCCAGCAGGCGTTGCAGGTGCGAGTAGTGGCCGCCGTCTTCGCGCTCCACCACTTGTTTGGCGGCGTTGATGTTGGCGTCGGTCAGTTCGGTGCGGGTGATGATGGCCAGCAGCAGGTCGAGCACCTTGCGCTGGTTTTGCGCCGGAGCCTCGATGACGAAGGTGGTGTCGGCGTTGCTGGTGTAGGCGTTCCAGTCACCGCCGAGGGCTTGCATGCGCTCTTCCAGCTCACCTTCGCCGCCGCCGTCGATACCGCTGAACAGCAGGTGTTCCAGCAGGTGCGGCAGCTCCTTGTCTTCGCAAACGAAGTCATCCAGGCCCACACCCACCACCAGGCGAATGGCTACGTGGCCGCGCTCAGTGCCCGGTTTGAGCAGCAATTGCAGGCCGTTGGGCAGTGTGTAGCCCTCGACTTGCAAGCGGTCAAAGGCAAAGGTGTGGGCCGAGCCGATGAGCAGGCAGGCGAATAGCAGGCGACGCATAACAGGCTTCCTGGCGAATGAGGTCCGTTGTTAACTGACTTCACTCGCCGTCGTACGTTCAGGGCGAATGGGTGATGTCGGCAATATCGTCCGCCGAGAGCGCGCCGGTGTCGGTGGTTTCGAGCACCACATAAGCGCTGCTGCAGAACAGAGAATTGAGACGCTTCATGTCAGCAATCAGCTCCAGGTGCAGGGAACTGGTCTCCAGGCTCTGTACGATTTTACGTTGCAAGCGGCTGACGTGGGCGTGGGCCAGGCGACGCTCCTGGGCGCGAAAACGACGTTTCTCCCGCAGCAATTGCCGGGCGCTTTCCGGGTCGGCGCTGAGGAACACCGACAGGCCCAGGCGCAGGTTGGCGATCAACTGAGATTGCAGGCCGGCCAGCTCCTCCAGGCCGACTTCGGAGAACGAGCGGCGCTGGGAGGTCTTTTGCTGCTGGACCTTGCGCAGCATGCGTTCGATCAGGTCGCCGGCCAGTTTCAGGTTGATCGACAGTTCGATGATCTCGGCCCAGCGCCGGCTGTCTTGCTCGCTGAGGTCTTCCCGGGGCATTTGCGCGAGGTAGAGTTTGATCGCGCTGTAAAGCGCCTCGACATCGTCGCTCAGGCTGCGCATTTCCTGGGTGATGGCGGTCTGCTTGCCCCGCAGCACTTCCAGCATTGAGGTCAGCATGTTGTCGATCAGGTCGCCCAGGCGCAGGGTTTCGCGGGCGGCGTTGGCCAGTGCAAGGCTTGGGGTGGCGAGTGCTGCCAGGTCCAAGTGGCGTGGCTTGGCCAAGCCGTTGACCTCCTCGCGCTCCGGCAGCAACCAGGCGCACAAGCGGGACATCGGGCCAATGGTGGGCAGCAGGATCAGGCAGCGAGTGACGTTATAGAGCAGGTGAAAGGTGATCACCATGCCTTGGGCGCTGTAGTCCAGGCCGTCCATCCAACCGACCAGCGGGTCGAGTACCGGGATGATCAGCAGCAAGCCGATCAGCTTGTACAGCAGGCTGCCCAAGGCCACCTGGCGCCCGGCGGCGTTCTGCATGCTGGTGCTGAGAAAGGCCAGCACGCCGCTGCCGATGTTGGCGCCGATCACCAGGCCGATGGCCACGTGCAGGCCGATCACGCCGGCACCGGCCAGGGTCGCGGTCAGCAGGACGGCGGCCAGGCTGGAGTAGGAAATCATCGCGAACAGTGCGCCGACCAGGGCATCGAGCAAGATGTCGCCGGTCAGCGAGGCGAACAGGACTTTAACGCCCTGCGCGTGAGTAATCGGGCCCGCAGCTTCGACGATCAGTTGCAGTGCGAGGATGATCAGCCCGAGGCCGATTCCGACGCGGCCCATCTGCCCGGCACGCGTCTGTTTGCGCGACAGGAAGAAAATCACCCCGAGAAAAATCAACAGCGGCGACAGCCACGACAAGTCAAAGGTCAGCACCCGGGCCATCAGCGCGGTACCGACGTCGGCACCGAGCATGGTCGCCAGGGCGGGCATCAGGCCCATCAAGCCCTGGCCGACAAACGAGGTCACCAGCATCGCCGTGGCGTTGCTGCTTTGCACCATGGCCGTTACCAGGATGCCGGCGATAAACGCCAGCCAACGCTTGGACATGTTCTGCCCGATGACCTGGCGCAGGTTGGAACCGTAAACCCGCAGGATGCCGGTACGGACGATGTGCGTGCCCCAGATCAGCAGGGTTACCGCGGAAAGCAGATTGAGCAGGGTCAGCATGCTGGGCCCCCTGTGTTGAGTCGTGCCCCAATCGGAGCAAGTGAATAGTGCCGCGTGCCTTTCTACGTCTTGTACTTAAGCTGTAGTTGGCGAATGGGCTCTGCGCCAGCATCGCATAGCTAAAGTCGGGATTGAAACAAAACTGTCATGAAATCAGCTTTTTGCAGATGAAAAAAAGGGGCTTTGCAGGAGCGAGCTTGCTCGCGAAGCACTCAAGGACAACGCGTTCAATCAGACTGCGCGCGTTATCGTTGGCGATCTTCGCGAGCAAGCTCGCTTCTACAGGAGTTCCAGGTTATTGACCCGGAATGTCCTTGCGCAGTTTCACAGGGTCCTGCTGTTTCTTCTTTTTGTTGATGGCAGTGCGCATCTTGATGTTCACCGCTTCTACCGCCAGGGAGAACGCCATGGCGAAGTAAACGTAGCCTTTTGGCACGTGTACGTCGAAGGCCTCGGCGATCAGCACGGTACCCACCACCAGCAGGAACGACAGCGCCAGCATTTTCAACGACGGGTGTTTGTCGATGAAATCGCTGATGGTGCCAGCGGCCATCATCATCACCAGTACGGCGACGATGATCGCGGCCACCATCACCGGTACGTGGGAAACCATACCAACGGCGGTAATCACCGAGTCCAGCGAGAACACGATGTCGATGATCGCGATCTGGATGATGGTGTAGATGAACTGGCCACCGGCACCTTTCGGTTCGTCGTGGGTTTCGTCTTCACCTTCCAGCGCGTGGTACATCTCCTGGGAGCTTTTCCAGAGCAGGAACAGGCCACCAAAGAACAGGATCAGGTCGCGGCCGGAAATGCCTTGGCCGAACACCACGAACAGGTCGTCGGTGAGGCGCATCACCCACGTAATCGACAGTAGCAACATGATTCGCGTGACCATGGCCAGGGCCAGGCCGAAGATCCGGGTGCGGGCCTGCATGTGCTTGGGCATGCGGCTGACCAGGATCGAAATCATGATGATGTTATCGATGCCCAAGACGATTTCGAGGGCAGTCAGGGTGAAGAAGGCAATCCAGATTTCTGGATTGGTCAGCCATTCCATGTGTAGTCCTTTGAACGAGTTTGGACCGCGCCAGCCTTAAGATCCGGCGCGGTGAGTTGTACGATTACAGAGTGCTGAACAGCGGAAAAATCCCCATCAGCAACGCCGCGACCATTATGCACAGGCACACCAGCACCGCCCACTTGAGGGTGAAGCGCTGGTGATCGCCAAATTCGATACCCGCCAGCGCCACCAACAAGTAGGTCGATGGAACCAGTGGGCTCAACAAGTGCACGGGTTGGCCAACGATCGAGGCGCGGGCCATCTCTACGGCAGTGATGCCGTAATGGCTGGCAGCTTCGGCCAGTACCGGCAGTACGCCGTAGTAGAAGGCATCGTTGGACATGAAGAAGGTAAACGGCATGCTCACCAGCGCCGTGATCACCGCCAGGTAAGGGCCGAGGGCGTCAGGGATGACTGCGAGCAGGCTCTTGGACATGGCGTCGACCATGCCGGTACCGGACAGAATACCGGTGAAGATACCGGCGGCGAAGATCAACCCGACCACCGCCAGTACGCTGCCGGCGTGGGCGGCGACGCGGTCTTTCTGCATTTGCAGGCATGGGTAGTTGACGATCATCGCGATACTGAAGGCCACCATGAACAGCACGGGCAGCGGCAGCAGGCCGGCGATCAGGGTGCACATCAGGGCCAGGGTGAGCGCGCCGTTGAACCAGATCAGCTTCGGACGGCGTGCATCCGGGTACTGTGAAACGCTGATTTCGCTGTGGTCGATCTCGTCGCCGTGCAGGTGCAGTTCGCCGAGGCGCGCACGTTCGCGTTTGCCGTACATGTAGGCAATCACCAGAATCGCAACCACGCCCGCCAGCATCGCCGGGATCATCGGCACGAAAATGTCCGACGGGTCTACATGCAGCGCACTGGCCGCACGGGCAGTCGGGCCGCCCCACGGGGTCATGTTCATCACGCCGCCGGCGAGGATGATCAGGCCGGCCATGATCCGCGGGCTCATGCCTATGCGCTTGTACAGCGGCAGCATGGCGGCCACGCAGATCATGTAGGTGGTGGCGCCGTCACCGTCCAGCGAGACCACCAACGCCAGTACGGCGGTGCCGACCGAGACCTTCAACGGGTCGCCTTTGACCAGCTTGAGGATCTTGCGCACGGCCGGGTCGAACAGGCCGGAGTCGATCATCAGGGCAAAGTAGAGAATGGCGAACATCAGCATCACGCCGGTCGGCGCGAGCTTGGTGATGCCTTCGAGCATCATCGGGCCGATCTTCGGCGCAAAGCCGCCGAACAGCGCGAACAGGATCGGCACGATGATCAGGGCAATCAGCGCGGACAGGCGCTTGGTCATGATCAGGAACATGAACGTGATGACCATGGCAAAGCCAAGGAAAGTCAGCATAGGAATACTCCAGGCGTAGCGCGGCTAGGGAATGGCGAACCGGTTGGGGTCAGCGCAGAACGAACAGCACGAGGCGTACGGGTGGAGTTGGGGCAAACAGGCGGGTACGAGCGGACATCGGGAATCACCATTGTTGTTGTTAATAACCGGTCTGTTGCCGGTAGTGGTGGGCGATCCTAGTCCCGGAAGCTTTCAGCCAGCTTTCGCTTAAGAAACAGGCTACGTTGAGTGACGACTGGTCCTATATGAAATGAGGATATTGGAGACAAAGCATGCATGAGCAACACCAAGGCGGCTGCCATTGCGGCCGGGTGCGTTATCAGTTCAGCGGGGCGTTGGTGGACATTGCCCACTGCCATTGTTCGATTTGCCGGCGGGTCAGTGGAGGGTTGGTGACCACCTGGATCACCCTGCCCCGTTCCGCATTTGCCTGGGTGGCGGGAACGCCGGCCCAGTACGAATCGTCATCGACGTGTGTGCGGTATTTCTGTTCGAACTGTGGGGCGCACCTGGCATTGGTGACCCGCCTGAGCCCCGAGAGTATCGATGTGACCATCGCGACCCTGGATCACCCGGAGCGAGCCCCGGCAGATCGGCATATTTGGGTAGGGAGCCGATTGCCGTGGTTGCATCTGGATGAGCAGTTGCCGGAAGAGAATGAAGAGGTGCTCTAGGGCAGCTCGAATCCGCCGGAGGCCTTGTGCAAGGCGCGCAAGTGCTCGCCCAGCAGCTTGAGGTTCGCTTCACACGCGGCAATCTCTGCGGCGCGTGACGGCTCCAGCAGCGCCCTCACCTCTTTGTCCAGGTCGCCCGTCAGCGACTGCAATTGCTTCTGGCGCGCGGCGCTTTCCGATTCCAGGCGCTGGGATTCCGTGGGCTGTGGCAAGCCATAACCGCTGGTACCCAGCAGCTCTGCGGGGCGACTGAGGAAGCCGCTGTTGGCGAGGATCTGCTGCAAGGTGGCGTTGGCTTTCTCCATGCCGCCGTTTTTCAACTCGCGGGCGCCGAGGTAGCGTTGTTTGACTTCATCCTGGGCCAGCATGAGCTGCTTGCGAAAGCTCGCCTGCTCCAGCAGTAGCAAGGCCGCGCTGGCGCGCAGGTCCGCGTCGGCGAACCATGGGCGACGTTCCTCCGCGCTCAGGGACAACCAATCCTCGACCTCGGCCTGTTTGATCGGCAGGCGCTTTTTCAGCACCTCGAACATCGCTTGGTAACGCTCGCGGAAGGAATCGAAGTGATAGCCGAGGCGCAGCGCGCGCTTTTTGTCATCCAGCACGCTGGTATCGGCCAGGCCCCGGCCCTTTAGGACTTCCAACAGGCCATTCGGCGTGATGTTGTCCAGGCCAGTCAGTTGCGGGTTGGCGCTGCCGCTGCGTAACAGTTTCAGGCTTTCGACTGCGCAGTTGTTGGAGATGAAGAAGTAGTTGCCGTCATAGCTCCAGTGCATTTCGGCGGCGTGTTCAACGGTGTCGTTGATCTCCTGGCGCGTGAGTTTCAGGGGCACCGAGGCCAGGCCACGCAGTTCGGTCTTGGTGTACTCGTCGATGACCTGGGACAGCGGCAGCACGAACAGCCGCGACGGGTACTTGCCGATCAGTCCGTCCCAGCTTGAAAGCTGTACGTCCCCGACAAACGCGCGGTAAGACAGAACCAGGTGCTGGTCCAGGTCCAGTCGGCAGTCCGGGCCGCGTGGCCGGCCTGGGGCGCAGATCACCAGGCGCAACATGCTGTGGCCCCAGCGGCTCACCAGGTTCTGGTTGGCTTCGGCCAGCAGGTAGTCGATTTCATAGACCCGCTCGGGATCGACCTGGCCCAGTGGCGTCTTGGCGAAGTCGTTGCCGGCATTCAGGAAGGCGTAGGTTTTGGCGCAGGTGTCCTTGGCCGGCGGCGCCCAGCCAAAGTGTTCCTTGTAATAGCGGTACAGCGAAGGCCGGCGGCAGGCGTAGCTCGGGTCGAGGAGGAAGTACTCCATGTTGACCGCGACGAACTCAAGCGGGCTGGTGGTTTCGTAGATGTCCGGGCTGCGGGCGACCTGGTGGTTGTTCTGTTCACGTTCGCCGCGGCGACCGACGTATTGCGGCCACCCGGCGAGGTCCAACAGGCGCGGGTCATCGCTGAGGGTAAAGCGGCGGTCGTTCTGGCCACGGCATTGATCGGGCAGGCCGATCAGGCCAGTGATGTTGTTCTGGCGACTGCAGCGCTGGATCAGCTTGCGGTCGGCGCTGGGCCACAGGCGGGCGCGGTCGTAAATGTGGGTCAGCTCATGCAGCACGGTGGCGAGCATTTCCCGGCGCACGGTACCGTGGGGGCGATTGGTTTTTTGGGTTGCGGCGCTGCCGTCGGTGAGGCTGTCCAGCAGGTTGCTGTTGAGGTCCAGTTCGGACACCAGCGAGGCCTGGCCGTAGGCGTTCTCGGGCATCTTGTCGGTCCAGCCGACGTCGATGGTCCGGTCCAGTTGCTGGATGAAACGCGGGGGCAACGCCTGCATCGCTTCATCCAGCAATGCCTGGCTGGCTTGTTGCTGAGCAGGGCTCAAGCCATCGGTCTTGAGCCGTAGTTGCAGGTCGGCCTGAGCCGCGCTGGCGCCGAGCAGCAGCGTGCCGGCCAGTAGCCAGGCGGCGATTTGCCTCACAGAGAGAGGATAGCTTCGGCGAGGACCTGGTCGCTGGCGTCGCGGGCTTCTGGCACGTGGGTTCGCAGGGTGTCGAAAGCAGCTTCCAATTGGGCGCCACGAATCTCGCCATCGCTGGCGACGAAACTGGCCGCGTCGTCGTGGGCCTCGCGCACGACTTTCGAGTCGCGGATGGATGTGGTGGTGTCCGAGGTAAAATCAATGGTGCGGGCCGAGGCGCGGACGATGATGTTACTGGTGGCCTTCAGGGTTTGTGCCTGGGCAACACCGGCCAACAACAGCAGGCCGAGAGCGGCGGCGATCAGCGGGCTACGCATGGAAAGACTCCGAAATACAAAGATGATTATTGGACGAGAATTGCTTGCGCCAGTTCAAGGTCACTGGCGTTAAGTTTTGGCTGGGCATGGCGCAGATAATCCAGCGCTGACTCCAGTCGGGCTCCCCGCCATTGGCCGTCAGTGGCAATGAAAGCGGCAGCGTCATCCTGGGCGGCCAGTATCAGTTTATGGTCGAACGGTGCGGAGGTCACTTTGCTGGTGGCGTATGCACTGACAACGAGGCTCTGGGTGGACAGGTCAAAGGCCAGAACTTGCGTGGACCAGCAGGCGCAAAACATTACGGGAACGATCAACAGGCGGTATGAAAAAGCCATGGGACTCGACAACTGAAAGCGAGCGCCAAGGCTAGCGCAATGCCCGTGCGAGAGCCAGCGCGGAGGTTTCAGGGAGCGTTTGGCGCTCCCTTCTTCCTCGCCTGCGGTCAGATGGCCAGGATCGCCTGGGCCAGTTGAGCGTCAGTCGCGATGTTCAGTTGTGGGGCCTGTTGGCGGATCTGGGCCAGGGCGCTTTCCAGTTTCACACCACGGATGGCGCCTTCGCTGGCGACAAAGCTGGCGGCGTCGTCGCGGGCGGCACGTACGACTTTGTTGTCACGCAGGGAGGATGTGGCGTCGGAGGTCGCATCTGAGGTGGCTTTCAGTGCGCCGACGATCGAGTCCGTGGTCACGATCAGGCTGGAGGCGTTGGCATTGGCAGCCAGGACCAGCAGGGCTGCAGTGCTTAGCAGGCGAAGACGGGACATGGGGTGACTCCTGTGGATGAACGAATAAAGGTGGCACAAAGCCGCTAAGTGAGCAGCGGGACCATGGGCATCAGACGCCCGTTCTACAGGGTTCGCCACGTGGTAACCGGATATTAAGCCGCCGTTTATCCGTTCGGATAGCCACCCGAGCTGATTACTCGCTCCAGAACGATTTGGACAGCTCAGATGCTCGGTCCCCGTGACTGATTCCCGCGTCAGATAATTCCCGCGGATCCAGTTGAGCCAGCAGCCTGCGTGTGCGGGTACGTTGCCCCCACCGGGCGAGCGCCGCGGTCGTGCGCTTGAGTAGCCGTATCAACAGCGGGCGTTGCTGAATTTGGATCGTCATGACGAGCGCCTTTCATGAGGTTCTGAAACACCATGTTGGGCCGGAAGGTATTACCGGTACAGATACACCAAGGCTCAATTGTACTGCTTAATTGTTATTGTTTTTAAACTGTACCTGTCCGTATGAGAGCCTACTGTTTTCGCCCTTGAAAATCCAAACCCCAGAAACCACAAAACCCGCCTCCGGTTACCCGGGGCGGGTTTTGCTTCAACAATTCGGAGTGCTGGCGGTGGATCCGGTGGGTCAGGGCCAGCGGACGCTAATTAGCGCCAGAACGGCTTGCTCAGCTCTTCGTAGCGTTGTGCTTCGCTGATACCGGCGTCAGCCAGCAGACGCGAATCCAGGCGAGCCAGTTGATGGCGGCTGGAGATGCGGCGCTGCCACAACATCAGGTTGGCGAGAACGCGCAGAGGCAGGGAAGCCTGGGTGTTTACAGCTTTTTCTTCGAAGAACAGATCGGAACTGAGTGTACGTTCCATGATGACATCCTTCCGCTTGTGGCGGGATTAGGTAGTGGTTTAACTGATGCCAATGATCCTCCTCCGGCGCAAGACTCTCTAGATACAGTTCACCTGTATTGTGAGGGGCCAGTTAACTGTTTATAGAGGCTGTACTGTACGAATTTGGGGCAACTGTACCTATGAGCACTTTAATGGTGCGTTTTAGATGATTTTGGAGGTGTGGGTAGGATTTTTCGGTAGGAAATGACCGGTACAGCAGTACAGTTTTTTATAAAAATTGGGTTTGGAAACCCGGACTGATGAAGCTGTGTTTGCATCAGTCCGAATCTGTATCAATCACGCCTTCAGCATATGCCCGGTTTCTTCCAGGTTGATGTGCCAACTCAGGGCTTCTCGCAGGATATGCGGGGTGTGACCGCCTAGAGCACAGGCTTGGGTGAAGTACGTGTTCAGGGCATCGCGGTACGCCGGGTGCACGCAGTTGTCGATGATGACCCGAGCCCGCTCCCGCGGCGCCAGGCCCCGCAGATCCGCCAGGCCGACCTCGGTCACGAGGATGTCGACGTCATGCTCGGTATGATCCACATGGCTGACCATCGGCACCACGCTGGAAATCGCGCCAGCCTTGGCGATCGACTTGGTGACAAAGATCGCCAGGTGCGCGTTACGCGCAAAGTCGCCCGAGCCGCCAATCCCGTTCATCATCCGCGTGCCGCAGACATGGGTGGAGTTGACGTTGCCGTAGATGTCGAACTCCAGTGCGGTGTTGATACCAATGATGCCCAGGCGCCGCACCACTTCCGGGTGGTTGGAGATTTCCTGAGGCCGCAGCACCAGCTTCTCTTTATAGCGTTCCAGGTTGCCGAACACGTCGGCGTTGCGACGCTCCGACAACGTGATCGAGCTACCGGAGGCGAAGCTGAGTTTACCGGCGTCGATCAGGTCGAACGTGGAGTCCTGCAGGACTTCCGAATACATCGTCAGGTCTTCGAACGGCGACTCGATCAGGCCACACATCACCGCGTTGGCGATGTTGCCGATGCCGGCCTGCAGCGGACCTAGCTTGTTGGTCATGCGCCCGGCGTCCACTTCTTCTTTAAGGAAGTTGATCAGGTGATTGGCGATCGACTGGGTGTCGCTGTCGGGCGGCGTCACGGTGGAGGCCGAGTCCGATTGGTTAGTGATGACGATGGCGACGATCTTCTCCGGCGGGATCGGGATCGCGGTGCTGCCGATACGGTCGTCCACGGCCACCAACGGAATTGGCGTACGGGTCGGGCGATAGCTCGGGATATAGATGTCGTGCAGACCTTCCAGGTTCGGGTTATGCGCCATGTTGATCTCGACGATCACCTGCTTGGCGAAAATCGCGAAACTGGCGGAGTTACCCACAGACGTGGTCGGAACAATGTGGCCTTGCTCGGTGATCGCCACGGCCTCTATCACCGCAATGTCGGGCAGCTTGAGCTGATTGTTGCGCAGTTGCTCGACGGTTTCGGACAGGTGCTGGTCGATAAACATCACTTCGCCGGCGTTGATCGCCTTGCGCAGCGTGCTGTCCACCTGGAATGGCATGCGTCGCGACAGTACGCCGGCTTCGGTCAGTTGCTTGTCCAGGTCGTTGCCCAGGCTGGCGCCGGTCATCAGAGTGATTTTCAGCGGTGATGTCTTGGCGCGTTCGGCCAAGGCGTGCGGCACGGCCTTGGCTTCACCGGCGCGGGTGAAGCCGCTCATGCCGACGGTCATGCCGTCCTGGATCAGTGCAGCAGCGTCAGCCGCGCTCATGACCTTGTTCAACAACGAAGGCAAGCGGATACGATCACGGTACATGGATTGTTATCTCGGGCTACGGAAGCAAGATGCGCAGTCTAGTGATTTCAAAAAGTTTCGTCCCGCTACCATGGTCGAATGCCAGGCAGCGATTTAGAGCCTTTTGTCGGTTTTCTATCGGTAATAAAAAACCCCAGCCTACTAAAGGCCAGGGTTTTGGGTATTGCGCTGGCGCAGTGTTTATTCGACGGCCTTGACCATGTCTTCGATGACCTTCTTGGCGTCGCCGAAGACCATCATGGTCTTGTCCAGGTAGAACAGTTCGTTGTCCAGGCCGGCATAGCCGCTGGCCATAGAGCGCTTGTTGACGATGATGGTCTTGGCTTTGAACGCTTCGAGGATCGGCATGCCCGCAATGGGCGATTTGGGATCGTTCTTGGCTGCCGGGTTGACCACGTCGTTGGCGCCAAGTACCAGCACCACGTCGGCCTGGCCGAACTCGGAATTGATGTCTTCCATCTCGAACACCTGGTCGTAAGGCACTTCTGCCTCGGCCAGCAGCACGTTCATGTGGCCAGGCATGCGACCGGCAACCGGGTGGATCGCGTACTTCACGGTCACGCCGCGGTGAGTCAGCTTCTCGGTCAGCTCTTTCAGCGCATGTTGCGCCCGTGCTACCGCCAGGCCGTAGCCCGGGACGATGATCACGGTGTCGGCGTTGGTCAGCAGGAAGGTCGCATCGTCAGCCGAACCGGACTTCACCGGGCGCGCTTCTTTCGAACCGGCCGGGCCGGCGGCGTCTGCCGTATTGCCGAAACCGCCGAGCAGCACATTAAAGAAGGAGCGGTTCATCGCCTTGCACATGATGTACGAGAGGATCGCGCCGCTTGAACCCACCAGCGAGCCGGCGATGATCAGCATCGAGTTGTTCAGCGAGAAGCCGATACCCGCTGCTGCCCAGCCGGAGTAACTGTTGAGCATCGAGACGACCACCGGCATGTCGGCGCCGCCAATCGGGATGATGATCAGCACGCCCAGCACGAACGCCAGGGCCAGCATCAATGCGAAGGCGCCGAGGTTGCCGGTGAACATGAAGGCCAGGCCCAGGCCCAGCGTCAACAGTCCCAGCACAAGGTTCAGCTTGTGCTGACCGCCGAACTGTACCGGTGCGCCCTGGAACAGGCGGAACTTGTACTTGCCCGACAGCTTGCCGAAGGCGATGACCGAGCCGGAGAAGGTAATTGCACCGATGGCTGCGCCGAGGAACAACTCCAGGCGGTTGCCTGCGGGAATCGAATCCCCCAGGTGTTTCACGATGCCCAGGGATTGCGGCTCCACGACTGCGGCGATGGCAATAAACACCGCGGCCAGGCCGATCATGCTGTGCATGAACGCCACCAGCTCCGGCATCTTGGTCATTTCCACGCGCTTGGCCATGATCGAGCCCGCGGTGCCACCGACCAGCAGGCCGACGATGACGTAGCCGATGCCTGCAGTTGCCAGCTCGGCGCCGAGCTTATAGATGAGGCCCACAGTCGTGAGCACCGCCAGTGCCATGCCGAGCATGCCGAACAGGTTGCCGCGCCGCGAAGTGGTTGGGTGTGACAAGCCCTTGAGGGCCTGGATAAAGCAGATCGACGCGACCAGGTAGAGCGTCGTAACCAGATTCATGCTCATTACTTCGGCGCCTCTTCTTTTACTTTCGGGGCTTTCTTCTTGAACATCTCAAGCATCCTGCGGGTAACCAGGAAGCCACCGAACACATTGACCGCAGCGAGGGCCACAGCCAGGGTGCCCATGGTCTTGCCCAGCGGCGTCACGGTGAGCGCGGCAGCCAGCATGGCGCCAACGATCACGATCGCCGAAATCGCGTTGGTCACGGCCATCAGCGGGGTATGCAAGGCCGGGGTGACGTTCCAGACCACGTGATAACCGACATAAATTGCCAGCACGAAGATGATCAGGTTGTAGATACCGGGGGAGATAAGCTCTTCCATCGTCTGAATCCCTGCTTAGGCGTTTTTGCGGATGACTTGGCCGTCGCGGCACATCAGGCACGCGGCGACGATGTCGTCTTCGAGGTTGATTTCAAACTGCCCTTCCTTGGTGAAGACCAGCTTCAGGAAGTCCAGCAGGTTACGTGCGTACAGCGCCGAGGCGTCGGCTGCGACGGCGCCTGCCAGGTTGGTCGGGCCGCAGATGGTCACGCCGTTTTCCACGACCACTTGGTCTGCCACGGTCAGCGGGCAGTTGCCGCCTTGGGCTGCGGCGAGGTCGATGACCACCGAGCCTGGCTTCATCTGTGCGACGGTCTCGGCGCTGAGCAGGGTCGGTGCCTTGCGGCCCGGGATCAGTGCGGTGGTGATGACGATGTCGGCTTGCTTGGCGCGCTCATGCACGGCCAGGGCCTGACGCTGCATCCAGCTTGTTGGCATCGGGCGGGCGTAGCCGCCAACACCGACGGCGCACTCACGCTCTTCATCGGTTTCGTATGGCACGTCGACGAACTTGGCGCCCAGGGATTCGATCTGTTCCTTTACGGCCGGACGCACGTCGGACGCTTCGATGACCGCGCCCAGACGCTTCGCGGTAGCGATCGCCTGCAGTCCTGCTACGCCTGCGCCGAGAATCAGCACGCGGGCGGCTTTCACTGTGCCGGCGGCAGTCATCAGCATTGGCATAAAGCGAGGGTAGTGATGGGCGGCGAGCAACACGGCCTTGTAGCCGGCGATGTTGGCTTGGGAAGACAGCACATCCAGGCTCTGCGCGCGGGAGGTACGCGGCGCGGCCTCAAGGGCAAAGGCTGTGACGCCATGCTCGGCCAGCCGGGTGATGGTTTCGTTGCTGAACGGATTGAGCATGCCCACCAGCACGGCGCCACTTTTGATCAGCGTCAGTTCGCTGTCATTGGGGGCGACCACCTTGAGGATCAACTCGGCGCCGAATGCATCACTGGCGCTGCCAATGGTTGCGCCTGCCGCTTCATAGGCACTGTCGACGACACTGGCATTGACGCCTGCTCCGCTTTGCACAGTGACCTTGTGGCCCTGGCCGATCAGCTTCTTGATGGTTTCCGGGGTGGCAGCCACCCGCGTTTCACCGGTCTGGGTTTCGAGAGGAACACCAATGTGCACGTCAAATCTCCTGCATGATCTTTTTGCTTTGATTTTGTAAAAAGGCCAGTGCACCGCAAGAGGCACATCTGGGCGGCCGATCAGCACGATCCCGCTGAAACACAGCGGGGCGCGGCATTTTGCAGGCGAACTTTACGGCCTTCAAGAGATTATGACGGGTGACGAAAAATTAACTACAAGTCACCCTGTGACTGATTGTCGCAACGCTTGGTTATAAACCTTTAAAATACATACAGTTA
This sequence comes from Pseudomonas sp. AN3A02, assembly GCF_011765255.1. Lineage (NCBI taxonomy): Bacteria > Pseudomonadati > Pseudomonadota > Gammaproteobacteria > Pseudomonadales > Pseudomonadaceae > Pseudomonas > Pseudomonas sp. AN3A02. The sequence goes on from NZ_JAARNI010000005.1 coordinate 437,783, forward strand.
AAGGGTTAAAGCTGATATCAGCGCTTTTTTCCATCGCCGATGTGAATGGCTGTGTATCGCCGGGACTTTATGGCTACAGGCCAATATAAACATGGCTTTAAGCCTTTTTTTGGATGAAAGTTACGGTCTTCTAAATTGCGACATATATATACATATGTAGGTATTTGTATTGTTTGACTACAGGGTCAGCTTATTGATTTTATCCTTTAGATATTGGGGTTATAGCGTTGTGACTGATCAATCAGCCAGTCTCTGAATGCGTGGAGAGAGGCAGATTCGACTTTTCTCTCGGGAATCATCAGGTAGTAAGCCTTCGAGCTCGCCAATACCAGAGGGCTGGCGACCACCAGGTGCCCTTCGCTCAGTTCTCTCTGAATAAGGAACGGTGGGATCAGTGCAATGCCCATGTCGTGTATGGCTGCCTGGGACAACATGGAGAATAGCTCGTAACGCGGCCCTGTCATGTCGCGGGGTATGTCCAGCTGTTGCGCGTTGAACCACTGGCGCCAGGCGTAGGGTCGTGTGGTTTGCTGCAGAAGAGGCAGTTCGGCGATTTCCTGCGCTGTGAAGTGCGTGCGATCGCCCAGCAAGCGAGGGCTGCACACCGGGAGTGGGTTTTCTCCCATCAGTTTGTGGGATTCGGTACCGGACCAGTCGGCATCGCCAAAGTAGATCGCGGCATCAAATTCGGTATCGGCGAACAGGAAAGGCCGTGTGCGGTTGGTGAGGTTGACGGTGACTTCGGGGTGTTGGCGCTGGAAGTCCTTGAGGCGCGGGATCAGCCATTGGGTGCCGAAGGTCGGGACCACCGCCAGTTCGATAACGTTTGTGCCCTGCTGGCCCATGACCGACAAGGTGTCGCGCTCGACCGCGTCCAGCTGTGTAGCCACCCGGCGGCTGTAGGAAAGCCCGGCTTCTGTCAGTTTTACGCCTCGGCGCGAGCGTCGAAACAGCTCGACACTCAAAAACTCCTCAAGGCTGGCGATCTGTCGGCAGATTGCGCCTTGGGTGATTGAAAGCTCCTGCGCGGCCTTGGTAAAGCTCTCGTGGCGGGCTGCTGCTTCAAAACTGACCAGGGCTGTCGTGCTGGGAATCTTTCTGCGCATATACCGTCGCCTCACAAGTAAAGAGCATCTATAGCGCTTATGGATGTTACGGAGTGAGAAATTAGCACAAGGCTATGCAAAAACCTCGTTTGCCCTCTTCGCCTGCCCGGCCTAGGCTCCATGCACGACTTTTGATTTACTTCGCGAGGACTCACTCATGGGCGGTAAGGCAAGCTTCAACTGGATCGATCCACTGCTGCTGGATTCACAGCTCACCGAAGAAGAACGCATGGTGCGCGACAGTGCCGAGCAGTTCGCTCAGGACAAGCTGGCGCCGCGTGTGCTCGAAGCCTTCCGCCATGAAAAGACCGACCCTGCGATCTTCCGCGAGATGGGTGAGACCGGCCTGCTGGGGGCGATGATTCCAGAGCAGTACGGTGGCAGCGGCTTGAACTACGTCAGCTATGGCCTGATCGCACGTGAGGTCGAGCGTGTGGACTCTGGCTACCGTTCGATGATGAGTGTGCAGTCCTCGCTGGTGATGGTGCCTATCAATGAGTTCGGCACCGAAGCGCAAAAGCAGAAATACCTGCCAAAGCTGGCCTCTGGCGAATGGATTGGCTGCTTTGGTCTGACCGAGCCTAACCATGGTTCCGACCCGGGCGCGATGATTACTCGTGCGCGTAAGGTGGATGGCGGCTACAGCCTCACCGGCAGCAAGATGTGGATCACCAACAGCCCGATTGCCGATGTATTCGTGGTGTGGGGCAAGGACGATGCAGGCGACATCCGCGGCTTCGTTCTGGAAAAGGGTTGGAAAGGCCTGAGTGCTCCAGCGATTCACGGCAAGGTCGGGCTGCGCGCGTCGATCACCGGTGAGATCGTCATGGACAACGTGTTTGTGCCTGAAGAAAACATCTTCCCTGATGTGCGCGGCTTGAAAGGACCGTTCACTTGCCTTAACTCGGCGCGCTACGGGATCTCGTGGGGCGCGCTGGGTGCCGCGGAGTTCTGCTGGCATACCGCGCGCCAGTACACCCTGGATCGTCAACAGTTCGGGCGACCATTGGCGGCTACCCAGTTGATCCAGAAGAAGCTGGCAGACATGCAGACTGAGATCACCCTCGCCCTGCAAGGTTGCCTTCGGTTGGGCCGTATGAAGGATGAAGGCA
>NZ_JAARNI010000006.1:0-263873 GCF_011765255.1 Pseudomonas sp. AN3A02
TTAGGGTTTATGGGCTTGTCGGGGCTTCACCGTTGCGCTGGCTTGCTTCTATCGTCGGTCATGGCCGATGCATTCCTTATCGGCGCTTTGGTGAAGGGGTGGGGCGAAGTCTCCCACGGTCTGTACTGGCTAGAGTCAGATGCTGGCTTTTAGTCCCACCACCCCTACAAGTCTAACCATACAAGCGGGCTTGCTCGCGAAAGCGGTGTGACAGTCGCCATCTACAGCGACTGATCCACCGCTTTCGCGAGCAAGCCCGCTCCCACATTTAGACCTCAGTGATATTCAAGATTTTAGTCAAACTGCCTTGTCGCCACTCCCCGCGATCCGCTTCAACGCCAACACCATCAACCCCGCCCCCAGCCCCATCGCTGCCAAAAACAACGGATACGAAATCCACCACGGCGTCCCCGCCGTCATCATGCTGAATTCCGACATCCCGCCCACACTCGCAATCAGGTTCAGCGGCAGGAACACCACGTTGATCAACGTCAGCTTGCGCAGCAGGTTGTTCATGCTGTTGTTCATCAGGTTGCCCCGGGCATCGATCAGCCCGGAGAACACGTTGGAGTAAATCTCTGCCTGCTTGTAGCACTGGTTGTTCTCGATGATCAGGTCATCGATCAGGCCCAGGGTCTCAGCGCTGAAATGCTCCTTTTCCCCATGGTTACGCAGGCGCGTCAGCACCGCGCCGTTGCTGTGCAAGGCGTTGATGTAATAGATCAGGCTTTCGCTGAGGTTGAACATCTGCATCAGGTGGCGGTTGCTCATCGATGCGTTGAACTGCTGCTGCAACTCCCGCGCGACCATCTTGATCACCTTGAGGTGGCCCAGGTAGTGGTGGATGTTGTTGAGCAGCAGGTCCAGCAACACATCCAGTGGCGTGCGTAACGGCCGGCGTGAGCCCAGCCCGGAGAGTTGGCTGTCGTCGGTGGCGATCACCAAGAGTTGGTCCCCGGAAAACAGCAGGCCGCAGGACGACACTTCAAACACCAGGTTGCCGCCGCCGGAATAGTTTTCCGGGCGCTTCCAGATCAGGAACAGGTTATCGGGGTGGAACTCGATGCGGGACACTTCGTCCGGGTCGAGCGCCGAGGCCAGGGCGTGCTCATCAAGCTTGTAGCAGTCGCGCAGGTACTTGCGCTCGTGGGGGTCCGGATTGCTGAACAGCAAGACATCCCCGCCGTCCCCCAGGCTGTTGTACAACTTGCCATCGGTTAATTCAAAGCGCTGGATCATCGCGCGTCACCACACCTGGCCTTGACGCTTCAACTCCAGGCGTCGTACGAATTCTTCCAGTACCAGGGAATACAAGTCGTCTTGCAGGTAGGCATCTTCGATACCGGCGTCCATGTTGGGGTTGTCGTTGACCTCGATCACCACCACCTTGTCGCCGGATTGCTTGAGGTCGACGCCGTACAGGCCGTCGCCGATCAGGTTGGCGGTTTTTACCGCCAGTTCCACCACGGCCTTGGGGGCTTCGTGAACCGCCAGGGTGCAGCACTCGCCATTGATATCCTGGCCGATGGCCTTGTGATTGTAGATCTGCCAATGGCCCTTGGACATGAAGTACTGGCAGGCAAAGATCGGTTTGCGGTTGAGGACGCCGATGCGCCAGTCGTACTCGGTGTAGAAAAATTCCTGGGCCAGCAGCAACACTGAATGCTCGAACAGTTCCGCGGTGGCGGTCAGCAGCGCTTGCTGGCTTTCGACCTTGATCACGCCACGGGAGAAACACCCGTCGGGGATCTTCAGCACCAGCGGGAAGCCAAGGCGCTCGCCCACCCGTTCAAAGTCTTCGGGTCGTTCCTTGTAGAGAATTTCGGTGGCGGGCATGCCCAACTGGTGGCTTTTCAGCAGGTCGGTGAGGTAGACCTTGTTGGTGCAGCGCAGGATCGACGCAGGGTCGTCCATCACCACCAGCCCTTCGCTCTCGGCCTTTTTGGCGAAGCGGTAGGTGTGGTTGTCGACGCTGGTGGTCTCGCGGATCAGCAAGGCGTCGTATTCGGCCAGGCGGGCGTAGTCCTTGCGTTCGATCAGTTCCACATCGATGCCCAGGCCCTTGCCGACGCGTACAAAGTTCTCGAGAGCGCGGGCGTTGGATGGCGGCAATTGTTCCTGCGGGTCATGCAGGATCGCCAGGTCGTAGCGGGCCAAACGTCGGGAGCGCGGTTGGCGCCAAATCTTGCGGCTGAAGTTGTCCAGCGCGTTGGCAAACTGATCTTCCTGGTCATCGCGCAACTTGTGCAATACGCCAGACTTGATGCCTTCGATGTGCCAGCCGTTATTCTTGCGAAACTCAACTAACAGGATTGGACAAGGGAACGCTTCAAACAACTGACGGGCCAAATCCTGCAAGGGTTCAATATTGGTTCGGCCAAAGTAAAGTGTCAGGGTGAAGCCTTCGGTGTTGCTGTAGAGATGGTGACTCAAGGCTTTGTCGAGGGTTTTATCCAGGTCATCCAGGGCCAGGCCATACAGTGATTTTTTGGTCAACTCGCTGATGGTGCGCACCGACGGAATCACCTTGTGGCCCCGCGCCTCGGCCAGCAGCGAGCAGTAGTAACCGTGCCCCAGGTACTTGTAGCTGCGGCACAGGTTGATCACCTGGACCCGCTTGCCCGTCTCGCTTTCCCGGGTTTGCTCAAGGTATTCCTGGGCGGTGACGATGTCTTCGCTGGGAAAGTACGACGCCCAGTCTTCCTTGCGCTCGACAATGATCACGACTTGACTTGCACTCTTGGGAGGGCTGGAAAAATAACCGTTGGAAGTTATTGTCGCCGCCACTGTTTGCTCGGATACTTCACGCCAATGACCTTGTACCGCTGACATATTGATTGATCCGCTTTAGAGAACTAGACCTTTTCTATTAAGCACGATCTTTTAGAGAAGTCCCGTTTCGTTACGCAACTTTTACGGCGGTCACATGGCTCTTTCCTTTCGCGTTGCAACACCCGATGACGTGCCTGCATTGGTGGCATTGGAACAGCACTGTTTCACCACGGACCGGCTCTCCACCCGCAGCTTCCAGTGGATGGTCAGCCGCGCCCACGGGCAACTGCTGGTGGCAGAAAAAGATGACGATTTGCTGGGCTACGCCTTGGTGCTGTTCCACCGGGGCACCTCCTTGGCGCGCCTGTATTCCATCGCCATCGCCGAGACCTCCCGGGGCCTGGGACTGGGCAAGCAACTGCTGACGCGCATCGAAGCCTGCGCCGTAGAACATGACTGCGCCTACCTGCGCCTGGAAGTGCGCACCGACAACCCCGGCGCCATCGCCCTGTACGAGCGCAACGGCTACCGGCGCTTTGCCCTGATCAACGACTACTACGAAGACCACGCCCCGGCACTGCGCCTGGAGAAACGCATCCTCCAGCACCAGGACGCGCGAGCCTTGAGCGTGCCCTATTACCAACAGACCACCGACTTCACCTGTGGCGCCGCCAGTTTGCTGATGGCCATGGGTGCCCTGGAACCTGCGCGTGTGGCCCAGCGCCGGGAAGAACTGCAAATCTGGCGCGAAGCAACCACCGTGTTCATGACCGCCGGCCATGGCGGTTGCAGCCCCCAAGGCCTGGCACTTGCCGCCTGGCGCCGGGGCTTTCGGGTACGCATGCAGGTCAACGTCAGCGGGCCGTTGTTTCTCGACGGAGTGCGTGATGCGCATAAAAAAGACGTCATGCGCTTGGTGCATGACGCCTTCGAGGAAGAGTTGGCCTTGAGTGACGTTGAGCGAGTACTCGGCGGCCCGCTGGATCTACCCCAGGTGCTGCGCGACGGCGGGCAGCCGCTGGTGTTGATCAGCAGCTACCGGCTGACCCGCTCCAAATCGCCCCATTGGGTGATCGTCACCGACTGCGACGAAGACTTCGTCTACCTGCATGACCCGGACGTCGACCACAGCCAGCACCGCCAACCCATGGACTGCCAGCACCTGCCGGTCAGCCACGGAGAGTTCGAGCGAATGTGCCGGTTCGGCAACAACAAATTGCGTGCGGCGGTGGTGGTGTTCAGGCGACTTGCTTGATCCCGGCCTTGGCTTCCAGCTCGCGCACCAGCGGCAACACGCGCTGGCCGAAGTACTCGACTTCTTCCTGGAAATGCAGGAAGCCCGCCAGCACCAGGTCCACGCCGACCGCTTTCAAGGCGACGATGCGCTCGGCGATCTGTTGCGGGGTGCCGATCAGGTTGGTCTTGAAGCCGTCGTTGTATTGCACCAGATCCTCAAAGGTCGACTTGGCCCAGTTGCCCTCGCCTTCCGGCGATGCCTTGCCCGCCTGCTTCGCCGCGTCGCCAAACGCATTGACGGCTTCCGGGTCGGCCTGCTCGATGATTTGCGCGAGCACGGCGCGGGCTTCTTCCTCGGTGTCGCGGGCGATCACAAACGCGTTGACCCCGACTTTCACCGAATGGTGGTTGGCAGCGGCCTTGGCACGAATATCGTCCACCTGGGCCTTGATGCCTTCCGGGGTGTTGCCGTTGGTGAAGTACCAGTCCGATACCCGCGCGGCCATGTCCCGCGCCGCTCGTGAACTGCCGCCCTGGAAGATTTCCGGATGCGGTTCGCCCAGTGGCTTGGGCTTGAGGCTGTAGTTGTCGAAGCGGTAGAAATCACCGCGGAAGGTGAAGTTGTCCTGGGTCCAGATGCCTTTCAGGGCGCGAATGAATTCCTCGGAGCGGCGATAACGCTCGTCGTGCTCCAGCCAGTGTTCGCCGATGGCCTGGAACTCACCCTTGAACCAGCCGCTGACGATATTCACGGCGACGCGGCCGTTGGTGAGTTGGTCGATGGTTGCCAGCTGCTTGGCCGCCAGCGCCGGTTGCCAAGGGCCGGGCAGGATTGCCGCGATTACCTTGAGCTTGGTGGTGGCCGCCAGCAACGCGTGGCTGAACGCGACGGACTCATGCTGGTATTCAGCGCCATAACCGGCGGTGAAGCGAATCTGCGTCAGGGCGTATTCGAAGCCGGCTTCTTCGGCCAACTGCGCCAGCTTACGGTTGTAGTCGATGCCCCAGTGGGTGCGCTGTTCGATCTTGCTGACCACCAGCCCCCCACTGACGTTGGGCACCCAGTAGGCAAATTTAACGGCTTGCTGACTCATCGGACTGTACCTCGCGGATTGGCATGTACAGCGTAGGGAGCAGCAACTGTGCCAGTGACCGTGAGAAGCCCGGCCCAAGTGGCCTGGCGCGCGGAAATGGGCGAAAAGCAACCTGCGGGAAGGTGTCATGGATTGCAGTGGTTTGTCGTTTTGCTGTTGCCGCAGCAACAGTTGAATCCGCCCCGCGCCCGCAAACACGGTCGTTGGCACCCGGCATGGACCGTGCAATAGCTCCATTGTCCAACTGCCCAGGAACCGTCCCCATGACCGAACACCACGTGATCAATCCACTGTCCACCGGCGTCGATTATCACGCCCTGGCCGAACGCTTCCGCCCGATTTTCCAGCGCATCGCCGAGGGTGCCGTAGAACGCGAACACACCCGCGCCCTGCCCTACGAGCCGATCCAATGGCTCAAGCAAGCCGGCTTTGGCGCTGTGCGCGTTCCGGTGGAATACGGCGGTGGCGGCGCTTCCCTGCCCCAGCTGTTTGAACTGCTGATCGAGCTCGCCGAAGCCGACTCCAACGTGCCCCAGGCCCTGCGTGGGCATTTCGCGTTTGCCGAAGACCGCCTGAACGCCGCACCTGGCGCAGCGCGGGACATCTGGTTCAAACGCTTTGTCGACGGTGACATCGTCGGCTGCGCCTGGACCGAAATCGGCAGCGTGGCCATCGGCGATGTCGTCACTCAAGTCAGCCCCGACGGCGATAAATGGAAACTCAACGGTGAGAAGTTCTACAGCACCGGCAGCCTGTTTTCCGACTGGATCGATGTCTACGCCCAACGCAGCGACACCGGCGGCGACGTGATTGCCGCCACCCGCACCCGCCAGCCCGGCGTGGTGCAAAGCGATGACTGGGACGGCTTTGGCCAACGCACCACCGGCAGCGGTACCTCGCGTTTTACCGATGCGGTGGTGGAGGCAGAAAACGTCATCGACTTTGCTACCCGCTTTAAATACCAGACTGCGTTCTACCAGTTGGTACTGCTCGCCACCCTGGCCGGTATCGGCCGCGCGGCCCTCAAGGATGTGGCGCATCAGGTGCGCAGCCGCAAGCGGATCTACAGCCACGGCAATGCAGCCCATGTGAGCCAGGACTCGCAGATACAGCAGGTGGTGGGCGAAGTCGCAGCACTGGTGTATGCGGCCGAAGCCAGCGCGCTGAAGGCCGCGGTTCCGGCGCAGCGGGCTTATGTGGCGCGGTTTGGTGGGGACGATGCCGTCGAGCGCGAAGCCAACGTGGCGGCCGAGATTGAGTCAGCCACGGCGCAGGTGGTGGTCTCGGAACTGATCCAGCGCGCCACCACTGAACTGTTCAACGCGCTGGGGGCTTCGGATGTGCGCCAGGGCAAAGCCCTCGATCGGCATTGGCGCAACGCACGGACGGTGTCGTCCCACAACCCGGTGATCTACAAGGCGCGGATTGTCGGCGACTGGGTGATCAATGGCACCGAGCCGCCGTTTGTATGGCAGATCGGCAATGGGCCAGCGCGTTAAAGCGCCAGCTTGAAGCCAATCATCACCAGCATGAACGCCAGGCAAGGACGCAATATCCCGTCCGGGACCTTGCCGGCCATGTGGCTGCCGACATAAATCCCCGGCAGCGAGCCCAGCAACAGGAAGCCCAGCAGGGTCCAGTCCATGTTGCCCATGCTCGCGTGGCCGAGGCCTGCGACCAGGGTCAGCGGCACGGCGTGGGCGATTTCAGTGCCCACCAGGCGCTTGGTAGCCAGGAACGGGTACAGGATAAACAGCGCCACGGTGCCCAGGGCGCCGGCGCCGATGGAGGTCAGGGCAACCATGGTGCCGAGGATCGCGCCGGTAACGATGGTCAGCGCATTGAGGTTGCGCGGCGCCATCTTGTAGTCGTCGCCGGCATGCCGCTGGGCGAAGGCCAACAGCTTGTTCTTGAACAGGATCGCCGTGGCCGTCAGCAGCAACACCACGCCCAGGGATTGCTTGATGACCGCGTTCAAGGCCGCCGGATCAGTGTCCAGGCTCTTGAGGAACCACAAGGTCAGCAATACCGCAGGTACGCTGCCCAGGGTCAACCAGCCGGTGATGGTCCAGTCGATGTTGCGATTCTTGCTGTGGACCAGCACACCACCCGACTTGGTGATGGCGGCATACAACAGGTCGGTGCCCACGGCGGTGGCCGGGTTGATGCCGAACCAGAGCAGGATCGGCGTCATCAACGAACCACCGCCGACACCGGTCATACCCACGATAAATCCAACAATCAGGCCAGCAATCGAGAAACCAAAATTACCTACATCCATTACAACTACCTGCGGCCTTATAAAATTCTGGCCGCAGCATAGCGATTTTTCTTATAACCACTTATATCAAAACGTTCTGACTTTATGCCTTTCTGGCCAGTCGCTGGCTGCGGTAGGCCTGGGTCTGATACGGGAAGGCGACCGTCTCACGACCGCGCAACGCCGGATGCGTATTGATCAGCGCCTGCAACTGCTCGGTGACCCGTGCTTTTTCCGCCGGCGGTAGCGCTGCAATAAAGCTCACGGAGAGGAAGCGATCCATGATCACTTCCTGGGGGCTGCCCACATGGCTGTAGGGGAAGCAGGTCATTTCGGGGGCGGAGAAATATTCACCGGTGAACGCCTCACGCCATCGCCCGGTGTGAAAACGCGGGGTGTCACCCTCGTAGGGCGTGATGATCTCGGTGATCGCCGCAACCCAGTCCACCGACTCATCCCGCACATTCCAGATCAACCCAAGGCGGCCGTCCGGCTTGAGCACCCGGTGAATTTCCGCCAGGGCCGCTTCCGTGGAGAACCAGTGGAATGCCTGGGCGCACACCAGCGCATCGGCGGTGGCCGCTTCAAGGGGGATGGCTTCGGCGGTGCCCGACAGCAGGCGCACATCCGGCAGCAGTTTCTTCAACTGCGCGCCCATCGCCTCCACCGGCTCGACCGCAATCAACGTTGGCGCCACGGTGCTGAGCAAGCGGGTGAACTTGCCAGTGCCGGCCCCCAGGTCGATGACCGTGGACTGGGGATTGATTTGCAGGGCATCGGTCAGCCAACCCGTGAGTTGCCGTGGATAGTCAGGCCGGCCTTGGGCGTACGTGACGGCCTGAGTAGAGAAACCCTGTTGAGCAGACGTGTGAACACCGGTCATTGCCAATCTCTCCTCTGGTAGTGCGGGGGGCCACAGTGTGCGCCCTTGGCGATTTATTTTCTAATCGCTGCATCCGTTTTCGCGTGTCGTGGGTAGTACAGGTAGCAGCGCCTTGCTGCCCCTACGGAGAGACACCGATGAACGCCAAAGCCCTGTTCTGTGTGACCTGCCTGCTTGCCGCTGCACCGACCGCCTTTGCCCAGACCGGTTTACCCGACAGCATCAAAGTGCCGGACGGTCACAAGGTGGCAATGGAAACCACCGGGGTCGGCGAAATCACTTACGAGTGCCGCGACAAGGCCAACGCTGCCGGCCAGACCGAATGGTTTTTCGTCGGGCCCAAGGCCGTGCTCAATGACCGCAATGGCCAGCAGGTCGGCAGCTACTTCGGCCCGCCGGCCACCTGGCAGGCCAAGGACGGTTCGAAAGTCACCGGCACCCAGTTGGCGGTGGCGCCGTCCAGCCCCGGCAACCTGCCCTATCAACTGGTCAAGGCCAACCCCGCCGAAGGCAAGGGCGCGATGAGTGGCGTCGCCTACATTCAGCGGGTCGCCCTCAAGGGTGGCGTGGCTCCGAGCACCGAATGCACCGCGGCCAACAAGGGCAAGCAGGCAGTGGTGAAGTACCAGGCTGACTACATCTTCTGGGCGGCCAATTAACCAAACTCGTCTACGCTGCTGCGAAAGCGCCCCGGGCTTACCGCCGGGGCATCCACCAGGAAGCCCTGTCTTTGCCTGAAGCCGATTTTGATTATGAAGCCTGCCTGCTGGCCTGCGCCGGTGGCGAACAACCGGCCTTGCGCCGACTGTACCAACAGGAAAGCAGCCGGCTGCTGGGAGTCGCATTGCGCATCGTGCGCGACAAGACGGTCGCCGAAGACATCGTGCATGACGCCTTTATCAAGATCTGGAAGGGCGCCGCCAGCTTTGACCCGCACAAGGGCTCGGCCCGCGGCTGGGTGTACAGCGTGACCCGGCACCTGGCGCTGAATGCCGTGCGCAGCAATGGACGCGAAGTGCCCCTCAGCGAAGAGCATGAAAGCGCAGAGCACACCGACACCTTCGACTATCAGGCGCGCTCGGGGCGGATCTACAGTTGCCTCGAACAACTCGACCCGGCCCGCCGCAACTGCATCCTGCATGCGTATGTAGACGGTTATTCCCACAGCGAAATCGCGCACAAACTCGGCACCCCATTGGGCACCGTGAAAGCGTGGATCAAACGCAGCCTCGCGGCATTGCGTGAGTGCATGGCATGAACAGCATCGATGAACTGGCCAGCGAATATGTGCTCGGCACCTTGCCCGCCGAGCAGCGTGCCGAGGTGGAACAACGCCTGGCAACCGACACCGCGTTGCGCGCAGCGGTGCAGGCCTGGGAGCAGCGCCTGCTGCCATTGACGGAGCAGGCCGCGCCCGCAACGCCGTCGGTGTACTTATGGCGACGCATCGAGCGCAGCCTGGGGCATTCAGCCACTCACGATTCGCCCGTCTGGTGGTGGAACCGGCTGGCCCTGTGGCGCGGGCTGGCCGGTGCCGGCATCGCGGCAAGCCTGGTGTTGGCGACGCTGCTACTGACCCGCACGGCTGCCATCAACCCGACCGCTTATGTGGTGGTGCTGGTAGCCCCGCAAAACCAGGCGCCGGGCTGGGTGATCCAGGCGAGTAACACTCAGGAAATCCAGCTGATTCCACTGGGCGTCATGGAAGTGCCGGCGGGCAAGACCTTGCAGTTCTGGACCAAGGGCGAAGACTGGCAAGGCCCCGTGTCGCTGGGCTTGGTCAAGCCCGGGCAGACGTTGTCGGTGCCGCTGGACAAACTCCCGCCACTGGCGCCGAACCAGCTGTTTGAGCTGACCCTGGAAAATCCGGGCGGATCGAAAACCGGCAAGCCGACAGGTCCGATTCAGGCAATTGGCCGGGCCGTTAAAGTAATCTGAACGTAATGCAATGTTGTGGAAGGCCAGTTCGCGCAGTTGCATTACATCTCGGGGCTATGGCGTCACCATTGCGCTATAGAATCGGGCTCGAAAACCCGGCTCCCTGGACCCTTCATGCCCTCAAAAACCCGTTCGCTGCTGACTCTTGCCCTTGTCGTCATCTTTACCGGCATCGGCGCCGGCCTGGGCGGCATGCTCCTCGCCTTGCTGTTGCACGGCATTCAGCACCTGGCCTACGGCTACAGCCTCGACAGCCTGATCAGCCATGAAACCTTTTTGCTCGGCGTCACCGCCGCCGCCCCCGAACGCCGGGTGTTGGTGCTGATCACCTGCGGCCTGATAGCCGGCGTGGGTTGGTGGTTGATCTACCGTTATGGCCGCCCCTTGGTGAGCATCAAGCAAGCGGTCTCGGCCGACGCGCCGATCATGCCGCCCAAGACCACCCTCGCCCACGCCGTGCTGCAAATCGTCACTGTGGCCCTCGGCTCGCCCTTGGGCCGTGAAGTGGCGCCACGGGAAGTCGGCGCACTGGCCGCCACCTGGTTATCACAGCGGGCGCGGCTGGCGCCGGACATGCATCGGTTGATTGTTGCCTGCGGCGCGGGTGCCGGATTGGCGGCGGTGTACAACGTGCCGCTGGGGGGCGCGGTGTTTGTGCTCGAAGTGTTGGTGGGCGTGTTCAGTTGGCCGGCGGCGGTGATCGCGTTGGTCACCTCGGCCATCGGCGCGTCAGTGGCCTGGATCGGCCTGGGGGCTGAGGCGCAATACGTGGTGCCGCACTTTGTGCTCAGCCCGGGTCTGATCGCTTGGGCATTGATCTGCGGCCCGGTGTTTGGCCTCGCCGCCTACGGATTCACCCGCCTGACCGGCGCAGCCCGCAGCAACGCCGCCCGGGGCTGGCGGCTGCCGGTGCTGTCGCTGATCAACTTCACCATCATTGGCGGCCTGGCGATTTTCCTGCCGCAAATCCTCGGCAACGGCAAGGGCCCGGCGCAGTTGGGCTTCGACAACGAGCTGACCATCGCCCTGGCCGCCGTGCTGCTGGTGGTCAAGGTGCTGATCACCGCCAGCAGCCTGCGCGCCGGTGCCGAAGGTGGCCTGTTGACCCCGGCGCTGGCCAACGGCGCGTTGCTCGCGATCATCCTCGGTGGCGCCTGGAACCTGCTGTGGCCCGGCGTGCCCCTGGGGGCGTTCGCGATCATCGGTGCGGCGGCGTTCCTGGCATCGAGCATGAGCATGCCGTTGACGGCGATTGTACTGGTGGCGGAATTCACCCGCATCGACCATGACTTCCTGGTGCCGATCATCCTCGCGGTGGCGGGTTCGATGTGCATGAGCAAGCTGTGCGTCATGTGGGAAAAGCGTTGAAGAAGCTGGATTAAAACCCCGACACGCGCCATCCTCCGCGCTTTAAGCCGCCCCATCAGCGGCGTTCTACGCACAAAGGATATGCCCATGCACGACCAACCCCTCGCCCCCGCCGATTTCGAGTTCATCGACGAAACCCTGCTCAAGTACGGCGACGACCATTCGGTGCTGAACCTGGCCGAGCTTGACGGCTACTTCACCGCACTGGTTTCAAGCCCTGCCCAAGTGGACGTTGCCGAATGGTTCCCGGGGATCTTTGGTGGGCAGAACCCGGATTGGGAAAGCCCGGAAGAAGCCGGGCAGTTCCTTGAACTGTGCGTGCGGCATATGAACGCCATCGCCACGCAACTGGCGACCGATGCCCAAGGCTTTAAAGCGCGTTTCGAAGAAACCGAGCATCAGGACCAGCCACTGACCCTGGCGGAAGAATGGTGCTTTGGCTATATCCGTGGCGCCGCCATTGGCAACTGGCCAGAGCTGCCCGCCGAACAGGCCGGGCAACTGGAGAAGATTTCCTGGTGCGCCGAGCAGGACAACTTCGAACTGCCGGCAGACCTGGATGTTGATGCCCATCAGCAACGAGTAGCCGCTATCGAACCGGCCGCCCGCGCGTTGCACGACTACTGGTTGGCCCAACGCTGATTGATCTTGTGCTGAACGCAACACCTGTGGCGAGGGAGCTTGCTCCCGCTGGGGTGCGAAGCGCCCCTGATTTTTTGGGGCTGCTCCGCAGCCCAGCGGGAGCAAGCTCCCTCGCCACATTATGTTGTTCCTCCAGGTTCAGTTGCCGCTAGTTGAAATCGACGTCAAACGCCTGATAGAACGCATTGCCGGTATTGGCCACGATCCACATCAACACCAGCACATGCCGGCCCTTCTTGCCCTTGGGCAATGTCACTTGATGTTCAACCTTGGCCTTCAATTCTGCCGAGTGCTGGTAATACGGCACCTGGGTGTAGAAGTCCTCAAAGAAAGGCTTGGCCTCCAGTTGAGCGCGGCTGATGCGCTGCTTGGGGTCCCAACCGTCCTTGGTGATCAACCAGCGATAGCCTCGGGTTACGTGCGCGGCGGTGTAAGCCCACTGCACCTTGAACACCTGGCCGGCTTCAACATTCAGTAACGGCCAGTTAAACGGGGTGTTGAGCTTTTTACCCATTTCTTCGTCGGTGAAGTTGACGCAGTCGCGGGCGTCGGTTTTGCCGCCGCTGAGGATGTGCCCGTCAGCGGGTGGCGTGACACTTTGATCGTCGGTTTCGTAAGGTGCCGGAAACGGGCCTGCGTTGAGGGCCGGGAAGTTCTTGCCGCCTTCCATTTCGTTGACTTGCCAGCCTTCCAGCAGCCCGCGTTCTACCGCTACCGCGCCACGGCTGGCCGGGGTCACGACGCGACCATGCTTGAGTTGAGTCTGGGGTTTGTTCATTTCAGTCACTCCTTGATTGAAGACCTCCCGTCATGGGAAGCGCCTTGAACTTAGCCCACCCCGCCGGGTTGTCTACCCGACGGTTCTGTCAGACAAATCGCGTCATGTCCTTGTTTTGCGGAGTTTTCGTACTGGTCTTGCACCGCAGGTGTCGTCGGTCCTACCCTGCATCAGGCGATCGGACTACAGCTGCCGTCCGTTAACACCTGGCCTCAAGTGTTGAGGATCATCTCAAACCCGCCATAGATCATCCGCTGCCCATCAAACGGCATCGGATTGACGTCCGCCTTCAGGCGCGGGTCTTCCATCACCTTACTCATCCCGGCATCACGCACCTGGCGTGACGGCCACACGATCCAGGAAAACACCACGGTCTCATCGTCCTTGAGCTTGACCGCCATCGGGAACGAGGTCACCTGCCCTTGGGGCACATCATCGCCCCAGCATTCAACGATATTCAGCGCGCCATGCTCCTTGAACACCACGGCGGCGGCCTTGGCATGCTGGATGAATTGTTCGCGTTTTGCGGTGGGCACCGCGATCACACAGCCATCTACGTAAGACATGATCACTCTCCTGATTCGACGGGTTGTTGTGCTTGTAGTCGATCCATCAGGCGCTTAATCGACATCAACATGGGAAATGTCGACCAGTGGTGGTTTAACCAGTGCGATGCCGGGCTAAGGCGCTCCACGCACCAACGGCATGTTCGCAACAATAAACTCGATAAACACCCGCAGCTTGGGCGGCACCTGTCGCCCCGACGGCCACAGCAGGTTGAATTGGCCACCCTCCCAGGTGTAATCCCCGAGCACCTCCACCAGACGCCCGTCTGCCAACGCGTCGCGCACCACGAAGTCCGCTGCATAAGTCAGGCCCTGGCCTTGCACGGCGAGCTCCATGCGCCCTTCCACCGAATTGCAGATCATCGAGCGCGGCAGCTCAAGTTCAAGCGCGCGCTCGTCACGGCGCATCTGCCAGGCCTGGAGTTTGCCGGAGGCAGGAAAGCGGAAATGGATGCAGCGATGTGCGTGCAGGTCTTCCGGGCAACGCGGCGTTCCGTTCCGAGCCAGATAATCCGGGGAGCCAACGACCAACATTCGATAAGTGCCCAGTGGGCGTGCCGACAACCCCGAATCCTTCGGCGCCCCGCTGCGGATCACTGCATCGAAACCTTCGGCGATCACGTCCGCCAAGCGATCGTTGAAATCCAGGTCCAGCTGGATCTGCGGGTACAACGCCTGGAACTCACCGAACATCCCCAGGAACGGCCGGGCAATCATCGGCAGGCCAACCCGCAGCGGTCCCTGGGGCGCGGTAAGGGTTTGCGACAGTTCTTCACCCGCCACTTCCAGTTCCGCGAGTACCCGCCGGCAGCGCTCGACAAACTGCGTGCCCTGGGCCGTGAGGGTGATGCTGCGGGTGCTGCGATGGAACAGCCGCACACCAAACTTTGCCTCCAGCCGGGCAATGCTCTTGCTCACCGCCGACGCCGAGATGCCCAGCGCCCTGCCCGCGCCGACAAAGCTGCGGGCTTCCGCCGCCGCAACAAATACGCCGATGGCATTCAGGCTTTCCATACGCTTACCCATTAAGGACTCTGGAGTCCATTCTAAACAGAACTGAAGCCTGTTTTTCCGCTAATTGTTCAAGCCTATGGTGGTGGCTCGTTCCCCAGCCACAGGCTTTTACCCATGAAGATTTTCCTTACCGGTGCCAATGGTTTCGTCGGCGGCAGCGTCGCCCATCACTTGATTGCCCAAGGGCACAGCGTGCGCGGCCTGCTGCGGGACCCGCAGAAAGCCGAACGCCTGCAAGCCAAGGGCATCACTCCAGTGATCGGCAGCCTGGATGACCGCCAATTACTGATCGACGAAGCTCGACAGGCCGATGCCGTTTTCGATGCCGCCAACAGCGACCACGCCGGCGCCGTCGACGCGTTTATCGAGGCGCTGCGGGGTTCCGGCAAATTGCTGATCCACACCAGCGGCTCCAGCATCATCGGCGATGACGCGCTGGGTAATACCTTGTCCGAACACATCTTCGACGAAGACACGCCCTTCATCATCGAGCCCCCCAAGCAGGCCCGCTACGACATCGACCTGCGCATGATGGCCGCCGCCAACCTGGGCATTCGCAGCGTGGTGATCTGCCCGAGCAATATCTATGGCGTGGGCCATGGCCTGACCGATCACAGCTTCCAGCTGCCATTCCTGATGGCCCGCGCCCGGGAAACCGGAGTGATGCGTATCGTTGGGCGCGGGGTCAATCGCTGGTCCAACGTGCACATTGATGACGTTGCGCAACTGTTCCTGTTGGCCGTGGAAAAAGCCCCGGCCGGCGCGTTTTATTTTCTGGAGAACGGTGAAGCGTCGTTTATCGATATGGCCGCCGCACTGGCCGAGCGCATGAACCTCGGCGCGGTGCAGTCATGGCCGGCCGAAGAAGCCGAGCGACATTGGGACCCGATTCACGTGCATTACACCTTCGGCACCAATAGCCGGGTCAAGGCCAAGCGTGCGCGTGCCGAGCTGGGTTGGGCGCCGCGTCATAGCTCGATCCTCGACTGGATCAGCAGCGAGATGCCGCTATGAGCCGGGTCTGGATGATTACCGGCAGCGCTGGCGGCCTGGGTGCCGGCATCGCCCGCGCGGCGCTGGACCACGGCGACCAGGTGGTGGCCACCGACCTTGACCTGGCCCGCCTGGATCAAACCTACAGCGGCGACCAAGTGATGACCGCCGCCCTGGACATCCGCGATGAGCAACAGGCCCAAACGGTGGTGGCCGCAGCCATCGCACGATTCGGACGCATCGATGTGCTGGTCAATAACGCCGGCTACGGACAGTTCGGGCCTTTCGAGGAAGTCGAACCCGAGGCCATCGAGCGCCAGTTCGCCACCAACGTGTTCGGCACCTTCAACGTCACCCGCGCGGTGCTGCCGGTGATGCGCCGCCAGCGCAGCGGCCACCTGGTGATGATGTCGTCCAATGGCGGCTTCAAGGGCGTGCGAGGGGCCTCGATGTATTCGGCGTCGAAGTTTGCGATTGAAGGGTTTTCCGAGGCCCTGGCCGAGGAAGTCGCCGAGTTCGGCATCCGCCTGACGCTGTTGGAGCCCGGGGCGTTTCGTACTGACTTTCTCGACAGCCGAATGCTCAAGCTCGGCACACGGGCACTTGAGGATTACGCCGAATTTCGTGCGCGCACGCTGGCGGTCTTCGAGGCTCGTAATCACCGGCAAATCGGTGACCCGGACCGGCTAGGCCTGGCGGTTGTGCAATTGGCGGCCCTGGCAGCGCCGCCCTTGCGCTTCGTCGCTGGCAGCGATGCAGTCAGCGTTGTCGAGGCAAAACTGGGCCAGGTCCACGCCGATCTTGAACGCTGGCGCTCGCTGTCCCTCTCCACCGATTTTCCTCAGAAAAGGCTCCTGTCATGACCGACCTAATTAGCCGCGTGGAACACCTGGAAATCCGCTTCGCCCTCGAGCGCCTGATCAGTGAGTACGCCCACGCCTTCGACTCCCGCGACGAAACGCTGCTGCGCAGCATCTGGCACGACGACGCACGGCTGGACCTCGGTGCCGCGTTCGGCTGCCATGACGGCGTCGCAGCGATCATTGCTTCAGCCCACCTCAATTGGGCAGCCATGCCGCATATGCACCACTGGATGGCTAACCCGCTGATCGACATCAGCGGCGATACCGCCGGCGCGAGGGTTGCGGTGGATTGCCTGTGCGCCCATAACGAGATGGGGCAGGTGCAAATCAGCGGTCTTTATCACGACCGTTTCGAACGCCGGCAAGGGCGTTGGGCGTTCAGCGAGCGGCGCTTTGAGCTGCATTTCCTGACGCCACTCGCCGGCTGGAAGCCGGTGGCAGGGCTGGAGGCGTAGATCCACCCTCGACAACGGTAGCGTGTTTGGCCGATTATTCGTGTCCGCCAAACGCCACCCGCCTTGAAGCAGGAGCCTTGTACCTTGAGTTCGCAGAAAACCGTGACCGTTACACCGCCCAACTTTCCATTGAACGGCAAGGTAGCGCCCCCCGGCTCCAAATCCATTACCAACCGTGCCTTGCTGCTGGCGGCCCTGGCCAAGGGCACCAGCCGCTTGAGCGGCGCGTTGAAAAGCGATGACACCCGCCACATGTCGGTGGCCCTGCGGCAGATGGGCGTGGTGATCGATGAACCGGACGACACCACATTCGTCGTCACCAGCCTGGGCAAGCTGCAGTTGCCGGCGCAACCACTGTTCCTCGGCAACGCCGGCACGGCGATGCGCTTCCTCACTGCCGCCGTGGCCACCGTACAAGGCACCGTGGTGCTGGACGGCGACGCCTACATGCAAAAACGCCCGATCGGCCCGCTGCTGGCGACCCTCGGCCAGAATGGCATCCAGGTCGACAGCCCTACCGGTTGCCCACCCGTGACCGTCCATGGCACTGGCCGCGTGCAAGCCAAACGTTTCGAGATCGACGGCGGCCTGTCGAGCCAGTACGTGTCGGCGCTGTTGATGCTGGCGGCGTGCGGCGAAGCGCCGATTGAAGTGGCGTTGACCGGCAAGGACATTGGCGCCCGTGGCTATGTCGACCTGACCCTGGACTGCATGCGCGCCTTTGGTGCCCAGGTAGACATCGTTGATGAAAGCACCTGGCGCGTGGCCCCGACCGGCTACACCGCCCACGACTACCTGATCGAGCCTGATGCTTCCGCCGCCACCTATTTGTGGGCTGCCGAAGTATTGACCGGTGGCCGCATCGACCTCGGTGTCGCCCCGCAGGACTTCACCCAGCCCGATGCCAAGGCCCAGGCAGTGATCGCGCAGTTCCCGCAGATGCAGCCGGTGGTCATCGGCTCGCAGATGCAGGACGCAATCCCGACCCTCGCCGTACTGGCCGCGTTCAACAACACGCCGGTACGTTTCACGGAACTGGCCAACCTGCGGGTCAAGGAATGTGATCGGGTGCAGGCACTGCATGACGGCCTGAATGAAATCCGTCCGGGGCTGGCGACCATTGAAGGTGATGACTTGCTGGTGGCCAGCGATCCGGCCCTGGCGGGCACTACGTGCAACGCGCTGATCGACACCCACGCCGACCACCGCATCGCGATGTGCTTTGCCTTGGCGGGCCTGAAGGTTTCAGGCATCAGGATTCAAGACCCGGACTGCGTCGGCAAGACCTATCCTGAGTACTGGAAAGAGCTGGAAAGCCTTGGGGTCCATCTGACCTGGTAAGCCGCCGGCGCCGGTAACGGGAGGGAGACTGCATGACGATTCGCCAACCCTGCCCACCCGGCGCCTGCGACTGCAATCGTGAGCAACTGCTCGACCTTCCCGGCGCCGATGCACGCATCCTGAACCTGACCCGCCAGGAAGAAAAACGCCTGCTCGAACGCCTCGAAAACCTGCAAAGCCTGCCCGACCTGGAACGCATGCAACAGCTGATGTACCTGCAATTGGGCATTCGCGTGCATGTCGCGCCGGGTCATACGGAAGTGAAGACGATGCGCGGGATTCAGATCGTTATCGATGACTTGCCGGGGTTGTGTCGCAAGACCCGGCAGTCGATTCCGGCGGCAATTCGCAAGGGCATGGAGAAACGGCCGGAGATTGCGTATCGGTTGCTGGATGCTCATGACTTGTTTCGCGAGGGTTGAGTCAGTTCCCTCTGCCCCCCGCAAACGACCACTCATCCGCCGCGGTCGTCGTAATCACCACCATCACATCCTCAGGGCTCAGCCCAATCGCGACCTCCAGCCGCTCCACCAACACCTGGTAAAACCGCCGTTTGGTCTCGGTATCACGAGGCTTTCCGCCAGTGATCGCGATCAGTACATAGTCATGGCCGCGCGGGCCGCCCAGGTAGTTGGGGTCGATGATCATCTCGCCCATTTCGTGCTGGTGGATCACGTGGAAGCGATCCGCGTCAGGAATCTTGAAGCTTTCAACCAGGGCATCATGCAATCCCTGTGAAAGCGCTTGCAGATACTCAGGTGATTTCCCGCGGTGCAGTGAGATTCGGGCGTAAGGCATGGTGGTTACTCCGCAGGATGGATGGCTGCCAACAGGTTCAGCGCCGACGCCGCAGTGGGCCAGCCGGAGTAAAACGCCAGGTGAGTGATGACTTCACCCAGTTCCTCTACGCTCAAGCCATTGCCAACCGCCCGCTGCAAGTGAAACGGTAGTTGCTCCAGGCGGTACATCGCCACCAGCGCCGCCACGGTGATCAGGCTGCGCTCCCTGGGCGACAGGCCCTCGCGCTCCCAGATATCGGCGAACAGCACGTCGCGGGTCAGCTCGGTAAATTTGTTGCTCATGGACGCTCGCTCCGACAATTCAGTTGACGGGCAAAAACTAGCAAGCCAGGATCATTCCGAATATCAGATTTAATGGCATCCACCATCCCGTTTTAATGGACCATTCAATGCGCCGCCCCATCTTCGACCTTGATGTACTGCGCACCTTCGTCACCGGCGTCGAGCTGAACAGTTTTGCCAAAGCGGCGGACCGCCTGGGCCGTTCGACCTCAGCCGTCAGCGCGCAATTAAAGAAACTCGAAGAACAGGTCGGCACGCCGGTGCTGAGCAAATCCGGGCGCGGGCTGGTGTTGACGCCGGTGGGTGAAGCGCTGCTCGGCCACGCCAGGCGGTTGCTGGACCTCAATGACACTGTCTTCAGCAGCCTTAACGAAACCCAAACCGCCGGCACCTTGCGCCTCGGCTTGCAGGAGGATTTTGGCGAGCATGTGCTCAGTGACATCTTGCGGCGCTTCGCCAGGCTGTATCCGATGATCAGCCTTGAAGTGCGGATTGGCCGCAATGCCGAGTTGCTGACCCTGATCAACAGCGCGAGCCTGGACCTGGCGCTGACCTGGGAAACCGGTCAAACATCGTCCTGCCGCACCCGCCTGGGGCAAACACCCATGCATTGGATCGGGCCCCGGGACAAACCCCAACTACCGCGTGCCGAAGATGCGCCGCTGCCCCTGGTGATGTTCGAGGCGCCCTGCGTATTGCGCAGCGCGGCCACTGAAGCCCTGGACCGCGCCGGCATTGCCTGGCGTATTGCATTGACCAGCCCCAGCGTGGGTGGGATCTGGGCGGCGGTCGATGCCGGGTTGGGCGTGACCTTGCGCACCCGCATCGGTTTGCCCGCGCACCTGCGGGTGCTCGACGGCCTGCCGCCGGTGCCGTCCCTTGGCTATGAATTGCATTGCAGCCATCCAGCGCCAGGCCCTGCGGTAGCACAGCTGGCAGCGCTCATACAGAGCAGCCTGGTTTAGGCGGTTTCGCAGGGTTCCAGGGTGACGAACAGTTGTCGCCCCAACTTCGCCACCGTTTCCAAGTGCTGTTCGGCAGCGCCGCTTTCCGAGTCCAGTAGCAGCTCGGATGTCAGCACTTTCGCTCCGCAGTAATCAAAGATCCCGTGGTCGATTTGCGTACGCATGGCGTTGGCATAGCCGTGGCGTTCAAACACACCTTCGTCCGCCCCGCCGACGCCCAGCAAGTGAACCTGCAAATGGCCGAGCTTTTTCACCACCTTCGTCTCAAGGCTGTAGTCGATCGCCCAACCGTTGACGAATACCCTGTCGATCCAGCCCTTGAGCAAGGCCGGCATCGACCACCAGAAGATCGGGAACACCAGCACCAAGGCGTCGGCGCGGTCGAGTCGGGCCTGTTCGGCCATTACGTCGGCCGGCGGCGTGGCGCGGGTGCGGTGCACTTTATGGTCGGCGGCGCTGTAGCGCGGGTCAAAACCTTCGGCGGCGAGGTCGGCAATTTCAAAGGTGTGGCCGGCGGCGGTTATGCCGGCGGCGGCCTGTTTGGCAAGGCTGTGGGTCAGGGAGTGTGAGTCGTGATGAGCAACAACGATCAGCGCGTGCATGGCAGTGACTCCTTCGGGGTAGCGATGAGAAGGCAAATTGAGTAGGCTTGAGCTAAGTTACCGTTGGTAAGTTACTTTTGGTATATAAGCATGTCAAGCGATCAATCCCCTGCCCCTCGCCGTCGCCTGTCCCGGGATGACCGGTTGCGTCAGTTGCTCGACGTGGCCTGGCAACTGGTGCGAGAAGAAGGCACCGATGCCCTGACCCTGGGGCATCTGGCTGAGTTGGCCGGCGTTACAAAGCCGGTGGTGTATGACCATTTCGGCGATCGCGCGGGGCTGTTGGCCGCGCTGTATGAAGATTTCGACGCCCGTCAGAACCAGGTGTTTGCCGCCGCGATCGAGGCCAGCGAACCCACCCTGGACGACCGCGCCTGGGTGATCGCCTCGTGCTATGTCGACTGTGTGTTGCTGCAGGGACGTGAAATTCCGGGGGTGATCGCGGCGTTGGCCGGCAGCCCGGAACTGGAGAGCATCAAGCGTGAGTACGACGTGATTTTCCTCGGCAAGTGCCGCGATGCCCTCGCCCCCTTTGCCGTGGACGGCGCGATAACCCAGGCCGGTTTGAGGGGAATGTTGGGCGCGGCGGAAGCCTTGTCCCATGCCGCAGCGAGCGAGGAAATCAGCGCGCTGGAGGCACAGGAGGAACTGTTTGCGAGCATCAAGTCGATGGTGAGTCGAGGCGTACGTTAACCCAGCCTTGCGTGCACAAACATCCGGGCCTTGTGGGTCATCTGGTCGAAGTGACGATCACGCTGTTTTTCGGCATCGACCATCGCCCGCTTGCCGTGCTTTTGCAGCAGGTAGGTGTGGATCTGCCGCACCTCCAGCGAGCTGTAGATCGACGCCACATCCAGCAAACCCATCAGACCGTCAGTGCTGTAGTCGCGGGTGTTCATCAGCACCTGTGTACCGCGCACGCCGCGCAGTTGAAAGCCCATGGACTCGAACGCCGGCACCTTCTCCACCGCGCAGGTCAGTTCGGCATGGGGGTAGCGAGCGAGCATGTCCTGCATCATCGCCCGCGCCACGCCTTTACGCCGATGGCTGGCGTGCACCGCCATATAGGCAACGCCGCAGGCTTCTGGATCATCCTTCACCGGCAGGTACAGCAGGAAGCCGATCACCTGCTCCTGCGCGTCCAGCGCGACGATCAATTCAACCGCAATGCCCTTGGAGCCACCCAGCGCTTCGAGGTACAGGTGCACTTCGTAGCCGATCGCGTACTGGTAGACGTTGTACAGCAGGTTGCTCGGCGGGATGGCGACCATGCTGATGTCCGTCAGGTAGTCGACCACCATCTGCAGGATCTGCGCGTTGATAGGCTCGGGGCATGGGGTTTCATAATGGGTAAGGCTGAACATTTGAATTCCTGGTGTTTCATTTTAAGGCCCGGCGGATTGTACCTGCTCAAGGGCCGCCGTGGACCCGGAAGCACCCATTGTGGCGAGGGAGCTTGCTCCCGCTGGGCTGCGTAGCAGCCCCATTAAGCGCACCGCGTTCTTTCAGCGGGAAACAGGATGCAGGTTTTGGGGCCGCTTCGCAGCCCAGCGGGAGCAAGCTCCCTCGCCACAGGGGGGTTGGTGCTTTCCAAAGCGATGGGCCAGGTCGCCGCCCTGTCACGTCTTTGCGCACGTTTCAGGTGACCTCGCCACGGCCACTCCCGCCGACGCGGGAAGTGGGATGCAAGCCACGTTCGGCGTGGCATTGGCACTGATTGGTGTAAGCCTTTTCCTGGGCCTACACGGCCGGTTCCGCGTAACAGCTGTCTTGACAAGGTAAAATCGTAACGACTATTGTCTGACAACCTGATTACCAAGGTTTTCCCATGCTTGAGCTCCAGCGCCCTGATTCGCTCGTTATGCGTGTTGTCAGCGCCATTCGTGCAGAAATCGATTCCGGCCAACTGGCGCCCGAAGCGCGCCTGCCCACCGAACAGCAACTGGCAGAACAACTCAACGTCAGCCGTTCGGTGGTGCGTGAAGCGATCGCCCAGCTCAAGGCCGACGGCGTACTGACTGCGCGGCGTGGCCTGGGCTCATTTATTTCCCAGACCCCGGCCGGCACCGTGTTCCGTTTCCCGGAAAAAAACGGCCGCCGTCCGGACCTGGCGCAGATGTTCGAAGTACGCCTGTGGATCGAAACCCAGGCCGCCTCGATTGCCGCCCAGCGCCGTGATGCCGCTGACCTGCACCGCATGAAAACCGCCCTGCAGGAAATGCACGACAAGCGCGCCGACTTCGAAGCCGCCGCCCTGGCCGACGTGGAATTCCACCGCGCCATCGCCGAGGCCAGCAAGAACGACTATTTCGTGGCCTTCCATGACTTCCTCCGCAGCCAGCTGGCCAGTGCGCGCAAGACCGCCTGGGAAAACTCTGCCACCCGTTTTGTCAGTGGTTCAGCCGACGCCACCCAGGAACACACCGCGCTGTACCAGGCCATCGTCGACGGTGACGCCCAAGGCGCCGCTGCCTGTGCCGAAGCCCATTTGCGCGCGGCAGCACGGCGTTTGCACCTGGAATTGCCCGCCATCAATTAAACGATCCAGACCCGTTTGAAGCGTGCCTTCGGGCGCGCCGGTTTTTTAACAAAATCATTAGTCTGACAACCTGATAAGCAGACTGAAATGCGTAGGTACC
This sequence comes from Pseudomonas sp. AN3A02, assembly GCF_011765255.1. Classification (NCBI taxonomy): domain Bacteria; kingdom Pseudomonadati; phylum Pseudomonadota; class Gammaproteobacteria; order Pseudomonadales; family Pseudomonadaceae; genus Pseudomonas; species Pseudomonas sp. AN3A02. The sequence continues at coordinate 23,492 of NZ_JAARNI010000006.1, forward strand.
TAAAACAATGATTTATGACTTTTGCATCATCGGCGGCGGCATCGTCGGTTTGGCCACCGCGATGGAGTTGCTCAAGCGCCAGCCGAACGCTTCCCTGGTAATCCTGGAAAAGGAAAGCCTACTGGCCAAGCACCAGACCGGCCATAACAGCGGCGTGATCCATGCCGGCATCTACTACGCGCCGGGCAGCCTCAAAGCCGATTTGTGTAAACGCGGCGCCGAAGCCACCAAGCAGTTCTGCACCGAGCACGGGATCAAGTTTGAGGTGTGCGGCAAGTTGCTGGTGGCCTCGACCCCGCTGGAAGTGCAGCGGATGGAAGCGCTGTACGCCCGCTCGCAGCTCAACGGCATGAAAGTCGAACGCCTGGACGCCGACCAGTTGCGCCAGCGCGAACCGAACATCGTCGGGCTGGGCGGGTTGTTTCTCGACGCCACCGGCATCGTCGACTACCGCGAAGTCTGCGAAACCATGGCCCGGGTCATCCGCCGTGCCGGTGGAGAAATCTGCCTGGAACGCACGGTGACCTCGATCGTTGAAGACACCGACAAAGTCACCGTCAACACCCGTGGCGAAAGCTGGCAGGCCAAGCACCTGGTGGTCTGCGCCGGCTTGCAATCGGACCGTTTGGCGAAGATGGCCGGGGTCAAGATCGACCACCAGATCATCCCGTTTCGCGGCGAGTACTTCCGCCTGCCGGAATCGAAAAACAACATCGTCAACCACCTGATCTACCCGATCCCTGATCCGGAGTTGCCGTTCCTCGGCGTGCACCTGACCCGCATGATCGACGGCAGCGTCACCGTCGGCCCGAATGCCGTACTCGGCCTGGGCCGTGAAAACTACCGCAAGTTCTCGGTGAACTGGCGCGATGTGGCGCAGTACGCGAGCTTCCCGGGCTTCTGGAAAACCCTCTGGCAGAACCTCGGTTCCGGCAGCGTCGAGATGAAGAACTCGCTGTTCAAATCCGGCTACCTGGAGCAATGCCGCAAGTACTGTCCGTCGCTGAACATCGAAGACCTGTTGCCTTACGAAGCCGGCATCCGCGCCCAGGCCGTGATGCGCGACGGCACCCTGGTGCACGACTTCCTGTTCGCCCAGACCCCCCGAATGCTCCACGTGTGCAATGCGCCCTCACCCGCTGCCACCTCCGCAATTCCCATCGGCGCGATGATCGCCGACCGCATGTTCAAGCCCGACTGACACCCGCAACACGCCTCACTTTGACAATAAATATAATGACCAGGAAGGAACTCCAGAATGACGGCAACCGCCCACACCCCGGACGTTGAAACGCCCGAGCAAACCAAGAAACGCCTGCGCAAAGTCGCGGCCGCGACGATCTTCGGCTCGATGCTGGAGTGGTATGACTTTTACCTGTACGCCACCATGGCGGCGATTGTGTTTTCGAAGATCTTCTTCGATAACAGCGACCCGAAAGCCGCCACGCTGATGGCGTTTTCCACCTTTGCCATCGGCTTTATCGCCCGCCCGTTCGGCGGCATTCTATTTGGCTACCTGGGCGACAAGTTCGGACGTAAACAAGTGCTGGTGCTGACCTTCTGCATGATGGGCGTGTGCACCACGCTGATCGGCCTGATCCCCAGCTACGCCTCCATCGGCATCTGGGCGCCGATCGTGCTGGTGTTTATCCGCATCATCCAGGGCCTGGGCGCCGGTGCCGAATTGTCCGGCGCGGCGGTTACGTCCTACGAGCACGCCTCGGAAGGCAAGCGCGGCAGCCAGGGTGCGTGGCCGGCGCTGGGCTTGAACCTGGGCTTGCTGCTGTCGTCCCTGACCGTGTACCTGCTGACCATCAACGGCAACGAGTTCCTGCTGGCCGGCGGCTGGCGGATTCCGTTCATTTGCAGCATCGCGCTGGTGGGTGTGGGCCTGTGGGTGCGCAACAGCATCCCGGAAACCCCGGAGTTCAAAGAGCTGAGCAAGGAAACCGCGAAGGCCAAGGCCTCGCCGCTCAAGGCGCTGTTCAAGAACGACCTCAAGGGTTTGGCCGTGGTGTTCTTCGTGGCGATTGGCTACAACGCCCTGAGCTACATCTTCAAGACGTTTTCCCTGGCGTACCTGACCCAGTTCAAGGGCGTTGATGTGCACGTCACGTCGCTGTCGGTGACCATCGCCAGCCTGATCGCCATCGTCGCCGTGCCGTGCTTCGGCTGGTTGTGCGACAAGTGGAGCAGCAAGACCGTGCTGATGCTCGGTGGCGTGTTCTCGCTGTTGTTTGCCTACCCGTTCCTCGCGCTGCTCAACACCGGTGAAAGCCTGATGATCTACGTTGCAATCGGCGTAGGCACCGGCATCCTCGCACCGATGATGTTCGCGCCGCAGGGTTCGTTCCTGAGCCGACAGTTTCCGACTCAGACCCGCTCTTCAGGCTTTGGCACCGGGCGTGAAATCGGCACCGCGATCGCGGGTGGCCTCGCGCCATTAGGCGCCTTGTCGATGGTCGCGGCATCGGCCACCCACTCCACTGATGGCGTTGTGATAATTCTCGCCATCTCGTCACTGCTGGTGGTGGTGTTTGCCTTGTGCGATCAGGGCCGTAAACACTCGGCATTCAAGAACTGAGGTAAAAAGTTCGGACCAACGGGTGCATGGATGCCCCTTCATCACGCATCATGGGCACTTTCAAGCTCAAGGGAAACGTCCATGCGCGTTCTGTCATTGATGATGGGTCTTACGACGCTGGCCGCCAGTCTGGTGTTTACCGCCCAGGCGCAGGCGGGTGAAGAAAGCCTGTTGGTCGACTCGATCAATCAATACCGCAGCCAGGTCCAGCGCTGCGGCAACCAGGGTTCCCAGGAATTGCCACCACTGGCGAGCGACACGCGGCTGGTCTTGCCGGTCAACAGCGTCGGCGACCTGCAACAGGCGCTGGCGCGCGCGGCCTACCCGATGGTCAACGTCCAGGCCATCAGCCTGTCCGGGCCCAAGAACGCTGAAGCCGCGATGAAAGCCGTGCGCGAAAGTTTTTGCCGGGTGGTGCTCGACCCGCAATTCATTGATATCGGTGTGAGCAACAGCGGCCAGGACTGGCGCATTGTGCTGGCCCGTCCGCTGTTGACCAGCGGCCTGGGCGAGAGCCAGACCGAAGGTAAAAAGGTCCTCGACCTCATCAACACCGCCCGCCAGCAACCACGCCAATGTGGCGGCCAGGCCTTTGCCGCCACCACGCCGCTGAGCTGGAACGAAGCACTCGCCAACGCCGCCGCCGGCCACGCCCGCAACATGGCCAACGGCAACTTCTTCGATCACCTCGACCACGACGGCCGCACGCCGGGGGACCGGGCTGAGCTGGCGGGCTACATCGGCCAGCAGATCGGCGAAAACATCGCCGCCGGCATGGACACCCCGCGCAAGGTGGTCGACGGCTGGCTCGCCAGCCCCGGGCATTGCGCCAACCTGATGAACCCGCAGTTCCGCGAAATGGGCGCCGCCTATGCCATGGACCCGAAAAGTGATGCCGGCATCTACTGGACGGGGCTGTTTGGGGTGCAGCAGTAGCGGTTTGTATCCCAACGTATCTTCGCGCCAAGGCGACACACTGCGAGGCGCGCAGCCACTGGCGATGACACATTGCGGATACGCCAGCACGGTTTCCTGTGCACACCGGCCCACCCCGGGCCACTCACAAGGAAACCGTCATGTCCCAGAACAGCACCGTGCTCTACACCGGCAAAACCCACACCACTGGCGGCCGTGAAGGCGCGTCCCACAGCGATGACCTGCAACTGGACATCAAGCTGTCGCCGCCCGGTTCCAAGGCGGCCGGCACCAACCCCGAGCAACTGTTTGGTGCCGGCTGGTCTGCCTGCTTTATCGGTGCGATGGGCAAGGCCGCTCAAACCCTGCAAATCCGCCTGCCGGCAGACACTGCGGTGAGCGCCGAAGTGGACCTGGTGAACAGCCCGGAAAGCGGCTATTACCTGCAAGCGCGTCTGCGGGTCAGCCTGCCGGGTATCGAGCACTCTGCCGCCCAGGCGCTGGTGGATCGTGCCCACCAGACGTGCCCGTATTCCAAGGCAACTCGTGGCAATATCGATGTGCTGATCACCGTGGTTTGAAGGCGGTTAGCGGGGTCATTATTTGGCGGAGGTATTAAATTGCCATCTAGCGGATAATCCCGCTGAACTGGCGGGGTCCAGGGGTGTCTGTTGCTTGGCACCCCTACTCAGCAAACCGTGGCAAAGAAGGCGTTCAGCGAATGACAAACTGGCTGCAAGGCGGCGGCGAAATGGCCGAGCGAGTCCGGCATCACGACTGGGCAAGTACGCCGCTGGGGCCGCTGGATCAATGGCCGGACGTGTTGAAGACCACTGTCGCGCTGTGCCTTGCCTCCAGTTTCCCCCAGGCGATCGTCTGGGGACCTTCGCTGATCACCCTTTATAACGACGGTTTTATCCCGATTCTTGGCGACAAACCCGATGCACTCGGGCGGCCATTCAGCCAGATCTGGCAGGAAGCCTGGAGCGAAATCAGCCCGATCGCAGATGCCGCTTTCGCCGGTGACGCCACCTTTATCGAAAATTTCCCGTTAATCGTCGAACGCGGCGGCGCGCCGGAACAGGCGTACTTCACCTTCTGCTACAGCCCGATTCGCGACGTGCAAGGCAAGGTTGTCGGCATGCTCGACACCGTCACCGAAACCACCGCCACCGTCGTTTTGTCCCGGCGATTGACCGAGTTGAATGCGAGCCTGGAGCAGCGCGTCAACGAAAGAACCACCCTGTTGACCGAGACAGAAGCGGCATTGCGTCAATCCCAAAAGCTCGAAGCCATCGGCCAGTTGACCGGCGGCGTGGCCCACGACTTCAATAACCTGCTGACCATCATTCGCTCATCTGTCGACTTCCTGCGCATGCCCACCCTGTCCGAAGAACGTCGCCAGCGCTACATGAGCGCCGTCACCGACACCGTGGAGCGGGCGAGTAAATTGACCAGCCAGTTGCTCGCGTTCGCCCGCCGCCAGCCGCTTAACCCGGAAGTGTTTGATGCGGCCCAGCGGGTCAAGAACATCGGCGAGATGCTCGAGACGGTCACCGGCGCGCGGATTCAGGTGCGGGTCGAACTGCCTGGCCAGCCATGTTATATCCGCGCCGACTCCAGCCAGTTTGAAACCGCCTTGATCAACATCGCCCTCAACGCCCGGGACGCCATGAACGGCCAGGGCACCCTGACCCTGCGCCTGGATGCTGACCAACCGCTGCCGAGCATCCGTGGCGATGCCGGCTCGCGCCAGGCGTTTATTGCGATTTCACTGACCGACACCGGTAGCGGTATTCCCGGCGAGACGTTCGAGCGCATCTTCGAACCCTTCTTCACCACCAAGGAAGTCGGCAAGGGCACCGGGCTTGGGCTGTCCCAAGTGTTCGGCTTCGCCAAGCAGTCGGGCGGCAACGTCGATGTGGCGAGCAAGGTCGGCCAAGGCACGGTGTTTACCCTGTACCTGCCGCAAGTGGTGCCTGAAGAAGGCTTCGAGCATTGCCCGCAGGACACTTGTGGCCTGATCGCGGACTGCGCCCAGCGCCATATCCTGGTGGTGGAAGACAACCTGGAAGTGGGCCGTTTTGCCAATCAGATCCTCCAGGACCTGGGCTACCAGACCACCTGGGCGACCAATGCTGAGCAGGCGCTGGAGCTGGCCGGCTCAGACGTGATGGGGTTCGACGCGGTGTTTTCCGATGTGATGATGCCCGGCATCACCGGCGTGGCGCTGGCCAGGGAATTGCGCCGGCGCAGGCCGGGCCTGCCGGTGGTGCTGACCTCGGGCTACAGCGAAGAACTGGCTGAGAGCGGCTATGAAGGCCTGGCGTTCCTGCCCAAGCCCTACTCCGCCGACCAAATCTCTCAGGTGCTGGCCAAGGCGCTGTTCAAGGGCTGAGCCCTACTCCGCCACGGCCACCTGGTTGCGCCCGAGGGCCTTGGCGCGGTACAGGGCCTTGTCTGCGGTGTTCATCAAGCCGTGCAGGTCTTGGTCCACCGCCCGGGCCCAGGCCACGCCGAGGCTCGCGGTCAACCCATGGACCGGCTCGCTGGCCAGCCCCGCGATGGCCTTGATCAACTGCTCGGCGATGTGCCGCCCGGTCTCCAGCGACGTATCCGGCAGCAGCACCGCAAACTCCTCGCCACCCAACCGCCCGTAGACATCGGCCTGGCGAAACGACGTGCTGATTACCCCGCCGATCTGCCGCAGCACCTCGTCCCCAGCTTGGTGGCCATAGGTGTCGTTGATGTTTTTGAAGTGGTCCATGTCCATCATCAGCGCGCACAACGGCTGCTGGTTATGCCGACACTGTTCGTAGAGCAACTGCGCGTGCTCGAAGAACGCCCGGCGGTTCATCAGGCCAGTGAGTTCGTCGGTTTGTGCGGCGCGGGTGGAGATGTTGTGGGCACGTTCCATTTGCCGGGTCAGGCGAAAGGCCTTCTCCAGGGCGTCGGACAACTTGCGCGTGGCGCCACCGACAAACGAGGAGAACACCAGAACCGCCAGGGCCATGCCGACTTGCATCGAGGACGGTTGAAACAGCAGCCACAGGGTGCACGGCAGCAAGACCAGTCCCATGGAAACCAGGGTCATGTAGCGATAGGCCGAGTAACACGAGACTGCGCTGACCGACATGCCCACGGTGAACAACATCACCAGGGCCTGGGACAGCCGGTCGTCGGTGGGCATCAGCGCGAGTGCGCCTGCGCCCCAGACCCCGGCAGACAACATCAGCGTCACCCAGTAGCGCCGTTCCCAGCGTGCGGGGGTGCGATCACTGTTGGGGCAGCGAAACCAGGCCATGAACATCGAGACTCGCAGCAATGACGTGCCCGTCAACACCACCAGCCAGACCAGCATTACCGAGTGATCAAAACGTTCCCAGCACAGCCAGCAGAGCATGGCGGCTGCCATATAACTGCCGAACACAGCCGAAAATGATTGGCGAAACAGCTGATGCAAGCGATCGGTTCGTACCTGCTCCTCGATGAAGCAATCCTGGTCCTGCCCACGTCCAAGGCCATTCATTGGGTCCGCCTGATCTTACTGCCGCGACAAAGTGCCATTGTGGCATCCTGCCAGTACCCCTAACAACTGAATCAAGCGTGCTAGAGCGTCGAAAGCAGGATAAATATAGGTGATCACCTTCTCTTTCGCTCCAGGGATCAGAGCCTATCCATGAATACCCACCCAATAAGCACCCAACGATTGATCCTCAGGCCCCCAACGGTCGACGATGCGCCCTGTGTATTCGCCATCTATGGCGATCCCGAGACCAACCGCTACAACCCGTCAGGCCCCCTCGCCGACATGGTTCAAGCAAAAGCCGTGCTGGATCGCTGGCTGGAACATTGGGCAGAACATGGCTTTGGCCAATGGGCGATCGTGACCCAAGAGGCGCCGCAACGCGTGATCGGCTTTGGGGGCATCACGCTGTACCACTACAACGAGGTTGAGCGGATCAACCTGGGTTACCGCTTCGCCGTCAGCGCCTGGGGCCAGGGTTATGCGACAGAGCTTGCCAGGGCCGCGTTGCAATTTGGTTTTGTGCAGCTGGATCAGCCAGAGGTATACGGCGTGGTGCGCCCGGCGCACCAGGCATCAATCAACGTGCTGGAAAAAATCGGCATGCAACGCATCGATGAGTTGGACGATGTGCCCGGGCAGGCGCCGAGCCTCGTATACCGGGCGACCCGGCCTCTCTGAGCTATGTATCGCAGTGTGTCCAGACCACCCTGCGATACAAAACGTTTAACCCGATGGTTTTCTCGAAACAGGCCGGATACACAACTGCGTTCAACTGTGAGCCAGGCACACAACCCGCCGCTGGAGACTCACCATGCACCCACAGTTGAACACCTCACCCGGTTTCACACCCCGCCGCCTGATGGGCGCGTCGCTGCTGGCCCTTGCGCTGTTGCAGTTCGGTGCCCCCGGCGTTGCCAGTGCACAGGACACCCAGCCGCCAGCGGCTGCCAGCGCAAGCAGCCACACCACGCTTGGCCCGTTGAAGCATGTGAAGACCGGCTTGCTGGACGTGGCCTACGCCGAAGTCGGCCCGGCCGAAGGCCCGGTGGTGATCCTGCTGCACGGCTGGCCCTACGACATTGACAGCTACTCCGAGGTAGCGCCGCTGCTGGCCGCCCAAGGCTATCGGGTGCTGGTGCCCTACGCCCGCGGCTACGGCGACACGCACTTCCTGTCGGCAAAGACCCTGCGCAACGGCCAGCCGGCCGCACTCGCGGTCGACCTGATCGACTTCATGGACGCACTGAACATCAAACAAGCCGTGCTCGGCGGCTACGACTGGGGCGCACGCACCGCCGACATCGTCTCCGCGCTGTGGCCGGAGCGGGTCAAGGCGCTGGTGTCGGTCAGCGGCTACCTGATCGGCAACCAGGCTACCGGCAAGAACCCGCTGCCGCCCAAGGCCGAGTTGCAATGGTGGTACCAGTTCTACTTCGCCACCGACCGCGGCGCCGCCGGCTATGCAAAAAACACCCACGACTTCGCCAAGCTGATCTGGCAGATCGCCTCGCCGAAATGGGCGTTTGACGACGCCACCTTCGACCGCAGCGCCAAAGGCCTGGACAACCCCGACCACGTCGCCGTGTCGATCTTCAACTACCGCTGGCGCCTGGGCCTGGTGCAGGGCGAGAAGAAATACGCTGCGCTGGAGCAGAAACTCGCCACCGCCCCGTCCATCGGCGTGCCCACCATCACCCTGGAAGGCGACGCCAACGGCGCACCGCACCCGGCGGCGGAAGACTACGCCAAGCGTTTCACCGGCAAGTACGAATACCGGTTGATCAGCGGCGGCATCGGCCACAACCTGCCGCAGGAAGCCCCGCAAGCCTTTGCCAAGGCCGTGATTGATGCGGACCATTTGTGATGAAGCGCCTGCATCTTGCGGCACTCGTCGCAGCGACAGCGGCCATTGTGGCCACGGCTACCGGATTCGCCTTTGGCGGCTCACCCACCAGCGAACCGTCACCGATCTACGGTGTGACCATTCCCGACGGCTACCGCCAATGGGAGCTGATCGCACCGGCCCAGGAAGCCGACCCGCTGAATGAACTGCGGGTGGTGCTGGGCAACAAGATCGCGCTCAAGGCCTACCGCGACGGCACGCTGCCCTTCCCGGACGGCACCGTGCTGGCGAAGCTGGCCTGGAAGCATGTGCAGTCGCCCGAGTTCAAGACCGCGTCGATTCCCGGTGCGGCCACCACCGTGCAGTTCATGGTCAAGGATTCGAAAAAATATGCGGCGACGGGAGGCTGGGGTTTTGGACGGTTCATCAATGGCAAGCCAGCGGACCACGCGCAGCATGAGACGTGCTTCGCCTGCCATCAGGCGTTGGTCAAGAACCATGATTACGTGTTTACCCGTCTGGCGCCTTAGCGCAATAACCCTCTTCCACACCGGCCACCCCGTAGCAGCTGTCGAGCCCAAGCGAGGCTGCGTTTGGTGGTGTTTTATCAGGCCCTGGCCCTGCCAGCGCATCGCGGGTCGCAAAAAAAGGCCGCCCAGTAGGCGGCCTTCTTTTAGAGCATTTACCGGCTTCTTATTAAAAGATCGCGTAGGTGTAGTTGAGGATCAGGCGGGTTTGATCCTGGTCAGCAGTGCCGGTGTTATGGCCGTGGTAGCTACCGGTACGGAAGGTGGTACCGAAGCCTTTCAGCGGGCCTGCTTGCACGACGTAATCCAGACGGAAATCGGTTTCGCGTTCCGACTGATCGCTGCCGCCGGCAACCTTGGACTTGATGTCGCTACCGTTGAGGTAGGCAATCGAGGCTTTCAAGCCAGGCACCAGGGTTCTGAAGTCATACAGGTACTGACCGAAATTGACCTGCTCTCCCGCACGGGAGAACTGCCCAACCACCGCGTCGGTGAACAGGTAGAAGTCTGAGCCCGCCGCGCCTTGTGCGGTGGGGTCGGCGATGCTGCCCTGATTGACCCAGACGAAGCCGCCGTCATCGCTTACGCCAATGTGGCCGAGCATCAACTGGCTGCCACCCAACTGGTAGGTGAATGCAGCACTGTAGGTTTTGTTGTCGACTTCACCGGCGTGCTTGGCATAGCCACCGTTGTTGTTGAACGCGTAGCCAGCCGAACCGTTTTTGCCGTCGCTGGTGCTGTCGAAATAGCGCAGGTCGGTCTTGAACGATTGGTCATTGCCCAACGGCAGTACGTGCACCAGGCCGAAATAGTTCTGTTTGTAGAAGTCTTCCAGGTCGGCGTAGTAGTACTGCAACGTCAGGTTTTTAGCGATGACGTTGTCAGAAGAACCAAACGGCTGGTAGTCAACGCCGCCGAAACGGAAGCTGTCGCTGTCACGTGTCGCACCGGCGACGCTCAGGCCAGTGGAGTTACTCGATGCACGGCCTTCAGCCTTGTTCAGCTCGCCACCGGTGAAGGTGACGTTAGGAATGTCCTTGGAGGTCAGGATACCGCCGTCGAATGTTTGCGGTGCGGCACGGCTATCGTTGGACACCAGGATCGGCAGGATCGGCGCCAAACCACCGCCCACGTGCAATTCAGTCTGGGAAATACGGAATTTAACGTTGCCGGCTGCGCGACCGAAGCTGTCAGCAGGCTCGGTGCCGTTGTTCTTGACCGGGAAGAAGCTGTTGCCGTTACCCGACAGGCCGGCACCCGCTGCGTGGCCATCACCACCGTCAAGACGCAACGCGCCGAAAGCCATCACGTCGAACCCGACGCCTACGGTGCCTTGGGTATAGCCGGATTTGTAGTCGAAACGCAGTACTTGAGCCGCCTCGCGCAGGTCGTTCGCGGTGCCGGAGTGAACGTCGGCGTTGTAGTACATGGTGCGCGAACTGATCGACGAGTGACTGTCTTCGAGAAAGCCGCTATGACCGTTGCCCGTGCCGAGTGAACCAAGCCCAAAGTCATCTGCGCAGGCTTGTTGTGCGAGGACAGCCGCGGTGATAGCCAAAGCTAATGTAGAGAGTTTCATTTACTGCGCCCCTGTGAACATTATTTTTTTACTGTCCTTCGAGCGAATACCGTTGCGGCCCTGCAAACGCTGCGGATTGTGGCATGGGGCTTATGGCGCAGAATGTGAAATTTTTGTCATGTAGCGATGAAAAAACCGTCATGAAAAGGCCGTAGAAGACGGCCTTTTTTGAGGCTTGAGTGCCAGTGAATTGTATGACGACCGCTAGAGCGCTGCGCGCTGATCAGGCTGAAGTCGGCTGCGAAAATGCGAAAATTGGTAGGCAACTGCCAGCCACACAAACCACGCAGGCATCACGCAAAGGGCCAGCCGCGTGTCTGGTCGCAGTGCCAGCAGGCAAAGTACAAACGCCATGAACCCAAGTGAAACCCAGGCCATCAGTACGCCACCGGGCATTTTGTAGAGGGATTTTGCGTGCAGCTCCGGTCGTTTTTTACGATAGGCAATGTAGGACGCCAGGATGGTCGACCAGGTAAAAATCACCAGGATCGCCGAAACGGTGGAGACGATGGTAAAGGCCGTCATCACTTCCGGGACGATAAAGAGCAGCAACAAGCCCAGCAACATCAGGAAGGTGGTAAACGCCAGGCTGATAAACGGCACGCTGTGTTTCGACAGGCGCCGGAAGATTCCCGGTGCATCACCCAGGTCCGCCAAACCAAACAGCATCCGACTGGCCGAAAACACCCCGCTGTTGGCCGACGAAGCCGCCGACGTCAGCACCACAAAATTCACAATCCCGGCGGCGGCGGGAAAGCCGGCCACCAGGAACAGCTCGACAAACGGACTCTTGCTCGGCGACACCTGCTGCCAGGACGTCACCGCGATGATGCACGCCAGGGCCAGCACGTAAAACAGGATGATCCGCAGCGGAATCGAGTTGATCGCCTTGGGCAGCGTCTTCTCCGGCGAGCGGGTTTCCGCCGCCGCCGTACCGATCAACTCAGTGCCGGCAAACGAAAAGATCGCCATCTGAAACCCGGCAAAGAACCCGAACAAGCCATTGGGAAACGCCGCCTGCTTATCCAGCAAATGGTTGAGGGAAGCCGTGACGCCAGTGGGCGAAACAAACGAGCTGGCAATCAGCACCACGCTCACGCTGATCAAGGTCACCACGGCGATGATCTTGATGATCGCAAACCAGAACTCCACCTCACCAAACAGCCGTACCGTCAGCACATTCAGCGCAAACAGGGTCAGCAGCATGGCGATCGCCGGGATCCAGGCCGGCACATCCGGAAACCAGTACTGGAAAAAGCCCCCGACCACCACCGCATCCCCCACCACCGCTACGCTCCAGCTCAGCCAATACGACCAGCCGAGAAAAAACGCCGCACGCGGCCCCAGATAGGCACCGGCAAAGTCGGCGAAGCTCTTGAAGTTCAGGTTGGATAACAGCAGCTCGCCCATGGCGCGCATCACGAAATACACAAACAGCCCGATGATCATGTAGATCAGGATGATCGAGGTGCCGGACAGCGCAATAATCTTGCCCGAGCCCATAAACAGGCCGGTGCCAATCGCACCGCCCATGGCCATCAGTTGGATATGTCGGTTATTGAGGGTGCGTTGCAAAGCGGGCTTTTCAATAAGCCCGGGCGCGGTTGTTTTCATCACAAAACCTCTTGTTATGTTTTTGAGTTTTGGCAGAAAAAGTCAGGCGTTTTTTATTGTTGAAATGGCATCGGGATCAGGCTTGTTTGTTCTCGAAACCATGCAGCACGTTGACGGCATTGATGCCGATTTCATCCACCATGTAGCCGCCTTCCATCACAAACAGGGTGGGCACGCCGACGCTGGCGATGATCTCGCCAATGCCCAGGAAGTCGCGGCTTTCGAGGAGGAAATGACTGATGGGATCGTCCTTGAAGGTGTCGACGCCGAGGGAGATCACCAACACTTCCGGCGAGAACTTTCGCAGTTGGATGCAGGCGTCGAGCAACGCGTCTCTATAGGTGCTCCAACCGGTGTTTTTTGCCAGCGGATAGTTGAGGTTGAACCCCTCGCCTACCCCTGCGCCGCGCTCGGCACTGAAGCCTGAATAGTAGGGATACGACACGGACGGTTCGCCATGCAGCGAGACGAACATCACGTCACTACGGTCGTAGAAAATGTTCTGCGTGCCGTTGCCGTGGTGGAAGTCCACGTCCAGCACCGCAACACGCTTGGCGCCTTGGGTGATCGCCTGTTGCGCTGCGATGGCCGCGTTATTCAGATAGCAATAACCGCCCATGTATTCCCGCGCCGCATGGTGGCCCGGTGGACGGCACAGGGCGAAGGCACTGTTGTGGCCTTCATCGATCAACGCCAGGCCGGTGAGCGCGATATCGGCGCTGGTCTTCACCGCCTCCCACGTGGTGCTGGTGATGGGCGAACCGGCGTCCATTGCGAAGAATCCGAGCTTGCCGTCAATAAATTCCGGCACCTGCTCGTTAGCCAAATCACGTACCGGCCACACCAGCGGCAACGCATCATGGGCACGGCCGATGGCGGTCCATTCAGCCCAGGCGGTTTCCAGGAAAGACACGTAGCGTTCACTGTGGGCGTTGACGTAACAGGCCCGGTCAAACCTGCGCGGCACGATGATATCCCCCAGGCCCACATGCTTGACCCGGTCACGCACGGTGTCGGCCCGGCTGGGTTGTTCGAAGGACGGCTTGAGCACGCCATCCTTGAGTTCGGTGCCATGGTGCAAACGATGAGAATCACTAAAAACAGTCAACATGAAAGACATCCACCCGTGAAAGACAGGTGATTATTTTGTTCTGGCTTTGGTGGGCTTTCTTTGCTTTTACGTGCGCCGATGCTAGCGTAATCGGGTATTTTTACCCCAAAGAGCCGTCATGAAGAAAAATAAAACCAAACAGGTCGCACTTGACGACACCGATCTCGCCATCCTTGCGTTGTTGCAGGAAGACGCGAGTATCTCCAACGCCGAACTCAGCGAGCGCCTGTCACTGAGCCTCACGCCGTGCTGGCGACGGCGTAAGCGGCTGGAAGAAGAAGGCGTGATCAAGGACTACCAGGCCAACCTCGATCGGAAGATGCTGGGCCTGGAAATCATGGCGTTTGTGCACGTGCGGTTTGCGGTGCATTCCGACCATACGCCGGAAGATTTTGAAGCAGTGATCAAGGAACTGCCGCAGGTGCAGGCGTGCCACAAGATCACCGGGGATGCGGATTATCTGTTGCAGGTGTTGGCGGAGGATCTGGATGCGTACAGCGATTTTGTGGAGAGCGTGTTGCGGCGACAGTTGGGGATTGCGTCGATTCAGTCGAGTTTGGCGTTAAGGGAGGTCAAGGCGACGAGTCGGGTGGCGATTCCTGGGCGGGTGGGAAAGTGATCCAGTGGGAAATCAGCTTTTGTTTTCTATCCCACGACTCGGCTAGCTAGACGGTGGCGAGGGGGCTTGTCCCCCGTTGGGCTGCGTAGCAGTCCTGTTTTTGGGGGCGCTTCGCACCCCTGCGGCAGCAAGCTCCCTCGCCACGGGGTTTGTGGTTTTTTGACGGATTGACGGGGCTGCTGCGCAGCCCAACGGGGGACAAGCCCCCTCGCCACAGGTTGTGTGTTTTCCGAAGATATCTGACGGCTAGCGCAGGGATTGCCGCAAAAACTCGCTGATTAAGCTGAGTATCTGTTGCTGAATCTGCGGCTTGGGACGGGCGTCCTTGGCATCCAGGCAGATGAAGCCTTCGCCGGGGTCGCTCTGTTCAATCCGCTCCACCGCGCCCGGCTTGCAGAGGGGCAGGAAGCTGAAGTGCGTGGCGTCGCTGATTTCCACATAGCGCGAAGTCTTCTGCGGCAGGCGTTTGGCCAAGTCGGCCGACTCCAGCGCTGCTGGCAATTCCGGGGACGGCGTACCCGCCGCAATTACCAGTGTGGGCCGGTGCAACGCCGTCAGGCTTTCGTCGCTGAAGCCGCGGGCGAAGCCCAGGTCCAGGGAGACGATGGCGGCCACACGCTTGTCGCTCAAGTCCTCGGCCAGGCGCTGTTTGGCCTGCTCCGTGCGACCCACCTCGATCAGGTCGTACGCTTTGCAAGGGGCGATCTCGGGATGCACTTTGCAATCCTCGGTGAAGCGCTGCGGGTCGAAGCGTGCGCCGCCAACTTCCATCGCGGTCCAGCCACCGAGGGAATGCCCCACTACCGCGATCCTGTGGTCGGCCACCGCGCCAAAACGCTTGGGCTGGGCGATCACGGCATCAATCACCCGATGGATATCCAGGGGACGTTTCCATAGCTCGGAGGCCGCAGGCTGGGTGCGGTCCTTGCTGGTGGTGCCGGGGTGGTTGGGCGAGGCGACGATGTAACCCTGCCCGGCTAACGCACTGGCGAGCCACGATTGGTTGATCCAGTTGCCAAAGATGCCGTGGGAGATCACCACCAGCGGGTGCTCGCCGGTAGCCGGCGCGGCGTCCTTCAAGGCGGGTGCGCCGACAAACACCGGATTGTCAGCAATCAGTTCTGGTGTGCCGGAAGCATGGGTCGGGTACCACACCGCCACCTGCAACGGCCTGCCGTACTCCGCGTCGGGAATCAGTATTTCCTGGAAGCCAATCCGAGCTTCATTGGCTTGGGCCAGACTGGATACAGCTATCAACAACAGCGCAGCACACAGCGTTTTCATCCTTGAGCTCCCTAAGTGGCTAAGCGCCATATTCTGCCATACACGTCGAGTGCGGCGCCTTACTGTGCGTTGTATTCAGCGAAGCTCCTGCGCCAACCACTCAACCAGTGCGCGAACCTGGGCACTGTCTCCAGCGCCGTGCTGCCGGAACAACGAAAGTGCATCAGGCAAGGCAACACTTTCAGCGCAAGGTCGCACCAGTACTCCGTTGTCGATAAGCCGGCCCGCAGTGCGCTGCCACCCCATCGCAATGCCATGCCCCTCGACAGCGGCCTGAAGCATCAGCGGGTAACTGTCGAACACGGCGCCCTTGGCATTGGCTTCCAAAGCATGCCCAACAGCAAGCAGCCAGCTGTCCCATTCCATCAAGTGAGGCGGTGTCGCGCGGTGGTGCAAAAGCGTGTAGCGACTCAGATCGCCGACTTCCAACGCTTGCCCGGTAGCCAGATAGCCAGGACTGCACACCGGGAACACTTCATCTGCTGCCGTGAACACCAACACATGCGCCCCACTGGCACGCCTGGTGCTTTGCAGTGCCACGTCAAAGTGTCCGTTGAATTCAGTCAGCGGTCGCGTGGTGGTTGCCACCTGGATTTCGATTGCCGGATGTTGTTGGTGGAACGTCGACAGGCGTGGCATCAGCCAATAAAACGCTTCGCACAACTGACAGAGCAAAACCACGCGATTTTTGCCCGGGGTTTCGCGCAAGGCTTCGGCGCTATGGCTGATGCTCTGCAACGCGGCACTGACGACACTCGCCAGTTCCCGGCCTTCGGGCGTCAGGAACACTGCGCGATTACGGCGGTAAAACAGCTTCAGCCCAAGGTTTTCTTCAAGGCCACGGACCTGACGGCTGATTGCCGCTTGCGTGAGGTGCAATTCCTCGGCGGCTCTTGAAAAACTTTCCAATCGGGCGGCCGCTTCAAACGGCAGCAAACTGGCGAGAGGCGGCAGTGACTTCCCAAGGCTATTCATAATCTGACGTTATGCATCCAGAACCGAGAACTCGTTTGTAACACACCCAGGCAACGGGTCAACATGGGCTCATTACCTTATGGACGCATCTGATGCCCTCTGCTCACTCAACCCTGCTTACCGGAGTCGCCCTGGCGGTCGTTGCGACGCTGAGCTGGGCGCTGAATTTTGTCGCGCCCTACGTTACCGGTAACTACAGCCTGTACGACTTGATGGTCGTCAGGTTTCTGAGCGCCGGCCTGCTGGGGCTGGTAGTGGTGATGTGCTGTCGCGCCCAGCTTCGATCACTGGGCAGTGGGTTGCGAATCCTGGGCGCAGGCCTGGGGTTCATCGGTTACCTCGGATACAGCAGCTGTATCGCCGCCGGGGTCGTATTTGGCGGGCCGGTACTGACTCCCGCGTTTATCGGCCTGGTGCCGGTGTTGCTGGCACTTATCGGTAACGCCACGCACAAAACCATTGAATGGCGCCGGCTGGCGATACCCCTGACTTTATTAACGGTTGGACTCTTATTGTCGAACGTCAGCAGCTTGCATCAAGCCACCGCAGGCGACGGTTCATGGCCACTGGGGCTATCGTTCTCCGTCGGCGCAGTTGCGTTGTGGCTGGCCTTCAGCGTGTTAAATCAACGGGCGCTGGAGACAATTGCGCCGCAGTCATCCACGGTCTGGACCGGCCTGATGATGATCGGTGCCGGGATAGGCGCGGTGTGTGTATTGCCCGTCGTGCAGATGCTCGGCCTGCTGAAGTTGCCAACCCTGGGCTTCAGTTTTTCCCAGGCGGGCAACCTGTATGCCTGGGGCGTGGGCATCGCGTTAATGTCCTCAGTGATCGGGGCGTGGGCCTGGAACACCGCAACCCGGCGTTTGCCCATGGTGTTATCCGGGCAACTGATTGCCTTGGAATCGCTGTTCGCCATGCTGCTTGGCTTGTGGTTCAAGGGGCGATTACCAACGGTGCTGGAAACCTGTGGCCTCGCGGCCGTTCTGCTTGGTGTGGTGTTGGCTGTGCGTATCATCCTGACGGCAAGTCGTCCAGAAAACAGCGCTTGATAGCTCTGTTACAGTGTTCTACAAGACCCAAACCACGGACGGCTTCATGGCACAAACCCTTGCAAGCGGTACCGACGCTGACGGTTTTATCCTCCCTGCGCCCACCGCCCGTGCTCAGCCGGAGTTCCGGGCATTGCTGGACGAGGCGTGCACTTCCCTCGCGCAGTCAGGGCCTTTGCTGGACGGGGTTTACCTGTATGGGAGCATCGCCAGGGGTGATGCCAGACCCGGCGAATCTGACCTGGACCTGACGCTTGTGCTGCGAGATTCTCCCACCCCACAGGGTATGCAAATACTGGAAGCTGTTCGCGTTGCGCTGGAGAAACGGCACTCTGAAGTCACAAAGATTGATTTCGACATCGGCTGCCGAACTGAAGTGTTGGCGCCGGAAAGCAGATTCAGCTGGGTTTATTGGCTCAAGCACCACTGCCGCTGTTTATGGGGCAACGACCTGACAGCGCGCTTCGAACCGTTTCGCCCATCACTGGAAATCGCCAAGGCGGTGAACGCAGGCTTCGAAGCTACGCTGGCCCGGTACGCCAGGTTGATTGATGACGCGACAACTGATGCCATGTCATGCCGCCTGCAACGGGAGGCTTCGCGCAAGCTCGTGCGTGCAACGCAGGTGCTCCGCTCGGAACACGAGTTGAGGTGGCCGCAAACGCTGGACGAGCATGTCGAACTGTTCGTCCAGCGTTACCCGTCCATGCAGTCTCGGGTGGATTTTTTCCTGTCCCAGGCTAAAAAGCCCGTGGGCGACAATACGTTTTCGACGCACCTGCGTGAGTTTCCAGCCTGGATGGTGAGCGCGGTTTAACTTCAGACCGGCGTGCCGGGCTTGATGTCATACGCCTTCTGCACAAGCGCCGAACGCTTACCCAGGCCCTCGCTGCTCTTGCGGGTCCAGGCAGCATCGAGTTGTTTGCGCTGCTGATCGATGATCTCTTTCGGCTCCACATTACGGTAGGTGTCGATGGCGCCGGTGATCACGGCGATGGTTGTCTCGAATACCGGCTCGGGATCGTACTGCTCGTGTGGAAACGCAAGCTTGCTGTAGTCAAACAGACGCTGGGAAGCGTCGTCCTGCCAACTTTTCCAGGTTTCGAACATTCGGTCATTGAACCCGGTCAGGAAAGGCCCCGGGTTAACGGTTGCCACTTCGATACCAAATTCTTTCAGCTCCTGACTCATCGCTTCAGCAATCGCTTCGACCGCATGCTTGGACGAGGCGTATGCCCCGGCAAACGGGTCGGCGGTAAGGCCCGCCACCGAGGACATGAAGACGATCTTGCCCTGTTGCTTCAACACCATTTTCTTGGCGATCAGTTGGGTCAGCATCAAGGGGCCGATCATATTGACCTCGTACTGGCGCCGCAAGTTTTCAGCAGGAATATCCAGTGTCGAGCCGCCTTCGGAAATGCCGGCATTGTTTAACAGCACCTCCACATCCCACTCCACGGCCTTGCGCCGATCGCCTTCATCGGTCACGTCGAGTTTTTCTATTCGAAGGCTGACGCCGCGGCGCTTGGCTTCTTGTTCCAGCGCGTGTATCTGCGCCACGATTTCTACCCCAGCGATAACATCCAGGCCTTGATTGGCGAGTCTGAGGGCCACTTCAAAGCCGAACCCGGTGCCTGCTCCGGTTACCAGAACTGTCATGTTTTTCCCCTGAGTGATTGATGTGCGATAGGTATAAAAACGGCACGTGTTTCACCTGCTCATAGGTGTCTGTCCGACAGAGCCGGACTTGCGTTCAACCGATTCGCCACATCACAGACGAACGGTGCCGCACCAGGCATGTGCTAACGTGCACCCACGCTCACCTCAACGTGCCCTGCCCATGTCCATCACCGATAACCTGCTGGCCTTTACCTTCGCCGCCACACTGCTGACGCTGACTCCAGGGCTGGACACGGCCCTGGTGCTGCGCACCGCAACCGTCGAGGGCAAGCAGCAAGCGCTGCGCGCCACCCTGGGCATCAACGCCGGTTGTTTGTTGTGGGGTGCAGCGGTGGCCTTTGGGCTGGGGGCGCTGATTGCCGTGTCCGAGGTGGCCTTCAACATCTTGAAGTATTGCGGCGCCACTTACCTGGCCTGGCTGGGCCTGAACATGCTGATGCGTCCGCGCAGCTCGCTGGCGCCCGTCGAGGCCGACGGAAAACCCGGTGCCAACTGGTTCTTGAAGGGCATGATGGGCAACGTGCTCAACCCCAAGATCGGGATTTTCTACGTGTCTTTCCTGCCGCAGTTCATTCCCCAGGGGCATTCCCTGGTGGCCTGGACGTTCGGCCTGGTGAGCATCCATGTGGTGATCAGCCTGATCTGGGCACTGATACTGATCGGCGCCACGCAGCCACTGGCCGGCGTGCTGCGGCGCGAAAAGGTGATCAAGTGGATGGACCGCACCACCGGCATGATTTTTGTGCTGTTCGCAGCCCGGCTGGCGTTCAGCAAACGCTGAGGTCAGTGCCGACCTCGGTGCCGCACCAGGCCTTCGAGGGTGAACCGTGCTTGCATCAGCACCACATCCCGCACCAATTCCATTTCCTTCTGGCTCACTTCAGTCCAGTTCAGAGCTGAAAGCAGCTTGGGTTTCTGCACCCGAAACGCCAGCCCCTGGGTAAACAGCGCCATCGAGTGGATCACCGTGCGCTCGTCGTCAACTGCAAGGCCGGCAAGACGGGCGATCAGCAGGCGGATCACATTGGCGATGCGTGCCTTGAAACGCTCCTCGAAAGCCATGGTCGCGCTTTCAGGGCAAAGTCCGGCTTGATGGCGATCAAGAAACGCCCGCCAAGCCGTGGTCTGGGGGCTGTCCTGGATCGTGGAGACCACCGCGCCGAGAATGCCCAATGAGGCTTCGATCAACGCCTGATCGTCGACCTTGGGGTCGGCCAGCGCACCTTCCGCCGCTTCAACAGTGGGCGCCATTTTCCGCCATAGCAGCGCGATCAAGTGCTCGACGCATTCCAGGTACACGCCTTCCTTGCCATCGAAGTAGTACTGGATCGCTGGCGCATTGACGCCGGCAGCATTCGCGATGTCTCGCGTGGATGCGCCGTTGTAACCACGCTCGCCAAATACCTCGACAGCCGCCTCGACAATACGTGCACGGGTTTCTTCACCCCGCTGATAACCCCCTTCGGCGGCCGGTTTGTGTCGTGCCATGGGTAACTCCATTTTTTTAACGTAACCAAAATATACCAGTTGACAAATTTTCGCGAAAAAACGAATTTATTCCAACTGATATAAAACTGGAGTGACTTGATGTCCGCTGCACCTCCCTCTTCTCAGGTCATTCCTGAAACCACCGTCAACGGCCAACGCGGCAAAGCCCGACGGATTCTCCTGTCTCTCGCCTGCGTGGCGCTATTGGGTGGGCTGGCGTGGGGCGCCTGGTGGTGGCTCACCGGGCGCTTTATCGAGACCACCGACGACGCTTACCTGCAAGCCGACAGCATCAGCGTCGCCCCCAAAATCAATGGCTACGTCGCCGAGGTGTTGGTGGCGGATAACCAGAACGTGAAGCGCGGCGACGTGCTGGTACGCCTGGACGCACGCAAATACCAGGCGGTGAGTGACGAAGCCTCGGCGACGATTGCGGCCCGCGAGGCCGACTTTGCCAAGGCCCAGGCCGACCTGGTGCAGCAGGACTCGACCATCGCCGAAGCGCGCGCCCAACTCCAGGGCGCCCAAGCCGACGCCCAGCACGCGCAAACCGAAGTTGCGCGTTATGCACCGTTGGCGCGTTCCGGTGCCGAGCCGGAAGAGCGCCTGGCGCAGCTCAATAACCAACTCGCCCAAGCTCGCAGCACCGTGGCCGCCAAGCAGGCCGCGTTGCGCTCCAGCCAAACCCGCTACGGCACCCTCGAAGCCCAGCTCAAGCAAGCCCAGGCGCAACTTGGCGTGGCCAAGGCCAGCGAAGCGCAAAGCCAGCTGGATGTGGACGACGCGGTGATTCGCAGCCCCCTCGACGGCCGCGTGGCCGATCGCGGTGTGCGTGTCGGCCAATACGTGCAGCCGGGCACGCGCCTGCTCACGGTAGTGCCCGTCAGCGCGATCTACCTCACCGCCAACTACAAGGAAACCCAGATCGGCGACATGCGCGCCGGGCAGACCGTCACCGTGCATGTGGACGCACTGCCAGGCCACGACATCCAAGGCCATATCGACAGCCTGTCTCCCGGTACTGGCGCACAGTTCGCGTTGCTGCCGCCTTCCAACGCCACCGGCAACTTCACCAAGATCGTGCAGCGCGTGCCGGTGCGGATTTCCCTGGATGTACCGGATGACGACGTTCGCCAGGCACTGGTGCCCGGCTTGTCCGCCACTGTGGAAGTAGACACCCGCACCCACAAGGCAGACGCCAACCATGGCTGAAGCCATCTTGACCGAGGTGCCCGCGGACAAACCGCGCAACGCCTCGCTGACGGACTGGATCGCGGTCGCCGCCGGCTCGCTGGGGGCGTTGCTGGCGACCCTGGACATCTCGATCACCAACTCGGCGCTCCCGCAAATCCAGGGCCAGATCGGCGCAACCGGCACTGAGGGCACCTGGATCGCTACCGGTTACCTGATGTCGGAAATCGTCATGATTCCCCTCGCCGCCTGGCTGACCCGGGTCTTTGGCCTGCGCCGGTTCCTGATCGGCACGGCGTTGATGTTCACGTTTTTTTCGATGTTCTGCGGCCTGTCTTCAAGCCTCGGCGCGATGATCGCCGGGCGCATTGGCCAGGGCTTTGCCGGCGGCGCAATGATCCCGACCGCGCAGACCATCGTGCGCACCCGCCTCCCCGCCCACCAGTTGGCAATCGGCACCACGATGTTCGGTATGACGGTGATCCTCGGCCCGCTGTTGGGCCCGGTGATTGGCGGATGGCTCACGGAAAACATCAACTGGCGCTGGTGCTTCTTCATCAACTTGCCCGTCAGCATTACCTTGATCACCCTGCTGATCACCGGCCTGCCCAGCGAGCGCATGAACCTTCAACAGTTCATCAAGGCTGACTGGCTGGGCATTCTCGGCCTGGCGATGGGCTTGAGTTCGCTCACCGTAGTGCTGGAAGAAGGCCAGCGTGAACACTGGTTCGACTCTCAGTTGATCATCGGGTTGAGCATCACGACGGTGATCGGTTTCTTCCTGATCGCCGTCGGGCAAGTCCGCTCGAGTACGCCGATCCTGCGCCTGCAACTGGTGCTCAACCGCAGCTTTGGCAGCGTGCTGCTGATTGCCACGGCGGTCGGCGCCGGGCTGTATGGCACGGCTTACCTGGTGCCGCAGTTCCTCGGGGTTCTGTCCGGCTACAACGCGCAACAGTCGGGTTCGATCATGTTGCTGTCGGGGATTCCGGCGTTCCTGCTGATGCCGATCCTGCCGAGAATGCTCGGCCGCCTGGACCTCAGGATGATGGTTGGCGTGGGTCTATTGATGTATTGGGCCAGCTGCTTTCTCGACACTCAACTCACCGCCCAGAGCGTCGGCCATGATTTTTACTGGTCGCAGATCCTGCGCGGCTTTGGGCAGATCCTGGTGATGATGCCCCTCAGCCAACTGTCCATGCGCTCGGTGGAAACCCGCGATGCGGGCGACGCTGCCGGGCTCTACAACATGTCGCGCAACCTCGGCGGTACCTTGGGGCTGGCGCTGCTCGGCGTACTGATGGACCGGCGCAGCCACTTTCATGACGACATGCTGCGCGAAGGCATCCAGGCCAACACCCAGTTGACCCAGGACCAAATGGCGAGCAACACCGCCAGCTACCTCGCGCAAACCGGCGACCCGTCCACCGCCTCGCTGCAAGCCCTCAGCCACCTCGCCAACGACATCGCCCAACAAGCGGCGGTGATGGCCTATAACGACGCGTTCTACGTGCTGGGACTCGCCATGCTGGCGTGCCTTCCCCTGATCTTCATCCTGAAAAAGCGCGCGGCGCAGGCAGGCCAACGAACATGATTTATCGCTCACTTCCCCTGCTCTTCACCGTCGGCCTGCTGGCGGCCTGTACTGTGGGGCCGGACTACCATGGCGCACCGGATGCCGCGCCAAAAACCCTGGCGGCCGGGCGCTTGCCTCACGCAGGCAGCGAGTCGAGTACGCCGGGTGTCGCCCAATGGTGGCAAACCCTCGCCGATCCGCAACTCAACCAACTGGTGGCCCAGGCGCTGCAAAACAGCCCGGACATGGCGACTGCCCAGGCGCGACTCAGGCAATCGCGGGCCAGCCTGAGTGGCGCCAATGCCAACGCCCTGCCCAAGGTCACCGGCGACGCTGCGATGCTCAAGCTGCGCTCCCCCGACACCTCGGCGCTGGGTGGCAGCAGTGGCGGCGGCCGCGGGCCATTGAGCCTTTACCTCGCCGGCTTTGATGCCAGCTGGGAAGCCGACCTGTTTGGCGGCACCCGGCGTGCGATCGAGGCGGCACAGGCGGAAAACGACGCTTCGCAGGCGCAACTGGCCGATGCCCAGGTGCAGTTGGCGGCCGAGGTGGTGCAGACCTATGCCGACCTGTGCGACCAGCAGGCACGCCTCGCCTTGGTGGACGCCAGTGTCGAGATTGAGCAGCAGGCGCTGGACCTGACCCAGCAACGGCGCAGTCGTGGCGTGGCCTCGCAGTTGCAACTGGAACAGGTACTGACCCAGGCAGAAAACACCCGGGCCCAGCGACTGCCGCTGCAAGCATCCATTGTCGAGGCCGTGGATCAACTGAACCTGCTCTGCGGCCTGGAACCAGGCGAGCTGGACGCACAGCTCAGCACGCCCCGCGCACTGCCCGCCATCCCGAGCCAGGTGCCGTTCGCCAACCCGGCGGCGATCCTGAAAGCACGGCCTGACATCCGCGTGGCCGAGCGCCAACTGGCCTCCAGCAACGCGCAAATCGGCGAGAAAACCGCCGACTGGTTTCCCAAGCTCAGCCTGATGGGTGACTTGTCGTTCTCGGCGGCCGACCCCGGGCACCTGGCGCGCAAGGACAGCGGCACCTGGCTGTTGTTGCCGCGGTTGACCTGGAACGCATTGGATTTCGGCCGGGTGGCGGCCAGTGTCAAAGGCGCCGAAGCCGGTCGCGATGAGGCCCTCGCTCATTACAAAAGTGTGGTGTTGAGTGCTTTGCGTGATGCGGATGTGGCGTTGGCCCGGTATGGCAACCAGCGGCAGAACGTGGTGCTGCTGCGTAATGTGGAGTCGTCGGCGGTACGGGCTGCGGACCTGACGCGCCAGCGTTATAAAGCAGGCACGGCGAGCACGCTGGACTGGCTGGATGCGGAACGTACGCGATACCAGGCGCAGGAAAGCCGGATTTCAGGGGATGCGCTGTTGCTCAAGGACTTTGCGTCGCTGCACAAGGCGCTGGGGTTGGGATGGACGTTGTGACAAATAACCCGAGTGACCACTGACCTGTGGTGAGGGGGCTTGTCCCCCGTCGGGCTGCGCAGCGGCCCCAAAAAAAGGGACTGCTACGCAGTCCAACGGGGGACAAGCCCCCTCGCCACAATAAGCCCTCTCACCACAGGTACGGTGTTAGCTTTTAATTGGCCGTATTGGCCCGCGCCGCGTGCAGCTTCTTGTAGCTGTCGACCAACCGCAGATGCCGATCCAGCCCTTCCAGCTTCATGCTCGTCGGCGTCAAACCATAGAACCGCACGCTACCGTTCACCGAACCAATCGCCGCATCCATCCGCTCGTTGCCAAACATCCGGCGGAAATTCACTTCGTAGTCGGCCAGTTCCAGATCTTCGTCCAGCTCCATCTCCAACACTGCATTCACAGCTTGGTAGAACAAGCCACGCTCGACGGTGTTGTCGTTGTACTGCTGGAACATCTCCACCAGTTCTTTCGCTTCCTCGAACTGCTGCAAGGCCAGGTAAATCAGCAGCTTCAGTTCCAGAATGGTCAGTTGACCCCACGCCGTGTTGTCATCGAATTCGATGCCGATCAAGGAGGTGATGTCGGTGTAATCGTCCAGCTCACTTTCCACCAGACGCTCAACCAGGCCCTTCAATTCGGCTTCGTCGAGGCGATGCAGGTTCAAGATGTCTTCGCGGAAAAACAGCGCCTTGTTGGTGTTGTCCCAGATCAGATCGTCGATCGGATAGATCTCCGAATAATCCGGCACCAGGATGCGGCAGGCGGTCGCGCCGATGTGCTCGTACACCGCCATGTAGACTTCCTTGCCCATGCCTTCGAGGATGCCGAACAAGGTTGCGGCCTCTTCGGCGTTGGAGTTTTCACCCTGGCCGGAGAAGTCCCATTCGACGAACTCGTAATCCGACTTGGAGCTGAAGAAGCGCCACGACACCACGCCGCTGGAGTCGATGAAGTGCTCGACAAAGTTGTTCGGCTCGGTCACTGCGTGGCCTTCAAACGTCGGCTGCGGCAAGTCGTTCAGGCCTTCGAAGCTGCGGCCTTGCAGCAGTTCCGTCAGGCTGCGTTCCAGCGCCACTTCCAGGCTCGGGTGGGCGCCGAACGAGGCGAATACACCGCCGGTGCGCGGGTTCATCAACGTCACGCACATCACCGGGAATTCGCCGCCCAGGGACGCATCCTTCACCAGTACCGGAAAGCCTTGGGCTTCCAGGCCCTGAATACCGGCGAGGATGCCCGGGAACTTCGCCAGCACCTCCTGCGGCACATCCGGCAGCGCGAATTCGCCTTCGATGATTTCGCGTTTTACCGCGCGCTCGAAAATCTCCGACAGGCACTGCACCTGCGCTTCAGCCAGGGTGTTACCGGCACTCATGCCGTTGCTGAGGTACAGGTTCTCGATCAGGTTGGACGGGAAATACACCACCTCACCATCGGACTGGCGCACGAACGGCAGCGAAACAATGCCGCGCTCTTCATTGCCGGAGTTGGTGTCGTACAGGTGCGAGCCACGCAGCTCACCGTCGCGGTTGTAGATATGCAGGCAGTGCGCGTCGAGGATTTCCGGCGGCAGTTCGTCTTTACGGCCCGGCTTGAACCAGCGCTCGTCCGGGTAATGCACAAACGCCGCGTTGGCGATGTCTTCACCCCAGAACTGGTCGTTGTAGAAGAAGTTGCAGTTCAGTCGTTCGATAAACTCGCCCAATGCCGACGCCAGCGCGCCTTCCTTGGTCGCGCCCTTGCCGTTGGTAAAGCACATCGGCGAGTGCGCATCGCGAATATGCAGCGACCACACGTTGGGCACGATATTGCGCCACGACGCGATTTCAATCTTCATGCCCAGGCCCGCCAGGATGGCCGACATGTTGGCAATGGTTGTTTCCAGCGGCAGGTCCTTGCCCGCGATGTAGGTGCCTGCATCCGACGCCGCGCTCGGCATCAGCAATGCCTGGGCATCGGCATCCAGGTTTTCCACTTCCTCGATCACAAACTCCGGACCGGCCTGCACCACTTTTTTCACGGTGCAGCGGTCGATGGAGCGCAGGATGCCCTGACGGTCTTTGTCGGAGATGTCCGCCGGCAACTCGACCTGGATCTTGAAGATCTGGTTGTAGCGGTTTTCCGGATCGACAATGTTGTTCTGGGACAGGCGAATGTTGTCGGTGGGGATGTTGCGGGTTTCGCAGTACAACTTCACAAAGTAAGCCGCACACAACGCCGACGAAGCCAGGAAGTAATCGAACGGACCCGGGGCCGAGCCATCGCCCTTGTAGCGAATAGGCTGGTCGGCCACCACGGTGAAGTCGTCGAACTTGGCTTCAAGTCGAAGGTTGTCGAGAAAATTGACCTTGATTTCCATGCGGGATTACCAGAATAGCGAGCAAAATATGGCCGCCATTATCCGGGTTTCGAGGCGTAAGTCTTGTGCTTTCGGGCTTGGCTGATCGCTGGTGGTTGAGATCAGCTGTGCTGAAAGTCCGCAATCTGCTGCCACATCGCGATCGGGTTGGAGTACATCGGGAAGTGCCCGCAGTGGGCAATCGGTGCCAGCCGCACGCCCTGCGCCTGGATATGCGCCAGGTACGACAGGTGTGCATTCTGCTCGCCGTACATGAACAGGCGCGGGCATTCCAGGCCGAGAAACTTGCCCATCAGGTCGGCGTTATCGGACAGCTCGACCATGGACTGGAAAATCCCCCGCACCGCACCGGCGCGCACCTTGTGCCTCAGGCTCGCCGAGTACAGCGCGCTGGCGTAGGCCGGTGCCTGGCGAGTGCGCTCGATGAAGGCGCTGAAAAATGCCTCGGGATCATCCGCCGGGTAGTCGACGATCTGCCGGCTGAGGAAGCAGTCTTCCGGAGCGATATTGCCTTCGATATCGACAAAGCTCAGCACCCTGCCCGGGAACTGGTGCGCCAGCATCAGAGCGGTGAGCCCGCCCATGGAGTGGCCTACCAGATGGAAGCGCTCGATGTTGAAGTGGTCAAGCACTTGCTTGGCGGTTTGCAGCAGGAACGGGATTGAGATCTTCGACAGGTCGCTGCACTGGCTTTCACCGCAACCGGGGGCGTCGTAGGCCACAAACGGGTGACCATCGAATGCAGGTTGCTGGACGATGTCGGCGTAGTCTTCCTTGGTGGAACCAAAGCCATGCAGGAACACGATTGGCGCCAGGCCGCCCGCGCGGTGGATCGTTGCGATGTTCAACGGCACACCGTCGACCGTCATGGGGAGCTGTGCATGGGTGAACGGTTCGGGTAGGGGCATATGGCTGACTCCTTGAAAAAAAACGACCGCGCTAAGCGGATTGGCGGCCCAAAGCCGCCAATCTCAAGGAGATTCAGACCGGTGTAAATTCCTGAGTCAGTAAGGCACTCATAGCCCAATCGTATGATTCAGCGCGTCATGGTCAAGGACAACGCATTACTTCTTAACCGGCGCATCCCAGCACTCCGGGTTACGTGCGCACACGTTGTATTGTCGGTCCATCAAGGCCATACGATTGATATGCGTATCGGCAGCGGCGCGCAACGATTGCTCACTGGTCTTTATGTACTGCGACAGTCTATCGGCCATGCGGGCGTTCCACTGACGCCGCGTCTGCTCATCCAGCGTCTTGGGCGCCGTGGCCATGACTTGCAGCGTGCTGTCGTCGACTCGGCCCAACTCATCACGATAAGTCTGCTCGTACTGCACACGGGCGGCGTCATGCTGGTGATTGAGGTCGTACTGCATCGCTTCAAGGTTTTGCTTATAGAGTGCCCAGTAACCGTCAGGCAGTGCGCCGCCGTCTGCTTTGCGTAGTTTGGCGATGCGCGCCTCGTTATCAGAGGGCGCGAGAACCGGCTTTTGCGCTGAGATCACCACTGGGTCCTTGACGATGATCTGGTCGATCAGCGCAGTACGGACGCTGGTCTGCGCCATCGGCTGGCCCAGGGGTTCAAGATCAAAGGGCGCCGCCGGTGCGACAGCGACCTGAGGGTTTGCACAGCCTGAAAGCAACAGCGCTACGGCGAGATGGGTAAAAACGAGGACGTTACGAAATGGCATAAGCTCTCCATGAGCAGGTCAGGTTCAGGGTTGAAACGTGTTTACTCAATGATCGCCACCGCCTCGGCAAACTGCGCATCGCTGACATCCGCGTTACCGCCAGCACCGCGAAAATCCCGCAACGCCTGCTCAAAATACGCACCCCGGATCTTGCCCTCGGACCCTACAAACGCCAATGCGTCATTCTTGGCTGAAAAAAAACTACCTGGACGTGTGGTCAGTTCCGAAGTCAGCAAGGTGAAGGTGGAGAACTTCAGGCATGACCACCCAAGCGGATCGTCGCCAAAGGAGACACCGTCTTTAGCCTCGGCAACGCTGCAACCGAGCAACAGGCCTAATCCCGCCAACCCGGTCACTCCTCGAAAAATCTTCACGCGCGCTTCCTTCCTTGAAATGGCTAGTTACATCGGGGCGCAAGGCTACCCGTCCCGCCCTGAACACACAACTTAAAGGCGGCTACCCCGCACTCAACCCCCACAACACATCCAGCACATGTTGCGTTGGCCGCTCGATGTCCCCGGCGCGGTGGGCAATCCCCAGTTGGCGCCACAGCAAGGGCTGGATTGGGCGCATCACGATCCGGCTGTCAGGCAAAGGCGTGGACGCCTCATGGGGCAACAACGTAGCGCCATAACCGGCAGCCACCAGGCTTTTGATTGCGTCGTTATAGTTGAGTTGAATACGCGGCGTGGGCTGATGCCCGTCACTGGCGAACCACTCCGAAGTCAGACGTGAAAGCCGGGTGGTGGTGTCATTCAGAATCAACGGCTGGGCGGCCAGCCAAGCAGGTGTCACCACTTCCGGGCACTCGCGGCGCGCCGGCAAAAAAGCCATGACCGGATCCCGCCGCCAGGGCTCGATCCGCAAACCCTTCACTGGCGCTTGCGGCAACGCCACCAGGCCAATTTCGAGTGTGCCTTCGGCAAGTTTCTTCAGCGTGTCCTGCGAGGTGAGTACTGCGACCTGCACATCAATGGCTGCGTGGTGTTGGCTCAAAGTCTCGAGGGCTTGCGGCAGCAACTGTGCGATGGCCCCGGTGGATGCACCCAGCCGCACGCGACCGGCCAGGCCCAGCACCTGACGCTCCACGTCCTCCAGCGCCTGTTCCGCATCCGCCAACAACCGGCGCGCGCGTTCCACCAGGGTTTCGCCAATCGCCGAGGGCTGAACCCGTCCACGGGTACGCGATAACAGCTTGCCGCCCACTCGCGACTCAAGATCAGCAATGTGCAGGCTGACGGTGGGTGGCGCCAGGTTGAGCATGCGGGCCGCCTCGGCAAATGAGCCGAGGTCGGCAATCGCCACCAACGTGCGCAGGCGGTCCAGGCTGATTTCGCGCATGGGTCAATCCTTATTCAGAAAACCTGAACTTCATCGTTTGGAAATTCAACTTTTCCTATCCTAGCGACTCGCCGAAGATTGGAACACCTGATTTCCTCTCCGAGTGCATCCCATGGCAAATCCTCTTGTATTTATCGACGGCGACCAAGGCACCACCGGGCTGCAGATCCATCAACGCCTGCGCGACCGCATCGATCTGCAGCTGATCACCCTGAGCCCGGAACACCGCAAGGACCCGCAGCAGCGCGCCGAGATGATCAACGCTTGCGACATCGCGATTCTCTGCTTGCCCGACGACGCCGCACGCGATGCCGTCGCCAGCATCCGGAACCCGGCTGTGCGGGTGATCGACGCGAGTTCAGCCCACCGTACTCATCCTGACTGGACCTACGGTTTCGCCGAGATGAGCCCGCAACAGGCGCAACGCATTGCCACGGCGCAGCGGGTCAGCAACCCCGGTTGCTACCCCACCGGAGCGATTGGACTGTTGCGCCCCTTGCTTGAGGCCGGGTTGCTGCCCAAGGATTACCCGACGACCATTCATGCCGTGTCGGGCTATTCCGGCAAGGGCCGCGCCGGGGTGCAGGAACATGAGGGCGCCGACGCCTCACAAGCGCCCGCCTTCCTGGTGTATGGGCTTGGGCTGGCACACAAGCATGTGCCGGAGATTCAGCTGCAAAGCGGGCTGACCGAGCGGCCGACCTTTGTGCCGGCCTACGGGGCGTTTCGCCAGGGCATCGTATTGACCATCCCGCTGCAACGTCGGTTATTGGCGCCGGGTGTGGATGGCTCGCGGTTGCATGACTGTTTGACTCAGCACTACCGCGATACGAATCATGTCCAGGTGCTGTCGATGCAGGCCGCCAAGGAGCTGACCTACCTTGACCCTCAAGCGCTGAACGGCACGGATGATGTGCGCCTGATCGTGTGTGAAAACCACGAGACGGGCCAGGTCCTGCTGGCGGCGGTATTCGACAACCTTGGCAAGGGCGCTGCGGGTGCTGCTGTGCAGAACCTGGATTTGATGATCAGGGCAAAACAATAGCGGGCGCCGATTTTTCCGGGGCCCTGCGGTCGTAATCCGTCACGACTGTGCAACAAGCTCGACGTAGCTGGACTCCCCGCCGCCCTCCGCGCCCGACAGCCAACCCCACACGAAGGTCAGAGTGGTATGCCCGGCGTCATCAACGCCTACGGTGCCCCTTGACCAGCCGGCAAGAATCTCGCCCTCGGTGGTCAGGCACTGATACAGCAGTTCTATGGAGTCGGGACCTGTGGCGCGCCCGACTTGATTGCCCATGCGAATCCGGCCGCCCTGGTAAGTGCCCCAGATGGCGTCTTCATCGACGTGATATTCAAACACGGTGCCCGTACCGGACAGCCCGTGGGTGTTGCCCGCTACGATAAACCGGCGATTGTTCAGGCGTTCGCTGATTTGGGGAAAGGCGGTTGGCATATGAAGGCGCTTCCTTGGTCGACAGGGTCCGTTCCCTGGGTGGTCAACCTACCGCAAATGGCTTTAACCGGTCATGCAAAACCTGCACAATTCCCGTCGGCTTTAGCGATAAGCTCGACCGCTTGCCCGCAGCGGCTGAAGGCGGCCTTGAATAGATGGAGCGGGATATGAAGGAGCACAGAGAAAAGCGCGTGGTGGTCATTGGCGCAGGCATCGTCGGCGCTTCCCTGGCGTATCACCTTGCCGTCAAAGGCGCGAGCGTGACCTTGGTCGAGGCTGCCGACATCGCGTCCGGGGTGACCGCCACTTCATTTGCCTGGATCACCACTTCACACCGAGGGCCGGACCCGATCGCCGCCTTGCGTGGCGAGGCCATTAACGACTATCACCGTCTTGAAACCCAACTGCCGGGCCTGAACATTCGTTGGACAGGCGCCCTGTCTTACGGCGCGAATTCAAGGGCGTTGCAGCAGCCTTCGGCGCACCGGTTGTCGCGCTCGCAGATTCTCGACCTTGAGCCAAACCTGAAAAACCCTCCTGAACATGCCCTGTATGTCGCCGAAGAAGGCGCCCTGGATGCGGTGCACGTCACCCATACGTTGGTCGCTGGCGCCCAGGAGCTGGGCGCGAAGGTACACACACAGACCCGGGTTCTCGGCTTCAAAACCGCGAATGGCCGGGTGACGGGCGTCGAAACCGCCAAGGGCATCATCGATGCCGACGTTGTGGTAATGGCCGCCGGGACAGGCATCTCGACGCTGGCAGACATGCTTGGGGCGACCCTTCCCATACACGCCTCGCCGTCCATTTTCATCCGCTACACCGCGCAATCCAACCTGGTGCAGACACTTATCTCCAGCCCGGAAATGGAAGTCAGGCAAGCGGCCGACGGTACGTTGCTGGCGGCAGAGGATTACCTGGGCGATGCCGTGGAAAACCAGCCGATGGCGATCGCGCTACGCACGGCCAACACCATTCGGCACGAGTTCCATGGGGTTGATTCGATTGAGCCGGAGTTGGCGTGTATCGGCCTCAGGCCCATCCCCGCAGACAACATCCCCATTATCGGTTATCTACCCAACGTCGAGGGCGTGTACATATGTGTGATGCACCCTGGGGTTGCGTTGGCCGCAATAGTGGGACGTCTTGCCAGTGAAGAAATCACTGATGGCAAGACCTCCGCCGCTTTCGGGCCATGCCGTCCTGAAAGGTTTTTTCAACGGTAGGGGCTTGTTGGCACCCGCTCCCGCGTGCGACCTGAAGAAGCCCCTATCCAGATCTCAAGTACCGATAGAGCGTCTGCCGACTGATTTCAAAATCACGCGCCAACTTGGATTTACTTTCTCCTGCACCGGCCCGGTCAATTAAGTTTACAACCTGATTGTCAGACAGTTTCTTCTTGCGACCTCTATAAGTCCCACGATGCTTTGCGCTGGCAATTCCCGCCGCCTGTCTTTCCCTCATCGCAGCGCGCTCGAACTCTGCAATCAGCTCCATTACCGCAATGATGGACTCCACGACTTCAAGACAGTCATGCCGGAACACCAGGTTTTCGTTCAAACACTCCAGCGTGACCTGCTTTTCAATCAACCGGCGAATGATGGTGCACAACTGGTCCGTGTTGGAGGTGAGCGCTGCCATGCTGTCCACCACCACGGTATCCCCGCACTGCAGGTGGCGGAGTAGCCTCTCCAGGCCTGCAGGATTCGCGGCATTGTCTGCCGGCTCATCGCAAAACACGGCATCAAATACATCATCGCTTGTTATTTTCTCTACGGCGATCTCGGGCTCTTGTAGAGCGCGCCGGAAATATTTGATGCGATGCAATCTCATGGTGCCTCCTTGGCAATACTTGTACAGCGTCATTTTATACCTGTACAAACTGTAACTAAATCATCAATTCCTTACACCAACACTTGTAACATTGAACCCACCCAAAATACACAGTTGCAAAGAGTTGAACTTGCCCTATCATTTTGAAGCATGGATTCTAACAAGCTTTTCGCAAAAAAGTCGATTTCGTATTTCTTGAATGACCCGCGCAATTCAAGCAACCAATATGAGCAACTACTGTTTTATAGCCTCAACAATTGACTTGACCGACTTGACGCGCTGGTATTTATCGATGCAATCAGAGGATGAATGGATGAAGGTCATGGAAAACACCATCGAAATTGATCACCCAACTACCGATCAGCAAAAGATTGACAAGGTAACTCGGAGTATTACGGATCATGGGAACTACCTGCGAAAGCGTTATCCGATCCTGCAGCACCAGGATGCTCTGGGCGCGAGTGTCATGGCGTTTTCCCTGCTAGGGATGGTCATTACGGGAGGGCTCTATATAAAGGGTTTTATCCCCGCATGGACGTGTATTTTGGTCAATGCGCTGCTGACTTCGTTCATTCATGAAATCGAACATGACCTGATTCATCGCCTTTATTTTAGAAAGCAGCCGCTTGCCCATAATGCCATGATGCTCTTCTGCTGGCTGGCTCGGCCGGGAATGCCCAGTCCGTGGCTAAGGCGCAATCTGCACTTTCATCACCATAAGGAGTCCGGAACTGATTCGGATGTCGAGGCCTGGATCACCACGAGCGGCAGCCCTTGGGGAATACTGCGATTATTAAAACTTGTGGACGGATTTGTATTTGGTTTTCTAAATGCGGTTTTTGCCCCGGGATGGGGGCAAAAGGTAAAATTGTTAGGCAAGATTATTCGGCTCAATACACCATTCGGGCTTCTGTATTGGGGGTGCTGGTATGTGTTCCTCGGCTACCACCTGTATGTCTGGTTTGGGTCAATGATTGGGATGGAGGTTCACAGCTCTGCCACGACGCTGGAATTAATGGGCATCATCAATAGCGCAGTAGTTATTCTTATAGCGCCCAATATGATACGGCAGTTCTGCCTATTCTTTATAAGCTCAAATATGCACTACTACGGCGATGTTGCCCCGCGTAACGCATTACAACAAACCCAAGTGATGAACCCTTGGTGGCTGTGGCCGTTCCAGTTGTTCTGTTTTAACTTTGGCAGCACCCACAGCATCCATCACTTCGTGGTGAGAGACCCGTTTTATCTGCGCCAGATGACGGCACCGTATGCTCATAAAGTCATGGCCCAGGCCGGTGTCAGGTTCAATGACTTCGGCACCTACAAGCGAGCGAACCGCTTCTCCATGGAGCACTCCCAAACTCGGTCTCGTGGGTGAAGTCCCCCACGACCATTATCGGTGTTCGGCAAGTATCAAGGGCCGCACTTCAAATAGAGGACATTGAGGTATGAAAGCGCAAGGGATGTGTGCGAAGCCGTTTGAAGCGGTCAAGCAGGCCTTCGAGGACATGTTTGATGATCCGCAGGAACGTGGGGCCGGCCTATGCGTGCAGGTAGGCGCAGAGACCGTTGTCGACCTCTGGGCGGGCATGGCGGATCTGGCAGGCACGAAGCCCTGGACCCGCGATACGCTGGCCAATACCTTTTGCGTTATAAAACCCTATGTCGCGGTGGCCGTCCTGATGTTGGTCGAGGACGGCAAGTTGGAGCTGGATGCGCCCGTGGCCCGTTACTGGCCTGAATTCGCCCAGAGCGGGAAAGCACGGGTCACCTTGCGCCAGGTGATGAACCACACCGCAGGCCTGCCGGCGCTGCGAGCACCCGACCATAACCCCATGATGTATGACTGGGAACATATGCTGCGGGTGCTGGAGGCCGAGCCGCTTTGGTGGGAAGCGGGAACAGACCTGGGGTACGGCACCACCACGTTTGGCTGGATTCTCGGTGAATTGATTCGTCGGGTAGACGGGCGAGATCCTTGTGTGTTTATCCACGAAGAGATTCTGGATCCCCATGAGTTGGACGTGCACCTTGGCGTGGACGCAGAACACTTTCATCGTATCGCGCGTTTCGACAGTGCCACGGGACGGGTCGGTGATCCTTACTCGCAGGCGTTGCGAACCGTGGTGAAAAACGAGCCGTCGCATATCGCGACACTCGCCTTCACCAACCCCGGAATGGTGCCCAGACGAACCAGTGACCCGCGCTGGTGGGCCTACCGGCAACCCGCCGTGTGTGGACACGGTTCGGCTCACGGCTTGGCCGGTTTCTACAGTGCATTGATGGCGGGAAACTTTATCGGTCCCGAACTGCTTAGTGAGTTCACTCGAGAGCACAGTCATGGCATGGATCGGGTATGGATGCGCCCCATGCGTTATGGATTAGGCTGCATGCTGGAGCAGCAACGCGACCCGACGGCTTCCCATGCGATGGGCCCAAACACCTTCGGCCATATCGGGCTTGGCGGCCCGATCAGTTTTGCCGATCCCGAAAGGCAAGTGAGCTTTGGCTTTGTCACCACCACCTCGGGCAGCCATTCGATGATTGATCCCCGTCCCGGCCGGCTTTCATCCCTTGTCTATGCGGCGCTTTGATAGGAAAGGGGCGGATCTATGCATCTGAGGCTTTCAACGGTGCGCAAGATTGCATAATGCAACGCAGCAGGTTTATGGCAAGATGCGGCCTTGTGCCACCCACCTGTTGAACCTGCAGAATTAGGCTTTAATTGCCGATATGGATTCACCCAGGAAACTGATCGACTACGGAGCGCGGATGCGCCGTTACCAGCCTTAACTGAATGGGTAATCACTTGCCGCGATTTTCAATTTACAGCGGGACGGTTCTAGCCGGGTACTCGGCACTCGATGAGGGCGACCCTCCTATGGGTGTCGCATTCGGCAGATTCGAGCCAGTCGATGGATACCGATTGATCCAAAACGAGTGCCGTACGAACCACCGTGATCAGTCGGCTCTGGGGCTTTCGGTTCAAACCGAAACGGGCCAAGTCATTCAGTGTGCAGGCGTTAGTATCCTGGATTACTCGGAAGCGCTTCTACCTGACTTAATTGAGGTTAACGTTCTTGGCATTTCCCACCCCCCTTATGGTGAGCTGTTTCCTGAACAGGTCGCCCGATATGCAAGGCAACTAAGCTAAGCCAGTTATTCACCGGTACCTTGCAACCAGCTTCCGGTCACAAGTGACTGATGGCAAACCGAAACCTATCCCTCCCGGCTCACAATGAGCCGTTGGTTTATGAACGAGGGTGGGTAAAACGACGACATGATTTATTTATAAATAAATTCATACGCCTCAATATAAGAACCTATCTTGTTTGAATGAGCAGTCACCCACACTGCATTCATGCCTTTCTTTCTTTGATCGTTGAATTCCGACTGAGTGGTACAAAGCTCAACCCAGCGCTCAGTCTTTAAATCCTTAATCCGCAGACCCGCCTCACAACGACTGAACTTTCCAACGTAGGGCCCCGGAGTATCCAGCTCGTAAGGTGACGCATACTGAACAATGTCGCCGGGCAACAGGTATGTAACGACGTCATAACTGTGTAAGGACAAAATCAGACCCAGGCAAAAACCACCAAAAAAAGATTCTCCAACACGGTTCGGGTTTCTTACAGCCGGACGATAGCAGGTGGCCCTTGCAGCAAAAAAGAGTCCAACCAGACAACCAATGACTATATAGGTCGTCCACTCGGGAATCGATGGCATTAAAACCGTTCGCATTCCAATACGAGCGGCCCAGAGCATATAAGCAATCCATGCTCCAAATACCAGACACACCACCAACAACAAGGTTCTTTTCTTTGATTTGTTTTCAAATGAAGGATATTCCATTTCCTGCCTACTCTATTTTTAATTCCCGGGAAAAGCGCTTCGTGCTTCACGCCAACTTCCTTTACCCGATTGGCATGCCGGGCATATTAACGAATGAGCGTCACGGGTAACGGCCTATTTATCCGCGACTCACAGACATGGGCAGAGCGCCATCGGTTCTACCCATTAGCGCAAATTGTTCAACCGCCTCACATCCCTTATCCTCGTGGCCTTACCTGCCAACGCCCGCCGGAGCCCTCATGGACCTCGCCACCCTCACCCTCTTCCTCCCGGCCTGCTTCGCCCTGAACATGGCGCCCGGCCCGAACAACCTGCTGTCCGTGAGCAACTCCACCCGCTACGGCTACCGTACTTCGTGCCTGGCGGGCGTCGGGCGCTTGCTGGCCTTCGCCGGGATGATCGCCCTCGCGTCCGCCGGGCTGGCGGTGGTGTTGCAAACTTCAGAATTGCTGTTCTACGGGATCAAGATCCTGGGCGCCGCGTATCTGTTTTATCTGGCGTATCAACTGTGGCGGGCCAATCCGGAGGCGGAGGCTGAGTCGACAGCGCCCAAGGCCGGTTTGTGGGCATTGGCAAGACAGGAGTTCCTGGTGGCCGCCGGCAATCCCAAAGCGATCCTGATTTTTACCGCCTTCCTGCCGCAATTCGTCGATCCGGCACAGCCGATCACACCGCAATTCGCCCTGCTGGGCGCGATGTTCCTGGCCCTGGAATGGATCGCCATCAGCGCCTACGCCTATATGGGTTTGCATATGCGCCGCTGGTTTTCGCAGCCTCGGGGCAAGCGGATTTTCAACCGCTGCTGTGCGGGGTTGTTGTCGGCCGCCGCGACGGTGTTGCTGATGGCACGCAGAGCCTGAAAAAGAGGATAAAGGATGAGCTTCACCGTCAATGTAAGGGTGGCAGTCGTAGCAGATGCACCAGCCATCCAGGCGATTTATGCACCCATGGTTGAACGCACGGCGATCTCTTTCGAGCAGGAAGCTCCGAGCATCGAAGAGATGGCCCAGCGGATCACTACCACGCTGGATCTTTATCCCTACCTGGTAGCCGAGCGCGACGGTCAGGTCGTGGGCTACGCCTATGCCAGCCCGCATCGCGCCCGGGAAGCGTATCGCTGGGCGGTGGATGTCACGGTGTATATCGATCCTGCGGCACATCGCAACGGAATCGGCCGGGCGTTATACCAACAGTTATTGCCCCTGCTTGTGCGCCAGGGCTACCACGCGGCCTATGCCGGGATCGCCCTGCCGAACGCCGGGAGTGTGGGGTTGCATGAAGCGTTGGGCTTCACGCATATCGGGACGTATCCCGAAGTCGGATTCAAGCATGGTCAGTGGCATGACGTAGGTTATTGGCGCAAGGCACTGGATGGATCAACACCGCCCAGGTCGATCATTCCATTCAACGAGTTGCCGGGGAAATAGGTTGGGCGGTGACGAGTTTGTGATCCTGCTTAACAACACCTCGAACGAGCGCACCGTCGCGCTGGGCCGCGTCGGCTTGATTGAACAAAGTGATGCGGCGCTGTATGAATCCAAGCGTGGCGGACGCGTTCAGCCGCTCAACCTTTAAGCGCCGCCTCAATCCCCGCGACATCGATCTTGGTCATCCCCATCATCGCGTCAAACGCCCGCTTGGCCGCTGCAGGGTCGGGATGGGTGATCGCCGCGCTCAGCACCCTCGGGGTAATCTGCCACCTCACACCCCATTTATCCTGACACCAGCCGCAGACATTTTCCTGGCCGCCATGGCTGACAATTGCGTGCCACAAGCGGTCGGTTTCCGCCTGGTCGTCGGTGGCCACCTGGAACGAGAATGCCTCGTTGTGCTGCACGCCAGAGCCGCCGTTCAGGCCAAGGCAAGGAATGCCCATGACCGTGAATTCCACGGTCAACACATCGCCCTGCTTGCCCGCCGGGTAATCCCCGGGCGCGTGATGGACAGCGGTCACCGCACTGTCCGGGAAGGTCTTGGCGTAGAAGTTGGCAGCGTCCAGTGCGCTGCCGTCGTACCAAAGGCACACCGTGTTTTTGCTGAGCATGAGTGTTCTCCAGCGTGGAGGTTCGGACTTGCAGTGTAGTACCGCTACCGACAAGAATGCGTTCGCGTCCTGGCACGCCCCCCGCTTTAACCCCACGGTGCAGATAATGAGTAAC
This sequence comes from Pseudomonas sp. AN3A02, assembly GCF_011765255.1. Classification (NCBI taxonomy): domain Bacteria; kingdom Pseudomonadati; phylum Pseudomonadota; class Gammaproteobacteria; order Pseudomonadales; family Pseudomonadaceae; genus Pseudomonas; species Pseudomonas sp. AN3A02. The sequence goes on from NZ_JAARNI010000006.1 coordinate 63,177, forward strand.
GGTGTAAGGATCGACCCGCGAACACTCCCGGTCCCGCAATCCATCAGCCCCGAGGCCCAGGCGATGCTGCGTCGCTCGGTGAATGACGAGGGCGTGCCGCTGAACAGCCTGTACGCCATGCCCGCCGCCGATGACCACGATGGCTGGCGTCGCATGCAAGCCGCCGTCGAGACGATCACCGTCGCAAGCGCCACCGTGTACCGGGCAACCCCAGCCGACGGCGCCGAGTTCGCTTATATCGACCTGCACGGCGGCGCCCTGGTGTTCGGCGGCGGCGAAAATGCCCGCCTCGCCGCCGGCAGACATGCCGACCTGCATGGCATGACCTGCTACGGCGTGGACTACCGCATGCCGCCTGACTATCCGTACCCGGCGGCACTCGATGACTGCATGGCCACCTACCGGCACGTACTGGCGCACCACACCCCGGACAAGATCGTGATCGGCGGGCGCTCGGCCGGTGGCAACCTTGCCGCCGCCACGGTGCTGCGGGCCCGCGACGAAGGCTTGCCGCTGCCGGCCGCGCTGGTATTGCTGTCACCCGAAGTGGACCTGACCGAATCAGGCGACAGCTTCCAGGTCAACCGCACCGTCGACGTGGTGCTGCCCAACCCGCTGATGAGCACCAACCTGCTGTACGCCGCCGGCGCGGAGTTGTCTCACCCGTACCTGTCGCCATTGTTCGGAGATTTCGCAAAGGGCTTCCCGCCGACGTTCGTGCAAAGCGGCACCCGTGACCTGTTCCTCTCCAACGCCGTGCGCCTGCATCGCGCGCTGCGAAGGGCCGAGGTGCCGGTGGATCTGCATATTTTTGAAGCGATGCCCCACGGCGGTTTCATGGGCGCGCCGGAAGACGCAGAACTGTCGGCGGAACAGGTGCGTTTTGTGCGCCACTGGTTGAACCGCGCCTGATCGCTGCGAGTTGACACACCCTGTAATAATCCATAAAGATGAGCGTCTTCTTCAGGGTGTGTCCTCAATGTCTGCAACGACCTTCAACTTTTCCGTCATTGGCTTGATTGCCAAGGCGCAAGGTTGCGTTGCGCACGCCCTCAAATCGAAGAAACAGTCGCTCATGTGACCGGGGCGCGCTGTCCCGTCAGATGAGCTGACAGGACATTGAGCGCGAAGGCCCCCTCCTCTTGCTTACTTCCCTCTGCCCTTCTGACGGTGACGAAATCGGTCAACCATCAGGAGAAAGCGCATGTCATCGTTTCAAGGTATCTGGGTTCCCGTGGTTACACCGTTTCATAACGGCGCCATCGACTTCATTGGCTTGCGCCGCCTGGTCTGCCATCTGCTGGAAAAAGGCGTGGCCGGGATCATGGTCTGTACCACCACCGGCGAAGCTGCCTCGTTGAGCCGCCATGAGCAGTTGGTGATGCTGGATGCAGTACTGGAACTGGTACCGGCGCAGCAAGTGGTGATGGGTCTGGCCGGGTATAACCAGATTGAGCTGTTGCAGTTCCAGGCCGAAATCCTGAAGCGCCCGGTGGCCGGCTTGCTGGTGCCGCCGCCGAGCTACATACGCCCGTCCCAGGCGGGCCTTGAGGCGTTCTTCCGCACCGTGGCCGATGCCTCCAGTGTGCCGATCATTCTGTATGACATTCCCTATCGCACCGGCATTGCCTTCGAACAGGCGACGCTGCTGAACATCGTTGCCCATGAACGGATCGTCGCGATCAAGGATTGCGGCGGCAACCTGGCCAACACCCTAGCGTTGTTGGCCAGTGGGAAGGTTGATGTGTTGTGTGGCGAGGATGTGCAGATATTCAACGCACTGTGCCTGGGAGCGACCGGTGCGATTGCCGCGTCGGCGCATGTGCGGACCGAGGATTTTGTGACGCTGCATCGGCAGGTTCGGGATAACCAATTGATGGCGGCTCGCAAGACGTTTTTCGGCTTGTTGCCGTTGATTCACACAATGTTCGTGGAGCCCAATCCGGCGCCGGTGAAGGCGGCACTGGCGATGGAAGGGTTGATCGGCAGTGAGTTGCGGGCGCCGATGCTGGCGGCGAGTGAGACGGTGGTGAATCAATTGCAGCAAGTCTTGGCCACGCTCGAATAACCTGTGGCGAGGGAGCTTGCTCCCGCTGGGGTGCGAAGCGCCCCCAAAACCAGACACCCCATTTTATCTGCCGAAAAGAGGTGTCTGGACTAGGGCTGCTGCGCAGCCCAGCGGGAGCAAGCTCCCTCGCCACAGGGGTGCGGTTTATCCTCTCGCCACCGCCAATCTGTGCAACGTGATCTTGCGCACTTCCTGCTTGCTCACCTCAATGTGGGTCTTGAGCAGTTGCTGCGCCTGGTCGCTTTGCCGTTGCAAGATCGCATCGAGGATTCTTCCGTGCTCCTCATACGTCGCCGCAATTCGCGATTGCTGAGTGAAATCCAGCCGCCGAATGATGCGGATTTTCTCGGTAATCTCGTAATGCATGCGCGCCATTTCTGCGTTGCCCGTGGCCTGCACCAGCCCGCAGTGGAACGCCTCATCCAGCGCCGAAACGAGCTGAGCGTCATCCAGCCGGGCACTTTCGTCCACCTGCCAAATCGCCTCAAGCCCTTCAAGGCCCTGCTCCGCCATGCCACACAAGCGATTGACGGCGGCTAACTCCAGCACGATCCGAACGTCGTAAAGCTCTTCGAAATAGTTGAAGTCGAACGGCCGCACCTGCCAGCCGCTCCTGAAAAAAACTTCCAGGTACCCTTCCCGCGCCAGCCGATACAGCGCCTGGCGCACCGGCGTGCGGCTGGCCTGCATGCGTTCGGCCACGTCACCTTCGCTGAAGCGATCACCCGGTAACAAACGAAAGTCGAAGATGTCGTCCTTCAACTGCTGGTAGACCCGCTCTGCCAGGCTGTCCGGGCGTTCGCTGGGTTTTCTCGTGGTTGAGAGCTGCATGCCTATTTCCTGCTCGCCATGTAGGCGCGCCAGCCGCCGAATTCGGTGATGTCGGTGGCGCCTGCCAGGGCCCAGGGCTCGCAGATAAACCCTTTCACACTGCGCCCGTCCGCCAGGGTCAGGTTGCCGATGCCCAGTGGCGCGGGAATCTCCGCGACGAACTCGCCAAAGCGAGCGATGGGCATGTCCCACAGCTCGACGATGATCGCGCTGCCCGAATCGTCCTTGACCAGCCCAGGCTTGGGCGGAACCGTGCCAGGCAGTGCATGCAAGCGGTAGTGGCTCGCCGTCAGGGTTTGCTCCACAAGCACAGCGTTGCGGGTGGTCAGTTGGAAATTCAGCGGCATCCCGGTGAGGTGCGCACCCACCACCGCCACCCGCACGCTGCCCGGAGCCTGCCGTGCAGGGGCCGGTTGTGGCAGGTGGCGTCCGGTGGCGCCCAACGGCAGATCGAGGCCGGCCTGCCAGCGTTTGCCCAGGTGCGCCAGGGCCGTGTCGTGCCAGGCAGGCGCGATAAGCGTGACGCCGCACGGCAGGCCATCGCTGCGCAGCCCGGCGGGCACGGCCAGCGCCGAGAGATCGGCCAGGTTGGTGAAGTTGGTGTAGAAGCCAAACTGCGAGTTGTACAGCACCGGCTCCAAGGCCATTTCCGCCAGGGTACGAATCGTCGGCGAGGTCGGCACCAGCAAGGCGTCGAAACCGGCCAGGCTGTCGTTGATGCGTCGGCTCAGTTCGGCGCGCAGGTATTCGGCTTTATAGGCATCGCAGGCGCTGTACTGGTGGCCGTTTTCCACGATGCCACGCACCACCGGGTTGATCGCTTCGGCGTTGCTGGCGAGCATGCCTTCCAGTGCCACCGTGCGCTCCGCAACCCAAGACCCGTAATAAAGCTGCTCGGCCAGTTGCTGGAACGGGCTGAAATCCACCGCCGTGATCTCGGCACCGAGTGCCTGAAACCTGAGCAGCGCCTGTTCAAACACCGCCTGGTTCTGCGCGTCGCCAAAAAACTCCAGGCTGGCCGGCACCGCCAGCTTGATTGAGGCGCCGACCGCTACGGGAGCGGTGTTGGGGTTGACGCGTGAATAGGCGTCGCTGGCGTCGTAAGCAGCAGCGACGCCCGCAACCGTCTCGGCATCTTCAACCGTCAGCGCAAACACCGAAATACAGTCCACAGTACGGCACGCAGGCACCAACCCGGAGTTGGACAAACGCCCCTTGGTCGGCTTCAACCCGACGATATTGTTGAAGCCCGCCGGCACCCGGCCGGAACCGGCGGTGTCGGTGCCCAGGGAGAACGCTACCAGGCCACGGGCAACCACCGACGCAGAACCTGAGCTGGAGCCGCCGCTGACGTAATCCGGATTGAAACTGTTGCCCACTGCACCGTAGGGCGAGCGCGTACCGACTAGGCCGGTGGCGAACTGATCCAGGTTGGTCTTGCCCATCAGGATCGCCCCGGCCGCCCGCAGCCGGGCCACCACCGTGGCATCCGCCGCAGCGCGATGGGCAAACTCCGGACACGCCGCCGTGGTCTCCCAACCCGCCGCATCGATGTTGTCCTTGATGGCAAACGGCACGCCATACAACGGCAGCTTGTCGATATCGCCACCGACCGCCGCAAGCCGCTCGGCCAGTTGCGCCAACTGGTCACGCAGTTGCTGCGGCTGCACCCGGCTGATCCAGGCGTTGTCCTCGGCGGGAAACGTGCCCGCGAGGGTCAACAGGATGTCGGGGGTCAGCGCCTGGCTGCGGTAAGCGGCCTGCCATTCGCCAAGGGTCCAGCCAAGTTGTTCGTTGCGCATTGAGGATTCCATCTTGTATCCAAGTTTGGATTTCTTTTAGCAAGCGCTGGGCCAATCAGCTGCAAGCCAATGAATACGTGGCGTTGGCAGAAAACCGCCGGATTGGCCGCCCTCAACCGTGCTCCGTGATGAAGCAGCAATGCGCCAAAAAAAGACATTCAGGCGGCCGCGCGGTTGCGAGCGGGTCGATACCGGCCTATGTTCGAAACCATGCTTTAAAAACTGCTGTCCATCCCATACGCCCATTCCGTAGCCAGGTGACGACATGCCCACCGCTTCCCGCCCCGCCGTGCTCGAACTGATCGGCAACACCCCGCTGGTGCGGGTCAGCCGCTTCGATACCGGCCCATGCACGCTGTTCCTCAAGCTTGAATCCCAGAACCCCGGCGGCTCGATCAAGGACCGCATCGGCCTGGCCATGATCGACGCCGCCGAACGCGACGGCCGCCTGCGCCCCGGTGGCACCATCATCGAAGCCACCGCCGGCAATACTGGCCTCGGCCTGGCGCTGGTGGGTCGCGCCAAAGGTTACCGTGTGGTGTTAGTGGTGCCGGACAAGATGTCCACCGAAAAGGTCTTGCACCTGAAAGCCATGGGCGCCGAGGTGCACATCACCCGCTCCGACGTCGGCAAGGGCCACCCCGAGTATTACCAGGACGTCGCCGCGCGGCTGGCCAAGGACATTCCCGATTCGTTCTTCGCCGACCAGTTCAACAACCCGGCCAACCCCCTGGCCCACGAGACCAGCACTGCGCCGGAAATCTGGGCTCAGACCCAGCATGATCTCGACGCCATTGTGGTCGGCGTCGGCTCGGCCGGCACCCTCACCGGCCTGACGCGTTTCTTCAAGCGTGTACAACCCGACCTGGCCATGGTCTTGGCTGATCCGGTCGGCTCGGTGATGGCTGAATACAGCCGCAGCGGCACCATGACCGAACCCGGCTCATGGGCCGTGGAAGGCATCGGCGAAGACTTCATCCCCTCCATCGCCGACCTCTCCAGCGTGCGCCACGCCTATTCCATCAGCGACGAAGAAAGCTTCGACCACGCCCGCCAACTGCTGCGGGCCGAAGGCATTCTCGGCGGCTCTTCAACCGGCACCCTGCTCGCCGCCGCCCTGCGCTATTGCCGTGAACAGACCGAACCCAAGCGCGTCGTCACCTTCGTCTGCGACACCGGTACGCGCTACCTGTCGAAGGTCTACAACGACCAGTGGATGAACGACGCCGGCCTGCTGCAATACAAACACTACGGCGACCTGCGCGACCTGATCGCCCGCCGTTTCGAGGACGGCCGAGTGATCAGCGTCGGCCCCGACGACAGCCTGCTCACCGCCTTCCAGCGCATGCGCCTGGCGGACGTGTCGCAATTGCCGGTGCTGGTGGACGGCCAAAAACTGGTGGGGGTGCTCGACGAGTCAGATGTATTGCTCGGCCTGCATCAGAACGCCGCGCACTTTTCCATGACCGTGGCCAGCGCCATGACCAACGCCCTGCACACCCTTGCGCCCAGCGCCAGCCTTGCGCAATTGCAGGCCGAACTGGATCGCGGACTGGTGGCAATCATTGCTGACGCGTCGGGCTTTCACGGCCTGATCACCCGCGTCGACCTGCTTAATCACCTACGGAGATCCCTTGCATGACCCAGCACGATAAGAGCGCCTTCGCCACCCGCGTGATCCATGCAGGGCAATCCCCCGACCCGACCACCGGGGCGCTGATGCCGCCGATCTACGCCAACTCCACCTACCTGCAGGAAAGCCCCGGCGTTCACAAAGGCTTCGACTACGGGCGCTCCCATAACCCGACGCGCTTTGCCTTGGAACGCTGCGTGGCCGATCTGGAAGGCGGCACCCAGGCCTTCGCGTTCGCCTCCGGGCTGGCGGCGATTTCCACCGTGCTGGAACTGCTCGACGCCGGTTCCCACGTGGTTTCCGGCAACGACTTGTACGGCGGCACCTTCCGCCTGTTCGACAAAGTTCGCCAACGCAGCGCCGGGCATCGTTTCAGCTTCGTCGACCTGACCGACCTGTCGGCTTTCGAAGCCGCGTTGCAGGACGACACGCGGATGGTCTGGGTCGAAACCCCGAGCAACCCGCTGCTGAGCCTGACCGACCTCAGTGCCATCGCCCGTATCTGCAAGGCACGGGGCATCATCTGCGTGGCCGACAACACCTTCGCCAGCCCATGGATCCAGCGCCCGTTGGAACTGGGTTTCGACATCGTGGTGCACTCCACCACCAAGTACCTCAACGGCCACTCCGATGTGATCGGCGGCATTGCGGTGGTGGGCCAGAATCCTGAACTGGCCGAGCGCGTCGGCTTCCTGCAGAACTCCGTGGGTGCGATTGCCGGGCCGTTTGACGCATTCCTGACCCTGCGCGGCGTGAAGACATTGGCGCTGCGCATGGAGCGCCATTGCAGCAATGCGCTGGAACTGGCGACATGGCTGGAGCAACAGCCGCAGGTGGCACGGGTTTACTACCCCGGCCTGGCATCGCATCCGCAGCATGAGCTGGCGCGTCGGCAAATGCGTGGGTTTGGCGGGATGATTTCGGTGGACCTGAAAAGCGACCTGGCGGGTGCGACGCGCTTCCTGGAAAACGTGAAGATCTTTGCGTTGGCTGAAAGCCTGGGGGGCGTTGAAAGTTTGATCGAACACCCGGCGATCATGACCCATGCGAGCATTCCGGCAGCGACGCGGGCGCAGTTGGGGATTGGTGATGGGTTGGTGCGGTTGTCGGTGGGAGTTGAGGACGTGGAAGACCTGCGGGCGGATCTGGCGCAGGCGTTGGCGCGGATCTAAAAAAACTGCCTCCCTGTAGGAGCGAGCTTGCTCGCGAAGTCGTTAACGATGACGCTCGCACCCTGTTTCAACGCGGCGCCCTCCGGTTCTTCGCGAGCAAGCTCGCTCCTACAGTGGGTTGTCATCGCCATATCAATCTCAATCCAATGCCCCCCGCAAGTCCCAATAAACAGATCAGGCCCACGCCATAAGCGACCGTACGCCATGGCTGGCGGCCTCTCAGGTACATCACCGTATGCATCACCCGCGCGACGGTGAACGTGCAGAACAGCCACGTCGTGGCAACGCCGGTCGCCTCCACTGCAATGCACAACCCACCCAAAACGAAAAACAACGGAATATTTTCCAGGTCATTGGCCCAGGCTCTCGCGGCCCGGGAGACTTGCGGTAATTCCCGGGGATTCGCATCGCGATGGAAGAAACCGGCGTCCTCGGGGTTGGTGAATGCACGGTATCTGAGCCGAAAGAAACCCTGGTAACAGGAGATCGCCAGCATCTTCAAGAACAGCACCAGCACGCACAGCGCATAAACCTCCATCACCGGCCCCTTGAAGGTTCGCGGAACCCGTTGACCACGATATACAGCAGCGGCCCGATGGATACGAAAACCGCCGTTACCAGTAAATAGGGCAACACCGACGCCAGGGATTTGCCCCTGGCCCGCGCATCCCGGTACATCCATACGCCCGCCAAGGCCGCCATCAGATACAAGTCAATCACCACCTGGGCAGTGTCCGGCCTCGATATCAATTCAAGTCCGAACGCCATGAGCGATTGATCGGCGATAAGCATCGTGATCAATGTGTACAGGGCAAAAGCCAACAACCCGGCCAGGGCAATCCAGGGTCTGCGCATGTTCTCCTCCTTGGAGACAACGGTTCGGGAAGCTGCACATTAGTGATAACGTCGCTCCCCTCTCAATGACCTCAAAGGTCATCGACACCATCGACCCGCCCGGCCAGAGTCAGCCTATGAGCAGCCAACCCTTCCCCCGCGCCAACCCCGACACCAGCGCCGGCATGCAACTGCGCGTGCTGCGTCGGCACGCCAGATTGAGCCAGCTGGAACTGGCGCTGATCACCGGGGTTTCCCAACGCCACCTGAGCTGCATCGAGACCGGGCGCGCCAAGCCGAGCCCGGGCACCCTGCATAATTTGCTGATGGCGCTGGAGGTTCCGCTGGAGCAATGCAACAGCGTGTTCCTCGCCGCCGGCTTCGCCCCGCGTTATGAGGCAACCCCGCTTTCCTCGCCGTCGATGGAGGCCATTCGCGAGGCGATCAGCCATGTGCTCCATGCGAATAATCCTGCGCCGGCGATCGTGCTGGGCAGCCACTGGGAAGTGCTCGCCGCCAACGCCAGTACGCAGGTACTGTTCGAGCTGGTGGGGATCAAGCCGGAGGCGGCTGATGGATTGAATTTGCTGGTCACCCTGCTACAGCCTGGCGGCCTGGGTGATCATTTGATCAACGCTGAAGAAATCCGCACCATCGCCTGGCAACGGGCGACGCGCGAGGCGTTGGGCAATCCCGAACTTGCCAGGCTTCTGGACAGCCTGCCGGCACCGCAAAGTACCGAAGCCTTGGTCAATGAACCGCCGCCACTGGTGCTGACACGCGTCAACTCCCGTGAAGGTGAGCTGAACTTCATGTCGACCTTCACCACCTTCGGCATGCCTCAGGACATTACGGTAACGTCGTTGCGCATCGAGCATTTGATTCCGGCAGATGCGCAGACGTGGCAGGTGATGACCGCCGCGTATGAGCGGTCATTGGTGAGGTAGAAAGCCGCGTCGGGGCCATTAGTTATTTGTCGTATTTTGCCCGCCATAGCTATTGGCGCGGCTCTTGGAGGAGGAGCCGTTGCTGTATTGGGTGTCTTGCCCGCCGTAGCTATTGGAGCGGCTCTTGGCTGAGGTGCCGTCGCTGTATTGAGTGTCTTGCCCACCATAGCTGTTGGAACGGGTCTTGGCCGAGGTGCCGTCGCCGTATTGGATATCCTGCCCGCCATAACTATTGGAGCGGCTCTTGGAGGAAGTACCATCGCTGTATTGGGTGTCTTGCCCACCGTAGCTATTGGCGCGACTCTTGGAAGAGGTGCCATTGTCGTATTCGCAATCGGACCCACCATAACTGTTCGCCCTGCACGTCTCGGCAACCGCTTGGTAAAGCGGCGCAGCCAACAAAACCGTGCCCAGCAAAACGACCTTAAGCTTCATGTTAATTCCTTGTAGGGGTGGCGATACGCTATTACAGACTGGAGATTCTGAACTTAGTTTCCAACGTTCTGAAATGCGCTCGCGCGAGCCGACGTGGCAACCCTTTGCCAGCCCCGGCAACTCCTGGCCTGCGCCCTGCCCCGGCAATACCACCCAGCCCGCGCCGCACAGAGCATGCAGCACATGGCCCGGGTTTTGCTCTGTTGCTGCTACCAATAAGGGAGCGGCACCATGATAGGAAGCACGATAAGTCTGTTAGCGCTGGGACAGAGGGCTTTTACACAATCCATGGAAAACGGCACCCTGCGGGCCGGGAGGATTGAAGTCACCAACGCCACGCCCGAGATCAAGGCCACGCTGGAAGCCAGCTATCAGGAGCAAGTGCGCTCGACCGCGCAAACCGTTGCCACCGCCAGGGCCAGCCCTTCCTGGGCGACCTTCGACGATAAAAGCAACGACGTCGAACTGCCCGATGTTCAGTCACTCAGCAAAAGCGACGCCACCCATGTGGCCAATGGTCTTCAGTACCTGCTCGATATCGGGCGCCTGGACGGCAGGACTGTCACCGCGAAAAATGGCGACCAGTCGACCGATAACATCGCGGTCTACAAAGACTGGCTCCAGGCCCACATCGGCGTTGATGTACAGGCCTGAGACGGCTCACACCATCGGTACGGCAATCAGCAAGATCGCCGTGCCATGGGTGGCCGTCGCCGCCACCACGCCGTAACGCATCCGCACCAGCCCGCAGGCCACGCCTTCAATCAGGGTAAAGGCCAACACTGGCCAGCCCAGTTGCGTCACGCTCAACGCCAGAAATGAATGGCACGCGGCGAACGCCAACCCGCTGAGCAACGCCGCACGCAGCGGCGTAACGTGCTGTTCGAGATAACCCTGCAAGAAGCCGCGAAACAACACCTCTTCCAGCGCATTGGCGCAGTAGGCAAGCACTAGCATGCCCATCATCCAGGTCCAGTAAGCCGCGATCGCCGCCGGTTCGATGCCTTGATACAGCCGCAATGGCAAGCCAATCAAACAACCGGCCACCAGCCCCACTGCCAGGCCTGCACCGCGATTACCCTTGAACAGCACCGTCAGTTGCCATAACTCCGGAGCCAGGCGCGCGAGCAGTGCAATCAGCCCAAGGGACAAGCCGCCGAGCGCAGCCAGCACGAAGGGGTTGGCCGTAAACTGGATCTGCACCTCAGTGCTCAGCGACCACATGCCCAGCGGCGTCATCGCATCGCGCATCAGCACGAACGCCAACAGCAGAACAACGATGCGCACGCCCGGCATTGTTTTCGGGGTGAGGCCGAACCACAGGCCAAACAGGATCAGCCCTGGAAGCAGATAAATCCCATAGTGAATCAGCACTGTAAAAGCGTCGGCGATCACTCGGCGTCAGCCCTGTGCCACAGCGATCATGTCGACTTCCACGGCGGCGCCCTTGGGCAGTTGCAGCACGCCCACCGAGGTGCGCGTGTGAGAACCGGCAGCCCCCAGAATCTCGTTCAACAGGTCCGACGCACCGTTGGCCACTTCGCTTTGCTGGTCAAAGTCATCCGCACTGCGCACGTACACATTGATCTTCAGGATCGCCTTGACCTGATCCAGGGAGCCCAGTGCCTGCTTGAGCAAGCCCAGGCAACGCAATGCGCTGACACCGGCGGCGATTTGGGCGTCGGCCAGGCTGAGGCTTTCGCCGACCTTGCCGGGCAGCACGATCGTGTCACCCACCCGCGGGATCTGGCCGCTGATGTAAACATGGTTGCCGTCCCTCAGCAGCGGCGTGTAGTTGCCGCCGATCTTGAATTCGTTGAGTTGATAACCCAGGCGCACCATGGCCGCCGCGTACTTTTGATCTGGTGTCATTTTGTTGTTGTCCTCGCTGGCTGTTGCGAATCCACACCATGAAGTCGCCGGCCACAGCATAGCCATGTGCCATTTCCACGGGAAGTGCCGACCGTTATTTCACAAGTGATACGATGACCAATACTGGCAAGCGGCGCTTATATTCGGGCAAATTACAAATTTCACTTTCCTTGATCCCGCGAAATACGGCATGGTTGTACGACGACACAGACATACCTCCTGATTCGTCCAAGTACCCACAACAACAAGGAAACACCCATGCAAAACGTCAAGGTTCTGATTGGTTTTCTGTGCCTGTTCAGCGGTTATGCAGCGGCCGCCGCGCCTGCCGCAGCCGACAAGGATGTAGCCGTCGCGGTCGACCACCTGACCCAAGCCATGCTGCACAAGGACATCCCGCAACTGCAGGCCCTCACCGCGAACAACCTCACCTACGGCCATTCCAGCGGCAAGGTCCAGAACAAGCAGGAATTTATCGCCGACATTGAAACCGGCAGAAGCGGTTTCAAGACCCTGGAAATGCAGAAACAGACCATCACCCTCAATGGCGACACCGCGCTGGTGCGCAACCACTTTTCCGCCCAGGCGGTGAACAGCGGCGTCGAGGTGCCCACCGAAATTGAAAACTTCCAGGTCTGGCAGAAGCAGAAAGGCAAGTGGCTGCTGATTGGGCGTCAGGCGTACAAATTCTGATAACACACGAATGCTTCTCCTGTGGCGAGGGAGCTTGCTCCCGCTGGGCTGCGCAGCGGCCCCAAAATCTTTGGGAGCGCTGCGCACTCCAGCGGGAGCAAGCTCCCTCGCCACGATTAGCTCGATCTAGTACGCCTCCACCGCCCAGCGCACTTTCAGCAGCGCCTCGCGCAACACCTCCCGGTCCACTGACCCCAGCGCCACTCGCAAGGCATGGGGCACGTGGGCCGAGACGGCAAACGGCTCGGCGGTGGACACCGAGATATTCTGCCGTGCCAGCGCCATGGTGATCTGGTCGGCGCGGGCATCTTCCGGCAAGGGCAGCCACAGAAAATACGAAGACGGATGGCGGATCACATTCAACCCTGCCAACACCTCATCGGCCACCGCCTGGCGCGCCTGGGCGTCTTCACGCTTTTGCGCTTCCAGCTGCAGCACCGTGCCGTCGTCGATCCACGCGGCAGCCACCGCAGTCATCACCCCCGGAGTGTTCCAGGTGGTGGCCATGACCGTACGTTCCAGCGCCGCCATCCACTGCTGCGGAGCAGCCACGAACCCCACCCGCAGGCCAGTGGCAACGCTCTTGGACAGCCCCGACACATACACCGTGCGCTCCGGTGCCAGCTCGGCCACAGGCGGCGGCGCGTCCTCGGCTAAAAACGCGTAGGCCGCGTCCTCAATCACAATCAGATCGTGCCTGCGGGCAATCGCCACCAGGTGCTCGCGCTGCTCCCTGCTCATCACCCAGCCCAACGGATTATGCAGGGTCGGCATGCTGTACACGGCGCGTACCGGGCGCCGGGCGCAGAGTTTTTCGAGGAAGACCAAGTCTGGGCCCGTCGCGGTCACCGGGATTGCAACGATTTCCAGGTGCAACGTCTCGGCCAGCACCTTGAACCCGGAATAGGTCAATGCATCTACCGCCACCACAGCGCCGGGCTTGAGCAGCGACATCATGGTCACCGCCAGCCCGTGCTGGGCACCGCTGACGATCAGTACCTGCTCGGCCTGCACCGTCAACCCACGACTCGCCAGGTGGCGCGCCACCGCCGCCCGTTCGTGCAACCGGCCGGCGTGGGGCTGGTAGCGCAGCAGGGCCGACAGGTCGCCGGACAGCGCCAGCTGACGCAACGCAGTGCGCAGCAGGTCGGTCTGGCCCGGCAGCGACGGGTAGTTGAAATTGAGGTCGATCATGCCCGCCGCCACCGCGATCTGGCCTACGCCCTGCCCCGGCGACAACGCGATTTCCCGCACAAAGGTCCCGCGCCCGGTTTCACCGCTGACCAGGCCCATGGCCTCAAGTTCGGTGTACACCCGGCTGGCCGTGACCAGCGCCAGGCCGTGGCTGGCGGCCAACTGGCGGTGAGTCGGCAAACGGGTGCCCGCCGACAGGGTGCCGGAGCGGATATCCCGGGCGAAGGTGTCCACCAGTGTCTTGTAGCGGGCGCGAGGCATAGGCGATGTATCCATGACAATTTTTTGATTGTCTTAATGGTGAATCATAGGATGCGGGAGACGCAACTTATCCTTATCGAGCCAACACCCATGGAACGCACCACGCACCTCAACACCCAGGAACACAACCCCAGCGGCTGGATCAATGGCTTGATCGGCGTGGTGATCTTCAGCGGCTCGCTGCCCGCCACACGCCTGGCGGTGCTGGAATTTGATCCGGTGTTCCTGACCGTCGCCCGCGCCACCATCGCCGCCCTGCTGGGCCTGTGCCTGCTGTGGCTGTTCAAGGAAAAGCGCCCGGCCCGTAGCCAGTTGTTGCCCTTGGCAATCGTCGCGCTGGGCGTGGTGATCGGCTTCCCGCTACTCACCGCCCTGGCCTTGCAGCACGTCACCAGCGCCCACTCCATCGTGTTTGTCGGCTTGCTGCCGCTGGCCACCGCCGTGTTCGGTGTATTGCGTGGCGGCGAGCGGCCCAAGCCGGTGTTCTGGCTGTTTTCGATCCTGGGCAGCCTGCTGGTGGTGGGCTACGCCGTTGCCCAGGGCCTCAGCGCCGCGCCCGCCGGGGATTTGCTGATGCTGCTGGCGATACTGGCGTGCGGCCTGGGTTATGCCGAAGGGGCCAAACTTTCGCGCACCCTGGGTGGCTGGCAGGTGATCTGCTGGGCGCTGGTGATCTCGCTGCCGATTGTGGCCCCTCTGACGGCGATCCTCGCGCCAAGCTCTTTCGTTAACATCAGCCTGCCGGCCTGGCTGAGCCTGGCCTATGTGTCGCTGTTCAGCATGCTGATCGGGTTTGTGTTCTGGTACCGCGGGCTGGCCCAGGGCGGTATCGCCGCCGTCGGGCAATTGCAGTTGCTGCAACCGTTTTTCGGCCTGGCACTGGCCGCCACGCTGCTGCATGAACCGGTGAGCCTGGGCATGCTGGTGGTGACGGTCGCGGTAATTGCGTGTGTGGCGGGGGCCAAGAAGTTTGCCCGCTAGCCATCAGCGCTCAGGCGCAACCATCTTGAACTTGATGACAATCACATTGGACACCACGCTGTCCGCCCACTCCCCTGCGCCGATCTTGAAGTCGTCGCGCTTGAGCACCAGCTCGCCATCGAACACACCAATGCCGCTCTGCTCCTTGAGCGCCACCTTGACCTCCACCGGCCGGGTCTGGCCCTTGAGGGTCAGGTTGCCGCTGAACAGGTAGCGGTTGCCACCCAGGTCAGTGATGTGGGTCGAGGTAAAGGTGCCCACCGGGTAAGTCGTCATGTCGAACCAGCCGGGCTTGGGCAGTTCGGTGTTGGCGTCGTCGCTGCCGGCATTGATGCTCGGCAGCTGGATGGTCAGTACGGTGCTGGCGGCGGCCGGGTTTTGCGTGTCGAAATTCAGGGTCGCCGAATAGGTGCCAAACGTGCCGTACACCTGCTGGCCCATCTGGTCATAGGTAAAGCTAAGGGTGCTGGCCGCCGGATTCACGTCGGTGTATTCCACGGCATACGCGTTGGACAAGGTGCCGAGGGTAAGGAGGGCCGCTAGCAATCGAGGTTTCATGGGGTTCTCAACCGGGAATGAACACGCTGTGCACTGCTAACAGCGTAGGTGCTGGATTTATTCACGTGCCTGGCATTAGGCTCGTGCCTCGAAGGAACTCAAACAACAAGGAGCCACGATGCCCGCGCTTTCCCTGCAAGACACCACCGCCCCCGAAGGCGTCTGTTATGGCTGCGGCAGCCGCAACCCCCACGGGCTGCACATCAAGAGCCGCTGGGACGCCGACGGCATCCACGTGATCGCCGAGCACCAGCCCGATGCCCAATACTGCGGCTGGCCAGATCTGGTCTACGGCGGCTTGATCGCAATGCTGGTGGACTGTCACTCGAACTGGACCGCCATGGCCTACCACTACCGGGCGGAGCAACGCGAACCCGGCAGCCTGCCGCGCATCGACTGCGTGACCGGCAACCTGGGAATCAAATTCATCAAGCCGACACCGATGGGCGTACCGCTGACCTTGCGCGCAAAAGTCGAAGGTGACGTGGGCCGCAAAAGCCGCGTGGTGTGTGAGGTGTACGCTGATGGTGTGCTGACGGCGATTGGCGATTCGGTCTTCGTGCGAGTCGACACCGGGCAGTTGGCAGCCGCCGCCCATGGCCGGGAAGCCTGATACTGGTCTACATTCAGTCCCACCGCTAATCGAGGACGCTACCGATGACTCGTCTGACCGCCAAAGATTTCGCCCCTGAACTGCTGGAGCTTTACGACGGCTACGCCCACGGCAAGATCAACCGCCGGGAGTTTCTCGACCGTGCGGCGCTGTTCACCTTTGGCGGGCTGACGGCCTCGGCCCTGCTCGCCGCCCTGAGCCCCAACTACGCCCTGGCCGAGCAGGTGAAATTCACCGACCCGGAGATCGTCGCCGACTACATCACCTACCCGTCACCCAAGGGCAACGGCACGGTGCGCGGCTACCTGGTACGCCCGGCCAAGGCCAGCGGCAAGGTGCCGGCGGTGGTGGTGGTGCATGAGAACCGTGGGTTGAACCCGTATATCGAAGACGTCGCCCGCCGGTTGGCCAAGGCCGGTTTTATTGCCCTGGCGCCGGATGGCTTGACCTCGGTGGGCGGCTATCCCGGCAACGATGAGAAAGGTGTGGAGCTGCAGCAGAAAGTCGATCCCGAAAAGCTGATGAACGACTTTTTCGCGGCCATCGAATGGTTGATGCACCACGATGCCAGCACCGGCAAGGTGGGCATTACCGGGTTCTGTTATGGCGGCGGCGTGACCAATGCGGCGGCGGTGGCTTATCCGGAATTGGGTGCGGCGGTGTCGTTTTATGGGCGCCAGCCGGAAGCCAAGGACGTGCCACGGATCAAGGCGCCGATCATGTTGCATTACGGTGAGCTGGATACGCGGATCAATGAGGGCTGGCCGGCGTATGAGAAGGCGCTGAAGGCCGCGGGCACGACGTATGAGGCGTTTATCTACAAGGGCGCCAATCACGGCTTTCACAACGATTCGACGCCGAGGTATGACGAGGCGGCGGCGAATCTGGCGTGGGAGCGGACCTTGGGTTGGTTCCGCAAATACCTGGCCTGATGCCAACCTCATTGTAGGAGCGAGCTTGCTCGCGAAGAACGTCAACGATAACGCAGCGCATCTGGTTTATCGCAGCGCTCTCGGGTTTTTCGCGAGCAAGCTCGCTCCTACAGTGGGATCGTCATCAGTGTTCCAGCGCGTACTGCCGGCAGTGGTTGAGATACCCTTCCTCATGGTTCCCCACCAACTGCACCACACTGGTCCACAACCACGACGGCGCATCCAGCTGCTTCGACCGGTTCTCCTGCAACACCGCCATCCAGTCCTTGCGCGTATCCCGGTCCATCTGCCGCGCGTGCGCCACGCCGACCACCCGGGCCAGATACCCGGCCGCGTGCATCGCATCAATCTCGCTCAACTCATCCAGTTCCAGCTTCATGTCCTGGGGCAGCAACTCGCGGATAAAAAAACCGTGATCCAGAAACCGCGTCGCCAGCATCCGTTCCCCCAACGCCGGTGACAGGTGCCTGGCGCCCTCCACCACTCGCCGACCATTGTCCCGGGGCATCTTCGCCCGTGCCGCGCGCGGTGCCGCCGCACCCACCGCTTGCTTGATATCGAGCAGGCAGTATTCCTGATCGTCCTGGTTCCCTACCCCCAACAACACCGCATACCGCAACAACCCAAGGGAGCTGCAACCCTTGACCCAGTAAGCGGAATCCAGCAGCTCGACCTGGTCATCGTTGGACCGGCCTTTAAGCGAAGTCACCAGCCGGTGGATCTCATCCGAGGCGCACAAGGTTTCAAGGGCCGACTTTTCCGCCCGCGACAACGACCAGAAATGCTTACCCATCGGAATCGTCGGCCGGGTGTTTTCAATCCGTTCGCGGGCCAGGTTCTTCCAGGTGCGTTCCACCGCACTGCGCATCCCGGCCTTGACCTGGGATGGACGCGGCGGTGCCTCGTCGGGCTTGTCCTTAAACGCCTGCGCGTAGCCCACCATCATCTCTTCAAGCATGCGAGCGGTGGTCACCCCCGGCAGGTCCGAACCCCGGGCAGCGGTGGCCAGGGACAGCGCCAGGCGCACCAAGTCATGGGTCGGGTTACCGATCACCGCCTGGTCAAGGTCACGGATATGCATGTCGATCCGGCCCTTGGTATCGCCCGTGGGCCCGAGGTTGCCGGCATGGCAGTCACCGCAGATCCAGATCGCCGGCCCATGGGGCAAGCGCCGCCCGCGCTGGCTGTGCAGCCACTCATAAAACTGAACCGTACTGCCCCGCACGTAGGCGTGGGCGGAGCGCGCCATCTTCAGGTTGCGCAGTTGTGTGAGGTGGGGCATTCGCGAAGAGGGACGCGGCGTTTTCATAGAGGTACTCGTCGTGGAGATACGGTAGAGGCTGGGCCGCGACAAATGTTTCATTTTGTTTCAGAGGTTTCCATTAATGAGCCACATCGGCGCCATCACTGCCGGGGTTACACTCGGCGTCGGCGTGCCGCAGTGGTTGTTTTCGCTGCGCACGCGCCTTAACAATGGCACCGCCGCCTTCTCCGATGTTTTGCCACCTTCAAGGAGCTTCCCGATGTTTGAACAGGCCAGTTGGCTCAATCAACCCCAGCACTGGAGCCGAGAAGGCGAGCGTCTCAAGGTGCGCACCGACGCCAGTACCGATTTCTGGCGTGAAACCCACTATGGTTTTATTCGCGATAACGGGCATTTCCTGTTTGTCGAAACCGACGGCGACTTTACCGCTCAGGTCAAAATCCACAGTGAATTCACCCACCTGTATGACCAGGCCGGGTTGATGGTACGAGTGGATGAAGCGCACTGGGTGAAGATCGGTGCGGAACTGTCCGACGGCGCGACGCTGCTGAGCAGCGTATTGACCGATGGCGTGTCGGACTGGGCTACCGGCGTGTTCCCGGGTGATCCCGAAGCCTTCTGGATTCGCGTCACCGTGGCCAAGGGTGTATTGCGCGTGCAGGTATCAGTGGATGGTACGAGCTGGCCGTTGGTGCGCCTGGCGCCGTTCCCGGTGGCGCAGTCGTATCAGGTCGGGCCTTACTGCTGCACGCCAGAGCGCGGTGGGCTGGACGTGGAGTTTTCCGAACTATGGGTGGGTGCGCCCAACGGTAAATCCCTGCACGACCTGTCCTGACTAACGCCGGCTGCTCACCACTTCACGCAACCACACCTTGAACGCCAGCATCGCCGGTGTCTCGGCTCGCGACTGCAAGCGCGTCAGCCAATAACTGCCGGTGGTGATGCCCACCTCAAACGGCTGCCGGATCACGTCCGTCGCCAACTGCCGGCTGAACATCATCGCCGGTGCCAGGGCCACGCCCGCCCCTTGCAGCGCCGCCTCCATCATCGCCAGGGATGAATCAAACACAATGCTGCGCGGCACCAGCGTATCGGCTGGCAAGCCGGCGGCCTGGAACCATTGCGTCCACTCATCCGCGCGGTAGGAGCGCAGCAACGTGTGCTTCAACAGGTCCGCCGGCGTCTGCAATTGCCGAGCGAGTTGCGGCACGCACAACACCGTCAGCGGCGCTTCCAGCAACTGGCACGCCTCGGTGCCGTGCCACGCGCCGGCACCAAAACGAATCGCGTAATCCAGGCCTTCGGCAGCCACATCGACCCGGTTGTTGTTGGTGGACAGGCGCAAGTCGATAAACGGGTAGCGCGCCTGGAAGTCCGCAAGCCGCGGCAACAGCCAGCCCACCGCAAAGGTGCCCACCGCGCCTACCGTCAAGACTTCGCGGTAATGCCCAGCTTCAAACTGGCCTAAAGTTTGAGCAATCCGGTCGAAGGATTCGCGCAGTACCGGCAGCAAGGTCTCGCCTTCGCTGGTGAGCATCAGGCCCCGGGGCAAGCGTTTGAACAGCGTGACATTGAGCTGCGCCTCCAGGCTTTTCACCTGGTGACTGACCGCCGCCTGGGTGACGCACAATTCAATCGCCGCCCGGGTAAAACTCAAATGCCGCGCGGAAGCCTCGAAGGCCCGCAGTGCGTTGAGAGGCAAATGGGAACGGAGCATGGCTTGACCTTAATTTTTCTAATGGCTGTTGCGAGATATCATCGTTTGCCGCCGGATCACAAACTGCCTAAATTTGCGGCGCCTGCGCAGGCAACGGTATTCACCCGATCACCTTCATGGAAGTCACGTCATCATGTACACATCCATTTTCCCAACCGTGCGCAACACCACGATATTCGCCTTATTGCTCGGCGCCGGCAACTGCATGGCCGCCACCGATATTCGCCAGGTGGTCGACAGTACCGTCGAACCCCTGATGCAGCAACAGGACATCGCCGGCCTGTCGGTCGCGGTGATACAGAACGGCAAGGCGCAATACTTTAACTACGGCGTCGCCAACAAGGACAGCCAGCAGCCGGTCACCGAAAACACCCTGTTTGAAATCGGCTCGGTGAGCAAGACCTTCACCGCCACCCTCGCAGGCTATGCCCTGGCCAACGGCAAGCTGAAACTGTCAGACCCGGCCAGCCAATACCTGCCGGCATTGCGCGGCGACAAGTTTGACCACATCAGCCTGCTCAACCTCGGCACCTACACCGCGGGTGGCTTGCCGCTGCAATTCCCCGATGAGTTCGATAACACCGGCAAGATGATCAGCTACTACCAGCACTGGAAACCGGCTTTTGCACCCGGCACCCAACGCCTCTACTCCAACCCGAGTATCGGCCTGTTCGGCCACCTGGCGGCGCAAAGCCTGGGCCAGCCGTTTAACCGCGTGATGGAGCAGACCGTGCTGCCGAAACTCGGCCTCAAGCACACCTTTATCAGCGTTCCCGAGACGCAAATGAGCCTGTACGCCCAGGGTTACGACAAGGCCGGCAAACCGGTGCGCGTCAGTCCTGGCGCCCTGGACGCCGAAGCCTACGGCATCAAGACCAGCACTTCGGACCTGATTCACTACGTTGAAGTGAACATGCACCCGGCGAAGCTGGAAAAGCCGCTGCAACAGGCGATTGCCGCGACCCACACCGGCTACTACACGGTTGATGGCATGACCCAGGGCCTCGGCTGGGAGATGTACCCCTACCCGATCAAAGTGGATGCCCTGGTGGAAGGCAACTCGACACAAATGGCCATGGAGCCCCACAAGGTCAATTGGCTGACACCACCGCAGGCACCCCATGCCGACACGCTGGTGAACAAGACCGGCTCGACCGGTGGCTTTGGGGCGTACGTGGCTTATGTGCCGAGCAAAGGCCTGGGGGTGGTGATCCTGGCAAACAAAAACTACCCGAATGCCGAACGGGTGAAAGCGGCCCATGCGATCCTGAGTGCGATGGACCAATAGCGTCTGCCCTGTAGGAGCGAGCTTGCTCGCGAAAAACCGTCAAACAACGCGTTCATTCAGGATGCACGCGTCATCGTTGACGACCATCGCGAGCAAGCTCGCTCCTACAGAAAGCCACAGGTGCTTACATCCCCAACCAGTGCGGCAAGGCCAGCGAGATGAACGGCAGGTAGGTCACCATGATCAGGAACACCAGCAAAATCATCAGCCACGGCAACGCCGCGCGGATGGTCTGCCCCAGGGTCAGCCCGGTCACCGCCGAGGTCACAAACAGGTTCAGCCCCACCGGTGGGTGCACCAGGCCAATCTCCATGTTGACCACCATCACAATCCCCAGGTGAATCGGGTCGATCCCCAGCTTCATCGCAATCGGGAAGAAGATCGGCGCCAGGATCAGCACGATCGCCGACGGCTCCATAAAGCTGCCCGCCACCAACAACACCACGTTGACCATGATCAAAAAGCCAATCGGCGTCAGCCCTTCGGAGATCACCCAAGCAGTGATTTCCTGGGGGATTTGCTCCGTGGTCAGCACGTGGGCGAAGAGCATGGCGTTGGCGATGATAAACATCAGCATGATCGCCAGGCGCCCGGACTCCAGCAGCACCTTGGGGCAATCCTTGATCTTCATGTCCTTGTAGACGAACAGCGCGACAAACGCCGAGTACACCGCCGCCACCGCCGCTGCTTCGGTCGGGGTGAACATGCCGCTGTAGATGCCGCCAAGGATGATCACCAATAGCAACAAGCCCCAGAATGCCCGGCGGGCGCAGGTCAGCCACTCGCGAAAGGTCGCCCGAGGCTGGGCCGGCAGCTTCTTGATGCGCGCGACGATGTAGATCGCGACCATCAACATCAAGCCCAGCAGCAGGCCAGGAATCACCCCGGCCATAAACAGCTTGCCTACCGACGTTTCAGTCGCCGCCGAGTACACCACCATCACAATCGACGGCGGAATCAGGATGCCCAGGGTACCGGCGTTGCAGATGATCCCGGCGCCGAATTCCTTCGGATAGCCCGAGCGCACCATGCCCGCCACGGCAATCGAACCCACCGCCGCCACGGTTGCAGGCGATGAGCCCGACAGCGCGGCAAACAGCATGCACGCCAACACCGCCGCAATTGCCAGGCCGCCACGGATATGCCCGACGCAGGCGTTGGCAAAGTCGATCAACCGTTGCGCCACGCCGCCGGTGGTCATGAACGCACCCGACAACAGGAAGAACGGAATCGCCAGGAAGGTGTAGGCGTCCGAGGTTTCAAACAGCTTGATCGCCAGGGAACTCACCGAGTCCGGGCTGAACATCAGGATCGACACCGCGCCCGACAACCCCAGGGAAATCGCGATGGGCACACCGAGGAACATGAACACGAACAGCAGCAAAAACAAACACAGAACGGCCATCAGTGACGCTCCTCATGGCTGCCGGCCAACTTGCTGGCTTCACCGGCTTCGTCGGCCAGGCCCAGCCCGGTTTGGCGGTGGGTGAAGATGCGGTAGAAAATTTCCAGGTAGCGGATGAACACCAAGGCAAAACCGACGGGCACAATCACCACGATGTCGCCGACGTCGATGCCGAACTTGTCGAGGTCTTCGGCGCCGATGCCGGCGGTCATCACCGCGCTCAGCCACTTGTAGCTGGCGACCATGAACAACCCGGCGTAGGCCAGGCAGCACAGGCAGGCGAGCATGCCCAGCAGGCGCTGCACACGGCGCGGGGTCAGCTTGACCAGGGCATCCACGCCCAGGTGGCCGGCGGTGCGTACGCCGTAGGAAATGCCGAAGAAAATCAGCCAGCCGAACATGGCCTTGGTCAGCGCCACGCTCCAGGTCATGTCCTGGGCCCAGCCCATGGTGTGGTCACCCAGGGCGTTGAAGAAACCGCTGCTCCACGCCCACTTATCAGCAAGGGCAAAGAACAGGGTGTAGATGTTGTTGAGCATGACGTAGACAAAAGTCACCAGGGTCATGGCGGCCAGCAGGATGGCGATAAAGCCTTCCTCCAGGTGCTCCCAGATGCGCCTTAGCGTTTGCATGGCAAAACCTCGCGAAACTGGACGGGGATATTCACGACAAGTCACTGACGAAACCGGATCAATGTGGGAGCTGGCTTGCCTGCGATGCGGGCAACTCGGCCTTTCAGGAACACCGAGGTGATGCCATCGCGGGCAAGCCCGCTCCCACAGAAGTCGGGTTTTCGTCAGCAATCAATTACTGGTTCGACGCGTCGGCCGCCTTGATCAGGTCAGCGCCGATTTCACCTTCGAACTTCTGCCACACCGGGCGCATGGCTTCGCGCCACAGCTGGCGTTGCTCGGGCGTCAGTTCGATGATTTCGCTGGTCTTGGCGTCGATGATCTTCTGCTTGGCCGACTGGTTCAGCGCTTCGGCCTGCTTGTTCACCTCGACGGTGACTTCAACCATGATCTGGTCCAGGGTGGTGCGCACATCCGGCGGCAGGCCGTTCCAGAACTTGGCGTTGGTGATCACCATGTAGTCGATCAGGCCATGGTTGGACTCAGTGAAGTACTTCTGCACTTCGTTGACCTTCTGGCTTTCATAGTTCGACCAGGTGTTCTCGGTGCCGTTGACGGTGCCGGTCTGCAAGCCCTGGTACACCTCGGCGAAACTCATCTTGCGCGGGTTGGCGCGGATCGCCTTGAACTGCTCTTCCAGCACGCTGGAGGCCTGCACGCGGAACTTCAGGCCACGGGCATCCTTGGGCTCACGCAATGCCTTGTTCGATGACAGTTGCTTGAGGCCGTTGTGCCAATAGGCCAGGCCGAGGATGTTTTTGTCTTGCATGGAGGTCAGCAACGCCTTGCCCTGGGCGGCCTGGAAACGGTCCACCGCCGCCAGGTCGTTGAACAGGAACGGCAGGTCGTAGATCTGTACTTGCTTGGTGTACTGCTCAAACTTGGCCAGGGATGGCGCCAGCATCTGCACGTCGCCCAGCAGCAGCGCTTCCATTTCCTTGCCGTCGCCGAACAGCGAGGAGTTCGGGTACACCTCGACTTTCACCCGGCCAGGCAGGCGTTCTTCAGCGAGCTTCTTGAACAGCAACGCGCCCTGGCCTTTCGGGGTGTTTTCAGCAACGACGTGGGCGAACTTGATCACAATGGGGTCGGCCGCCTGGGCCAGGCCCGCGGCAAACAAGGTGGCGGCGCAGAACAGCGCCCGAGAAAGCTTGAGCATGGAAAATCACCTTCTTATTGTTGTGTTATAGGGCAAGGTGCCTGATGTCACGCGTATAGAGAATTTCGAATTTTAGATACCTGCGTTCGGCGTGGACGAACGCCGACTTCTCAAATAACAGAGATCCAATGTGGGAGCGGGCTTGCTCGCGAAAGCGGTGTGCCAGTCACCAGATGCACTGGCTGACCCACCGCTTTCGCGAGCAAGTCGAACCGTCGCACCGCCGCTCCCACATTTCTACGGTTGCGCGGCTAATAATCGTTGGGCCCGCAGCAACACCGGCGCATCCACCATTTGCCCATCCAGTTGATAGGCCCCTGCCCCATGGGCACCGGCTTCCACCACCCGTTTGGCCCACGCCAGGTCTTCGGCGCTGGGGGCCAACGCCTGGTGAATCACCGCCACTTGCCTGGGATGGATACACAGCGCGCCGGCAAAGCCCATTTCATAGGCATGCCGAATCGCGCGGCGCAGGCCTTCAGGGTCGTCAATGGCCGGGTGCACGCCGTCCAGCGGCGCCACCAGCCCGGCGGCGCGGGAATGCACGA
The DNA here is from genome assembly GCF_011765255.1 of Pseudomonas sp. AN3A02. NCBI lineage: Bacteria > Pseudomonadati > Pseudomonadota > Gammaproteobacteria > Pseudomonadales > Pseudomonadaceae > Pseudomonas > Pseudomonas sp. AN3A02. The sequence continues at coordinate 88,016 of NZ_JAARNI010000006.1, forward strand.
TCAAGGCAAGGCGGGCCTGGTCCAGGGCAAATTGCGCGGCCGGGGAGCCGCTGCTCAGGTTCAAGTCCAGCGCCAGGTCCAGGCCGCCGAACGACAAGCGCTCCACCAACGGTGCATGAGCGATTTCCGCCACCGCCAGCAAGCCCCGCGCACTCTCGATAATCGGCCAAATGGCCTTGCCCGTTGCCGCCACCACGGCCACCTGGGCCGCGCTTTCAACCTTGGGCAGCAACACTCCCGCCACTCCCGCGTGGGCCTGACAGAACGCCACATCGGCGAAATGCTCCGGGTGCTCCGGCGCATTGATCCGCACCCATACCCGCGCTGCCGGCGTCGCCTGCAAAAACACCCCGAGGTTGTCCCGGGCCTGGCGCTTGAGCGGCTCTTCCACCGCGTCTTCAAAATCCACAATCACCGCATCGGCACCACTGGCCAAGGCCTTGGCAAAACGTTCCGGCCGGCTGCCCGGTACAAACAGCGCAGAGCGCACAAGAGAAGTTGGCATCGCTCAATTCCTTATCAGATAACGCCGCGTGCACGCAGGCTGTCGATGGCTTCAGCGGAGTAACCCAACTGGTCCAGAATTCCCTGGCTGTGCTGCCCCAGCCCCGGCACCGCGTCCATGCGCGGGGTAAACGCGGCATTGCGCGCCGGCGGCAGCAACGACGGCAACTTGCCCGCCGGGCTGTCGACTTCCCGCCAGCTGTTGCGGGCCTTGAGCTGCGGGTGGTCCCACACGCCTTGCATATCGTTGACCCGGGCGCTGGCGATTTGCGCGTCTTCCAGGCGCTGGATCACGGCCTCGGCACTCATCTGCGCGAAGCGGTCGACGATGATCTGGCGCAGCACGTCGCGGTTTTCCGAGCGTTTGAAGTTGGCCGAGAAACGGCCGTCGGTGGCGAGCTCTGGCGTGAGCAGCACCTTGTCGCAAAACGCCGCCCACTCCCGTTCGTTCTGCAAACCGAGCATTACCGTGCCGCCGTCGCCGGTGGGAAACGGCCCATAGGGGTAGATCGTGGAATGCGCCGCACCCGCGCGCGGTGGCTGGGGCGCGCCGTCGAAGGCGTAATACATCGGGTAGCCCATCCACTCCACCAGGCTTTCCAGCATGCTGACGTCAATGCGACTGCCCTGCCCGGTCTTGCCCCGCAGCAGCAGCGCCGAGAGGATGCCGCTGTAGGCATACATCCCGGCGGAGATATCGGCGATGGAACAACCGGCCTTGGCCATCTGGTCCTCGCCCGGGCCGCCGGTAACCGAGAGAAAGCCGCCTTCACTCTGGATCAGCAGGTCGTAGGCTTTCTTTTTCTCGTAAGGCCCACCCTCACCGTATCCGGAGATATCGCAGACGATCAGCCGCGGGAAGCGCTCATGCAGCGCTTCGAATGACAGACCCATGCGCGCCGCGGCGCCCGGTGCCAGGTTCTGCACCAGCACGTCGGCGTCGGCCAGCAGGGTTTCCAGGATGTCTCCGGCATCGTCGTGCTTGAGGTCCAGGGTCAGGCTTTCCTTGGAGCGGTTGGTCCACACAAAATGCGACGCCAGGCCGCGCACGCGCTCGTCGTAGCCTCGGGCAAAGTCACCGGCGCCCGGGCGTTCGATCTTGATCACACGGGCGCCCAGGTCGGCCAACTGGCGGGTGCAAAACGGTGCGGCAATCGCGTGTTCCAGGCTGACGACGGTGATGCCGTCCAGCGGTCGTTGATTAGCTTTCATGACGACTCCTTAAAGCCAGTGAGCCAGGGACGTGGCGTTGCGTAGGTCCCAGACCTTTTCGATCAGCCCGGTGGTTTGCGCGGGCGTGCGGGCGCCGCTGAATTGGGTCAGGCGCTGGAATTTGTCGGCCAGCTCTGCACGGTTCAGGGTGTTGCCGGGATCGCCCTTGGGTTCATCAATGGCGCCGTGCAGCACGCGACCGTCGACCGTGGTGACAATCACCCGGCCCAGCCAGCGCTGGGGATAGGCCCCGTCGACCTCGGCGTCGAGGGTCATGCTGACCTTGTCGCGAAATGCCGATACGGCGGGATCGGTGAGCGCCAGTTCATGAAACTCAGTCAGCCCGGCCTTGCCGTGCACGGCAATCAACCCCAGCACGGTGCCCATGGAAAACTTGGCCTGGTGCACGGTCTGCGGCAGCGTTACCCGGCCCAATACGTCGATGGCGCCTTGGTGAACGCGGGTTTCCACACGGGTGATGTGCTCATGGCTGATGCCCTCGCGCTGCATCAGGTCCAGCAGCGCATCGGCGGCCGGATGGGTGTGGCGGCACGAAGCGTGGAACTTGAACGAGGTTTCCAGCAGCGCCCAACGGCTGCCGAGGCGATCCGACAGTTTGCTTGGGTCTGCATCGGTGGACATGCCCGCCGCCATCCCCTGCTCGCCTTCCAGAATATTGCGCGCACCGGTCAGCCCGTCCGCCGTCAAATACGCTGCCAACAAACCATCGGCGGCTGCCTTGGCGGTGTGCAGTTGCTTGGAGTCGGCGGCATCCCGCAGGAATTCCCAAAGACCGGCCGCCTGAGTGCCGGCGCTGCCCAGCAGGTTGATGAATTGCTCTTGATTGAAGTCGAGCAATTTACCCACCGCGACAGCCGCCGCGAGGGTGCCGACGGTGGCCGTGGTGTGGAAGATTCGGTAGTGGGAACGGCCCATGAATTCACCGATGCGAATCCCGGCCTCGTAACCGGCCACCGAAGCCAGCAGCAGCTCACGACCGGACTTGCCAAGGTCTTGCGCTGCCGCGAAGGCAGCCGGAAAGACCACGGTGGCCGGGTGCAAGACTGAGCTGTTGTGCAAGTCATCCTGCTCCACCAGGTGCGACGACGCGCCGTTCACCAGCGCGGCGAAATAGGCACTGCTGCTTCCCCCATTGACGATGATCTGCGCCGGACCATTGGCCGGGCCCATCGTGCGGGCATAACGCTCGAACAGCGGAATCGGATGTGCGCCTTGGCTGGCCAGCGCCGAGGCGAGCCAGTCGAGGAACAGGTCTTCGGTGCGGGCGAGTACGTTGTCCGGCAATTGTTCGTAATTCAGCTCGGCGAGGAACCAGCACAGCGCTTGGGTATGGCTCATGGTCGGGCCCTCAGAAGCTGCGTGGCAGTTCGAGCAAATGCTCGGCCACGTAGGACAGGATCAGGTTGGTGGAGATCGGCGCAACCTGGTACAGGCGGGTCTCGCGGAACTTGCGCTCCACGTCGTATTCACAGGCAAACCCGAAGCCGCCGTGGGTTTGCAGGCAGGCATTGGCGGCTTCCCAGGAAGCCTTGGCCGCCAGGTACTTGGCCATGTTCGCGCTGGCCCCGGCGTTGGCGCCGCTGTCGTATTCCTCACAGGCACGCCAGCGCATCAAGTCGGCCGCTTCGATCTCGATATGCGCTTCGGCAATCGGGAACTGCACGCCCTGGTTCTGCCCGATGGGCCGGCCAAACACCACGCGGTCACGGGCGTAGGCGCTGGCTTTCTCGATGAACCAGCGGCCGTCGCCGATGCACTCGGCGGCAATCAGGGTGCGTTCGGCGTTGAGGCCGTCGAGGATGTAGCGGAAGCCCTTGCCCTCCTCGCCAATCAGGCTGTCCAGCGGCAACTCCAGGTTGTCGAAGAACAGTTCGTTGGTCTCGTGGTTGACCATGTTGGCAATCGGCTGCACGGTCAGACCGTTGCCGATGGCTTCCCGCAGGTCCACCAGGAAGATCGACATGCCTTCGGATTTTTTCTTCACCTCGGCCAGCGGCGTGGTGCGGGCCAGCAGGATCATCAGGTCGGAATGCTGCACCCGCGAGATCCAGACTTTCTGGCCGTTGACCACGTACTTGTCGCCACGCTTGACGGCGGTGGTCTTGATTTTGGTGGTGTCAGTGCCGGTGGTGGGTTCGGTCACGGCCATCGATTGCAGGCGCAATTCGCCGCTGGCGAGCTTGGGCAGGTAGAAGCTTTTCTGCGCTTCGCTGCCGTGGCGCAGCAAGGTGAACATGTTGTACATCTGGCCATGGACGGTGCCGGAGTTGCCGCCGCAGCGGTTCACTTCTTCCAGGATCACCGAGGCTTGCGCCAACCCGAGGCCGGAGCCACCGTATGCTTCGGGGATCATTGCCGACAGCCAGCCGGCGTCGGTCAAGGCCTTGACGAAGGCTTCCGGAAAGCCCTTTTCTTCATCGACCTTGCGCCAGTAGGCGGCGTCGAATTCGGCGCACAGTGCGCGTACGCCTTCGCGGATGGCATTCAGTTCTTCGTTGTCATTCGGGTTCATTAACGGCTCTCCGCCTGTTGTTCTTGGAGGTTTATTCGAAATGCAGTTCGGCGCGCTGGGCCAGGCCGTCAGCGTTGCCCGCCCACAGTTCGGCGACGCCCGGCGCGGTGATGCGCCCACCGACTTCAAAGGGTTGCGGGGCAATCAATGGCCGCACACCGCGATACGAGAAACGGCGCAACGTGGCCGCCGGATTTGCGCGGCAGAATGCGCGCAGGCTCAGAGTGGCGATCAGCGGCCCGTGCACCACCAGCCCCGAATAACCTTCGGTGCCGGTGACATAGGGGTAGTCGTAGTGAATGCGGTGGCCGTTGAAGGTCACGGCGCTGTAGCGGAACAACAGGGTTGGCGTCGGGTCGACCGCTTCGCGCCAGTCACCTTCGGGTAATACATCACCACTGCCCTGCTTGGGCGGCGTGGGTTCGCGATAGACGATGTCCTGTTCCTCGCGGATGGCCAGGCGGCCGTCCTGGGAGTAGTCGTGGCGTACGGTGACGAACAGCAGCGAGCCGGTGCGGCCGGTTTTTTCTTCCACTTGAGTGATGGTCGAAACGCGGGTGGCGGACTCACCGGCACGCAACCCATGGAAAAACTCGATACGCCCGCCGGCCCACATGCGATTGCGGTTATCCGCCGGCGGCAGAAACCCGCCACGGGCCGGATGGCCGTCACCGCCCAGGGCGGATTCGGGCAGCGGGTCCTGGAAAAAGCACCATTGCCACAAAGGCGGAACCGCCTCGCCATCTGCCGGTGCCGCTTCGCCAAAGGTGGCGGCGATGCGTTTGAGCAGGTTGTGGCTCAAGTGGTCGTGGGCTGTTTCGCTACGGCCGATCCAGTCTGTGGCGCTCATCAGGTGCATGTCCTCGGGCAGGGAATCTGAGCCGGATCATGCTGGGCCTTGGCCGTTCTGAGAATTTGCATTTCAATAAAGCAGCGTTCGGCTATGCTGAACGCCGCTGACCTGTCCGAACAGAACACAGCCTCCAACTTGATCAGGAGGCTTTCTGTGGCGAGGGGGCTTGTCCCCCGTTGGAGTGCGAAGCGCTCCCGCTTTTTTTGGGCCCGCTACGCAGGCCAACGGGGGACAAGCCCCCTCGCCACAAGAGTTCGTCCACCTGGAGCCTTGCATGCACTTTGATCTGGCTGACTTACGCCTGTTTATCCATATCGCCGAATCCCCCAGCCTGACCCAGGGCGCCAGGCGCGCGTTCCTCTCGCCGGCCGCCGCCAGTGCGCGGATCAAAGCCCTGGAAGGCCAGCTCGACACGCGCCTGCTGTATCGCGACAGCCGTGGCGTGGAAATCACCCCGGCGGGCGAACGGCTGGTGCACCACGCGCGGTTGATCATGCGCCAGGTGGATTACCTGAAGAGTGAGTTCACCCAATACGGCATCGATTCGGCCGGGCATATCCGCATTTTTGCCAACACCACCGCCGTGACCGAGTTTCTCCCGGAAGTGCTGGCTGGCTTTCTTTCAGCGCGTCCTGGCGTCACCGTGGACCTTCAGGAGCGTCTGTCACGAGACATCGTGCGAGGCGTGCTCGACGGTACCAGCGACATGGGCATCATCGCCGGGCCCGTGGAAGCATCGGGGCTACAGGTGCTGCATTTCAGCACCGACCACCTGGTGCTGACGGTACCCGTGGGGCATCCGCTGGCGAGCCTGCCTTCGGTGACGTTGGAGCAAACCCTCGCCTACCAACATATCGGTTTGCATGACGGCAGCACGTTGCTGAGTTTCCTGCGTGAGCATGTGGAGCGGTTGGGCAAGCACCTGTCGTTGCGGATCCAGATGTCGAGTTTCGAGGCGATCTGCCGGATGGTCGAGGCTGGCGTCGGGATCGGCATCATTCCAGAGTCGGCGGCGGTGCGCCACAGCCGGACCATGCAGTTGGTGACGGTCAAGCTGGATGAGGTTTGGGCGGTACGCGAGCGCAGTATTCTGGTGCGGGAACTGGAGGCGTTGCCCGGCACCATTCGTGCGTTGATAGCCACGTTGATGCCGCAGACGGTCAGTTAAGGGTGATGTTGCGCTGGCTGCCATTGGCAACGTTGATATGGGACAGGCGGCCTTGTTCATCGAACAGCAGCCAGTCATCGCCCTGTTGACGCACATTGGCGTCATCGAGTGGCCACGTCCAAGCAGCGCAGAGACGGTCGCTGGCGCGGTGAATCATATGCCAACGGCTCTGGTTCTCAGCGAGGGCATAACGGAACAGCAGCCACTCGGGCTCCAGATGGACGCTCACCGGGTATTCCTCGATCAGTTCGGCCGAGGCGCCCGGCAAACGATAGCCCCGGTGATTACCGGCAACGTTGACCACCAGAATCAGTTCCTCGGCGTACAGGTCCTTGATCCAGCACTCGGTGATCATGCTGACCGCGCAAAGCAACTGGTTGTGGTCCGGATTGATTGCCGGCACAACCTCGCGCCCCATCAGGCGCCGCTCCGGCAACCGGTAATGCCAGCGCTCGATGCCCACCCCCGGCACAGAAAACAGCCATAAGTATTCGTTGCACTCATCGCTCTGCAGTCGGTGGACCCGGCCAGGCAGATCACTCACGTGCCATAGGGTGGCAAACCCTCGATCAACATCCACCACCCGCATCTGTTTCTCACGGCCGATACTCCAGGCGGTGCCATCGAAGACTTTGGCAAACACGTCCACTACCAGCACCCCAAGGTCCGTGGCGGTACGATTGACCAGGTCCAACTTGCTGATCCGCCAGGCGTCATTACGCCGAATCAGCACCAGCGCCACTTGCCGGCCGTGGGCCAGGACAATCTCCTGCGCCGGCACGGCGAAATGGAACAGCGTGTTGCCAAACTCATCAATTACCACCGCGCCGGCTTCACCGAGGGCCAACAGGTAGCGGCTATCTTCAAGCGCAACCGCATCGCGGATCCCTCGATTGCCTCGGGCAGGGACCCACCACTCCTGGGTCTCGCCCGCCTGGCTCAGGGGGACGACAGCAGAGCGCTTCAACGCCTGGCCGGGCAGGTCCGCCAAGAGCAATTTGTCCTTGCTCATTTTCACCAGCGCCTGCAACTGCTGGTGGGTCAAGCCACCCTCGCCGCCGAGCTGGTCCGCCACGATCGCATGCACCGTCGCCCCTGTGAGCCAGGCCAGCGCACCCGCCTCGGCCTTATGGGCCAACAGCGCCTGGGCAAGGGCCGCGCGTTCACGGCCGCGCTGCGGATCATTGCGCAATTGCTCGACCCATGGCCCGTAGGCATGCAGCGTCTCAGGCAGCAGGATGGCGCGCTTGACCAGCGCATCAATCGCCAACCGCCCGCCTGCCGCTTCGGCATTCAGCAGCCATTGCGCCGCTCGCCCACGCTCGGCAGGCAAACTCCAGATCACTTCCACGGCTTGCAGCCACAGGCCTTTTTCGGTCAGCGATTGCGCCCATTCAAGACGCAAGCGGTTGGCGCTTTCAGGCGACTTGGCCTGAAGTGCCAACACCGCATCGCCGAACGCGTTATCCCGGCGCGCTACCGACAAGGCCTGCTCCCACTGCTCTGCCAGGCACAGCAAGCGCACGATCACGGCAGCGGGCATGTCCCAGGCAAGGGCAAGGTCGGCGGCCTGCTGATAGCGACCGTGTTTTTCCAGGTAATCAAGCGCTTCCTGGCGCACTTTCAGCAATTCCGCCAGCACAAACACCGCTTCCTCGATGCGCCCTTCACGGTCCAGTCGCGTGAAAGTCTGGCGGTAGACCAGCCGCAAGTGGGCCTCCAGGCCCTCCTCGAACAGCATCGCGCGCCGGGGCCCGCTTTGCTCGCTCAGGCGCAGGTCCTGCCGGCGCTCCGGGGTGCCGAACATCTGCTCGCTACTGCCGTGCTCGCCGCCCAGCGGGATGGCGTGGCGCAGGGCTTCGGCAAAGTCGCCGTCTTCGAACATCTCCAGCATGCGTTGCATATAGGCGGCCTGACGCTTGCCGTACAACGCCGAAAGCTTTGAATGCTGGGTCAGGCGGGTCAGCCAGCGGCGCCAGGCGGCAGGTTTGTGCCCCACCGGCGTGGCACGCGGTGCGATACCTTGGGCCGCTTTTGCTGGGGGCGGCGCCGCCACGCCAGGCGAGCCACGACGCAAAAACTTGTTCAAGCCCATCAGCAGCGCGGTAAACACAATCGCGCCCACCAGCGTCCCCAGGATCACCCCGCTGAAGTCCTCACGAACGGGGGGCGGCAACGGAGAAAAAGCCTGCTGCTTGCCATAACTGGCCATCCAGATCAGTGCCCCCACCAAGGCAAAGGTGGCGCCGAGTTTCAAGGCGGGAAACGAGACAGGCTCCGTGGGATTCCATGCGCTTTTGCCGGGAGCCGTGGCTCTGGCGGCAGGCTGTTGGGGAGCGGCGCGCTGACGTTCAATCAAGGCCTGCATGACCCCTTCCCGCTCCGGACTGACTGCCCCCAACGGCCCGCCGATGATGGTCCGCACGTCGGTGACCCGCGCCTCGAACACCGGTTCGGCCAGGGTGGCGTTGCAGTCGTAGGTGTCGAGCAGCGTATAGCCGCTGATATCGAGCCACTGCCCCGGCGACAGCGCCTGGGCATCGCGCAACAGCAAGGCCTGCACCTGACTGCCACGCACCAGCCACACATCCGCCGCCGGCAGGGTGTGCAGTTCTTCCGGGGCCAGCAGCGCCGAACACAAACCAGCACCCTGGCGAATCAGCGGCCAACCCGCGAGGGTTTCGCATTGCACCGACAATGCAGTGCAGAAGCGCAACAAATCACCTTCGGCAAACCGGTAGGCACCGGCACCTAACTGCCAGTGTTCGAGGATCAAGCGTTCGCGCTCTGACGCGTCGAAGCGTTCACAGGAGAACCACAGCCCTTCAATCTGTTGGTGGCCGGCCAGTACCGGGCGGCGAATCAACGCCTCATTGCGCTCAAGCATCGCCGCCTTCCTTGATGTGTTCGGGCTCTTTGTCGCATGTGACCTGCAGGCGCAAGTCACCGGACGCCACGTGATACACCAGCAGCTCGCGGGAGCTGGTGAGGACCGCAAGCAGACCACTCATGGGGCAAAAGCTGTACCGGGAAATAACATCCGAGGTGGTGAAAAGCAGTTTCTGCTGCCCGTTGCTGTAAAGGCCGATAGCGCGCTGGCCGGCGTTGACCAGCAGCAGTGACGGTTGGTCCTTGCCCACGTCCAGCAGCAAGCCGATGGCTTTCCAGCCAGAGGCCAGGTCGATGTATTCCTTGATGACCGGCACAGTTTTGGGAGTGATCACCTGCCAGCTTTCATTCACACCCTTGGACGTGAGCAGCGCGCAGCCGCCGAAATGACGCCGCCACAACGAGTTGCCGGCAAACAGCACCTGGCTCACGCCTTCTGCCACACTCAGCGCGTAACTCTCAATCCTGGCCTCATCTGCCGCCGCCGACTGTGCAAACAATCGCCCGCCGGCGTTACGGACATAGGCCAGGGTAAATTGATCGACCCTGGCCAGGCCCAACACGCCGCTGGCAAGTTCATGGGTCTGGCGCGGCTTTGAACGGTCCACCGCCTTGGCCCGGTCCGATTCCCAGTAAGCCAGCCGGCCCTGGCTATCGAGCAGGTAAACGCGCTCGGCGTTAGGATTGCGCAGCCAGGCGACTGGCAGAAACGTCGCGGTACCCGGCGGCAGCAGCAGTTGCTCACGACTTGGTTTTTTTACCGGGGCCAGGCCGGGAATATTCCAGAAAGCCAAGGCCTCCTCGCTGCTCAACACCGCGCCGAGTTCGCGACTCAGGAAGGTCACCGCCAGCGCATGCTGATAAGAGGACCAGAGTTGAGTGCGTACACTCAAAGGCTTTTTCTGATTCGGCGACGGCAGCTTGATCACTGCCATCCCGGGCTGATCCAACAGACGCAAGGCCACATAGTTGCCGGCACCGGAAATCACCGGAGGCAACGTCAGGGCCACCCGAGGTACCTGAGCGTTGATCACGGGCGCCTCTGCCGCTTCACCCTCGAAGCGGCCCTTGAGCAGTTGCAAGGCTTGGCGCTCATCCGGCATCGGTAATTTCACCTGCCGTGTTCCCCCGGCCCGCAACTCAAACGAGAGGCTTTGCCCGTCAAGACTTCGTTGCACATGGGCCCGGTGGGTGCAGCACGCCGGTACAGCCTCAGGCAGGCGCTGGCCGACAAGCCAGCATTCACCGACGGTCTGCGGCTGTTCGGCCATCCAGTCACGCCAGGCCTGCCCATGTTGCTCACTGACCACTTCATAGGTCCGGGCGTTCAGCAGTTGCTTGAGGTTCGACGCAGCGCCCAGCTCATACAGCGCCGGTTCACGCTGCAAAATACCCCAGCGCAACTCGGCCCCGGCCTCCGCCGCGCGGCGCGCCAACAGGATCAGCAACGCCAGATGTACCAGGCGGGCCGCACCCAACTGCAAGGGGCCCGCGTCGAACAGCACGACCATCAACCGATTGGCTTCCCGTGCCCGATACTGCGGCGCCAGGAACATATGCTCACCGACCGCCGCCCGACGCAGGAACTCATCGGGTACTTCCTCAGCCAACAACCACTCGCTGGACAGCAAGCGCTCATAGGGTCCACGACGTTGCAAATCACCCAGCCCATCGGGCTCCGGCACACCACCTTGTTGCCGGCCACGCAACGGGCCGAGCAGTGGATTGAGCCGGCCCAGCAGGTCGGCGAACAGCGGCAAGTGGTCCGGAGCAAACCATTCCAGCCATTGGCTCCAGGGTTGCAGCGAGTCTGGCAGTTGCATCAGTGGCCCACCCAATAAGCGGCAATCCGCTGTAAATGTTCAGGCGTCAGCGGCAATTGGCGGTCCAGCGGAATAACCGCCTGGGGGCTGCGCCACACTAACAAGGGTGCACGTTTGAAACCCACGGCGAGTGCCTGGCCCAGCACATCCGCCGGCACGTCCGGCTCCCAACTGGTGGGCAACCACAACCCCGGCGCGCCGTCCTCGGGAGCGGCGTATTCGACGCCGTCGACCCACGGCAAATCGTCGGCCACGCCGGACACCACCAACACGTGCGCATTGGCGGTGGCTTGCAGGCGCGCGGCCTGTTCGGCGGGGATCAGCAACAGCCGCGCATGCAAGCGCCGCGCAGCCTCGCCCCAGGCCACGGCAGCACGCGGTTCAGCGGGCGAGCGGCGTGAGCGCCAGCCCCAGGTGTGAGCCGCAGCCGTCATGCTATGGGCGTCAGCAGATGGGTCAGTTTCTCCCGCGCCTGCTGCAGCGACTCCGGCATGGTCTGGCTATTGAAGTTGGCGTCGATCTCTCGCAGCAGGCTTTCCAGCGCCGGGCTCGCCGGTGGTTCGCTGCGGTTCAGGTAGTCTTCAGCCGTTTCCAGCAAGCGATTGAGCCGTGACATCGGCTGCAAGGTCGCCTCCTCCACCGCGCTGAACAGATGGCTATTGCTGGAAGCGGCGAACAGGTCCCGCAAGACCTCGCGGCCATGCTGCTGGGTTTCCTTGGTCGGCAACACATACAGCAACGGCCACAAATCCGCTTCGCTGGCCTCAAGCCGGCCACCGAGCAAGGCCGCCGCCGCGATCAGGCGCTGGGATTTGACGATGCGCCGGTCCGACAACGCAATGCCGGCTTCCCGAAGGCGGCGAATCGCCTGGGCGAGTGCCGGGCGCACGAGGGTCAGGTCAACGTTTTTCAGCGCCTGGCCGAGGGTGTCCAGTTGAGTCAGCCCGAGTAACTGCTGGACCGGCCGCTGCTCGGACTGCCAACCACCGGCCAGCATGGCTTCCAGTTGGTTGTCCGGCACCGACTCGACAAACAGGTGCAGCAGGAAACGATCACCGAAGGCCGCCAGGGCCTCGTCGTCCGGCAGGCCGTTGGCGGCGCCCACACAGACGCGCAACGGGCAATGAATTTGCGTATGGCCACGGCGAAAGCGGCGTTCGTTGAGCACCCCCAACAAGGTATTGAGGATCGCCGTAGAGCCGAGGAATACTTCATCGAGAAACACGATATCGGCTTCCGGCAGCATGCCGCTGACGTCGGTTTCGACGGTGCCTTCCCGGAGTTTTTTCAGGTCTACCGCGCCGAACAGTTCCGACGGTTCGGTAAAACGCCCGAGCAAGTACTCGAAATAGCGCCCGCCCATGGACTGCGCCACTCGCCGCACGACCGCGCTTTTGGCGGTGCCTGGCGGACCGACGACGAGGATGTGTTCCTGGGCGACGGCGGCCAACACAATCAGCTCGGCCAATTGTTCACGCCCCACCAATCCTTCAGTCGCCGCGCGGACGGCATGGCGAATTTGTGCGGCAGCGCTCTGCAATGAAGCGATCATGGGCGTCTTCCCTGAAACCAAAGCGGGGAATCTTGCCTGAGGCTAAGGTATTAGCAAAGTATTGTTACATCATCAGGAGAAGGAGTTTTGCCATGCAGCTCGACGGTTCCTGCCATTGCGGCGCGGTTACGTTCAGTCTTGAGAGTGCTCATCCCTACCCTTATCAGCGGTGTTATTGCTCGATTTGCCGCAAGACCCAAGGGGGTGGCGGGTATGCGATCAACCTTGGGGGGGATGCCAAGAGCCTGAGGGTGCGGGGGCGCAAGTTGATTTCGGTTTATCACGCGCGGATGAAGGGGCCGGGGGATAGTCGGGCGCATGCGAGTACGGCTGAGCGGCATTTCTGTTCGCAGTGTGGGTCGGGGTTGTGGTTGTTCAGTCCGGAGTGGCCGGAGTTGATTCATCCGTTTGCTTCGGCGATTGATACGCCGTTGCCGGTGCCGCCGGAGCATACGCATTTGATGTTGGGGTCGAAGGCGCCTTGGGTTGAGGTGAGTGTTCGGCCGGGGGATCTGGAGTTTGAGGAGTATCCGCAGGAGTCGATTGCCCAGTGGCATGGGCGGTTGGGGCTGGGCTGATGGGTGTATATCCGTTGCTGCGGTAACGGCTGATATTGGTTCCGCTCTTACAGCGGCTCACTTTTGAAAAGCGCAAAAGTAAGCAAAACGCTCTTGCCCCACCACTCGGCACCTCGCTAATGCTCGGTGTGCCCGCACTCCGGCACCACGAAGCGGGCCGCCGCGACGGGGCGTCCCTGCCCCGTCGCGGCTAAACCGGCGTCCTGCCGGTTTACCCGCTCCGTACTGCCTACGTTCGGCCAGCGTGGTTTAACGGGGCGCCTAAGATCAAGATCAAAAGCAGATCAAGAGCACAGCGGCCTACCGGCCGGCTTGAGTGTGGTGAAGCAACAGCGAAATCTAGAGCGGGCACGGTCCAAATGTGGGAGCGGGCTTGCTCGCGAAGGTCGTTAACGATGACGCTGGCATTCTGGATGAACGCGGCGGTCTCAGGTTTTTCGCGAGCAAGCTCGCTCCTACAGGAAAGCAGCTCTGCTTTCGGGGGGGCCGTCAACTACGATGGCCGCGAGCGGGCGAGGCACCGAGTGGTTGGGCAAGGACCTTTTGGTTGCTTGAGGTGCGTTTTGGTCATGCCCCCTGGAACAATCGCTCCATCTTGATGATCTCGATGGACACCGGGCTGTTGCCCCGGCTGAAGGTGCCCTCTCCGATCTTGCGAAAGCCGAACGCGGCATAGAATTTCTCGGCGGTGAGGGTCGCCTCCAGGTACCCCTTGGAATGGCCGGCAGCTTCGATCCGTTGCAATGCTTCGAGAAGCAATCGGGCACCAATCCCCTGCCCGGCGGCGTCACCCCGGACAAACAGTTTGCTGACTTCATGGCCGTCGATTTCCACGAAGCCCTGAAGCGTATCAGTGCAAGCCAGCCAGAAGTTTCCGGCGACGATCGCCTCGCGGTAGGTCTCGGGCGAGCGGCCGTCGAGCCACATGCTGATCTGGTCCGGGACGTAATCGGCGTTGCAGAGGTTTTCGACGGAGTTCTTATGCACCTGGAAAATGCCCTCGGCGTCTTCCAGGCGGGCGGCGCGGATCTGCAGATTGTTCATTCCTTTGAGGTCCTGATTCGGGTCAATGATCCCGGCATTTATAGCTGACCTACTTCATGCCAGCCACTCAAAACGGCCCGTCTTGTGCGTTGACCATCGTCATTACACACCATATAGTGTGCCCACAAACACAGACAACCACTACATAGTGTGCGGCGACGCTGAATACCGACCACACTATGCGCAGTATTTCAATGCCTTGAAGCCTGCAAAACGCACATTTTTGAACACGCTGGGTGAATCGAAGCCCACGCCGTCAAACGGACCAGGAAGGAGCAATTCAATGCTGAGTTGGGATGAAGCAGATCAACCAGACACCGGTGACGTAGTCATCCGAGGCGCCAACGCCGGCCACGCCACCGAAGCCAACATGGACCGCCTCGACGGCGCCGGCGCTGCCGCCGCCCTTGAAGCCCGCAACGTGACCGCCAGCGACTCCGCCGCGATCATCCGCGCCAAGGCCGCCCTCGACAAACTCGACGTCGCCGAAGGCCTCGCCGAGCTGGAAGGTTCCGCTGCCCGCGTCGCCGTAGACGAAAAGCGCATGATCAACTGCCGCGCCGACCTCAACCAACTCGTCCCTTTCAAATACGACTGGGCCTGGCAGAAATACCTCGACGGCTGCGCCAACCACTGGATGCCGCAAGAGGTCAACATGACCGCCGACATCTCCCTGTGGAAAAACCCCGAAGGCCTGACCGACGACGAACGCCGCATCGTGATGCGCAACCTCGGTTTCTTCTCCACTGCAGATTCGTTGGTCGCGAACAACCTGGTACTGGCCGTGTACCGCCTGATCACCAACCCGGAGTGCCGCCAGTACATCCTGCGCCAGGCCTTCGAAGAAGCGATCCACACCCACGCCTACCAGTACTGCATCGAATCGCTGGCCATGGATGAAGGCGAGATCTTCAACATGTACCACGAGATTCCATCGGTCGCCAAAAAGGCTGCCTGGGGCTTGAAGTACACCCGTTCGATCTCCGATCCGAAGTTCGAAACCGGCACCATCGAGACCGACAAAGAGCTGCTGCGTAACCTGGTCGCGTACTACTGCGTACTGGAAGGCATCTTCTTCTACTGCGGCTTCACCCAGATCCTGTCCATGGGCCGTCGCAACAAAATGACCGGCGTGGCCGAGCAGTTCCAGTACATCCTGCGGGATGAGTCGATGCACCTGAACTTCGGTATCGATGTGATCAACCAGATCAAAATCGAAAACCCGCATTTGTGGGATGCCGAGATGAAGGAAGAAGCAACCCAGATGATCCTGCAAGGGACTCAGCTGGAGATCGAATACGCGCGTGACACCATGCCACGTGGGGTGTTGGGGATGAATGCGGCGATGATGGAGGACTACCTCAAGTTCATCGCGAACCGTCGTCTGTCGCAGATTGGGTTGAAGGAAGAGTATCCAGGGACGACGAATCCGTTCCCTTGGATGAGCGAGATCATGGACTTGAAGAAAGAGAAGAATTTCTTTGAGACCCGTGTGATCGAGTACCAGACCGGCGGCGCGCTGAGCTGGGACTGATTAGCGACGCCAATTAAAAATGTGGGAGCGGGCTTGCTCGCGAATGCGGTGGATCAGCCTAGATATCTGGCGACTGACACACCGCCTTCGCGAGCAAGCCCGCTCCCACATTGGTTATCGGTGCTCCATAAATTTTGTATACGTACCTTTATGCCCAATCAAACCATCAAGACACCCTGCGTCGGCCTGTGCTCCACCGTTTACGGGGACCTGGTATGCCGGGGCTGCAAGCGTTATCACCATGAGGTGATTCAGTGGAACGGCTACAACGCCGAGGAGAAACAAGCGGTGTGGCTGCGCCTGGAACAACTGCTGGTGCAGGTGATGACCAGCAAGCTGCAGGTGCTGGACCCGCAGCGCCTGCGCCAGCAACTGGAAGACCGCAAGATTCGGTTTGTGCCCCACCAGTCGCCGTATTGCTGGGCGTACCAGTTGATTGCCCGGGGCGCGCGGGTGATTTCGAAGCTGGATGCGTATGGGTTGGCGCTGTTGCCGGAGTTTCGCGAGCGAAGTCTGGCGGATTTGCGGGATGCGATTGATCGGGAGTTTTTTCTGTTGTCCGAGGCGCATTACGAGCGGTATATCGCGCCGGGGTTTCTGCGCGAATCGTTTGGGGCGCCGTTGATAGCCACGCTCTAAGCCACATCACAAAAAATGTGGGAGCTGGCTTGCCTGCGATGCCGGTGTATCAGTCACCAAAGATACAAGCTGACCCGCCGCTATCGCAGGCAAGCCAGCTCCCACCTTTGATCTTCTTCGCTTAGGAGGCCCACGACGGCGCGCGATCGGTCTGCAATGCGTACCGCTCAATCGCCTGCCGACACACGCCCCGCTCCAGACTCCCCTGCTCCACCAACGCTGTCAGCGCCGCCAGCACGATGTGATACCGGTCCACCTCAAAGAAATCCCGCAACGCCGCCCGGGTATCGCTTCGACCAAAACCATCCGTCCCCTGCACGGTGTACGCCGAGTCCACGTACGACCCAATCATCTGCGGCACCGCCCGCACATAGTCAGACACCGCCACCACCGGCGCGCCCTTGGGCAAACACTCCGCCAGGTGGCTGCGCCGCGCCGGCTGTTGCGGATGCAGGCGATTCCAGCGTTCCACTTCCCGCGCCTCCCGGGCCAGTTCGCTGAAGCTGGTAACACTGAACACTTCAGCGTCAATCTGCCAATCGTCCGCCAGCAACTGCGCGGCTGCCTGCGCTTCACGCACCAGCGTGCCCGAGCCGAGCAAGCGAACCTTGCCATCGGGCTGACCACTGAGCCGGTACATGCCTTTGATGATCGCCGCTTCGACGCCTTCAGGCAGGCTCGGCTGCGGGTAGTTTTCGTTCATCAGGGTCACGTAGTAGAACTCGTCCACATCGTGCTCCAGCATCTGGCGCATGCCGTGGTCGAGGATCACCGCAAACTCGCTGGCAAACGCCGGGTCGTAGGCCCGGCAATTGGGCACGGTGGCGGCGGTCAGGTGGCTGCTGCCGTCCTGGTGCTGCAAGCCTTCGCCACCCAGGGTGGTGCGCCCGGCAGTGGCCCCCAGCAGGAAGCCACGGGCACGCTGGTCGGCCGCCGCCCAGATCAGGTCGCCGACGCGCTGGAAACCGAACATCGAGTAGTAGATGTAAAACGGCAGCATCCGCAGGCCATGCACCGAATAACTGGTGGCCGCCGCGACCCAGGAGCTGATGGCGCTGGCTTCGCTGATGCCTTCTTCGAGGATCTGCCCGTCGGTGGCTTCGCGGTAGCTGAGGATCGAGCCAATGTCTTCCGGCTCGTAGCGCTGGCCGACACTGGAATAGATGCCGATCTGCTTGAACAGGTTGGCCATGCCGAAGGTGCGCGCTTCATCCGCGACGATGGGCACGATGCGCGGGCCGAGGGCCTTGTCCTTGAGCAGGTTGGTAAGCATGCGCACAAAGGCCATGGTGGTGGACATTTCCTTGCCGTCCGCCTGGGTGGCAAACGCACCGTAGCCCGACACCGGCGGGACGTTCACCGCAGGCGCCTGCTGGCCACGGCTCGGCACATACCCGCCGAGGGTGGCACGGCGCTTGTGCAGGTAGCGCATCTCGAGGCTGTCTTCAGCCGGTTTGTAGAAGCTCAGGGATTCGGTCTGCTCATCCGACAGCGGCAACTGGAAGCGATTGCGGAAGGCGATCAACGCCTCGCGGTCGAGCTTCTTCTGCTGGTGAGTGGTCATCTTGCCCTGCCCGGCCTCGCCCATGCCGAAGCCCTTTTTGGTCTGGGCCAGGATGACCGTGGGCTTGCCCGTGACCTGGCGTGCAGCGTGATAGGCGGCGTGAATCTTGACCATGTCATGGCCGCCACGCTTGAGGCGGTCGATCTGCTCATCGCTCATGCCCTCGACCAGTTTGGACAGCGCCTCGCTTTGGCCGAAGAAATGTTCGCGGTTATAGGCGCCGTCCTTGGCGGCGAAGGTCTGGAACTGTCCGTCCACGGTCTGCGACAACGTGCGTACCAGCGAGCCGTCGGCGTCCTTGGCCAGCAAGGCATCCCAGTCCGACCCCCAAACCAGTTTGATCACGTTCCAGCCAGCACCGGCGAACAGGGCTTCCAACTCGTCGATAATTCGCCCGTTGCCACGTACCGGGCCGTCGAGGCGTTGCAGGTTGCAGTTGACCACCCAGGTCAGGTTATCCAGGCCCTCGCGGGCAGCCAGGGTCAGGGCCGACATGCTTTCCGGCTCGTCCATCTCGCCATCGCCGAACACGCCCCATACGTGGCGGTCGGTGGTGTCCTGCAAGCCGCGATGCTGCAGGTAGCGCATAAACCGCGCCTGGAAAATCGAGCTGATGGGGCCAATGCCCATGGAACCGGTGGGAAATTGCCAGAAGTCCGGCATCAACCACGGATGGGGATAGCTGGACAGGCCACGGGCGCCGACCTTGCCGGCGCCGATTTCCTGGCGATAGTGGGCCAGGTCAGCCTCGCTCAGGCGCCCTTCAAGGAAGGCGCGGGCATAGATGCCGGGGGCGGAATGCGGCTGGTAGAACACCAGGTCACCACCAAAACCGGCGTTTCGGGCACGGAAGAAGTGGTTGAAGCCGACTTCAAACAGGTCAGCCGCGCTGGCGTAGCTGGCGATATGCCCACCCAGTTCGCCATAGGCCTGGTTGGCACGCACCACCATGGCCAGGGCGTTCCAGCGCACCACCGAGGCCAGGCGCTCTTCGGTGGCCAGGTCGCCGGGGAACGGCGGTTGCTGCTCCACGGCGATGCTATTGATATAAGGCGTGCCATGCCGGGGTTTCCAGCCGATGTGCGGTGCGCCGCCGGCCTCCGCCAGCATGTCGAGGATCTCCCGCGCCCGCGCCGGCCCGGCGTTGGCCACCAGGGAGGCCAGGGCATCGCGCCATTCGGCCAGTTCTTCCTGGTCCATCGCTGTCTGACTCACTGCGTTCGCGAAACCATTCATGGGCACCTCCGGGCTTTTTTTCCAGTTTATGTCGGTGCTAGGGGATTTTTTGACTGTTATACGCAGCCTCTCATAGTCTTTTGAGCACAAATCACTGCCAATCGACCAATTCAAAGCACGTTGTGCTCAAGCCCCGAAAACCCCGCAATTGTGTTTAAAATGCCGCCCGCTCAATGACCGACGCTGCCCGATGAACCCAGACGCACTTGCCACGCTGCACACCCACTTGCTGACCGCCCTGCAAACCGTCCCCGCCGAGACCCGGCGCCTGTTTCACGGGCGTGGCCGCTGCTGGCCGGGCCTGGAGCAACTGACGGTGGATTGGCTGCAAGGTGTGGTGCTGGTCTCGCTGTTCAAAGAGCCCGGGGCCGCCGAGCTTGAGGCCTTGAAGCAGATGCTGACGCAGATCGACTGGTCGGCCTACGGCGTTCACACCGTGGCGCTGCAACACCGTTACCTGCCGCAAAGCACCACCGAGTGGCTGCTGGGCGAGGCCGTTGACGAACTGACCATCACCGAAGGCGGCCTGCGTTACCTGATCGATTTGGGCAAAAAGCAGAACAGCGGGCTGTTCCTCGACATGCGTTACGGCCGCAACTGGGTGCGCGAACAGGCTCAAGGCCTGCGGGTGCTGAACCTGTTTGCCTACACCTGCGGGTTTTCCGTGGCCGCCATCGAAGGCGGCGCCAAGCATGTGGTGAACCTGGACATGGCCCGTGGCGCCTTGAGCCGCGGTCGCGACAACCACCGCCTCAACGGTCATGACCTGAGCAAAGTGACCTTCCTCGGCCACGACCTGTTCAAGTCCTGGGCCAAGGTCACTCACAGCGGCCCGTATGACCTGGTGATCATCGACCCGCCCTCCTTCCAGAAAGGCAGCTTTCTGCTGACCAAGGACTACCAGCGGGTGCTGCGCCGCCTGCCGGATTTGCTCACGGCCCAGGGCACGGTGCTGGCGTGCATGAATGATCCGGCGTTCGGCGAAGACTTCCTGATCGACGGCGTAACCCGCGAAGCACCGGGGCTGCGCTTTGACCAGCGGCTGGAAAACCCACCGGAATTTCCCGATATTGATCCACAAAGCGGGCTAAAGGCGCTGGTGTTCCGACAAGTCTGATGCCGAAAAGTCCTACGCTTGCTACGCTTACCATTACGCCGGGTGGTGAACCTTATCCCACCCTTCCCGGTCGATACCTGCACACTCTGGCCAGATTCGATGGCGTCACGCCCGTCGGCTGCCCTGTTTCACCTTTTTGGAGAACGCCCCTGTGATATCGACTCTGCATGTAGCCCGTCTCAAGGCCTGGGGCGCCCATGGTTTTACCGCCACCGGCGTGGTCCTGGCTTTCCTGGCAACGTTGGCGCTGCTCGACAACCAGCCCAAGGCCTGCCTGTTATGGCTGGGCCTGGCCTTGATCGTCGATGGGGTGGACGGCTCCCTCGCGCGACGGGTGAACGTGCAGACGGTGCTGCCAAGCTTCGATGGCTCGGTATTGGACCTGGTGATTGATTACCTGACGTACGTGTTTATTCCGGCGCTGTTTATCTATCGCTATATCGCCCTGCCGGACTTCACCCCGTTGTTTACGGTGTCGGTGATTCTGGTGTCGTCGCTGTTCTGCTTCTGCAACGTCAACATGAAGAGCAAGGACAATTACTTCCAGGGTTTCCCTGCGGCCTGGAACGTGGTCGCGCTGTGCGTCTACATCATCCAGCCAGATGCCTGGATCACCTTGCTCACCGTGATCGTCCTGGCGCTGTTGACCGTAACGCCGATGAAGTTCCTGCACCCGTTCCGGGTCAAACGCTTCATGCCGCTCAATATCGCAGTGACCACCATCTGGTTGCTGTGCAGCCTGCTGCTGGTGATCGACTTCCCGTACACCAATGGGCTGACCATGGGCCTGTGGTTGCTGATGTCGGCGTACTTCCTGGGGATCTGCTTCTGGCGCACCGCACTGGAGTGGGTCGAAACACATAAATAGCCAGGCGGGCACGGTTGAAATGTTGGAGCGGGCTTGCTCGCGAATGCGCAGTGTCAGTCACCGGATAGAGTGGCTGATCCACCGCATTCGCGAGCAAGCCCGCTCCCACATTTGGATCGCCTCGCCCCAGGGTTATGGGTAAGATACCGGCCTTTCGCGCAGCCCTTGCTGCGCCTTGCCGAATAAGTCTTGCCCATGCCCTTCGAACTCAGCGTTGACCTCACCACCCTGGCGATCCTCGCCGTGGTCGCCTTTATCGCCGGTTTCATCGACGCCATCGCCGGCGGTGGCGGCCTGCTCACCACGCCTGCCCTGCTGACCGCCGGCATGCCGCCCCACCTGGTGCTGGGCACCAACAAACTCAGCTCCACCTTCGGCTCGGCCACCGCCAGCTTTACCTTCTACCGGCGCAAGCTGTTTCATCCGCGCCAGTGGGTGCATGCCATCGTCGGCACCCTGGTCGGTGCACTCACCGGCGCCGTCGTCGCCCATTACCTGCCCGCCGAAACCCTGAACAAGATGCTCCCGGTGATTGTGTTCGGCTGCGGTTTGTATTTGCTGTTCGGCGGCACGCCCAAGGCGGCGCTGGATAACGACGCGCCGATCAAAAAGAAATGGCAATCCACCCAGGGCTTCGGCCTGGGTTTCTACGACGGCGTGGCCGGCCCCGGCACCGGGGCCTTCTGGACGGTGAGCACCATGCTGTTGCACCCCATCGACCTGGTAAAAGCCAGCGGCGTGGCACGCAGCATGAACTTCGTCAGCAACGCGGCGGCGCTGACGGTGTTCATTTTCAATGGTTCGGTAGACTGGATTGTCGGCCTGTGCATGGGCGTGTCGGTGATGTGCGGCGCGTTCTTTGGCGCACGCAGCGCAATCAGCGGCGGCGCCAAGTTCATTCGCCCGGTGTTCATCACCGTAGTGCTCGGGCTGACGGTGCGCCTAGCCTGGCAGCACTGGTTCAGCGTGGCCTAAGCGACGGGCCAGGTAGAGATCGATCAGGTAGCGCGCAATCGAGCGGGACGCCGGCAACGGCGGCAGTTCATGGATGTTGAACCACTGCGCGTCTTCGATCTCGTCGGCCTGGGGCACGATGTCGCCGCCGGCGTACTCGGCGTGAAAGCCCAGCATCATCGAGTGCGGGAACGGCCAGCACTGGCTGCCCATGTACTGAATGTTCCTGACCTCCACCTGCACTTCTTCACGCACTTCGCGAATCAGGCAGTCCTCGGCCGACTCACCCGGCTCGGCAAACCCCGCCAGGGTGCTGTAGACACCCGTGACAAAGCGCGGCGAACGGGCCAGCAGGATCTCGTCGCCACGGGTCACCAGCACGATCATGCTCGGCGAGATACGCGGGTAGCTGCGCAGGTCACAGGCCTGGCAGAACATCGCCCGCTCCCGTGGCACCTGCACCATCGCCTGGCCGCAACTGCCGCAGAAACGGTGTTCCCGGGCCCAGGTGCCGATTTGCGCAGCGTAGCCGAGGACTTTGTACAGCGTGTGGTCGCCTTGCAGCATGAACGCCCGCAGGCCCTGCCAGCCGCAACCCGGTACATCGGCTGGGCTATTGAGCTCCAGCAGGTACACCGGCTCGCCATCCAGATGGCCGATGCCATGCTCGGCAAACACCGACAGGTCCTGGCGCTTGAGCCATTCCCGGGGAAACAGCGGGCCGTTCTGGTCGTGTAAAAAGCCTTCGCGGCTGCGGGCCACGGCCCAGCCGCCCGGGGCGTCGTTGTCCAGCAGCGTTGTGGTAATCCAGCCTGGGGTCATGTTCAGTCAATCCACGAAGTCGGGTTTCTGCTTGCTCATATGGGCCGCGATGGCCACGCGCAGGTCGTTGGATTGCAACATAGCTGAGTTCCAGGTGGCAACGTATTCCAGGCCGTCATTGATCGTGTGGTCACGCATGTAGCTGATCATCGCCTTGGTGCCGGTGACCGCGATCGGGGATTTGGCAGCAATTTCCCGGGCGATTTCCATAACACCCGCCAACAGGCTCTCGTGATCGCTGTACACGCGATTCACCAGGCCAATGCTGCGCGCCTCTTCCGCACCGAACTGGCGGCCGGTGTAGGCCAGCTCGCGCAGCATGCCGTCGCCGACGATGCGTGGCAGGCGTTGCAGGGTGCCGACGTCGGCGGCCATGCCGATATCGATTTCCTTGATGGAGAATTGCGCGTCTTCGGCGGCGTAGCGCATGTCACAGGCGCTGATCAGGTCGATGGCGCCGCCGATGCAGTAGCCGTGGATCGCCGCGAGTACCGGCTTGCGGCAGTTGTCGACCGCATTGAAGGAAGCTTGCAGTTCGAGGATCTTGCGCCGCAACAGACGCGCGTTACGGCCTACGTCCTTGCCGAATTCATTGGCCACCGAAGCCAGCATCATCAGGTCGATGCCGGAGGAGAAATGCTTGCCGGCGCCACTGATGACCACGGCACGCACCGCATCGGTGTCTTCGACCCATTGGAAGATATCGATGATCTCGGTCCAGAACGCCGCATTCATGGCGTTGATTTTTTCCGGGCGGTTGAGCTGCACATGGGCGACGTTGTCGCTGAGTTCGACGACAAAGGCTTGGTATTCGGACATGGCAGTGATCCTTGACTGGCGGCTGGAATAGGGGCCGAACTATATCAAGGGTGTGTGACGGCGGGTAAGGCTGTGCAAACGCCAAAAGCGGGACTGAAGAGCGATGAAGATCAAATGTGGGAGCGGGCTTGCTCGCGAATGCGGTGGATCAGTCATCTTATTCGGCGACTGACACACCGTATTCGCGAGCAAGCCCGCTCCCACAATGTTTTGCGGTGTTCCTTAGCTCGGCAGCCAGAGCCGGAACCGTGCGCCGCCCAACGGCGAACCCTGGGCCGTCAATGTTCCACCTTGGGCCTCCAGCGCCCGCCGGCTGATGGCCAATCCCAGGCCAAAACCGCCAGTGGCTCGATCCCGGCTGCGATCCAGCCGGTAGAACGGCTCGAAGATCCGCTCCCGCTGATCAACCGGAATACCAATCCCGTCATCATCTACCCAAATCTCACAACCCTTGGGACACACCTTCACCCCCACCTGAATCCGTCGCTCGCAATAGCGCATGGCGTTGCGCAGCAGGTTTTGCAGGGCCCGGGCGGTCAGGCGCGGGTCCAGGGTGAAGCGTTCCACCGCGCAATCCAGCACCACATCGATCACGATATCCGGGTTTTCCAGTTCATCGTCGACGCTGCCCAGGATGCTGTCGATGAACTCGTCAAGTACCACTTCCACCCGCTCGGGTGTATGGGCTGGGTTCTGCAGGCGGCTGTAGGACAGCAACTCCAGCACCAACTCGTCCAGCTCCCGAATATGCGCCACCAGGCCTTGCAGCCGCTCGCGGCTGGCGGCTGGCAGGTCGTCGGACAGCGCGAGCGCCAGGCCGAAGTCCAGGCGCGTCAGCGGTGTACGCAGTTCATGGGAGACGGCGTTGAGCAAATCACGCTGCTGATTGAGCAACTGTTCGATGTCGTTGGCCATGGTGTCGAACACCGCTGCCAGGCTGCCGATGTTGGAGCTGGGGGGGATTTTTGTGCGTGCCGCAAGGTTGCCCTGGCCCAGTTGCGCGGCCGTGCTTTTCAAGCGTTCCAGGTCGCGCCAGTGGGGCCGCAGCCAGAACAGCAGGCATCCCAGCAGCGCCGCGCCGATCAGCACGTTCATGCTCCAGTACAACAGGTTCATGTCCAGCGGGTCCGGCGGGACCGAGACCTTGACC
Organism: Pseudomonas sp. AN3A02; assembly: GCF_011765255.1. Taxonomy (NCBI): domain Bacteria; kingdom Pseudomonadati; phylum Pseudomonadota; class Gammaproteobacteria; order Pseudomonadales; family Pseudomonadaceae; genus Pseudomonas; species Pseudomonas sp. AN3A02. The sequence continues at coordinate 112,875 of NZ_JAARNI010000006.1, forward strand.
ACCAGTTGATCGTCCAGGGGCGAGCTGACGTCGTCCGCCCAGCCCCACTCGCCCAGGCGCACCACCATCTGGTCCTTTTCCAGCAGGCGCTGTTCTTCCGGGGTGTAGCTGGCGTCCTGGATGCGCAGCAGTTGCACCTTGAGCGGGGCAAAATCCGCCGACAGGCGCACGGTGACATTGGCCCACTGCTCCACCGGCACCCGCTGGTATTCCTTGACGATCAGGCTTTGCATCCCCCGGGACTGCTCGATGTTGTAGCTCATGTAACGGTGTTCAAACAGCTGGATCACCGCCCGGGGCACCAGGTAGATCGCGCCAGCGAAGGTAACGATGGTGATCAGGTACAGGCGAATCAGAACGCGAAACATGGCTCAGCATTCCCACTCGGAACGGCTGAAAAGGTAACCCTTGCCCCACACGGTCTTGATCTTGCGCGCCTCGCCCGCGTGGTCGTCGAACTTGCGCCGCAGCTTGGAGATCGCCACGTCCACCGAGCGGTCGGTGCCGTTGAATTCGATACCGCGCAAACGTTGCAGGATCTGGTCGCGGCTGAGCACTTCGCCGGCGTGCCGGGCCAGCACCACCAGCAGGTTGTATTCACCGCTGGACAGCTCAACCGGCTGGTCGCGCCAGGTCACGGTGCGCTCCGACAGGTCGATGCACAGGTTGCCCATCAGGATCTGGTCGTTGGCCATCTGGGGTTCGGTGAGGCTGCTGCGGCGCAGCAAGGTCCGTACACGAGCCAGCAATACCCGCGGCTCGCAGGGTTTGGTGACGTAGTCGTCGGCGCCCATTTCCAGGCCCAGCACCTGGTCGTGGCTGTCGTCCCGGGCGGTGAGCATCAGGATCGGCAGCGTGGCCGAGTCGGCCCGCAGCAACCGGCAGACTTGCAGGCCGTCGAGGCCCGGCAGCATCAGGTCGAGGATCACCAGATCCGGTGGATTGAGCCGCGCGCGCTCACGCACATGGTCGCCACGGCTGAGCACGCTGACGTGATAGCCGTTGCGTTCCAGATAACTGGCGATTAATTCGGAGAGCGCGGCGTCGTCTTCCACCAGAAGAATGTTGGGCATGGTATTTCCAAATAATACAATTTCTGAGTAGTACGCAAATCCAATGTGGGAGCGGGCTTGCTCGCGAAAGCGGTGTGTCAGGCGCCGTATGCGTTAACTGAAACAGCGCTTTCGCGAGCAAGCCCGCTCCCACATTTGATCTTCGGTATCAGGAAGATCGTGTAAGGTTCGGCGGTTATGAAGGATATACGCCCGCGTGCATCTGTGGGCTGCACCTTACATTTCTTCACACACCACCTACAGAGCTTCACAGCACTGTGGCGGGGGCGACCGTAGGATGCGCCAGTCAATATTGGGATATGAGCATGTCGAAGAATCTGTTTGCGCCGTTTTGCCTGTTGGCCCTGACACTGGCGTTGAGCGCGTGTGGCCAGTCGGCGGACGACGCCGCCGAAGCACCGTTGGCCAAGGTGCGGATCGAAACCCTTGAAGCCAAGCCCCTGTCCATCACCAGCGAACTGAGCGGGCGCATTGCCGCGCCGCGCATTGCCGAGGTGCGTGCCCGGGTGGCCGGCGTGGTGTTGCAGCGGGTGTTCAAGGAAGGTCACGACGTGAAACAGGGCGATGTGCTGTTCCGGATTGACCCGGCGCCGTTCAAGGCCGACCTCGACAGCGCCCAGGCCAGCCTGCGCAAGGCCGAGGCCAATGCGTTCCAGGCGCGCCTGCAAGAGCAGCGCTATAGCCAACTGGTGGAAGGCAACGCCATCAGCGGCCAGGAATACGACAACGCCCGCGCCGCCGCCCGGCAAACCGCGGCCGATGTGGCTGCCAACCAGGCCGCCGTACAGCGGGCCAAGTTGAACCTGGGCTATGCCACCGTCACTGCGCCGATTTCCGGGCGCATTGGCCGCGCGCTGGTGACCGAAGGCGCCCTGGTGGGCCAGAACGAAGCCACGCCGATGGCGCTGATCCAGCAACTGGACCCGATCCACGCCGACCTGACCCAATCCACCCGCGAGCTGAATGACCTGCGCCGAGCCTTCCGCGCCGGGCACTTGAAGCAAGTCGGTCAGGACCAGGCCAAGGCCACGCTGATCCAGGATGACGGCAGCCTGTATCCGCTGCCGGGCAAGTTGCTGTTCGCCGAAATCAGCGTCGACCCGGGCACCGGGCAGATCATCTTGCGCAGCGAATTCCCCAACCCGGACCTCGACCTGCTGCCCGGCAGCTTTATCCGCGTACGCCTGGAGCAAGCCGTCGACCAGCAAGGCATCAGCGTGCCGCAACGGGCGATCACCCGCGACAGCGCCGGGATTCCGATGGTGCTGCTGCTGGACGCCGAGCAAAACGTGAGCCAGCAACCGGTGGAATTGGGCTCGGTGGTCAATGACCGCTGGGTGGTCACCAGCGGCCTGAAGGCCGGTGACCGTATCGTCGTTGAAGGCCTGCAACACGCCCGCCCTGGCGAGAAAGTCCAGGTCGACGACAGCCCCGCGCCAATCGCCCAGGCATCCGGCCAGTAAGAAAGGGATAGTTCACAATGCCGCAGTTCTTTATTGACCGCCCGATCTTCGCCTGGGTGGTCGCTCTGTTTATCCTGCTGGCCGGCGCCCTCGCCATCCCGCAGTTACCGGTGGCGCAGTACCCCAACGTCGCCCCGCCGAAAGTCGAAATCTACGCGGTGTACCCGGGTGCCTCCGCGCAAACCCTGGACGAAAGCGTGGTCAGCCTGATCGAGCAGGAGCTTAACGGCGCCGATCACCTGCTGTATTTCGAATCCCAGAGCAGCCTCGGTTCGGCCACCATCACCGCGACCTTCCAGCCGGGCACCGACCCGGAGATGGCCCAGGTTGACGTGCAAAACCGCCTCAAGGCCGTGGAGCCGCGCCTGCCCCAAGCCGTGACGCAGCAAGGCTTGCAGGTAGAGAAAGTTTCCGCCGGCTTCCTGCTGCTGGTGACCCTCACCTCCAGCGACGGCAAGCTCGATGACGTAGCGCTCAGCGATTACCTGGCGCGCAACGTGATGAACGAACTCAAACGCCTGGACGGTGTGGGCAAGGCCCAGCTGTATGGCGCCGAGCGCGCAATGCGGATCTGGATCGACCCGCAGAAACTGATCGGTTTCAACCTGACCCCGGCGGACGTCAACGCCGCCATCGCGGCGCAGAACGCCCAGGTATCAGCGGGCAGCATCGGTGATTTGCCGGGTACCAAGACCCAGGAAGTCACTGCTTCGATCCTGGTGAAAGGCCAGCTGTCGACCCCGGCCGAATTTGCCGACATCGTGCTCAAGGCCAATCCGGACGGTTCCACCGTGCGCGTCGGTGACGTGGCGCGGGTGGAAATCGGCAGCCAGGAATACCAGTTCTCCACCCGCCTGAACGGCAAGCCGTCCACTGCGGTCAGCGTACAGCTGTCGCCGGGCGCCAACGCCTTGAGCACCGCGACCCTGGTGCGGGCGAAGATGGACGAACTGGCGCGCTACTTCCCGGCCAACGTCGAGTACAAGATCCCGTATGACACTTCGCCGTTCGTGAAGGTCTCGATCACCAAGGTGGTGTACACCCTGGGCGAGGCGATGTTGCTGGTGTTTGCGGTGATGTTCCTGTTCCTGCAAAACATCCGCTATACGCTGATCCCGACGCTGGTGGTGCCGATCGCCTTGATGGGCACTTTCGCCACCATGCTGTTGCTGGGTTTCTCGATCAACGTGCTGACCATGTTTGGCATGGTCTTGGCCATCGGCATCCTGGTGGACGATGCGATTGTGGTGGTGGAGAACGTCGAGCGGATCATGGTCACCGAGGGCCTGTCGCCCAAGGAAGCCACGCGCAAGGCCATGGGCCAGATCACCGGGGCCATTGTCGGTATTACGCTGGTGCTGGTGGCGGTGTTCCTGCCGATGGCGTTCATGCCGGGTTCGGTGGGCGTGATCTATCAGCAGTTCTCGTTGTCGATGGCCACCTCGATCCTGTTCTCGGCATTCCTCGCCCTGACCTTGACCCCGGCCCTGTGCGCCACCTTGCTCAAGCCGATTGCCAAGGGCGAGCACCATGAGAAAGGCGGCTTTTTCGGCTGGTTCAACCGGCGCTTCGAACAGTTCACCGACCGCTATGAAGGCTGGGTGGCCTATGCCCTCAAGCGCAGCGGGCGTTACCTGCTGATCTATCTGGTGTTGGTGGTGGGCCTGGGGGTGTTGTTCAGCCGCCTGCCCTCCTCGTTCCTCCCAGTGGAAGACCAGGGCTACACCATCACCGATATCCAGCTGCCGCCAGGTGCGAGCAAGAACCGCACGGTGCAGGTGGCCGAGCAGATCGAGGCGCATAACGCCGGCGAGCCGGGTGTGGGCGATACCACGATGATCATGGGCTTCAGCTTCTCCGGCTCGGGGCAGAACGCAGCGCTGGCATTTACCACGCTCAAGGATTGGTCGGAACGCAGCAGCAAGGATTCCGCCGCGGCCATTGCAGACCGTGCCAACGCGGCCTTTACCGAGCTGAAGGACGCGATTGCCTATGCGATTTTGCCGCCGCCGGTGGATGGCCTGGGCACCTCGAGTGGTTTCGAGTTCCGCCTGCAGGACCGTGGCGGCGTCGGCCATGCCGCGTTGATGGAGGCCCGCACCGAACTGCTGGCCGCTGCCGAGAAAAGCCCGATCCTGGCCAATGTGCGTGAAAGCGCCCTGGCCGAGGCACCTCAGGTACAGCTGGAAGTTGACCGCAAGCAAGCCAACGCCCTGGGCATTTCCTTTGCCGACATCGGCAATGTGCTGTCGTCGGCCATCGGCTCGGCGTATATCAACGACTTCCCCAACCAGGGCCGCATGCAGCGGGTGGTGGTGCAAGCCGAAGGTGATCAGCGCAGCCAGGTGGCCGACCTGATGAAGATCCATGTGCGCAACAACGCCGGGAAGATGGTGCCGCTGTCGGCCTTCGTCGAAGCGCGCTGGATCCAGGGCCCGGCCCAGTTGACCCGTTACAACGGTTACCCGGCCATCGCAATTTCCGGTGAATCGGCGCCAGGCCACAGTACCGGCGAGGCGATGGAAGAGATCCAGCGCCTGGTCAGCCAACTGCCCGCCGGCCTGGGCCAGGAATGGACCGGCCTGTCGTTGCAGGAGCGCTTGTCCGGTTCCCAGGCACCGCTGCTGCTCGGCTTGTCGCTGCTGATCGTGTTCCTGTGCCTGGCGGCGTTGTATGAGAGCTGGTCGATTCCGACCTCGGTGCTGCTGGTGGTGCCGCTCGGCGTGCTCGGCGCGGTATTGGCCGTGAGCTTGCGCGGGATGCCCAACGATGTGTTCTTCAAAGTGGGTCTGATTACCATCATTGGCCTGTCGGCGAAAAACGCGATTCTGATCATCGAGTTCGCCAAGGATTTGTATGACCAGGGCGAAGACCTGATCGATGCCACGCTCAAGGCTGCACGCCTGCGTCTGCGGCCGATCATCATGACGTCCCTGGCGTTCATCCTCGGCGTGGTGCCGTTGGCGATCGCCACCGGCGCCAGCTCGGCGAGCCAGCAGGCCATCGGCACCGGGGTGATCGGCGGGATGATTACCGCGACGCTGGCGGTGGTGTTTGTGCCGGTGTTCTTCGTGGTGGTGATGAAGCTGGTGAAAAAGCGCCACAAAGACAGCTGAACAAAGGACTAAGGTGGGCTAAGGTAACGCAAACCCTGGCCCATCGAGTTCCCATGCCCTTCCTCGCCCGCACCCACCCTCGCCTGTCCTCCGCCGCCGTGTTGGGCCTGGCGGTGGGGCTCCTGGCTCCGGCCGATACCGTCATCAGCAAAATCCTCATCGGCTGGAACGCGGGCGTCTGGACCTACCTGGTGCTGATGCTCTGGCTCACCAGCCATTCCCGCGCCGACGATGTAAAACGCATCGCCGAGATCGAGGACGAGAACGCCGGTCTGGTGCTGTTCATGGTGTGCATCGCGGCCGTCGCCAGCCTGGCAACCATCACCTTTGAACTGGTGGGCAGCAAGGACCTGGACGCCACGACGCGCCTGTTGCACTACGGGTTTACCGGGCTGACGGTGATCGGTTCGTGGCTGCTGATCGGGGTGATTTTCAGCGTGCACTACGCGCGGCTGTATTACACCTGGGACGGCCCCGAGCCGGCGTTGCGTTTTGCCGAGGATTTGCGCACTCCCAATTACTGGGACTTCCTGTACTTCTCGTTCACCATCGGCGTGGCGGTGCAAACCGCGGACGTCGGGGTTGCCACGCGCACCATGCGCAAGGTAGTGCTGGGGCAATCGCTGATCGGGTTTCTGTTCAATACGGCGATACTGGGGTTCTCGATCAACATTGCCGCCGGGCTGTTTGGTTGAGCTGCACAAAACTTCTAGACGCTAACCCCCTGTAAGAGCGAGCCTGCTCCGGGCGGCGTTCCGACGAAGAACGTCAACGATAATGGGCACTGCCTGGCTTGACGCGGCGCGCTCAGGTTCTTCGCGAGCAAGCTCGCTCCTACAGTTACTACCCATGGATTTTTTTATGGCTGCACACAACTGGATCGACCTGTCCCAGGACGCCGACACCGGCATCGAGACCCTGCGTGCGCATTTCGAGGGCCATGCCTACGACCCGCACTGGCACGACAGCTACCTGGTGGGCGTCACGGAGCAAGGCGTGCAGCAATTCAATTGCCGCAGTACCCGTCACCAAAGCACGCCCGGCAAGGTGTTTCTGCTGGAACCAGGGGAAATCCATGACGGCCACGCCCCCACCGAAGCCGGGTTTACCTACCGCATGCTGTACCTCGACCCACAGTGGCTGCAGCGGGAAGTGGCGGCAGTGTTCGAGGAAGCCCCGGCCAACAGTCAGCTGGGGTTTGCCACCACCCTTGCCAGCGATCCTCGCCTGGCGCTTGCCACCAGCCAGGCGTTTCAAAGCCTGCACAGCGGCGAACTGCGCATCGTGCGCCAACACGCCCTCGACCACTTGCTGGAGCGCCTGACCGGCCAGTTGCACTGGCGCCAGCGCTATCACCAGGACCCGCGCCTGCCTCTGGTGGCCCATAAGGCCCGCGAGTACCTGCACGCCCATCTGCATCAGGACGTCGGCATGGACGAATTGGCCCTGGCGACCGGCGTAGACCGCTTCCGCCTGACCCGCGCCTTCAAGAGCGCCTTCGGTCTGCCGCCTCATGCCTACCTGGTGCAACTGCGCCTGGCCCGTGCCCGTCACTTGCTGGCCAAGGGCGAGCAGCCTGCCGAGGTCGCCACCAGCCTGGGCTTTGCCGACCAGAGCCATTTGGGCCGTTGGTTTGTGCGGGCCTACGGCATGACACCGGCTGCGTACCGCAAGCGCTGCTCAAATCTTCCAGACAGCTAACGAGCCGCTTGTGAAGATCGACTCCATTGCCTTGCACATCGGAGTCGCACCACCATGTTCCCTACCCTGCTGCCCTTTCTGTTATTCGCCTTCGTCGCCTCCATTACCCCCGGCCCGACCAATATCCTGGTGCTGAGCAACAGCGCGCGTTATGGGCTCAAGGCTGCGTTGCCTATCGTATTGGGTGCTTGTATGGGCGCGGCGGGGATTGTGTTGCTGGTGGGCTCGGGCGTGGGCCAGTCGCTGGCGCAATTGCCCAGAGTGCAGGCCGTGATGCAATGGGTGGGCGTGGCCTGGCTCAGCTATCTGGCCTGGCAGATCTTCCGCGCCCCGGCCGAAGCCATCGACCCGAACACCCCTCAAAAACGTTTGGGCCTGGCCGGCGCCGCCAGCCTGCAATTGGTCAACCCCAAGACCTGGATGATGGCCCTGGCGGTGGTCAGTGTGTTTGCCGGCAATGGCGACGAACGCCAGAGCCATGTGCTGTACCTGTCGTTGGCGTTTTTTATGATTTCGTTGCCGTGCCTGGGAGCGTGGGCGTTGCTGGGAGTGGGTTCGAGCCGGGTGTTCCGCTCGGCCAGGGCCATGCAGCGTTTTAACCAAGGCATGGCGTTGCTGTTGTTCGGGTCCGCGTGGCTGAGCGTTCTGGCTGGCACGTAGGGAAAGCGACGAACGGTTGGAAAACCTGTGAATTCTGACAGTTGTGGCGCAGCACGTTAGGGCGCTGAATGAACTCACTTTGCACCCGCGACATTCACCGCACACTTCACTGTATTGAAGGAGAGTTTGATGATGAGTACTGCAACTGCCCCTGCCGCCAAATCCACCCGAACCGCAACCAACACACGCTTTTTCGAAGGAGTCGTCGCAGACAAAAAATTCAAGCCACAGTTTTTGAGTCATGAACTGAAAAACGGGTTCTGGTTGGCTGAAGGCACGATGACTGGCCCACCGCCCGATCTGGCAGGTAGCACTTCGCGTCATGGAAAAGCTCAAGGTTCAGACATTTTCAAACAAGTGATCATCTTCAAATATACGTACGACCGGGCTCTACTACCCTCCGGGCGCTACACGCTGAAGGAGGACGAAAGAGAGCAACGGTTCTCGATCATTAACATGACGTACGATGATCCACCCACGCCTGCCTATAGCGCACATCGTGGGACCATAGAGTTTTTTCATGACATCATCTCCAACCATGTCAGCGGCGCATTGGATGTCTATTTCTATGATGTCAGTGGTGCAGAGCAAAGACTGCAGATTTTGTTCAACCTTTGATTAAATGCGCTGCAAAAAAAACGCCCCGGTCTCGGGGCGTTTTTATTTACCAGCAGCTTTTACCAGCTATACCGCATGCCGACATTGGCGCCCCAAGGCTGATCAACATGCTTGCCCTGGCCGTAGTCGAAGTCAGCATGCAATTGCAGGTGCTTGGACAGCGATACGGCAACCCCCGCGCCAAGTTCGATACGTGATCCCGACAGGTCGTTGTTGAACGTCTGATTGTTGACCAACACCGTATTGTTCTTGGCAAACTCATGGGCAACGGCGCCGCGAAGATACGGCTGCATCACGCTGCCGTCATCCAGTACGAAGTCACGCCCTACGGTCACGCCCAACTTGCCCAGCACCGAGTCAGTGTTCTTGCCTTTGGCTTTGAGGCCATTGTCCAGGCTGTAGCTCTTGCCTTGCACAGTCACCAGCGACGCTTGCGCGAAAGGTTCGACAAAGAAATCGTCATCAAGCCTGATGTGGCGACCTACCTCGGCAGAAGCGCCCAGCGCATTGGTGTTGTAATTGCCTTTGGTTTGCGTGCCGTCGCTCAAACCTACTTTGGATGAGTTCTGCAGGCGGTTGGCTTTGACCACGCCATCGAAGTAGTAGCCGCTGTCTTCATCCAGCCACGTTGCGTACAGGCCGGCGTAGTAGCTTTTTACTTCACCCGACGTCCCCCGGTTGAGGTCCAGGTCGGAGTTACTGTGACCGGCCATCACCCCCAGCAACCAGCCATCGCCGACAGGTGCGTCCGCGCCCAGGGAGAAACCACGCTGAATCTGCTGGTAACCGCCCGCCTCGCCGCCGGAGACTTCGTACTTGTTGCCGTACGCACGCAGCCAGCCACCGGACTCGGCGCCATTGTGGCGCAGTTCACCCATGCGGCTGCGCAACGAGGTCATTTCGCCGTACCACACGGTCGGTGCGGTGTTGAACAAGGCCAGCACCGAACGGGTGCCCGGGCTGACGGTGCGGTTATTCGGGTCGAGGAACCAGTCGGTACCGTCTTGGCGAAGACCGTAGGACCAGGCCCCCACATCAACCGAACCGCCTACCAGTTCGAACTGTGCGTCACCGCCTCCGGTGTGCACCACCTGTATGTCGCCCGGGTTGAGCGGTTCCGCGCCGCTGCTGGCAAGCAACAAATTGTGATGACCGGATGCATCGCCAGTAATGTTGAGAAAGTCGGTCAGGCCCCGCGCGAAGTCGGTGCCCATCACAAAAGTACCCTGGCCAGACAGGCTTCCCAGGTCCAGCTGATAGAACGCATCACCTTCACCGAACTTGACCATGCCATCCGACAAGGTCAGCGCACCGACCTGGCTGTTGCCAGTCATGACCCACATCGACTGGTCACCGATCTGCAACGAAGAGACGTTGTCCAGGCGGCCTGTCAGGGAGGCAAAATTGTTCAGTTGCAGGTGGGCGGCACTCCCGGCATCGACAACCACATCACCTTGCAGCTGGCTGTTATCGACCTGCATATTGGCGATTGAGCCACCTTTGACTTCCAGCAGATTGCCGTTGCCACCGATCAGCGTAGAGCCGTTGAGTACCTGAATGTCGGCGACCGCGCCCTGCCCCCGCGCGCCCTGCACAAGCAGGGCCGCACCGGTGGTACCGGTGACCCGGGTCTGGTCCAGTACCAATGTGTTCGCATTGGGTATACGACGATCAACCGACATCACTATGCCGTTAAGTCCGCCGGTAATATTGCTGCGCAAAGCACGGGCCGTTGCACTTTCCAGGCTCAGGCCGAAGCTGCCCTCGCTTACACCGATCACTTCGCTTTGCATCAAGTCCAGCGAGCTGTTGCCCGTCAACGCCGCGCCACCGGTAGCGCCGGAGATTACGCTATCGGACACAACTGCCGTGGACCCGGTCGTGTCAGACGTGTACCGACCGATCAACATGCCGAAATGGTCCGCGCTGGAAATCACACTCCCCTGGATCAGGGCATTGCTGCTGAACAACGTAATACCGTTATTGAGCGCCCCGGAAGCGGTCACTCGGCTATTGGCCACGTTCACACTGGAGCCTCGTTGGACAACCACCGGGCCGAGGATGGTGCTGCGGTCGGTGACGTTCAGCGTAGAAGCGTCGGCATAGACATCCCGCGTAAACGTGTTGTTGACGTTAAGCGTAGCGTTGCGCAACTCAAACGAATCAATGTGTTCACCATGCCCAATGGTGTAGGTCTCATTTTCAATCAGCCTGGCTTGGGCTTGAGGTGCCAGGAATAAAACGGACATAACGCAAGGGACCTGCATCATTGCGACTAAAGGCTTTAACTTAAACGCAGTATTGATCTTCACAAGAAACCACTCTTTCAACAGAGGCTCCACAACGGAACCGTCCGGCCTATTTCCAGAGGGATGGAAGCAGGCCACTCAAGGGTCGCAAAGTTACCGTTGAGTGCTAACTGTTGATGTAGGATTTATCTGAATGGTTTGAATGGCATGACGCGGAAATGCGGGGGCGAGCGGGTTAAATTCAAGAGGCGCCGGAGCGCCCCTTGATCATTGCTGGAGACTAGTCTTCATCCACGAAAGAGATCGGCTGTTCCTCACAGAACAAGCCGTTGAGGTCGGTAAAACGAGTTCGGGTAAACGCCCGCTGGGACTTGACTTCGCCCTCCCCGGGAATGTCGACGAAGTAGTGGAAGTCCGCCGAGTTTCGAGCGGCAGGCCTGACTACCGTCATGTAAGGCGCAATCGTCAAATCAAAACCGTTCGCGACCATATCCAGTGTCAGCGGTGGAGAGTTGACGTCGTGAGCGGGACCCAGCTGCGTAGTGCCTGCCGCGTCGCTGAACACTCGCCACTCCCCTCGGATAACCATGTGCTCCTTGAAGTACGTCATATTGCCCGAAATCCTGACGACTGCGGCCCGCGTCACGTTTTGGAGGTCGGTACATGCCAATGCTGCCGCGGCCTTTCGGAACTGTGCCTCCTGCAGCGTTACCACATTCGCGGTCACGTTCACGTTCCGGGATTCAGAGCGCTGGATATTGTTATTGGTTAGCCAACTCAAGGTGTAGAACACCTTGAGTGTGGCGTTGTTGCCTACGTCCCTGATCGTTTCCCATGGGACGTCCAATGTAATGGTCGCACCAGCGCCCTCTGTTGTTAGTGGCGTCGGGTCAAAGGGGTGCGCCAGATCGCCCCAGTAGCCGGTAATGATGATACCCGGAGCAGGTACGGGCAGGTCCCAGAGCACGATATCGACCGTAGCATCATTGCCAAAGTCGTCGGGCGTGAGCACGTTAGGCGTGGTCCTGTCGCTGCCAAACACCGTCGGCAGATTGAGTGCCGAGTTTTCAGGGTCAAGTCCAGGGTTGGGACCTGGTGACGAGAGGTCGACGTGGATAACCAGGGGAGGTGCATCAAACTCCTGCCCACGCCGATCAACGAGATACTCAATGGTGGTCTCGTTCTCTCCAGTTACAGTGCCGTAGTCGGCAAAGATCGTTGCGCGGCTCACGGGCAGCAGCAGCGGGAACGGCATGTAATCCGCGACGTCGTAACGCAGCGGATCCTCACCCCCCCAAGTCAGTTGGATAACGTCGATATCGGGCAGGTTGTTGGTGTATTCAGGAATGCTGACGAAAACGTTGTCCTCGACATACACATCTTGCAGGTCAATGAGACCGTCATCGGGCAGCAGCGCAAGCGGAATCTCCGCCTGGTGGGGAGCCGGATCGTCAGTCAAGTTCAAGTTGATGCGCGCTGGCGTTGAATCCAGGCTGCGGTTGCCGGCCAAGTCACGCAGGACGTAAAACAGGTAGTTGCGCCCTGCTTCATTGGCCCTGACCGCGTCCCAGGGCACGGTGAAGGTTAATCCGTCCGTAACAGGAACCGTCAGGGCCGGAGTGGACAATTGCGAGGAAAAATCCTCGGAAAAATAGACCTCAATACTATCGCCCGGTTTTCGTGATGCTGGATAGGCCGGGAATGTACACACCATCCCGCCAGCGTTTCCTGCGATATCCGTCTCGGTAATTTCGTCTGCCAGATAGCTGGGATATACCGGCACTGGCGGATAGTTACGACCGTAAGGCGGCGTCTCATCTATTTCCAGTGGAGCACCCGCTAACAGCGGGGTCGGTGATGAGGGGCCTTCCCAGATGATATAACCCACTTCATGCTCGCCTTGGGTTAAGAGCGATGCGGGGATATCTCGAAAAAAGGGTGCGGTGATATCGGCGTAAGTAGGGGACGCAGGGTTTGCAAAGGTAACGACATGAATGGCAGGCCCCCACTGGGTTGCGCCTTTGCCACGAATATTCGTAGTGATATAAACCGTGGCAGGGTCAACGTCGCCACCCGCCGCCAAGTCGGAAAGATCATAACTGACACGTAGCGGCAGCCTGGGCTCTTGATAAGGAATCAGCCCGTCGGCATTCAAACTATCGAAGTCCGGCAACGTCAAATTCAGGATCCCGCCCTTTCGACCGGACAAATACGCCCTGTTCGCTTCTCGCGAGGCAACTGCAGCCTGTTGTTTCTTATTCAAACTCGTCATTTGTGCTCTCCACTTGCATGTTTAACAACATCGTTAAAATGTAAGATGACGTGAACTCACATGGCATTACACACATGGACATGACGGCATGAGTTCATAAATCATCAGGTCACTGTTTGCCTTCGCACTTGCACACTACGCCCCAACTTTCAGAGCTCCGGGCCGTTCCCGTCAGGCCCACAGTAGAGTCCGCCAGCCCTGCGCCGATCAATTTTCACGTAGTAAAGCCGTGATGAACCTATAAACTGGGTGCCGCGCCAAACGGTATAAACGGCATACGCGGAACTTGCCGGGCTAGTGGGGTCCGGGGATTTGATGGGCGCTATTTTTTCAGCATAGTTATCCAGCTTGAACGTATAACCATTAATAGCTTCTTCTGCGGTTAAGCTATGAGTGATCGTTTCTGCGGTTTCAGGAATTGGCTTGCCTCCCCCCCAGATTTCCGTATATCCGATCCAGCTCAAAATAACGACGTCGTCTCTCCTGAACGCGAGATCGGGCGCAACTCGGATTGGAATATGGTCCCACAGGGGAGGAATGGATGAACAATTAAGGGTTGAAGTCAGGTGATCCCAGCTTGGGAACTCTGCCTGCCTAAATATCAAAGGCGCGATCACCGCCACGGTCACTTCAGTGAAGTAAGCGATTTGTTCATTAACGCCGTTAAACGTCGTGTAATACACCGGCAGCCGGTCATTGTTACCCGCATCCACAATGACTTGCCAGGGTATGTCGCTAAATTCCACGCGTGCGCCTTCTACATCCCCATTACTGGTATCTATACGATAACTGGCGACCGGTGAATCCAGGGACGGAAAGTTCCCCCAATACAACTCCAACAGTTCCCCATCTCTAGGGGTGTGATAAAGGGCAACACTGGCGTAGATCCGCTTATCCTTGTCACGAATATCAATATGGTTGTCAGTGGTAGAGCCCTCCCCAAATATCCGTACCCGTGGCAAGTCAGTGTTGATCAACTGTGGGGCATTGGCATGATCTTGCCCTGCAACGGTGAAGTCCCAGAGGATCCTGGTGCCCGGGCTCGGAAAAGTGGGCACCATGCTGCCCTCGCGCCAAATGGTGTAATGGGCAAACTCCTGCGCGGGTCCCAGGCCGTCGTCGATCAACGCCAGCCATGGAACATCGACGTCAAAGGGCACCTTCGTGACCTCTATCAGCCCGATCGTGGTGTTACCCCACCTTAAGGCAACTCGGTCTCCTGGCTGCCAATTGGTGTAGTTCACGCGCGCAACAACTCCCAGACGGGCTTCATGGCGGTTGATCAGGCCACCCGCCATTGCCGTAATAACCGGAGGCTGGAGTAGAGTCGGAGAACCCAACAAATCGACCTCAACTGACGCCTGATCGGATCTTGGGCCAGGATTTCCCGATCGATCTTCAAGCCGAATATGGACGTATTGGGTACCGTTTGGGTACAACCGAAACACGTCACCGGGGATCGGCACGATCAGTGGCGTGGTTTCAAGGGGAAACTCTATATATCCGTCGGGCGCTGCATCGGGCGGCGGGGTTTTGTCCGATACGTAGTAATAGATCCTGTCTCGGGCTCGGCGACCGTTATAAAACGCCACGGTGAGATCGACGGTGGCGTGCGCCCGCAAGTAATCCTCATCAATAATCGCGACCGGGAATACCGGGGGCAAAGGCTTAACGTTGTTATTGGGCGGCGTGCGATCCAGATACAGGATGCGTGGGGTTGACCGGGAAATCAGTGTTGTTTCGTCTTCAATCTCATAATGCAGAAATACCGTACCGTCTGTTTCCAGATAATCCCGCGCTATCGGAATCTTTAGAGGAAAAATGCCTTCTGAGATGGGGCCATCAAAACGGCGGACATAAGGCGGCCTGCCTTCAGCCCCGCCGCGCAGCCAACGAACCCTCACGATATTGAACTCACCCTCCTCTGCGGAACCGTCCCATAACTCGGGAATCACCACCTCCAGCCCACTGTCCAGGTGCCAGTTGGGAATATACCCATCTGTAATCGGAGGGATGACGTAATCCAGAATCGGCACCTCGATGTCTTTCAGGCTCAAGACACCCTTGCGCAGTCCAGCGGTCTTGGGATCACTCATGTCACCCTCCTGGCTACTTGTTCGCTCCCGCGCAGATGTTTGCGCGCTTGGATTTATTAAACGCGCAATATCGGGGTTCGAATACTGTCAGAACTCACAGGTTGACCCAGCCGTTCGTCGGTTTTAACCGGCAACTCCCCGTGAATCGTACTTGACGAATTGCCTGGTCGATGGTCTTCTGAAACCGGTTTCAGCGCGAGTACCCACGCGTCGACCCTTCCAATAAGAAAGGCCCTGCACCGTGACTCCATTTTCCGCCGCCCAGCGCAGCCGTGTGACCATGCTTGATGTGGCCGAGCGCGCCGGTGTCTCCAAAGCCAGCGTGTCGCGCTTTATCGGCGACGACCGTGGGCTCTTGTCCGAGGCCATCGCTCTGCGCATCGAGCAGGCTATCGATGAGCTCGGCTACCGCCCCAACCAGATGGCCCGTGGTTTGAAACGTGGGCGTACCCGCCTGATCGGCATGCTGGTGGCCGATATCCGCAACCCCTATTCGATTGCCGTGATGCATGGCGTGGAAACCGCCTGCCGTCAACACGGCTACAGCCTGGTGGTGTGCAACACCGACCGCGATGACGAGCAGGAACGCCTGCACCTGGCCGCCCTGCGCTCGTACAACATCGAAGGCCTGATCGTTAACACCCTCGGCCATCACCTCGACCAATTGCTGGAGCTGCAACGGGAAATGCCTCTGGTGCTGGTGGACCGCAAGGTCGAGCCGCTGCACAGCGATTTGGTAGGGCTGGATAACCTGGTGGCGGTGCGCATGGCGGTCGAGCACCTTGAGCAGCAAGGCTATCGCGACCTGCTATTGGTCAGCGAAGCCACCGATGGCACCAGTTCACGTCTGGAGCGTCTGGAGAGTTTCAAGGCCGAGATTGGCCAGCGCAGTGCGTTGACCGGCGCCGTGCTGGAGATCGACAGTCAACTCAATACCCGCCTGCAAACCTTCCTCGCCAATACTAAAGCCGGCCCCAAAGCCCTGTTCTGCGCCAACGGCATCGCCGCACTGGCCTGCACCCGTGCGCTGAAGGAACTGGGCTGCAAGCTGTTCGAGGACGTGGGCTTGATCGCCCTCGATGACCTGGATTGGTACCCGCTGGTAGGCAGCGGCATCACCGCCCTCGCCCAGCCTACCGAAGCCATCGGCGCCAGCGCGTTTGATTGTTTGCTCAAGCGCTTACGCGGCGATACCGAGCCGACGCGCACCCTGGATTTCTTGCCACAACTCATCGTCCGAGGCTCCACCCAATCCCTTGTGGGAGCTGGCTTGCCTGCGATGACGATGTCTCAAACAAAAAAGTAATTGACCGACACACCGCCATCGCAGGCAACCCAGCTCCCACACCTTTACTTTGCGTATAAAAATGAAACCGGTTTCAGAGGTACACAACAATGCATAAATACCCCGTCTCCATCAGCCTTTCCAGCTACGGCGCCGACCTGGTCCGCCAACAGGGCCAGTTGAGCTTCGTCTCGGTGCTGGCCGCCGCTGGCGCGCAACGTATCGAATGGCGCGAAGAACTGCTGACCACCGAACAACCCCTTGAACTGGTAAAAGCAGCGGCCGATCAAGGCCTGGAATGCGTGTTCTCCTCGCCCCTGGAACTCTGGGTGGCCGGCCGCTCGCAACCCAACGCCGAACTGGCCGCCACCCTCGACCGCGCCCAGGCGTTTGGCGCTGGCTGGCTGAAAGTCTCCCTCGGCTATTTCACCGACACCAACGACCTGGACAGCTTGAGCGCCCTGCTCAACCGGCATCCGGTCAAGCTGCTGGTGGAAAACGACCAGACCCTGCACGGCGGGCGCATCGAGCCGATGCAGCGTTTTTTCAACGAAGTCGAGCGCCTGGCGGTGCCGGTGAAAATGACCTTCGATATCGGCAACTGGCAATGGCAGGACCAGTCCGCACTCACCGCCGCGCGCCTGCTGGGCCGGCATGTGGACTACCTACACTGCAAGGCCGTGGCCCGCCGCGCCGACGGCAAGCTGGTGGCGTTGCCGCCAGGCGCCGCCGACCTGCATCTGTGGGAACAACTGCTCAAGCATATGACTCAAGGTATTACCCGGGCCGTGGAATTTCCGCTGCAAGGCGATGACCTGGTACAGGTCACGGCACAGCAGGTCGCCGCCCTCGCCGTCCTTGGCCAGCCCCGCGTGGAGAACGCCCATGTCTGAGATCGATATCCTGTCGTTTGGTGAAACCATGGCGATGTTTGTCGCCGAACAGACCGGCGACCTGGCCCAGGTTGCCGAGTTTCACAAGCGTATTGCCGGCGCCGACAGCAACGTCGCCATCGGCCTGTCACGCCTGGGCTTCAACGTCGCATGGCTGAGCCGGGTGGGCGCCGATTCCCTCGGGCGTTTTGTGGTGGACACCTTGCAGAACGAAGGCCTGGACTGCGCACATGTGGCGGTGGACCCGCTGCACCCCACGGGTTTTCAACTCAAGTCCCGCGAAGAAGCCGGCGACGATCCGCAGGTGGAGTACTTCCGCCGTGGCTCGGCCGCCAGCCATCTCTCGGTCGAGGCGATCAAGCCCGAGCTGTTGCAAGCCCGCCACCTGCACGCCACAGGCATCCCGCCGGCACTGTCGGACGCCACCCGCGAGCTGTCGCGCCAGTTGATGACGCAAATGCGCGAGGCTGGGCGCAGCGTGTCCTTCGACCCGAACCTGCGCCCGTCCCTGTGGGCAAACGAGCAACGCATGATCAGCGAAATCAACGCCCTCGCCTGCCTGGCGGATTGGGTGTTGCCGGGTTTGAGCGAAGGCCGTTTGCTCACCGGTTTTGAAGACCCGGCCGACATCGCCGCGTTCTACCTCGACCAGGGCGTGGAAGCCGTGGCCATCAAGCTCGGCCCCCACGGCGCGTATTACCGCACGCAACTGGACCAGGGTTTCGTCGCCGCCTTACCCGTGGCCAAGGTGGTCGACACGGTCGGCGCTGGCGATGGTTTTGCCGTGGGCATGATCAGCGCGTTGTTGGAAAACCTCAGCTTTGCCGAGGCCGTGCAGCGCGGCAACTGGATCGGCAGCCGCGCGGTGCAGAGCCGTGGGGACATGGAAGGCTTGCCGTTGCGTGAAGATCTGCCTGCTTATTGTAGGAGCGAGCTTGCTCGCGAAGGTCGCTAACGATGACACGCGCCACCTGAATAAAGGTGGAGCCCTTAGGTTTTTCGCGAGCAAGCTCGCTGCTACCCAGTTACCTGTTGCCACAACTACAACAAGCTCAGGAGCAACCTTATGGAACCGTTGAAACTCGCCACCCGTCGTTGGTGGTACATCATGCCCATCGTGTTTATCACCTACAGCCTGGCGTACCTGGATCGCGCCAACTACGGCTTCGCTGCCGCCTCCGGGATGGCCGAAGACCTGATGATCACCCCGGGCATGTCGTCATTGCTTGGCGCGCTGTTTTTCCTCGGCTACTTTTTCTTCCAGGTACCGGGGGCGATCTATGCGCAGAAGCGCAGCGTCAAGAAGCTGATTTTCGTCAGCCTGATCCTGTGGGGCGGCCTGGCCACCCTGACCGGCATGGTGTCCAACGCCTACATGCTGATCGTGATCCGCTTCATGCTCGGGGTGGTGGAAGCTGCGGTGATGCCGGCGATGCTGGTGTACCTGTGCCACTGGTTCACCCGCGCAGAACGCTCCCGGGCCAACACCTTCCTGATCCTCGGCAACCCGGTGACCATGATGTGGATGTCGGTGGTCTCGGGCTATCTGGTGCAGCATTTCAGCTGGCGCTGGATGTTTATCATCGAAGGCTTGCCGGCGGTGATCTGGGCGTTTATCTGGTGGAAGCTGGCGGATGAAAAACCGGCCGATGCCAAATGGCTGAGCGCCCAGCATAAAAAAGACCTGGAAACCGCCCTCGCCGAAGAACAGGTGGGCATCAAGGCGGTGAAGAACTACGCCGAAGCCTTTCGCTCGCCCAAGGTGATCATCCTCGCGCTGCAGTTTTTCTGCTGGAGCATTGGCGTGTATGGCTTCGTGCTGTGGCTGCCGTCGATCCTCAAGGCCGGTTTGAAAATGGACATGGTCGAGGCCGGCTGGCTGTCGGCGCTGCCGTACCTGGCGGCGGTGATCGGCATGCTGGTGGTGTCCTGGGGCTCGGACAAACTGCAAAAACGTAAACGCTTTGTGTGGCCGCCGCTGTTGATCGCCTCCATCGCGTTTTATGCGTCCTACGTGCTGGGCGCCGAACACTTCTGGTGGTCGTACACCCTGCTGGTGATCGCCGGGGCGTGCATGTATGCGCCGTACGGGCCGTTTTTCGCGATCGTCCCGGAGATCCTTCCGGCCAACGTCGCCGGCGGCGCCATGGCACTGATCAACAGCATGGGCGCCCTCGGTTCGTTTGGCGGTTCGTACCTGGTGGGCTACCTCAATAGCAGCACCGGTTCGCCCGGCGCCTCGTACCTGCTGATGAGCGGTGCGTTGATGGTGTCGGTGGTGCTGACAATCTTCCTCAAGCCCGGCGCCAGTGACCGCGAACGCGCCCCGCTGAATTCCCTTGAATTGAAGGTAAAGACCTGATGAAAAAGTCTGTCGTGCTCTACAAGAAACTCTCTGCGCCGCTGATGGCCCGCCTGCATGAACAGGCCGAGGTCACACTGATCGAGGCACTGGATGAAAGCGGCCTGGCCAAGCTGCGCGCGGCGTTGCCTAAGGCCCAAGGGATGCTGGGTGCCAGCCTGCGCCTGGACGCCAAATTGCTGGACCTGGCGCCAAACCTTGAGGCCGTGGCCAGCGTGTCCGTCGGCGTCGACAACTACGACATCGACTATCTGACCGGGCGCGGCATCCTGCTCAGCAACACCCCCGACGTACTGACGGAAACCACCGCTGATACCGGCTTCGCGCTGATCCTCGCCACTGCCCGGCGAGTGGTGGAACTGGCCAATATGGTGCGCGCCGGCAACTGGAACCAGAACATTGGCCCGTTGCATTTCGGCAGCGACGTACACGGCAAGACGCTGGGCATTATCGGCATGGGGCGTATTGGCGAAGCCTTGGCCCAGCGTGGGCACTTCGGGTTTGGCATGCCGGTGATCTATCACAGCCATTCGCCAAAACCGGCGGTGGAGCAGCGCTTCGGCGCCGAGTATCGCAGCCTGCCGGACTTGCTCCAGCAAGCCGACTTTGTGTGCCTGACGTTGCCGCTGACGGCTGAAACCGAAGGCTTGATTGGCACTGAAGAATTCGCGCTGATGGGCCCGGAGACGATCTTTATCAACATCTCCCGAGGCAAGGTGGTGGACGAGCCGGCGCTGATCGAGGCGTTGCAACAGCGCACCATTCGCGCGGCGGGACTGGATGTGTTTGTGCGGGAACCGCTGCAGCATGACTCGCCGTTGTTGCGCTTGAGCAATGTGGTGGCGACGCCGCATATCGGGTCGGCGACTCATGAGACGCGGGAGGCTATGGCCAAGTGCGCGGTGGACAATCTGCTGGCGGCGCTGGCGGGTGAGAAGCCGAAGAATCTGGTGAATCCGACTGCCTGGAAACACTGAATCCTGAAACACCACAGCACCCAATGTGGGAGCGGGCTTGCTCGCGAAAGCGGTGTGTCAGCCACCGAATGCATCAACTGACACACCGCCTTCGCGAGCAAGCCCGCTCCCACATTTTTAATTGTATTTCAGATCAGATGACGAAGCGCGCCACCATCCCGTTCAGATCCACTGCCAAGCGCGACAGTTCGTGACTGGCGGCTGAGGTCTGGTTGGCACCCGCTGCCGACTGAGTCGCCAGGTCACGGATATTCACCAGGTTGCGGTCCACTTCACGGGACACCTGAGCCTGTTCTTCCGACGCACTGGCGATCACCAGGTTGCGCTCGTTGATCAGGCTGATGGACTGGGTAATCTGCTCCAACGCCACGCCGGCAGCCCGTGCCATTTCCAGGGTGCTTTGGGTGCGTTGGTTGCTCTGCTGCATCGAGTTCACTGCCTCGCCCGTACCGCTCTGAATGCCTGCGACCATTTTTTCGATTTCCTGGGTCGACTGCGCCGTGCGATGGGCCAGGGCCCGCACTTCATCCGCCACCACCGCAAACCCGCGCCCGGCTTCACCGGCACGTGCCGCTTCAATCGCTGCGTTGAGGGCCAGCAGGTTGGTCTGCTCGGCAATCGCGCGAATCACGTCCAGTACCTTGCCAATATCACGGCCCTGAGCCGCCAGGCCTTCGATCAATACCGAGGTGTTTTGTACATCCTGAGTCATGGTCTGAATCGCACCGACGGTTTCCACCACCCGGTCACGCCCTTCTCGCGCAGCCTGGTTGGACTGGCTGGAAGCTTCCGAGGTGGACACCGCATTGCGCGCCACTTCTTCCACCGCTGCGGTCATTTCGTTGACCGCTGTGGCGGCCTGGTCTATTTCGTTGTTCTGCTGTTGCAAGCCTTTGGAGGCCTCTTCAGTCACCGCGCTGAGCTCTTCAGCGGCAGAGGCCAACTGCGTGGCTGAGCCGGCGATGTGCTGGATGGTCTGACGCAGGTTGGCTTGCATTGCAGCCAATGCGCCGAGCAGGCGAGCGGGTTCGTCCTTGCCGTCATCTTCAATCACTTTGCTCAAGTTACCGCCAGCGATCACTTCAGCCACCTCCAGCGCTTTGCGCAGTGGGGTGACGATGCTGCGGGTCAACAGCCATGCCAGCAACACCGTCATCAAGGCCGCAATCACCGAAACGGCGATGATGCCCGTGATGGCGTCCCGGTAACTCTGCCCGGCGTCATTGCCTGCCTGGGTCGCGTCAGCCGCGTTGATGGCGATCAGTTTATTCAACTGTTCGCCCATCTGGTCGGTGCCATCCTTAATGCGGCTGTTGATCAGGGCGCGCATCTCTTCCACTTTGTTCTGCTGCGAAAGGCTCACCATCTCGGCCTGAGCCTTGAGGTAATTGTCGAGCGTGAGGGCAAACGTCTTGTACAGCGCCGCCTCTTCATCCCCCGCCGGCATGGTGGCATAAGCCGCCTGGGCGGTCTTGACCTTGCCTTCCAGCACGCCCATGCGGGTCTGGGCTTCCTGCAAGGCCGCCGGTTCACGGTTGACCAATACGCGAAACGACAGAATCCGCAGGCGCAGGACGTTTTCGGTCATGGTGGCCAGATATCCGACGCTGGGCAGTTGGTTGGCGCCCATGTCGACCGATGCCTGACGAATCAGGGTCATGCGGTTCACCGCAAACACCCCAAGAATAACGACAAGCAACGCGATGAAGGCGAAACCGAGAAAAGCTCGAGGTGCGATATTCAGGTTACGAAGGGACATAGGGGGCGCTCTTAGAAGTAGTGGCTGCGAGCATCCCTGCCGCGACACGGTCAGTGGGCGTCAACGCGCCGCTCTGACCGGCTGGCACCACTGTTGTAATTGGTATGTGGGCCTATAAACGGTATCGGCCGGCTTGAGGAATTAATGGGGGATGTTCCGAAATATTTTTTCACACTTCTGACAACTGGCAGTTTCTGGCATCCTGCGCCTCCTTTTTCCTGCCCGGGCCCGTATTTTGTCTGACACTCAAACCCCTCGCCCCCGTTATAAATCCGACCTGATCTACGGCCTCGACGACCGTCCGCACTTCAGCGCGGCGATATTTGCCGCCCTGCAGCACGTGCTGGCCAGCTTTGTCGGGATCATCACTCCAACGCTGATCGTCGGCGGCGTGCTGGGCCTGGAAAGCGAAGTGCCGTATCTGGTGAGCATGGCGCTGTTTGTGTCGGGGCTCGGCACCTTCGTGCAGGCCCGCAAGTTCGGCCCGGTGGGCTCGGGCCTGCTGTGCCTGCAAGGCACCAGCTTTTCGTTTATCAGCGTAATCCTGAGCGCCGGCTTCATGGTCAAGGCCCGGGGCGGCGGTACCGAAGAGATCCTGTCGACGATCTTCGGCATCTGCTTCTTCGCGGCATTTATCGAAGTGGTGCTCAGCCAGTTCATCGGCAAGCTGCGCAAACTGATCACCCCGGTGGTCACCGGCACCATCATTACCTTGATGGGCTTATCGCTGATCAAGGTGGCCGTCACCGACATGGCCGGCGGCTATGGCGCCAGCGACCTGGGCGCCGCCGGCAACATGGGCCTGGCAGCCCTCGTGCTGCTGACCATCGTGGTGCTCAACCGTTTCAACAACCCGTTCCTGCGCCTGGGTTCGATCGTGATTGGCCTGACCCTGGGTTTTGTCGTGGCCTGGTGGATGGGCCGCGTCGACTTGGCCGCCCTGCCCCAACTGCCGCTGATCAGCGTGCCGGTGCCGTTCAAATACGGTTTCTCGTTCGACTGGGTGGCGTTTATCCCGGTGGCAGTGATCTTTCTGATTTCGCCCCTGGAAGCCGCCGGCGACCTGACGGCCAACTCGATGATTTCCCAACAGCCGGTCAAGGGCCCGCTGTACATCAAGCGCATCAAGTCCGGCCTGCTGGCCGACGGCCTCAACTCGGTGATGGCGGCCACTTTCAACAGCCTGCCGATGGTGACCTTCGCCCAGAACAACGGCGTGATCCAGTTGACCGGCGTGGCCAGCCGTTATGTGGCGTACTTCATTGCCGGGCTGCTGGTGCTGTTGGGCCTGTTCCCGATGATCGGCGCGGTGCTGCAACTGATGCCCAAACCGGTGCTGGGCGGCGCTACCCTGATCATGTTCGGCACCGTGGCGGTGGCCGGGATCAAGATCCTCGCCGAAGCCGGCCTGCACCGGCGCAATGTGCTGATCGTGGCCATTTCCTTAGGCATGGGCTTGGGCGTGGCGGCAGTCCCGGAAGTACTGCGCGAACTGCCCAAGGCGCTGCACAACATCTTCGAGTCGCCGATCACCGTCGGTGCGTTCTGCGCTATCGTGCTGAACATCTTCCTGCCTGAGGAGTTCATAGAACTGGAAGAAGATGAATTTGATCCGGAAGCCTCCACCCTCAAGGTGATGCAAGACCCGGACGTCACGAAATAGGAGAACCCCTTTATGCGCAAGCTCATGGTCCTGTCACTGCTGCTACTCACCCTGAGCGCCTGCGCGTTGTTCCCCAACCGCGACCCGGTGAACATCAACGTGGTGGGCATCGAGCCGCTGCAAAGCCAGGACCTGGAAGTGCGTTTCGCGGTGAAGCTGCGGGTGCAGAACCCAAATGAAACCGCGATCGACTATAACGGCGTGGCCCTGGACCTTGAGGTCAATGGCCGGCCGCTGGCTTCCGGGGTGAGTGATCTGAGTGGTTCCATCCCGCGCTTTTCGGAGACGGTGCTGACGGTGCCGGTGAGCGTTTCGGCGTTTTCCGTGTTGCGCCAGACCCTTGGCTTGAGCCAGACCCAGAGTTTGAATAACCTGCCTTACGTGTTGCGCGGGAAGCTGGCGGGTGGCCTGTTCGGCACCATGCGCTTTGTGGATCGCGGGACACTGGACTTTCCCAACACTGCCACTTGGTAACGACATGGATGCGCAACCTACGCTGTATACCGAACGCCTGATCCTAAGGCCGCTGACGCTGGAGGATGCCGAGGGCGTCCAGCAGCAGTTTGCGCACTGGGAAGTGGTGCGTTATCTCAATGCCCAGGTGCCTTGGCCCTACCCGGCGGACGGTGCGCGCAGTTATCTGGAGCACGTGGCATTGCCGGCGATGGCGCGTGGGGAGGAATGGCATTGGTCGATCCGCCTCAGAAGCGCGCCAGAGGTGTTGATTGGCAATGTCAGTCTGATGGATGAGGTGGACAACAATCGGGGCTTTTGGCTGGGGCCGCAGTGGCAGGGTCAGGGGTTGATGGCCGAGGCCAGTGCGGCGGTGACCGAGTATTGGTTTGAGGTGCTGGAGCGGCCTTTGATGCGGGTGCCCAAGGCGGCGCCGAACGTGGCCTCGCGCAGGATCTCCGAGCGTACGGGGATGCGGTTGGTCAGGACGGATGAGGGGCAGTTTGTCGCTGGGAATTTGCCTAAGGATATTTGGGAGATTACCCGGGAGGAATGGCTGGGGGTTCGGCGGGGCTGAGGTGGGTTTTGAGTGTATATCCGTTGCTGCGGTCAGGGCCGCTATGGGTTCCGCTCTTACAGCGGCTCACTTTTGAAAAGCGCAAAAGTAAGCAAAACGCTCTTGCCCCACCACTCGGCTCCTCGCCTAGGCTCGGAGTGCCCTCACTCCGGCTTTGGAGCGTGGGCCGCCGCGATGGGCCATCCTTGGCCCAGCGCGGCTAACCCGGCGTCCTGCCGGGTTACCCACGCTCCAAAGCCTGCGTTCGGCCAGCGTGGTTTAACGGGGCGCCTAAGATCAAGATCACAAGCAGATCAAGGGCACAGCGGCCTACAGGCCGGCTTGAGTGTGGTGAAGCAACAGCAACAGCTAAAGCGGGCACGGTCCAAATGTGGGAGCGGGCTTGCTCGCGAAGGTCGTTAACGATGACGCGGGCATCCTGATTCAACGCGGCGTTCTCAGGTTTTTCGCGAGCAAGCCCGCTCCCACAGAAAAGCAGCTCTGCTTTCGCTCTGGATCTTGCCTCTGCTTTTAACACTCAAGC
Source organism: Pseudomonas sp. AN3A02 (assembly GCF_011765255.1). NCBI lineage: Bacteria > Pseudomonadati > Pseudomonadota > Gammaproteobacteria > Pseudomonadales > Pseudomonadaceae > Pseudomonas > Pseudomonas sp. AN3A02. Next base: position 138,615 of record NZ_JAARNI010000006.1, read on the forward strand.
CGGCCGGGAGGCCGCTGTGCTCTTGCTTTTGATCTGCTTTTGATTTTGATCTGACTGCCCCATTCAGCCCGAGGCCGAACGCAGGTATTGCGGAGCGGGTAAACCGGCAGGACGCCGGTTTAGCCGCGCCGGGCCATGGATGGCCCGTCGCGGCGGCCCGCGGAGCAATGCCGGAGTGAGGGCACACCGAGCCTAGGCGAGGTGCCGACAGGCGGGGCAGAGCGTTTTGGTTACTTTTGCGCTTTTCAAAAGTGACCCGCTGTAAGAGCGGAACCATAGGTAGCCGTTACCGAAAAAACGGATATGTACTCAGTCACCAATAAACCGCACCCCCCCCCGAACCCGCTCATCCACCGTCAACTCAAAAATATCCGGCCGGGCATAGTGCCCAACCACATCATAGTCATACCGCGCCCGCACCAGATCATCCGTATCAATCCGCGCCACCAGCAACCCCGCCCCACCGAGCAACGGCCCGGCGAGAATGTCCCCCATGGGCCCGACAATCACACTGCCCCCCGCGATCAAAGGCCGATCCACCGGCCAGTTCGCAATCTCCACGCCCAACGCCTGGGGCGATGCCTGCACCTGACACGCACTCACCGCAAAACACCGCCCCTCATGAGCAATATGCCGCATGCTCACCTGCCACATTTCCCGCTCATCCACCGTCGGCGCACACCACACCTCCACGCCCTTGGCGTACATCGCCGTGCGCAACAACGGCATCATGTTCTCCCAGCACACCGCGCCGCCGATGCGTCCTACCGCCGTGTCGATCACCGGCAACGTCGAGCCGTCGCCCTTGCCCCAGATCAGCCGCTCAGTGCCGGTAGGCATCAATTTGCGATGCTTGGCCACCAACCCGCCCACCGGCTCGAAATACAGCACCGTGCAATACAGCGTGCTGCCACTGCGTTCAATCACGCCCAACACCAGGCTGGCCCCGGTGCGCGCCGAGAGCCCGGCCAGCGCTTCGGTCTCCACACCTGGCACATCAATCGCATTGGCAAAATATCGGGCAAACGCTTCACGGCCTTCAGGCAGGCGATAACCCAACTGTGTACCAAAACCTTCACCCTTGGGATAACCCCCGAGCAAGGCTTCGGGCATCACCACCAGTTGCGCACCGCTGCGCAGGATTTCGTCCTCGTAAGACAGGATCTGTTCCAGGGTCTCAGCCTTGCCGCCGGGCAAGGAACCGATTTGCAGGGCAGCCACGGTAGAAATGGGCATCACGATCACTCCGAATCAATGGGGGTTGCCCATTCTCCGGCCAGCAGCAATCATGAATAAAGCCCACTTCGCTGCTAACTGATATGAGCCAGATAAATATCATCACCCATCAAGTCAAATCTTTCAGGGATCCGATCAGGGTTTCGATAAACAGCTCCAGGGCCACCGGTAAAGCGCGCTTGGGCATGGTCAGGACTTGAATCGACCGGTCCGAAAATTGCGGGTTCGACAGCGCTACGGACGTCAGCTCGTCGCTTCCATTCGCCCGATGACTGATCGCCCCACCAAACGCAATGGTGTCCGTGTTGCGAACGAACTCATGGATGGCGCCCGAATAATTGCAGGTCATCACGTGATTAAACGACAACCCTTCCATCTGGCAAACCAGGTCGAACAACTGCCGCTGGGTAGAGCCTTTTGGCGTCAGCGCCAACGGGTAAGGTGACAGCGACCGAAGAGGCACCTGCTTGAGCGTCGCCAATGGATGCCCCACCCGCATCACCGCGCGGATCGGCGAGCGGCTGGAATGCCGGACTTCGACACCGTCGATAGGCTCGGTACTGAATACCAACCCCACATCGGCTTCGCCGCGCCTCACTTTATCCGCGCAGTCGTGAGGCGACATCACTTCCAGCACATACTGGAAAGCGGGATTTTGCTGGTAATGCCGGATCAGCACCTGAGGCAGGAAGTAGCGGGACAATCCTTCGGTGGACACCAGCCGTACTACTTTCGCCCCGGGATAATCCCCCGCCCGTAGCTCCGACAGCAGGCTTTGCTCCTCCAGCGAGGCACGTCGTGCGTGGTCGGCCAAGGCGTTGCCGGCAGCGGTTGGCTGCATGCCTCTTGGCCGGCGCTCAAACAGTGGCACCCCGATGGTTTCTTCCAACAGGGATATCTGGCGGCTCACAGCGCTGGACGCAATGTGCAAGCGTTCGCCGGCAGCGGCCAGCGAGCCTGTATCGAACACGGCCAGGAAATAACGATAATCCACAGTTTGACTCCCTCACCGAAGCATCTATTTATTAGAAGGCAAACGTCAAAAAACAGCAATATACAGACCGATACGTGACTTCTATATTGGATTGAATCTCAGCCCACACCGGAACGGTCATGTCCAAGCAACAAGCGCTCGCGAATGTTCGTCAGTACCTGGCCGACGGCCATTTTGAAGCCGATTTACGTCGCCGGATCGCCATTCGCAGCGAAAGCCAGAACCCCGGCCAAGCGCACGAACTGACGCGGTATCTGCAACAGGAAATACAACCCGCGCTGATCGCAATGGGCTTCGTATGCCAGTGGCTCGACAACCCCTCGGGCGCAGGGCCGATGCTGTTCGCAGCACGCCACGAAGGGGCTGATTTGCCGACGGTATTGACGTATGGACATGGCGACGTAGTGCTCGGGTATGACGAGCAATGGCGCGCGGGGCTCAGCCCTTGGGCGTTGACCGTAGAAGGTGATCGTTGGTATGGCCGCGGCACCGCGGACAACAAGGGCCAGCACAGCATCAACCTGACGGCCCTCGAACACGTCATCAAGCAACGCGAGGGGCGCTTGGGCTTCAACGTTAAAGTGCTGTTCGAAACCGGCGAAGAATGCGGTTCTCCCGGGCTGCGGGAGGTTTGCACAACGCACCAGGCGCTGTTGCAGGCCGATGTATTCATCGCCTCGGACGGGCCGCGCTTGAACGACAGCCGCCCGACGATATTCCTGGGTTCCAGAGGTTCTGCGCTGTTTTCCCTTGAAGTCAATGCGCGCGACAAGGGCCTTCACTCCGGCAACTGGGGCGGCGTGATGTCCAACCCCGCCGTGGTATTGGCCAATGCCCTGGCCAGCCTGGTGGACAAGAACGGTCGTATTCGCTGCCGAACGCTGGTGCCTGGCGCCATACCCGACTCAGTCCGCGAAGCCATCCGCGACCTGGGTATCGATCAGAATTCCCTGGGCCGTCCTTTGGACGTGCACTGGGGCGAGCCCGACTTGACGCTGGGTGAGCGACTCTTCGGCTGGAATACCGTGGAGATCCTGGCGTTTACCGCAGGCAATCCAGCCAAACCGGTCAACGCCATTCCACCCCGCGCCATTGCGCATTGCCAATTACGCTTTGTGGTGGGCACAGACTGGCAAAACCTGCAAACGCTGCTGCGCCAACACTTGGACGCCGAGGGTTTTCAACAGGTCGATATCGTGATTGACCGTTGCACACCTGCCAGCCGACTGGACCCTGACAACCCGTGGGTGCGCTTCGCCAAGCAGTCGATTGCCGACGTCACCCACCGGCCTATCGCCGTGTTACCGAACCTTGCGGGTACCCTGCCCAACGATATTTTCGCTGACATCTTGGGTTTGCCTACCTTGTGGATACCCCACTCCTACCCCGGCTGTTCACAACATGCTCCGGATGAGCATCTGCTGGGCTCGGTAGTCCTCGAAGGGCTGCACATCATGACCTCGCTTTTCTGGGACCTGGGTCACCTCGCCCCCTTCAACCCACAATAAAAAATCGGGGTCCGCCCGACCCTTTTTATCTGCCGCTCACCCCCTTATAAAATCAGGAGCGTCAAGAATGACAGCGTTATCGTCCCCTACCGTTTCACCCTCGGTCGCAAAGGCCACGCCCCTTTGGAAACCCGTCGGCGCGGCCTTGATCGGGAATACCCTTGAATGGTTTGACCTGTCGGTGTACGCCTATTTTGCGCTGACCATCAGCAAGGTATTCTTCCCGGCCGCCGACCCGGCCGTCTCGCTGTTTCTTGCCTTCGCGACCTTCGGCCTTTCATTTCTTATTCGGCCATTGGGTGCCGCCGTGCTGGGTTCCTATGCCGACCGGGAGGGTCGCAAGAAAGCGTTGACACTGTCCATCATGCTGATGCTGATAGGGACTGCGATGATCGCGGTGATGCCCAGCTATGCAGCCATCGGGATAATTGCGCCGATAGGCATTTTGTTGGCCCGCCTGCTCCAAGGCTTCTCGGCAGGCGGTGAATTCGGCAGTTCCACCGCCTTCATGATGGAACATGCACCGCAAAAGACCCGCAATTTTGTCGCGAGCCTGCAGTTTGCAAGCCAGGGCTTTGGCGTGGTCATCGCCTCATTGTTCGGCTACTTTTTGACCACCCACCTGAATGATCAACAAATGTTCGACTGGGGTTGGCGCGTGCCATTTTTCTTCGGCCTGATCCTCGCCCCGGTGGGCCTGTACATCCGTCGCACGGTAGATGAGTCGCCCGACTTCAAGGAAAGCCAACCCGGCGCCCGGCCGTTGCGGGAGGTGCTGCTCTCGCAGAAGACCTTGTTGCTTGTAGCGATGGGCGTGCTGATCGTGTCGACAGCGTCCAACTTCATGATCAAGTACATGCCGTCCTATGCCGCCACCACCTTGAACATTCCCCAGTCCACAGGCTTTTTAGCCACGCTGTCGGGCGGGCTCATACTGACCCTGGTGACGCCGGTGGTAGGGTTCATCACCGGTTATGTCAGCCGGATCAAAATCATGCTCTGGGCTTCGGTCATCTACATCCTCGCGATCTTTCCGGCGTTTGTTTGGCTCAACAGAGTGCCGAGCGCAACCTCGTTGTTGTTGGTGGTGTCGATGATGGCGTTGATCAAGGCCGTCTATTTCGCACCGCTGGCATCACTGATGGCCGATGTGTTTCCTGTGCGCACCCGAGTCACTGGCATGTCACTCAGCTACAACCTGGCCGTGACGATATTCGGTGGCTTTGCACCGGTGATTGCGACCGGGCTGATCGCGCTGACCGGCTCGCAGTTGGCGCCGAGCTTTTACCTGATAGCGGCGGCAGCCCTCAGCATTGGCGCGCTCGTGGTAGCTAAGAGAACGTTGCGGTTGGTGTAGCACCTGTCGAGGCGTTATATATTCAGGGCACACCCGGGCCACATGATATGAACCCAATGAATATCGCCGACGTTGATCTCAACCTGCTGAAAACCTTCGAGGCGCTGCACGATGAATCCAGCGCCAGCCGGGCCGCCCTGCGCCTTGGCGTCACACAGTCGGCGATCAGTGCCGCATTGCGCCGCCTGCGGGATGTGTATGGCGATCAGTTGTTCGTGCGCACCGGTCGAGGCCTGGCGCCGACCTTGCGCGCCAACCAGTTGAAACCGGTGATCAGCGAAGCCCTGGATCGTTGCCGCCAAAGCCTGGCCATGGTCGACCCACAGGGCAGCCAGTATCAGGGCCGTTCGGTGGTGCTGGGGCTGTCGGATGATTTCGAAATCGCCTACGGCCGCCGGCTGATTGAAGAGATTGCCCGGCGTGCGCCGAAGCTGCGGCTGATTTTCCGCCAGACCCACAGCCAGATCGTTGCCGGCGCCCTGCTCGATCGCAGTCTGGACCTGGCGATCACTGCCGGCGGCTTTGCCGAGCGCCGGTTGAGCCGGCAGGTGTTGGGGGAAGGCCATTATGCGTGCCTGGTGGACGCCGCCAGCCTGGCGCCGGAGCAACAGGCCATCGACCTCGACGAATTCGTCAGGCGTGAACATCTGTTGGTGTCATCCGGCGGGTTTATCGGGATTACCGACGAGGGTCTGGCCGCGCAGGGGCTGAGCCGGCACGTAAGCGCCTCAACCACGCACTTCGCCGCGCTGCCGTTCCTGCTCAAGGGCAGCCAGGCGGTGGCAACGATTCCCGGACACGCAGCCCAGGCCATCGCGCAGATGACCGGGCTGAAGGTACTGCCCTGCCCGCTGGCATTGCCGCGTTACCCGGTGGAACTGGGCTGGCGCACCCAGGCACAACGGGATCCGTTGCTGCTCAAAGTGCGCGAAGCGATCGAGGCTTGTTTTACTTCGCCGCCATCAGGCGATTGACTTCACTGCGCACCATGTTGGAAAACTCCGGCGGTGACATGCCGTCCAGTTCCGCACGTACCCATTCGGCCCATTTGCCCTTGCGCTTGGCGCGCTCGCCAAACAGGCGGGCGGCCTCGCCCTTGGCTTTGCCCAGGTTGCTTTGCCACAGGTCGTAGAGACGGGACTTTTCATCTTCCAGCGCGGCGCGCTCGGCAAGGGGCTTGTTGGCCAGATTGAAGCTCATGTTGAATTACCTGCTGCACAAATAGGTGACATCTTACACTGTAGGTCGAAATTTCCTGGCCTGGATTTCACCTAAGCTGACCGTAGGAAAAAAACCTGCAACTTTTGCCAGCTTCAAACACTCCATTCTTCATCAAGCGCATTCATTGCCACATTCACCCGCAAGGAGTTAACCCAATGGCCCGCAAATCTGCCGCCCAAGCCGTCGAAGAACAAATCAAGGATCAAGCCTTCAGTGAACTGACCGCGCTGATCGAAGAATCAGACAAGCTGCTCAAAAGCAGCGCGTCACTGGTGGGGGAAGAAGGTGAAACCCTGCGTGAGCAGGTCGCTATCAAGCTCAAGCAAGCCCTGGATTCGGTGTCCAACGTGCGCGAGCGCAGCAAGCCGGTGGTGGATGCCACTGAAACCTACATCGGTGGCCATCCATGGCAGACCGTGGCGATTTCCGCCGGGTTTGGCCTGGTGGTCGGCCTGTTGCTGGGCCGTCGCAACTGATCTGATGTAACGGCTGCGCCCTCCCCGGGCGCAGCTCGCTTCACGCCTGCGCCAACACCCGCAACCGGCTCAATTCTGCCGCTTCGATCTCAATCCCGCCTGCCAGCGACTTCGCTCGTGTGCGATGACGCCGGTCCCCCGGCAAACGCCGCAACCCTGCCGCATGCATCTGTCGCACCAGTTCCTGGCTGCGCTCGGCGAAGCTCTGCCCGGCGGTCTTGCTTGGGTCGATCACGATCAGCAGTTGGCCGGTCCACGGCGTGCGGGCGCCGGGGTGATCGGACCAGTTGAACTCAAACGAGAAATTGCCACCGGTAAGGGCCGCGGCCAGCAATTCGACCATCATCGACAGGGCTGAACCCTTGTGCCCGCCAAACGGCAGCAGCGCGCCGCCTTCAAGGATCGCCTTGGGGTCCTGGGTCGGCTGGCCGAGGCTGTCCACGCCCATTCCGGGTGGCAGGCGCTCGCCCTTGCGCGCGGCAATCTGTACGTCGCCGTGGGCGATGGCGCTGGTGGCCAGGTCAAACACGATTGGCAGGCCATCGGCGCGGGGCGCGGCGAAGGCAATGGGGTTGGTGCCGAACAGCGGGCGGTCGGCGCCGTGGGGCACCACACAGGTCATGCTATTGACCACGCTCAAGGCCACCAGGCCTTCTTCGGCGAACGGCTCGACGTCCGGCCAAAGCGCCGCGAAGTGATGGGAGTTATGGATCGCCAGCAAGGCAATCCCGGCACTGCGGGCCTTCTCCACCAACAACGGGCGAGCGGCTTGCAGCGCGGGCTGGGCGAAGCCATTACCGGCATCCACCCGCACAAACCCGCTGGCCACGTCCTCGACCACCGGCACGGCCTTGCCGTTGACCCAGCCACTGGCCAGCGTCGAGACGTAACCGGGAATACGGAATACACCGTGGCTGTGGGCGCCGTCGCGCTCGGCGCTGGCGCAGTTCTCGGCCAGCACTTGGGCCACTTCGGCCGAGGTGCCATGGCGCACGAATACCTGGCGCAGCAGGTCGGTCAATTGCGCAAAACTGAGTCGCTCTGATGAAGACTCGACATCCAAAGGCGATGCAGACATCTGAAGCTCCCGTTTAATTATTGGAATGGGCAACAGCGTACAAGAATCGGTCCGTCGATTAGACAGGGTTTGCCCCATGGCTGTCGACAGGGAGCGCCAGACATATCTAGCCCCCGGGGTTGTCGAGACTGGATAGCGTCCAGTGTCGTACTTCCCCAAGGACCGCAGTGATGAGCCAGACTCCCTATTTTTTCCCCGAAGCCATGCGCGTGGGCTGGAGGGCGCTGGACCGTGAGCGCCAGATGAACATCGACAGCAAGGACATCGAGTTTCTCGGCAAGGTGTTTTTTGCCAGCGATGCTGGCCGTCGCCAACAGTCGCCGCCGATGATTGCACAGCGCATCTGGCTGAATAAAAGTGCCGCCGACGCAGTCGAACTGGCGGGCAGTTTCATGATGAGTTCAACCAGCGCCTACCCCCATGCCTGGCTCTACACCCCGTACGGCGGCCTGGAGAAATTCGACAGCCCGGCCCTCGTACTCACAGCACTGAAAGAGCGTTTGAAAAAGCCGGCTGACGCCACGCAACTCCTGTGCTTCCTGCCCTTGCTGCAGCAGGCCTCGCAGGTACTCGACGATAGCCTGGAGCTGACGCCGGAGTTCATGGTCGATGACGTGTTTGGTGAGCAGGAAAAAACCCTGAGGCACTATCAGGCTAAAAATCGCCAGGCATTGCTGGCTGAGTTGAAACAGCTCCCGGCATTGGGTTCCCTGCTTTCAAAGCTGCTCGAAAGCATCTGCCGCCCGCTGTTTCCAGGGCTCGACGCCGGCGAAGCCCATGTCAGCTTTTTTGCCAGGCAACCTGCCGGTGATGCGCTGCCTCGTTGGCTCGACTCGTTGCAAATCAATGACGCGGTGCTGTTGTTCTATCGTGAGCAGGCCTGGCCTGCGGGGCAAACCCGGGAGTTCTTCCATCCCAAGCAACCCACCGACGCCAAGGACCCTGAACGCAAGGCCCGCGATACGCAGCGCTGGGAGCGCGCGATCAAGCAAGCAGCCGGCCAACTGATCCCGTTCCTGCACAGTGCACTGGAGACATTCTGGAACACCGAGATTTCGCCGGGTGTTTCTCGCCGGGCCTGGTTCGCCCAGGCTATGGCCGCCAATGCGCGCCTGGATTTGCTGCTCAAGCGCCAGCAATCCATCATCAGCCCCGAGCAAGGCCAGGCATTGGCTGTGCTTTACGAGTCCGATGGTAAAGAGGCTCTGCGTAACAGCCACGTACTGCGCTTTGAGAAAGTACTGGTCTGGGAACATTCGACCAACGTCGTCGAGCTGGCCAGCACCTTGATGATCGGCAATTCGCAGACCTTTCTCTATACCCCGGACAAGGGCTTGCAAGTCCTCGGGAGCTATGACGACCTGATGGAAGCCCTAAGGGCGATGGTCAAGGCGCCAGGGTATGAAGACGACCTGTACAACCTGATGTCACTTGAGGAGCGGGCGTTGTTTATCGGTTTCAAGGTGCCGCAGTTTTCCGGCAAACCCATCGCCGGCAATCTGTTTGAGCATCTATTCGAAGCCATCATTGGCAAGCAACAACAGAACCTTCGCTACGCCCTCGATCTGTACCGACGCACCCGCGCGGGCATAGAACCCTCGGCCCTGGTCGACCACGCGCTGGATGTGCGCTACATGGTCGACAGCCACCTGCCGGGCCTGGATACAGCGGGACGCTGGACGCCGCACTCGGTACTGGCCGACCCGACCCGCCCGGTGTCACTGGCCGCCGAACGGGCCTCTCTGCTGCAAAAGCAGTTGCTCGGTATCCGGGACACGCTGGCCGCCCAGATACGGGCGCAACCCACCTTGGAAAACACCGTCAATCAGGCACTCATCTCAGAGTTCAGCCGCAGGGGTTTGTCGGGCCGGGATCCTGGGAGGATCTACGTCAATCGATACTCCGGCACCGCAATCGCCAAACCAGCCACTGCGCCCCTGGAAAGCCAAAGCCTGCGCAGTTACTTTCTTGCGCGCCTGATCCACGGGCGCGAGCCGATTCCGCAAACCCCGGGCTATGGTCTTTACGACGGCGCAGGCAGTGGTGTTGCAAAAAAACTGACCGTCCTGGACATACCGCAAGCAAACGCGATTCTTGAAGCCGCGCTGATCAAGTTTCATAACTACAACATCACCGATATTCCTCGCGAACACCTGGAGCAGCTCAAGGAGCCGATGGCCCATGCCATGGCCGTGGCGATCCGGAGCGAAGCCGGGCTCAGGCGCCTCAACAACAGCCTGGACGCCCGTGATGAGGCGATCGTGCAAACGGTGTTCGATCTTCAACACCCCGATCGCCGCCAGCGCCAGGGATTGGGTGGATTCATCCCGGATGCCTATGCGTTGACCGTCGAACCCCAGGGCCTGACGCACAGGGTGCCCCTCGCCCACTGCCTGATGCTGACCGAACGCGGCGGGCTGGACCCGTCGCACTCCGGCCGGGCAGTGTTATGGACGCCGGCGCGTGGCTTGGAGAGTTTCGCCAATGTCAGCCAATTGCAGACGGAACTGAAACGTCGGCTGGCCGCCCCGGCCCTGCGCATGCAGCTACTGGCCAATCTCGATCCGCGCTATCTCAAGCCGCACCAGCCCTGCCCTCTCGGCCATTTCATGCAGATCAACGGTGCGGTCGCGCAACACCGCCAGCAGTCCTGGATTGATCATTACAAGGCACAACGGGCCCACTGCCTGACGCTGAAGCTGTCAGGCGATGCGTTGCTGGAACGCCTCAAAGAACTGGAAAAGGCGCTGCCGGCCAACGACCTGGACCACGCCTCGCAAATCGCCCAGACCCTCATGGCGCAACAATCACTGCCGGCCTGGCTGGGGATGGCAGCGGTCAGCCAACAGCGGCGCCATGTGGAAATACTTGAGCAATACCGCCATAACCTGGACGGCAACAAGGACTACCTTGACGGTTTCGTCCCGCTATCACAGTACCTCAGCGGCAAACTTGAGGAGCTGTTGGAAGACTATGACGTGCTCCCGCAAGACGTCTACATCCTGCCCAAACTGGTGTTGGCCGGCCAGCGGCAAAATCTGGTGGACTACGCACTCAATCACATCAGCCAGCAAGCCGCTGAGTTCGATGTGGAGTCCACGGCCACTGGCCTGACGCCCACTATTGTCCGCCAGATACTCGCGCGCCTGCCCCTTGAGCAGGACAACAAGGCCTACCTGGCCGAAAAACTCACGCCGGGCAAGCCGGGAGCCGAAGCACGCGAGCAACGTTTTATACGGCAATTGCCCTGGCAATTGCTGCAAAACGCCCACGCACTGAAACTGCAGGAACTGTTATCACCCACGGGCTTGAGCCTGATCGAACAAGTCCTCGACATGCCGGATGCTGTCGCCCGGGCAGCGGTCAAGGATGCGACCTCGACTCTCCGTCCCCTGGAGTTGATCGCCACCGCGGGCGCCCGCACCATCAAGGCCCTTGGGGTGTACGTGTTCAACACTATCGAAAAGGCGCCGCTGGTGATGTACGCGCCCTACGGTCCGCAGCAGGCGTTCCAGGAGTTCGAAAATGAGGCGGATTTGATACGCAAGCTCAACCTGCCTGGCCCGTTGCAGGACTGGGTGGTCGGCCGCCTGCCAGCGGCTGAGCAAGCCACGTATAAAAACCTCTGGACCAGCACGTTTGGGAAAACCTCCGAAATCACGCTGGCGTCCAATCCGATCAAGGGCCACGCGCTCAAGCAGTTGTACCGCGACAACATTGAATTGATTTCGAGCCTGTTTGAACAGCAAACCCAGGCCAATGGCCGATCAGCCTGGGACACCCTCAAGGCGTTGTTTACCCATGGCCTGCAACAGGCGCAAGCGTTGTTGCCGGGCAAACTGATGGTGCCGCTGGTGATCTGGCAAAGCTACAAACTGTTCAAGACCTCTGCCGAAGACTTGCAGCAACACCGCTGGCGCGATGCGCTGGAGACGTTTATTGGCGGTGTGGCGCAAATGGCTTCAATACGCGAGTTGATGGATGAGCCTGCGACAGCAAGTGCCGCGGCACAACCCGTGCCCACACAAACAGCCAGCGCCTGGCAAGACATCGATGTCACCGCCCAGGCCCGCACCCGGCTGCAAGCGTACGAAGCCTGCGACACCAGCCTGGAGAGCCTGAAGGTCGGCAACTCCGGCGTCTACACCACTACCGACAATCGGCACTATCTTCCGTGTGCCGGCAAGGTCTACCGAGCCAAACAGGCTGAGGGGCATTGGCGACTTTTCAGTGCACGGTCCAAGGGGCCTTTTGTGCGCCTCGATAGCGAGCGCAAATGGATCCTGGACCCTAGTGCATCGGTACGCCGCCACGGCCCGGGTTGGAGCGCCATGATGGAACGCCGGGGGGTGAGGTCAGAGGTGGATCGGGTGATGAACGTCGAAGCCCGAGGCCTGGCCGAGATTCGACGTGTTGCGCCCCACAGGGCCCAGGCGATCGTCGAGGCACTGGACCTGGCAACCTTTTACCTGCACAACTGCCAGCAGAACCTGAAACTGCTCGATCACAAATACCCACCCGTGACCCGAATCCACCGCTTCATCAATCGCTTCTTTGGTATCCCGATAAACCCCGACACCGGCCCGCCGACCTTTCCGGAAGCTCTTTCGCAAAAGCTCATGGACACCGTCACCGCAATCCTCGATGAGGTGCTGGAGCCGTCACTCTACTCACTCAACTCCCGGCGCTTCGTCTCCGGTGTTCACCTTGCCGAACCCGAACGGCACTGGGCGTTTACCATCGACGACGATCCGGATCGGCGCATCTACCTCACCGAAAACTTCTTTACCGCGCCTACGGGCGAGTTCGAAGGGCATTTGATCAGTTACTTCGATAGACAATCCCATGCGCGCGCCACCACGTTGATTCATGAACTGACCCATATCGTCAGCCGTACTGCCGACGTGGCCTACCTCAATTCGGTATCACCGTTTGCCGACCTGATCGAAGTAGAAACCCCAGCCGGTCGCGATCTTCAAAAACGACTGCGAGACCTGCAGGAAAATGGCTACTCGGTGAGCACGCCCATGGGGCAATTATTCAAGTCGACGAGCCCGTTTGGCGCCGCAGGCACTGATATCGGAACTGAGCCGGAAGATGCCTACATCAAGCAGCAGATTCTCACCACGACAGGCGGCGTGGACTTGAGCAATGCACGGGAAATTTTCAAAACCAACCTGACTCAACGCTTCAACACACAAATGGATAACGCAGACTCATTGACCTTGCTGATCACAACGCTAGGGCGCCAACTGGACGCCGTGCCCTCGATTGCCGAAGGGACGCCGTAAAGAACGGGTGCAGGCTACACGCCTGCACCCAGCCAGCTCATTCAGTCTTTCTGGTCACGCAACACGTTGCCCGAGGCACCGTCGATGCGGAACTCATAGACGATGCCATCGGACTTGCGCCCCTCACCTTCCCAATAGCCATCGTTATCGGCTTCGATCTTATAGATCTCGACGTAACCGGCCTTGGTCTTGGCGGTTTCGATGGCTTTTTCAATGGTGATCCAGCCTGCGCCCGGCTTGTCCGCCAGGGCGGCTCCGGCACTGAGCAGGGCCGAGGTTGCAACGATGGCGGCTAAGGTTTTCTTAAGCATTTTCGTACTCCATACAGGGATTGAATGTTAGCTGTCCTGATTTTTAGGGCCTTGCAGACGAGAATTAGTTCCAATTGATGTGCATTCGCCATGATGGCTGTTCTCGCCGTCCTGCTGTGGAGGTTAGAATGTGGGAAATCAGGATGAGTTAATGACAGATAAGTCCCTTTCAGAAGCCGAATATGACGCCATCACCGATGCCGCTGCGCACTGGTGCATGCGTCTGCACGCCGGCGATTGCACGACGGCCGAGCGTCAGGCGTTCGAGCAGTGGCACAATGCACATCCACTGCATGCCTTCGAATACGCGGCGATGCTGGAAATCTGGGACGTTGCCGATCACCTGCCCCGCAGCGAACCGGCCCCTGCCGTGGTGCGACTCCAGCCTCGCAAGCGTTTTAGCAACTACGCGGTAGCGGCGGCGGTATGCCTGGTGGCCTTGCCAATGGCGGCCTTTACCGGCTGGGAAGCGGGCTGGCTGCCCAGCTCGTACAAGCATTACGAAGCCGAAAACAGCCTGCGTCAGGTCACCCTCGATGATGGCAGCCAGGTGGAACTGAACCTGGGCACCGAGCTGGTCTACAGCCATTACAAAGACCAGCGCCGGGTCACCCTGAAAAAAGGCGAGGCGTTTTTCAACGTTAGCCATGACCCGCAACACCCCTTCATTGTCCACGCCGGCGACGGTCAGGTTCGGGTGACCGGCACTCAGTTCAACGTCTGGAAATACGAAGACCATGTGCGGGTGATGCTGCTGCAAGGCTCGGTACTGGTGAGCAGCGACGACCTCCACAGCGGCCTGCGCCTGTCACCCGGGATGCAGGCCAGCTACAACCGTGGCGACGCCAGCCCCCTGGCCCAGCCAATTGCCCCGGGCGACACGGCCCTGGCCTGGCGCGACGGCAAGCTGATCCTCGACAACCTGGCCCTGGCCGACGCGTTGCCGTTGATCAACCGCTACCTGAGCAAACCGGTGATGCTGGCCGACGCCGGTACCGGCGCGATCCGCATTGGTGGTATCTACAACATCAACGAGGTGTCCAACCTCGTCCCCTCCCTGCCCAAGGTCCTGCCGGTCTACCTGACCCAGAACCAGGACGGCAACCCCGTACTCAATTCGATTCCGCGTAAAACACCCAAGGGCTGATGCTGGGGACAGGGCGCATGCCCTGCTCCACGGACGTTCTCTGCCTGGAACTGTCCACTTTTGAAACACTTGCACCGGCTAAGCTGACAGCCGGCTGCGGGTTGCCAGGTTTATGGCGGCCGGTGTTTCATTCCTGAGACAGCTGCCGAGTGAGTTGAACTCAGGCCTGTTGTCTCACCGTTGAAACACATTCCACCTGCCTTTCTTTTTCATCCTTCCCAACTCTTTGAATTTATTAATAAATTCAAAAGCGGCACAGCTCCTGCTCTCTTCCTGACAACGCTGTTTAGGGTCAGCGTAAAGAATAAGGAATGCTGCCGTGAAAACACTCAATCCAGGCTCACTGAGCCTACTGCTGATCAGCTGTGTATTCAGCACCAGCATGAGTCTTTCGGCCCTCGCGGGTGACGGCACCATCGTGGTTGGTCGCACCGTACAAGGCCACATGGCTGGCCGCTCCTCCTTTGCCCCGGATCGCAACCCCAGCACTGTCAATGCAAACCCCTCCAAACAAGTTTTGAGCGCCACGACTGGCGAACTCAGCGACCTCGACATCGCCGGGGTCAGCAGCGGCTCCAGTATCACCCGCGCCATGATGCCCGGCGGCAACCTTCCTGGCCTGAGTAACAGCCTGGGCGCAAGCACCTCAACCCTGGGAGCTGGCGCATCCGCCGGCCATGGCGGTGGTGGCAGCAGCATGGCCGGGCAGATCAATGGTTCGATCCAGCGGGGCATGGCGCCGCTGAACAACATCGGCAGCATGATGGGGGGCCAGTAATGAATCGCTCCTGGCTGATCATCGCCGCACTGGGTTGCACATCGGCCATGGCCGACAACAACGCAACGATCGATAACAGC
The DNA here is from genome assembly GCF_011765255.1 of Pseudomonas sp. AN3A02. Lineage (NCBI taxonomy): Bacteria > Pseudomonadati > Pseudomonadota > Gammaproteobacteria > Pseudomonadales > Pseudomonadaceae > Pseudomonas > Pseudomonas sp. AN3A02. Next base: position 154,092 of record NZ_JAARNI010000006.1, read on the forward strand.
GGCCAGCAATACAGCGGCGTCGCCTCGGTCAACCAGTCTGCCGGTAATCAGCAACAGCAGATCAACAGTCGCGCCATCGTCGTCGGCGGACAAGCCCACGATTCACTCGTGCAGAAACTCGATGGCAAAGTCGATGCTTCCCTGAACGCCAACGCGGCGATCCAGGGTTCCTCTTTCAGCAATGGCAACGGTGTGCTGGGCGTCAACCAGTCGGCCGGGGCCAATACACAGATGATCAATGCCGTGCGGATCAGCATCAATCCGGGTCCGCAAAGCATCGATGACAGCGTTTTGTCGCAGCAGAACACGACGCTGTTAACAGACTCAGGGCTCACCCCCACCACTGGCAGCCGCCAGGTCGTTACCAGCGACCAGGCCTTCACCGGCAGCCGAGGAGTGGTACAGGTGAACCAGAGTGCGGGGGTGGGGAACCGAGTGGCTAACACCCTGGCTATCACTATCAAGTAACAGCTTGATCAGTGTTTGTTAGTTAGACCGTACCAACACTTAACCAACTAATTAGAAGCAAGGAGATACACCATGAAACCTACAATGGCTCTTAAACCACTGGTTTTCGCTCTGACTGCGCTCATGGCTGTTGCTGCACAAGCAGGTGGTAGCGGCGGCGGCTGGCACCCAACCCCAGTGGCGACCGGCACCGTGGCTGCCGTCGTGACGGATACCCAAGTCAGCAAAGACAACAAATTCGACGACACTAAAACCACTAACAACGCCTCAGCCACTGGCTCGCTTAACGGCCACTCCGGCAACCTGGGCGCCAACGCCGCTTCGGGCTCGGGCAACCAGCAGGACAATGCTGCTGCAATCACCAGCAGTGCCGATGATGCTGCTTCGGTGTTTGCCGTCGCCGACATCTATCAAGAAAGCCAAAACAACAAGTTCGACAACAAAGGCACGCAAAACAACGCGTCTCTGAACAACTCGGCCAACAACAGCTCGGGTAACACCGGCGTCAACGTTGCAGCCGGTCAAGGCAACCAACAGAAAAACAACCTGGCTATCGTGACTGCCGACGGCAACAACGTAGCCGCTGCTTCCAACACCGAGCAACAATCGTTGGACAACCACTTCCTCAACGCAGCCGCGTCTACCCATGGCTATGGTGGCCAGTCTACCTATGTCAGCAACAACGCCAGCCTGAACAACTCTGGCAACAACGGCTCCGGCAACATCGGGCTCAACGTGTCCGCAGGTTCCGGCAACCAACAAAGCAACACCCTCACACTGGGCAGCGGTTGCACCCAATGTGCAGCGGGCAGCGGCGTTCGCTTCTGATGCAACGGGGCCTTGGCGACAAGGCCCTTTTCTATTTCCAGTGTCCAACAGGTCAGACGATCATGCGCCTCGTGACGCTCACCCTCTTGTTAATGCTCACCGGCCCGACCTGGGCAGGGCAAATGGCAATTTCAGCCATGCCCGGCGGTGGCGTGATATTCAAAAAGGTCGAGAGCATTCGTGAGCGCCGCTTCGCCAACCTGGTGGAACAGAAAACCGATTTCAGCTGCGGTGCTGCGGCACTCGCAACCATCCTGCGTCAGGGCTATTGGCTGGACGTCGACGAAGCACACATCATCAAAGGCATGCTGGTCAACGCTGACCAGGACTTGGTACGTACCCAAGGCTTCTCCATGCTGGACATGAAGCGCTACCTCGAAAGCATCGGCATGCGTGCCCGGGGCTACAAGATCGGGCCAGATACCTTGGTCACCGTGAAAATCCCCGTCGTGGTACTGCTGGAAATTCGCGGCTACAAGCACTTCGTGGTCATGCAGCGAGCGGACAAGAACTGGGTCTATATCGGCGATCCGGTGCTGGGGCATAAACGCTATTCGCATGACGACTTCGTCAAGGGCTGGAACGGCATCGTTTTCGCCGTACTCGGTGAAGGCTACGACAAGACCAACATCCTGCTCGACCCACCCACCCCCCTGACGGCGAAAAACAAAATGAATGAGTTCAGGCCCGTGGGTGATGCAGAGCTGATGGACTTCGGTTTTATCCAGAGCGACTTCTTCTAGAAGCGCAATAAGGAGCAGGACGCTCCAGGAGCCAAAGATGAACACCTACCGCTGGCTTACGGTCATGTGCCTGGTAGCCTCAATGCCTGTTTATGCCTCCTCCGGATTTAAACCGATTGAAGTCAAGGATTCGGAATTGGCGGAACTGCGCGGGCGCTATGTGATGCCTGGGCGGATTATCAGCTTTGGCATCGTGATGAGCAGCACCTGGACCAACGCCGTTGGCGACTCGATCACTGGCAAGGCCAGCATGCAGATCGACTCATCCACTATCACCCCCCAATTCTATGTACAAACCACTGGCGGGACGGGCACCGGGACCGGTCAGACCACCGGCACAGGCACCGTGACTGGCGGCGCCGGACTGGGCACCGGCCAGGGCGTGGTTCAAAGCGTGCGCGCTGCGGGCGACGGCAACACGGCGACCAACAACGTCGGCATCAACATCAACGAAAATGGGCTGGCGCCGGCCAATCTTGTGCAGTCAGGGCAAGTGCTGGTGGCCGGCGGTACCGTCACGGGTACCAGTGGAGCTGGCAACGTCAGCGTCTCAGCCACCAATGGCGGCCTGCAAATGGCTATCCAAGCCAATCACAACCAAGGGAATACCGTGCAGCAAATCGGCGGAGGCAATGTGCTACAGGGCACCGTTTTGCAGGGCAACAGCAATTTCGTTAACAACATGACCCAACTGAACGTGGTCATGGGCAGCAACGGTTTGAACAATGGTGTACTGAACTGCAACCTGGACCAACTCAAAGGCCTACGCACCCTTGGTTATTGAACTACGCTGTGCCTCGACACTTGCGCATTAGAAAGGGACGGCTTATTTCATGCATCGATCGCTATCGTTACGTGCCGTAATTTGCTTGAGCACGCTCCTGCCCGCATCCATGTTGTATGCCGCGCCGGATACCGACATCGACACATTGAAAAAGGAATTACTGGAACTCAAGCAACGCTACGAAGTGCAGCAAAAAGCACTGGCGGTGCTGGAACAACGGGTACGCCAGGTTGAAGACCAGCCGGCGGCCCCACCCCCCAAACGCCTGGCCAAATCCCCGGCAGACTTCCAGAAAGGCGGCACCACGGTGGCCGGTAACACGCCCGGCGTCGGTGCAGCTGCCGCCTCGGGCGGTGCAGGCGGCGGCGCCTCGTACGGGCAGTCGCTCAAGGACGACTCGGCCCCGGCACAGAGTGTGAGCAACCTGTACAACGAGGCGAGCGGCTTCTTCGGCGATGGAAAATTCAGTTTTGAAACCGGTGTTACCTATGCTCGTTACGATGCCCGTCAGTTAACCCTCAACGGTTTTCTGGCGCTGGACTCGATCTTCCTGGGCAATATCAACCTGGACCGGATCAAGGCCGACAACTGGACGCTGGACTTAACGGGGCGCTACAACCTCGACAACCGCTGGCAATTCGATGTGAACGTACCGGTGGTTTATCGTGAATCGACTTATCAGTCCGGTGGTGCCAATGGCGGTTCCGGTACGGCGACGTCAGAGGAGTCGGTCAGTCGTGACCCGACGATTGGCGACGTCAACTTCGGCGTGGCCTATAAATTCCTCGACGAAACGGCCAGCCTTCCGGATGCCGTGGTGTCGCTGCGCGTCAAGGCGCCTACCGGTAAAGAACCGTTTGGCATCAAGTTGGTACGTTCACCTAACAATACCAACCTTTACGTGCCGGAAAACCTGCCCACCGGCAACGGCGTCTGGTCGATTACGCCGGGCATCTCCCTGGTCAAGACTTTCGACCCGGCGGTGCTGTTTGGGTCGCTGTCCTACACCCACAACTTCGAAGACTCATTTGACGACATCAGTTCCACAGTCAATGAAAAAGTCGGCGGCAAAGTGCGCCTGGGAGACAGCTTCCAGATCGGCGTTGGCGTGGCCTTTGCGCTCAACGAGAAAATGAGTATGTCGTTTTCGGTCTCCGACTTGATCCAACGCAAGAGCAAGCTAAAGCCCGATGGCGGCGACTGGCAATCGGTGGTTTCCAGCGACGCCAACGCCGGCTACTTCAACGTCGGCATGACGATCGCGGCAACCGACAACCTGACGATCGTGCCGAACCTGGCCATCGGTATGACGGATGATGCGCCGGACTTTACCTTCAGCCTGAAATTCCCGTACTACTTCTAAACAGAACACTGTAGGAGCGAGCTTGCTCGCGAAAAACCCGAGAGCAACGCGGGGCCCCAGAAACCCCGCGTTATCGTTAACGAATTTCGCGAGCACGCTCGCTCCTACAGACAAGGAAAAGCCCCGCAACGATAAGGGTCGTTGCGGGGCTTTTCGGTTTACCCGCCCTAGCGGATCTGGTGTTTGTGCAGCAACCGGTAGAACGTCGGCCGGGAAACTCCCAGCACACGGGCCGCGACACTCAGGTTGTCGCTGTGCCGGTTGAGCACATCGCACAGCGCCTGACGTTCGGCACGGTGTTTGTAATCCTCCAGTGTAGCCATCGGCAGCGCGATTGCCTGCTGGCCTTGCAGTCCCAGATCAACGGCTTCGATTTGCCGCCCTTCAGCCAGTACCAGGCCACGCCGCACGCGGTTCGCCAACTCCCGCACATTGCCCGGCCAACCGTGCTCGCCCATGGCTACCAACGCGTCTTCACTGAAGCTGCGGGGGCGCCGGCCGGTTTCCTGGCTGTAGAAGTGTGAAAAATGGTTGGCCAACATCGCCACGTCACCATGACGCTCGCGCAACGGCGCAGTCACCACTTGCAGGACGTTGAGCCGGTAGTACAAGTCTTCCCGGAAGGTACCCTTTGCAACCGCGGCTTCCAGGTCGACGTGGGTGGCCGCCAATACGCGCACGTCCACCGGAATCGGTTGGCTGCCGCCGACGCGCTCGATCTGTTTTTCCTGGAGAAAACGCAGCAGGTTGGCTTGCAGCTCCATGGGCAAGTCGCCGATTTCATCGAGAAACAACGTACCGCCATGCGCCGCCTCAATCCGCCCGATCTTGCGCTGATGGGCGCCGGTAAAGGCGCCCTTCTCATGCCCAAACAATTCGGACTGGATCAGGTGTTCAGGGATCGCCCCGCAATTGATCGCCACAAACGGCTTGGCGTGGCGCTGGGATTGGCGATGCAGGGTGCGGGCGACCAGCTCCTTGCCGGTGCCGCTGTCGCCACGAATCAACACCGGGGATTCCGTCGGCGCCAACTTGGCCAGCAGTTTGCGCAGTTCGCGAATCGGGCGGCTGTCGCCCAGCAACTCATGTTCAGGCTGGCCGGCAGGCGCGTTGTTGCCCTTGCCCCGCAGGCGCGCCATGCCAAAGGCACGGCCGAGGGTGACCTGCACCCGGGACACATCGAACGGCAAGGTATGGAAGTCGAAGAACCACTCGCAGACAAAATCGCCGACATTCTGCAGGCGCAGCACTTCCTGGTTAAGCACGGCAATCCACTCGGTGCCGCTACGGCTGATCAGTTCCTTGACCGCTTCGGGCCGCTCCAGATGAAACGGCTGCAGGCGCAGCAATCCAACATCGCAGGAGCGCTCACCCACCGACTCGAGGGCACAGCTGTCCACATCCCACCCCGCCGTACGCAAACCCGGTAATAGCCCGTGGCAGTCATCACAGGGATCGACCACAAGCAGACGGCGCGGAGCAGGTGCAACAATCATGACTATTCCTTGGCGTCAAAATCGTTAAAGTTATTTAAAAACAGTTATTTGGAAACCCTGTTGGCAACACTAGCAAGATTTTGACGCGGCCTTTGTACCCATTCGTTATAAGCCGCGCACAAACCTGCCCTTTTCCTCCAGTCGAGTGCGGTCAATTGTCGCGGCATAACTTTCATGAGGCTTTCAACATAGCCCCTTACATGACTTTAATCAGGGAAAGTTAAAAAATCTTCTTCTAACATGTGACCTGTACCCGGTGATCGTGCATCAGTACAAGTAACCAGTCGTTAGGCACGCCCAACCAACGGCTTCACTTGAATGGGCATTTAGAGAGAAGACCCCATGAACGCCCCGCTCCGCATCAACGAAGCTCTTTTGATCGCAGACCGTGCTTTCCAGCCCTTTCAATGTGTGGCCTGGCACGATGGCAACGGCGCCCTGAGCCTGAGCGTCATCGACCGCACCAATACCCGTATCGGTAGCAAGCAGCTGTCTTCCAGCACTTATTCCGACCCGGCACAGCTCGAGGACTTGCTGTTGCAGGCCCGCGCTGAACTCGATAAAGATGGCTATCAGTTGCAATCCTGGGCAATGCCCAAATAACTGAAACTCGCGTGAGGCGGCACCAGAAAGTGTGCCGTTTGACGGCGCAGTATATTGACCCGCACTAACACGAGTGGGTAGTCAGCGATGCAAGTTGCAACTTTGCATAGCTGACTACTTATTAGTGTGGTTGCCAATCAATCGGCCGAGAGAATAAATCGCTCAATGGCTTCCGCCGCACCATCGTCGACATTACTGCCGGTCACGACGCTGGCCTGGCGCTTGACCACTTCTTCGGCCTGGCCCATGGCAATCGACAACCCTGCCACGTGAAACATCGCCGGGTCGTTGCCGCCATCGCCGATGGCGGCGGTCTGTTCCAGTGGCACACCCAGGTGCGCAGCCAGGGTCTTCAAGGCTTCGCCCTTGTTGGCCTTCATGGCGGTCACATCCAGGAACACTGGCTGCGAGCGGGACACCTGAGCCAAACCCTCGACCCTCGGCTGCAACTGCGCTTCCAGTTCGATCAGCAGTTGGGTATTGGTACTGGCCGCAACAATCTTGTCGACCCGATCCAGGAACGGCTCGAAACTCTCCACGACGATTGCCCCATAACCCAGGCCATGTTCCTCGCGAACCGCCATCGGCCCGCCGGGATCGCGACGCAGCCAGTCACCGTCGGCAAACAGCCAGACTTCCACGTCTGGCTGCGGCGTAAACAATGCCAGCGCTACCAGCGCCGCTTCTGCCGGCAAGTGATGCGCCACCAGAATACTGCCGTCGGGATTGACCAGCGTGCCGCCGTTGAAGCCGGCAATCGGTACGTCAATACCGAGTGCTTCGACCTGCTGCATCATGGCCTTGGGTGGTCGCCCGCTGGCCAGGCTGAAAAACACCCCGGCCGCGCGCAAGGCGCGAACCGTATCAATGGTGCGTTGACTGAGGCTGTGATCCGGATGCAGCAACGTGCCGTCCATATCACTCAACACAAAGCGGATGGGTTGACTCGGCAAGTCGCTCATCCGAGGCTGTGCCAGCTACGGCCATCGCGGGCCAAGAGTGCATCGGCTGCCGCCGGACCATCTTCGCCTGCCTTGTAGGCCTGGATGCCGTCATCCTGCTTCCACGCATCGAGGAACGGCTGCACTGCACGCCAGCCGTTTTCGATGTTGTCGGCGCGCTGGAACAAGGTCTGGTCGCCGGTCATGCAGTCGTAGATCAGGGTTTCGTAACCCGTCGACGGCTGCATCTCGAAGAAGTCCTTGTAGGCAAACCCCAGCTCCACATTGGCCATGTCGAGGGTCGGCCCGGGCTTTTTCGCCAGCAGGTCGAACCACATGCCTTCGTTCGGCTGGATCTGGATCTTCAGGTACGTCGGCTTGAGTTCATCGACCTCGGTATCACGGAACTGCGCGTATGGCGCCGGCTTGAAGCAGATGATGATCTCGGTGTCGCGGATGCTCATGCGCTTGCCGGTGCGCAGGTAAAACGGCACGCCGACCCAGCGCCAGTTGTCGATCATCACCTTGAGGGCGACGAAGGTCTCGGTGCTGCTGTCGGGCGCAACGTTGGCCTCTTCGCGGTAACCCGGCAGTTGCTTGCCGGCGACTTCACCGGCGGTGTACTGGCCGCGCACCGAGTTGGCCCGTGCGTCTTCCAGCGACCAGGGCCGTATGGCCCCAATCACCTTGGCCTTCTCGCCCCGCACCGCATCGGCGCCAAAGGCGGCTGGCGGTTCCATGGCGACCATCGCCAGCAACTGAAACAGGTGATTGGGCACCATATCCCGCAGCGTGCCGGTGTGTTCGAAGAAGCTGCCACGGGTTTCCACGCCGACGGTTTCGGCGGCGGTGATTTGCACGTGGTCGATGTAGTGGTTGTTCCAGAACGCCTCGAACAGCACGTTGGAGAAACGGCTGATAAGGATGTTCTGGACGGTTTCCTTGCCCAGGTAATGGTCGATGCGATAGATCTGCTTCTCGCTCATCACTTTGAGCAGGCAGGCGTTCAGCGCTTCGGCAGTGGCGAGGTCCGAGCCAAAAGGCTTTTCGATCACCACCCGGCGGAACGCCTCCGGGGTTTCTTCCAGCAGGCCGGCAGCGCCGAGACGCTGCACCACTTCGGCAAAGAAACGCGGCGCGGTGGCGAGGTAGAACACCGCGTTACCGGTGCCACTGTCAGCGATCTTCTTGGCGATGTCGGCGTAGGTGCCGTCGTCAAGGAAGTCGCCCTCGACGTAGCTGATGCCCTCGGCCAACTGAGCCCACAATTGCGGGTCAAGGGCGTCATCACCCTTGCCCTTGACCTTGCTGGCGGCCTCGGTGCGAATGAAGTCCTCGAGTTTCTTGGCGAAATCGGCGTCGCTGATGGCGTTGTGATCAACGCCCACAATGCGCAAGCCATTGCCCAGCAGCCCATCGCGACTGAGGTTGTACAGCGCCGGCATCAGCAGACGCTTGACCAGGTCACCGTGGGCACCAAACAGAAACAGGGTGGTGGGCGGAGCGGGTTCGGCCTTGGGTTTCTTGCCGTTGGCGGTCATTTTTTGGGAGTCTCCACATGGCCGCCAAAGCCGAAGCGCATGGCAGAAAGCATTTTGTCACCGTAGGTGCTTTGCTGGCGGGAGCGGAAGCGGGCAAACAGCGAGTTGGACAGCACGGGTACCGGTACCGATTGCTCCATGGCGGCTTCGATGGTCCAGCGGCCTTCGCCACTGTCGGCAACCGAGCCGGAATAACCGTCGAGCTTCGGATCGGTGGCCAGGGCGTCGGCGGTCAGGTCCAGTAGCCAGGACGAAACCACACTGCCACGACGCCAGACTTCGGCGATGTCGGCGACGTTAAGATCGAAGCGCTGGTCTTCCGGCAGGCTCTCCGAATTCTTGGTCTTGAGGATGTCGAAACCTTCAGCGAAGGCCTGCATCATCCCGTACTCGATGCCGTTGTGGATCATCTTGACGAAGTGCCCCGAGCCGGCAGGCCCCGCGTGGATATAGCCACGCTCGGCACGGCTGTCAGCTGCAGCAGAACGGTCTTTCGTGCGCGGGATGTTACCGATGCCCGGCGCCAGGCTTTCGAAGATCGGGTCCAGAAGCTTAACGGTCTCGGCGTCGCCGCCGATCATCATGCAGTAGCCGCGCTCCAGGCCCCAGACGCCGCCGGAGGTGCCGACGTCGACATAGTGCAGGCCTTTTTCCGACAGGGCCTTGGCCCGGCGGATGTCATCCTTATAGAAGGTGTTGCCGCCGTCGATGATCACATCACCGTCTTCCAGCAGCTGGCTCAATTCTTCAATGGTGTTTTCGGTCGGGTCGCCTGCCGGCAGCATCACCCAGATCGCCCGGGGCTTCTGCAGCCCGGCCACCAGGCCCGCCAGGTCGGCAACGCCGGTGGCGCCCTCGCCTGCCAAACCTTTTACGAATGCTTCATTGCGGTCGTAAACCACGGTGGTATGCCCATTGAGCATCAGGCGTCGCGCAATGTTGCCACCCATGCGGCCTAGTCCAATAATCCCCAGTTGCATGTGCTGATGCTCCTTACTACGAATAAATGTGTGTCACAGTTTATAGCGCAATGAGGCTAATGAGGGTTAGTCCAGAGCGGATTGGCATAGTTTCATGACAAAAAGTGGCCATCCTTTAGCCTTCAGTGGGGAAAAAGTCACAGCGACCATCAAAAATAAAAAAGTTCCCTTCGCTTAAAAAAGAATTCAGAATTGCGCCGACTGTTGCCGAGAGCCTCGAATCAAGCGCTCTGGCACCGCGATACACCGGCTATTTGCGAGGTAAGCAATGAGCACTGCACACATGACCCGTCCGCCACAGACCCTCTACGTCACCATTCGCCGTGATGAATTGCGCCAGTTGAAAGACGAACGCGACCAATTGCAACAGGAAGTCATGCGCCTGCGTTTGCACTTGCAGGGTCAGCTCAATCAACCGTCCGGCACCCAGCCCGCACTTTGCTGAACGTGAGCTGAACGAACCGTTCAGGAATAACTCACGAAGTTTTCACATCCTCATCCCGATACTCCCGCCGAATAGGGCCGCGCCACGTGCGCAGGCCCTCTGTTGCGCGCGTCCGTGCGCGTCGACACTGAAAAATTATCGGGTTGGAGCGCTGGATGGCGATGTTCAAACGCAGCACTACGTCTGCGAAAGGTTTTGATTGGGCCGGCCTCGGCTGGATGTTCCTGTTTTTCTGGTATTTCTCGGGTATCACCCAACTGCTGATCCAGCTGACCGGCACCTCCGGCTTCAGCGGTTTCCGCCAGGCATTTTTCATGAGCGCCCTGTGGTTGGCGCCGATGCTGCTGTTCCCGCGTCGCGCGCGCCTGGTGGCAGGGTTGATTGGTGTGGTGCTGTGGGCCTGCTCCATGGCCAGCCTGGGTTACTTCTTCATCTACCAGCAGGAATTCTCCCAAAGCGTCATCTTCATCATGTTCGAGTCGAACATCTCTGAAGCCGGCGAGTACGCCACCCAGTACTTTGCCTGGTGGATCGTGCTGGCGTTCATTGCCCACACGGCCATGGCCGTATTCCTGTGGACTCGCGTACGCCCGGTTTACCTGCCGCGTGGCCAAGCCATGCTGGCGGCTGCGGCAATCGTGATTGCCATCGTCGGTTACCCGCTGGTCAAGCAGATCGCCAAGAGCGAGACCATGGAACTGGCCATCGACCGCTTTGAAACCCGCATCGAGCCGGCCGTGCCGTGGCAGATGATCGTCGCCTACCGCCGCTACACCGAACAACTGGACAACATGCAAGGCATGCTGACCAGCGCCAGCAAGATCCCGCCCCTGACCAACCTCAAGGACAGCATGGCCGGCCAGCCGTCGACCCTGGTTCTGGTGATCGGCGAGTCCACCAACCGCCAGCGCATGAGCCTGTATGGCTACCCGCGCAACACCACGCCGGAACTGGACAAGCTGCGGGACCAACTGGCGGTGTTCGACAACGTCATCACCCCGCGCCCCTACACCATCGAAGCGCTGCAACAGGTGCTGACCTTCGCCGACGAAGAAAACCCGGACCTGTACCTCAAGACGCCGTCCATCGTCAGCGTGATGAAGCAGGCCGGCTACAAGACCTTCTGGATCACCAACCAGCAGACCATGACCAAGCGCAACACCATGCTCACGACCTTTTCCGAACAGGCCGACGAGCAGGTGTACCTCAACAACAACCGCAACCAGAACGCCCGCCAGTACGACGGCGACGTACTGGAGCCGTTTGCCAAGGCGATGTCCGACACCGCCGAGCGCAAATTTATCGTGGTGCACCTGCTGGGCACCCACATGAGCTACCAGTACCGCTACCCGCCGACCTTCGACAAGTTCACCGATCGCCAGGGTGTGCCTGCCGGGATCAGCGACGCACAGTTGCCGACCTACAACAGCTACGACAACGCGGTGCTGTACAACGATTTCGTGGTGTCGAGCCTGATCAAGGACTACGCCAAGACTGACCCGAACGGCTTCCTGCTGTACCTCTCCGACCACGGTGAAGACGTATTCGATTCGGCCGGCCACAGCACCCTGGGCCGTAACGAAGGCAAGCCAACGGCGCCGATGTACACCATTCCGTTCATGGCCTACGCGTCGCCCAAGTGGCGTGAAAGTCATGACTGGAGCTTTGGTGGTGATTTGCAGCGGCCCTACAGCAGCTCGCAGTTGATCCATACCTGGGCCGACATGGCGGGGTTGAGTTTTGATGAACTGGACCACAGCAAGAGCCTGGTCAGTGACAGCTTCAAGCCGCGGCCGCTGCTGATTGGCAATCCTTACGAACGCCAGCAAAAGCCCCTGATTGACTTCAGCCTGATCAAGCCGAAGAAAACCGACTCGACTGATGTGGTCATCAAGTAGGTCCCATAACCCGGGTTTCACCTGCGCAATGCGGTGAAACCCGACTTGGCAGCAACACCAAGATAATAATTATTCTCGTTTAGCGCTAAAGTTCCCCGCCTCCTTTCGTCTTTGAGCCAATGGCATTTTTCATAGACGACAAGGAGTTCGCCGCGATGTTCGCGCCTTTTACCCGTTCCATGACCTTGACCCTGGGCCTTTTCAGCGTGGTGCTGAGCCCGGAGCTGCTGGCTGAAAACGATCCTGAAAAGGAATCGCACACGCCGGCCAATGCCCTTGAGCTGGGCAGCACCAGCATCACCGCCGAGGGCCTGGGCGCCAACACCGAACACACTGGTGCCTACACCACAGGCTCGATGAGCACCGCCACCAAGTTGAACCTGTCCATCAAGGAAACGCCGCAGTCGGTCTCGGTGATCACCCGCCAGCAGATGGACGATTTCAATCTCAATACCCTCACCGAAGCCATGCGCCAGACCACTGGCGTGGTGGTGCAACACCTGGACTCCGACCGGGTTGGCTACTCTTCACGCGGCTACGGCATCAGCAACTTCCAGATTGACGGCATGCTCAACACCTTCGGGCGCATGAAGTCGGATGCCGACACCATTATTTACGACCGGATCGAAGTGGTACGCGGCGCCACCGGCCTGACCACCGGTGCAGGCGACCCTTCGGCCACCGTCAACATGGTGCGCAAACGCCCCACCGCCCAGTGGCAGGCAAAGACGGGCATCAGTGGCGGCTCCGATGACAATTACTACAGCTACCTGGATGTTGGCGGCCCCTTGGCGTTTGATGGGCGCCTGCGGGGCCGTACGGTGCTCGCCTACCGTGACACCCAGTCCTATCGCGACAACTACGCGCTGCAACGGGAAGTCGGCTACGGCATCCTCGAAGGCGACCTGACCGACGACACGGTGCTGGCGGTGGGCTTCGATTACCAGAACAAGCACGTGCAGGGTACCGCGTGGGGCACCTTGCCCTACTGGAACAGTGACGGCAGTAAAGCCAAGCTGCCCCGCTCCGCCAACATCGCGGCCAAGTGGAGTTCCTGGCCGCTGAAAGACGAAACCACCTTCGCCACCCTCGACCACCGGCTGGCCGGTGACTGGCATTTGAAGGCTGCCTACACCCACCGCGAAAGCGACACGGACGGCAAGGTCTACTACGGCGGCTCAGGCTTTCCCAATGCCGACCGCAGCGGCATGACGGCCTGGACCAGCCATATGATCGGCACTTCAAAAATGGACGTGGTCGACTTGAACCTGTCCGGCTCCTATTCCCTGTTGGGGCGTGAGCATGAATTGATGGTGGGGTATGGCGAATCCGAGCAGCGCGATGCTTCGCCACACCTGCGCGACGGTCCGGTGCCGAAGAATTACACCAGTATCGACGACTGGAAACACATGGGCGGGATCGGCAAATTCCCCGACTCCAATACCGGCCTCAAGGGCTCGCAAGGCAGCACCCGCCAAAAGGCCGGCTACCTGGCCACCCGCCTGAACCTGACCGAGCGCCTGCATGCCATAGTGGGCAGTCGTTATGGCAGTTGGGAGATCGAGAGCACCACATACGACTACGATAAAGACACCGACCAGTTTCTCGGCACCTCAAAATCCAGCCAGACCCACAACGACATGTTGACGCCCTACGCCGGCCTTCTCTACGACTTGACCCCGGAGTACACCGTCTACGCCAGCTACACCGATATTTTCAACCCGCAAGAGCAGCGTGACGCCGGCAAGCAATACCTGGAGCCGGTGGTGGGCAGCAACTATGAAGTGGGCATCAAGGGCAGCCTGCTGGATGAGCGCCTGAACCTGGCGGCCGCGTATTTCTGGAGCAAGCAGGACAACGTCGCGGAACTGGACAGTTCGACCCCACCGGATCCAGAGACCGGCGAGCAGTTCTACACGTCCGGCGGCAAAGGCAACAAAGTGCAGGGCTTCGAGGTAGAGGTTTCCGGAGAGGTGCGCCCCGACTGGAACCTGACCGCAGGCTACACCTACACCCACTCCCTGAACGGCGACAAGCAGCGCAATAACACCAATCTGCCACTGAACCTGCTGCGGGTGTCCACGGCCTATCGCCTGCCCGGCGAATGGCATGCGCTGACCGTCGGCGGCGCGGTGAATTGGCAGAGTGATTTCTACGACGTTGCCAATCGCCCCGTAGGCAGAGACTCCAGTGGAACGTTGATCAGGGAGCAGACCCGAATCACTCAGCAGGCCTATACAGTGGTCAACCTGATGTCTCGCTATGAGTTCGATGACCACTTGTCGGCGTCACTTAATATCAACAACCTATTTGATAAAAAATATTACGAGCGTGTCGGCTTTTATAACGGCGTGTATTGGGGAGACCCGCGCTCCATCAGCCTTGCACTGGACTGGAAGCTCTGAATTCATCGCTGCGAAAGATTGGAAGTTAACGAAATCGTTAACTTTCGGTCAGCACCAGGTTAACCCTTACTTAATATCATTGGCCCACAGTCTCCCCATCCCGCCGCTGACCACAACGCGCGGAACCCAACACACTTAATGAGACACTGCCATGAAAATTTCGACTGTTATCCTTGCCGGCCTGATGACCATGACCTCCGTAGCAGCCTTCGCAGAAGGCGGTTCAGAGCGTTCGAAGGAGTTCTACAACAACTTCACCTTCGTTCAGGAACAAACTCACGGCGCTGCCCAGCAAACAGCAATGGCTGACGGCAAGACTGCAAAGCCCGCCACTGCCGATCAAACTACCACTACACCTAACACCTGATTTACCCGCGATACCCTGCGCTATTCCGCTCTGATAGCTAAGGTTTATTTGGCGCCACTTGCTGGCGCCTTTTTTGTGTTAATTAAATAAACATTAATTAAAGCGGCTTACTCCAAAACAGCATCCGGCCATGCTCCGGATCAAATACTGCATCTTCGAAACCAAACTTGCGATACGCCGACTGTGCGACGCCATTGCCTTCAAGCACCTCGAGGGTGATCTTGCAGCAGCCGCGCTGGCGAGCGATTTCCTCGACCTTTTGCAACATCTTCTGGCTCAAGCCCAGGCCGCGGAATTTATCCATCACCACCACGTCGTGGACATTGACCAGCGGGCGGCAGGCAAAGGTGGAAAACCCTTCAAAGCAATTCACCAGACCCGCCGGCGTACCGCCGACAAATGCCAGCACACTGAACGCATGAGCACGCTTGGCCAGCTCCGCTGGCAATTGCTGCAAACGGTCGGCCGGCAGGCTTTGGCCACCGCCCATGGGGTCTTCTGCATAATGATTGAGCACCAGGCCAATGGCCTCGGCGTGTACCGGATTGGTGTAGCTGGCTTGCAGCACCAGGATGTCTGGGGTGTCCATTTCCTTCCTCGTTAACGGTGCAACAGGGACTCGGTCCCCGTAAAAGGGCTCGATTGTAAGCGTGGAGTGGGCATTAGATGAAGGAGATTAACTACATTTGCCCGCGTGAAATTACGCCTGGATCGCCGAATCGCGTCAACTGCATCTCCTGCAAACGGCTCAGGGAGCGGCGGAATGGGAACTCCAGGTAACCCTCGGTGTAGAGGCTTTCCAATGGAACCCTGGCCTCAATGTACAGCGGCACCTTGCGGTCGTAGCACTCGTCCACCAAGGCAATGAACCGCCGGACGCTGTCGTCATGCACGGACAGTTCCGGCAACTCGCGATCACCCGCTTCCACTCGTTGGGCGGCGTCTTCCGTACCGCGTGCGATTCGTCCAGGACGCTTTTGCGCGCTGAGGTTGGGGACCTCACCCAACAAAATGGCCTTGAACCGATCACACAACAGCATGAAGTCCATGGCGGCCAGCGGCTGTTCGCACAGATCGGCATAGCGGCACCACAGCACTGTTTCACTGGACTGCACGGCCACGACGGAACGGTACCCGACCGCGACCGGGCCACTGCTCACCGCCTGCCCTTCGCTCAACTGGCGAAATACCCCGGCCAGCGCTTCAGGCTGATCGACCCAGTAACGCTGCAGCGTGGTGCCCGGATGCAGGCGATGATCTTCCCCGCCATCCACCGCAACCACTCGCATATGCTGCTTGATGGCCTCGATCCCCGGCAGGAAGCGATCACGGTTAAAACCATCGGCATACAGTTGATCTGGCGGTTGATTGGAGGTGCAGACCATCACCACGCCTTCCTCGAACATCACCTGGAACAGCCGGCCGAGAATGATCGCGTCACCAATGTCATTGACGAACAGCTCATCAAAACACAGCACCCGCACTTCCCGGCTCAGTTCACGGGCCAAGGCCTGCAAGGGGTCGTGGGTGCCCGTCAGTTGGAACGAGCGCTGGTGCACCCAGCCCATGAAGTGATGGAAATGCTGGCGTCGGGCAGGCACTCGCAAGCTTTGGTAAAACTGGTCCATCAGCCAGGTCTTGCCCCGCCCGACCGGGCCCCACAGGTACACCCCGGTGATGGGCGCATGCCCGTGGTGCAGGGCTTGATGGCAATCTTGCAGGGCTTGCACCGCCTCACGCTGGGCGTCGTCGGGGACGAAACCCTGTTCGGTGATGGCGTGCTGGTAGGCGGCGAGTGGCGAGTCGAAAGTCATGCCCGGCAGTATGCCATGACGGCTACAGGGAAATATCCAATCGGGAAATCTTGCCCTGCTCATTGAGGCGGAAGGTATAACGCAGCTCCAGCGGGCTGCCGGGAAAGCTGCCGGTGATCAGGTTGCTGACCAACACCTTGCCGGTGCGGTGCTGCACATTCAGCACCTGGACCTTGGGCTGGTAGCGGCGCCCGGTGTCTTCCATCCAGCGGGCGATGGCGGCGGTACCGACCTGGTGCTCGCCTTCATCGAACACGTTGGCATCTGCGGCGAAACAGTCGGCCACCAAGGACGTGTCGCCGGTATTCGCGGCGGCAATATAGGTCGCGATCGCCGGGGCCAGTTCGGGGGTGAGTTGAGACATGAGACAGCTCCTTGTTGGTGATTTATGGAGCCATGCTAAAGCAGTGCTGTGTCAGTTCTTGTCAGGAGTGAATGGTCCGGATTCGTTCTGTTCCATCAGCTTGCGCCAGGCCCGCAACCAGTCGCTGCGACGTCCCGGATAACGCTCGCCGTGAAGGCTGGCAGCCGCTACCCGGTCGGTGCGGAAGGTGCGATAAGCCCCGCGCAACTCGCACCACGCAACGATCACCCGCACTTCGTTGAGAAAGCCCAGGGCCAGGGGCCAGATCAGGCGCTGGCTGGCGGTCTGGCTGGCATCGGCATAATCGATGTGCAGTTTGGCCTGGCCGCGAATCGCCTCGCGAAACACATTCAGCGGCACGCGGTTTTCCGGGTAGCCAAATCCTGGCGGGCCGGGCAACAAGGTCGGATTGCGCAAGGCTTCCTGGGCCGCAGGATCAAGCACATCAGCAATCTTCGCCAGGGCATTCGCCGCCGCCTGGCTCAGCACGTCATCACCACGCTGATCGACATACCGCAAGCCGAGCACGATGGCCTCGGTCTCGTCCGCATTGAGCATCAGCGGCGGCAGGAACAGACCCGCACGCAGCACGTAACCCACGCCCGCCTCGCCGAAGATCGGTGCGCCCAAGGCGGTCAATTCGGCGATGTCGCGGTACAGCGTGCGTTCGGATATCTCCAGTTCCGCCGCCAGCACAGCGGCGGTCACCGGGCGTTTTTTGCCCCGCAGGACTTGCAACAAGGTCAGCAGACGAGTGGTACGCGACACGTTTGATCACACTCGGAAAAGGGAAGGTGGCGAAAGCTTAGCAGAGGCCTCTGTCAGAAAGTGTCAGGAGCAGACGCCCTTCCCTTCAACGGCAAAAAAACTCTCTTGACGAAATATATGACTCGCATCATATTTAATAGATGTTGCAAAACATTTAAATCAACCACAGCGTCAGGAGTTCTCGTATGCGCAATAAAGTCTTTGGCCGTCGCAGCGGCCTGCGGGTTTCGGAGCTGGCCTTGGGTACCGCCAACTTTGGCACAGGCTGGGGCCACGGCGCCGAGCGCGAAGAGTCCAAGCGGATTTACGACGGTTACCTGGAGGCCGGCGGCAACTTCCTTGATACCGCCAACGGCTACCAGTTCGGCCAATCGGAAGTACTGCTCGGCGAGTTTATTGCGTCGGAACGGGACCGCCTGGTGATCGCCAGCAAGTACACCTTGCGCACCCAGCCTCAAGACGAAGGCACCCTCAAGCTCGGCAATAACCGCAAGAACATGGTGCGTGCTGTCGAAGAAAGCCTGAAACGCCTGAACACCGACCACATCGACCTGTTCTGGGCGCATATCAGCGACAACGTCACGCCGATGGAAGAGATCCTGCGGGGTTTTGATGACCTGGTGCGGGCTGGCAAGATCCACTACGCCGGGCTGTCCAACTTCCCTGCCTGGCGCATTGCCCGCGCCGACCTGCTCGCCGAAGTGCGCGGCTTTGCGCCGCTGGTAGCGATCCAGACCGAATACAGCCTGGCCGAACGCACCGCCGACCGTGAGCTGCTGCCCATGGCCGAAGCGCTGGGCCTGGCTGCCACGTTGTGGTCACCGCTGGGTGGTGGTTTTCTCACCGGTAAGTATCGCAACAGCCAGGAGGACTCCCGCGCCAGCAAGTTGGGGATTCTGGTCCACGCTGAAAAAAGCGCACGGGAAACGGCAGTGCTCGACACCTTGTTGGCGGTTGCCGGTGAGCTGAACGCCACGCCGACTCACATTGCCATCGCGTGGCTACGGGAAAAAGCCCGTCGATCCACCACCGCGCTGATTCCGATTCTGGGGCCACGTACCCGTGAGCAACTGGATGGCACCCTGGGCGCGCTGACGGTGCAACTCTCGGCTGAGCAAGTCGCCCGTCTTGACGCTGCCAGCGCGATACCGCTGGGGGTGCCCCACGAGATGATCGCGGAGCGCTTCCCGCGCTATACCGACGATGATGCACAAGACCTGCGCTGGCCGCCGGTTATCTAAGACCCGTTGTGGCGAGGGAGCTTGCTCCCGCTGGGCTGCGTAGCGGCCCCAAAATCTTGGGAGCGCTGCGCACTCCAGCGGGAGCAAGCTCCCTCGCCACAGATGCAGTACTCAGCCTCAGCTACGCAAGGCTTTTGCTCACCACCTCAAACACATCGCTGGACAGCTCGCCCGAAGCGCGAATCCGCTCCAGTTCACCTTTCATCAGCGCCTGCCGCGCGCTGTCGTACTTGCGCCAGCGGGTCAACGGCGCCAACTGCCGCGACGCAATCTGCGGGTTGAAGCCATTCAACTGGATCACCAAATCCGCCAGGAACTGATAACCGGAACCATCCGCCGCGTGGAAGTTGATCAGGTTCTGTCC
Organism: Pseudomonas sp. AN3A02; assembly: GCF_011765255.1. Classification (NCBI taxonomy): domain Bacteria; kingdom Pseudomonadati; phylum Pseudomonadota; class Gammaproteobacteria; order Pseudomonadales; family Pseudomonadaceae; genus Pseudomonas; species Pseudomonas sp. AN3A02. The sequence continues at coordinate 173,505 of NZ_JAARNI010000006.1, forward strand.
GGCAAACGCACCTACCAGTGCGCGCACCTTGTTCGGGTTCTTGATGTTGAACGCCGGGTGCTGCATCAACGTCTTGACCCGCTCCAGCGCGCCCGGCAAACCACTGCCCGCCTGCACGCTGAACCACTGGTCCATGACCAGCGGGTTGTCCTTGAAGTTCTCGGCAAACACCGCGAGGGCCTTGGCCTTCTCTTCTTCGAACGGCGAGTTGACCAACACCGCCAACGCCGTCAGGCGCTCGGTCATGTTGTCGCACGCGTCGAACTGCTCAAGGGTTGCCGCCAACACTTCCGGCTTGCCGCTGAGCATCAGGTAAGACAGCGCGATGTTCTGCAAGGCGCGACGGGCAAAGTGTTCCGCCTCGGCGACGTACGGGGTTTTCTTCGACAGGTCGCGATTGGCCTGGTAGCGCAGCCACAAACCTTCGAACAGGTTATCGGCCAATTGCTTGCGGGCGAACTCGCGGGCCGCGTGGATGGCGTCGACATCCGCCACTTCGCTGATTTCAGTCAGGTAGGCTTCGCTCGGCAGCGAGAGCATCTCGGCAACCATCGCCTGGTCCAGGCTCTGGTCGCTGAGCACAGTGCGCAGCGCAGTGATCAGGCGTTGATCCAATACCAGCGCCTTGCCCTGCTGATGCTGGCCGATCAGCTCCTGCAACACCTGCACCGACAGCTGCTGGCCGGCGTCCCAGCGATTGAAACCATCGCTGTCGTGCTGCATCAGGAACATCAACTGGTCGCGGTTGTACGGGAAGCTCAGCTTCACCGGCGCCGAGAAGCCACGCAGCAGAGACGGCAGCGGATGTTCGGCAATGTCGACAAAGGTAAAGGTCTGCTCGGCTTCGGTCACCGAGATCACCCGGGACGTGGCGCCCGCCGCAGCTTCACCGGCCAGGCGCAAGGCGATACCCGCGCCCTTGCCGTCCAGCAGGCCCAGTTCAACCGGAATCACGAACGGCAGTTTCTCTACTTTGTCCGGGGTTTCCGGGCAGCTTTGACGGAAGCTCAGGCTGTAGGTTTTAGCCGCCGCGTCGTAGGACTCGCTCACCGCCAGGCGTGGTGTACCGGCTTGGCTGTACCAGCGCTTGAACTGGGTCAGGTCGGCGCCGTTGGCGTCTTCCATGGCCTTGATAAAGTCGTCGCAGGTCACAGCCTGGCCGTCGTGGCGTTCGAAGTACAGGTCGCTGCCCTTGCGGAAGCCTTCGGCGCCGAGCAAGGTCTGGATCATGCGAACCACTTCCGAGCCCTTTTCGTACACGGTCAGGGTGTAGAAGTTGGAGATTTCGATAAAGCCGTCCGGGCGTACCGCGTGGGCCATCGGCCCAGCATCTTCGGCGAACTGGTGCGTGCGCAGGTAGGCGACGTCCTGGATACGCTTGACCGTCGCCGAGTTCATGTCGGCAGAGAACTGCGAATCACGGAACACCGTGAAGCCTTCCTTCAGCGACAGCTGGAACCAGTCGCGGCAGGTCACGCGGTTGCCCGACCAGTTGTGGAAGTACTCGTGGGCGACAATCGCCTCGACACGCTGGTGCGCGGCGTCGGTAGCGGTTTCGGCGCGGGCCAGCACGGCGCTGGAGTTGAAGATGTTGAGGCCCTTGTTCTCCATCGCGCCCATGTTGAAGTCGTTGACCGCGACGATCATGAAGATATCGAGGTCGTACTCACGGCCATAGGCTTCTTCGTCCCAGCGCATGGACTTCTTCAAGCTGTTCATGGCGTGCTGGCACTTGTCGATGTTTTCCGGCTCGACATAGATACGCAGCGCCACGGTGCGCTCGGTCATTGTGGTGAAGGTGTCTTCGACGCACCACAAATCACCGGCCACCAGTGCGAACAGGTAAGCCGGTTTCTTGAACGGGTCTTCCCAGGTCGCCCAGTGCCGGCCGTCTTCGCCAGGGCCGGAAGCAATCGGGTTGCCGTTGGACAGCAACACCGGGTAGCTGTGTTGCTCGGCGATCACCGTGGTGGTGAACACGCTCATCACGTCCGGGCGGTCGAGGTAATAAGTGATCTTGCGGAAACCTTCGGCCTCGCACTGTGTGCAGAACATGCCACCGGATTTGTACAGGCCTTCCAGGGCGGTGTTGGTTTCCGGGTGGATCTTCACCGTGGTGTCGAGGGTGAAGGTTGCGCTGGTGGGGTGCACGGTCAGGTGGCTGTCGCTCAACTGGTAATCGGCCTCGGTCAGTTCCTGGTCGGCCAGGTTTACCGACACCAGCTCCAACTGCTGCCCGTCGAGCACCAGCGGCGGCAGGCCGGTGCCGCGCTCGGGGTTGCGGCGCATCACCAACTGCGCGTGGACCAGGCTATGGTCCTCGAACAACTCGAAGGTCAGGTGCGTCTCGTCGATCAGGTAGTCCGGCGCCTGATAGTCCTTCAGGTAAATCATCTTCGGCTGTTCGGTGCGCATGTCTGTCGTCCTTCTACTGATGCACGGCGAGCTGGTAGGCCGTGTATTTACGAATGTTGATCACGCCGGTGTCGAAGATCAGGTATTGGCCCTTGATCCCCATCAGCGTGCCTTCGGCAATCGGGTTCTTGTCCAGGTTGAAGCTGACAATCTTGGTCGGATACTGCTCGATCGGGTAACGGATTTCGATCGGTTCGATGTCGGTCACCGGTTGGATGGCTTGCAAGCCAAAGCGTTCCTGCAAACCGAGCAAACCCTCGGCACAGCTGGCGAACAGTTCGTCCCGCACCTGCGCAAGATTTACCGTCTGGGCGTCGCCCTTGAGCAGCGCGCGCCAGTTGGTCTTGTCGGCCACCTGGCTGCGGAACAGATCTTCGACGAAGCCCGACTGCTGGCGCGTGGCAACCCGCATGATCGGCAGCGCCTGGCTTGCGCCCTGGTCCAGCCAGCGGGTAGGCAGCTGGCTGGCGCGGGTAATGCCGACCTTGATCCCCGACGAATTCGCCAGGTAAACCACGTGATCGGTCATGCAGAATTTTTCACCCCAGGCCGGATCGCGGCAAGTGCCTGCGTCGTAATGGCAACGCTCGGGGCTCATGATGCACAGGTCGCACTGGGCCAGTTTGGTCATGCACGGGTAGCAGTAACCCTGGCTGAAACTGGTCTTGGTCTTGCGACCGCAATGGGTGCAATGGATCGCACCGAGGTATTCCAGGCGCACGGTGGTGCCGATCAACGGGTTGACCGGCACCTCGATGTCGCCCAGACGAAACGCGTATTGAACGGTCGGCTCACCCAACTGCGCCGACATCTTGCTGACTGCACCACGGCCAATCTCAATCAATGGATGGCATCCGACTTGAACAGGATGTTCGGCACCGGCGCCGACTTCGAGGCGCATTCCTGCGGGCCCATGTAGCCGGTGCGCTGGTCTTCCGGCAGGTTCTGCAGTTCCCAGGCGATTACCGCCTGCAACGACAGTTCACGCTGCTCGGCGGTGAGCTTGCGGCCATCGGACCACTTGCCGATTTCCACGGCGAGCTTGAGGCTCTCGTAGATGTCCGGGGTGATGTTTTCGATCATTTCGACAAAAGAGGACATAAGACTCTTCCTTAACTAAATAGGAGACATTTTGCGGCGACTGTACAAGCCACCCAACAAACCGGTCAGGCAACCCATCACCAGGCCGCCCACGTGGGCCGCGTTGGCGATTTCGCCGAAACCGATCATCGAAACCAGGCCCGACAGGCACAGCACCAGCCACACCAGCATCATCACCAACACCCCGCGAGGCAGGCGATACGCCGGGTTCGGCGACAATAATTGATAGATCCAGCAATGCCCGAGCAAGCCGTACAGCACCCCGGACAACCCGCCAAACAGGCCGGGACCACCAAAAGAGTATTGAGCGTAGTTCGACACCAGGCTGAACAACAGGGTCAGGCCCAGCAGGTTGATGCTGCCCTGGCGCAGCTCGATGCGCCGCCCCAGTTCCCAGTACCACATGCCGTTCATGGCCAGGTGCAGGATGCCGAAGTGGATCAGCATCGGCGTGACCAACCGCCACCACTGCCCCGATGCGAGACTGTCGGCCAGCGGCGTGAAGTGCAGGTACTCACCCGACACACTGAACGGCAGGAACGTCAGCCAGCTCATGGCTTGCAGGTTTTCACCCAACAGCGTGACGGCGCCGACGATGATGCTCAGCAGCAGGATAAGTCCGGTCACCGGGCTGTGGCGCAACTGCTGGACAAACCCCGGACGCTTGACCGTCGCCGCCTGTGCCGGAATATCCAGTTGCTGGTCCGGGTCACCAGCTGGAAAACGCTGGTACAAGACCTTCACGTCTTCGCTGATGGAATCGGGCACCCACAGCACTTGCTCCCCGGCTTCTTCGCTGACGCGATGGGGCACCTGCATGCGTTGCAGCAGCGTGACGAAACCACTCAAATCCACCGCCAGCGGCAGGCGTAATACAGCCACGGTACTCATTTAATAACCTCAGGGCGCTCGACATCGACCCAAACAAATTTACGCGGGTCCAGGCGGGTTTCCTGATCCAGTCGGTAAGCCACCAACTTGCCATACAGCACTGCGCTGTAGTCCAGGCAGGCCAGGTTCGGACGGATCGGCGCCGGTTTACCGCTGCGCCAGTAATGGCCGACGAACAGCAACGGCTCGTCGACGCCGTAGCGCAGCAGGGAATTTTTCTCGGTGGACGACAGCGGCGTGGCTGCCACCGGTTCCGGCAGCGCATCAGGCTGGAACACGATGTCGCCGTAGGTTTTCGGGTCGTCTTCCCAGAACTTGGTGCGAAAAAACGAGCGCGTCAGCCCGTCGCCGCCGGTCAGGGTCAGGCCGTCCGGCAGGCGCATGTCGGTGCCGCGCAGCAGGCGGTCGAAGGCGTTGCTGGCGAAACTGCCGGGCACGGCGGCGGCTTGCAGGAAGTGCTGGTCGATGCAGCCGTCCGGGAAATGCGCGCGCAGGGGTTCGATAAAGCCGTTGTCCCAGCAGGCGTGCACCACGCGGAACCGTCCGGCATCGACAAACAGCGGCATGTCGTAGAACCAGCCGAGGAAGTCGTGCCAGTCCGCCGGGTGCTGTTCGAACTGGGTCAGGGTTTCATGGATCAACCGCGCATGACGTGGCGTGTGCTCACGCACGAACTGCTTGCCGCTGCCCGGGGGCGCCGGCGTGCTCCAGCCCAGCGCGTTGAACTCATGGTTGCCCATGATGCACAGCGCCTGGCCGGCTTCGGTCATGTCGTGGACGATGTGCAGCGCCTCGCGAATGCGCGGGCCACGGTCGATGATATCGCCGAGGAACACAGCCATTCGCGACGGATGCCGCCAGGTACCGCCCTGCTTGTGGTAACCCAACCGGTCGAGCAAGTGCTCAAGGGTATGAGCGCAACCGTGCACGTCACCAATCAGGTCGTAGCTACGCGCGGGATCGAGCATCAGTCGCCTCCACCCCCCAAGCGGCTGCCCCAGCCCAGCTTGGTGCGGCACACTTCGTAGTAGTTGTGGTCCAGCGGGTGGATCAACCGCAACTTCTGCGCCTTTTTGCTCACGGTGATGGTGTCACCGGGGGCGCAGGTGAAATGGTTCTGCCCGTCGCAGGAGACTTGCGGGTAGATCTGCATGTCTTTGGACACCACGATTTTCAACTCACTGTTGCCGTCGACCACGATAGGTCTGCTGGACAACATATGGGGGTACATCGGCACGATCACAATGGCATCCAGCTTGGGATGCATGATCGGCCCGCCGGCAGACAGCGCGTAGGCCGTAGACCCGGTAGGCGTGGCGACGATCAGGCCGTCGGCCTTCTGGCTGCACACGAACTGGCCGTCGATGTACAACTCGAACTCGATCATCCGCGTCGATTTGCCGGGGTGCAGCACCACATCATTAAGGGCGTCGCCCTGGCCGATGGCTTCGCCGTGACGGCGCACTTCGGCTTGCAGCAGGAAGCGGTTTTCCACCAGGTAATGGCCGTCCAGCACCTTGGCCACTTCGACTTCCAGCTCGTCAGGGCGAATATCGGTGAGGAACCCCAGGCTCCCGCGGTTGATCCCCAGCACCGGCACGTTATGCCGCGCCAGCGCACGGGCGGCGCCCAACAGGCTGCCGTCGCCGCCCACCACGATCACCATGTCGCAGACTTCGCCGAGCATCTTGCGCGACGAGGTTTGCAGGCCGTGGCCCGGGAGGATTTCAGCGATGGTGTCTTCGAGGATCACATGCAGGTGGCGCTCGAGCAGAAACTTTTTCAGCCGGCGGACGGTGTCCAGCACCTGGGTACTGCCCAGGCGACCGATAATGCCGATATTGCGAAATTGCTCCATGGGGCTCCTGCGGGGTTCGGGTTCTGGCAAAAAAGAACGATTATGGGCGAAAGCCGGCGTTACACAAAATCCTTTGTCGCCGCAAACCCCAGACGACAACGGTTCTCAGCCCCCTTCCCGGCTGTAAAAGGCTATGCTCGGACCATGACTCTGTTCACTGATTTACAGCACCTGCCCCGCCAACTGCGTCACCCCGAGGTGCGGGACCTCGCGTGGGTGATGCTCGCCCCGCCGATGCTTGAGCAGACACCCTGGCCGCAACGCCACCCGCTGACCGGCAGCGATTGGGTGCAGGCCCCGCATTTGCTGGAACACTGGCTGCGCCAGCTGGACCAGGACAGCAGCGCCTTGCTGCATTGGCTGAGCCAGGCACGTACCCGTCGGCTGGGCCTGTATTACGAACGACTATGGCAATTCGCCGTGCAGCATGCGCCGGGCGTGGAATTGCTCGCGGCCAACCTGCCGATCCGCCAGGCCGGGCACACCCTGGGCGAGCTGGACATGCTGCTGCGCGACCGTGACGGCGTGCACCACCTGGAACTGGCGATCAAACTTTATCTCGGGCCCCAGGACGGCGACGGCCGGGACACCGCGCAATGGCTGGGCCCGGGCTGTCATGACCGGCTTGACCGCAAGCTGGCTCATCTGGCGCAGCATCAATTGCCGATTTCCGCCCGGCCGGAAAGCCGCGAAATACTGGCGGCGTTGGATATCCAGAGATTTGACGCGCATCTATGGCTGGGCGGGTATTTGCTCTACCCATGGCCCGGCATGGCGCAAGCGCCGGTGGGCGCGCATCCGCAGCACCTGAATGGCCGCTGGCTGCATCAGCGCGATTGGTCACGGTTTATCGAGCAAAGCCCCGCCGGTCGCTGGCAACCGCTACCCCGCCACGCGTGGCTGGCACCGGCGCACTACCCGGCGGATGAAGCTTGGGATGCGGCCCGGATGCGAGATTGGCTCACCGAACTGGACCCCATGGCGCCCGCGCAATTGCTGGTGCGCCTGGTGGAAAACAGCGAAGGAGAATGGGAAGAAGCCGAACGGCTGTTCCTGGTGGCCGATCTGTGGCCGAACGTACCCGGCACCCCCGTAGCAGCTGTCGAGCGCCAGCGAGGCTGCGTCGGCAGCACCACCGTTGCCGAGTCATCCCCCATCTCCGAGTCGCGCCCGACGCAGCCTCGCTGAAGCTCAACAGCTGCTACGGACGAATTTACGGGGGGTTATTAAAGGTGATCGATGTGCCGATAATCCACTTGCAGCCCGGCAGCCAACGCTTTCGCGCGCCCCAAGCGGATCGGGCCGCGCTCGATGTCCACCAGCAATCCTGGGCAGTCCAGCTGCGGCAGCCCTGCCACATCTTTCAGTCGCCCATCGGTAATCACCAGCAAGCGCTGCTGCTCCACCGGGTAACGCTTACGACGAGCCAACAACCAATGCCCCGCTTCGCTCAGCGCTGCCAGTAACGGCGTGCCGCCGCCTGCACCGAGGCCATCAAGCCAATGACCAAGCCCTTTTGCCGCCTTTAATCCCTGCACCTGCCACTTTGGCGACTGTCCACTCGCGGTGAGCAACGCCATGCGCGCCCGTTGCCGGTAGGCGTCGTCAAACAGTTGGGCCAGCAAACCCTTGGCATCACTCAGCGCCTGATGCCGCCGGGTGGACGCCGAAGCATCCACAATCACCAGCCACAGTTCATGGGGCGTGCGGCTGCGCAATTGATACAGCAGATCTTCACGGCGTTGCGGCCGCCCGCTGAGCAAGGTGCCCGGCCAGTTGATCGAACCTTCGGCCGCGCTGCGCGCCGGCCCTCGCCTGCCCTTGTCCAGTCGACCCGCCTTGGGCCGTGCATCCGCCCCCGCTTTAGGCCTGGGGCGGATGCCTAGGGCTTTTTTGGCCAGGTGGGCACGTCCCGGCGAGCACCCGTCGCCAGCGCAGGCGCGGGCATGTCGCCCCATTGGCCCTGGCCTTCTGTTGAATCATTGGGCTTGGGTGATTGACCGCCTGCAGGCGGAGTAGCAGGCGGTGATTGCTCCTGGCGCCGGTGACGCAGGGCAAATTCCGCAACGGCTTCGATATCTTCCTCGCCGATGGCCGTCGCACCACGCCAGGCGGCATGGGCACGGGCGCCGCGCAGCCAGACCAGGTCGGCGCGCAAGCCATCGACGCCCGCAGCAAAACAACGTTCGGTGATCTGCGCCAGCGCCTGGTCATCCAACGGGATGCTCTCCAGCAACGCCCGCGCCTCTGTGCAGCGCTCACGCAACGCGGCCTGCTGGTCGGCCCATTGCCCGCAGAAACCCTGAGGGTCGCTGTCAAAATCCAACCGACGACGGATGATCTGCCCACGCTCGGCCGGCTGGGTGTGCCCGCTCAACGCCACGTTGAAGCCAAACCGGTCGAGCAATTGCGGGCGCAACTCGCCTTCTTCCGGGTTCATGGTGCCGATCAGCACGAAGCGCGCCGAATGCCGGTGAGAAATCCCGTCGCGCTCGATGAGGTTGGTACCGCTGGCGGCCACGTCCAGCAGCAGGTCCACCAGATGGTCGGGCAATAAATTGACTTCGTCGACGTAGAGCACGCCGCCGTCGGCCTTGGCCAGTACGCCGGGGCAAAACTGTGCGCGGCCTTCGCCGAGCGCCGCGTCCAGGTCGAGGGTGCCCACCAGACGCTCTTCGGTAGCGCCCAACGGCAGCGTGACGAACTGACCGCTGGCGAGCAGGTCTGCCAAGCCACGGGCCAGGGTGGACTTGGCCATGCCGCGCGGACCTTCAATCAGCACGCCGCCGATTTTCGGGTCGATGGCGGTCAGGCACAGGGCCAGTTTCAAGTCGTCGGCGCCGACAACGGCGGACAGCGGGAAATGCGGGAGATCGGTCATCAACTGCCTTCTTCTATATCCAACAACAGGTTTTCCAACGCCTCGCGGTACGCCCCGGGTTCCTGCCACATGCCGCGCTGCTGGGCTTCGAGCATGCGTTCGGTCATGTCCCGCAGGGCATCCGGGTTGTGCTGCTGCACAAAGGCCCGAGTGTCCGGGTCCAGCAAATAGGCGTCCGCCAGCAACGCGTATTGATGATCGTCGATCAGCGCCGTGGTGGCGTCGAACGCGAACAGATTGTCCACGGTCGCGGCCATCTCGAACGCGCCTTTGTAGCCGTGGCGCTTTACCCCTTCGATCCACTTCGGATTGGCCGCCCGGGCACGAATCACCCGGTTCAACTCTTCCTTCAGCGTGCGGATCTTCGGCAGGTCCGGCTGGCTGTGGTCACCATGATAGCTGGCGGCCTTGTCGCCGCTCAGGGTTTCCACGGCAGCGAGCATGCCGCCCTGGAATTGGTAGTAGTCATTCGAGTCGAGCAAGTCGTGCTCGCGGTTGTCCTGGTTCTGCAACACCGCCTGCACCTGGCTCAAGCGCTGGGCAAACTGTTCGCGGGCGGCGGTGCCTTCGTCGGAGCCGCCATAGGCGTAGCCGCCCCAGTTCAGGTAGACCTCGGCCAGGTCTTCGCGGCTCTGCCACAAGCGCCCGTCAATCGCGCCCTGCACGCCGGCACCGTAGGCACCGGGCTTGGCACCGAAGATCCGCCAGCCGGCCTGCTTCGCCGCCGCTTCCTCGTCCAGGCCCGACAGGCGCAACGCTTCGCGCTCGCTGCGCACCTTGGCGGCCAGGGGGTTCAGGTCGTCGGGCTCGTCCAGCGCCGCCACGGCTTGCACCGCCGCGTCGAACAGCCGGATCAGGTTGGCGAACGCATCGCGGAAGAACCCCGACACGCGCAAGGTCACGTCGACGCGCGGCCGGTCCAGCAGACTGATCGGCAGGATTTCAAAGTCATCCACCCGCTGGCTGCCCGTGGCCCACACCGGGCGCACACCCATCAGCGCCATGGCCTGGGCAATGTCGTCGCCGCCGGTGCGCATGGTGGCGGTGCCCCACACCGACAGGCCGAGTTGGCGCAAGTGATCGCCATGGTCTTGCAGGTGACGCTCAAGAATCAGGTTCGCCGACTGGAAGCCGATGCGCCAGGCGGTGGTGGTTGGCAGATTGCGCACATCCACCGAGAAAAAGTTACGACCGGTAGGCAACACGTCCAGGCGGCCCCGGCTCGGCGCACCGCTGGGCCCGGCCGGGACGAAGCGCCCGCTCAGTGCATCCAGCAACCCGCGCATTTCCGCCGGGCCGCAAGCATCCAGGCGCGGCGCGACGACGATGCGCAGGCTCTCGATCACCGACTTGACGTCTTCCCAGCCGGGCTCTTCAAGCTGTTCCACGGCACCTTCCAGCGCCTGCTCGATCAGGCGTGCGGCGTACAACTCCAGGCGTTCACGGGTGTCGCCGGCGGTACGCCACAATTGCGCGTCGATCTTCTGCAGCACCAATGGCCGGCGCCCGGTCCACGGCTCGGCCAGGGCGCAGTCCAGCGGGTCGAAGCCCAGCTCAAAAGCCTTGGCCAATACCCGCAGCAGACTCGATTGCGGCCCACGGCCGTCGCCACGCGGAATGCGCAGCAAGGCCAGTAAGGTGTCGATGCGCAAACGGCCCTCGGGCGACTCACCAAAGATGTGCAGGCCATCGCGAATCTGCGACTCCTTCAAGTCACACAGGTAAGTGTCCAGGCGCGGCAACCAGATCGCCGCGTCGGCATCGCTGTTGAGGTTTTCGTCCAGGGCCAGTTCCTGGTCGATACGGGTTTCCCGCACCAGCTTGAGGATGTCCTTTTGCAGCTCGCGGGCACGTCGTGGGTCGAGCAGTTGTGCCTCGTAATACTCGTCGGCCAGCAGCTCCAGGTCGCGCAACGGCCCATAGGTTTCGGCGCGGGTCAGCGGCGGCATCAGGTGATCGATGATCACCGCCTGGGTGCGGCGCTTGGCCTGGGCGCCCTCGCCCGGGTCGTTGACGATAAACGGGTAGATATTCGGCAGCGGCCCCAGCAATGCGTCCGGCCAGCAGTTTTCGGAAAGCCCGACACCCTTGCCCGGCAGCCACTCCAGGTTACCGTGCTTGCCAACGTGGATCACGCCGTGGGCGCCGTAGGTCTGGCGCAACCAGAAGTAGAACGCCAGGTAGCCATGGGGCGGCACCAGGTCCGGGTCGTGGTAGACCGCACTGGCGTCGACCTGGTAACCCCGGGCCGGCTGGATGCCGACGAAGGTCAGGCCGAAACGCAGGCCGGCGATCATCATGCGGCCGTCGCGGAACATCGGATCGGTGTGGGGTGTGCCCCAGCGTGCCAAAACCGCTTGGCGGTTGGACTCGGGCAAGCAGTTGAACATCGCTTCGTAGTCGTCGAGCGCCAGGCTTTGGTGACACGGACGCAGGTCGAGGCTGTCCAGGTCGTTGCTGACACCGCCCAACAGTTCCTGAATCAGCGCCGTGCCGCTTTCCGGCAGGACGTCCGGCAGCGGATAACCTTCAGTCTTTAATGCGCGCAAGATGTTCAGCGCAGCGGCTGGCGTGTCGAGCCCCACACCATTGCCGATACGCCCGTCCCGGGTCGGGTAGTTGGCGAGGATCAGCGCGATACGTTTTTCGCCATTCGGTACCCGCGCCAGTTCGACCCAACGCCGCGCCAGTTCGGCGACGAAGTCCATGCGTTCCGGCTGCGCGCGATAGCACACCACATCCGACTGGCTGCGCTCGCTGCGCCAGGCCAGGTCCTTGAAGCTGATGGGCCGGCTGATGATGCGCCCGTCCAGCTCCGGCAACGCGATGTGCATCGCCAGGTCCCGTGGGCCGAGGCCTTGCTCGCTGGCCTGCCAGCCGGGCTCGTTGTCTTGGGCGCAAATCGCCTGGATCACCGGAATATTGCGGCGAAACGGCCGCAGGTGCGGGGCTTCGGGGCTGGATTGGGCAAATCCGGTGGTGTTCAGAATCACCGCGGCGTGCACCTCGTCCAGCAAGTCCTCGACCACCGTCAGGCAGCCGGGCTCTTTCAAACTGGCCACCGCCATCGGCAACGGGTTAAGACCCGCCGCCTGCAAGCGCTGGCAAAACACATCGATAAAGCCGGTGTTGGCCGCCTGCAAATGCGAGCGGTAGAACAGCACCGCCGCCACCGGAAAATCAGCTTGCCAGTCGGCCTGCCAATCGTTGAGACGGGCATTGGCTTTGTGCGGGTGATAAATCGCCGTACGCGGCAAGGTTTGCGGCTCGTCCCAGGCGTAATCGCGGTCAAGGTAGCTGGCCGCCAGGCAACGATAGAAATCCAGCGCATTACCCAAGCCGCCCTGGCGCAGGAAGTGCCAGAGCCGGTCACGCGCCTCGGCACCCACGGTGCTGAGGCCGCTGAGTTCCGGGTCCGGGCGGTCGTCCCCCGGCACCAGAATCAGCTGCACGCCGCGCTCGGCCAATTCCACCAGGCGCTCGATACCGTAGCGCCAATAACCGATGCCGCCGTGCAGCGAAATCAGGATGACCTTGGCGTGGCGCAGTACCTCATCCACATACAGGTCGACCGAAGCATGGTTCTGCACCTGCATCGGGTTGGCCAGGCGCAGGCTCGGGTAATCCTCGGGCAGCTGCTGGGCCGCTTCGGCCAGCAGCGCCAGGCTGGAATCACCGCTGCACAGGATCACCAGCTCGGCGGGAGTCTGTCCAAGGTCGGCGATGTTGTCATCCGAAACGAAACCGCCGGGCTGGGTCCTGAGCAGGTGCATGGGTTAAACGCTGAGGGCGGCGCGCAGTTGCGCTTCGAGCAAGGCGGCGTCCAGTTCCTGGCCGATCAGCACCAGGTGCGTGGCGCGCGGCTCATCGGCGCGCCAGGCGCGGTCGAAGTGCTTGTCGAAACGCGTGCCCACGCCCTGGATCAGCAGGCGCATCGGTTTGTTCGGGATCGCCGCAAAACCCTTGACCCGCAGGATGCCGTGCTTGACCACCAGTTGGGTCAGGGCGTCCAGCAGCAGGCTTTCGTCGGCCTGGGGCAGTTCGATGGAGATGGAATCGAAGGCGTCGTGATCGTGGTCGTCTTCACCTTCGTGGTGATGATCGTGATGGCTGTGGCGACTGTCGATGTGTTCTTCGGAGCCCGCACCGAGGCCAATCAGCACGTCCAGCGGCAGGCGACCGCTGCTGGCTTCGATGATTTTGACCGCTGGCGGCAGCTCTTCTGCCACTTCCAGGCGCACGCGGGCCAGGTCTTCAGGGCTGATCAGGTCGGACTTGTTGAGGATCACCAGGTCGGCGCTGGCCAGTTGGTCGGCGAACAGCTCGTGCAGTGGGGATTCGTGGTCCAGGTTCGGGTCGAGTTTGCGCTGGGCGTCGACCTGGTCCGGGAAGGCCGCGAAAGTGCCGGCGGCCACGGCCGGGCTGTCGACCACGGTGATCACGGCGTCAACGGTGCAGGCGCTGCGGATTTCCGGCCACTGGAACGCCTGGACCAAGGGTTTTGGCAGGGCCAGGCCGGAGGTTTCGATCAGGATATGGTCGAGGTCGCCGCGACGGGCCACCAGTTCGCGCATGACCGGGAAGAACTCTTCCTGGACCGTGCAGCACAGGCAGCCATTGGCCAATTCGTAGACGCGGCCGTTGGCTTCTTCTTCAGTGCAGCCGATGGAGCATTGCTTGAGGATTTCACCGTCAATGCCCAGCTCGCCGAACTCGTTGACGATCACCGCGATGCGGCGCCCCTGGGCGTTGTCCAGCATGTGACGCAGCAAGGTGGTCTTGCCCGAGCCGAGGAAGCCGGTAACGATGGTGACGGGGAGTTTGGCCAGTGTTTTCATCGGATGCCCTTTGGGGCGGGCATACGGGACGAGTGGCCCTGCGCGGGTGCGCAGAAGCAGAATTCGCCACCGGATCACCCCGCCCGGTTGAAGTAGAAAATCGGTTGCGAGGCAGGTCTCCTGGCTTGGGGCTTGCCGGCGGTGAGGCCGGCGCTGGCTGCGCCTTCCCGCCTTGTTCAGGCAGTGGCGTGGCAGTCAGATAAACCCTTTACAGTTGCGGGGGCAGCCGCGGCATTGACCGCGTTCCCTTCTTAGCTTCGGCCTGGACCGAAGAACCTCGAAGGTGCAAGGCTACGCAGTGCGCAGGGACGGGTCAATGTCCGAGCGTTTGGCGCGAAGCAGCGCCAGGCGCTCCAGCATGCCCTCGCTGGCGGCAGGCCCGGCTTGAACGCTGCATTGCTCGACGGACACGCGCGCGCCGTCGGCATCCACCACCGCCACTTCCACCGGGCGCCGGGTTTCCCGGTCGACCAATTGCAGGCTTTCACCTTCGTTGGCGAAATGGCGGTTGCCCCAACCGACGAACGCCATGATCACCACCCGGAAATCCTCGCCGACCGGCGTCGGCACGTACTCGAAACGTGGCGGCCGCTCGCTGTATTGCCGGCGCTCCAACAGCCCCGCGTCCACCAGGCTGTTGAGCCGGCGAGTCAGCATGTTCGGAGCGATGCCCAGGCTCTGGGAAAACTCATCAAAACGGCGCAGGCCCTGCAGCGCGTCGCGCATGATCAGGATGCTCCACCACTCACCTACCCGTTCCACTCCACGGGCTACCGGGCATTCGGCATTCACCAGCGACTTACGTTGCATTGCAGTTCCTCTATGGGGCGGCCCCGGAAATTTAAGCTATCGGATGTTACTTTCATAATGATAGCTTCGTCCATGCAATGCTACCAACCTGAAATTTGCGGAGCTAAGCGATCATGAGTAAGCGAATTGTTGTGACCGGCATGGGCGCAGTGACCCCGCTGGGAACCGGCGTGGAACAGACCTGGAAACGCCTGCTGGCCGGTGAATCCGGGATCCGCAGGCTACCCGAGGCATTGGTCGGCGACCTGGCAATCAGCATCGGCGGCCAGGTGTTGGACCGTAACCAAGACCCTGAAGCCGGCTTTGACCCGGACACTGTCATCCCGGCGAAAGAGCAGCGCAAGATGGACCGGTTTATCGTGTTTGCCCTGGCCGCCGCCCAGGAAGCCCTGGCGCAGGCCGGCTGGAGTCCGCAAACGGCAGCGCAGCAGGAACGTACTGCGACCATTATCGCTTCCGGCGTGGGTGGGTTTCCGGCGATTGCCGAGGCCGTCCGAACGGCTGACAGCAAAGGGCCGCGCCGCCTGTCGCCGTTCACGATTCCGTCATTCCTCGGCAACATGGCGGCCGGGCACGTGTCGATCCAGCATCATCTGAAAGGTCCGCTGGGCTCCCCCGTCACTGCTTGCGCCGCCGGCGTACAGGCGATTGGTGATGCCGCGCGGATGATCCGCGCAGGGGAAATCGACATCGCCGTGTGTGGCGGCGCCGAAGCCTGCATCCACCGGGTCAGCCTCGGCGGTTTCGCTGCGGCGCGTGCGCTGTCCAGCGATTACAACGACACGCCGGCACTGGCCTCGCGTCCGTTCGATCAAGGCCGCGACGGGTTTGTGATGGGCGAAGGTGCCGGGCTGTTGGTCATCGAGGAGCTGGAGCATGCGCTGGCTCGCGGCGCCACGCCCATCGCGGAACTGGTGGGCTATGGCACCAGTGCCGACGCCTATCACATGACCTCGGGGCCGGAAGATGGCTCAGGTGCACGCCGGGCAATGGAGCTCGCGATTGCGCAAGCTGGGATCAGCGCCGCACAGATCCAGCACTTGAACGCCCATGCCACGTCGACCCCCGTAGGTGACAACGGCGAGCTGGCGGCGATCAATACGCTGTTCGGTGCAAATGCCAGCGTCGCGATCAGCGCCACCAAGTCGGCGACCGGCCATCTGTTGGGCGCCGCGGGCGGGATCGAGGCGATCTTCACTGTGCTCGCCCTGCGCGACCAGATTGCCCCGGCCACCCTCAACCTGGACAACCCGGACCCCGCTGCCGAAGGGCTGGATATGGTCCGAGGCCAAGCCCGGCCGTTACCGATTGAATACGCGATATCCAATGGATTTGGCTTTGGTGGCGTGAATGCCAGTGTGTTGTTCAAACGCTGGGGTTAACGCGGCGATTTGACGCCCATCGCCCGCCCATGCTCTCCTACACATCTTGTTTCGGGTGCCCTTCACAGGGTGAAACGGGAAACCGGTGAGTCATGTTCCTTTACTCAAGGGCGTGACGAGTCCGGTGCTGCCCCCGCAACGGTAAGCGAGTGAAACATCAAATCCACTGTGTCTGTACGGCATGGGAAGGTGATGTTTTCAAGGCCCAGGCCCCTCGCAAGCCCGGAGACCGGCCCGAAAAATTCAGATAACAAACCCGCGGTGGGCGGGCGCTGTTCAGAACCCTGCGTGCCTGGCTCGCGGGGTTTTCATGCGCTCGTGCACCCTGAAACCCAGAAGGGACGCGCCATGTCGATCATCAGCAGCACCGCCTCTACCGCCAGCACCACTGCCACCCTGAGCCAACGCCTGACCGCCGCCATTGGTGCGTCGATCCTCGGCGCGTGCCTGGTGTATTTCGCCGGTTTCTCGCACATCGAGGCGGTGCACAACGCCGCCCACGATACCCGCCACAGCGCCGCGTTCCCGTGCCACTGAGACCTGCCGACATGATCAAGCGTATTGCCCAAACCGCAGGTTTCACCGGTCTTCTGGCCGCCTTGCTGCTGACCTTGCTGCAAAGCTTCTGGGTCGCCCCGCTGATTCTGCAGGCGGAAACCTTCGAAAAGGCTCCCGCGGCCACCGAAGTGCATGAGCATGCCGGCGCTGCGGCCCACACCCACGACGCCGAAGCCTGGGAACCGGAAGATGGCTGGCAGCGTGTGCTGTCGACCACGGGCGGTAACCTTGTGGTTGCCGTGGGTTTTGCCCTGATGCTTGCCGGCCTGTACACCCTGCGTGCACCGACCCGAACGGCCCAAGGCCTGCTGTGGGGCCTGGCCGGTTACGCCACCTTTGTGTTGGCGCCGACCCTGGGCTTGCCGCCTGAATTGCCGGGCACTGCGGCTGCAGACCTGGCGCAACGGCAAATCTGGTGGATCGGCACCGCCGGCTCCACCGCTGCCGGTATCGCGCTGATCGTATTCGGTCGCAACTGGCTGCTGAAAGTCCTGGGCGTGGCGATCCTGGCGGTACCTCATGTGATTGGCGCACCACAGCCGGAAGTCCACTCGATGCTGGCGCCGGAAGCCCTGGAAGCTCAGTTCAAGATTGCCTCGCAGTTGACCAACGTTGCCTTCTGGCTGGCGCTGGGGCTGATCAGTGCCTGGCTGTTTCGCCGTAACCGTGATGGTCAGTATTCGGCATGATCCTGGCGGTGGGCCTGGGGTGCCAGCGGGGCTGTTCTGTCGACGCCCTGCTTGACCTGTTCAATGCCGCCCTCGCCGAGGGTGGCATTGAGCGCCAGCGCATCACTGCGCTGGCCAGTCTTGATCGCAAACAGGATGAGCCGGGGTTGCTGGCACTGGCTCAGGTTCTGAAGTTGCCGTTGACGTTTTTCAGTGCGGCGCAATTGGCGCCCTATGAAGATCGACTGAGCCATAAGTCCGAGACGGTTTTTGCTCATACCGGCTGCTACGGCATCGCGGAAAGTGCCGCCCTGGCCCTCGCAGAACACCTGTCCCAAGGCCCTGCTACTCTGCTGATCGCCCGCAAAAAAACCGCCCAGGCCACCTTTGCATTGGCTTGCGCCGGCTGAATTCCCGATAATCGTCAGCTTTGATCATGAGCAATCTTCATCTGGAGGGCTGCTCGCGTGCTTTTTTTCACAGGAATGAATCCATGACTGTCTTTTTCATCGGCGCAGGCCCAGGCGACCCGGAACTGATCACCGTCAAGGGGCAGCGGCTGATTCGCAGTTGCCCGGTGATTATCTACGCCGGTTCGCTGGTGCCGGCGGCGGTGCTTGAGGGGCATCAGGCGGATCTGGTGGTTAACAGTGCGGAGTTGCATCTGGAGCAGATCATTGGGCTGATCAAGACGGCCCATGAGAAAGGCCAGGATGTGGCTCGGGTGCATTCCGGGGATCCGAGTTTGTACGGGGCGATTGGGGAGCAGATTCGGCTTTTGCGGGAGTTGGGGATTGGGTTTCAGATCATTCCCGGGGTTACGGCGGTGGCGGCGTGTGCGGCGTTGTTGGAGGCTGAGCTGACGTTGCCGGACATCGCTCAGAGTGTGATTTTGACGCGGTATGCGGATAAGACGGCGATGCCTGAGGGTGAGGCGTTCAGTAGTTTGGCGCAGCATGGGACGACCATGGCGATTCACCTGGGGGTGAGTCATCTGGAGAAGATCGTGGCTGAGTTGGTGCCTCACTATGGGGAGGATTGTCCGATTGCGGTGGTGCATCGGGCGACCTGGCCGGATCAGGATTGGGCCATTGGTACGCTGGCGGATATTGCCGGGAAGGTGGCGGCCAAGGGGTTTCGGCGTACGGCGTTGATTGTGGTGGGTCGGGTTTTGGCCAGTGACAGTTTTGGTGAGTCGTCGTTGTATCGTGCGGGGCATGCGCATTTGTATCGGCCCTGAGGGTGTTAGTGGTGGTGTACATATCCGTTATTTAGGTGATGGCTGATATTGGTTCCGCTCTTACAGCGGCTCACTTTTGAAAAGCGCAAAAGTAAGCAAAACGCTCTTGCCCCACCACTCGGCACCTCGCTTGGGCTCGGTGTGCCCGCACTCCGGCAGCACGAAGCGGGCCGCCGCGACGGGGCGTCCCTGCCCCGTCGCGGCTAAACCGGCGTCCTGCCGGTTTACCCGCTCCGTACTGCCTACGTTCGGCCAGCGTGGTTTAACGGGGCGCCTAAGATCAAGATCAAAAGCAGATCAAGGGCACAGCGGCCTACAGGCCGGCTTGAGTGTGGTGAAGCAACAGCAACAGCAAAATCAGAAGCTAAAGTGGGCACGGTCCAAATGTGGGAGCGGGCTTGCTCGCGAAGGTCGTTAACGATTACGTGGGCATTCTGGATGAACGCGGCGTTCTCAGGTTTTTCGCGAGCAAGCTCGCTCCTACAGGAAAGCAGCTTTGCTTTTGCTTTTAACACTCAAGCCGGCCTGTGGGCGGGGCGCCTAAGATCAAGATCGAGATCAAAAGCAGATCAACAGCACAGCAGCCTACAGGCCGGCTTGAGTGTGGTGAAGCAACAGCAACAGCAGAATCAAAAGCTAAAGCGGGCACGGTCCAAATGTGGGAGCGGGCTTGCTCGCGAAGGTCGTTAACGATGACGCTGGCATTCTGGATGAACGCGGCGGTCTCAGGTTTTTCGCGAGCAAGCTCGCTCCTACAGGAAAGCAGCTTTGCTTTTGCTTTTAACACTCAAGCCGGCCTGTGGGCGGGGCGCCTAAGATCAAGATCGAGATCAAAAGCAGATCAACAGCACAGCAGCCTACAGGCCGGCTTGAGTGTGGTGAAGCAACAGCAACAGCAGAATCAAAAGCTAAAGCGGGCACGGTCCAAATGTGGGAGCGGGCTTGCTCGCGAAGGTCGTTAACGATGACGCTGGCATTCTGGATGAACGCGGCGGTCTCAGGTTTTTCGCGAGCAAGCTCGCTCCTACAGAGAAGCAAGCCGGCCTGTAGGCCGCTGTGCTCTTGCTTTTGATCTGCTTTTGATCTTGATCTGCGGGCCCCGTCAACCACGATGGCCGCAAGTAGGCACGGTGGAGCGGGTAAATCGGCAGGGAAGCCGATTTAGCCGCGCCGGGCCATGGATGGCCCGTCGCGGCGGCCCGCGGAATCGGGCCGGAGTGCGGGCATGCCGAGCCTAAGCGAGGCACCGAGTGGTGGGGCAAAGACCTTTTGGTTACTTTTGGCTGGGCCGGCATTCCGGGCGTTTGCCAAAAGTGACCCGCTGTAAGAGCGGAACCATAAGCAGCCGTTACCGCAGCAACGGATATGTACACAATGCACCTAACCTAAAACCTCACAAACACCACGCAACCCACTGAATAAAAAGCAAAAAAAAACGGCGCTCACGAGGCGCCGTTTCTCCACATCCGCAGCGAACACCCTTAGTAGTAGGCGTTTTCTTTCTGCGTATGGTCAGTCACATCCCGCACACCCTTGAGCTCCGGAACCCGCTCAAGCAGCGTACGCTCAATCCCCTCACGCAAGGTCACGTCCGCCTGGCCACAGCCCTGGCAACCGCCACCAAACTTCAACACAGCAATACCATCATCAACCACATCAATCAGGCTCACCTGACCACCGTGGCTGGCCAGCCCGGGATTAATCTCGGTCTGCAGGTAATAGTTGATGCGCTCGTTAATCGGGCTATCCGCATTAACGTTCGGTACCTTGGCGTTCGGCGCCTTGATGGTCAGTTGGCCACCCATACGATCAGTGGCGTAATCAACCACCGCATCGTCAAGGAACGCTTCGCTGAATGCATCGATATACGCCGTGAAGCTTTTCAGCCCCAACGCCGTATCTTCAGGTTTTTCTTCTCCCGGCTTGCAGTAGGCAATGCACGTCTCTGCGTACTGGGTGCCGGGCTGGGTGATAAAGACGCGAATCCCGATGCCCGGGGTGTTCTGCTTCGACAGCAGATCAGCCAGGTAATCGTGGGCGGCGTCGGTAATGGTAATAGCGGTCATGGAAACTCCTCGCAGGCTTGCCGGCAGTTTACGCCAAATTATTACCGAGGTACAAAGTCCTAGTATTTTTGTCGGGAAAGCACCAACCGTTCGTCGCCATCGAACCAGCCTTTGAGCCGACGATAACTGCCCTTTTCCAGCCAGTGATAGCTGGCCAGCGACCCAAGGGCGATCAGCACCACGCACACGCCGAGCATCACGTAGGCATTCACCCCATAACGCTGGGCGATAAAACCACCGGCAGACAGCACCAGCACGTGCATCAGATAGACCGAATAGGAACAGTCCCCCATCACCTTGAGCAGGCGGCTGCGCTCGAAATAGCGTTCCATCGAAATACAGGCCACCACCAGCACCGCACTCGGCAAGCCCCAGGTCAGGGCCCGCGGCGATGCCGGCCAGTGATAAATCGCCAACAGCGCACCGGCAATACCCGCCAGCGGCAGCCACAGGCCGGGGCGAATCCAGCCCTTGCGGTACAGCATGCCGATGCCAATCCCCAGCAAGAACTCGTACACGATGTCCGAACGATAGAAATCGCTGATCCAGCCAAACGACGTCCACGCCTGGCACACCGCGAACAACAACGCGCCCACCACCAGCACCCGCCACTGCCGGCGAAACAGCAGCGCCCAGGCAAACAGCAGATAGAAGAGCATTTCGTAGTTCAGGGTCCAGCCGACATTCAAGGTCGGGTACACCCCATAACCACCGGGGTTTTCGGAAGGTATAAACAGCAAGGACATCAACACATGAGCCGCATCGACGCTCTGGTCCGGCAACACCGGACGGGCAAACACCACCAGCAGCGCCATCAGCACCGTGTAGAACCAGTACGCCGGGACGATCCGCAGCAGGCGATACAGCAGGAATCGCCAGGGCGGCAGCTGTTTGTTCTCGGTGGAGAGGAAGATCACCAGGCCGCTGATGACGAAGAACACGTCCACGCCCGCCGCGCCCTTGTCGACAAACAGGTGCCCCAGCGCCGAGTCGGCCTGGAAGCCAAAGAAAATCTGCATGAAGTGATGACCCACCACGGTCCAGGCCGCCAGGGCGCGCAGTGCCTGTACTGAAATCAACATCGTCGACCCGCTCTCCCAACCCTCGACACCGATTATTCAGGTGCCTCTGGCTTGGGACAGCCGTCGACGGTCAAAGGTCGATCAAAGATTCTCGTAGCGGTTCATGTCCAGCACGCCCTCTTCCAGCGGCGTGGTTTCGTGGAGGTACTGCGACAGGTCGTGGAAGTACTGCCAGAACTGCGGATGGCTGCGGCGAATGCCCCAACGGTCGACGATCTTCTCGAAGCGATTGGCGTCCTTGGCGTTCTCCATGGCAGCGACAAACTCCGGTACCTGCTGCGCCGGAATGTTGAACATGAAGTTCGGATAGCTGCTCAGCACCCCGGGATAGATAGTCACTGTATCCAGGCCGGGCTGATAGCGATAAGCCTCACCGAGCATGAAGGCCACGTTGCTGTGGGCGCGATTGCGCAGCAGGCTGTAGATCTCACGTTTGCCGCTACGGGTTTCGATGCGCAGCAGGGTCGCTTCCGGCAACTGGTCGATCACCTTGAGCCCCGCCGCCGGGCGATTGGTCAGGCGGCTCAGGGCCTGTTCGGCGTCCTGCAGCGCAGGATCAATGCCCCGGCGTGAGCAATAGGCGCTGATACAACGGTTAATCGGGTCCGGGCTGGCGTTCAAGTCGCCGTAACGGGCCAGCAACTGGTTGGCGAAGTCGCGCTTGGGGTCTTTTTCATCGAGCGTCAGGCCAGTGGGCTTGTCATCGTCAATGGCTTCATAGTCCATCCACAGCTTGACCTTGCCACTGTTCTGGTACCAATCGTCGAGGAAATCATCTCGCGAATCCGCCGGCATCAAGCGCAGGAAGTTCTGCTCGGCGCCGTTGCGGATCAGGTCGAAATACAAGCGCGTCTGGGCCTGATGGGAAACGTTGCCGAACAC
The DNA here is from genome assembly GCF_011765255.1 of Pseudomonas sp. AN3A02. NCBI lineage: Bacteria > Pseudomonadati > Pseudomonadota > Gammaproteobacteria > Pseudomonadales > Pseudomonadaceae > Pseudomonas > Pseudomonas sp. AN3A02. Next base: position 196,177 of record NZ_JAARNI010000006.1, read on the forward strand.
ATCGAAATTCACTGCCAACTGGTAGTAGGTGCGCTCCAGCAGCGGGTAGTCGAACAACCACATGGTTTGCGGCACTTCGCCAATCAAGCCCTTGGTCACCGAGGCGCTGTCGAAGTGGCGGAAGATGCTCAGCAAGGCGTTATCGTTGCCCGCCCACAGGGACGCCCAGCTCGGCGGTGGCAGGTCGGCATAGCTGTCTCGGCGCAGCGCTTCGTATTCGTTGCGCTTGTCGCGGTATTTAAGCCACAGGCTGAGCACGCTGCCCACATCGTCAATCTGCCCCGGCATCGCCAGCAACGGCGTGGCCTGGCCGCGGTAGCGGGCATCGGTGATGTACAGGTCGTGGTCGGGGTCCTGGAACAGGGTCCAGAAGTTGTCGCGGATTACGTCCGTGGCGATTTGCCCACGGCATACCGGCCCGCGAATAAAGGTACGCACGAAGTATTCGGCGTTATCCAGCATGAACTGGTAGCGCGCCTTGACCGGAATCGCCTCGAAAGTCTCAAACGGGTTGGCCCGCCGGCCCGGTCCGTAGCCCGGCAAGGCGTTAACCTGCCAGTCATCGGTGTAGAACAGCGACTTGATGCGGGCCATTTTCTCGGCGCTGAACGGATAGGTGATGTGGGTCTTGTGCACGATCACCCCCTGCACCGGCCACAGGCGGTAGTACACCTGAGTGCCCGGGTCGTCGTTGGGGCGACGGGTGTTGATCAGATCGATCGGTTGCCCGCTCGGGGTGCGCGAACGCACCCACTGGAAGAAATGCCCCGGCTCACCGCCTTCAAAGTAGATATGGGCGAGGAACAGGTGCTCGAACAACCAGCGCGCCACCAGGCTTTCCCGGGCGCCGGGCTGGTTGAACAGGTTTTCCCATTGCTGCACTTGCAGGGCTTCCTGGGCAGTCGGTGCCAGGCCTTGTTCGTCGATCGGTGCACCGGAGGCCAGCCAGCGTTGCAAGGTTGGGTACTGCTGGTCGGTCAGGCCGGTGACGGCCAGCGGCATGCCTTCCTTGGGATGGCTACCTGCGTAGGCGTTGAACTCGCCCGGCATCGGGCAGGTATTTTCGCGGTTCAGGCCCAGCACCATGTCGTCAGGCAGCTTGGCATTGGGCTGCAACGGTGCGTTATGCCCCAGCTCCAGCATGCGCGCCATCAGTGCGGCCTGGCTGCCCTGGGCATCGAGTACCGAGTAGAAACCCTTCTGCTGCCACGCGGCCTTGCCGAAGGCGTCATAGAACAAACGGGTGGGCTGGCTGGCAAGACTGCGTTCGCCGTCGTACACCGGCACTTTGGTCGCGCCACGTGCGGCGCCTTCGGCACTGCCGAGGTTTAGCTGGCAGGCCGAGTCATAGCAGGCGTGGCAGGCCACGCACTTCTCGGTGAAGATCGGCTGAATATCACGGGTATAAGAGATCGCCGGAGCGGGACCTTCTGCCTGTGCGGTGCTGGCGACCAGCGCAAAAACGGCGCTGACGATGAGGCGAAGTGACATGTTCCCGGTCCCGGTTCGATGCGTACGGTGAAAAACCTGGCGATTCTACCGATGTAACACCCTCGCCAACATGAGCGATATTCATGCAAACCCTGCACATGCTCTAAAAGCGCACAGGTTTGTTATGATCTTCGCCCTCCGTAATACCTGACCAGAGTAGTCCCATGCCCGATCGTAGCGCTCGTCTGCAAGCCCTCCACCAAGCCCTCAAGGAACGCATCCTGATCCTCGACGGCGGCATGGGCACGATGATCCAGAGCTATAAGCTGGAAGAGCAGGACTACCGTGGCAAACGCTTCGCCGACTGGCCGAGCGACGTCAAGGGCAATAACGACCTGCTGGTGATCACCCGCCCGGACGTGATCGGCGGCATCGAAAAAGCCTACCTGGATGCCGGCGCCGACATCCTGGAAACCAACACCTTCAACGCCACGCGCATTTCCATGGCCGATTACGGCATGGAAGACCTGGCCTACGAGTTAAACGTAGAAGGCGCGCGCCTGGCGCGCAAGATCGCCGACGCCAAGACCCTTGAAAACCCGGCCAAGCCGCGTTTCGTCGCCGGCGTGCTGGGCCCGACCAGCCGTACCTGCTCGCTGTCGCCCGATGTGAACAACCCCGGCTACCGCAACGTGACCTTCGATGAGCTGGTGGAAAACTACACCGAAGCCACCAAAGGCCTGATCGAGGGCGGCGCCGACCTGATCCTGATCGAAACCATTTTCGACACCCTCAACGCCAAGGCCGCGATTTTCGCCGTACAGGGCGTGTTCGAGGAGTTGAACGTCGAACTGCCGATCATGATCTCCGGCACCATCACCGACGCCTCCGGCCGTACCCTGTCGGGCCAGACCACCGAAGCCTTCTGGAACTCGGTCAGCCACGCCAAGCCTTTGTCTGTGGGCCTCAACTGTGCCCTGGGTGCCAGCGAGTTGCGCCCGTACCTGGAAGAGCTGTCGAACAAGGCCAACACCCACGTTTCCGCCCACCCGAACGCCGGCCTGCCCAACGAATTCGGCGAGTACGACGAACTGCCGTCGGAAACCGCCAAGGTCATCGAAGAGTTCGCCCAGAGCGGCTTCCTGAACATCGTAGGCGGTTGCTGCGGCACCACGCCGGGCCACATTGAAGCCATCGCCAAGGCCGTGGCCGGTTACGCACCGCGCCCGATCCCGGACATTCCGAAGGCCTGCCGCCTGTCGGGCCTGGAACCGTTCACCATTGATCGCAGCTCGTTGTTCGTCAACGTCGGCGAGCGCACCAACATCACCGGTTCCGCCCGCTTCGCCCGTTTGATCCGTGAAGACAACTACACCGAAGCCCTGGAAGTCGCCCTGCAGCAGGTGGAAGCCGGCGCCCAGGTGATCGACATCAACATGGACGAAGGCATGCTGGATTCGAAGAAGGCCATGGTGACCTTCCTCAACCTGATTGCCGGCGAGCCGGACATCTCCCGCGTGCCGATCATGATCGACTCCTCCAAGTGGGAAGTGATCGAGGCCGGCCTGAAGTGCATTCAGGGCAAGGGCATCGTCAACTCCATCAGCATGAAGGAAGGCGTGGAGCAGTTCATTCACCACGCCAAGCTGTGCAAGCGTTACGGCGCGGCGGTGGTGGTAATGGCGTTCGACGAAGCCGGCCAGGCCGACACCGAAGCGCGCAAGAAAGAAATCTGCAAACGCTCATACGACATCCTGGTGAATGAAGTCGGCTTCCCGCCGGAAGACATCATCTTCGACCCGAACATCTTCGCGGTCGCCACCGGTATCGAAGAGCACAACAACTACGCCGTCGACTTTATCAACGCCTGTGCCTATATCCGCGACGAGCTGCCGTATGCGCTGACATCCGGCGGCGTGTCCAACGTGTCGTTCTCGTTCCGTGGCAATAACCCGGTGCGTGAAGCGATCCACTCGGTGTTCCTGCTGTACGCGATCCGCAACGGCTTGACCATGGGTATTGTCAACGCCGGCCAGCTGGAGATCTACGATCAGATCCCGGCCGAGCTGCGCAACGCGGTGGAAGACGTAGTACTCAACCGCACTCCGGAAGGCACCGACGCCCTCCTCGCCATTGCCGACAAGTACAAAGGCGACGGCAGCGTCAAGGAAGCCGAGACTGAAGAATGGCGTGGCTGGGAAGTCAACAAGCGCCTGGAACACGCGCTGGTCAAGGGCATCACCACCCACATCGTCGAAGACACCGAGGAATCCCGGCAGTCGTTCAAGCGCCCGATCGAAGTGATTGAAGGCCCGTTGATGTCCGGCATGAACATCGTCGGCGACCTGTTTGGCGCCGGTAAAATGTTCCTGCCCCAGGTGGTGAAATCCGCCCGGGTGATGAAGCAGGCCGTGGCTCACTTGATCCCGTTCATCGAGCTGGAAAAGGGCGACAAACCGGAAGCCAAGGGCAAGATCCTGATGGCCACGGTGAAGGGCGACGTGCACGACATCGGCAAGAACATCGTTGGCGTGGTGCTGGGTTGCAACGGCTATGACATCGTCGACCTGGGCGTGATGGTCCCGGCCGAGAAAATCCTGCAGGTGGCCAAGGAACAGAAGTGCGACATCATCGGCCTGTCCGGGCTGATCACCCCGTCCCTGGACGAGATGGTGCACGTCGCCCGCGAGATGCAGCGCCAGGATTTCCACCTGCCGCTGATGATCGGTGGCGCCACCACCTCCAAGGCCCACACGGCGGTGAAGATCGAGCCGAAATACAGCAATGACGCAGTGATCTACGTCACCGACGCCTCCCGCGCCGTGGGCGTGGCAACGCAATTGCTGTCGAAGGAATTGAAGCCGGCGTTCGTTGAAAAAACCCGCCTGGAATACATCGACGTTCGCGAGCGCACCGCCAACCGCAGCGCCCGCACCGAGCGCCTGAGCTACCCGGCCGCCATCGCCAAGAAGCCGCAGTTCGACTGGAGCAGCTACACGCCGGTCAAGCCGACGTTTACCGGTGCCCGAGTGCTGGACAATATCGACCTCAACGTCCTGGCCGAGTACATCGACTGGACGCCGTTCTTTATCTCCTGGGACCTGGCCGGCAAATTCCCGCGCATCCTCACCGATGAAGTCGTGGGTGAAGCCGCGACCTCGCTGTACGCCGACGCCCAGGAAATGCTCAAGAAGCTGATCGACGAAAAACTCATCAGCGCCCGCGCCGTGTTCGGCTTCTGGCCGACCAACCAGGTGCAGGACGATGACCTGGAAGTCTACGGCGACGATGGCCAGCCGATTGCCAAGCTGCACCATTTGCGCCAGCAGATCATCAAGACCGACGGCAAGCCGAACTTCTCCCTGGCCGACTTCGTCGCGCCTAAAGACAGCGGCGTGACCGACTACATCGGTGGCTTTATCACCACCGCTGGCATCGGCGCTGAAGAAGTGGCGAAGGCTTACCAGGACGCTGGCGACGACTACAACTCGATCATGGTTAAAGCGTTGGCCGACCGCCTCGCCGAGGCGTGCGCCGAGTGGCTGCACCAGCAAGTGCGTAAAGAACACTGGGGCTACGCCAAGGACGAAGTGCTGGATAACGAAGCACTGATCAAGGAGCAATACAGCGGCATCCGCCCTGCCCCGGGTTACCCGGCGTGCCCGGATCACACCGAGAAAGCCCAGCTGTTCCAACTGCTGGACCCTGAAGCTCGCGAAATGCACGCGGGTCGCAGCGGCGTGTTCCTGACCGAGCACTACGCGATGTTCCCGGCGGCAGCCGTCAGCGGCTGGTACTTCGCTCACCCGCAGGCGCAGTACTTCGCGGTGGGCAAGATCGACAAGGACCAGGTGGCGAGCTACACCGCCCGCAAGGACCAGGACCTGAGCGTGACCGAGCGCTGGCTGGCGCCTAACCTGGGTTACGACAACTAATCGCTGGATTGACTATGCTGTCCATACACACCTTCACTGGGGGATGTATGGACGATCCAGCCAACCACAAGCCACCGACGTTCTGGCAAATGCTCCACAGCGTGATGGCCGCCGCCTTCGGCGTGCAAAGCGGGAAAAACCGTGCCCGCGACTTCACCCACGGCAAGCCCAGCCACTTTGTAGTGCTGGGCATCCTGTTCACCGCCGTCTTTGCCTTGACCCTGTTTGGCATCGTCAAGCTGGTGTTGCACCTGGCCGGTGTTTGAACCCGGTCAATGCATCAGCAGTTGCAGGCTGAACGGGTAACGGTAATCCGCCGGCTTGCCCTGCGCTGACAGCGCGCGAAAATCCACCCCGTAATCCTCGCGCCCATGCACCTGCAATAGCTGGGCGGCGAGGGCCGGGTCGATCAATTGAAATAGCCCGAGCTTGCGCTCACGCCCGCCATGCCCGGCCATCTCCAGCCCCAAGGCATCGTCATGCACCACCACCATCGCCCAGCCGCCGACAGTAAAGTGCCCCGCCACCAGCGCACTGAGCCGGCCATCGAGCCGTGCCTGGAGGGCTTCAGGCGAGCTGTTGACCGCGCTGAACAACACGTCCTTTCCCGGCGTGCGCCCGTCTTCTTGCAGCGCATCCATCGCGCCCAGCGCCATCTCGTCATTGGCTGACCATACGAGTGCCGTCTGCGGGTAGCGCTTGAACAACTGCGTGGCCTGCTCGAAGGCGCGTTGGCGGCTCCATTCGCCATACACCATCTGGCGCAGGCGCACCTGGGGGTAATCCACCAGTGCCCGGCGCAGGCCCTCCTCACGCAGTTGCGCCGCAGGGGTGGTCTTGGCGCCGGAGAACGCCAGCAGGTCAAGTGTCTGGCCTTCGGTAACCGGGCCATGCAGGCGCAGCAGTTCCTTGAGCATCAGGTAGCCGGCTTCTTCATCGTTGGCCACCATGCTGCCGATCCAGTTGGGGTATTTGCCGGCATCCAGCAGTTGAGTCTGGTCGGCGGTCAGGGCGTTATTGACGATCAGCAGCTTGACCCCGCTGCCCTGGGACAGGCGCAGGATCTGTGGCGCGATGTACTGCTCGTTGACCAGCACCAGGTAGTCCGGACGCTCTGTGCCTTGCAACGCCTCACGGGCCTGCACCAGTGTGGCCTCGGGGTTGCGCTCGGAATAGCGCACACGCAAATCCAGGCCGAGGTCCCTGGCGGCGGCCTGCATGAATTGCGCGTAGCTGACCCAGAAGGCCTCAGTCGAATTGCCAGGGTTGAGAAACACCACCGACGTCGCCTGGGCAACAGCCCAGAACGGCATGCTCAGCACCAGCAAGCACTTGCAGAGAACCTTCAACATCGTTGTCTGAGCCCTTGGAAATGACGGCCCATGATAATGGCATCGGGCCGATCAATCTCGGCTAATTGCCGATTGTCGGGCAGCAGGGCTCGGTAACGTCCTTTTATTGATGGCTGACCCAGAACACGGCAGTGGAAACCACCAGGATAATCAAGAACAGAATGGCCCAGGCATCGACACTGCTGTCACTTTTGCGGGCTTTGGTCGGATTGCTCATAGCATCGCCTCTTGTCGGTTTTATAGGTGATTGCATAAAGACACGAGCACAGTAAAGATCATGATTGCCCGCATGACAAATGTGGGTATCGCGATAACGGTTCTCATTAGTCGATTTGGTTATTTGCATATACTCAAACATCACTTTTGCGCATAAACGCAAACTGGTATCGTGCGCCGGCTCCGTTGGGAGTGCGCGGCCGTGCGCGCAGATTTGCCGAGAACAGGACCTATATGTACGTATACGACGAATACGATCAGCGCATCATCGAGGACCGCGTCAAGCAGTTCCGTGATCAGACCCGACGCTATCTGGCAGGCGAACTGAGCGAAGAAGAGTTCCGCCCTCTGCGCCTGCAAAATGGCCTTTATGTTCAGCGCTTTGCGCCGATGCTGCGGGTTGCCGTGCCTTATGGCCAACTGACTTCCCGTCAGACGCGCATGATGGCCAAGATTGCCCGCGACTTCGACAAAGGCTACGCCCACATCAGTACCCGCCAGAACGTGCAGTTCAACTGGCCGGCCCTGGAAGACGTGCCGGACATCCTGGCTGAATTGGCCACCGTGCAGATGCACGCCATTCAGACCAGCGGTAACTGCCTGCGCAACGTCACCACCGACCAGTTCGCCGGCGTCGCCGCTGACGAGCTGATCGACCCGCGCCCATGGTGTGAAATCGTCCGTCAATGGACCACCTTCCACCCGGAATTCGCCTACCTGCCGCGCAAGTTCAAGATCGCCATCAACGGCTCGACCTCGGACCGCGCAGCCATCGAAGTGCACGATATCGGCCTGGAGCCGGTGCATAACGCGGCGGGCGAGTTGGGCTTCCGTGTTCTCGTCGGCGGTGGCCTAGGCCGTACGCCGGTGGTCGGTGCGTTCATCAACGAATTCCTGCCGTGGCAGGACCTGTTGAGCTACCTCGACGCGATCCTGCGGGTCTACAACCGCTATGGCCGTCGTGACAACAAATACAAGGCCCGGATCAAGATCCTGGTCAAAGCGCTGACCCCTGAGGTGTTTGCCCAGAAGGTCGACGCCGAGATGGAGCACCTGCGCGGCGGCCAGACCACCCTGACCGAAGCCGAAGTGCACCGCGTCGCCAAACACTTTGTCGACCCGGACTACAAGGCCCTGAGCAATCAGGACGCCGAGTTGGCCGAGCTCGACCAGCAGCACCCGGGTTTCGCCCGCTGGCGCACCCGCAACACCCTGGCTCACAAGAAGCCGGGCTATGTGGCCGTGACCCTGTCGCTGAAACCTACCGGTGTTGCACCGGGCGATATCACCGACAAGCAACTGGACGGCGTCGCCGACCTGGCCGAGCGCTACAGCTTCGGCCAACTGCGCACCTCCCACGAGCAGAACATCATCCTCGCCGACGTCGAACAGTCTCAGCTGTTCACCCTGTGGGGCGAGTTGCGCGAGCAGGGTTTTGCCACGCCGAACATCGGCTTGCTGACCGACATCATCTGCTGCCCGGGCGGCGATTTCTGCTCCCTGGCCAACGCCAAGTCGATCCCGATTGCCGAATCGATCCAGCGCCGGTTCGACGACCTGGACTACCTGTTCGACATCGGCGAGCTGGACCTGAACATCTCCGGTTGCATGAACGCCTGTGGTCACCACCACGTCGGCCACATCGGCATCCTGGGCGTGGACAAGAAAGGCGAAGAATTCTACCAAGTGTCCCTGGGTGGCAGCGCCAGCCGCGATGCGAGCCTGGGCAAGATCCTCGGCCCGTCCTTCGCCCAGGAAGTCATGCCTGACGTGATCGGCAAGCTGATCGACGTGTACGTTGAACAGCGCACCGAAGATGAGCGTTTCATCGACACCTACCAGCGCATCGGCATTGACCTGTTCAAGGAGCGCGTCTATGCAGCGAATCATTAAGAACAACGAAGTCCTCGACGAAACCTGGCACCTGCTGCCCAAGGACGCGAGCTTCGATGGCATCTCCAACTGCGACGACCTGATCGTGCCGCTGGCCCTGTGGCGCGAGCACGCTCACGCCCTCAAGGCCCGCGACGGCGGCCTGGGTGTGTGGCTCGACGCCGATGAAGAAGCCGAAGAGATCGGTGATGACGTGGAGCACTTCCAGGTCATCGCCCTGAACTTCCCTGCCTTCACCGACGGTCGCAACTACTCCAACGCCCGCCTGCTGCGTGACCGTTATGGTTACAAGGGCGAGCTGCGGGCGATTGGTGATGTGCTGCGCGACCAGTTGTTCTACCTGCGCCGTTGCGGGTTCGATGCCTTCGCCTTGCGCGCAGACAAAGACCCGTATGAAGCGCTGGAAAGCCTCAAGGATTTCTCGGTGACGTACCAGGCGGCGACGGATGAACCGTTGCCGTTGTTCCGCCGCCGTTAAGCCTCGCTTCAATAAAAAGCCCCGACTAGTCGGGGCTTTTTGCATTCAGGCGGTGGGTTGCAACGCGAGTTGCACCGCACCATCGACACTCAACCCGCTGATCAGCACCTGCGGCGCGCACGCTTCAGGCAACGTCTGCAACACCTCCTGTGCCTCATGCCGTACGCGGGCCAGCACCAGGCACTTGCCCTCCCCTTGCACCTGGACGAAAAACGCCTGCAACGCCTCGATGGTGGTGCCATCGAGGTCAGGCGATTCTTCCAGGCTGAGCACCACCGTGTGCACCGGGAACGTAGCGTGCCGCATCAGGCTCAACACCGCTCCCAGCACTCGCTCGGCATTCGCAAAGAACAGCGCTTCGCTGGGCCGCACGATCAGAACACCCGGGATCTGTTCGGCGCTCGGGTGATGCAGCAAGTCGACAAAATCATGCCCACCGTCAATGCGCCCCAGCTCACGCACATCCGCCGACGACATCTGGCGCAGCATCAACACCACGCTGATGCCGACCGCCACCAGCAGACCGTCCAGCACGCCGAGCACCAACACCGCCGCCACCGCGCAAATCACCAGCAACCGGTCGCGCCGCCAGGAGAAATAGCGGCCCAAGGGTTGCAGGCTCAAGCCCCGACCCAAGGCGTAGATAACGATGGCGGCGAGCACCGGCTCCGGCGTCAGTGCAACTAACGGCAGCACTGTAAGGACAATCAGCAACACCACCAGCGCCGCGACCGCCCCCGCCAGTCGGGAATTGGCGCCCGCTGCCTCATTGGCCGACGTCGCCGAGTAACCGGCCCCGGCGGGCATACCCTGAAACAGCCCGGACAGCAGGTTGGCAGCCCCCAGCGCCAGCAGGTCACGGTTGGATGACACGCGATCGCCATGCTTGAGGGCGAATGAGCTGATGGAGCCGTAGGACTCGGCGTAAAGAATCATCACCATGGCAAACGCCAGCTCCCCCAGGCGCAGCCAGTCGGCGAACGGCAATACCGGAAGGTGCGCAAACTCCAGGTGCAGGTCGATCACACCGATCAATGCCACGCCATGGGCCTGCAAATCCAGCCACTGGCCGGCGGCTATCCCGAGGATCACCACCAGCAATCCCCCCGGCAGGCGCCGGACCCGCGCGCACAGCCACAGCAAGAGCAATGCGACACCCGCGACTGCTGCGGCGGCCCAGTTCCAACGAGGCAGTTGCTCCAGGAGTTGGGGCAGGAAGCGAATCAGGTTGTTATCGGTCAGGTGTACGCCCACCACGCTGGCCAGTTGCTTGAGGATGATCGTCAACGCCAGCCCGAAGGCAAAGCCACGCAGCACCGGCTTGGCGATAAACGAGGTCAGCCCGCCCAGCTTGAGCAACCCGGCCAGCAGGAAAAACGCCCCGGTCACCATTACCAGGCCCATTGCCAGGCTCAACCTGAGTGTCGGGTCGTCCCCCGCCAGCGTCGCGGTGGCTGCCGCCAGCACCGCTGCCGAGGATGACGTGGCGGAGACGATCGCGAAGCGGCTGGTACCGAACAGGCCGTAGCACAGTAACCCGGCGAACAAGGCGATCACGCCTGCCTGGGGCGGCAACGCGGCGATGCTGGAATAGGCCACGGCCTCGGGCAGCAGCAAGCCGGCGATGGACAGGCCGGCCAGCAAGTCTTGTGCACGGTTCGGCGTGGAGTCGCTCTCAGGCTTGATGTTCAATCCCTAATTCCCTGGCAAAAAAAACGGCCAATCCGCAGTCTGCGAATTGGCCGTGATCATTGCACTGAAACCGGGTGCTGTCAGGACATCAGCGAGTAAATCAGCGCGGTAATCGCCACCAGGCCCACCGCCGTCACAAACACGTTGGACGCCTGGCCACGGTACTTGGCCATCGCCGGTACCTTGCGGATCGCGTACATCGGCATCAGGAACAGGATCGACGCAATGATCGGCCCGCCCAGGGTCTCGATCATGCCGAGGATGCTCGGGTTGAGAGTGGCGACTATCCAGCACACCACCAGCATGAAGGCAGCCGTCATGCGGTCCAGGGTCTTGGCAGCGGGACGACGGCCGCTTTTGAGCACCAGGCCCTTGAGGCCTTCACTGGCGCCGATGTAGTGGCCCAGGAACGACTTGGCAATCGCCACAAACGCGATCAGCGGCGCGGCGAACGCGATGGTCGGGTTACTGAAGTGGTTCGCCAGGTACGACAGGATCGACAGGTTCTGCGCCTTGGCTTCGGCCAACTGCGCCGGGGACAGGGTCAGGACGCAACTGAACACGAAGAACAGCACCATCACCACCATCAGGATGTGCGCCCGGGACAGGATCTGCGAGCTGCGTTCTTCAGCGTGTTCGCCGTACTGGCGCTTCTGGTCCACCGCAAAGGCCGAGATGATCGGCGAGTGGTTGAACGAGAACACCATCACCGGAATTGCCAGCCACAGGGTATGCAGCAGCGCCGACGGGGCCGGCACGGTGCTGGCGGTGCTGAGGATGCCGCCATTCCAGTGCGGCACCAGGTACACCGCCAGGAACAGCAAGGCAACGATAAACGGATACACCATCAGGCTCATGGCCTTGACGATCACCTGCTCGCCACAACGCACCACGGCCAGCAGGCCGAGGATCAGCACCAGCGACAGGATCGCCCGCGGTGGCGGTGCGATGTGCAGTTGATGCTCCATGAAGCTGCCGACGGTGTTGGTCAGCGCCACGCTGTAGATCAGCAGGATCGGGAAGATCGCGAAGAAGTACAGCAAGGTGATCGCGGCACCGGCCTTAAGGCCGAAGTGTTCCTCGACCACGTCGGTGATATCCGAGCCTTCACGGCCCGAGAGTACAAAGCGGGTCAGGCCACGGTGAGCGAAAAACGTCATCGGGAACGCCAGCAGCGCGAGGATCACCAACGGCCAGAAGCCGCCAAGGCCCGCGTTGATCGGCAGGAACAAGGTGCCGGCGCCGATGGCCGTACCGAACAGCCCGAGCATCCAGGTGGTGTCCTGGCGGCTCCAGCTTGTGAGGGTTGCAGGTGTCGTTGCGTAGCGTTCGTCGACGCTATTGGCCTGATCATTCATCCGTTCGGATCTCCGCATTCACTCAGTCGGGGCGAGTCAGAAAAACCTGACAGGCAGCGCCACGACCGAAACAGGGGCGCGATTGTCCGGGATTCGCTTGAATAAGCAAAGACTTAGCTGAGGAATGGTTGTGCGGAGCAGGTGATTGGAGAGGTTTGATGAGTACCGTTTTTATATTTCATTAAAAATCTATTTTATAAATTCCAGCTGTCATGTATTTTTAATGCCACGCCTCTCACTGGAATATCTGCCATGCCAATCGTGCGCATAGACCTTCGGAAAAACCCCGACGTCACCTACGCCAAACGCGTCGGCGTACTGATCTATAACGCCATGCACACGGCCATCGGCGTGCCCGAGCACGACAATTTCCAGATCCTCACCGAGCACGATGAACACCACTTCATCTATGACCCTGAGTACCTGGGTATCCAGCGCAGCGACAACCTGGTGATCATCCAGATCACCTTGAACGAAGGCCGCAGCACCGAGCAGAAAAAGCTGTTGTACAAGACCATCGCCGAGAGCCTGAACCGTGAACTCGCGGTACGCCTCGAAGACGTGTTTATCAGCCTGGTGGAGGTCAAGAGGGAAAACTGGTCGTTCGGCAACGGGATTGCGCAGTACGCCAGCTAAACGTTTTATGATGCCGCCTATTCCTGCCACAACCTGATCCAGAGAGCCCCCGATGCCACGCGTGTCCCGCAAACAAGCCGAACTCAACCGCGAAATCATCGTCGAGGCCGCCACGCGGCTGTTTCGTGAGCGGGGCATCCACGGCATCAGCGTGTCGGACGTGATGGCCGCCGCCGGGCTGACCCATGGCGGTTTCTACGGCCACTTCGAGTCCCGCGAGGCGCTGGCCACGGAAGCCTGTAACCGGGCGTTCGAACAATCGAGCCTGCGTTGGCAGGCCAGGCTCGAGCAAAACCCTGAGCCCGAGGCGGCGCGACTGGCGTTGATTGATCCGTATCTGTCGGCGGCCAATCGTGACAACCCCGGGGACAGTTGCCCGGTGGCGGCGTTTGCCGGGGAGATGTGCCATGAAGCCGTCGACAGCGCGTTGCAACGCAGCTTTATCCAGGGCTTTGAAGCGTCCATGGGAATCCTGGCCACTACCCAGGCAACCGGAACACCCGAAGGTGACCGGCAGGCCGCCATTGCCCAGTACGCGATGATGGTCGGCGCCCTCACCCTGGCCCGTGCGACCAAAGGCAATAGCCTGTCCGACGAATTCCTCACCGCTGCCAGAAATCTCCTGATCCCGGAAAAAAACCTCGGTTGATGCGTTGACATCCAAACGCCAGCGCCAGCATGATCGGCCCATGAACCTTATTCAGCAGGCCCTCACCCGCACCACCACCACGACCGCTTTTGGCGGGTCGTGTGGTAGCTGTGAGTGGCGCGCAAACTAAGCCACCCGGATTTACCCAAGGCCCCGCCAGCAATGGACGGGGCCTTTTTATTGCTCCGCCATCTGGCAACCACAAGGAGCAGTACCATGCCTGACAACAAGCGCCCCGCCCTGCTGGTCATCGACATGCAGACCGGTCTGTACGATGGTCCGCAAAAACCCTACGAACGCCAGCGCGTACTCGACAACATCAACCAGTTGATTCAACGAGCGCGACACGCTGGCGTGCCGGTTTTTGCAGCGCGCCACACCGGCCCGGCGGGTTCGCCCATCGAGGCGGGCAGCCCGTTATGGCAGCTCTGGCCAGCGCTGGAGGTTGATGAGGCTCGCGACACGGTTTTCAATAAAACCCGGCCCAGCTGTTTTCTCGGCACCGAGCTGGCGCAGCAACTGGCGGCGGCACAGGTGAATGAACTGGTGATCGTCGGGATGAAAACCCAGTACTGCATCGACACAACGTGCCGAGTGGCCGTCGAGCTGGGGTTCTCGGTAGTGCTGCCGGAAGATGGCCATACCTGCATGGACACTCCGGCGTTATCGGCCGAGGCAATTATCGAGCATCACAATGGAACCTTGGCTGGGGCGTTTGTGAAGCGTGTGAAGGCGGCAGATATCTGCTTTTAACCTCCCCCTGAAACGCCCGCCGGAGTATCAATGCCCGGCGGGCGTCCGATTTTTCTTCGCCTGTCGCGGGATTCATTCCGACAAAATGTCGCATACTCAACCCCTCAAACCCTTCAGGAAGAGCCCTCGCATGCCCGTCACCGTTCTGGTCCTGGTTGAAACCATCAACGACTACCTGCCGATCATCGAAGGCAATGGCTTTCACGTGATCCTCGCGCCGACCCCGGCCGAACGCGCCAAGGCAATCAAGACCCACGGCGGGCAGATCCAGGCGGTGCTGACCCGTGGCCCGCTGGGTTTGTACGCCGAGGAAATCGCCGCGCTGCCGCTGCTGGAGATCATCTGCGTGGTCGGCGCCGGCTATGAACACGTTGACCTGCAAGCCGCCAGCAACCGTGGGATCGTGGTCACCAATGGCGCGGGCGTGAATGCACCGTCGGTAGCCGACCACGCCATGGCTCTGCTGCTGTCGCTGGTGCGTGACATTCCCCGGGCAGACGCTGCGGTACGGCGCAGCGAATGGCCCAAGGTGATGCGCCCTTCCCTCGCCGGCAAGCAGTTGGGCATTCTTGGACTGGGCGCCGTAGGCCTGGAGATCGCCAAGCGTGCAGCGCTGGGGTTTGGCATGGAAGTGAGTTACCACAACCGTCAGCCCCGCGAGGACGTCGACTACACCTACTGCGCCACCGCCGTGGAACTGGCGCGGGCTTCGGACTTCCTGATCCTGGCCACGCCGGGCGGCGCCAGCACCCGGCATTTGATCGACCGCCAGGCCCTCGACGCCCTTGGCCCCAATGGTTTTCTGGTGAACATCGGCCGCGGCAGCGTGATAGTCACTGCCGACCTGATCACCGCCCTGGAGCAACGGCGCATCGGCGGCGCAGCGCTGGATGTGTTCGACGATGAACCCAAAGTGCCGGATGCCTTGAAGCTCCTCAGCAACACCGTGCTCACGCCCCACGTCGCCGGCCTGTCGCCGGAAGCTGCCCATGACACCGTGCAGCGCGTGGCAGACAACTTGCTGGAATACTTCGCCGGCCGGCCCGTACTGACGCCCGTGACACTGCCACCGAAGAAATAATGGCTAATAGCCAGCAATCATCCAAATCCTGACTACACTGCTTGCGGGGACGCTCAGGACGCCGGTGCAGGACCGGCGAAGGAACGCAGGATGGTTTGCCATGGATTCGGCCCGGCCCGCCAACGCGGTGCGATAGGTCTGATGGGCGCGATGACCCTCGCGATTGCGCTGTTGTTTCTGCTGCTGGTGGTCGACAGCGGCCGGCTGTACCTGGAAAAGCGCAAGCTGCAACGGATTGCCGACACCGCTGCGCTGGAGGTGGTGACCCGCGGCGGCGCCTGCGTCTCCCCGAATACCAACGCCGCGCAATTCGCGATCCAAAGCGCGACCCGCAATAACTTCCCAATCAACGAAAACCGTACCCTGGCCACCGCCTGCGGCACGTTGGTCACCGGCGCTGACTTCATGCGCACCTTCAGTCCCAATCCCTCAAAAGCCGATGCGATTCAGGTCATCGCCACCCATCGCGTGGTCACCAGCATCGCCAACGGTCTCTTCATGCTGTTCACCCCCGGCCCTTTCGAGTCGACCATCCAGTTGCAGGCAGTGGCCGTGGCCGTAGTACCCGCGCCGCCGGTCGCCGTGCTGACCATTCGCAGCACGCTGTTGACCGTCGACAGCACCAAGTCCGCAGCACTCAACGCGCTGATCGGCGGGCTGCTGGGGGGCAAGTTGCAAATCAACGCGGTGGGCTGGGAGGGGTTGATCAACACCGATATCAGCCTGCTCAGCTACCTGGACGCGTTGGCCATTCAACTGAAGGTCAGCGCCGGCAACTACGACGAACTGCTCAAGACCAACGCCAGCGTCGGCGATTTGATCCAGGCCGCAATTGATGTTCTCAAACTGGGGGGCGATGCGGTCAAGGTGGTGATCAATAACCTGGAAGCGATCAAGCTGATTGCTCCCGGCACGAAGATCCTGCACCTGGGCGACCTGCTGACCATCCAGAACGGCACCGACAAGAGCGCCCTGGACGTCAACCTGCAACTGTTCAACCTGATCCAGGGGTTTGTGCAACTGTCGAACAAGTACAACGCCGTGGCGGTGGAGCTGCCGGTGGATGTGCTGGGATTGCTGAATATCACGGTCAAGACAAAGGTGATTGAACCGGCGCAGATATCCGCCATCGGCAACCCGAAGCTGATCGCCACCCAGCCGATTTATGTCAGGACCGCGCAAGTCAGAACCTTGATCTCCGTGAACTTGCCCGTGGTTGGCGTGCTGAACGATGTGGTAAGTGGAGTGACAGGCCTGCTGGGGCTGTTGTTGGGCAGCTCCCTGGATCCGAAAATCGGCACCCAACTCGACGTGGCCCTGGAGGCGGCCAGCGGCAGTAGCGAGGTGACCGGTCATCGCTGCAACGGGCCTGCGGACAAATCGTTGTCGGTGGTGGGCACCACATCTGCCGTGCGGTTGATGGTCGGCCAGATCGACCCGAAAAACCTGTTTTCTTCCACCGCCCCGCTGAGTGTCGACGAGTTTCCATTGCTCGACCTGGGCATACGAACCTGCAGCAAGGGCGTCTGCGATCCTCGGCAACCCTATGGCGTAGGCGGCATCAGCCTGAGAGTCGACAGCAGCGTGGCCAAGACCACTCGCAATCACACCTACGCGTCGCCGCCCGAGGTGAAGCAGCCCCCCGCCTACTTCAGTTTCAGTTCGAGTAACGTGGTAGGCAGCTTGAGCAACACCCTCAGTGGCATCCAGTTGATCAACCATCCACCTACACAAGGCGGGCTCTTGGGATTGGTGCTGAATCTGGTGGTCGGCCTGGTGACGGGCGTGCTCAATCTCCTCACCGGCATCATCTCCGGGGTGCTCAGCCCGCTCCTCGACCCATTGGTCAACAACCTTCTTGCCGGTTTGGGCGTCGACCTGGCGAAAGTCGAAATAGGTGCCAACCTGTCCTGCAGCCCCGGCGGGCGCGCAATTCTGGTGATCTGAACACATCAAGCCCGCTGATCATCGGCCAACACGCTAACCTATTAAGCCGCCCCAACCTTGTAGCTGGGCGGCCGCGCGCATTAGATTAGCCAATAGTCCAAGGCCTTAAGAATAAGCAGAAGGGATAAGCATGGCGCTTAATGACCAATCGACCCAGATTCGCCCCGGCGAAGAACTTGATGCCAGCCTCATCGATCCCTACCTCAAGGCCCATATCCCGGGCTTGAGTGGCAGCGTCAACATCAGCCAGTTCCCGGGTGGCGCCTCGAACCTGACGTACCTGCTGGAATACCCCGGCCAGGAATTCGTGCTGCGTCGCCCGCCCTTTGGCCACAAGGCCAAGTCCGCCCACGACATGGGCCGCGAATACCGGATTCTCAACCAACTCAAGGACGGTTTCCCGTATTGTCCCAAAGCCTATGTGCACTGCACCGACGAGTCGGTGATCGGCGCCGAGTTCTACGTGATGGAGCGGGTCAACGGGATCATCCTGCGCTCTGACCTGCCGCCGGAGCTGGGCCTGGACGCGGCGAAAACCGAAGCCTTGTGCAAAAGCTTTATCGACAAGTTCGTCGAGCTGCACCAGGTCGACTACACCGCCTGCGGCCTGGCCGACCTGGGCAAGCCTGAAGGTTATGTGGAGCGGCAGATTCGCGGCTGGAGCGACCGTTACGAAAAGGCCCTGACCCCTGACGCGCCGAGCTGGGAAGCCGTGCGTGCCTGGCTCAACGACAAGATGCCCGCCGACCACCCCACCTCGAGCATCGTCCACAACGACTACCGCTTCGACAACGTGATCCTCGACCCGCATAACCCGATGCAGATCATCGGCGTGCTGGACTGGGAGCTGACCACCCTCGGCGACCCGCTGATGGACCTGGGCAACACCCTCGCCTACTGGATCGAAGCGGCCGACCCGGCGCCGGTGCAACTGATGCGCCGCCAGCCAAGCAACGCTCCCGGCATGCTCACCCGCCGCCAGTTCGTCGACTACTACGCCGAACGCTCCGGGATCCAGATCGACAATTTCGACTTCTACTACACCTACGGCCTGTTCCGCCTGGCCGGCATCGTGCAGCAGATCTACTACCGCTTCTTCCATGGCCAGACCCAGGACAAACGCTTTGCGCAGTTCATTCATATGAACAAGCTGCTGGAGCAGATGAGCCTGAACGTCATCAAACAGTCTTCCCTCTGACCCTCTTCAAGGAAAAACCATGTCCAAGACTCAACTGTTCGACCTCGACGGCAAGATCGCTTTCGTTTCCGGCGCCAGCCGCGGTATCGGTGAAGCCATCGCCAAGTTGCTGGCCCAGCAAGGCGCCCACGTGATCGTGTCGAGCCGCAAGATCGACGGCTGCCAGCACGTGGCCGACGCGATTATCGCCGACGGCGGCAAGGCCACCGCCATCGCCTGCCATATCGGCGAAATGGAACAGATCACCAACGTGTTTGCCGCGATCCGCGAACAGTTCGGCCGCCTGGATATCCTGGTCAACAACGCCGCCACCAACCCGCAGTTCTGCAACGTGCTGGACACCGACCTGGGCGCGTTCCAGAAAACCGTCGACGTGAACATTCGCGGCTACTTCTTCATGTCCGTGGAAGCCGGCAAGCTGATGCGCGAAAACGGCGGTGGCAGCATCATCAACGTGGCCTCGATCAACGGGATTTCCCCGGGTGTGTTCCAGGGCATCTACTCGGTGACCAAGGCCGCCGTGATCAACATGACCAAAGTCTTCGCCAAGGAATGCGCGCCGTTCGGCATTCGTTGCAACGCACTGCTGCCGGGCCTGACCGACACCAAGTTCGCCTCGGCGCTGGTGAAGAACGACTCGATCCTGAAAATGGCCCTGGCGCAGATTCCCCTCAAGCGTGTGGCCGACCCGAGCGAAATGGCCGGCGCGGTGCTGTACCTGGCCAGCGATGCGTCGAGCTACACCACCGGCGTTTCGCTGAATGTGGACGGCGGTTTCCTGTCCTGATTCGGCTGGCGGGTGACTTGCGGTAATCTTGCGGGTGATTGCTTGCCTCTGGATGAACCATGGAACTGCACGTCGTTATCAAGGGCCGCAAGGACCTGGCCGAACAGCTTTACCAGCAACTGCGCACGGCCATTGAGTCGGGACAACTGGTGGCCGGGTCGCAATTGCCTCCCAGCCGCTTGCTGGCCCTGCAACTGGGCGTGTCGCGCAAGACGGTCTCAGACACCTACGCGGCGCTGACCTACGAAGGGTTGTTGGTCGGCAGGATCGGCCGTGGCACGTTCGTCAACGCCTGGGCCACGCGCCGCGAACACCTGCAAAGTGCCGCCGACCTCGCCTGCGCCGCCAACCTGGCCAAGTGGCAGGCCCTTCCCGCTCCCATGGGCCACCCCAGCCGTGAGACCCGCCCGAGCCGGGACTTTATCGGCGGCGCCACGGCCCGCAGCCAGTTCCCCCAGGATGAATGGCGGCGCTGCACCCTCGATGCCTTGCGCCGTATCTCACAGGACAGCGGCTTCTACAGCCGGCCGGAAGGTTTGCCGGCCCTGCGCAGTGCAATCGCCGGGCATATCGCGTTTTCCCGTGGGGTCAGGTGCAGCGAAGACGACATCGTAGTCACCAACGGCGCCCAGCAGGCGCTCGACCTGATCGCCCGCGTGGTGCTGGAGCCGGGCAGCGTCGTCGCCATGGAAGACCCCGGCTACCCCCCGGTGCGACTGATGTTCGACGCCATGGGGGCGACCGTGGTGGGCGTGCCGGTGGACGAGCACGGCCTGCGGGTCGACTTGATTCCCGACGGCACGCGGCTGATCTACGTGACACCGTCCCATCAGTTTCCCCTGGGCATGCCCATGAGCGTGCCGCGCCGTGAGGCATTGCTGGCACGTGCGCTGGCGCTGGGCGCCATCGTGATCGAGGATGACTACGACAGCGAATTCCGCTACGAGGGCCGCCCCACCGATTCCCTGCAAAGCATGGACACCCGCGGCGTGGTCGCCTATGTCGGGACCTTCTCGAAAACCCTCCTGCCGGAGTTGCGCCTGGGCTACACGGTGTTACCGCCGGCGATTTTTGGCGCGGTGCTCAAGGCCAAGCAACTCACCGACCAGCACAGCTCCACCCTGCCGCAATGGGCCCTGGCCAAGTTCATCAGCGAAGGCTACCTGCTCAAGCACATTCGGCGCTGCCATGGGGTGTATGCCGGGCGCCGGGAACGGATTCTGCAGCGCCTGGCGGGGGACCTCTCGCCGTGGTTCGAAGTGGTGCCCACCGTGGCCGGGTTCCATCTGGCCGCACTGTGCAAGGTGCCGGTGAATATCCCGCAGCTCACCCGACTGGCACGGGAGGCGGACGTGGGGCTCTATCCGCTGAGCGTGTTTTTTCACGACACACCGGTACGCGAGGGGCTGAAGATCGGGTTTGGCGCGATCGAAACCCTGGACATCGACCCGGCGCTGGACGTGGTGCGGGACATCCTGCAACAGATTGGCTGAGGGAATTTCCGCCGGATTGGCTATTGGTCAAATCCGGATCGGGGCCTAGGGTGAACGGGTCTCGACTCACTCGGAAGCCTCACCATGAAAGTACTGCTCGGCACCACCCTGCTGCTGGCCTCGTTAAGCGCCTTTGCCCACGACCCGGTATACAACCAGGAAAAGATCAACGTCTTGCAGGAACACGCCCTGACCAACGTCCCCGGCAAGAAAACCGTGATGCTCACCGTGGACTATGCGCCGGGCCAGGCCACCGTGCCCCACAGCCACACCGGCACTGCCGTGGCCTACGTGCTGGAGGGTGAAATCACCTCGCGGGTCAACGATGAGAAGGCGATCACCTACAAGGTCGGCCAATCGTTCTACGAACCGGCTGGCTCGCGGCACTTTGAATCGAGCAATGCCAGCCAGACTCAACCGGCGAAATTGCTGGTGGTGATGGTGATGGATGACAAGGCCGACGTACTCACACCGCTGCCACACTAAGGCCGTTTGAATTGCCGGCGCCGATCTTCGATCTGCTGCCGGCAGATACAGCCTTCAAGGTGGTCGTTGACCATGCCCATCGCCTGCATGAACGCATACATCGTGGTCGGCCCCACGTAGCTCCAGCCGCGCTTTTTCAGGGCCTTGGACAAGCGCGTTGAAGCGGCTGAAGTCGGGTTGGCCGTCCAGTATGCCAGGTCGACCTGCGCCGGGCGCTCATCGGCGGACGGCTCAAATGACCACAACCACGCCGCCAGCGAACCGGTCTCATCCACCAGCTCACAAGCGCGCCGGGCGTTGTTGATGGTGGACACGATCTTGGCGCGATTGCGCACGATACCCGGGTCGGCCATCAGCCGCTCGATATCCTGCTCGGTGTACTGCGCCACCCGGCGAAAATCAAAGCCCTCGAACGCCCGTCGAAACGCCTCGCGCTTGCGCAGGATGGTGATCCACGCCATGCCCGCCTGAAAACCCTCCAGGCAAATCTTCTCGTAAAGCGCAATGTCATCAGCCACCGGCACGCCCCATTCATGGTCGTGGTAATCCGGGTATTCCACTGCGGCCATGCGCCATGTACAGCGCGTCAGGCCATTCTCATCCGTCGTCAGTCCCGGAATATCCATAGCTCACCTGTTTGGCCAAGCTGCGGATGATAAGCGAAAAAAAATTCCCGCCGCCAACCGCTCAAGCACAGACCTTACGCACCAACTGGTCAGACCGGGACCGGCCATCCACGTAATATTTACTTGCGACTTGAAAAAACCCGAGCGTAGACTGGCCCCGCACTGGACATACCGGTCAGACCACAACAATTAAGCCCTGGACCCACCAGGGCACCGAATAGAGATCCTTCCCATGCTCAGATGGTGCTCGCGTTCGATTTTCCTGCAAGTCGTGATTGGCCTGATCATCGGCATAATCTGCGGCCTCGCCCTTCCCGAATTTTCCTCGCAACTCAAACCCCTGGGTGACGGCTTTATCAAGCTGATCAAAATGCTGATTGGCCTGATCGTATTCTGCGTGGTGGTCAGCGGTATTTCCGGCGCCGGCGACTTGAAGAAAGTCGGACGCATCGGCCTCAAGTCGGTGATCTACTTCGAAGCACTGACCACCGTGGCCCTGGTGATCGGCCTGATCATGGCCTTCAGCACCGGAATCGGCACTGGCGCCAATATTCACCTGGAACAACTGTCGTCTGCCGGCTTGAATGAGCTGGCCGACAAAGGCCAGCACATCAAGGGCACCAGCCAATTCCTGATGGACCTGATCCCCAACTCGGTGATCGGCGCCTTCGCTGACAACAACGTGCTGCAAGTGCTGTTGTTCTCGGTGCTGTTCGGCAGCGCGCTGAACCTGGTGGGCGAAGCTGCTTCCGGGATCTCACGGTTGATCAACGAACTGAGCCACGTGATCTTCCGCATCATGGGCATGATCGTGCGCCTGGCGCCCATCGGCGTGTTCGGCGCCATCGCCTTCACCACCAGTACTTATGGCCTGGATTCCCTGCAACACCTGGGCAGCCTGGTGGGCCTGTTCTACCTCACCTGCTTCCTGTTCGTCGCGGTGATTCTCGGCCTGGTGATGCGCCTGTCGGGCCTGCGGATGCTGCCGCTGCTCAAGTACCTGCGGGAAGAGCTGTTGATAGTGATGGGCACCGCCTCCTCCGACGCAGTGCTGCCCCAAATCATGCGTAAACTGGAGCACCTCGGGATTGGCAGCTCCACCGTGGGCCTGGTGATTCCGACCGGGTACTCGTTCAACCTCGACGGTTTTTCGATCTACCTGACCCTCGCCATCGTGTTTATCGCCAACGCCACCGGCACACCGCTGTCGATGACCGACCTGCTGACCATCCTGCTGGTGTCGCTGATCACCTCCAAGGGCGCCCACGGGATTCCGGGCTCGGCACTGGTGATTCTGGCGGCGACACTGACCGCGATTCCGGCGATTCCAGTGGTAGGCCTGGTGCTGGTATTGGCGGTGGACTGGTTCATGGGCATTGGCCGGGCGCTGACCAACCTGATCGGCAACTGTGTCGCCACCGTGGCCATCGCCCGTTGGGAGAAGGACATCGATATCCAGCGCGCCAACAAGGTGCTGGACGGACAGCAAGGGTATGCATTCCAGGCCAAGAAGCCGGTCTTGCCTGCCCACCAAGAGTTCTGATGAGACTGACTCATCCCCTGTGGCGAGGGAGCTTGCTCCCGCTGGACTGCGCAGCAGGCCCATTTTTTGGGGCCGCTTCGCGCCCCAGCGGGAGCAAGCTCTCTCGCCACACAAAGCAGACAGTCCAATTTAAAGGGAGCCACACGTGATCACCTCGTCAACCGTAGTCAATTCAGTGGTAGAAAAACTGCGCGCCGCCCTGGCGAGGGGTCAGTGGCGGCGCGGCGAGATGCTGCCCGGCCAGCGTGAACTGGCCGAGCAAATGGGCATCAGCCGCCCAAGCCTGCGCGAAGCAGTGATCGTGCTCGAAACCCTCGGCCTGGTGCGTTCCATGCCCGGCAAGGGCGTGGTGGTGCTGGAGACCACCCTCAGCGAATCCCAGGCCCAGGACAGCGGCGTGGCCGACGCCAGCCTCGAAGACATCCTGCAACTGCGCTACACCCTCGAGCCGTTTATCGTAGGTTTAGTGGCGCAATCCATCAGCAGCAAGGAAGTCGGGCAACTGCGCCTGACCCTGATGGACATGCGCGAAGCCCTCGACGCCGGCGACAGCGAAGCCGGGATGAACGCCTACATCGCGTTCCACGAAGAACTGTTCGCCCTGACTTCCAACCCGATCTTCCAGAACGTGGTGCAACAGACCAGCAATGCCCTCAAGCAAAGCGCCCAGGTGCTGCGCAACTCCCCCGAACACCTGGCGGAACGCTTGCAGGAAAACGACGCCGTGGTGCGCGCGATCCGCAACAAAAACAGCGCCCTGGCCAGCGCCGAAATGCGCCGGCACATCCTGCAGGAAGGCTTGCGCATGGGCATTCGCTTGAACATCCCGGATGACCATCTGGGTAGCTGACTTCCAGGAGACCGCGCATGACCGCTCACGCCCTGCACACCCCTTTCCCCTTTACGCCGTTGCGCCTGGTGGGCAAGCCGAAACTCTCGGTGGACGACATCTACCCGGCACTGTTCGACGCCATTCTCGAGCAACGCATCGCCCCCGCCAGCCGTTTTACCGAGGAGAGCCTCGGGCAAAGTTTTGGTGTCAGCCGCAGCGTCATTCGCCGAGTGCTGGCGCGACTGTCGCACCAACAAGTGATCATCCTGCGTCCCAACCACCGGGCCCAGGTGGCGGCACCCGATGCCCAACAAACCCGGCAGATTCTCGAGGCCCGGCGCCTGACGGAAATCACCGTGGTGCAGTTGGCGTGTGCTAATGCGGAGCCAGCGCAGGTACGACAGTTGCGAGAGTTGATTGCGCGGGAACGGGAATGCATCGAGCGCGACCAACGCGGGCCAGCGATTCGGCTTTCCGGGGAGTTTCACCTGCAACTGGCGGCGATAGCGGGTAACGCGCCGTTGGCGCAGTTTCTCAACAGCCTGGTGCCGTTGACCTCGTTGGCGATTGCGCAATTTGAGGCCAAGGCCTGCACGTATTGCGCGTGGCAGGAGCACAGGGCGATTGTGGATGCGGTGGAGCAAGGCGATGCCGGTACAGCCGTCACCTTGATGACCCACCATCTGGATTATCTGGAGGCCAAGCTGCTACGCAGCAATTAGGAGCACCGCTGACTTGTGGCGAGGGGGCTTGTCCCCCGTTGGGCTGCGCAGCAGCCCCAATGCAAGCACCACATTCATTTGGAAAATGCGTTTGCGGTTTTAGGGCTGCTGCGCAGCCCAACGGGGGACAAGCCCCCTCGCCACAGGGTTAACCACCCACCCACTCAATGAACAAAAAAAGCCCGGCATCTTTCGATACCGGGCTTTTTGTTTTAACGCTCAGTCAGACCCGTTACAGCACCGACTGGCCGCTCATCGCCAGGTCCAGCAACTCACGGTTGGCCACCGCGTACATGGCGTAGTCCGTACCGACCGCAGCACGAATCTCCACCATCATTGCGCGCCAGCGCTCCACCATGCTCGCGTTCTGCTCAAGCCACAGGGCCACGCGGGCTTCCATGTCTTCCGGCGCATCGGCCATTTGCAGAACCTTGATGGTGATCGCCCGTTGCTGCCAGTCCACGTCGTCGCGGAAGGCTTCGCGGGCCTGGGCCTGCCAGTTGTTGCCCACCGGCAGATCGCTGATCTGCTGCAGGTACCACGGCAAGTCCAGGGCGCTGCCCACGGCGAAGTACGCCTTGGCCACGTCCGCTGCGCTCTGACCGGTCACGTCAGCGGCTTCGATGATCGGCAGCAAGGTGTACAGGTGGGTAGTGCCTGCAACCATGCGCGCCAACAGTTCAGGCACACCGGCTTCGACATAGGCCTGGTACCGGTTCTGCCAGCCTTCGCGGGTCGGACCTTCCAGCAGTTCGTCGAGCTTGAGGCCCAACGCTGCCAGGTGCGGACCGAAGTGCGCGACGTCACGGGCAGCATCCTGCTCGTTGCGACGGCTGCGCAGGAACCAGCGTGTGGCACGGCGGCCCAGGCGCATCAGTTCGTCCATCAGCGCCAGTTGCACTTCAGCCGAAACCTGGTGGTCCAGGGCTTCGATCTGACGGAACCAGT
Organism: Pseudomonas sp. AN3A02; assembly: GCF_011765255.1. Taxonomy (NCBI): domain Bacteria; kingdom Pseudomonadati; phylum Pseudomonadota; class Gammaproteobacteria; order Pseudomonadales; family Pseudomonadaceae; genus Pseudomonas; species Pseudomonas sp. AN3A02. The sequence goes on from NZ_JAARNI010000006.1 coordinate 222,233, forward strand.
GCGGGAGGTGGAAGATGTCACGCACGATCACGTAAGCACCGGCCACGTTAGCCGGGCTCATGCCGGTGGACTCTTTCAACCGCTGAACAAAGGTGATGCCCATGTGGTTGACCAGGTCGTTGGCGATCTGGGTGCTGACGATCTCGCGCTTCAGACGATGGCGACGCATGGCTTCGGAGAACTTCGCCACCAGGCTCGGCGGGAACGCGGTTTCCATGTCGCGGGTCAGGTAGTCGTCATCCGGTACCAGAGACTTGAGCAACGCTTCCTTGAGGTCGATCTTGCTGTAAGAGATCAGTACCGACAGCTCCGGACGGGTCAGGCCCTTGCCGGTGGCGGCACGCTCGGTCAGTTGATCTTCCGAAGGCAGGTATTCGATGGCGCGGTCCAGCTTGCCACGGCTTTCCAGGTCGCTCATCAGGCGCTTGTACTCGGCCGCTCGCTCGAAGGCTTTGCGGGCAGCCAGGGACAGGGCCTGGGTCTGCTTATAGTTGTTGCCCAACACCAGGCTGCCGACTTCGTCGGTCATGCTCGCCAGCAACTGGTTGCGCTGCTTGTCGGTCATGTCACCAGCCTGCACCACTTCGTTGAGCAGGATCTTGATGTTCACTTCGTGGTCGGAGCAGTCCACACCACCGGCATTGTCGATGAAGTCGGTGTTGGAACCGCCGCCATTGAGGCCGAATTCCACACGGCCCAATTGGGTCATGCCGAGGTTACCGCCCTCGCCCACTACCTTGCAGCGCAACTCGTTGCCGTTGACGCGCAGGGCGTCGTTGGCCTTGTCGCCCACATCGGCATGGCTTTCGGTGCTGGCCTTGACGTAAGTACCGATACCGCCGTTCCACAACAGGTCTACCGGCGCCTTGAGCAAGGCGTTCAGCAGTTCGGTCGGGGTCAGCTTGTCGGCCTGGATGTCGAAGCGTTCTTTCATCTGCGCCGAGATGGCAATGCTCTTCGCGCTGCGCGAGAAGATACCGCCACCTTCCGACATGATGCTGGTGTCGTAGTCGGTCCAGGACGAGCGCGGCAAGTCGAACAGGCGCTGACGTTCAGCGAAGCTGTTGGCCGGGGTCGGGTTTGGATCGATGAAGATGTGCAGGTGGTTGAAGGCCGCGACCAGTTGCAGCTTGTCGGACATCAACAGGCCGTTGCCGAACACGTCGCCGGCCATGTCGCCCACGCCCACCACGGTGATGCTGTCTTGCTGGACGTTGATGCCGCGCTCACGGAAGTGACGCTGCACGCCGACCCACGCACCCTTGGCGGTAATGCCCATTTTCTTGTGGTCGTAACCGGCAGAACCGCCGGAAGCGAACGCGTCACCCAGCCAGAAGCCATAGTCGATGGCGATGCCGTTGGCGATGTCGGAGAAGGTCGCAGTGCCCTTGTCCGCTGCCACCACCAGGTACGGGTCATCGTTGTCGTGGCGCACCACGTTCAACGGAGGCACCAGGGCGCCGTCTTTCAGGTTGTCGGTGATGTCCAGCAGGCCGGAAATGAAGATGCGGTAGCAGGCGATGCCCTCGGCCGCGATCTCGTCCCGACCGCCGCCCAGTGGCAGGCGACGCGGCAGGAAACCGCCCTTGGCGCCCACCGGCACGATCACCGAGTTCTTCACTTGCTGGGCTTTTACCAGGCCCAGCACTTCGGTGCGGAAGTCTTCTTCACGGTCAGACCAGCGCAGGCCGCCGCGTGCAACGTTACCAAAGCGCAGGTGCACGCCTTCAACCCGTGGCGAGTAGACGAAGATTTCAAACTTCGGCACCGGCTTCGGCAATTCTGGAATGGCGTGCGGGTTGAACTTGAAGCTGAAGTACGACTTGTTCTGACCGTTGGCATCCGCCTGGTAGAAGTTGGTCCGCAAGGTAGCCTTGATCAGGTCCAGGTAGCGACGCAGGATGCGGTCTTCGTTGAGCACCTGAACGTCGTCCAGGGCCGTGAGGATCGCTTGCTCCAGACGTTGCTGCTTGTCTTCCAGGTCTTCGGCGGTGAGCTTGCGCGCCAAGTAGAAGCGAGTCTTGAACAACCGAGTCAACTCGCGGGCGATGTCGGTGTGGTTGTTCAGGGTGCTGGCGATGTAACCCAGGTCGAAGCCCAGGCGAATCTGCTTCAGGTAACGGGCGTAGGCACGCAGCAGCGCCACGTCGCGCCAAGGCAGGCCGGCGGTCAGTACCAGGCGGTTGAACGCGTCGTTCTCGGCATCGCCGTTGACGATGTGCACGAACGCGTCCTGCAGGGTGTCGTTGAGCTGCTGGATGTCGAGGTTCAGGCCTTCAGCGGCGGTGAACGCGAAATCGTGAATCCAGAACTCGCGGCCATTGGCATGACGCAAGCGGTACGGGAATTCACCCAGTACACGCAGGCCGAGATTTTCCAGGATCGGCAGTACGTCGGACAGTGCCAGCGGGGTGTCGGCGTGATACAGCTTGCAGTGCAACTCGCGCTGACCGGAAACCTGGCCCAATGGCTGGTAGAAGCTCATCACCAGCGGGTTGGCTTCGGTGAGGCTGAGCAAGTGCTGCATGTCGACCACGGCCGAATGTGCCGCAAAACGCTCACGATACCCGGCCGGGAAGCCTTTCGGGAAATCCGCCAGCACGTTGGTGCCGTGGGCTTCGCCGAAGCTTTCCACCACCAGGCTGGAGTAGTCGTCCTGCCAGCTGCGGCAGGCCTGCACCACTTCTTTTTCCAGTTGCAGCGGATCGATGTCCAGGCGGTTCTTCGGGTCTACCCGCAGGATCAGTTGGACGCGAGCCAGTACGGACTCGGAGAAGAAGGTCCAGAACTCGCAGTCCGAGGCTTTCAGGCGATCCATCAGGACTTGCTGGATCTTCTGGCGCACTTCGGTGGAATAGATGTCGCGCGGCACATAGGCCAGGCAGTAGCAGAAGCGACCGTACGGGTCTTTGCGCAGGAACACGCGGATCTTGTTGCGTTCCTGGATCTGCACGATCGACATCACGGTGCTGAACAGCTCGTCCACCGGGGTCTGGAACAGGTCATCACGGGGCAGTACTTCGACCACCTGGGCCAATTCCTTGCCCAAGTGCGCCTTGGCCTGGAAGCCCGAACGACGCTCGATTTCCGCAACCTTGCGACGGATGTAAGGAATCACTCGCACGCTTTCGCCGTACACCGAGGAGGTGTAGAGGCCCATGAAGCGGCATTCCTTGACGACCTTGCCGGTGGCATCGATCTGGCGGATCGACACGTAGTCAGGGTAGGCCGGGCGGTGGACGCGGCTTGGGTGAGCAGCCTTGGCGAACGACAGCACAGCCGGCTCACGCAGGTAGTTCACTGCATAGTCTTCGATGCGCAGGTCATCGGCCGTCAGGCCCGGGCGCAGCAGCTTGGTCAGACCGAGGAACGAGTGAGTGTCATATTCGATATGACCGCCATCCGCCTCGTCACGTACCACAAACTCTTCATAGCCGAGGAAGGTGAAGTGGTTGCCCACCAGCCATTCCAGGAAGCTCTTGATCTCGGCTTTTTCTTCGCCGTCGATCACGTACGAGCTGGCATCGATACCGGCCAGCAGTTCCTGGACCTTGGCCTTCATCGGTTCGAAATCGGCGACAGCAACGCGCACTTCGCCCAGCACCTGCTCAAGTTCCTTGCTCAGGACACTCAGCTCGGCGGCGTTGGCGCAACGGTCGATTTCCAGGTACATCAGCGATTCTTGCTGAACGTCTTCGCCCTGGGTGCCTTTCGGCAGGATTTCCAGCAACTCGCCCTTCTTGCCACGACGCACGCTGAGCACGGTGGTTTGCAGGGTATGGATGCTGTAGCCACGGCGGTTCAGCTCGGTGCGTACCGAGTCCACCAGGAATGGCAAGTCGTGGTGCAGCACTTCGACCGCGGTGTGGGTCGATTGCCAGCCATGACGTTCGTAATCGGGGTTGTAGACCCGCACTTGCGGTTGGTTGTGATCAAAGCGCTCAAGCAGGCGCCAGGCAGACAGGGTGCAACCGGCCAGGTCGGACAAGCGACGCTGGGTCAGTTCATCCAGGGAAATAATGCCGAAAAATTGTTCAGCGAACAGCGCCACTTGTGGCAGTGCCTGTTCACTGATGTGCTGCGCCAGTGCCGCTTGCAGTTGGTGCTGGAAGTCGGCTTTGCTGGCTGCGGTGAAGAACGCCATCTGTGGTACTCCGCTTGGGCTTGTTATTGATGGAAGCGTCGCGTGTTATCCCCTTGCGGGGAGACCGTCAGCTCTGTTCGCGGTCTACAGTAACGAATTCAGAGTGACAGGTGGGTGAAGCTGGACAAGACAATGAGGTCACATTCAACTTCCATAAGATGCGCACCTTGCCAGGTGACGGTACGACGGGCAGGTCAGACTCCCGGCAGGGCACATCCGTTGCGCAGCTTAACGAGTGTAGGAAGCAGGCTGCTTGCGACGCTGCGACATATTCGGTCATCGGCACGCTGCTGGCGGGTTGCGACTTGGGCAACCGGGTGTTTTCGGAGAAATCCCGGGGCGCCGAGTATCGGAAATGACTGATGTAGCCCGCCAGGTCATGCCAAAAGGTCTGACACACGATGCAGCACAAAATTCGCCGTAATGGCACAATTGCCCTGCTTCGCCCTCCCCCAGACAGGATTAACCATGCCATTGCAACTCACCACCGCCCACCTGATCGTCAACCCGTGCGATGACGAAGAAGACAACATGGCCATGCTCTGCTGCCACGGCGACAAGGGCGAGATGTTCATGGTGACCCGTTATCCGGATGAGGACGAGGTGGAGATCACCTGGGATTACGAGCCGTCGACCCTTGACGGGCTGAAGATCACCCTGAGTGCCACGACGTTGCTGGTGGAAATTGGCGCAGCGGATGCCGATGCGTTGGGCGGCAGCGATCATCTGGAAATCACCCACGGCACCGCCGCGTCGGACCTGGCCGAAGTGGAGGCAACCCTGCAGAACATTCTCAAGGGCACCGGGACCTATATCCGGGCCTAGCTGCCAAACCCGCACAATGTGGCGAGGGAGCTTGCTCCCGCTGGGCTGCGCAGCGGCCCCAAACCAGCCTACTGCGTTCTTCCTGGAAAAACTCGACAGCCTTATTGGGGCTGCTGCGCAGCCCAGCGGGAGCAAGCTCCCTCGCCACAACGGCAGGTGCCCGTCGGCAAAATCTTCGGAAATTTCCCACATTTCCCAAAAATACCCCCCACGCCGTTAGTCGCCAGCCCCTGCGATGCATTAAAGTAACGCCCCCAGGCCTGGCATTTTTCGCAATGCCCAGTCTCACCCCTCCAGGAACCGTCATCGATGGAACATCGTGAAGCGCTGCTTGCGCTGCGAACCTTTCTTTCAACGCAGATTCTCGGCCAGGAAAAACTCATCGAGCGCTTGCTCATTGCCCTGCTTGCCGATGGCCATATGCTGGTTGAAGGCGCTCCCGGGCTGGCCAAGACCAAGGCCATCAAGGAGCTTGCCGAAGGGATCGAAGCACAGTTCCATCGGATCCAGTTCACCCCCGACCTGCTGCCCGCCGACATCACCGGCACCGAGATCTATCGTCCGGAAACCGGCAGTTTCGTGTTCCAGCAAGGCCCGATCTTCCACAACCTGGTGCTGGCGGACGAAATCAACCGGGCCCCGGCCAAGGTGCAGTCGGCATTGCTCGAAGCCATGGCCGAGCGCCAGGTCAGTGTCGGGCGCAGTACCTATGAGCTGTCGCCACTGTTTCTGGTAATGGCCACGCAAAACCCGATCGAGCAGGAAGGCACCTACCCGCTGCCTGAAGCCCAGCTCGACCGTTTCCTGATGCACGTGAAAATCGGCTTCCCGGACGCCGCTGTCGAGCGCCGCATCCTGCAGCAAGCCCGTGGCGAAGCGCTCAACGGCGAAACCAAGCCCGAGCGCCGGGTCAGCCAGCAGGCGATATTCGCCGCGCGCAAGGAAATCCTCGGCCTGTACATGGCCGACGCGGTGGAGGAATACCTGGTGCAACTGGTGATGGCCACCCGTACCCCGGCCAAGTTCGACCCGGAAATGGCCGAGTGGATTGCCTATGGCGCCAGCCCGCGCGGCTCGATTGCCCTGGACCGCTGCGCCCGGGCCCACGCCTGGCTGGCCGGTCGCGACTTCGTCAGCCCGGAAGACATCCAGGCGGTGCTGTTCGACGTGCTGCGTCACCGGATCATCCTGTCGTTCGAAGCTGAAGCGGCCGGTATCGACCAGGACCGTGTGGTGCAACGCATTCTCGACGTCGTTGCCGTCGCTTGACGCCCATGAACGCTAGCGATGGAACCCGTGTCACCTTGAGCGAATTGATCGAGATGCGCCATCGCGTCCGGGAAGTGCAGTTGTTTTCCACGCCGAGCCAGCGCAGCCCGCTGATCGGCCTGCACCACTCGAAACTGCGCGGGCGCGGGGTCGACTTCGATCAGGTGCGGGTGTATCAGGCTGGCGACGACGTACGCACCATCGACTGGCGCGTCACCGCACGTACCCAGGAGCCCCATACCAAATTGTTCCATGAAGAGCGCGAACGGCCGATCTTCATCATGGTGGAACAAAGCTGCCGGCTGTTTTTCGGCTCGGGGCAGATGTTCAAGTCGGTGCTGGCGGCCCAGGCGGCGAGCCTGATCGGCTGGGCGGCACTGGGCCATAACGACCGGGTCGGCGGGCTGGTATTCGGCGACAGCGAGCACTACGAAATCAAACCCCGGCGCAGCAAGCAAAGCCTGCTGCAACTGCTCAACCGTCTGGTGCGGGTCAACCAGAGCCTCAACACCGAACGCCGCCCGGAGGCCGACGCCCTCGGCATGGCCTTGCGCCGGGCCCGGGAAGTTTTGCGCCCGGGCAGCCTGGTGATTGTGATCTGCGACGAGCGCGCCCTGACCGAAGGTGCCGAGCAACAGCTGAGCCTGCTGTCTCGGCATTGCGACCTGCTGCTGTTGCCGGTGTCCGACCCGCTGGACCACGCCCTGCCCGCCGCCGGCCTGCTTCGCTTCGCAGAACGTGGCGCCCAGCTGGAACTGGACACCCTGAATTTTGACCTGCGCCAGGCCTACAAGGCCCAGGCCGAAGCCCGCAGCGCACGTTGGGAATTGCTCGCGCAAAAGCTGCGGGTGCTGTTGATGCCCTTGAGTACCCAGGGTGAAATGGTCGAGCAACTGCGCGAATACCTGAACCCGCAACGCCCGGTTAAAAAGCAATGAGCAGCCTCGACCAACTGCAACCCCTGATCGCCCCGCCGGTGATCGGCTTCTGGCCGCCGGCGCCGGGCTGGTGGCTGTTGCTGCTGATCCTCCCGCTGGCGGGCTGGGGCTTGTGGTCGCTGCGGCGTTTCCTGCCGGCCAAGCGCCCGTTGGCCCGCGCCGAACAGCCCCTGGACCCGTTGCGCATCGCCGCCCTCGCCGAGCTGGCCCTGATGCCCAAACCCTACGACGGCGCGCCGGCCGGTGCCTGGCTGCAACAACTCAACGGCCTGCTCAAACGTCTGTGCCGCAATGACTATCCCTACAGCCAGAGCCACACCCTAAACGGCCGAAAGTGGCTGGCATTCCTCGACAACCGTTGCCCCGCTGCCGGCCTGACTCGCTGGATGGTGCTGGTGGAAGGTGCCTACAAGCCCGAATGCAAACTCGACGACAAGGCCATCGCCGGCCTGACCCAAGCCGTCGACACCTGGATTCGCAAACATGTTTGAGTTCGCCTGGCCGTGGATCTTTGCCCTGTTGCCACTGCCGTGGTTGCTGCGCCTCATCCTGCCGGTGGCCGACAGTGGCGAGCCGGCGCTGAAAGTCAGCTTCCTCAGCGACCTCGAAGGCCTGGCCCGCCGCCGTGCGCGGGTCAACCTGCCGGGCTGGCGCCAGCAAGCGCCGTTCGTGTTCCTGTGGCTGCTGCTGTTGACCGCCGCCGCCCGCCCGGAATGGCTCGGCGAACCCTTGCCGATTGCAGCCAGCGGCCGCGACTTGCTGGTGGCCGTGGACGTTTCCGGCTCAATGGACTTCCCCGACATGCAATGGCAGGACGAGGACGTCAGCCGCCTGAGCCTGGTCAAGCACCTGCTGGGGGATTTCCTGGAAGGCCGCGAAGGTGACCGCGTGGGATTGATCCTGTTCGGCAGCCAGGCTTATCTGCAAGCGCCGCTGACCTTTGACCGACGCACCGTGCGCACTTGGCTCGATGAAGCACGAATCGGCATCGCCGGTAAAAACACCGCAATAGGCGACGCCATCGGCCTGGCCCTCAAGCGCCTGCGCCAGCGTCCGGCCCAAAGCCGAGTGCTGATCCTGGTCACCGACGGCGCCAACAATGCCGGCGAAATCGACCCGCTGACCGCCGCCCGCCTGGCCGCTGAAGAAGGCGTGAAAATCTACCCGATCGGCATCGGCGCAGACCCCGAGGAAACCGGGTCCCTGGGCGTTCTTGGCGTCAACCCGAGCCTGGATCTTGACGAACCGGCCCTCAAGGCCATCGCCGAGGCCACCGGCGGCCGCTACTTTCGCGCCCGCGACGGCAATGAACTGTTGAAGGTCAAGGAAACCCTCGACCAGCTTGAACCCGTGGCCCAGCAACCGACTCAGGCGCGCCCTGCGCAAGCGCTGTACAGCGCGCCGCTGGCGTTGGCGCTGATCCTCAGCATGCTGCTGGTAATCCAGGAGCGCTGGCCGGATAACGCCCTGCAACGGCTGTTCAACAAACTCTCGAGCAAGGGCCGTTTCCTGCAACCCAATCCTGAATGGCGCGAACGCCTCAAACGCCTGCGTTTGCGGAGGCGTCGATGATCGCCTTGTGGCCGCACTGGTTCCGCCCCTGGTGGCTGTTGCTGTTGCCGCTGCTCGGCTGGTTGCTGTGGCAGTTGTGGCACCGCCAGAAACGCGCCGGGCGCTGGCAGATGATTCTGCCGCCGGCGTTCCATGCCGCCTTGCTCAGCGGCGGCAGTGGCCGCGAAAGCAAATCACCGTGGGTGGTGCTCGGCATCGCCTGGCTGCTGGCCGTGCTGGCGTTGCTCGGCCCGAGCTGGGAGCGCGTCGAGCAGCCCAGCCAGAAACCCTCCGACCCGCTGGTGGTGTTGCTTGAACTGACCCCGGAAATGCTCGCCACCGACAGCCCGCCCAGCCGCCTCGAACAGGCGCGGCGCAAGCTGTTCGACTTGCTCCAGGCCCGCAGCGATGCGCAGACTGCCATCGTGGTCTACGCCGGCAGCGCCCACACCCTGGTGCCGCTTTCGGACGACCTGGCCACCAGCCATAACCTGCTGGAAGCCCTGCGCCCCTCGATCATGCCCGAGCCCGGCCACCGCGCCGATTTGGCGGTGGAAAAAGCCCTGAGCCTGCTCAAGCATGGCGGTCTCGGCCAGGGCCGGCTGCTGCTGATCGGCTCGTCGTTGTCCAAGCAGGAGCGCCAGGGCATCCGCCTGCAATTGCAAAGCAACCAGGCGCCAAGCTTGTCGATCCTCGGCATCGGCAGCCGTGAAGGCACGCCGGTGACCCAGGAAAGCGGCGAATTCCTCAAGGACGCCCAGGGCGCAATCCTCGTACCGCGTCTCGACAGCCCGACCCTCAAGGCCTTCGCCAGCGAAATGGGCGGTCGCTACCGCCAGGCCCGTCTGGACGACAAGGACCTGCGCTACCTCGGCCTGCTGGACGGCCCGCAAAGCCTGCGCAATGACGGCCAACTGCTGCACCTCGACACCTGGGCCGACCAGGGTTACTGGCTACTCTTGCCGCTGTTGCTGCTGGCCGCCTGCGCCGGGCGCCGTGGCTGGCTGTTCTTCCTGCCGCTGCTGCTGTTGGGCGCGCCGCAGCCCAGCTATGCCTTCGACTTCCAGGACCTGTGGTTGCGCCCCGACCAACAGGGCCAACTGCTGCTGAAGAAAAAACGCCCGGCCGAGGCTGCCGAGCATTTCGAAGACCCGCAATGGCAAGGCGTCGCGCTGTATGAAGCGGGCAACTATGCCGAAGCTGCCAAGCGGTTTGCCGAGGGCAGCGACGCCTATTCCCACTACAATCGAGGCAATGCCCTGGCCAAAAGCGGCGAGCTGGAGGCGGCGATCGACGCCTACGAACAAGCCCTCGAAGCCCAGCCCGACTTGCAGCCGGCGCTGAAGAACAAAGCGCTGGTGGAAAGCCTGATGCAGCAGGAACCGGAAAAAACCGAGCCGGCCAAACCGGCAAAAAACGAGGATGACGAAACCACGCAACCCGGCCAGACTGCGCAACCTGGCGCCAGCAGCCAGACCGCCACCGGTGGCGAGCAGACGTCCCAAGGCCAGGGCCAGCCCGGCGCGACCGACACGCAAACCGGGGCCACGCCCCACGCCGGCAGCAACGAGGTACCCGGCAGCGAGTTGGGTGATGAGCAAACCACCACCCCGCCGCTGCGCCCCGCAAACGGCACCCTTGAAGGCGAACAGCGCCAGGCCCTGGAACAATGGCTGCGGCAGATCCCGGACAACCCCGGCGAGCTGCTGCGACGTAAATTCTGGTATGAACAGCAACAACATCAGGACAAGACTCGATGAACCGCTGCACCACCCTTCTTCTCACCCTCGCGTTGTGGGCCAGTCAGGCCCAGGCAGCCGGCCTGGTGGCCAGTGTCGACCGCAGCCGCATCAATTCCGGGGAGACGGTGGAACTGACGGTGGAGTCCAACGATGTCACGCTGTTCGGCAAACCGGACCTGGCGCCACTCGACCCGCTGTTTGAAGTCAGCGGCACCCGTCAGATCAACCAGCTCACCACCTTGGCCGGCGACAACCACGCCACCACCCGCTGGATCATCACCCTGCTGCCCAGGCAGAACGGCACCGTGGTGATTCCACCGTTGCAGATCGGCGAACTCAAGACCCAGCCGATCACCCTGCAAGTGGTGGAAACCGTCAGCCAGAACCCCGAGGCCCAACTGGCCCCGGTGTTCATCGAAACCAACCTCGATCAGGACAGCGTCTACGTCCAGGCCCAGGCGCTGTTGACCGTGCGCGTCTACCACTCGGTGTCGCTGTACGACGACAGCAGCCTCACGCCGTTGCAGGTTGCCGATACACGCATCGAACAATTGGGCGAGTCGCGCACCTACGAAAAAGTCATCAACGGCATACGCCATGGCGTGATCGAAACCCGCTATGCCATCTACCCGCAGCACAGCGGCACGCTGACCATTCCGACGCAGACGTTCAGCGCCACCCTGGTAGAGCCCCGGCCCGCCCAGGACAACAACCCCCAAGGCTCCAAGCCCGGCAAACTGATCCACGTCAGCTCGCCGGAGTTGTCGCTGACCGTCAAGGCCAAGCCGGCAATGTACCCGGCCGACACTCCCTGGCTGCCGGCACGCAGCCTGACGCTGACGGAAAGCTGGAACCCCGAGCCCGATCACGTACAGGTCGGCGACTCCCTGACCCGCAGCCTCACCTTGAAAGCCGAAGGCCTGGCCGGCGCGCAACTGCCGCCGCTGGCGCTGAGCGACATCCCCGGCCTGCGCCGCTACCCGGACCAACCGGTGCTGAGCAACCAGAACAACGACCGTGGCCTGATCGGCAGCCGTGAAGACCGCGAAGCCCTGGTGCCCAACCGTGTCGGCGCACTGGAACTGCCGGCGGTGGAAGTGGTGTGGTGGAACACCCACGAAGACCACCTGGAACGCACCAGCCTGCCGGCGCGCACCCTGCAAGTGGCGACCAACCCGAGCCTGATCGTCGACACGCCGGCCAGCCCAACGGTGATCACCGCGCCGGACAATGACAGCCTGTGGGTCTGGCAACTGACCAGCCTGATCCTGGCCTGCACCACCCTGCTGGGCTTCGGTTTGTGGTGGCGTGCGCGCTGGCAGCCGGCAATCCTGCGTGCCGCGCAAACCGGCCCAAGCCCGCGCACCTTGCTGGACGACCTCAAGCGGGCGAGCCAGGCCAATGACCCGCAGGCCACGCGTCAGGCACTGGATGCCTGGGCACGGCAACAACCGGAAACCCTGGCGGATATGGCGGCGCGGTTTGTGCCGTTGTCGGATGCGCTGGACGGGTTGAACGGCGCGCTGTACAGCGAGAGTGGCCAGTATTGGCAGGGTGAGGAATTGTGGCGGGCGGTGAAGGCAATTCCGATGGCGGAGCGTGAGCAGGACCCTGCGGGGGACAGCACCAGCTTGCCGCCGCTGTATCCCAAGTAGACCTCTTTTCTGAGGCGCCACCAATCAAATGTGGGAGCGGCCTTGCTCGCGAAAGCGGTCTGTCAGTCACATATCTGCTGACTGATCCACCGCCTTCGCGAGCAAGCCCGCTCCCACATTTTTGATCTCCTGCGTCTGGGTTACTTGCGCGCCGCCTCCCACGACTTGAGCAACTCGTTATAGCTAACCGTCTCACCCTGTGGCTTCTCATTCGCCAACTTAGGCTTCGGCGCGCCCGGCTGGTCGAACCAGTACTGCGCGTCCCGTTCCTCGTTCATCTTAGGCCCGCAAATCGGCTGCACCTTGGAGCGTTCCAGGCGCGTCCTGATCCTTGGCCAACCCGTCCAGCGCCTGCTGCGGCGTCTTCTCTCCGCTGGCCGCTTCCGAAATACCGTGCACCTCATCGAGATGGCCCGAACCTTGGCTGATCAGGCGCTGGATTGTCTGAAACCACACTAAATTCGAAAACACCGCAAACCCAATGTGGGAGCGGGCTTGCTCGCGAAAGCGGTCTGTCAGTCACATATCTGCTGACTGATCCACCGCCTTCGCGAGCAAGCCCGCTCCCACATTTTTGATCTCCTGCGTCTGGGTTACTTGCGCGCCGCCTCCCACGACTTCAGCAACTCGTTATAGCTAACCGTCTCACCCTGTGGCTTCTCATTCGCCAACTTAGGCTTCGGCGCACCCGGCTGGTCGAACCAGTATTGCGCGTCCCGTTCCTCGTTCATCTTAGGCCCGCAAATCGGCTGCACCTTGGAGCGTTCCAGGCGCGTCATGATCGCGTCCTGATCCTTGGCCAACCCGTCCAGCGCCTGCTGCGGCGTCTTCTCTCCGCTGGCCGCTTCCGAAATATGGCTCCACCACAATTGTGCCAACCGTGGATAGTCCGGTACGTTGGTGCCGGTCGGGGTCCACTCCACGCGGGCCGGGCTGCGGTAGAACTCCACCAACCCGCCGAGTTTCGGCGCCAGGTCGGTCATGGCCTGGGAGTTGATGTCAGACTCACGAATCGGTGTCAGGCCAACGATGGTTTTCTTCAGCGAAACGGTTTTCGAGGTCACGAACTGCGCGTACAGCCAGGCCGCGAGTTTCTGCTTCTCGGGTGTCGACTTGAGGAAGGTCCAAGAACCTACGTCCTGATACCCTTTCTTCATGCCCTTTTCCCAATACGGCCCGACGGGTGATGGCGCCATGCGCCACTTCGGCGTGCCATCGGCGTTCACCACCGGCAAGCCCGGCTTGGTCATGTCGGCGGTAAACGCGGTGTACCAGAAAATCTGCTGGGCGATGTTGCCCTGGGATGGCACCGGACCGGATTCGGAGAAGGTCATGCCCGCCGCTTCCGGTGGCGCGTAGGCCTTCATCCAGTCCACGTATTTCTGCGTGGCAAACACCGCCGCCGGGCCGTTGGTGTCGCCGCCACGGGTCACACTGGAGCCCACCGGGTGGCAGTCCTCCACGCGAATGCCCCATTCGTCCACCGGTAAACCGTTGGGCAGGCCTTTGTCGCCGCCACCGGCCATGGAGAACCAGGCATCGGTGAAACGCCAGCCGAGGGACGGGTCTTTTTTGCCGTAGTCCATGTGCCCGTAGACGCGCTTGCCGTCGATTTCCTTGACGTCCTCGCTGAAGAATTTGGCGATGTCTTCGTAGGCCGACCAGTTCACCGGTACGCCCAGTTCATAGCCATACTTTTCCTTGAACTTGGCTTTCAGGTCCGCCCGCTCAAACCAGTCGGCGCGGAACCAGTACAGGTTGGCGAACTGCTGGTCGGGCAATTGGTAGATCTTGCCGTCCGGCGCGGTGGTGAACGAGATACCGATGAAATCCTTGATGTCCAGGGTCGGCGAAGTGAAGTTCTTGCCTTCGTTGGCCATCAGGTCGGTGATGGATTCTGTCTTGCCATAGCGAAAGTGCGTACCGATCAAGTCGGAATCGTTGACCCAGCCGTCATAGATATTCTTGTCGGACTGCATCTGGGTTTGCAGTTTCTCCACCACGTCGCCTTCCTGCAGCAGGTCGTGGGTCAGCTTGATCCCGGTGATTTCGCTGAAAGCCTTGGCCAGCACCTTGGACTCGTATTCGTGGGTGGTGAGGGTTTCCGACACCACGTTGATCTTCATCCCGCGAAACGGCTCCGCAGCCTTGATAAACCACTTCAGCTCTTCGAGTTGCTGGGCTTCGGTGAGGGTCGACGGTTTGAATTCACTGCCGATCCATTTTTTCGCAGCGTCTTCATAAGCATCCGCCCAGGCCGCAGCACTGAGCCCGCTGAGCGCCAGCACGGCCGCCAATGAAATGCTATGTCGCAGCTTATTGTTTTTATCGAACATAGAGACCTCCTGGTTTTGGGGTTCAAAAGGGGCAGCTAGCCCCAACGCATCACAGACAACAGCCACACCAGAGACAGCGCGGACGCCACCCAGATGCTCCAGCCGGTTACGCCGATCACCAACAAATGCAGGTAGGCGCTGCCGAGAAGACCGATAAACAAGCGATCACCACGGGTGGTGCTGATCGGTAACAAACCGCGCCGGGGGATACTCGGCGAGCGCAATTCCCAGGTCGTCATGCCCACCAGCAGCAGGCCAATTGCGGCAAAGAACAGTGCAGTCGGGGTGGTCCAGGCCATCCATTCCATCATCGACTCCTCAGACACGGCCCAGGGCAAAGCCCTTGGCCACGTGGTTGCGAACAAACCAGATCACCAGCATGCCCGGCAGGATGGTCAACACCCCCGCCGCTGCCAGCACGCCCCAGTCGATGCCGGAGGCCGACACCGTGCGCGTCATCACCGCCGCAATAGGCTTGGCGTTCACCGAGGTCAGCGTGCGCGCCAGCAGGAGTTCGACCCAGGAAAACATGAAGCAGAAAAACGCGGTAACGCCGATCCCCGAGCCAATCAGCGGGATGAAGATCTTTACGAAAAACTTGGGGAAGCTGTACCCATCGATGTAGGCCGTTTCGTCGATTTCCTTGGGCACGCCGGACATGAATCCTTCGAGAATCCACACCGCCAGCGGCACGTTGAACAGGCAATGAGCCAGAGCCACCGCGATATGCGTATCGAACAAGCCAATGGAGGAATACAGCTGGAAGAACGGCAGCAAAAACACCGCCGGCGGCGCCATGCGGTTGGTCAGCAGCCAGAAGAACAGGTGCTTGTCGCCCAGGAAGCGGTAGCGTGAAAACGCGTAGGCCGCCGGCAGCGCCACACTCAGGGAAATCACCGTGTTGAGGCTGACGTAGTACAGCGAGTTGAGGTAGCCGGTGTACCAGCTCGGGTCAGTGAAAATCACCTTGTAGTTGGCAAAGGTAAAGTCCTGGGGAAACAGGGTCAGGCCGCCGAGGATTTCGGTGTTGCTCTTGAAGGACATGTTCAGCAGCCAGTAGATAGGCACCAGCAGGAACAGGATGTAGATCAGCAGCGGGATCAGCTTGCGCTTGCTCATGTTGGCGGCCTCAGCGGTTGGCGTCGGAGTGGGTCATGGCGGTGTAGAACAGCCAGGACACCAACAGGATGATCAGGAAGTACACCAGGGAAAACGCCGCCGCCGGGCCCAGGTCGAATTGGCCTACGGCCATCTGGGTAAGGGTCTGACTGAGGAAGGTCGTGGCATTCCCCGGCCCGCCGCCCGTCAGCACAAACGGCTCGGTGTAGATCATGAAGCTGTCCATGAAGCGCAGCATCACGGCGATCAACAGCACGCTTTTCAGCTTCGGTAGCTGAATATGTCGGAACACTGCCCAGCTGGACGCCCGATCAATTCGCGCCGCCTGGTAGTACACATCCGGGATCGCCCGCAGCCCCGAGAAACACAGCAACGCCACCAGGGACGTCCAGTGCCACACGTCCATCACCAGCACCGTGACCCAGGCGTCCATGGTGTTGGCCGCGTAGTTGTAGCTGATGCCCATGGCGTTGAGCGTTGAACCCAACAGGCCGATGTCGGCGCGGCCGAAGATCTGCCAGATGGTGCCGACCACGTTCCACGGAATCAGCAGCGGAATCGCCATCACGATCAACACCAGTGAGGACCAGCGACCCTTGGTGGGCATGGTCAGGGCGATGGCGATGCCCAGCGGTATCTCGATCAACAACACACAGGCGGAGTAGATGAACTGGCGCAGCAGCGAGTCATGCAGGCGCGGGTCCAGCAGCACCTGTTTGTACCAGTCGGCGCCGACGAAGTAGCGGCTGGATTGGTCGAAGATGTCCTGCACCGAATAGTTGACCACGGTCATCATCGGGATCACCGCGCTGAAGGCCACCAGCAGGAACACCGGCAATACCAGCCACCAGGCCTTGTTGTTCTGCACCTTGTTCATGGCTGCACCTCCAGCAAGTAGTCATCGGCATACACCATCAGCCACTGCCCCGGAAAGCTGATGGACGCCTGGCCCTCGGGCACCGGCTTGTCTTCGGCCAGGCGCACCTTCAACGGTGCGCCGTCGAGGTTGAGGGTCATGATCTTGTAGGTGCCGAGGTCTTCGACATGCGTGACTTGCGCCTGTAGCGCGTCGGGATTGTGCTCATCCCACACATGGATAAATTCCGGGCGGATGCCGACCTGCAGCTTCTTGTAGGGCTTTTCGCCAATGCGCTGCTGCAACGCCTCGGGCAACGCCAGATGTGTCCCGGCAAAGCGCACGCCACCCGCCTCTGCCTGCACTTCAATCAGATTCATCCCCGGGCTGCCGATGAAATAGCCGACAAAGGTGTGGCTCGGCCGCTCGAACAACTCCCGGGGCGTGCCGAACTGCACGATCTGCCCGCCATACATCACCGCGATCTTGTCGGCGAAGGTCGAGGCTTCCAGTTGATCGTGGGTCACGTAGACCATGGTGATGTTGAACTGCTCGTGGATCTGCTTGAGCTTGCGCCGCAGCTTCCACTTAAGGTGCGGGTCGATCACCGTCAGCGGTTCGTCGAACAGGATCGCCGACACGTCATCCCGCACCAGCCCGCGGCCCATGGAGACTTTCTGTTTTTCATCGGCGGTAAGGTTGCGGGCCTTTTTGCCCAGCAGGTTTTGCAGGTCGAGTACCTCGGCAATTTCCTGCACCTTGCTGTGAATCTTCGCCTCGGCCATGCCCTGGTTTCGCAGGGGAAAGGCCAGGTTGTCGAACACGGTCATGGTGTCGTATACCACCGGGAACTGAAACACTTGGGCGATGTTGCGTTTTTCCGGGGTCAGCTCGTTCACCACCTTGGTGTCGAACAGCACCTGGCCTTCGGACGGGCTGAGCAGGCCGGAGATAATGTTGAGCAAGGTCGACTTGCCGCAGCCCGACGGCCCGAGCAACGCATAGGCACCACCCTGCTCCCAGACGTGGTTCATTTCGCGAATCGCGTAGTCCTCGGGGCCGTTTGGCTTTGAGCTGTAGCTGTGGGCCAGGTTCTGCAAATGGATCTCGGCCATCAGGCAACCCTCGCGACACGTCGGCCCGGAGCCTGGACCAAACGTCCCTGGCCATCGAACACAAACAATTTGTGGGTAGGGATATAGATGCGGATCGGCGCGTCGACGTCGTACTCGTGCACGCCGGGCAAGTGCAGCACCAGCAGGAAGTGTTCGCTGCGCACGTGCAGGAAGGTTTCCGAGCCGCTGATCTCGGCGACCTCCACGGTCACCGCCAGCTCCAGGTCATCGTCGTTGCTCGGCACCAGGCTGATATGGCTGGGACGCACGCCAAAGCGAAACTCGCCTTCGCCGATGGGCCGCAGGTCAACGTTCAGCGGAAAGTGCACGAAGTTGGCGAAGCTCACTTCGTTGCCACTGATACGCCCGGGCATCAGGTTGATCGGCGGTTCGGAAAACAGCTCGGCCGCCAGCACGGTTTGCGGCTGGTGATAGACCTCGGCCGCCTTGCCGCTCTGAATCACCCGGCCCTCATGCAGAATCGTGGTGGTGCCGCCCAGGGCCAGGGCTTCGTTGGGTTCGGTGGTGGCGTAGATCGCGATGGTGTGGCGCGCCTTGAACAGCTCGCGCATTTCCTGGCGCAGTTCTTCTCGCAGCTTGTAATCCAGGTTCACCAGGGGCTCATCGAACAGGATCAGCTCGGCGTCCTTGACCAGCGCCCGGGCCATGGCCGTGCGTTGCTGCTGGCCGCCGGAGAGTTCCAGGGGATGACGCTGGAGGAATTTCTCGATACGCAGCATTTTCGCGGTTTCGAGAACCTTGCTCTGGATCTGCTCGGCAGACACACCGGCCTGGCGCAGCGGCGAGGCGATGTTCTCGAACACGGTCATGGTCGGGTAGTTGATGAACTGTTGATAGACCATCGACACGTTGCGCAAACGCACCGGTTTCTGGGTGACATCGACGCCGTTCATCAGGATGCGCCCGCTGTCGGGCTTGTCCAGGCCGGCCATCAGGCGCATCAGGCTGGTCTTGCCGGAGAGCGTGCGGCCCAGCAATACATTGAAGGAACCGGCTTCGAAACGCAGGTTGGCGTCGTCGATCCAGGTCTGGCCTTCGACAACGCGTGTGACGTGCTCCAGGGTCAACGACATGACACGACCTTTTTATTATTGGAATGGTTCTGGCAGGAACAACACAGAGCGAGTTCCGTGCCAAAAACCCAAAAACCAGGCCGGTCAACGGGTTAGGCAAAAAGCCGATTCGCCTCTGAACAGAAATGAACAGGTCAGGCTGAACAACTGAACAATCGGCGGGTTGACAATGAACAGTTCTGAACAACACTTTGTGTAGGAGCGAGCTTGCTCGCGAAGAACGTCAACGATAACGCGCTCATCCAGCATGAACGCGGCGCCCTGAAGTTTTTCGCGAGCAAGCTCGCTCCTACATAGATAGAGATAGAGCCCAATAACAACAATAAGACAGGGTCACCGCCATGAGCACACCGCTGGCGCACGATGCCATCATCCAGGACTCCTGGCGCCGCTGCCGGGCTTATGGCCTGGATCATCAGAGCACGCCAAGCTTCGACCAACTGCCCGCAGAAGGCGTCAGCCAGTTGCTGGAAAGCCAGCATTCCCTCGTGCAAACCACCCACCAGGAAGTGCTGCCCTACTACGAGAATATCCTCAGCAACTCCAACTGCCTGATCATGCTCGCCGACAATCAGGGCCAGGTGTTGACCTCCTGGGGCACCCAACGCTTTATCGAACCCACGCTGGCCCGTGGCTTCAGCGCCGGCGCCAGCTGGATGGAGCGCTCCAGCGGCACCAATGCCATCGGCACCGCCCTGGCCTGTGCCCAGGCGGTGCATATCGAACACGACGAACACTTCCTCAAGGCCAACCGCTTCATGACCGGCTCGGCGGCGCCGATCTTCGATGCGCAGCGGGAAATCATCGCGGTGCTGGATGTCTCCAGCGACAGCTACCTGCCGCCCTCCCATACCCTCGGCATGGTCAAGATGATGAGCCAGACCGTAGAGAACCGGCTGATCCTCAACCTGTTTCGCGGTGAGCATTTCCAGCTGACGTTCAATACCGGCTTGAACAACCTTGATAGCCAATGGGCGGGCTTGCTGATCTTTGATGAAAGTGGCCAGGTACTGTCAGCCAACCGCCGGGCCGATAACCTGCTGGGCATCAGCCTGTCGCGGGTGCTGATCGACAGCCTGTTCAAGGTCTCGCTGCTGGAACTGCTCAACCAGCCCGAAGGCCTGCCCTTCTCGCTGCAAGCCGCCGGGCGCAACCGCTTTCAATGCCTGTTGAAACGGCCCAGGCAGGCGCCGGTCCAGGCCCGTGTGTTTGTGGAAACCAAAAAAACCAGCGAACCCGCCCCCACGGCCATCAGCCTCAAGACCCTGCACTTTGGCGACGCCCGGGTGGAAAAGGCGGTACGTCAGGCCGAGCGCCTGCTGGAAAAAGACATCCCGTTGCTGATCCACGGTGAAACCGGCGTCGGCAAGGAAGTGTTCGTCAAAGCCCTGCACCAGGCCAGTTCCCGCAGCCAACAAGCGTTTATCGCCGTCAACTGCGCAGCGATCCCTGCCGAACTGGTGGAGTCGGAACTGTTCGGCTACGAAAAAGGCGCGTTCACCGGCGCCAACCAGAAAGGCAGCATCGGGCTGATCCGCAAGGCAGACAAAGGCACGCTGTTCCTCGACGAGATCGGCGACATGCCGCTGCCGACCCAGGCGAGGCTGTTGCGGGTGTTGCAGGAACGGTGTGTGCAGCCCGTAGGCAGCAGCGAATTGTACCCGGTGGATTTGCGGATCATCTCCGCCACCAACCGCTCGCTGCGGGAGCAAGTACAGCTCGGGCGTTTTCGCGAAGACCTGTATTACCGCATCGGTGGCCTGACCCTGGAACTGCCGCCGCTACGGGAGCGCACTGATAAACAGGCGTTGTTCAAGCAGCTGTGGCAACAGCATCGCGAACCGACCCAGTGGGCGGGCTTGAGTGATGAGGTGCTGGCCTTGTTTGAACAGCATCCGTGGCCGGGGAACCTGCGCCAGGTGAGCAGCGTGTTGCAGGTGGCGCTGGCCATGGCGGAAGAGCAGCCGATTCGAGTGGAACATTTGCCGGATGATTTTTTTGTGGATTTGAATGGGGTGGTGCCGGTGTGTGATGCAGTGGATGACAGTCTGGACTTGAATGAGCGGCTGAAGGCGGTGGGTGGGAATATCTCCCTTCTGTCTCGGGAGCTGGGGGTTAGCCGTAATACCTTATACAAACGCCTGCGCCAGAACCAATGACCTGATCGGGAACACGGTTAAACCGGTGGGAACCGACCCAGTGAAACTCAGGATATGGCTCTTGTTGGAAACCATGTTCACAGCGCTGCAACAAAGGTCCTTCAGTAGTTTTTAATTTTTAGGATAAGTAAAACCCTCTCTTTATCTCTAAGGATTTCAGTTAGTTCCGACGCTCGTGAAGGAAAATTCTTTTTTTTGACTGCTTCCACACTTGACCTTGACGGCATTGGGGGCCAGGGTAAAGATCATTACTCATCGAATCCAATAAATCTAAAAGAGAGAAACCGGCTGCCACCACAATTTATGGTTTCATATATTTTGCATGAGCATATATATGCAAAATTTGATAAGCGACTGACTGATACAGGAACTGAAGCGTTTATCTAGAATACCGTCAAGGAGGATAAGAACGTGCCCTATTCCACCGTTCAACAGCATATTGAAAACTGCACACTCCCTCACAGTTCACCCTTGACGCAGCTCTTTGAGCGGCGTGTCGAAGAAGCACCCTCCAACATTGCATTGATCCATGAGCACAGCTCGCTGACCTACAGCCAAGTCAATATAAGTGCCGATGAACTGGGTTACCGCCTTACATCCGCAGGTATAGGCATAAACAATCTGGTGGGCTTGGCACTTCCCCGTTCGGCGAACTTGGTCAGCGCCATTATTGGCATCCTGAAAAGTGGCGCGGCCTACTTACCCCTCGACCCGCAATACCCCGCAGAACGGATCGGGTACATGATCAGCGATGCCCACCCCGCCTGCATCGTCACCGACCGCTCCACGCTTGCAACTTTAAAGGCGATCGCACCCGACAGCCATTTTATCTGTATCGACGACCCACCCGGAATGGCAAGCCCCCTTGCGCAAAGCTCCGGGTCACACCGGGTATTGCCGCCACATACCGCCTATGTGATCTATACCTCCGGCTCTACCGGCAACCCCAAAGGGGTGATTGTTCCCCACCGCAATGTGTTGCAGCTACTGCAGGCAACTGACGAGCACTATCAATGGCAGTCCAGCGACGTATGGACACTGTTTCACTCTTATTCGTTTGATTTTTCGGTTTGGGAAATTTGGGGAGCACTGCTCACCGGTGCTCGGCTAGTGATCGTACCCTACTCGATCAGCCGATCACCCAAGGCGTTTCTCCGGTTGCTCGCGGCGCAAAAAGTGACCGTACTGAACCAAACACCCTCAGCGTTCTATCAACTTGACCAAGCGCAGGCCAGTGAAACGGCGCCCGCTGCCCCCTTGAGCCTGCGTGCCCTGATCTTCGGTGGCGAAGCCCTTGAGACCGGCAGATTGCGCGCATGGCGCGAGCGCAACGGCACGGCAATACGGCTGGTCAATATGTATGGCATTACGGAAACCACCGTCCATGTCACGTTGCGTGATGTCACCCTGGACGTGTCGAATGAAGAGAGCAAAAGCTTTATTGGTGAGCCTATCCCAGGCTGGAACGTCTACCTGCTCAACCCTGCCCTGCAACCCGTCCGACCGGGAGAGACAGGAGAAATGTATATCGCGGGATCGGGTGTCGCCAGCGGTTACCTCAATCAGCCCGGCTTAACGTCATCACGGTTCATCGCGTGCCCATTCCAGGCGCCCGGTGAACGTATGTACCGTTCTGGTGACCTGGCCCGCTACCTGCCCGACGGCTCGCTGGAATACCTCGGCCGGGCCGACCAGCAAGTCAAGATTCGCGGATTCAGGATCGAGTTGGGTGAAATTGAGGCCTGCTTGCTCAAGCATGAAAAGGTCAGCCAGGCCGCCGTCGTAGCGCATCCTGACGCACAGGGCGAGGTCCGCCTGATCGGCTATATCGTGCCCCATGCAGAAGTCGACAACAGCACCCGTGAAGCAGAGCGCATACAATCCTGGCGTTCGTTATACGAAGAAACCTACAGCCAGGTTGACGAGGCGGATGACACTAGTGCTTTTACCGGTTGGAACAGCAGCTATGACCACAAGCCCATTCCTCTCACGCAGATGTTCGAATGGCAAAAACTGACGGTTCAAAGCATCTTGGCACTGCACCCCGAACACGTACTTGAAATAGGTGTGGGCACTGGATTACTGCTCCAGGAAGTTGCCCAACATTGTACTACGTACTACGCAAGCGACTTATCCGAGACGACAATAAGTCACTTGAAGCTGACAATACAAGATCAGCCGGAGCTAAAACAAAAAGTACACTTTCATCACCAGCCCGCGCACGACACGCAGGGGTTTCCTCGCGATTTTTTTGACACACTAATTATTAACTCTGTCATTCAATACTTCCCTAGCGACACTTACCTTAAGGAGGTTATTGTGGGCGGTTGAACCTGCTCAAACCGGGTGGAAAAATTTTTATTGGAGATATCAGAAACCTATCCTTGCTGAACTACTTCGCAAGTCAAATTGTGGCGGAACAGTATCCTGGCGAAGCGCTTTTCTCGAAAAGAGCACAAGCACTTATAGAAGACGTTATATTCCGAGAAAACGAACTGCTGTTGCGCCCAGAGTTCTTTACCCAACTTGAGCGTGCACTGGGAGACGTGGCAGGCGTAGATATCCGGCTTAAGCGCAGCCGCACCGCCAATGAACTGATGCACTACCGATATGATGTGATCATTTATAAGTCAGGGACGCCAACGATCTCGTTGGAGCATATCCCTTGCCTCCCATGGGTCACGCAGGTCGACAATTTCGCCAGGCTCGCCCAGAAGTTGAACACTGCTCAGCTCCCCTTCCTTCGTGTACAGGACATTCCCAATCGCAGGCTTTCCCAACCCAGGGCATGGGAACAACGACTCGATCCGTCGTCTGCTGAGGTATCCACGTTGGTGCAGGAAAGCGTTGAACCGGAAGAGCTGCATGTGCTCGCAGAACAATTGGGATACCAAGCCATCAGCACTTGGAACAGCAACGAAAAAAGCCGGTTCGATACGGTATTTTTCAAGGTTCACGCGCTACAAGGCAAAGCGCCTGTGAACGTTTTTGTCAGCCGACAGGCCATACAGAGAGTGGCCAATAATCCAAATGCCGCCAGTCAGCACCTGGCCCTGAACAAGGAACTGCGTACCTGGGTCAGCACGCAACTGCCGGCGCATATGGTACCCAACATGATCTCAAGCATCGCGCAGATGCCTCTGACCGCCAACGGCAAGCTCAACGCCAAGGCCCTTCCTCCCCCGGTGTTCAGTCTGGCCACCCATTCATCGTTGGCAACCTCTGCGCAACAAGCCACTGTGCTGAAGATCGTGGCCGAGATACTGGGCCTGTCACATGTGGACATGTCCCATAGCTTCTTTGACCTGGGTGGCGACTCGCTGTCTGCCACACGCCTGGCCAACGCCCTCAGCGAACAATTTGGAACCGAGATTCCGATCCGGGTTCTCTTCGAGGCGCGCACACTTGACGAACTGGCCGAGAACCTGGAGTACGGAGACGCCCGGACAGAGAGGCTGATCGCACAACCGCGCAAGGCTGAAGTACCACTATCGTTTGCCCAGCATCGCATGTGGCTGTCGAACCAGATCGAAGGTACCCATGCGGCTTACAACGTTCCGCTTGCCTTTGACTTGACGGGCCGGGTCGACACACAGGCCCTGAGCGACGCGCTTTCAGACCTGCTGCAACGCCATGAAGTACTGCGTACCTTGCTGGTCGTCGATGAAGCGGGAGAACCCGTGCAAAAGATCTTGGCTGCCGCAAGCTACTCGATCGATTTTACTCACCTTGAGTGCGAGCACCAGGCTCTCGACGCGCTGATCAAGCAGTTGATCGAACAGCCCTTTCACCTGGCAACTGATCTGCCGTTTCGATGCCGCTTGTATAGCCAGGACGAGAAGCACCATGTGCTGCTAATGGTGGTGCATCACATCGCCGTGGATGGCTGGTCAATCAACCCTTTGCTGGATGAGTTGTCACACTTTTATCGAGCACGGGCAGGCGCAAGTCTCGCGCCTCTCGAACAGTTGCCCGTGCAATACGCCGACTACGCAATCTGGCAGCGCCAATCCCTGGGAGACGCATCGGACCCTGAGAGCCCACTGGCGCGCCAGCTAGCCTTCTGGACCCAAGCGCTATCCGGGGCTCCCTCCCTGATGAACCTGCCGACTGATTTCCCCCGGCCCGCGGCGCGCAGCCATGAGGGGCACGTGCTGTCGTTCGAGATCACCCCTCGGCTGCATGCCCACCTGATCGATATGGCGAGGTCCCATCACAGCACCTTGTTCATGCTGCTGCAGGCGGCCTTTGCTGCGCTGTTGACCCGAATGGGGTCCGGTGAAGACATTCTCCTGGGGACAGCGGTCGCAGGTCGTGCAGCGGCAAATCTGGCGAACAGTGTGGGCTTTTTCGTAAACACGTTGGTGATGCGTATAGACACGCGGGACGACCCCGCTTTCCTCGAGCTTGTGGAGCGCGTACGGCAAACCAGCCTGGCTGCGTACACCCATCAGGAAGTGCCATTCGAACACGTCGTCGAAGCCGTCAACCCGGAACGCTCAATGGCCTACCATCCCCTGTTCCAGGTGCTGCTAACTCTTCAGGACTCCCGGGTGCCAAGCCTGGACCTGCCGACATTGACCAGCACCTTGCGGCCCGTCACCTCAGGCGCAGCGCGATACGACCTGGTGGTGGACTTCAAAGAAGACTTGGCACCAAATAGTGGCGCAGCGGGCATGACCTGCACAATCGAGTACGCCACCGAGCTCTTCGAGCACGCCACCATTCGCGGCCTCAGCCAGCGATTCCTTCTCTTGCTCGAAGCCTTCTGCGATGACCCACGGCAAACCATTAACACCCCCTCCATAATGACGCAGGAAGAACACCAGAGCCTGGTCCTGGACTGGAATGGCACCGATTGGCCGACGCCGGGAGGCCTGCTCATAGACCTGTTTGAGGCACAGCAGAGGCGGGCCCCGGATGCCGTAGCCGTCGTCTACGCCAGCGGCGTCCTTTCCTATGACCAACTGAACCGCCGGGCCAACCTCATCGCCCGACGATTACGTACAGCCGGGGCCAATCCTGGAGCGCTGGTGGGTATTGCATTGGCTCGCGGTGGTGATTTGCTGCCCGCCTTGGTTGGGGTACTCAAAACCGGAGCTGCCTACCTGCCACTCGACCCAGGTTATCCCGCGGAACGGATCGCCTACATCATTGAAGATGCCAAACCCGCGCTGATCATCACTGACGCCGCGGCCTCAATACGGCTGACCCAAGCCGCCGGGGACCTGACGCTGATGTCAATCGAGGCGCTAGCTCGCCCCGAAACGACTCATCTACCCAGCCCTGAGCCACTGCCATCGTTACGCGCCGAGCATCCGGCCTACGTCATTTACACCTCAGGCTCGACGGGTAACCCCAAGGGCGTGGTGATCACACACCTGGCGCTGGCTAACTTCCTTGATGCCATGGCTTCCCAGCCTGGCATTACGCAAGACGATGTGGTGCTGGCCTGCACGCCAGTCTCCTTCGACATTTCCGTCCTTGAGCTGTTTTTGCCGCTGCTCCACGGTGCCCGCGTGGTGCTGATTCCGGCCATAGTAGTCAGTGATCCCGAGCAATTGCGGGCCTCCATCGAGCAACACCAGGCCACCGTCATGCAAGCAACCCCCACCACCTGGCAGATGTTGCGCGAGGCAGCCTGGACGCCATCCGCCTCCTTGAGCATCCTGTGCGGCGGAGAGGCCCTAGCGCCCGATCTGGCCGACTACCTGACACACACCGGCGCGCACTTGACCAACCTCTATGGGCCTACGGAAACCACGGTCTGGTCAATGGTCTGCCCCGTGCCAAACGGCCAGCGCCCCACCTTGGGCCGTCCAATTCATAACACCCAGGTGTATTTGCTGGATAACTGGCTGCAACCCGTTCCGCCCGGCATGGCAGGGGAAATCTATATCGCGGGTACCGGCTTGGCACGCGGCTACCACCGCCGCCCTGCCCTGACGGCGCAACGCTTTATCGCCAACCCCTTTGGCGCCTCCGGTAGCCGGATGTATCGCACCGGGGACCGGGGGAAATGGGCGGCGGACGGCCGCCTGGTGTTCCTCGGGCGCAACGATGGCCAAGTCAAGTTAAGGGGGCACCGAATAGAAACAGGGGAGATCGAATCACGTTTGGCCGAACACCCTGACATCGCAAAAACGGTCGTCATACTCGATACCGACCGCCAGGGCGAACCGCGTCTCGTAGCCTACGTGGTATGCCACGGGGCCTGCGATGTGCAAGAACTGGCGCTGCGACGGTTCCTCGAAATACGTCTGCCTCGTCAAATGGTCCCCGCAGTATTTGTGATGATGAAGAACCTGCCTGTAGGCCCCAGCGGAAAAATCGATCGGAGCGCCCTGCCCGCGGCAAACCCGGTATCCCAGCCTGCGACACGGGCCATGGACGAACATGAGCAAACATTTGCAGCGCTCTTTGCCCAGGTGCTCGACGCTGCCCCTCAGAGCCCGGACGACAACTTCTTCGATATGGGTGGCGATAGCATCCGAGCCGTGCGACTGGTGCACCTGGCAAAAGCCGCAGGCTACTCACTCTGCCCGGCGGACGTGTTCAAGGCTCAGACCCTCGCTGAATTGGTCGCCATCAGTTTGAGCGACAACACCTCACCCCGGTCTCCTGCTGAGCTGTCCGATGTGCTGTTGCCACTGCACATCGGCAACCGTTCACCTGCGCTGTTCTGCTTTCATCCCAAGGAAGGCCACGGCTGGAGTTTCGCTAGCCTCGCCTCCCATCTTGCGCAAGAGCAGTCATTGTTCAGCCTACAGTCCCCCCTGCTGGCTGATGTTAATCACGCACTGCCCAGTATCGAGGCGACCGCTGCGTTTTACATCGAGCATATACAACGGGCTCAGCCCAGCGGGCCTTACCATCTACTAGGATGGTCCTTTGGAGGGCTAGTGGCTTATTGCGCCGCTGCGCAACTGCGAGCCATGGGCGAACACGTCGGGCTGCTGGCGATTCTCGACGTCAGCCCGCAGAACAAAGATATGCAGAACTCATTATCCATTTCGCCAAACAACGGCACCAACGTCGCGTCCCCCTCTCGCGAGGCGCAAATAAGTCATTACCACGAGGCATTGATGAAGACGTATGTGCCGACGCAACTGGACATCGACATCCTATTCTTTTCCTCATCCCATACGACGCCCTCCCAACATCGCGCCCAATTGCAGTGGAGTGCCTTTACAGGTCGCGCGTTAAAGATCAAAACCCTCGATTGCCGGCATGAAGAGATGTTGCGCCTTGGTCCCGCAGCAATCATTGCCGGTGAGATTCAGCGGTACCTGCAGCGTTTTCATCATGAAACGCCACCCCACTCAGGAGAAAACTCTCATGGATAACCCTTTTGACGACCCAAACGCACACTTTTTCGTGCTGACCAATAGCTTAAATCAGCATTCACTCTGGCCGAAAACATTGCCCAGGCCGGAGGGCTGGACCACCGCGTTCGGCCCCGCACCGCGTCAGGACTGCCTGGACTTCACCGACCGCGAATGGCATGAAATGAACGCGCAGGACCCCGCGTGAACGATATGGCGGGCACGCGCACCGGCCCTGACCTCAGCGCAAATTGGGGGCGAGCCCACGGGTTCGCGCTGTTCTCCCTGCTACTTGGGGCCTTTCTGCCACCGCTGGATTACTTCATCGTCAACCTCGCACTGCCCGCGATACGGACCGACCTGCACGCCAGCGACGCCCAGTTGCAACTCGTGGTGTCCGCGTATGCTTGCGCATACGCCGTCGGCTTGATTACCGGAGGACGGCTGGGTGACCGCTATGGTCGCAAACGGCTTTTCCTGCTCGGGGTGGGTACGTTTATATGCGCCTCAATGCTGTGCGGCCTAGCCCACAGCCCCGATGCATTGATTGCTGGCAGGGTGCTCCAGGGCCTCTCGGCATCAATCATGGCGCCACAAGTACTGGCCTCGATCCGCGCGGTATTTCGCGCTGAACATCAGACCCGGATCACCGCCGTCTACGGCTTCGTCTTCGGGGTAGCGGCGATCGTCGGCCAGATGGGCGGTGGCGTACTGATCGACCTCAACGTGCTTGACCTAGGCTGGCGCGCGATTTTCCTGGTCAATGTGCCCGTTGGCGCAATCGTGCTATTGACCGCGTATTTCTGGGTGCCGGAAAGCCGCGCCAGTCGGCATGCCAGGCTGGACTTGGTCGGCGTATCACTGCTAACAGCAGTCCTGGTGATGGTGATCTACCCACTCACCCAAGGAGCCGAACAAGGCTGGCCCGCCTGGACGATTATCACCCTTATGCTCAGCGTACCTTGCTATGGGCGTTCATTCGCGTCGAATCAAAGGTCGCTGCACGTGGCGGCGACCCACTGATCGATTTGAAGGTCTTCGCTGAGCCGGTGATCGTGCTGGGGTTGATCGCAGGTTTTCTGTTCTACACCGACGGGGTGTTTTTCCTCGCATTTGGCATCTACCTGCAAGCCGGCCTGGGCTGGAGTGCAATGGATGCGGGCCTGCTGCTGATTCCCTTCGCCTGCGGCTTTATTGTCGGGCCACTGCTGACACCAATACTGGTCAAGCACAGTGGGTACTGGGTCGTTCCCATCGGTTATCTGCTCATGTGCGGCGGCTTTGGTGCACTGGCCATTCAGGTTGGAACAGGCACTCTGCCTGGCGCTGAACAATATGCAGCCTTGCTGGTTGCCGGGATCGGACACGGCATCGTCTTGCCCTCCATCACCCGCGTCATTCTCGTCGAAGCGACACGGGAACAGGCCGGGCTTGTGTCGGGGCTGATCATCTCCACCCTGCAGATTGGTTCTGCCTTTGGCGTAGCGTTACTGGGCGGCCTGTTTTTTTCAGCCCTTGGCACCGACTCGGGGCCCGTTGCTTATGGACAGGCGCTGCAAGTCGCATTATTCGCGTTGATATCGCTGCTGCTGGTTTGTGTTGGCCTAGGTGTATGGATCACCGTATTGATAAGGCGCAGAACGCAGCGCCACGATTCACAGTAACGACAGTAGATGCCCCGATTGGAGAGCGCTCCCATGGAACTGGAAGAAACCCCCTACGCAATTGCCGTGATCGGTACAGGCCCCCGAGGTGTCACAGTGATTGAAAGACTGGTGGCATTGCTGGTGCACAATGGCGAGAAACGTCCCGTCGATATCTATGCAATTGACGCCACCGAAGTTGGCTGCGGGCAAATCTGGCGAACGGATCAGCCCGACTGCTTGCTGATGGACAACTCCATCGATGAAATCGCAATGTTCTCGGGAGCGCCCGACGATGGGCCTGCCCGGGCGGGACATGGGCCATCCATGAAGCAGTGGATCTACAGCCAGGTGCTGGAACCAGCGGGTATCCACGTGGGTGATGTGTTCTACCCGGCACGCAAGGTCTATGGCCAATACCTTAAATTTGTATTCCAGGCGACGCAGGAACAGCTGCCCTCTCACCTGCGGATTATTGCGATTAAGTCAACGGTGAACGCTCTGCAAAAAGACCAAGGCATTTATCGGCTTCAACTCGACACTGGCGCCCAACTGCCGGCCAACAAAGTGGTGCTGTGCACGGGGCACGCCAGCCAAATCCCGAGACCGGATCAACGGCAACTGCAGGACTTTGCGGACCGGCATCCAGCGTTGACCTATATTCCAGCGCAACCGGCCGCGCAGATGCCGTTGAGCACTATCGCTGCCGGGGACAGGGTGGGCGTGTTGGGGCTGGGCTTATCGTTTTACGATGTATTGATGATGTTGACAGTCGGTCGGGGCGGTGTATTCACAACCCTGCCAAGTAATCGACTGCAGTACCTGGCATCGGGCAGGGAACCCGCGCTGATCGTTGCCGGGTCACGCAGCGGAGTACCAATCCCGGTACGCGGCCTCCAGCAGCGCAGCGTGAATTTCTCCTACACCCCCATTCTATTTACCAGCGAGCGCGTCCTCGGGCTGCGTTGTTCCGGCCTGCTGGACTTCAAGCGGGACATCTACCCATGGATTCTCGCAGAGGTAAACCTGGTCTACTTTCGGACCCTTATCGAACAACAATACGGACATGCCGCGAGCCTGGACTTCGTCGAGCAAGTCTCAAGCTCAGTCAACCGTTTCAGTGACCCACTGGGACTTATCAAGCACGTTTTGCGGCAGTTCGCGTTAGAGACAACACCGCTTCTGGATCTGGAACGCAAGGCATGGCCCTTCATCGACCGCGAGTTCGGCAGCCCCCAGGCCTTTGAACAGGCCTTGTCAGCGTTGGTGGCGCGCGACCTGGAGGAAGCCTTGCAAGGCAACGTGATCAATCCACTCAAGGCAGCCATGGAAGTACTTCGAGATACTCGGGCCATTCAGCGCCTGGCCGTCGATTTCACCGGACTTGAGTCCCGGTCCCATAGAGACTTCGTGGCCCATGCCAGCCACCCCTTGTCATTCCTCAGCGCTGGCACGCCGATCCACCGGTCCCAGCAATTGCTGGCCCTCCTGAAACAAGGCCTGCTGCATATCATTGGGCCACGCACTGAAGTCACTACCGACGAGAGCACCGGCACGTTTGTCTTTTCCTCGGCCTGCGTCACCGGCTCAGACGTCAAGGTGGATAATCTGATTGACGCTCGCATTCCCAAGACCGATATCGCAAACGATCGCTCCGAGCTCACTCGCCAGCTGATTCGAGACGGTATCTGGCACAGCTATGTCAATGTCGGTGGCCCTCCCTATGACACTGGAGGCGTGGCCGTCAGCGAGTCGCCATTTCACCCGCTGGACCGCCACGAGTGCGCGGAAAAAGACCTATATGTCCTGGGGATTCCCACCGAGCACACCCGCTGGTTCATGCAGGTGGGCATTATTCGTCCCGGGCAATATGGCAAAGGCCTAGGAATGGATGCCAACGATGTCGCCAGGGATATCTATAAGGAACTGGCCCCGGGCACATCGGGCAATTAGGTTCAGCTCATCAGCGGTGTCGCATCGGCTGTAACTTGCCGTCTCGGCGCCGCCATCTCAAACAACTGCTCCACCCGCGCACTCTCCTCCTCACTCGGCTTGATCGCCAATGCACACGCCACAAAAATCCCCGCATTGACCACCAACCCGACGATCCCGCTGGTCAACGAGCCCAGCCCGGGAATGTCGTCCGGGTACAGCGTCGTCAGTACAATCGCCACCACAATCCCCGCCAGCATCCCGGCAATCGCGCCTTCCTTGTTGCCGCGGCGGCTGAAGATCCCGAAGAACAGCGGCACCGCCAATTGGATAATCCCCTGGTAGGAAATCTGCGCCAGCAATTGCAGCCGCGCGTAGTCAAAGGTCAGGTACGCCAGCACCGAGGCGGCAACGATAAACACCACCATCCCGGACTTGGCCAGCAGCGTCAGTTGCCGGTCGGTACGGGGAGTGTTCCAGGTGGCCAGGTCGTTGGCGAACTGGGTGCCGCATACCTGCACGCAGCCGTCGACGTGGCCGATGCTCGCCGCCAGTACGATGACGATCGCCAGCGCCAGCATCCACGGCCCGCCGATGTCGAACAGTGACAGGAACCAGCCTTGTTGCGGGTGCGCGATGACGTTCGGGTCCTGGCTGATGGCCGCGGCGAACAGCATCAGAATCCCGTAGAAACCGCCCACCAACAGGATCGTGTACAGCGTACCTTTCTTCACCGACTTGACGCCGCTGGCGGTGTAGATGCGCTGAAAGCTCATGGGCCAGCACATCGAGCCGATCACCCCGGTGAAGATCAGGCTGAACATATACAGCGGGCCATAACCGGTGCCGCTGGCGCCGGGAATCAGCAGCATTTTCGCTGGCAGGTGCGACAGGTTGGAGAACGATGCCTGGTCGCCGAACAGCAGGAACACACACAGCGCCGCACACACGACATAGGCGATCAGGCCCTGGAACATGTCGGTCATGATCAGCCCGCGCATGCCCATGCTCACGGTCCAGTACTGGCGCACCAGCACCACCACCACGCCGGCGATCAGGCAGGTGGTGACGCCCCAGCGGCCGAAGCTGGCGAACTGGAACAGCATCGCCAAGGCCTGGATGCCCATCACCACCCACGGGAACACCGAGATGATGCCGATGATCGAGGCCACGCGCTTAACCACCGGGCTGTTGAAACGCATGCCGAGCAAGTCCGGCTGGGTGCGCAGGTTGAAACGCTGGCCCCAGGTCCAGGCGCGGCGGGCCATCAGGTACATCGCCGTCACGCCAAGGGTGGCGTAGACCATGCCGTAGAAGCCCAGGGCGCCGCCGATGGTCAGGGCGAAAAACGCGGTAAAGGTCGAGCCCGGCCACCAGGAGTTGGTGTAACACATGGCGATGTACCACGGCCCATAGGAGCGCCCGCCTACGGCGTAGTCAGAAAAACTCGTGCTCTCGCGGTTGGTGGCGTACAGCACGGCAATCATCCCGGCCAGAAACAGGCCGATGACGCCGAAGGTGATAAAGAGGTTGGCATCGCTGGTGGTGCTGATCATTGCGCATCCCCCTCTTCGGGTATTTCGCCGGCCTTCAGCTCGGCGACGTACAACGCCCACAGGCCCAGGCCTGCGAGGACGGCAATGGCAATCCAGTAGAAGATCGGCAACGGAATGCCCAGTACCAATGCGGTACTGCCGCTCACGCTCAAATAGAACGGCGGGAATAAGGCGAACATCAGCAACAGGAAAAAATACACGCCGAAAATTTGGCTTTTCAGGCGTCCGGGTGGCGCGCTATCGGATTTCATGAGTCGGGTGCTCCTTGAATTTGTGGATCGTTTTTTTGTGTGATCAAACAAAAATCAAGCAGTGAAAACGCAGGCACCAATCGGCGCCCAAGTGACTTCATTCAATGCATTATTGTTGTAGGGCGCAGGCTCAAGCCTGTCTTAGCCAGGTTTCCCATTGCGAATCGTTGATGAGGCTGCGGGCCCGCATGTGCTTCCAGGTGCCGTATTTGTAGAAGTCGAAATCCAGCTGCGACACCGCGTGCTGCACCATCGCCCAGGTCGACCATTTGATGTCCGCCAGGGCTTTGTGCAACTTGATGCGTGCGAGGTTCTGCGGGGTGACCTGGCCGAAGTAGTCCTCGATCAGGGCCAGCTCCATTTCATCGGTGAAAAACATCTCGCCGAACCACAGCGCCAGTTCGTAATGCCGGTCGTTGTTGGAGGCGTATTCAAAGTCCACCAGGCGAATTTGCCGACGGTCGTTGAGCATGAAATTACCCGCCAGGGTGTCGTTCATGCAGGGTGCCAAATCCATGCCGGAGGCTTGCAGCACGCCCCGGGCGCGGTCGCATTGGCGGCGCAGCCAGGCGTCGT
The DNA here is from genome assembly GCF_011765255.1 of Pseudomonas sp. AN3A02. Taxonomy (NCBI): domain Bacteria; kingdom Pseudomonadati; phylum Pseudomonadota; class Gammaproteobacteria; order Pseudomonadales; family Pseudomonadaceae; genus Pseudomonas; species Pseudomonas sp. AN3A02. The sequence goes on from NZ_JAARNI010000006.1 coordinate 256,319, forward strand.
CGGCGGGCTTGCAGCCGTTGAGTTGCTCCACTTGGCGTTGGTGCTCGGCGATCATGTCGAACACGGTTTTGGTCTGCACCAACGGGGGCTGGTCGTTGAAGGCCTTGAGGGCATGCAGCGCGTTATGGCGCACGTCGCGGTCGAGAAAGTCGTGGTTGGACGAGGCGCGCCAGCCTTCCATGAACTCGAAGACTTCCACGCCGAACTCTTCGAGAAAGGCAAACACCGGCGCGCCATAACCGGTTTGCGCGGCCTTGAGGCTGGCATCGTGGGCCGTGCGGCGGTCGATAAACATCTCGGTACCCACCCCCGGCACCTTGAAGAAATACGCGGTGTCGATCCCGGCCACTTCCACCCGCCAGTTGGTGTTGGAGATCCCGCCGCTGACCGGCTCATAACGAATGCCGGTGCCGCCCCAACTGGCAACCCCGCGCACCGCCGCTTCCAGCTGACACTCCTGTGGCGTACACGCCTCACCTAACGCTTTCATGCCTGCCCCTCCTGTACCTGACGTAGCCAACCTTCGAACCGTGGGTCTTGCAAACCCTGGCGGCAGCGCAACAGCGTCCACTGCCCGACCTTGGAGAACTCCAACGGCCGCGCCGAAGTAGCGCCGACCCACAGCCCCCAAAGGGTCCAGTACCAATCGTTGATCAAGGCGTACAAGCGGCAGCGGGCGTAGTCGCTTTCGCGGCATTCGCCGGCCCAGGCGACAATGCCTTCGCGCCAGTCGCTTTCGAAGACATATAGTTCGTTGAGACTGATGGCCACGTCGTACCAGGGATCGCCGCAGCCAGCGTAGTCGAAGTCGATCAGTTGGAAGGCGCCGTCCGGGCCAATCATCACGTTGCTCGCCACGCCGTCGCCGTGCAGCGGTACCGAGTCGCTGGCGCTCAGTTGCAGCGAGGTCCAGGCCAGGTCAATGCAGGTGCTGATCCAGGCGTGGTCGATGGGCAAGGCCACGCTGTAGCGCACGCATAACTCACGCAGGTGCTGGATGTCTTGCAACGGCGAGCGGGTAAAACCCGGCGAGGTGCCGGCCTGCAGTTGTTTCTTCAGGGCCCACAGCGCTTGCAGGCGCTGGGGTGGCATCAATTCGTCGAGGCGCGCCCAGCGCCATTCGCTGGCGGGCAAGGCATCCAGCAGCAACACCCCGGCCGCGGCATCCACCAGGCGCACACCGGGCGTCACGTCGCAATCCGCCGCCAGTTGGGTGGCGCGGGCGGTGCGTTCGATGTCGATCAGCGCACGCATGTCGTCATGCAGGACCTTGGCGTAACACTGGCCCCACGGGGCGGTGACGGTATAACCGGTCCACTCGGTGGCCAGGCGCACCGGCGAGGCAATCCCGGCGGTGCCCTCTTCGATCACCACATGGGCGGACAAGCCGGCGGCCTCCAGGGCGCCCAGCAGCCGTGACTTTGCTTGCAAACGACTCGACATGGCGGACCTCAGCGGTAGGCGTTGGGGGTGGAACAGGCGCGGTGCAGCAACGCGGTCAGCATGTGCAAACCGTTGCGCATGTCCTGCTCGTTGGTGAACTCCGCTTCGTTATGGGACACGCCATTGCTGCTCGGGATAAACAGCAGGCACACCGGGTAGTGCCGGCTCAGGCTGATGGCGTCGTGGCCTGACACAGTGACGCTGTTGCCAATGGGCAAGCCCAGTTGCTGGCCGACGCTGTAGGCCAGTTCGGAAAATCCGTGGTGTAGGTGCGTTGTCTCACGCAGGACACGGCTCTCGATGGTGTAGTCCGTCGACGTGGCGCTGGCGGTGGCCTTGAGGCACGCATCCAGGCGCTCACCCGCAGCGGCCAGCAACTCAGTGTCTGGCGAACGGTATTCCACATGCAGCGTCACGCTGGACGGCACAACGTTGGGAGAATTGGGGTAAATCTCCAGGCGCCCCACCGAGCTGTGCAGTTGCACACCGTGCAAGTCGGCCTCGGCCCGCACAGCGGTGATCGCGTGGGCGGCGGCCAGCAAGGCATCCTTGCGCGCGGCCATGGGCGTTGGGCCCGTGTGGTTCTGTTCGCCGATGAAACGAATCCGTTGCTTGAGGGCGGCCCAGGTGTCGCGGACCACACCGATGGCCAGGCCGTCGCGCTCAAGGCCGCCGCCTTGTTCGACGTGGATTTCCACATAACCGGCGACGTCCAGTGCGACCTTGCCTTCCCCCAGATAACCAATCTGTTGCAGCGCATGCTTGAGGCTGATGCCATCGCCATCGCGGCAGGCCCAGGCGTCTTGCAGGGCCAGGTCGCCGGTGAACACGCTACTGCCGATCAGGCTGGGCTGGAAGCGCGCGCCCTCCTCGTTGGTCCAGTTCACCACCGCCAGGTTGCACGCCGGGACTTCACCGCGTTCGCGCAACTGCCGGGCCACGCTGGCCACCGCGACCGCGCCGGCCAGCACGCCATACACGCCATCAAAGCGCCCGGCACTTGGCTGGCTGTCCAGATGCGAGCCACACAGCACGTAGGGGACGTCTGGATTAAAGGTGATCAACCCGAACATATTCCCCACTGCATCCACGCGCACTTCAAAGCCTCGTTCAGTCAGCCAGCCCGCGAACACGTCGCGCACGGCGCCGTCTTCGGCCGAGGCGGCCAGTCGATGCAGCCCTCCGGCCTGGGTCGCGCCGATGGCCGACGTGTCGCGGAACAGCGCCTCGAAGGTTGCAAGGTCCTGTTCACTGGGCGACAGCAACTCAGGGGTAAAGGATGTCGACATGGGCTTGCTCCAGGCGGCTCGCAAAATCGTTGGACGGCGCACGATTGGTGACCAGGGTCGTGACGGCGCTGAACGGCAGCGTATTGATAAATGTACGGTGGCCGAACTTGGCGTCGTCAGCCAGGATCACGCTGCGCAGGCTGTGCTTGGTCAGCTCCCGGCGCAGCAGCGCCTCGGGTTCCTGGTAGTCCATGAACCCCAGCTCCAGGTCGACAGCGCCGATACCCATGAAGGCAATGTCGTAGTGAAACTGTCGGACGAATTCCAGGGTATGGGCGCCAATCAGCGCGTTGTCGTTGCGGCGTACATCGCCGGGTACCACCAGCACCTGATTGGCGCTTTGTTCGGTGATCAGCCGGGCGATGTCCAGGGAGTTGGTGATGATGCGCAACTGGCTGAAGGCGGTCAGTTGCTGGGCCAGGGCCAGGGTCGAGGTGCCGGTGTCGAGAAACAGCACCATGCCTTCGCTCACCAGCTTCGCCGCACACACTGCGATGCGCGTCTTGGCCTGGGGCTTGATGCGGCTGCGCACTTGCAGCGGCTGTTCTTCGTTGAGCCGCGGCAGGATCGCGCCACCGTGGATACGCCGCAGCTTGCCGGCTTCTTCCAGGTACTTGAAGTCGCGGCGGATGGTTTCTTCGGAGACGAACAGCGCCTGCGCCAGGTCCGACGCCTTGACGCGCTGGTGTTGGGTGAGCAGGAGCATTATTTCGTCGAGACGTGGCTGGTTGAGCATAAAAGAGGTATTCCAGGGCAGGTTCAGGCGGCCGGTATTGCGCGGCCCACGGCGAGACGCGGCGCGAGCCGGTCCAGCAGGGAGCATAGAGCGTAATACGGCCATGGACAGGGTCACGGGTACCTCTCACTCATCAGGGTGTGAAAGGGCAGGACAACACAAAGCGTTTATCACGGGCCGGCTTCTTTTGAGCCCACTCCGGGTGCAATCAATCAGGGCATCAGCATCGGGGGAAGGTGCTGATCCCAAGGGGCGATGGCTTCCACGGCTGCACAGAATTGCAGCACCTGGGCGTCGGCAAAGCGCCGCCCGATCACCTGCAAGCCAATCGGCAAACCGCTCGGGCTAAAGCCACAGGGCAGGCTGGCGGCGGGGTTACCGGTGATATTGAACGGATAGGTAAACGGCGTCCACCGGGCCCAGGGCACCGCGCCCTCCTCGCCTGGCCAGCCTTGCGGGGCAACCCGGTCGGCGGCGAACGGCAGGATCGGCATCGTCGGCATCAGCAGCACGTCGTAGTCGTTAAACAATGCGTGTACCTGATTGGCGAACAGTGCGCGCTGTTGCACGGCGTTTAGATAGGCCGCCAAATCGTAATCGGCGGAGCGTTTGATCAGTGCGGCGAAGCCTGGGTCCAGTTGGTCGAGGCGATCGGCCAGGGATTTGCCGTAAGCGATCCCGCGCCCGCCCACCCACAGGGTTTCGAAGGTGGCCAGCGGGTCTTGCCAGTCCAGGGTCAAGGTGGTGACGGTGACCGGCAGCTCATCTGCGAGGTAATGCACCGCTGCTTCGACGGTGGCTGCGATCACCGGGTTCACGGGCGTATCAAACAGGGTTGGGCAATAAGCCACACGCAATGGCCCCAGCGGCTGGTCGCAGCGCGCCAGGTAGGACTCGGTCGGCGCGGGCAAAGCCTGGTGGTCCAGCGGGTCGGGCCCGGAGAGGATATCGAAGAGCAACGCACTGTCGCGCACGGTGCGGGTGATCGGGCCGGCGTGGCTAAGCATTTCAGTGGCAGACCAGGGCCAGGTGGGGATGCGCCCGAGGGAGCCTTTAAGGGCGAATGCACCGCAGAAGGCACCGGGGATACGCACCGAACCGCCGCCATCGGAGCCCAGCGTGGCCGGGACCATGCGTGCTGCCACGGCGATGGCCGAGCCGGAGCTGGAGCCGCCGCTGGTGAGTTGTGGGTTCCACGGGTTGCGGCCGTTGCCGAAGACCCGGGAGGTGCTGGCGCCGGTCCAGCCGAATTCGGTGGTGGCGGTCTTGCCGAGGATGATCGCGCCGGCGTCTTTGAGGCGGCGGATGATCGGGGCGTCTTGTGTGGGGACGTTGTCCAGGCCGGTGAGCGAACCGCGGGTGGTGCGCAGGTTGGCGGTGGAGAACAGGTCTTTGATGCCGAAGGGGATGCCGTGGAGCGGGCCGCGAAACCGGTTGGCCTGTGCTTCTGCGGTCAGGATTTCGGCATGTTCCAGTGCGGACTCGGTGTAGACATCGCCAAAGGCATTCAATGTGGAATTGTGGGTTTTGATGGATTCGAGGCTTTGCTCGACCAATTGCACGGGGGTGAGTGTGCCATGGCGGATGCTTTCAGCCGCTTGGAGAACGCTGGGCATTTGAGTCAGTGAGGTATCAGTCTTCATTGAGCATCCAGGGACATCTGCGAAATGATCCAGCGGGTACATCAATAGACGCCAAGGGAATGGAGGCTGTCAAGTTGGAATTGTTGCGTATGTGGTTTTTGTGGGATTTATTTTCTACAGTGGATTTGGCTTACGGAAGCTCGCCAGGTTAGTCGCAGGTTTGGCGAAACGTCCTATCAGTAGTAGTGGATAGCTCCGACTTCTTTCTCTTACGAACCTCTGCAAAGTCCCTCGCCTGATCACACAGCGCGAGGGAACGCCGATGCTTTTTCCGATTAACGCCCTGCCCGATGGGGCTGCTTCTTGAATCCCGCCATTGGCAGGCTGGCCCTGGCCCCCATGGATGCGGAGACGAGGGATGTAGAGGCAGTCCTTAGCGACTTCAGGCAGTGCCTTAACACCTTTGACGAATGGGCTGAGAGTTTCTGGAGCTTTTCGGCGCTGGAAGTCGAGCAAGTGTTCAAGGTCGGGGATGAGGTTGCCTTGGTCGCGCCGGTTTCCTCTACAGCCCCAAGCAGCACCGTTGCGGTGTGCAAACCCAATGGTGCGCTGACCTTGGTGCATATGTTTGAGAGCAAGCGCTTTGTTCCGATTGGCAACACGCCCGTCATGCTCCAGGCCATCGCCGAGGACGGCAGCCCGATCGGTCCCCCCGTCCATAAAACCATCGGCCCCAGCGGCATTCTTGAAGTCACCGACTGCACCCGCGACCAGAAGTATCAGGTCAGCTTTTATCCCAATGTTTCCAGGGATCACGTCAAGGCGCTCTACGCCTCCTATCAGTCGGTGATCAGCTCGCTGGAAAGCAGCTTGCGCAGCGAATGGACGAACAGCTTCGAAGCGCAGTGGAAACACTATTCAAATGCCAGAGCCCTCGACCGTCGAAAGATGATGGATGAAGCGTTCGTGCGAGGGATTACGAACACGCTGTACAGCCTTTGGGACGGCATTCCAAACCTGTACGACTTGCTGGCCGACATCAAACCCAACAGCGAAAAATTGCTGCACTACATCTCCCAGGGCGAGCTTGACGAACTGTTGAAGCTCAGCAAAGAGGCAATTGCCAACGGCCTTCTGGTGCTGAGCGATGAACCCCTGCTGTTCATCTATTTGGCCGCGATGTTCAGTTGGGCGCAATTGCTTCCGCCGCCAGATATGAACGAGCTGCTGGGGGAAATGACTCCCGAGGTGCTGCTCAACCTGCTGTTGCTGTTGGCCACCGGGGGGATGGGTGTGGCGGTGCGCTTGGGGGCGCAGGTGCTGGGCAAGGTCAGATCAGGCCGGGCACGGGTGTTGCTCGAACAGATGGCCAAGTTGGGCGACGTGCCACGGCTGGAGTGGCACCCCAGTGTGCTTAAGCCGGTGTCGCTTAGAAATGATCCAGTGTCGATCAAGGCAGCGGCCGTGCCTTTGAAGGCCGGTGCAAATGAGGTTTCGAATCCGGCAGCGCTGGTCCGAAAGCCTAAAGCGGCGCGCACGACGTTGGTGAAGCAGGAACCCGTGGATGATGTGCCTGCTTCTGCGAAAAACCCCAATGGGGATGCTTCGGTCTGTTCGGCAAATACCTGTACCAATGGCTGCCCGGTATCGATGGTTACCGGTGAGGAGCTGCTGACCCTCACTGACGGCTCGTTGGAGGGTGTGCTGCCGTTTGCCTGGACGCGGTTGTATCGCAGCAGTGCCGTGGAAGTGGATTGCGGGTTGGGGTTTGGCTGGAGTCATTCGCTGGCGCAGCGGTTGGTGGTGAGCGGTGAATCGGTGGTGTGGACCGATCACGAAAACCGCAGCACCACATTTCCCCTGCCCTCTGCTGCGCGGCCAGCCATCACCAATAGCCTGGCGGAGGCGGCGATTTATCTGGGTGGTTTGCCTGATGAATTGGTTCTGGCTCAGGCGTCGCTTTTCTACCACTTCCGCAACGGTGTGCTGACGTCGATCAGCGATGCGTACGACAACCGACTGCGCATTTCCCGAGACTATTCCGGGCGGATTCAGCGGATCGATAACCACGTTGGTCAGGGATTGCTACTGCGGTATGACCGTGGACACATCGTTGCGGTCGACTATCAGGTGCAGCGGGAACTCGGCTGGGTTACTGAGCAGAACGTTGTTTCCTACAAGTATGACGATGTGTGGCGGTTGGTTGAGGCGACCAACGCTGTCGGCGAAAGCGAACGTTATCGCTACGACGATCAGCAGGTGATCCTGGAGCGGGAACTGGCCGGCGGGGCGAGTTTCTTCTGGGAGTGGGAACGGACTGGCAAGGCTGCAAGGTGTGTCCGGCACTGGGCCAGCTTTTCGCAGATGGACACGCGGTATGTGTGGGACGACAACGGCACTGTCACCGTGCACAACGCCGATGGCAGCCAGGAAGTCTACGTCCACGACCAGCGCGCACGGCTGGTGCAGCGGATCGATCCGGACGGCGCGCAGCACTTCAAATC
>NZ_JAARNI010000007.1:0-210694 GCF_011765255.1 Pseudomonas sp. AN3A02
ACCCACTCGGCATCTACCGCCTGCTCTAAGACCAACTTGGTCATGACACTGGCTGGTGCTAGTTTTTCAAACCGTTCTAAAACCTTGTCCCACATAGTTTCGTCGCCCTGACTGGATTGGTTAGGGGATTTTAAACCAAGACCTTGAAAGGGATGGCTGTAAGAGCGGAACCAATAGTCGCCGTTACAAAAATAACGGATATACACCCAGAAACCCCGCTAGAGCCTAGCCCCCAAGTTCCCTGTAAACTGCCCCCTCTTTGAGCTGACCCACAGAGGACCCGGAATGTCCGCATCGATCTTGTATATCCACGGCTTCAACAGCGCTCCCGCCTCCAACAAGGCCAGCCAGTTGATCACCGTGATGGACAGCCTCGGTCTAGCCGACCAATTGCGCGTGCCGGCCCTGCATCACCACCCCCGCCAGGCGATCCCCCAGTTGGAGGCGGCTATCCGTGACCTCGGAAGGCCACTGCTGGTAGGCAGCTCCCTCGGCGGCTACTATGCAACCCATCTTGCCGAACGCCATGGCCTCAACGCCTTGCTGGTCAACCCGGCAGTCAGCCCTCATCGGATGTTCGACGGATACCTGGGCACCCAGAAGAACCTCTACACCGATGAAACCTGGGAATTGACCCACGACCACGTTGCGGCCCTGGCCGAGCTGGAAGTGCCGGCACCCCAGGACGCCCAGCGTTATCAGGTGTGGTTGCAGACCGGCGATGAAACACTGGATTATCGGCTCGCCCAGCAGTATTACCGAGCCTGTGCCTTGCGCATCCAGGCCGGTGGCGACCACGGTTACCAAGGCTTCGCCCAGCAGTTACCGGCGCTGTTGAGTTTTGCCGGCATTGGCGCAGATCAGTACCAATCCTTCGATTTCACCGCATTGTGAAACCGCAGGTTACTTTTTAATCGAACGACTCACGACGAGACCCCATGGCCACTCCCAGCGCTAGCTCTTATAACGCCGACGCCATCGAAGTCCTCTCGGGCCTCGACCCGGTGCGCAAACGCCCCGGTATGTACACCGACACCAGTCGGCCGAACCACCTTGCCCAGGAAGTCATCGACAACAGCGTCGACGAAGCCTTGGCCGGGCACGCCAAGTCGGTACAAGTCATCCTTCACGCCGACCATTCCCTGGAAGTGTCCGACGATGGTCGCGGCATGCCGGTGGACATTCACCCGGAAGAGGGTGTGTCGGGCGTCGAGCTGATCCTCACCAAGCTGCACGCCGGCGGCAAGTTCTCCAACAAGAACTACCAGTTCTCCGGTGGCTTGCACGGTGTGGGTATCTCCGTGGTCAACGCCTTGTCGAACCACGTGCGGGTCAAGGTCAAGCGCGACGGCAACGAGTACCAAATGACCTTCGCCGATGGCTACAAGGCCACCGACCTGGAAGTGATCGGCACCGTCGGCAAGCGCAATACCGGCACCAGCGTGTACTTCGCGCCGGACCCGAAATACTTCGATTCGCCCAAGTTCTCCATCAGCCGCCTCAAGCACGTGCTCAAGGCCAAGGCCGTACTGTGCCCGGGCCTGCTGGTCAGCTTTGAAGACAAAGGCACCGGCGAAAAGGTCGAGTGGCATTACGAAGACGGCTTGCGCTCCTACCTGGAAGACTCCGTCAGCGAATTCGAACGCCTGCCCAACGAGCCGTTCTGCGGCAGCCTGGCCGGTAATAAAGAAGCCGTGGATTGGGCCTTACTGTGGCTGCCGGAAGGTGGCGACAGCGTTCAGGAAAGCTACGTCAACCTGATCCCGACCGCCCAGGGCGGTACCCACGTCAACGGTTTGCGTCAGGGCTTGCTGGATGCCATGCGCGAATTCTGCGAATACCGCAGCCTGTTGCCACGGGGTGTGAAGCTGGCGCCGGAAGACGTCTGGGAGCGGATCGCGTTCGTCCTGTCGATGAAGATGCAGGAGCCGCAATTCTCCGGCCAGACCAAGGAACGCCTGTCGTCCCGTGAGGCTGCAGCGTTTGTCTCTGGTGTGGTCAAGGACGCTTTCAGCCTGTGGCTCAACGAACACCCTGAATTGGGCCTGGCCCTGGCAGAGCTGGCGATCAACAACGCCGGCCGCCGCCTGAAGGCCAGCAAGAAAGTCGAACGCAAGCGCATTACCCAGGGCCCGGCACTGCCGGGCAAGCTGGCGGACTGCGCCGGGCAAGACCCGATGCGTTCCGAGCTGTTCCTGGTAGAAGGTGATTCCGCCGGCGGTTCCGCCAAGCAAGCGCGGGATAAGGAATTCCAGGCGATCCTGCCCCTGCGCGGCAAGATTCTTAACACCTGGGAAGTCGATGGCAGCGAAGTGCTGGCCAGCCAGGAAGTGCACAACATCGCCGTCGCCATCGGTGTCGATCCGGGCTCGGCCGATATCGCCCAACTGCGCTACGGCAAGATCTGCATCCTCGCCGACGCCGACTCCGACGGCCTGCACATTGCGACTTTGCTTTGCGCGTTGTTCGTCCAGCATTTCCGCCCGTTGGTGGATGCCGGTCACGTCTACGTCGCCATGCCGCCGCTGTTCCGCATCGACCTGGGCAAAGAGATTTTTTACGCCCTGGACGAAGCCGAGCGTGATGGCATTCTCGACCGCCTGGTGGCGGAGAAGAAGCGTGGCAAGCCTCAGGTCACCCGATTCAAAGGTCTGGGTGAGATGAATCCGCCGCAACTGCGAGAAACCACCATGGACCCGAACACCCGGCGCCTGGTGCAATTGACCCTGGAAGATTTCGCCGCCACTTCTGAAATGATGGACATGTTGCTGGCGAAGAAGCGTGCACCGGATCGCAAGAGCTGGCTGGAGTCCAAGGGCCACTTGGCCGAGGTTGTGGGCTGATGCGCAGCAGTTTCGCCCTGGCGATTCTGTTGTTGAGCGGGTTGGCGGCCACCTCGGTGGTCGCGGCGCCTGTGGCTGAGCTGAAGCTGTTGTCGGAACACCCGGTGGAAGGCATGCGCGGCGGTAACCTGTCGGGCCTGGCCTTATGCGGTAACGAATTGTGGACAGTCTCCGATCGCGATGACGACCAGATCTACCGGCTCGATACCGCTGGTGATGTCTGGAAAGCAGAGAAATACGGGATTGACGTGCCGCCGGTGCCGGAGTCGGGTTTGCCCTTTGGCCTGCGCTCACGCACCAAGGCAGCTGCGTTGATTCGTGGCGGCGACCTGGACTTTGAAGGCATCAGCTGCGATGCGGCGGGCAACCGTTACATCGTCAGTGAGGCTCACGCGGCGGTTCTCAGGGTGCCTTTCTCCGCAGAACACGGTGATACGGAGTGGCTGAAGATCGCCCCGGGCATGGTTCGCGAAGCTCGGGCCAGTGGCATGTTGCTGCACTTCAATGCGTTGTTTGAAGGCATCGTGGTGAACCCGGAAGGCAATCAAATCTGGCTCGCGGCAGAGCGTGAGCGGCGCGGGCTGATCTCCATCAAGCGCCCGCAAACCCTTTGGGATTGTGACGGCCCTTGTGTATTGCTGAGCGAGGCCGGCCAGGAGATGCAGCCGGCGCAGTTCCCGGGCGCCAAGGCGGTGTCCAAGGACTTTGCCGACCTGGCGCTGTTCAATGGCAAGCTGTTTACCCTGGAGCGCAATGCGTTTCAGGTGTGTCGCCGGGATGCGGTCACGGCCCAGGTGGAGTTGTGCTGGTCGTTTGCCGATGAAGCGCTGACGCCGAATCGGCGTTATGCCCAGGCCTATGGATTGGCCGAAGCCTTGGTGGTGGACGCTGACGGTGCCTGGATCGGCATCGACAATAACTTCGGCGCCCGCGCCGATGGCGAAAAGCGGCCGGTGGTCTATCGTTTCGCCGCCCCTGCGGGTGGCTGGAGCGCCAAGCCATGAGTGCGCAACCACCGGGCAAGCGCGCCGGCCGGGTGTTGATGTTCGTCGCGTGGGGCGCCGGCCTGTTTTTGGCGACACGATTTTTTGGACAGTGGGAAGCGCGACAGGAAAATCCCAATGCCGTGGTGACCTCGGAGCAACACGAGGGTTATGTCGAAGTAAAATTGCTGGGCAACGGCCAAGGGCATTTTGTCGCCACTGGCCAGATCAACGGCCAGCCGGTGCAGTTCATGCTCGACACCGGGGCCACCGACGTGGCGGTTCCGGCCGAATTGGCCGACCGTCTCGGGCTTAAACGCGGCATGCCGGTTGGCGTGAGTACGGCCAACGGGCGAACCCAGGGCTTCCGGACCGAGCTGGGCCGCCTGCAACTGGGCGATATCGTCCTTCAGGACGTGCGCGCCATCGTGGTACCGGGTTTGGGCGATGAACAGGTATTGCTGGGCATGAGTGCATTGAAACAACTTGAATTTACCCAGCGCAGCGGCACCTTGCTGCTGCGCCAGACCAAACAATGATGAGGCCCGCATGAGTGACATCCTTGCAGACAGCTTAGACGGCGTAGAACGCCGGTCGCTGGCTGACTTCACCGAAAGTGCCTACCTCAACTACTCCATGTACGTGATCATGGACCGTGCCTTGCCGCATATCGGCGACGGCCTGAAGCCCGTACAGCGGCGCATTATCTATGCGATGAGTGAGTTGGGCCTGGACGCGGACTCCAAGCACAAGAAGTCGGCGCGTACCGTCGGTGACGTGCTCGGTAAGTTCCACCCCCACGGCGACTCGGCGTGCTACGAAGCCATGGTGCTGATGGCCCAGCCGTTCAGTTACCGCTATACGCTGGTGGACGGCCAGGGTAACTGGGGTGCGCCGGATGATCCCAAGTCCTTCGCCGCCATGCGTTACACCGAAGCGCGCTTGTCGCGGTATTCGGAAGTGCTGCTCAGCGAACTGGGCCAGGGCACGGCCAACTGGGGCCCGAACTTTGACGGCACCCTCGACGAACCGTTGGTGTTGCCGGCACGTTTGCCGAATATCCTGCTCAATGGCACCACCGGCATCGCCGTGGGCATGGCCACTGACGTGCCGCCCCACAACCTGCGGGAAGTGGCCAGCGCCTGTGTGCGCCTGCTGGATGAGCCGAAGGCTACGGTCGAGCAGCTCTGCGAACATATCCAGGGCCCGGACTACCCGACCGAAGCGGAAATCATCACGCCTCGCGCAGATCTGCTGAAAATCTACCAGACCGGTAAAGGCTCGGTGCGCATGCGCGCCGTGTACCACATCGAAGATGGCGACATCATCGTCACCGCGCTGCCGCACCAAGTGTCCGGCGCCAAGGTGCTGGAGCAGATTGCCGCGATGATGCAGGCCAAGCCGTCGAAGCTGCCGCAAGTCGCCGACCTGCGTGACGAGTCCGACCACGAGAACCCGTGCCGCATCGTGATCATCCCGACCAACAGCCGGGTCGACCACGAAGTGCTGATGCAGCACTTGTTCGCCAGCACGGAGCTGGAGTCCAGCTACCGGGTCAACGTCAATATCATCGGCCTGGACGGCAAGCCGCAGTTGAAAAACCTGCGGGCATTGCTGGTGGAATGGCTGGAGTTCCGGGTGCAGACCGTGCGTCGCCGCCTGCAATTCCGCCTGGACAAGGTCGAGCGCCGCCTGCACCTGTTGGACGGCTTGCTGATTGCCTACCTCAACCTGGATGAAGTGATCCACATCATCCGTACCGCCGAACACCCGAAGGCCGAACTGATCGCGCGCTTTGAACTCAGCGAAATCCAGGCTGACTACATCCTCGACACCCGTCTGCGTCAGTTGGCGCGGCTGGAAGAGATGAAGCTGCGCGACGAACAGGACGCGCTGCTCAAGGAACAAGCCAAACTCCAGGCCCTGCTGGGCAGCGAAGCCAAGCTGAAGAAGCTGGTACGCACCGAGCTGATCAAAGACGCCGAAACCTATGGCGACGACCGCCGTTCGCCGATTGTCGAGCGCGCTGAAGCCAAGGCCCTGACTGAAACCGAGCTGCTGCCTAACGAGAAAATTACCGTCGTTCTGTCGGAAAAGGGTTGGGTTCGCTCAGCCAAAGGGCATGATATTGACGCTACCGGCCTGTCGTACAAGGCCGGCGACGGTTTCAAAACCGCTGCGGCGGGGCGTTCCAACCAGTTTGCGGTGTTTATCGACTCCACCGGTCGCAGTTATTCGGTGCCGGCGCATACGTTGCCGTCGGCGCGGGGGCAGGGTGAACCGTTGACCGGGCGCCTGACACCGCCGCCGGGTGCGAATTTTGAGTGCGTGCTGCTGCCGGACGATGATTCGCTTTACGTCATCGCCTCCGATGCGGGTTACGGCTTCGTGGTCAAGGGTGAAGACCTGCAGGCCAAGAACAAGGCGGGCAAGGCGTTGTTGAGCCTGCCGAACAACGCCAAGGTGATCCTGCCGCGTCCGGTGGAAGACCGTGAAGGCAATTGGCTGGCATCGGTGACCACCGAAGGGCGCCTGCTGGTGTTCAAGATCAGCGATTTGCCGCAGTTGGGCAAAGGCAAGGGCAACAAGATCATTGGTATCCCCGGGGAGCGGGTGGCCAGTCGCGAAGAGTACGTGACCGACATCGCAGTGATCCCGGAAGGCTCGACCCTGGTGTTGCAGGCCGGCAAGCGCACGTTGTCACTGCGCCCTGACGACCTCGAACACTACAAGGGAGAGCGAGGGCGTCGTGGCAATAAACTGCCGCGCGGCTTCCAGCGAGTGGATGCTTTACTGGTGGAAACACCGGTTTAACGCGATATAGAGCGCCCGATCTACGATTTAACCCGTAGATCGACGCTTTCGCGCTGGAGTCATGGCGCATATTCACGGATGATATGGCCTTTCCAGCGCCGGCGTGGCTGAGCGCGTATAGGTTATTTTTAAGTATTACATTGTGGTTCGCCTTGTGGCAGCCACCTGGATGGGATGATGACTGCTCCGCGCCTTCCTTTATTTTTGTTGCTCGCTGGCGTTTTGGGCCTGGCGGGTTGCAGCACACATCAACCTGTGTCGCTGTATCAGCTGGACAGTGGAAGTCCGGCTCAGCCTGCACAAAGTGCCGGCATGGCCGTATTGCTTGGCCCGGTTGTGGTGGCCGACTACCTGCAACGTGAAACCCTGCTGCAACGTCAGAACGACGGCAGCCTGCAAGGTTCCACCGATGGTCGCTGGGCCGGTAGCCTGTCGTCCGACATCAATCAGTTGATGTTGCGCCAGGTGGCTGGCCATCTGGACAGCCAGCGTGTGGTATTGGCGCCGGCGCCGTTGGGTTTTGCCCCGGACGTACAGGTGCTGCTGACCATTACGCGGCTGGACTCGGGCGTTTCGCAGCCCGCGATCCTCGACGCGCAGTGGCGCTTGATCGACCGCCGCGGCCAGGTGCGGGATAACCGCATCGTGCACTTGCAGGAAGAACACGCCGGCAGCACCGCGTCCCAGGTCCAGGCCCAGGGTGTGTTGCTGCAGCATTTGGCTGAGCAGCTGTCCATCGCTCTCAAGCCATTGGCCAATCAGCCGGCGGTTGCAGAGGCGCCACGCAAACAGGCCCCGGCGCAGCCCAAGGCTGCGGCACCGGAGAAGCCGAAGATGCCGATGGCCGTGCCGATTCGTACGGATATGGAAGTGTTCAGGTTCTGACCTGGCATACCAACGAAAAGGCCCCCCTGTAGGAGCGAGCTTGCTCGCGAAAAACACAAGAGCGACACGTTTTACCAGTACGCCACCCGGAGCAAGCTTGCTCCTACAGAGAGCCAATAAAAAGCCCGCCAATGAGTGATCATTGGCGGGCTTTTTTATGGCTTAGGGTTAGTTCTTCGCCCGCGTCTCATGCATCCGCGCCAGCTGGCGCTCAAGCATCGACGGGTAAGGCTCCATCAGCCGCTCTACACAGCACGCACCCTCCGGACTGGCAATCGGACGGATCCGCGCACGCTGGCGAATCAGCACGTCGTCACTGATCTTGCGTTCCACCAGCAGCAGGTTGCGGCTGTGTTGCGACAAGGCCAGGGCGTCCTGGGCAATCTCGGTCAGCAGCAGATCAATCTGGCTCATGCCATACAGATCGTCACCCACCGTCAGGCCCAGTTGCAGCTGCAAGGTGATGCCGCTGTCGGCCACTTCGATCTGCAGCGCATGGCCCAGGGCCCGCAGCAGCTCACCGCAGCAGATGGCGTTGGTCAGGTAGTCTTCGCCGCTGTCTTCGCTGTGGAACAGCATCAACGTGCTGCCATCGTTCAGGGTGTGCAACTCGCTCTGATACAGCGAGGCAGCCTGGTCGAGGCAATCACGATAGCGCTCCAGCAACTCCGTCAGGCGTGCCCGCGGCAAGCGGCGCAGTTGGTCCTGTGCGCCCAACTGCACGGCCAATACGGCGCTGTGCTGGGGCTGGGTGCTGCGCACAGGTGCCGGTTGCGGCACGGTGGTCGTTGGCGCTGAGTTGTCGCGAAGATCGGCGAACGGGTCTTCTTCGTCCAGTTCGTCTTCTTCGGCCTTGATCACCTGACGGGCTGCCGGCTTGAGACCGGCCACCGGCGCGGACTCGTCGAAGCTTGGGTCGCGCAGGTTGCGCACTTCAAACTCTGGCTCGTCGTCTTCGTACTCGGTGTCGTCGAACTCGGGCTCGGGTTCAACCTCGGGCACCACGGGCTCCGGCGCGAAGCTGGTGTGCAGTTGGCGGGCGAGGTCGCCGATTTCGTCCTGGCGGTCGGTGGCCGGTGTGTGCTCGTCGATATCCCGCAGCCAGATGCGCAGTTGCATCAGTGGCGTGGAGATATGCCGGCCCAGGCGCAGGCTCAAGGCCAGGGACAGGGCCAGCAGGATCGCACTCAAGATACCCATGCTTTGCAGGCTGATGGTCATCGGCTGCTGGAACTGTTGCATGTCCAGGCTGATGCGCAGTTGGCCGGCCTTCACATCCTGAAACGTGATATTGCTCTGGTACAGGCCTTCGGCTTCACCCAGCAGGCCGTTTTTCGGGCGTTGCCCGGCTTCGGCCATGATCCGGTTGTCCACGCTATAGATAGCGGCGTGGGCCACCAGCGGGTTCTTGGTCAGGTTGTTGAGCAGCACGTTGAGGCTGAGGATGTCGTTGGACACCAACAACTCAGTCGCCGAGGTGGCGGTCTGGGTGGTCAGGCTCTCGCCCAGGGCGTCGGCTTGCTCATGCATGGCCTGCTTGAATTGCAAACCCATCACGCAGGCGTAGATGACCAGGGCCAGAGCGACCAGGATCACGTTATGGCTGGCGATGCGTAATGCGATCGGTACACGGCGGTGGCGCAGTGCCCGGAAGATCAGCAGGAAGAAGTTATCGGTTTTTACTGGCGTGGGCCGGTTCACTTAAGCTCGGCTCTTTAGTCCGTGAAGTTGACGCGCAGTATAGCGACAGGCCCAAGACCGGCAAAGCGCTGGCTGTGCCCGATGGTCACTGAAAGTGGGTAGAATGCGGTTTTTTTCCAGCTCGGGGGTGCGCTTTGCGCGAAATTGTCCTGATTAACATCACAGGTGAAGACCGTCCGGGTCTCACCGCAGCCATTACCGGTGTTCTGGCCCAGGGTGGTGTGAACATTCTCGACATCGGCCAGGCGGTGATTCACGACACGCTGTCGTTCGGCATCCTGGTGGAAATTCCCAGCACCGAGCAAGCCTCTTCCGTGCTCAAGGACATCCTGTTTACGGCGTATAAGCTCGATCAGCAGGTGCGCTTCACGCCAGTGTCCGAAGAGGATTACCAGAGCTGGGTGGCCGGCCAGGGCAAGAAACGCCATATCGTGACGCTGTTGACCCGCAAGGTGACGGCCGAGCAATTGCAGCGTGTCAGTTCGATCACGGCTCAGTACGGTTTGAATATCGACCATATTGACCGTCTGTCGGGTCGCATGCCGTTGGACACGCCAGCGGACAAGGGCAAGGGCTGCATCGAGTTCTCCGTACGCGGTGAGCCGGCAGATCCTCAGGCCCTGCGTGCCGAATTCCTGAGCGTTGCCCAGGAACTGAACGTCGATATCGCCTTCCAGGAAGATTCGCTGTTCCGTCGCAACCGTCGCCTGGCGGTGTTCGACATGGATTCGACGCTGATCGAAGCCGAAGTCATCGACGAGTTGGCCAAGGCTGCCGGTGTCGGTGAGCAAGTCTCGGAAATCACCGAGCGTGCCATGGCCGGTGAGCTGGATTTCCGTGCCAGCTTCAAGGAGCGCCTGGCGCTGCTCAAGGGCCTGGATGTGAGCGTGCTGGACTCCATCGGTGCCTCCCTGCGCCTGACCGAAGGCGCCGAAACCCTGTTCGCCGAACTCAAGCGCCTGGGCTACAAGACTGCGATTCTGTCGGGCGGCTTCACCTACTTTGCCAAGCAATTACAGGCCAAGCTGGGCATCGACTATGTGTTCGCCAACGAGCTGGAAGTGGTGGACGGCAAGGTGACGGGCGTGGCGGTGGAGCCGATTGTCGACGCACAGCGTAAAGCTGACTTGCTGCGGGAATTGGCACACAAGGAAGGGTTGCGTCTGGAGCAGACCATTGCGGTCGGCGACGGGGCGAATGACTTGCCGATGCTGGCGATTGCCGGGTTGGGTGTGGCGTTTCGTGCCAAGCCGCTGGTCAAGCAATCGGCCAAACAGGCGATTTCGACTTTGGGGCTGGATGGCGTGTTGTACCTGTTGGGCTTCCGCGACCGCGACGGTCAGCTCTGAAGATCGTTCCCACGCTCTGCGTGGGAACGCCGCCCTGGACGCTCCGCGTCCGATTTTGAGGTTGGGACGCGGAGCGTCCCGGGATGCATTCCCACGCGGAGCGTGGGAATGCTCGTTAGGTCAGGCTTTCGGTAAACCCATGCCCTGGCCCATCTGCACCGGCGTCCCCGCGCGCATTTCTGCCGACCATGTCACCTGGTCCGGCCCAAACAGCACGATTGCCGTCGAACCCAACTTGAAGCGTCCCAGCTCCGCGCCTTTTTCCAGATGGATCGGCCCGCGTGCAGCTTCGTCGTAGCGGAAGGTTTTCAGTTCGCGCTTCGGCGGTGTAACCAGGCCGGCCCATACGGTTTCAATCGACGCCACGATCATTGCACCCACCAACACCACAGCCATCGGGCCACGTTCGGTGTCGAAAATGCAGGCAACACGCTCGTTACGTGCAAACAGCTCCGGCACGTTTTCGGCGGTGGTCTGGTTCACCGAGAAGATGCGGCCAGGGATGTAGACCATTTCCCGCAGGGTGCCGGCCAGTGGCATGTGCACCCGGTGGTAATCCTTCGGCGACAGGTAGACCGTGGCGAAATCACCGCCCATGAATGGCGCAGCCACCGCCGAATCGCCACCGAGCAATTCCAGCACGCTGAAGCTGTGGCCCTTGGCCTGGAACACCCGACCATGTTCAATCGGGCCCAACTGGCTGACGGCGCCATCGGCCGGGCTCAACACCGCACCTGGAGTTTGATCCAGCGGGCGTGCGCCGTCTTTCAGGGCGCGGGTGAAGAAGGCGTTGAAGTGCTCGTAAGCGGTCACGTCTTCAACCAGGGCCTGGGACATGTCCACTTGATAGCGCTTGGCGAACCACGTGGTGAACGCATTCTTGAACCAGCGCACGCGGCATTCGGCAATGCAGCCGGCCAGACGCGACAGCAGGTGGTGGGGCAGCAAGTACTGGCTGAGGATGAACAACTGCTTTTTCATTAACTGTCCTTAAACCTTAAATCTCAACGGGGGTGTCGGGGTGGTTGCCCCATTCGCCCCAGGAACCGGCATAACCTTTGACTCGCGGATAACCGAGCGCCTTGGCCACCAGGTAGGTGAAGCCAGAACGGTGGTGAGTCTGGCAGTGGGTGATGATTTCTTTGTCCTTGGTCAGCCCTAGGTCTTCGAGGATCTGCGGCATGTCGCGGCGGATGCGCAGTTGGCGGGCCTTGTCCATGCCGGTGGTCCATTCGAAGTTCACCGCGCCCGGGATATGTCCACCCTTGGCCGCGAGGACTTTCTCCCCGGAGTATTCCAGCGGGCCGCGGGCATCCCAGATGCCCAGGTCGGCAGCGCCGAGGCGGCTTTGCAGGTACTCGCGGGTGGCGGTGGGTTCTTCATGCAACGTCAGGCTGACCGGGCCGCCGGCGCTGGCCGGTGCCTCGGTGGACACGGGGTGTTTTTCCTCCAGCCACGCCAGCAGTCCGCCGTCGAGGTAGTGGTATTTCTTGTGGCCGATGACGTCGAGTATCCAGATGAATCGCCCGGCCCAGCCGCCGCCTTCGTCGTCGTACACCACGTAGGTGGCATCCGGGGTGTGGCCCAGTTCGCCGAACAGCTTTTCCAGATCAGCCTTGCCCGGCAGCAGGCCCGGCGCTGGCGCCTGTCCCAGTTGGGTGCGCTTGGGGTCGACAAAGTGTGCGCCGGGGATATGCCCTTCGGCGTAACGCGCGGCGCTGGTGAGATCCACCAGAATCAGGTGTTCGGCATCAAGGCGACCGAGCAGGTCGCTGGCCTCGATAACCAGCGGCAAGCCAGAGAAGTCAGGCATGTGAGGTCTCCTGGGCATAAAAGTTGGGCGCTAAAGGAGGGCGATTGTAGCGCAAGCTTCAGGCGCTGCGGTTGGTAAAGCTGTGCAGGGCCTTTTCGATGCATTGGGCGGTTTTGCCGAAGGCCTGCACGGTGGTTTCCGAGAACGGCCCGCCGCCCTGGTCGGCCACCATCAGCATCACCACCCGGCCATTGCAACTCAGGGAGCGCAGCAGCAGATGTTCGCCCTTGAACAGGCGGCGCAGTTGCGCAGGCAGGAGTGCCGAGAACTGGGCGTGATTGTCGGGGTTGAGGCGCACCTGGGCGGATTTGGCCAGCAGGCGTTGCAGCAGGGTACTTTGTGTTGCGTCGAGGCTCAGGTGGTCGGCGTCCTTGGGCAGGCCGTCGACTTGATGCACCCGCAAGGCGCTCAGGGTTTTGTCCGCCATCAGCAACATCACCCGTTGCATGCCGCAGGCCACGAGGGCTTCCTTGGCGCAGGTGGTCAGGTGCATGGCGTTGGCAAAGCGGCTCGGCTCCACCAGCAATTCGGTGCAGCGCTTGCGCCAGATCGCCAGGGATTCGGCGGTGGGCGGCGGTGCCGGCAGCAACCCGTGGTGAACACGCTGCACATCCCAAGGCCAGATCAACGACAACGCCGGATGCCACAGGTCGCGCATGAGGGTGTTGCGGGCACTGAT
Source organism: Pseudomonas sp. AN3A02 (assembly GCF_011765255.1). Taxonomy (NCBI): domain Bacteria; kingdom Pseudomonadati; phylum Pseudomonadota; class Gammaproteobacteria; order Pseudomonadales; family Pseudomonadaceae; genus Pseudomonas; species Pseudomonas sp. AN3A02. The sequence continues at coordinate 13,068 of NZ_JAARNI010000007.1, forward strand.
CGCCGCGTGCTGGTGAGACTGTTGTTGCACCTCGGCCAGCGGTTGTTGCAGGTAAAGCGCGGTCAGGTATTGCCAGCGTTGGGTGTGCGGGCAGGTCCACGACTCCTGCGCCGCCAGCGCCAGGCCGTTGGCCAACAGCACAGTATTTGCCGGCTGGTTCAGCCAGCGGCGCAGGTTCGGGTCGGCATCCAGCAACTGCTGTTGGCGCAACGGCTCGTCTTCGCGGGCGATGCGCAGCGCCTTGGCCAGCAAACGCCGTTCCGTCAGCAGCAACGTATAACCCTGGGACACCCAGATCGGCAGGCGCCAGGCCTCGGTCAATCCCAGGCACAGGTCCAGCAGGCGTACGCCAAATAATTCCTGTTCGACTGTGCGGGCCGATTCGCCCTTGTGAATCACCCGCAGCTCCCATTCTTCCAACAGCTTGGGGTACGCAATCGCCATCGGCCACAGCGGCGAAAGAAACAGCAGGCTGCCCCAGTGGATGTCCTGCCACAGCCGCGCCAGGCGGCTGGCGAAGAGCCCGCTGGCTTGTTGCGAGGCGTGCTGGCTGATCATCTGCAATTGGCGCAGGGCCACGGGGATTTCATTCAGTGGCACTGAAGGCAAGCGCGACAGCAGTTCCTCGGTGCGTTTGAGGCCGAGGCGATTGATCGCCACTTCGAGGTTTTCCGCCGGTTCCGCCAGGCTGCCGTGGGCCTGGTTATTCGCCTCGCGCATCACGCTGAGGACCAGTGCCGGGCTGTTCTGCATCAGCTCCGCAATATCGCGCAACGAACTACGGTTGTCGCCGATGGCCTTGCAGACCCGGTCGTGGCTCGCCTGTGGAACAGGCAAGAGCACATCGTCCAGACGCTTTATCCAAGCGGCCAGCGTCGTGGGTTTTTGAGGTGGGACTGTCGTTTCATTTGCCATGATTGGGGCGCGATCATCACTTGCGGTCAACACGCCCGGGACGGGCCGAACTGGTTTTTCGCCATAACGAGCTATAGTCTGGCGCAGATTTGCCGATAAGTAGAACAAGAGTTTTCAACTCTTGCGAATATGACCCTGAACCCGACGGCGCAAGTACTCATCCCCTATGGCTAAAATTATCGGCATCATCGTCGTCATCGCGAGCGTGCTCGGCGGATACGTCCTTTCCCACGGCAAGATTGCGGCGCTGATCCAGCCCTTCGAAGTGCTGATTATTGGCGGTGCGGCGTTCGGTGCATTCCTGCAAGCCAACCCTGGCTACATGACCATGCACGTGATCAAAAAGTCGCTGGGCATGTTCAGCTCGCGCTTCTCCCACACCTTCTACCTGGAAGTGCTGGGGCTGATCTACGAGATCCTCAACAAGAGCCGCCGCGAAGGCATGATGGCCATCGAAGGCGACATCGAGGACGCTTCGGCGAGCCCGATTTTCGCCAAGTACCCGGCGGTGCTCAAAGACGAGCGCATGACCGCCTACATCTGCGATTACCTGCGCATCATGTCGTCCGGCAACATGGCGCCCCATGAGCTGGAAGGCCTGTTCGACATGGAACTGTTCAGCCTCAAGGAAGAGCTGGAACACCCTTCCCACGCCGTGACCGGCATCGCCGATGGCATGCCCGGTTTCGGTATTGTTGCGGCGGTTCTCGGGATCGTGGTGACCATGGCCTCCCTCGGCGAAGGCGACCAGAAGGCCATCGGCATGCACGTGGGTGCGGCACTTGTGGGTACCTTCTTCGGTATTCTCGCGGCCTATGGTTTCTTCGGCCCGCTGGCCACTTCCCTGGCCCACGATGCCAAGGAAGAAGTGAATCTGTACGAAGCGATCAAGGCGTGCCTGGTGGCATCGGCTTCCGGCATGCCGCCATCGCTGGCGGTGGAGTTCGGGCGCAAGGTTCTGTATCCGAAGCACCGTCCAAGCTTCGCTGAGCTGGAACAAGCGGTTCGCGGTCGCTAAGCCATGGAAAACAACCAGCCGATCATCATCAAGCGCGTCAAGCGCTTCGCTGCGGGGCACCATGGCGGCGCCTGGAAAATCGCCTTCGCCGACTTTGCGACGGCGATGATGGCGTTCTTCCTGGTGCTGTGGCTGATGTCCACTGCCACGCCGGAACAGAAGATCGCTATCGCCGGTTACTTCAAGGACCCCATCGGTTTCTCCGAGAGCGGCACGCCTTTTGTGATCGACCTCGGTGGTTCGCCGCAACTGGCGCCCGAGCGCACCATCAATCCTGAAATCAAGACCGACTCGCCTCAGGAAAAAATTCCGATCGAGCGCGATACCGTCGAGGCCATGGCTGATCAGGTTGAGCAGGAACGCCTCGAGCTGTTGCTGCAAGAGCTGCAAACCAAGGTTGAGGAAAACCCGCAACTGCTGAAGTTCAAGGACCAGATTTCCTTCGAAATCACGCCAGATGGCTTGCGTATCCAGATCACGGACGCCGCCAACCGGCCGATGTTCGACTCTGGCAGCGCGCGGTTGAAGCCGTACTTTGAAGACATCCTGCTGGCCATGGCCGACACCATCAAGGCCGTGCCGAACAAGATCAGCATCAGTGGCCACACCGACGCCAAGCCATATGCAGGGCAGGGCGACTTCGGTAACTGGGAGCTCTCGGCCAACCGGGCCAATGCCGCGCGTCGTGCACTGGTCGCGGGTAGCTATCCGGACCCGCAAGTGGCACGGGTGGTGGGGTTTGCTTCCTCGCAGCTGTTTGATCCGAAGGACCCGTTCAACCCGATCAACCGACGCATTGATATCGTCGTGCTGACCAAAAAGGCCCAGCGTGCGATTGAAGGTGACCCGCCCGTCACGACGCCGGTACCGACCCCGGGTGACGGTGCGCCGGGCGAAGTGCCGGCAGACCCGAACGCACTGCCGCCCGAGCAGGAGCCGTTGCCGGCCCATGAGCTGCGGCAGAAGCTGAACCTGTTTGATGACGGTGGAATGAAGGATCCGACTCAACCTGCCACTGGCTCGTAAGCCGGACACAAAAAGGCCGCGATGATCGCGGCCTTTTTGTATCTGCTACATCCTGTAGGAGCGAGCTTGCTCGCGATGGACGTTAACGATGACGCGTGCTCTCTGAATGCGCGCGGCGCCCTCACGCTTTTCGCGAGCAAGCTCGCTCCTACCTGTTAATAGCTGGTCTCGGGCAAGCTGGCGATGATCGAGCGATAGCTGTTCATTCGCTGCTGCTGCACGCGGCCGTCTTCCAGTGCCTTGAGCAGGGCGCAACCCGGCTCGCGGTCATGTTTGCAGTCGCGGAAGCGGCAGGTGCCGATCAAGTCGTTGAACTCGATAAAGCCCGCTTCAACATCGGCACGGCTCACATGGCCCAGGCCGAACTCACGAATGCCCGGGGAGTCGATCAGTTCACCGCCGCCCGGGAAGTGGAACAGCCGTGCCGTGGTGGTGGTGTGGGTGCCCTGGCCGGACAGCTCCGACAATGGACCCACACGGGTTTCGACTTCCGGCAACAGGCTGTTGACCAGGGACGACTTGCCCACACCCGACTGGCCGACGAACACGCTGATGCGTCCATCCAGTTCAGTCTGCAATTGCTCCATGCCATTGCCGTGATGCGCCGAGACTTCCAGCACCGGGTAGCCGAGGGTGCGGTACACCGCCAGCAGCGCGTTGAGCGCCGGGGCGTTCTGCTCGTCGATCAGGTCGAATTTGTTCAGCAGCAACAGCGGGCGAATGCCGGCATGTTCGGCGGCTACCAGGTAGCGGTCGATCAGGTTGGCATGGGGCTCGGGCAGTGGCGCGAAGACGATGACGATCATGTCGACGTTGGCCGCCACCGGCTTGAGCTGGCCGCGGCTGTCGGGGCGACGCAGTTCGGTGGTTCGCGGCAACTGGGCGACGATGACGCCGATGCCCTGGTTGCCAGCACGCCATACCACCCGGTCGCCGGTCACCAGTGCAGGCAGGTTCGCGCGCAAGTGGCAACGGAATACCTGGCCGGCGTGGTCGCCTTCTGTGGCCTCGACTTCGACCTGCACACCGAAGTGCGCGATCACCAGCCCCGTTTGCTCGGGGCCCAGGTCGCCGCCCTCAAGCGCTTCCACGGCGGAGGACTCACGTTTGGCGGCGCGAGCAGCGCGTTCGCCCTGAATCTTTTCGATGCGCCAGTTTTGGCGACGGTTGAGCTGGCGTTTGGCCATTGGTGTTCCGTGTCGATAATGCAAAGGTTAGGTAAAACGGTCGCGAGTCTAGCACGCCCTGCCTGCTAAACTGCGCAGCTACGCCAAGGTGCCAAGGAACCACGACATGCAAAACCCACAGAACCTGATTTGGATCGATCTGGAAATGACCGGTCTGAACCCTGACACCGACGTCATCATCGAGATGGCGACCATTGTCACCGACAGCAACCTCAACACCTTGGCCGAAGGTCCGGTGATTGCCATTCACCACAGCGATGCTGTGTTGGCCACCATGGACGAGTGGAACACCCGCACCCACGGCAACTCGGGCCTGACCCAGCGCGTGCGTGACAGCCGCGTGAGCATGGCCGAGGCTGAAGCGCAAACCATCGCCTTCCTGGAAAAGTGGGTGCCCAAGGGCAAGTCGCCGATCTGCGGCAACAGCATTTGCCAGGACCGCCGCTTTCTTTATACCCACATGAAAGCGCTGGAAAGCTACTTCCACTACCGCAACCTGGACGTGTCGACCTTGAAGGAACTGGCCGCGCGCTGGGCGCCGGAAGTCAAAGACAGCTTCCATAAAGGCAGCACCCACCTGGCGCTGGACGATATTCGCGAGTCGATTGCCGAGCTGCAGCATTACCGCAAGCATTTCATCAAGTTCTGATTTGAGTCGTGGTGAAGAGCTGTTGTGGCGAGGGAGCTTGCTCCCGCTGGGCTGCGAAGCAGCCCTGAAAAATGGGACTGCTGCGCAGTCCAACGGGAGCAAGCTCCCTCGCCACATTAGGACGAGCTTTAAGCTCTTGAGGGCTCGCCCCCTTTTGGTGCCATCACCAAATGATTAGACTGCGCGCCTCTTTGCAAGGATCGCCATCATGCTGCTGATGCTCTACCTCGTCGCCATTACCGCCGAAGCCATGACGGGCGCCTTGTCCGCCGGGCGGCGGGGCATGGATTGGTTCGGTGTGGTGCTGATCGCCTGTGTGACGGCACTGGGCGGCGGTTCGGTGCGTGACGTGTTGCTCGGCCACTACCCGCTGACCTGGGTCAAGCACCCGGAATACCTGGTGCTGACCTCCATCGCAGCTCTGGTGACAATCTTCATCGCCCCACTGATGCGCCACCTGCGCTCGCTGTTCCTCGCGCTGGACGCCGTCGGTCTGGTGGCCTTTACCCTGATCGGTTGCATGACCGCCCTGGAAATGGGCCACGGCATGCTGGTGGCGTCGGTCAGCGGTGTGATCACTGGGGTATTCGGCGGCATCCTGCGGGACATCTTCTGCAACGACATCCCGCTGATCTTCCGCCGCGAGCTGTACGCCAGCGTGTCGTTCCTGGCCGCCTGGTTCTACATGCTGTGCATCTATCTGGAACTGCCCAGCGAGCAATCGATACTGCTGACGCTGTTCAGCGGCTTTCTATTGCGTCTGTTGGCGATCCGCTTCCATTGGGAAATGCCCAAGTTCGTCTACAACGACGACGTGCACTGACGTTCGGCGTGCTGGTTCAGCGCCCATTCCACATGTTCGCGTACCAGTTCCGACGGGTATTCCCTTCGCGCCTTCAACGCTTCCAGCACCGGAATGCTTGACGGCGCATTGCCCAGGCCCACCGCCAGGTTGCGCAGCCAGCGCTCATAGCCGGCGCGGCGCAGGGGCGAGCCTTCGGTGCTGCTGAGAAATTTGTCTTCGTCCCACATGAACAATTCGGCCAGTTCTGCGTTATCCAGATTGTGCCGTGGCTTGAAATCACCTTCGTCGGTAGGCCGGGCGAAACGATTCCACGGGCAAACGATCTGACAGTCATCACAGCCGAATACCCGGTTGCCGATCAGTGGGCGCAAGTCTTCGGGGATCGCGCTTTTCAGCTCGATGGTCAGGTAGGAAATGCAGCGTCGGGCGTCCAGCACGTAGGGGCCGACGAAGGCGTTGGTCGGGCAGATGTCCAGGCAGGCGGTGCAACGGCCACAGTGTTCGGTGGCGTGGGGTGGGTCGACCGGCAATGGCAGGTCGACAAACAACTCGCTCAGGAAGAAGTAGCTGCCGGCCTTGCGATTGAGTACCAGGGTGTTTTTGCCGATCCAGCCCAGCCCGGCTTTTTCGGCGATGGCTTTTTCCAGCACCGGGGCGCTGTCGACAAACGCACGGAAGCCGAACGGGCCGATCTGTGCCTGAATCCGGTCGGCCAGTTGCTGCACGCGCTTGCGGATCAGCTTGTGATAGTCGCGGCCTAACGCGTAACGGGAGATGTAGGCTTTTTCGGGTTTGGCCAGCAATTGGGCCATTTGAGTGTCACCGGGCAGGTAGTCCATGCGCAGCGACACCACGCGCAAGGTGCCGGGCACCAGTTCTTCCGGGTGTGAGCGCTTGCTGCCGTGGGCGCCCATGTAGTCCATTTCGCCGTGGTAGCCGGCGTCGAGCCAGTGCTGCAGGTGCTGCTCATGCTCGGCGAGGTCGAGGCCGCTGATGCCCACTTGTTGAAAGCCCAGCTCGCGGCCCCAGTCTTTGATCGATTGGGCGAGGGCGGGCAGGTCGTAGGTAATAGCAGGCATGAACAAGAGAAACCGCAGGTTAGATGCGTATAATTCTGCCAGACATCGGAGCTTGAAGACGCATGCCGCAGACAAAACACGAAATACCCGACGTTCAGCACCTGTTGCCCGGCCAATTGCCGCAACTCGCTGCGCGTTCCCCGGACGACCATAAAGGCCAGTTCGGCCATGTATTGCTGATCGGTGGCGACCGGGGTTTTGGCGGCGCCGCCTTGCTCAGCGCCGAAAGTGCCCTGCGCAGTGGTGCCGGCATGGTTTCCCTGGCGACTCGCAGCGAGCACGTTGCAGCGGCGCTGGCGCGGTTGCCGGAAGTCATGACCGTGGGCGTGCACTCGGCCAATCAGTTGATGGGCTTGCTGGAAAAGATTTCCGTGATCGTCATCGGCCCGGGCCTGGGCGAAGCCTCTTGGGGCAAAAGCCTGCTGTCGGTAGCGGCCAACGCCAGGCAGCCGCAGGTCTGGGATGCCGACGCCTTGAACCTGCTGGCGACGGGCAGCGTCAGCTTGCCGGCCAATTGTGTGATCACTCCACACCCTGGCGAAGCCGCCCGCTTGATGGGCATTTCGACAGCCGAGGTTCAGGCCGACCGCCTTAACGTAGCGCGCGCGTTGAGTCAGAAATTCAATGCAGTAGCGATCCTCAAGGGCGCAGGCAGCTTGATCGCCAGCCCGGACGGCCGCGTTGCCCGCTGTGATCAGGGCCATCCGGCGATGGCGACGGCCGGCCTGGGCGACGTGTTGGCTGGCCTGGTCGGTGCTTTATTGGCTCAAGGCATGTCGGCATTTGATGCCGCCTGCCTGGCGGTCTGGCTGCATGCCACTGCCGGAGATCGCCAGGGCACCTACGGTCGCGGGCTGGCCGCCAGTGACCTGATTCCTGCCATTCGTCAGTTGCTGGAGGAGCAATCGCCGTGTCTGAAGTAGTCCTTTTCCTGTCCGATGAAGACGCCATGGTCGCGCTGGGCAACCGTATCGCCCAGGTGACGAAAGGCTCGGGTTTGATCTTTCTGGAAGGCGACTTGGGCGCCGGGAAAACCACCTTGTCCCGGGGCATCATTCGCGGGTTGGGGCATCAAGGTGCTGTGAAAAGCCCTACGTTCACTTTGGTAGAGCCCTACGAAATTGGCGACGTGCGAGCTTTCCACTTCGACCTGTATCGCCTGGTGGATCCAGAAGAACTGGAATACATGGGCATCCGCGATTACTTCGATGAAGACGCGTTATGCCTGATCGAGTGGCCAGATAAAGGCACAGGCTTTTTGCCAAAGCCGGACCTGACCATTACCATTACCCCGCATAAGCATGGACGTCAGCTGAAGTTGTTGTCCCAGAGCGCGCGCGGCGAGTCGTGGTGCGCCGCTTTGGCATTGGAATTCAAATAATTGATGGGGTTAGGTATGCGCTTTCGCGCGTTGGTTACTGTCGTAGGGGTGTTGCTTGCGGCAATGACTTTCAATGCACTGGCGGCCTCACAGGTGAAAAGTGTTCGCCTGTGGCGGGCACCGGATAACACGCGACTGGTATTCGACCTGTCTGGCCCGGTTCAGCACAGCGTCTTCACCCTTACGGCGCCCGATCGCCTGGTGATTGATATCAACGGTGCGACCCTGGCCGCGCCGTTGAAAGTCGCCATGGCCAATACCCCGATTACCGCGATGCGCTCGGCCCAACGTACGCCGACCGATCTGCGGGTGGTCATCGACCTGAAAAAGGCCGTGACCCCGAAAAGCTTCGTGCTGGCGCCCAACGCGCAATATGGCAACCGGCTGGTGGTCGACCTGTTCGACAACGCCGCCGATGCCGCGCCGCCGCCCGCGCCAACCCCAAGCGTCGCGACGATACCGGCGGTGCCGGTCAACCAGTCCCAGCCTCAGGTCAAATTGCCGCCACCACCACCTGCACCCGCGGGCAAGCGTGACATCATCGTGGTCATCGATGCCGGCCACGGCGGCGAAGACCCTGGAGCCTCCGGCTCGCGCGGCCAGCATGAAAAAGACGTGGTACTGGCCATCGCCCGCGAACTGCAGCGCCAGATCAATGGCATGAAAGGCTATCGCGCCGAGCTGACCCGTACCGGCGACTACTTTATTCCGCTGCGTGGCCGTACCGAAATCGCCCGCAAGAAGGGCGCCGACCTGTTCGTCTCGATCCACGCCGACGCCGCCCCTTCGGCTGCTGCGTTTGGTGCTTCGGTGTTTGCCCTGTCGGATCGCGGCGCCACTTCCGAGACCGCCCGCTGGCTGGCGGACAGTGAAAACCGTTCCGACTTGATCGGCGGGGCCGGCAACGTGTCCCTCGACGACAAGGACAAAATGCTCGCCGGCGTATTGCTCGACCTGTCGATGACCGCCTCGCTGACCTCCAGCCTGAACGTCGGGCAGAAAGTCCTGAGCAATATCGGTCGCGTCACTTCGCTGCATAAACAGCGCGTGGAGCAGGCCGGGTTCATGGTGCTCAAGTCGCCGGATATTCCGTCGATCCTGGTGGAAACCGGGTTTATCTCCAACTCCAACGAAGCCTCGAAACTGGCCTCTTCCAGCCATCAACAGGCGTTGGCGCGTTCCATCAGCGCCGGTGTTCGCCAGTTCTTCCAGCAGAACCCGCCGCCGGGCACCTACATCGCCTGGCTGCGTGATTCCGGGAAGATCGCCCAGGGTCCGCGTGACCATCGCGTGCAACCGGGCGACACCCTGGCAATGCTGGCGGTGCGGTTCCAGGTGTCTGCGGCAACCTTGCGCAGTGCCAACAACCTGAAGACCGATGAACTGAAGGTCGGCCAGGTGTTGACCATCCCGGGCACTGAACTGGCGGCGCAATAATGAGCGAAACAGTCTTGAGCAACACTTCGCGCATTGAGCTGCTAAGCCCGCGCCTCGCCAACCAGATCGCGGCAGGCGAGGTGGTCGAGCGGCCAGCGTCGGTGATCAAGGAGTTGCTGGAAAACAGCATCGACTCCGGCGCCAAGCGCATTGACGTCGACGTTGAATTGGGCGGCGTCAAGCTGCTGCGGGTGCGCGACGACGGTAGCGGGATTTCCTCCGACGACCTGCCGCTGGCCCTGGCCCGTCACGCCACCAGCAAGATTCGCGACCTGGAAGACCTTGAGCGAGTGATGAGCCTTGGGTTTCGTGGTGAGGCCCTGGCTTCCATCAGCTCCGTGGCTCGCCTGACCCTGACGTCCCGCACCCGCGACGCCGATCAAGCCTGGCAGGTTGAAACCGAAGGTCGCGACATGGCGCCCCGAGTCCAGCCGGCTGCGCATCCGGTGGGCACCTCGGTGGAAGTGCGCGACCTGTTCTTCAACACCCCGGCCCGGCGCAAATTCCTCAAGGCCGAAAAAACCGAATTCGATCACTTGCAAGAAGTCATCAAGCGCCTGGCCCTGGCCCGTTTTGATGTGGCTTTCCACCTGCGCCATAACGGCAAGACCATCCTCAGCCTGCATGAGGCCCATGATGATGCGGCCCGTGCCCGGCGTGTCTCGGCTATCTGCGGCGCGGGGTTCCTGGAACAGGCGCTGCCGATCGAGATCGAGCGCAATGGCCTGCGCCTTTGGGGTTGGGTGGGTTTGCCGACCTTCTCCCGTAGCCAGGCAGACTTGCAGTACTTCTTTGTGAACGGCCGGGCGGTGCGCGACAAACTGGTGGCCCACGCGGTGCGCCAGGCGTATCGCGACGTGCTGTTCAACGGGCGGCATCCGACGTTTGTGCTGTTTTTCGAGGTCGACCCGTCGGTGGTGGACGTTAACGTGCACCCGACCAAGCACGAAGTGCGCTTCCGTGACGGTCGCATGGTTCACGACTTCCTTTATGGCACGCTGCACCGCGCCTTGGGCGATGTGCGCCCCGATGATCATCTGGCCGCACCGATTGTCACGGCTGTCGTCCGTCCTTCGGGGCCGGAAGCCGGTGAGTTCGGACCCCAGGGCGAAATGAGCCTGGCGGCCAACTTGCTGCAATCGCCGCAAGCCCAGCCGAGCTATACCTCTCCAGGCTCAGGCTCAGGCGCCGGCTATCAATACCAATACACGCCGCGCCCGCAATCAGCGTTGCCAGTGGCCGAAGCCCAGGCAGCCTATCGCGAGTTTTTCGCGCCGCTGCCCGGTGCCGAGTCGGGGGCTGCCGCCTTGCCGGAAGGCCAGGGCGACGTGCCGCCGCTGGGTTACGCGTTGGCCCAGCTCAAGGGCATCTACATCCTTGCGGAAAACGCCCATGGCCTGGTGCTGGTGGACATGCACGCCGCCCACGAGCGGATCATGTACGAGCGCCTGAAGATCGCCATGGCCAGCGAAGGCCTTAGTGGCCAGCCGCTGCTGGTGCCGGAATCCCTGGCGGTCAGCCAGCGCGAGGCCGATTGCGCCGAAGAGCACGTCAGCGTATTCCAGAAACTGGGCTTTGAGCTGCAACGCCTGGGCCCGGAAACCCTGGCTATCCGCCAGATCCCGGCTTTGCTCAAGCAGGCCGAGGCCAACCGGCTGGTGGCTGACGTACTGGCGGACTTGATGGAATACGGCACCAGCGACCGTATCCAGGCTCACATCAATGAACTGCTCGGTACCATGGCCTGCCACGGCGCCATCCGCGCCAACCGCCGGCTGGCCCTGCCGGAAATGAACGGTTTGCTGCGGGACATGGAAAACACTGAGCGCAGCGGCCAATGCAACCACGGCCGACCGACCTGGACCCAGATGGGCTTGGACGATCTCGACAAACTGTTCTTGCGCGGCCGTTGATGAGTGCCTTGCCCCCCGCGATCTTCCTGATGGGCCCGACGGCCGCCGGCAAGACCGACCTGGCCATCGAGCTGACCAAGGTCTTGCCGTGCGAACTGATCAGTGTCGACTCTGCACTGGTTTACCGGGACATGGACATCGGTACCGCCAAACCTTCAAAAGAGCTGCTGGCGCAGTATCCGCACCGGTTGATCGACATCATCGACCCCCGCGAGAGCTATTCGGCGGCGGATTTTCGCACCGATGCCCTGGCAGCCATGGCCGATATCACCGCGCGGGGCAAGATTCCGCTGTTGGTAGGCGGCACGATGCTCTACTACAAGGCGTTGCAGGAAGGTCTGGCTGATATGCCGCCGGCCGATCCACAGGTGCGTGCCGACCTTGAGGGAGAGGCTGCGCGCCTTGGCTGGCAGGCCTTGCATGACCAGTTGGCCGCTGTGGATCCGGTTTCCGCCGCGCGGATTCATCCCAATGACCCCCAGCGCCTGACACGGGCGTTGGAAGTCTGGCGGGTCAGTGGCCAGACCATGACTGAACACAGGCTGAAACAAACTGCGCAAAGTGCTGAAGCAGGCGCCTCGGGACACTCACAATTGCCCTATACTGTGGCGAATCTGGCCATCGCTCCGACGGATCGCCAGGTGCTGCATGAACGAATTGCACAAAGATTCACAATTATGTTGGAACAGGGGTTTGTGGAGGAGGTCGTAGCACTGCGTTCAAGAGGTGACCTGCATGCGGGGTTGCCTTCGATACGTGCTGTAGGCTACCGCCAAGTCTGGGATCATCTGGATGGCAAGCTGACGTCAGCCGAAATGCAGGAGCGCGGCATCATTGCCACGCGCCAATTGGCGAAACGCCAGTTCACATGGCTGCGCAGCTGGACTGATTTACACTGGTTGGACAGTCTGGATTGCGACAATCTGTCACGCGCCTTGAAATACTTGGGAACGGTCTCCATATTGAGCTGAGTCCTTGCAATTGCCGTCTATCCTTGGGGGTGTGACGGCCATAAGCTATCTATTTTCCGATTTTTTATTATTGATCCTTAAAGGAGTGCGGCACATGTCAAAAGGGCATTCGCTACAAGACCCTTACTTGAATACTTTACGTAAAGAGAAAGTTGGGGTTTCCATCTATCTGGTCAACGGTATCAAGCTGCAGGGCACGATTGAGTCGTTCGACCAGTTCGTGATCCTGCTGAAAAACACCGTAAGCCAAATGGTTTACAAGCACGCTATCTCGACCGTAGTGCCGGTTCGTCCGATTCGTCTGCCTAGCGCAACCGAAGAACAGGGTGACGCCGAGCCTGCACCAGGTAACGCCTGATAGGAGTCTCCTTTGTTCTTTGAGCGCCACGGTGGTGGTGAGCGAGTAATCCTCGTTCACTTGGATGGACAGGACCCTGAGGCGCGCGAAGATCCGCAGGAGTTTCAGGAGTTGGCAAATTCGGCCGGCGCCGAGACCGTCGCGTTTTTTAACGTGCCGCGTCATCGGCCAACCGCCAAATTCTTGATTGGCAGCGGTAAGGTCCAAGAGCTGCACGACTTGGTCCATGCCGAAAAGGCCGATCTGGTGATTTTCAATCACATCCTCACGCCCAGTCAGGAACGTAACCTCGAACGAGTTTTCGAGTGTCGCGTGATCGACCGCACGGGTCTGATTCTCGATATTTTCGCTCAACGCGCCCGTACCCATGAAGGCAAGCTCCAGGTAGAACTGGCCCAGCTTGACCACATGAGCACCCGGCTGGTTCGCGGCTGGACTCACCTTGAACGTCAGGGTGGCGGTATCGGCATGCGTGGTCCGGGTGAAACCCAGCTGGAAACCGACCGGCGTCTGCTGCGGGTGCGCCTGCGACAGATCAAGGGCCGCCTGGAGAAGGTGCGCAGCCAGCGCGAACAATCGCGACGTGGCCGTATGCGTGCGGATATCCCGACCGTTTCCCTGGTGGGCTATACCAACGCCGGCAAATCCACGCTCTTCAATAACGTGACGAAATCGGACGTGTACGCGGCCGACCAACTGTTTGCGACCCTCGACCCGACCTTGCGCCGTCTGGAACTGGACGACCTGGGGCCGATTGTCCTGGCCGATACCGTGGGTTTCATTCGTCACTTGCCCCACAAGCTGGTCGAGGCATTTCGGTCTACGCTCGAAGAGTCGAGCAATTCCGACCTCCTGCTGCACGTAATCGATGCGGCTGAGCCGGATCGCATGTTGCAGATTGAACAGGTCATGGTGGTGTTGGGTGAGATTGGTGCCCAGGACTTGCCCATCCTCGAGGTCTATAACAAACTCGATTTGCTTGAAGGCGTTGAGCCACAAATCCAGCGCGACGAAAACGGCAAGCCCCAGCGGGTCTGGCTGTCGGCGCGTGATGGCAGTGGCCTGGAATTGCTTGAACAAGCCATTGCCGAGCTGTTGGGCAGCGATTTGTTTGTTGGCACCTTGCGCTTGCCTCAGCGTTTTGCTCGACTGCGTGCACAGTTTTTCGAGCTGGGCGCGGTACAGAAAGAAGAACACGACGAAGAAGGTGTCAGCTTGCTGGCCGTTCGAATACCGCGCACGGAGCTGAATCGGCTAGTCAGCCGGGAAGGTGTTGTGCCGGCGGAGTTCATCGAACAACACACTTTGCAATAAAAGCCTGAAAAAGCGGTTGTGCCGCTGTGACAGGCATTCTGTAGCATTGGTCGGCGCGCCGTGGGTGCGTCTTTGCTTTATCAGATGGAGAGCGCTATGGCTTGGAATGAGCCGGGTGGCAACTCGAATAATCAGGATCCTTGGGGTGGTAAACGCCGCAATAATGGCGACCGCAAGGGGCCACCAGATCTCGACGAGGCCTTCCGAAAGCTGCAGGAAAGCCTGAATGGGTTGTTCGGTGGTGGAAAAAAACGTGGTGGTGACGAAGGCGGTCGTACGAGCAAGGGCGGTGGTTACGGCTTGCTTGGCATCGGCCTCGTCGTGCTGGCGGCCGTTTGGCTGTACAGCGCCGTCTATGTAGTGGACGAGCAGGAGCAGGCCGTGGTGCTGCGCTTCGGCAAATACTACGAGACGGTCGGCCCCGGCCTGAACATCTACTTCCCGCCGATCGACAAGAAGTACATGGAAAACGTCACGCGTGAGCGTGCCTACACCAAGCAGGGCCAGATGCTGACCGAAGACGAAAACATCGTCGAGGTGCCGCTGACCGTGCAGTACAAGATCAGCAATCTGCAGGACTTCGTGCTGAACGTTGATCAGCCGGAAATCAGCCTGCAACAAGCGACCGAAAGTGCCCTGCGTCACGTGGTGGGTTCCACCGCAATGGACCAGGTGCTGACCGAGGGTCGTGAATTGATGGCCAGCGAGATCAAGGAGCGCCTGCAACGGTTCCTCGATACCTATCGCACCGGTATCACCGTAACCCAGGTCAACATACAGAGCGCAGCCGCACCGCGTGAAGTACAGGAAGCCTTCGATGATGTGATCCGTGCCCGTGAAGACGAGCAGCGTTCGCGCAACCAGGCTGAAACCTACGCCAACGGCGTGGTGCCGGAAGCCCGTGGTCAGGCCCAGCGTATCCTTGAAGATGCCAACGGTTACCGCGACGAAGTGGTTTCCCGCGCCAAGGGTGAGGCAGATCGCTTCACCAAGCTGGTGGCCGAGTACCGCAAGGCACCCGAAGTCACCCGTGAGCGTCTGTACCTGGACACCATGCAGGAAGTGTTCACCAACACCAGCAAGGTTCTCGTGACCGGCAGCAAGGGCGGGCAGAACAATCTGCTGTACCTGCCGCTGGACAAGATGATCGAAGGTGGTCGTAGCAGCACCAGCGCACCGGCCTCCGGTTCAACTGCCGCTGCCAACGAAGCGAGCGCCCGTGCGGCCGCTGACTTGCTGCAACAGCAAACACGTACCAGGGAGAGTCGTTGATGAGCAATAAATCGCTGACCGCCCTGATTGTGGGCGTCGTCGTGGTCATCGCTGCCTGGAACTGCTTCTATATCGTGTCTCAGACCGAGCGCGCGGTGTTGCTGCAATTCGGTCGCGTGGTCCAGGCAGATGTCCAGCCGGGCCTGCATGTGAAAGTCCCCTACGTCAACCAGGTGCGCAAGTTCGACGGCCGCCTGATGACCCTGGATGCACCGACACAACGCTTCCTGACCCTGGAAAAGAAAGCTGTGATGGTTGACGCCTACGCCAAGTGGCGCGTCAAGGACGCCGAGCGCTTCTACACCGCGACCTCCGGCCTCAAGCAGATTGCTGACGAGCGTTTGTCGCGCCGTCTGGAATCGGGCCTGCGTGACCAGTTTGGTAAACGCACCCTGCACGAGGTGGTATCCGGTGAACGTGATGCGCTGATGGCTGACATCACGCGTTCGTTGAACACGATGGCGGAAAAAGAACTGGGCATCGAAGTGATCGACGTTCGGGTCAAGGCTATCGACCTTCCGAAGGAAGTGAACCGTAGCGTGTTCGAGCGTATGAGCACCGAGCGTGAGCGTGAAGCTCGTGAGCACCGCGCCAAGGGTAACGAACTGGCAGAAGGGATCCGTGCGGATGCCGATCGTCAGCGTCGCGTACTGTTGGCAGAAGCTTATCGTGAGTCTGAAGAGGCTCGTGGTGATGGTGACGCTCAAGCCGCGTCGATCTACTCCAAGGCGTATGGCCAGGACCAGGAGTTCTACGCGTTCTACCGTAGCCTGCGTGCCTACCGTGAAAGCTTCGCGAACAAAACCGACGTCATGGTGCTGGACCCAAGTAGCGATTTCTTCCGCTACCTGGAAAAGTCCAAGTAACCCACATGTAGTCTGAGAATCACTCCGTCGGGCGGCTAAAATGCCGGGCGGGGTGATCCTTTCAGAAAACGGGTGTATGATGCGGCAGCCGGGAAATTCCCGGCTTTTTTGCGTCTGCATGTTTGATTGTGGTTTTGCTCCGCAGGCGCCACAGGTTTTTCGAGGAAAGTGCCCGACGAGGCCGATTGTTGGTCGTTCGTCACGTCGCTCTTGCGCGTGGTTTATGCAGGGGCCGGGTATTTTCTGCTTCACTCAAGGCTCGCCCGAGGGCTGGCCGCCCGGATCATAGGGGAATGGCGTAATGGCAACGGTAGACCGCTGGCTGCTGCCAGATGGCATCGAAGAAGTACTGCC
Source organism: Pseudomonas sp. AN3A02 (assembly GCF_011765255.1). NCBI lineage: Bacteria > Pseudomonadati > Pseudomonadota > Gammaproteobacteria > Pseudomonadales > Pseudomonadaceae > Pseudomonas > Pseudomonas sp. AN3A02. Next base: position 29,613 of record NZ_JAARNI010000007.1, read on the forward strand.
ACCAGAAGCTGCGCGCATTGAAATCGCGCGCCGCCAGGTGTTGGATCTGTTCCAGAGCTGGGGTTACGAGTTTGTCGTGACCCCCCATATCGAGTACCTGGAATCCCTGCTGACCGGCGCGGGCCAGGACCTGGATCTGCGCACCTTCAAGGTCATCGACCCGCAATCGGGCCGGCAAATGGGTTTTCGTGCCGACATCACGCCGCAAGTCGCGCGCATTGATGCGCACACCCTGCGTCGCGAAGGGCCAAGTCGGCTGTGCTACGCCGGCAGCGTGCTGCATGCTCAACCGCGTGCCTTGTCGTGTTCCCGTAGCCCGATCCAGCTGGGCGCCGAGTTGTACGGCGATGCGAGCCCGAGCAGTGACGTGGAAGTCATCAGCCTGATGCTGGCCATGCTGCAACTGGCCGATGTGCCGGATGTGCACATGGACCTCGGGCATGTCGGCATCTACCGCGGCCTGGCCCGTGCGGCCGGTTTGTCGGGTGAAGTGGAACAACAGTTGTTCGATGCCCTGCAACGCAAGGCCATCGATGAAGTGATCGCCCTGACGGCGGGCGTGCCTGCTGACCTGGCCGGCATGCTGCGTGCGCTGGTAGGCCTGTGTGGCGGCCGTGAAGTACTGACCGCCGCCCGTGATCGTCTGGCGAACGCGCCGGCTGATGTATTGGCGGCCCTGGACGACGTGGTGGCGATTGCCGAGCAGTTGTCTGCGCGCTTCCCGCAGTTGCCGCTGTACTTTGATTTGGGTGAGCTGCGCGGCTACCACTACCACACCGGTGTGGTGTTCGCGGTGTTTGTCCCGGGTGTTGGTCAAGCCATCGCCCAGGGCGGTCGTTATGACGATATCGGCGCCGACTTCGGTCGCGCCCGTCCGGCGACCGGCTTTTCCACCGATTTGAAAACCCTGGTGACCCTGGGGCGTGCTGAGGTCGTGCTGCCGTCTGGTGGCATCTGGATGCCCGACAGTACGGACGCGGCACTCTGGCAGCAGGTTTGCCAGTTGCGCAGTGAGGGTCAACGTGTGGTCCAGGCCTTGCCTGGGCAGCCATTGGCCGCCGCCCGTGAAGCGGACTGCGACCGGCAATTGATTCTGCAGAACGGGCTTTGGCAAGTATCGCCACTGGCTTCTTGAGTTTTCCTGCCGGCCGCTGCCGGCACCAAGTTTGCGCGAATGAGGACAAGTGTTATGGGTAAGAATGTCGTAGTCCTGGGCACCCAATGGGGTGATGAGGGCAAAGGCAAGATCGTTGATCTGCTGACCGAACATGCTGCCGCCGTAGTGCGCTACCAAGGTGGCCACAACGCTGGCCACACCCTGGTCATCGATGGCGAAAAAACCGTCTTGCACCTGATTCCGTCGGGTGTACTGCGCGAAGGCGTGCAGTGCCTGATCGGCAACGGCGTGGTGGTTGCACCTGACGCCCTGCTGCGCGAGATCACCAAGCTGGAAGAGAAAGGCGTACCCGTGCGCGAGCGCCTGCGTATCAGCCCTTCCTGCCCGCTGATCCTGTCCTTCCACGTTGCGCTGGATCAGGCCCGTGAAAAGGCCCGTGGCGAGCTGAAGATCGGTACTACCGGTCGCGGTATCGGCCCGGCCTACGAAGACAAGGTTGCACGTCGTGGCCTGCGTGTGGGCGACCTGCTCAACATGCCGCGCTTTGAAGACAAGCTGCGTGAACTGGTGGATTACCACAACTTCATGCTGGTGGGTTACTACAAAGAGCCGGCCATCGAGTTTGAAAAGACCCTGGCTGAGTGCAAGGAATACGCTGAGCTGCTCAAGCCGCTGATGCTGGACGTGACTGCCGAGCTGCACGACCTGCGTCGCGCTGGCAAAGACATCATGTTCGAAGGCGCCCAGGGTTCGTTGCTGGACATCGACCACGGCACCTACCCGTACGTCACCAGCTCCAACACCACCGCTGGCGGCGTTGCGACCGGTTCGGGCGTTGGTCCGATGTTCCTGGATTACATCCTCGGCATCACTAAGGCGTACACCACGCGTGTGGGTTCGGGTCCGTTCCCGACTGAACTGTTCGACGACGTTGGTGCGCACTTGGCCAAACAAGGTCACGAGTTCGGCGCAACTACTGGCCGTGCTCGTCGTTGTGGCTGGTTCGACGCCGTTATCCTGCGTCGCGCTATCGATGTGAACAGCATCTCGGGCATCTGCCTGACCAAGCTGGACGTACTCGACGGCCTGGAAACCATCAACATCTGCATCGGCTACAAAGATGCGCAAGGCAACGACGTTGCCCCAACCGACGCTGACAGCTACGTAGGCCTGCAGCCTGTGTACGAAGAAGTGCCGGGCTGGACCGAATCGACCGTGGGCGCCAAGACCCTGGAAGAACTACCAGCGAACGCTCGCGCTTACATCAAGCGCGTTGAAGAGCTGATCGGTGCGCCAATCGACATTATTTCGACGGGCCCGGACCGCAACGAGACCATCGTTCTGCGTCACCCGTTCGCTTAATAAGCTGTTGATGTAAAAAGCAAAGGGCTCCTTCGGGAGCCCTTTGTCGTTTCCGCCTGGTAAACGGCACGGCCCTTGCTATGGTTCTTTCTTTCGCGGTGCTATCAAATTAATGGCACCCGTGGTGGAGGGATTCCCAGTGTCTGCCGTTCTCTCATTGTTACAAAGCCGACTGTTGCGGCCCGTGTTCGTTACCCTAGGTATCGCTCTTTTGGTGCAAGTACTGGTGGCTGTCGCTCTGACCCGGAGCACGGTCACCGCCCTGGAAGCCGATTTAGACAATCGGCTGGGTGTCGACAGCCAAAAGCTTTCCGGTGAACTGGCCCAGGCCGGCAAGGAAGTCACCTCGAGTCTGGACAGCCTGTCTTCCAGTACTCGCCAGCGTCTCACCGCGGGGCTTTCCACGCGCCTGCAGGACGAGCAGAAGCAACTGCGTGCGACCCTGGAAAAAGACCTGAAGGACTCCGCCAACGATATGGCGCAACTGCTGGCCTCGGTGGCGCCCCGCGCCATGTGGGACAGCGACGTGCCGACGCTATCGGAATTTGCTCGGCGTGCCCAGCGCAATCCCAATGTGTTGTTCGTGGTCTACGACGATGCCACCGGCCAGCACCTGACGCGCTACCTGAACCGGGATAACCCGATTAACGCTGCGCTGCTCGAGAAAGGGCAGGGCGAGCGTGCCCTGGATAAGGTGTTGGATGCGGCGAAAAACGATCCGGCGGTCTACTACCTCGAGGCGTCCATCAGCCCCAATGGCGTGGAAATCGGCAAGGTCATCATGGGGGTTTCGACCGCTTCGGTGGACGTTGATCTGGCGGCGCTGGATAAGCGCTTCGCCGCGCTGATTGCCAGCAGTGATCAACTGGTGGGTGACAGCCTCAAAGGTGCCGCCGCTGACAGTGCTGCCGCCATGGGCGCGCGTTTGCAGTCGGCACAAGCAACCGCCACCCAGATGACCGCCAATACCACCAATGCTGTGCAAGAGGCGGCAGGTACCTTGCGCTGGCGCATCGGCATGGGTCTGGCGGTCGTAGGCTTTGGCGTGCTGTTGCTGATTGCCGTGGTGCTCGGGCGTCGGGTGGTCAATCGCCTGAAGCTGCTGATTGCAGCGATGGACGATCTGGCGGCAGGCGAGGGCGACCTGACCAAGCGCGTGCAGATCAACAGCCGTGATGAAATCGGCGACATGGCCTCAGCGGTCAATCGCTTTGTGGATAAGTTGCAGCCCATCGTGCGCGAAGCGGGTGATGTGGCCCAGCGTACCGGCGTGGAAATCGGCGCGATGACCCTGCGTAATGCCGGTGCCGATGCCGCCGCCGGCCTGCAGCGTGATGAGGTTGCCGAAAGCCTGCGGGCGCTGTCGCAAATGGCCGACGAGGCGCAGGCGGAAAGTCATGCGATGCAGGCGGCGTTGCAGCAGGTGGTGGATATTCGCCAGGCCACTGATGAAAACTCGCGTACGTCAGCCGAAGTCGGCAGCCTGATCGAGGCGTTGGCGGGGCAGGTGCAGGCGGGGTCCAAGGTGATCGAGCGTCTGGCGCAGCAGAGCGAGCAGATTGAGGTGGTATTGACGGTGATCCACGGGATTGCCGAGCAAACCAACCTGCTGGCACTCAACGCGGCGATTGAAGCGGCGAGAGCCGGCGAGACCGGCCGCGGTTTTGCTGTGGTGGCGGACGAGGTTCGCGCCCTGGCCAGTAAAACCCAGAGTTCTACCGGTGATATCCAGGCGCACATCGTGGCCTTGCAGCAAGGCGCCCGTGAGGCGGTAGAGACCATCGGCAAGGCCGGGCGTCAGGCCAGCGAAGGTTTGCTGGTGTTGCGCGATAGCGTGCGCCTGCAGCAGTCGGTGCAGGCCTCGGTGGAGCAGGTGCATGCAGCGATTGGTCTGGCGACGCGTGCGGCTGAGCATCAGGCGCAAGGCGCGCATGCGGTGCGTGGGCGGGTGGAGATCATTCATGCCCAGGCCGAGCGCGCGGCTCAGGCAGTGGTGGAGACTACCGCCAGTGGCAAGGTGCTGGATGGGTTGGCGGCGCAGTTGAAGGCGAGCCTGGGGCAGTTCCGGGCTTGATGTCGCCTGGTGCGGCCCTTTCGCGAGCAAGCCCGCTCCCACATTCGACCGAGTTCCACTTCTGGAATGCGAGTAAATGTGGGAGCGGGCTTGCTCGCGAAAGCTATTTCAGCGGCTCAGATACATCCGCGTCGTAAGCAGATACACCGGTAACCCCGACACCAGAATCAACAGCGCCGCGTACGGCGCGGCAGCCGCGAATTCCACATTCGAGGTATGCGCCCATACGGCAGTCGCCAGTGTGTTCAACCCAGTAGGGCTAAGCAGCAGCGTCGCCGTCAATTCCTTCATCGCATCCAGAAACACCAGCGCAAACGCCGCGCCCAATGCCGGAAAAATAATCGGCAGTGTCACCCGGCAAAATGCACTGAACGACGAAGCTCCCAGCGTTCTCGCGGCCTCTTCCAGCTGAGGTGCCGCCTTGTTCAGTGCCGTACGGATCGGCGCCTGGGCCAGCGGCAAAAACAGCAACGCATAAGCGATCAGCAACAACGCCGATGTCTGATACAGCGCCGGCACGTAATGCAGGGCGAAGTACACCAGCGTCAGCGCAATCACCAGGCCGGGCAGCGCGTGCAGCAGGTACGGCAGGCGTTCGGCCCACAGCGCGAGTTGACCCTTGTAGCGCACCACCAGCAAGCCCACCGGCACTGCAAACAACAGGCACAGTGCTGCGCCGCCCAGCGATAGTGCCAAGGAAGAAAGCAGCGCCTCGCTGATCTCGGCGACCGGAAACGCCGCCGAACTGCCCACTGCCAGCCAGTAACCGAGCATGCCCAGTGGAATACCGCTGCCAATGATTGCCAGTAGCAGGCAATACAACTGCCCCAGCGGCGCCCATTTGCCGAGCCGAACCTGCTCAGCATGCCGCGCCGCGCCCTGGCCGGTGCGCACATGCCGGCCTTTGCCGCGTACCCGCAACTCCAGCCAGAGCAGCGTCAGGCACATCACCAGCAGCACCGCCGAGAGCATCGCCGCATTGGCGTTACTGAATTCCAGCTCGAATTGCTGATAGATCGCGGTGGTAAACGTCTGCAGGCCGATGATCGACAGCGCGCCGAATTCCACCAGCATATGCAGGGCAATCAGCAGCGCCCCGGCCAGTAGCGATGGCCACAACAACGGCAAAGTGATGCGAAAGAACACGCCCCAGCGATTCAGGCCGAGGGTGCGGGCCGATTCTTCCAGGGATGGATCAAGATTGCGCAGGGTCGCCGCCACCGGCAGAAACACCAGCGGGTATTTGGACAGGGTCATCACCAGGATTGCCCCGCCCAGCCCCTCGAAATTGGCGCTCAACGAAACCCAGGTAAAGCTGCTGACAAACGCCGGCACTGCAAACGGCAGGCACAGGATCACTCCCCAAATACGCCGCCCCGGCAAGTTGCTGCGTTCCAGCAGCCAGGCCAGCGACAGGCCAATCACGCCGCAGGCCACGGTCACACCGACCATCAGCGCCAGGGTGTTGCGCAGCAGCCCGAACACATAAGGCCGCCACAGCAAATGCACCGCCTCGGCCCAGCCCGCTTGCCAGGCCTTGAGGCCGACATACGCCAGCGGCAACAGGCTCAGGCCTACCAGCAGCAGGACCGGCAATAACAACCAGATCGAAGGGCGTTTGCGTCTCGGCGTAAAACCCCCGCGCAAGGCGGGGGCGGGGAGCGATGGGTTCATCAGTTCAAGCCAACGTCACGTTCCAGTTCCAGGGCTTCTTCGGCGTTGCCCAGGTCGGCAGGGGTGACTTTCGGCGGTTGCAGCTCGCTGAAAGGCTTGAGGCCGCGGTTGGATTCCATGCCCTTGCGTAACGGGTATTCGGCGGAGGTGTTGGTGATCACCCGCTGGCCTTCTTCGCTGGCCATGAAGGCCAACAGTTGCTGGGCTTCCTTTGGGTGCTTGCTGGATTTCAATGCTGCTGCGGCAGACACGGTGATGAGGCCGCCGGCATCACCGTCGGTGAAGTAGTGCAGCTGCGAATCCAGGTTGGTTTTTTCTTTCTTCAGGGCGAACCAGTAGTAGTTGTTCACCAGGACGGTGGCGACTTCGCCATTTTCCACGGCTTTGAGCGCAACCATGTTGTTGCTGTAGACCTTGCCGAAGGCGCGCAGGCCGGTCAGCCACTCTTCAGCTGCTTCGCGACCGTGCAGCTTGATGATCGCCACGGCCTGTTCCTGGAAGGCGCCGCTGGTGGGTACGAAACCAACCTTGCCTTGCCATTCAGGGCCGGCGAAATCCAGCACCGATTTGGGCAGGTCTTTCTCGGCGATCAGTTTCGGGTTGAACGCCACGACGCGGGTGCGTGCGGTCACGCCCATCCAGGCGCCGTTGGCGGCCACGTATTCCTTGGGTAGAACGTCGAGGGTGCTGGCGTCGATGGTCGCCAGCAGGCCTTGCTCGCCGAGTTTATTCAGCGGCGGTGATTCTTCGGTGTAGATCACGTCGGCAGGGGAGCGGTCACCTTCTTCGACGACCTGGCTGGCCAGCTGGTTGCTGCTGCCCTTGCGCACATTGACGTGGATGCCGGTCTTGGCTTCGAAGGCCTTGGCAAGTTCATCGCCGACCTCCTTGTGTTGGCCGTTGTACAAGGTCAGTGCAACCTTGTCGGCAGAATAGGCAGCGGGCGAGAGCAGGGTCAGGCCGAGCAGAGTGATGGTCAGGCCACGCAGAAGGGATGTCTTGAGACGGGTATCGCGGATCATCATCCGGGGTGTTCCTCACTTGAGTGCAACAAATCGTTGCTAGGATAAACGATAAAGTTTCTCAGGTGCGGTCATGAGGCAAATCGGCCTGGAAGTTTTCAAACCCCGGAAACGCAAAAACCCGCTTTCGCGGGTTTTTGTGAGACTCAAGGTTAAAACCTCAAGTTTGGAATTGGTGCCCAGAAGAAGACTCGAACTTCCACGACCTTGCGGTCACCAGCACCTGAAGCTGGCGTGTCTACCAATTTCACCATCTGGGCAGCATCAGCAACGTTGCCGCTGTTGATGGAGCGAACTATACGGAGGGCTTTTTGATCTGTAAACCCCTGATTTGATTTTATAAATCAACTTTATGGTTAAAAATCAAAGGCTTGAAACGCAAAAACCCGCTTTCGCGGGCTTTTGTGAGACTCAAGGTTAAAACCTCAAGTTTAGAATTGGTGCCCAGAAGAAGACTCGAACTTCCACGACCTTGCGGTCACCAGCACCTGAAGCTGGCGTGTCTACCAATTTCACCATCTGGGCAGTATCGTCAACGTTGCCGTCGTCGATGGCGCGCACTATACGGAGCACTTTTTGCGCTGTAAAGCCCCGTTATCAAAAAAGCCTGGAAAATTTCGCGGGCGGTCGCGCAAGGTGCATTTCGAGGGCTACAAAGTGCTTTTACGGGCTTGTCGACACCTGAAATTTCCCGTTTCAATACGCGTATGCCAAACTAACCCGCATATAGACAAGGTGAAAACTCTCTAATGGCCGATTGGCAGTCCCTCGATCCCGAGGCCGCTCGTGAAGCGGAAAAATATGAAAACCCTATTCCTAGCCGCGAACTGATCCTGGCGCATCTCGCCGATCGGGGTTCGCCTGCTAGCCGCGAGCAGCTGGTTGAAGAATTCGGTCTGACCACCGAAGACCAACTCGAAGCCCTGCGTCGCCGCCTGCGCGCCATGGAGCGCGATGCCCAGTTGATCTACACCCGCCGGGGCACCTACGCGCCTGTGGACAAGCTTGACCTGATCCTCGGTCGCATTGCCGGCCACCGTGACGGTTTCGGCTTCCTGATTCCGGACGACGGCAGCGACGACCTGTTCATGAGCCCGGCGCAAATGCGCCTGGTGTTCGATGGCGACCGTGCTCTGGCGCGCGTTTCCGGCCTCGACCGTCGCGGCCGCCGCGAAGGCGTGATCGTCGAAGTCGTGTCCCGTGCCCACGAGTCCATCGTTGGTCGCTACTTCGAAGAAGGCGGCATCGGTTTTGTCGTGCCGGATAACCCGAAGGTCCAGCAGGAAGTGCTGATCACCCCGGGCCGCAATGGCGCTGCAAAAGTCGGTCAGTTCGTCGAGGTGAAAATCACCCACTGGCCAACTGCGCGCTTCCAGCCACAGGGCGATATCGTTGAAGTGGTCGGCAACTACATGGCGCCGGGCATGGAAATCGATGTTGCGCTGCGCACCTACGATATCCCTCACGTCTGGCCTGAGGCTGTGCTCAAAGAAGCCGCCAAGCTCAAGCCGGAAGTTGAAGACAAAGACAAAGAGAAGCGCATCGACTTGCGTCATCTGCCGTTCGTCACCATCGACGGCGAAGATGCCCGCGACTTCGACGATGCGGTCTACTGCGAAGCCAAGCCTGGCAAGCTGCGCCTGTTCTCCGGCGGCTGGAAGTTGTTCGTCGCGATTGCCGACGTGTCCAGCTACGTGAAGATCGGTTCGGCCCTGGACAACGAAGCCCAGGTGCGCGGCAACTCGGTGTACTTCCCTGAGCGCGTAATCCCGATGCTGCCTGAGCAGCTATCCAACGGCCTGTGCTCCCTGAACCCGAAAGTCGACCGTTTGGCCATGGTGTGCGAGATGACCATCTCGAAAACCGGCGAAATGACCGATTACCAGTTCTACGAAGCAGTGATCCACTCCCAGGCGCGCCTGACCTACAACAAGGTCAGCACCATCCTGGAACAGCCGAAAACCAGCGAAGCGAAAGCTCTGCGCGGTGAGTACGGCCATGTCGTGCCGCACCTCAAGCAGCTCTATGCGTTGTACAAAGTGCTGCTGGGCGCTCGTCACGTGCGTGGCGCGATTGACTTTGAAACTCAGGAAACCCGGATTGTCTTCGGTTCCGAGCGCAAGATCGCCGCGATCACCCCGACCACACGTAACGATGCCCACAAGCTGATCGAGGAATGCATGCTGGCGGCCAACGTGGCCACCGCAGAGTTCCTGAAAAAGCACGAGATTCCTGCGTTGTACCGGGTGCACGACGGCCCGCCGCCGGAGCGTCTGGAGAAGCTGCGCGCGTTCCTCGGTGAGCTCGGCCTGTCGCTGCACAAAGGCAAGGACGGCCCGACGCCGAAGGACTACCAGGCTCTGCTCGCGAGTATCAAGGACCGTCCGGATTACCATGTGATCCAGACCGTCATGCTGCGCTCCCTGAGCCAGGCGGTGTACAGCGCTGATAACCAGGGCCACTTCGGCCTGAATTACGAGGCGTACACCCACTTCACCTCGCCGATTCGCCGTTACCCGGACTTGCTCACGCACCGGGCGATCCGCAGCGTGATCCATTCCAAGCAGAACACCCCGCACGTCCAGCGCGCCGGTGCCATGACCATTCCGAAAGCACGGATCTATCCGTACGACGAAGCGGCCCTGGAACAGTTGGGCGAGCAGTGCTCCATGAGCGAGCGCCGCGCTGACGAAGCGACCCGCGACGTAGTGAACTGGCTCAAGTGCGAGTTCATGAAAGACCGCGTGGGCGAGTCGTTCCCGGGTGTGATCACCGCCGTGACCGGTTTTGGCCTGTTCGTCGAGTTGACCGACATCTACGTCGAGGGCCTGGTGCACGTCACCGCCTTGCCGGGTGACTACTACCACTTCGACCCTGTGCATCACCGCCTGGCGGGCGAGCGCACCGGTCGCAGCTTCCGTCTGGGCGACACCGTGGAAGTGCAGGTCATGCGCGTCGACCTCGACGAACGCAAGATTGACTTCGGTATGCCCGACAAGCCAGCCGAGCCGACTGGCCGTAAAAAACGTGGCGGCGAAACGACTGCGCCGGCCAGCAAAGGCAAAGGTACTCCTGCGAAAGCAGCGGTCGCCGAACCTGCGCCAGCCAAGCCTGCTCGTCGTTCGTCTGCCAAGGACAAGGCCCCAGAAGCTTATCGCCCAAGCGATGCCGCGGCGAAAAACGCCGAGCTGCGCAAGAGCCGCGAGTTGAAGCAGCAGTTGCTCAACGAAGCCAAAAGCGGTGGTAAAGCGGCGTCTGGGGGAAAGTCCCGCGAGGCGGAAAAACCGTCGAGCAAACCGAGTAAACACCGTAAAGGCCCGCCAAAAGCGGGTTCGGCCCCCGCGAAAAGCGGCGGGTCGCGCAAACCTAAGGCCAAGTCATGAGTCTGGAAAAAATCTACGGCGTACACGCCGTAGAAGCATTGCTGCGTCACCACCCGAAACGCGTCAAGCAGGTGTGGTTGGCAGAAGGCCGCAGTGAGCCGCGCGTTCAAGCGCTGGTCGAACTGGCCAACCAAAATAAAGTCGCCATCGGCCAGGCCGAGCGTCGTGAAATGGACGTTTGGGTCGAAGGCGTTCACCAGGGTGTGGTTGCGGACGTAAGCCCGAGCCAGGTCTGGGGCGAAGCGATGCTCGACGAGCTGCTCGATCGCACCGAAGGCGCACCGCTGTTGCTGGTGCTCGACGGCGTGACCGATCCGCACAACCTCGGCGCCTGCCTGCGTTCGGCGGATGCTGCCGGTGCGCTGGCGGTGATCGTGCCCAAAGACAAGTCGGCAACCTTGACCCCTGTGGTGCGTAAAGTCGCCTGCGGTGCGGCGGAAGTGATTCCGTTGGTAGCCGTGACCAACCTGGCGCGCACCCTGGAGAAACTCCAGCAGCGCGGCCTTTGGGTCGTGGGTACGGCGGGGGAGGCCGAGGTCAGTATTTATGACCAGGACCTCACCGGCCCGACCATTTTGATCATGGGGGCTGAAGGCAAGGGCATGCGTCGCCTGACCCGTGAGCACTGCGACTACCTGGTGCACCTGCCGATGGCCGGTAGCGTCAGCAGCCTCAACGTTTCAGTCGCAACGGGCGTCTGCCTGTTCGAAGCCCGGCGCCAGCGTGGCGCCAAGGCTAAAGCCAAGAAGTAACCAAGTCTGGCGCAGGTCAAAATGTGGGAGGGGGCTTGCTCCCGAATACGGTGTATCAGCCAGTGCATTTGGTGACTGGCACACCGCTTTCGGGAGCAAGCCCCCTCCCACAGTTGTTTTTGTGGTGTGTGGGGCTGTTCAAATAATCACCAATCACCTTGCGCCCTTTCTCCCCCTTCTCTACAATTGCGCCCCTTGCCTTCATGGCAGGCACGCATGTGCCTCCCCTCGGCAAGATCCATAAGTGTCATTCACTCCTTGTCTGACCGTTTTTGAGCGGCAGGCTACAACCCGTAAGGAGCATTCATGCGTCATTACGAAATCATCTTTTTGGTCCACCCGGATCAAAGCGAGCAAGTCGGCGGCATGGTAGAGCGTTACACCAAGCTGATCGAAGAAGACGGCGGCAAAATCCACCGTCTGGAAGATTGGGGCCGTCGTCAACTGGCCTACGCAATCAACAATGTTCACAAGGCTCACTACGTGATGCTGAACGTTGAATGCACTGGCAAGGCCCTGGCCGAGCTGGAAGACAACTTCCGCTACAACGATGCAGTGATCCGTAACCTGGTCATCCGTCGCGAAGAAGCCGTTACCGGCCAATCCGAGATGCTCAAGGCTGAAGAAAACCGCAGTGAGCGCCGTGAGCGTCGCGACCGTCCTGAGCACGAAGGCGCTGAAAGCGCTGATAGTGATGACAGCGACAACAGCGATAACGCTGACGAGTAATCCACGGACCTTTTAAGGAGCCTATCAAATGGCACGTTTCTTCCGTCGTCGTAAATTCTGCCGCTTCACCGCTGAAGACGTGAAGGAGATCGATTACAAAGATCTCAACACTCTGAAAGCCTACGTATCCGAGACCGGCAAAATTGTTCCAAGCCGCATCACCGGTACCAAAGCTCGTTATCAGCGTCAGCTGGCCACCGCTATCAAGCGCGCCCGCTTCCTGGCCCTGCTGGCCTACACCGACAGCCACGGCCGCTGAGACCGGGCAGTCGACAAGTAGTAAGGGATTGAATGCATGCGCGCCTTAGCTGAGTTCATCATGCGCGGTCGTGTGCAGGCCACTCTGGTAGTGGCTGGATGTGCAGCGTTGCCGTTGTTGTATTGGTTGGGTGCTGCTGCAGGTTGCCTTGTGCTCCTGCGGCGCGGTTTGAAGGACGCCCTTGGCGTTCTTGCCCTGGGAATGCTGCCGGCCTTGGTCTGGTGGTTGAAATTCGATGATCCACGGGTACTTCTGGTACTGCTCGGTTCATCGGCCCTTGCGTTGGTTTTACGCGCAAGTGAGTCCTGGGTCCGTACGCTGCTGGTCAGCGTGGCATTGGGGTTGGTGTATTCACTGGCGCTTGGCGCGGCTTTCCGCCCGCAAATCGAGGCGCTGGCGCAGGAGATCATAAAGATCCTGCCGCTGGCCCTCGGGGATCTCTACCAGCAGTTATCGGTAGAGGAGCGAGCGCGCTTTGCGTCAGTGGTTGCACCGATGCTTACCGGCCTGATAGCGGCACTGTTGCAGATCGTCAGCGTGCTGAGCCTGATTCTTGGGCGTTATTGGCAGGCGTTGTTGTATAACCCGGGTGGTTTTGGTCGCGAGTTTCGCAGTATCAGAATCCCCGCTGGACCGGCGATGTTGCTGCTGGCGTTCATGGTGGTCGGGCCGACTTTTGGCCTGGCGCTGTTGGTGCCGTTGTGCAGCGTACCGCTGGTATTCGCCGGGCTATCCCTGATTCATGGGCTGGTGGCGCAAAAGCGACTGGGCAGATTCTGGCTGGTGGGGTTGTACGTAACGCTGTTGCTGTTCATGCAGCTGATCTATCCGTTACTCGTGGTCTTGGCCATTGTCGACGGCCTGATTGATTTTCGCGGTCGTCTGGCGCCGAAAGACGCCGATAACGCGAACGGTGAAGGTTAAAAGTTAGAGGATTTTCACATGCAACTGATCCTTCTGGAAAAAGTCGCCAACCTGGGCAACCTGGGCGACAAAGTGAACGTTAAGGCCGGCTACGGTCGTAACTACCTGCTGCCATACGGCAAAGCCACCGCTGCAACCGCTGCCAACCTGGCTGCGTTTGAAGAGCGTCGTGCTGAGCTGGAAAAAGCAGCAGCAGACAAAAAAGCTTCGGCCGAAACTCGCGCTGCCCAACTGGCTGAGCTGGAAGTGACTATCACTGCCACCGCCGGTGACGAAGGCAAGCTGTTCGGTTCGATCGGCACCCACGACATCGCTGATGCACTGACCGCCTCCGGCGTTGAAGTGCAGAAGAGCGAAGTTCGTCTGCCGAACGGCACCATCCGCAACGTTGGCGAATTCGATGTAGCCGTGCACCTGCACGCTGAAGTCGAAGCAACCGTACGCGTTGTTGTGGTAGCAGCTTAAGCAGCACCTAACTGACTGGCACCTCGCGTGCCGGGCGGTTAACATCGGGCACGATCCTGTTTACAGGTCGTGCCTTTTGTTTTTCTGCCTTTTGTTTTCTGTAGCCCCTGATTCTCCAACTATTCCAAGTGGCCATGAACGATATCTCCGCTCCTGAGCAATACGATCTGCAAACCGCTGCCCTGAAGGTGCCGCCGCATTCCATCGAGGCCGAACAGGCCGTGCTCGGTGGTTTGATGCTGGACAACAACGCCTGGGAGCGCGTGCTGGATCAAGTCTCGGACGGCGATTTCTACCGTCATGACCACCGCCTGATCTTCCGCGCCATTGCCAAGCTGGCCGACCAGAACTCACCGATCGACGTGGTGACCCTGGCCGAGCAACTGGACAAGGAAGGCCAGACGTCCCAAGTGGGCGGCCTGGGTTACCTGGGCGAGCTGGCGAAAAACACGCCATCGGTCGCCAACATCAAGGCCTATGCGCAGATCGTCCGCGCGCGGGCCACGTTGCGCCAACTGATCGGCATCGCCACCGAGATCGCCGACAGTGCCTTCAACCCGGAAGGCCGTACCGCGGAAGAGATTCTTGACGAAGCCGAGCGGCAGATCTTCCAGATCGCCGAGGCCCGCCCGAAAACCGGCGGCCCGGTCAGCGTCAACGACCTGCTGACCAAGGCCATCGACCGTATCGATACCCTGTTCAACACCGATAACGCCATTACCGGCCTGTCCACCGGCTACACCGACCTCGACGGCATGACCAGCGGCCTGCAGCCGTCTGACCTGATCATCGTCGCCGGCCGTCCGTCCATGGGTAAAACCACCTTCGCCATGAACCTGGTGGAGAACGCCGTGTTGCGCAGCGACAAGGCCGTTCTGGTTTACTCCCTGGAGATGCCAGGTGAATCGCTGATCATGCGTATGTTGTCGTCCCTGGGCCGCATCGACCAGACCAAGGTGCGTGCCGGTCGCCTGGAAGACGACGATTGGCCACGGCTGACCTCGGCGGTCAACCTGCTCAACGACCGCAAGCTGTTTATCGATGACACCGCGGGCATCAGCCCGTCGGAAATGCGCGCGCGTACCCGACGCCTGGTGCGTGAGCATGGCGACATCGCCCTGATCATGATCGACTACCTGCAACTGATGCAGATCCCGGGCTCCAGCGGTGATAGCCGGACCAACGAGATTTCCGAGATTTCCCGCTCGTTGAAAGCCCTGGCCAAGGAATTCAACTGCCCGGTGGTTGCCCTGTCGCAGCTCAACCGGTCCCTGGAGCAGCGCCCGAACAAACGCCCGATCAACTCCGACTTGCGGGAATCCGGAGCGATCGAGCAGGATGCTGACGTGATCATGTTCGTGTACCGGGACGAGGTGTACCACCCGGAAACCGAGCATAAAGGCATCGCCGAAATCATCATCGGTAAACAGCGTAACGGGCCAATCGGCACCACGCGCCTGGCCTTTATCGGCAAATACACCCGCTTCGAAAACCTGGCGCCGGGTAGCTATAACTTCGACGACGAGTAAAAAGTCGTCCTGCCAATTCCGACTGCAAAGGTCGGAATTGGTCAAAATTTGTGCTATATTCCGCGCCCGCGATTTTTCATCTCAACACCGGTCACCGTCATGCAAACAGCCAAGCCGTTATTTGACTATCCCAAGTACTGGGCCGAATGTTTCGGTCCTGCGCCATTCCTGCCGATGAGCAGGGAGGAGATGGATCAGCTTGGCTGGGATTCATGCGACATCATCATCGTCACCGGTGACGCGTATGTAGACCATCCGTCGTTCGGCATGGCAATCATCGGCCGGTTGCTGGAGTCCCAGGGCTTCCGCGTCGGGATCATTGCCCAGCCCAACTGGCAGTCCAAAGACGACTTCATGAAGCTCGGCGAGCCGAACCTGTTCTTCGGCGTCGCGGCCGGCAACATGGACTCGATGATCAACCGCTACACCGCCGACAAGAAAATCCGTTCCGATGACGCCTACACCCCCGGTGGCATGGCTGGCAAACGTCCGGATCGCGCGAGCCTGGTCTACAGCCAGCGCTGCAAGGAAGCCTACAAGCACGTGCCAATCGTGCTCGGCGGCATCGAAGCTTCCCTGCGCCGCATCGCTCACTACGACTACTGGCAGGACCGGGTGCGTAACTCGATCCTGATCGACGCCTGCGCCGATATCCTGCTGTACGGCAACGCCGAGCGGGCCATTGTCGAAGTCGCCCAGCGCCTGTCGTGGGGCCACAAGATCGAAGACATCACCGACGTGCGCGGCACCGCGTTCATTCGCCGTGACACGCCTGAAGGCTGGTACGAGGTGGATTCCACCCGTATCGATCGTCCGGGCAAGATCGACAAGATCATCAACCCGTACGTGAATACCCAAGACACCCAGGCCTGCGCCATCGAGCAGGAAAAGGGCCCGACGGACGACCCGGAAGAAGCCAAGGTCGTACAGATTCTGGCCAGCCCGCGCATGACCCGTGACAAGACGGTCATTCGTCTGCCGTCCGTGGAAAAAGTCCGCGGCGACTCGGTGCTGTATGCCCACGCCAACCGCGTGCTCCACCTGGAAACCAATCCGGGCAACGCCCGCGCCTTGGTACAGAAGCATGGCGAAGTGGACGTGTGGTTCAACCCGCCACCGATTCCCATGACCACCGAAGAAATGGACTACGTGTTCGGCATGCCTTACGCCCGTGTTCCACACCCGGCGTACGGCAAGGAAAAGATCCCGGCCTACGACATGATCCGTTTCTCGGTAAACATCATGCGTGGCTGTTTCGGCGGCTGCACCTTCTGCTCGATCACCGAGCACGAAGGCCGGATCATCCAGAACCGTTCCGAAGAGTCGATCATTCGCGAAATCGAAGAGATCCGCGACAAGGTGCCAGGCTTCACCGGCGTCATCTCCGACCTCGGCGGCCCAACCGCGAACATGTACCGCATCGCCTGCAAGAGCCCGGAAATCGAATCCGCGTGCCGCAAGCCGTCCTGCGTGTTCCCGGGCATCTGCCCGAACCTGAACACTGACCACTCGTCGCTGATCCAGCTGTATCGCAGCGCCCGTGCGTTGCCGGGTGTGAAGAAGATCCTGATCGCTTCCGGCCTGCGCTACGACCTCGCCGTCGAGTCGCCGGAATACGTGAAAGAGCTGGTGACCCACCACGTTGGTGGCTACCTGAAGATCGCCCCGGAACACACCGAGGAAGGTCCGCTCAACCAGATGATGAAACCGGGCATCGGCAGCTATGACAAGTTCAAGCGCATGTTCGAGAAGTACACCAAGGAAGCGGGCAAGGAGCAGTACCTGATTCCTTACTTCATCGCTGCCCACCCGGGCACCACCGATGAAGACATGATGAACCTGGCCCTGTGGCTCAAGGGCAACGGCTTCCGCGCCGACCAGGTGCAGGCGTTCTACCCGTCGCCAATGGCCACCGCCACCGCGATGTACCACTCGGGCAAGAACCCGCTGCGCAAGGTCACCTACAAGAGCGACGCGGTGACCATCGTCAAGAGCGAAGAACAGCGCCGTTTGCACAAGGCCTTCCTGCGCTACCACGACCCGAAAGGCTGGCCGATGCTGCGTGAAGCCTTGACCCGTATGGGCCGTGCCGACCTGATCGGGTCGGGCAAGGAGCAACTGATCCCGTTGCATCAGCCGTCCACCGACAGCTACCAGAGCGCCCGTCGCAAGAACTCGACGCCGGCTGGCAGCCACAAGGTTGCGAAGGAAACCACCACCAGGATCCTCACCCAGCACACCGGCTTGCCGCCCCGTGGCAGTGACGGCAGCAACCCGTGGGACAAGCGTGAGCAAGCCAAGGCCGCGGCCATGGTGCGCAACAAGCAGGCCGCCAAGGAACGCACCGACGCAGCCAAGGGCAAAGGCAAGAAGCCAGCCCGCAAGCCGGTCGTGCCGCGTTGATCGCAGCCTGAAACGCAAAACGCCAGCCTCGTGCTGGCGTTTTGCTTTCTAGCGGGTGGGTAGCCTGTTTGTTAAGGTGGCGCCCATTAAATCGCCTTCGCGAGCAAGCCCGCTCCCACACTTGACCAGGTTCCAGCATGAGAATGCGGTCGAATGTGGGAGCGGGCTTGCTCGCGAAAGCGCCAGTTCAGACACCACCCATTTCAAGGAAGAACACCCCCATGAGCAGCCCCCTGCTTGGCATCGGCATGGACTCCAACCGCTCCCAGTTCATGGCGCGCCAGCGCATCGAAAGCCAGATCAATCTGCCACGCCTGTTTGCCGCCATCGACGCCGACCCCGGCATTGTGGGGGCGGGTGTGGTGTATATCGATGCTGACTTCAATGTCGTCACCCTGCGCGAATTCCAACCCCTCTGCAGCATTACGCCCAAGCGTGTGATCTTGCGTGAAGCGCAGAGGTACATTGCGCCGGCGCAGTTCGCCCAGCAGGTTCAGGACAACCCCCGTGAATCGCGGCTGGTTGGGGAAGCGATCAACACCACGTTGTCGTGTGCCGGTGCTGTTATCGGCTGGGTAGTGGTGCTCAGCGGATCCGTTGCAATACCGTTTTCGGCGGGCGCCAGTACTGTGATTGCAGCCCTCGGCTACACCGCTGCGGCAGCCAGTACTGTTCAGTGTTTTGCTGGTGGCTACCGCACCGTCAACGAAATAAGAAACCCATCGCGCAACGACGAGCTCGACGGCGAGGAATGGTATCAATACACGATGATTGCGTTGGACGCCGCATCGTTGGTAGGTGTCGGCGCATCGTCACTGACCACCCTCAAGCTGGTTCGGCTGAATAAGGCGACAACCGGCAAAAGTGTTCGGGAGGTGCTGAAGGGCTTGAATCGGCAGGAGCGCGCCAAACTGACCAAGGAGTTGCTAAGTATTAACGACCCTCGCCTGACTTCGAAGATGCGCAAGTTGCGGCAGTTATCGGGTGAGTTGCCCAAGCGATTCACGCCCACACAGGTCAAGCATGCAACGGTTACGCAAATACAGGACGCTCTGGGCGCTTCCATTGGTTTCACTGGAAGCGCGCTCTCCGGGAATGTTCGGACCATTGCCGTAGGTCTATATGAGGAGATCGAGTAATGAACCAAGCGCCGAGCATTCGCGGCTTTCTATCACAGTACTTTCCCGTTTTCATGGGAGCGATATTTGCATCGGTATTTTCCCTGGTCTTTGCGGTGCCGTTGTTTTTTGACAGCTATTTCCGGGACCTTTCTCTGGCTGATAACGCCAAGTACTCCTTTATCGGCGGAATCGCTCTGACGATGATCATCGTGCACTGCAACTTCATGATCGCCCGTGGGCGCCCGCAGTGGGTGTGGCCGCTGGTGGTGTTGCTGGGGCTTTGTTTTGTGTGTGTGCTGCCCACGATCGAGTATCGGCCACACATGTTTATTTATGGAATGAGCGTGCTTTTACCCTTGCTCGCGCTGCTATTGCTCAACAGCAAGCGCCACCGCGAAATGCGTCAGAAGCTGCTCGAAGTGCGCCACCTGCGCGAAGCCATAATCGCCAGGCACAAGGCCCGTTGAGTGGGTAGTGCCGTCACCACCACGCTCGTATCAAGCGGCCAAATTAAAAATGCTTGGGGCGCAACGGCGGGCCTTATAGGGAGTGCTTACACGGGCAACGTAAAAACCATCGCATTGGGGTTGTATGAGGAGGTCGGAGAATGAGCGAGCTGATGACGCTTCGTGATTTTTTCAGGGATTACTTCCTTACTTTTATCGGTGGTGTATTTGCGGCCTATTTTTCTTTGGGCTTCGCTACAGCGCTTTCCTTTGCGACCTATTTTCGTGATTCACCTCTCGCTGGCGGTTTGGGCTTTTCGATCATGCTCGTCGGAGCATTGCTGATCCTGTTAACGGTCCATAGCAATTTCATGATTTTGCGCGGGCGCCCGTCGTGGGTGTGGGTAATGGTGGGTATTTACTTCGCCTGCTTTCTGTTTGTGCTTCCCATGATTCAGTACACGCCGCACGCCGTTCTTTATGGCCTGGCGTTGGTTTTTCCGCTGTTTGGCCTCTTGATACTCAACAGCTCTGTTCAGCGAGATATGCGCATTAAACTCGTGGGAATTCGCCACATTCGGCAGTCATTGAAGACCAAGAGCCGAACCCGATAGGTATCAGGGCATCACTCCTGTCGATTTTGATAAGGGAATCGAGCAATGAATCAAGCACCGAGCATTCGCGGTTTTCTGTCCCGGTATTTTCCTGTTTTCATGGGGGTGATATTGGCATCGGTATTTTCCCTGGCCTTTGCGGTGCCATTGTTTTTTGAAAGCTATTTCCGGGACCTTTCTGTGGCCGATACCGCCAAGTACTCCTTTATCGGCGGAATCGCTTTAACGATGGTCATCGTGCACTGCAACTTCATGATTGCGCGCGGGCGCCCGCAATGGGTCTGGCCACTGGTGGTGTTACTGGGGCTTTGTTTTGCGTGTGTGCTGCCCACTATCGTGTATCAGCCGCATGCGTTCATTTATGGTGTGAGCGTGCTTTTACCCTTGCTTGCGCTGCTATTGCTCAACAGCAAGCGCCACCGCGAAATGCGCCAGAAGCTGATCGAAGTGCGTCACCTGCGCGAAGCCATGATCGGCAGGCACACAGCCCGGTGACTGGGTAGATTCACCACCCACCCTCACACTCCCGCCACAAAAATGTGCAACCCTCGCACCACGACGGCAGCCATCGCGCCGTTTTGGTGCTGTACTGCACCGGGTCCCACGATAAAGCGCAATGACTGCTGCTCTGGCATAAGTCTTGCGCGCTTTGTTTTCATGCCCTGGCTCGCAGGAGGCCGCCGTGTCGATTCATGTCGCGTTGCACCACGTTACGCATTACCGCTACGACCGCGCGGTCGAACTCGGCCCACAGATTGTCCGTCTGCGTCCGGCGGCCCATAGCCGCACGCGGATTCTGTCCTACGCGTTGAAGGTGTTGCCGGAACAGCACTTCATCAATTGGCAGCAAGACCCCCAGGGCAATTACCTGGCACGTCTGGTGTTCCCCGAAAAAACTGACGAGTTGCGCATTGAGGTCGACCTGGTCGCCGAGATGGCGGTGTTCAACCCTTTCGACTTTTTCCTGGAACCCTACGCCGAAAAAATCCCGTTCAGCTACGCCGCCGATGAGCAGCGCGAGCTGGCGCCGTACCTGGAAACATTGCCGCTGACCCCGCGATTCGCCGCCTACCTGGCGGGTATCGACCGCACACCGTTGCCGGCCGTGGATTTCCTGGTAGGCCTCAATCAGCGACTGGCCGCCGACATCGGCTACCTGATCCGCATGGAACCGGGCGTACAGACCCCGGAATTCACCCTCGAAAACGCCTCCGGTTCCTGCCGGGATTCAGCGTGGTTGCTGGTGCAACTGCTGCGCAATCTCGGGTTGGCGGCGCGGTTTGTGTCCGGTTATCTGATCCAGCTGACCGCTGACGTCAAAGCCCTGGACGGCCCGTCCGGCACCGAAGTGGATTTCACCGACCTGCATGCCTGGTGCGAAGTGTATTTGCCCGGCGCCGGTTGGATCGGTCTAGATGCCACTTCCGGCTTGTTCGCCGGTGAAGGGCATATCCCGTTGGCTTGTAGTCCTGATCCTTCCTCAGCAGCGCCCATCAGTGGCTTGGTGGAACCCTGCGAGTGCGAATTTACCCACGAGATGTCCGTAGAGCGGATTTGGGAAGCCCCACGGGTTACCAAGCCCTACACCGAAGAGCAGTGGCTGGCGATCCAGGCCTTGGGCCGGCAGATCGACGGTGACCTGCTCAAGGACGACGTGCGCCTGACCATGGGTGGCGAGCCGACCTTCGTCTCCATCGACGACCCCGACGGTGCGGAATGGAACACCGCCGCTCTCGGTCCGGACAAACGCCGCCTGTCTGCCGAGCTGTTCCAGCGCATGCGCAAGCACTACGCGCCCAAGGGCCTGGTGCACTTTGGCCAAGGCAAGTGGTACCCCGGCGAGCAACTGCCGCGCTGGTCCCTCAACTGCTACTGGCGCCGCGACGGCGTGCCGATCTGGCACAACAGCGCGCTGATCGCCGATGAGCAGGAAAGCTATGGCGCCGACGGCGTGATGGCCGGGCGTTTTCTGGCCAGCGTCGCCGAGCGCCTGAAACTGCCTACGCATTTTGTATTCCCGGCCTACGAAGACAATTTCTATTACCTGTGGCGTGAAGGCGCCTTGCCGCAAAACGTCAGCGCCGAAGATCCGCGCCTGGAGGACAAGCTCGAGCGCGAACGCCTGCGCAAAGTCTTCAGCCAGGGCCTGGATAAAGTCATCGGCCAGGTGCTGCCGCTGGCGCGCACGGCGGCCAATGACCGCTGGCAGAGCGGCCGCTGGTACCTGCGGGACAACCATTGCCGCCTGGTGCCGGGTGATTCACCACTGGGTTATCGCCTGCCACTGGCCTCGCAGCCGTGGGTGACGGCGGCGGACTATCCGTTCGTGCACCCCACCGATCCCAACCAGGATCTGGCAGACCTGCCGACCCCCTCACAGTTGCAAAGCCACGGCGAGGCGGCCGAGAGCAAAGAGCGCAGTCCGAAGATCGACGAATCCGCCGACTGGCTGACCCGCACCGCCCTGTGTGCCGAAGCGCGGGAAGGCCGGCTGTACCTGTTCATGCCGCCGCTGGAGCGGGTCGAGGATTATCTGGAGTTGGTGGCGGCCATCGAAGCCACTGCCGAAGAACTGCATTGCCCGGTGCTGCTGGAAGGTTATGAGCCGCCGAGTGACCCGCGCCTGAGCAACTTCCGGGTGACACCGGACCCGGGCGTGATCGAGGTCAACGTGCAGCCGTCCGCCACCTGGGACGAGTTGGTGGAGCGCACCGAGTTTCTCTACGAGGAAGCCCGGCAAACCCGCCTCACCACTGAAAAATTCATGATCGACGGCCGCCACACCGGCACCGGCGGCGGTAACCATTTCGTCCTCGGTGGCGCCACGCCGAAGGATTCGCCGTTCCTGCGGCGTCCCGATCTGCTGCGCAGCTTGATCAGCTATTGGCATAACCACCCGTCGTTGTCCTACCTGTTTTCCGGCCTGTTCATCGGCCCGACTTCCCAGGCGCCACGGGTCGATGAAGCGCGCAACGATGCGCTGTACGAGCTGGAAATTGCCTTCGCCCAGATGCCCGAAGTGGGCCAAGAATGCCCGCCCTGGTTGGTGGACCGCCTGCTGCGCAACCTGCTGATCGACGTCACTGGCAACACTCACCGCGCCGAGTTCTGCATCGACAAGCTCTACTCGCCGGACGGTGCCACCGGCCGCCTGGGCCTGCTGGAATTGCGCGCCTTTGAAATGCCGCCCCATGCACGCATGAGCCTGACCCAACAACTGCTGCTGCGGGCGCTGGTCGCGCGCTTCTGGCGTGAGCCCTATGCGCCGCCGAAGCTGGCGCGCTGGGGCACGGAACTGCACGACCGCTTCCTGCTGCCGCACTTCATCGAGCAGGATTTTGCCGACGTGATTGTCGAGCTGAACGCTGCCGGTTATCCGCTGCGGGCCGAATGGTTTGCTGCGCACTTGGAATTCCGTTTTCCCAAGGTCGGCGACTATGCGGTCAGCGGCATCGAACTGGAACTGCGCCAGGCCCTTGAACCCTGGCATGTGCTGGGCGAGGAGGGCGCGGTGGGCGGCACGGTGCGTTACGTGGACTCGTCCTTGGAGCGCTTGCAGGTCAAGTTGAGCGGCCTGCCACCCCAGCGTTACCTGCTGACCTGCAACGGCATTCCGGTGCCGTTGCAACCCACCGGGCGTGTCGGCGAGTTTGTGGCTGGCGTGCGCTATCGCGCGTGGCAGCCGGCCAACTGTTTGCAGCCGACCATCCCGGTGCATGCGCCGCTGGTGTTTGATCTTTTGGACACGTGGATGCAGCGCTCGCTGGGTGGTTGCCAGTACCATGTCGCCCATCCGGGCGGGCGCAATTACGACAGCCTGCCGGTGAATGCCAATGAAGCTGAAAGCCGGCGAATGGCGCGGTTTTTCCGTCTGGGACACAGCCCCGGGAAATTGCCGGTGCCGAGTGTGGTGATCAACGATGAATTGCCGATGACCCTGGATTTACGACGTTTCCCCAATAAGAATGAATAAACGCGATTCAAAATGTGGGAGCGGGCTTGCTCGCGAATACGGTGTGTCAGAAACACATTAAGTGACTGACACTCCGCTTTCGCGAGCAAGCCCGCTCCCACACAAGCCCGCTCCCACAGTTGGATCGCGTGGTTTGTGAGTTAACCTGACTTCCCTTGCCCCTGCCGAGCGTTCCATGCCCGACTTGCTCGACCGTTACCCGCTGACCGCGGGCACTTATCACGAACTGCTGGACGACAGCGGCGCGGTTCGTGCCCATTGGCAGCGCCTGCTCGATCACCTGCAACGCAGCACCCCGGCGCAACTCGCCCAGCGCCAGGCCTTGCTGACCCGGCAGATCCAGGAAAACGGCGTGACCTACAACGTCTACGCCGACCCCAAGGGCGCCGATCGCCCCTGGGAACTCGACCTGTTGCCCCACGTGCTGGCGGCCGATGAATGGAAGCAACTTTCCGCCGGTATCGCCCAACGTGCGCGCCTGCTGAATGCGGTACTGGCCGACCTCTACGGCCCGCAACGCTTGATCGCCGAAGGTTTGCTGCCGGCAGAACTGGTGTTTGGCCACAACAATTTCCTGTGGCCGTGCCAAGGCATCCAGCCGCCCGACGGCGCCTTTCTGCACCTGTACGCCGTGGACCTGGCGCGCACGCCGGATGGCCGCTGGTGGGTCACCGCCGACCGTACCCAGGCCCCGTCCGGCGCCGGTTATGCCCTGGAAAACCGCACCATCGTGTCTCGCGCCTTCCCGGACCTGTACCGTGACTTGCAGGTGCAGCACCTCACCGGGTTCTTCCGCACCTTGCAGGAAACTCTGGCCCGCCAGGCGCCGAGCGACGACCAGCCACCGCTGATCGTGCTGCTGACCCCGGGCCGTTTCAACGAAAGCTATTTCGAGCATTTGTACCTCGCCCGCCAGCTTGGCTACCCGCTGGTGGAAGGCGGCGACCTGACCGTGCGCGACGCCACGGTGTACCTCAAGACCCTCAGCGGCCTGCGCCGGGTGCACGCGATCATGCGCCGCCTGGACGACGACTTCTGCGACCCGCTGGAGCTGCGCACCGACTCGGCCCTCGGCGTGCCCGGCCTGTTGGACGCTGTGCGCCAAGGCAATGTGCTGGTGGCCAACGCCCTGGGCAGCGGCGTGCTGGAATCCCCTGGCCTGCTGGGCTTCCTGCCGAAGATCAATCAATTCCTGTTTGGCGAAGAACTGATCCTGCCGTCCATCGCCACCTGGTGGTGCGGTGAGGCGCCGGTGCTGGCCGAAGCCCTGGAAAAACTGCCGGAACTGCTGATCAAACCGGCGTTTCCGTCGCAAAGTTTCACCCCGGTGTTTGGTCGCGACTTGAACGACGAACAACGCGAGGCCCTGGCCGAACGCATGCGCGCGCGGCCTTACGCCTATGTCGCCCAGGAACTCGCGCAGCTGTCACAGGCGCCGGTCTGGCACACCGTCGACGATCACCTGCAACACCGCGCCATCGGCATGCGTGTCTACGCCGTGGCCAGCGCCGACGGTTACCGGGTACTGCCCGGTGGCCTGACTCGTGTGGCCGCCGAAGCCGATGCCGAAGTGGTGTCGATGCAGCGCGGCGGTGCGAGCAAGGACACCTGGGTGCTTGGCGAACGCGCCCTCGGCACCGAGCAATGGCGCGCCCAGCGGGCCATCGGCGCCCATGACCTGGTGCGGCGCGATCCGTACCTGCCGTCGCGGGTGGTGGAAAACCTGTTCTGGTTTGGCCGCTATTGCGAGCGCTGTGATGACAGTGCGCGCTGGCTGCGCATCGTCCTCGCCCGCTATGTCGACGGAGACGACCCGCTGGCGCTGCAGGCGGCGGTTGAACTGGGTGAGAACCTGCGACTGTTGCCGGAGGAGGGCGAGTTGCCTGAGCGGCTTCAGGCGGCGTTGCTCGGTGACGATTGGCCGTCGAGCCTGCGGGCCAACTTGCAGCGCTTGCAGTGGGCGGCGTCCCAGGTGCGCGGCAAGCTGTCCCGGGAAAACTGGCAGGCGCTGGTGGAATTGCAGCGCGAAGCCCTGGAGCTGGAAAGCGAAGAGCCGGACTTCGGCGAACTGCTGGATTTCCTCAACCGCCTGGTGATGTCCCTGGCGGCGCTGTCGGGCTTTGCCCTCGACGACATGACCCGCGACGAAGGCTGGCGTTTCTTGATGATGGGCCGGCGCATCGAGCGCCTGCAGTTTCTCAGCAGCAGCCTGGCAGCCTTCCTGCGTGGTGTGGCGGTGTTCGATCAGGCCGGGCTGGAATGGTTGCTGGAACTGGGCAACAGCAGCATCACCTATCGTTCGCGCTACCTCGCGGTGCCGCAATTGATTCCGGTGCTGGACCTGTTGCTTTTGGACGAGCAGAACCCCCACGCGGTGCTGTTCCAGCTGAAACTGGTGAGCCGCACCTTGCGCCGCCTGAATGACGATTTCGGCGTGCCCCGGGAAACCGGGTTGGCGCCGTTGGTGGAGCGCCTGGCGCGCTTTGACCTGGGCTGCCTGGAGAACCCGCTGTTCGGCGAGTCCAGCGTGCGCGCTGCGCTGGATGGCCTGGCCGACCTGCTGCAAGCGGTGGCCGATGAAAGCGGGCAAGTCTCCGACCGCCTGGCCTTGCGCCATTTTGCCCATGTGGACGATGTCAGCCAGCAAACGGTGTCTGTGTGATGAGTGCCCGCTACCAGATTTTCCACGATACCCATTACCACTACGACAGCCCGGTGTCCCTGGCCCAGCAGCTGGCGCACCTGTGGCCGCGGCCTTGCGCCTGGCAGCGCTGCAGCTCGCAGCAACTGGAGATCAGCCCCGAGCCGACCTCGCGCCGGGATGAGCTGGACGTGTTTGGCAATCCGATCACCCGGCTGGCGTTCGAGCGGCCCCACGATGAGCTATTGGTCAACGCCGGGCTGACGGTGGAAGTGCTGGCGCGTCCGGTGCTGGATTTCAGCCTGTCGCCGGCCTGGGACCAGACCCGCAACGGCCTGACCTACAGCAGCCAGCCGATGTCGGCCGAGGTGATCGAGGCCTGCCGCTATCGGTTCGAATCACCCTACGTGCATTTGAAGAAAAGCTTCGTCGAGTTCTCCCAAGACTGTTTCCCGGCGGGTCGTCCGTTGCTGCTGGGTGTGCAGGCGTTGATGGAAAAGATCTTCAGCGAGTTCACCTTCGACGCCGAAGCCACCCAGGTCGCCACGCCGCTGGTGGAAGTGCTGGAGCGCCGGCGCGGCGTGTGCCAGGACTTCGCCCACCTGATGCTCGCGTGCCTGCGTTCCCGAGGCCTGGCGGCGCGGTATATCAGTGGTTACCTGCTGACCCAGCCACCGCCCGGCCAGCCACGGTTGATCGGCGCGGATGCGTCCCACGCGTGGGTGTCAGTGTTTTGCCCGGTGTCGGGTTGGGTGGATTTTGATCCGACCAACAATGTGCAGCCGGCACTGGAACACATCACCCTGGCCTGGGGCCGGGATTTCTCCGATGTTTCGCCGTTGCGGGGGGTGATTCTGGGGGGAGGGAGCCATGACCCGGAAGTGCGGGTGACGGTGATGCCGCTGGAGTAATGCGCAAGATCGTTCCCACGCTCCGCGTGGGAATGCCTGCCGTGACGCTCTGCGTCACCCTGCACTCAAATCGGGACGCGGAGCGCCCCAGGATGCATTCCCACGCGGAGCGTGGGAACGATCACCTATTCAGCGTCTTTCGGTGCTTCGGTTTCGTCTGTAGCCACTGTACCTTCAGCATCCGGGTTCAGTGCACCGGCTTCTTCGTCGGCTGCAGTTTTCTTGCGCTGCAGCTTTTCCTCTTTCTTCTGCTCTTTGGCCAAGTCTCTCTGACGTTTGGCGAAGGAGTAATTAGGTTTTGCCATGGGCGATCCTCTGGGGTCGAAGGTGAGGTTGAGCGGCGCGTATTCTGCCTTTAATCGCGTCCCAAGGGTTAATCGGGTTTTTGGTCCACCCATTTGGGCAGGACCAGCGGTTGCCAGGCATCCAGTACGTCAAGCAGCTCAGCCGGCGATTCGCTCATTTGCAGCATGGCACGATGCGGTGCACGGACGAAACCTTCGCCGACGATATGATCAAGAAAATCGGTCAACTTGCGGTAAAAACCATTCACTTCGAGCAAACCCAGCGGTTTTCCGTGGTGACCGAGCTGGCCCCAGGTCCAGACTTCGAACAGTTCTTCCAGGGTGCCCAGGCCGCCTGGCAGCGCAATAAAGGCGTCGCTCAGTTCGGCCATGCGGGCCTTGCGGGCGTGCATGCCGTCGACCACTTCCAGGCGGGTCAGGCCTTTGTGGCCGATTTCCAGGACTTTCAGGCTTTCGGGAATAATCCCGATCACTTCACCGCCGGCTTCCAGGGCGGCATCGGCGACGATGCCCATCAGGCCCACGGCGCCACCGCCGTACACCAGGGTCAGCTTGCGTTCGGCCAGCGCGCGCCCGAGGGCCACGGCTGCTTCACGGTAGGCCGGGTTGGTGCCGCTGCTGGCACCGCAAAACACACAGACAGACTTCAAGGACATACCTGACTCCACTCAGTTGTGGCTAAAGAGTAAAGGCTGGCCTGCGTCTCTCAAAGGATTAAACCTCGCGTTGAGGCGTTTCACAGGTGCCGCTGGCGCCACAGGCATAGGCGGCAAGCAGGCTGCGGAACAGGCTATTGAGGTGCATGGCTCGGACTCCGGAAGGGTGATGAGCCGATCATAGGCCGGCATCAGTACTTTGGCCGGTAGATTGTGTCGATGAGTCTGATAGCCTAAAGTTGTATACAATCTGTTGACTCAGATCATAAGAATTCCCGCCTGCCTCAGGCACCCTTGTCGCAATACGCGTTTTTTAAACCCTGCCCTGGAGATTCACATGTTTGCCAAACTCGTTGCTGTTTCCCTGCTGACTCTGGCTAGCGGCCAGTTGCTTGCTGCAGAGTGCAAGGTCACTGTCGACTCCACTGACCAGATGTCCTTCAACACCAAGGCCATCGAAATTGACAAGAGCTGCAAGACGTTCACCGTTGAGTTGACCCACTCCGGCAGCTTGCCGAAAAACGTCATGGGCCATAACTGGGTGCTGAGTTCCGCCGCCGACATGCCTGGCATCGCCAGCGACGGCATGGCCGCCGGCATCGACAAGAACTACCTCAAAGACGGCGACACCCGCATCATCGCCCACACCAAGATCATCGGTGCTGGCGAGAAAGACTCCGTGACCTTCGATGTGTCGAAGCTGGCGGCAGGCACTGACTATGCGTTCTTCTGCTCGTTCCCAGGCCACATCTCGATGATGAAAGGCACTGTGACCCTGAAGTAATCACCCATCAGGCAAAAAAAAGCGCCCTTCGGGGCGCTTTTTTTTGCCTGTAGACAAGCTGCTCTTGTGGCGAGGGAGCTTGCTCCCGCTGGGCTGCGGAGCGGCCCCAATAAGGTCACTGCGTAGCATCAGAAAAAGCGCTAAGCAGGTTTCACGGGCCGCTTCGCGCCCCAGCGGGAGCAAGCTCCCTCGCCACAGCAAGCTCCCTCACCACAACAAGCCCTTTTGCCACAATGAGCTGCTGAGTTACCTCAGGGTGCAAACGGCATCACCCGCTTGTGCTCGGTCTTGCGATAGGTGTCACAAATGATCCGGAACGCTTCCTCGCGCACCGGCTCGCCGTGCAGGAACGCATCGATCTCGGCATAGGTCACGCCATGGGACGCTTCGTCCGGCTTGCCCGGCGAGAGGTCTTCCAGGTCGGCCGTCGGGATTTTCTCCACCAACGATTCCGGTGCACCAAAGTGCCGGGCAATCGCGCGCACCTGGTTCTTCACCAGCCCGCTCAGCGGCGCCAGGTCGCAGGCGCCATCACCGAACTTGGTGAAAAAGCCCATCACCGCTTCCGCCGCATGGTCGGTACCGATCACCAAACCACTGGCCGCGCCGGCGATGGTGTACTGCGCCACCATGCGCATGCGCGCCTTGGTGTTGCCCAGCACGAAGTCCCGGGAGACCGCGGCCTTGCCTTCAAACGCCGCCACTTCGTTGGCCAGGGATTTCACCGCCGGGCCGATGTTCACCGTGTGGCGCTCGTCGGGTTCGATAAAGTCCACGGACGCTTGGGCATCGTGTTCGTCGAACTGGGTTTCGTAGGGCAGGCGCACCGCGATAAAGCGGTAGGCCTCGTCACCCTTGGCGGCCCGTAACTCTTCCACTGCACGCTGGGCCAGCAGGCCGGCGGTCAGCGAGTCGACGCCGCCGCTGATGCCCAGCACCAACGTCTTGAGGCCTGAATTGAGCAGGCAGTCCTGGATAAAGGTAACGCGCCGGGCGACCTCCGCGTCAAGGGCGGCCTGGTCCTTGAACGGCGGTTGGACCTTGAGCTGTTCAGCAATCTCGCGCTGTACGGCTTGCATGATTCACTCCTTGCTGGGTAGGGCAGGTACTTTGAAAACGTGGCGCAAATAAGCGACGAAGTTCGGATCGGTGCAGTGGGTCTTGCCCGCTTCATCAGAG
The DNA here is from genome assembly GCF_011765255.1 of Pseudomonas sp. AN3A02. Taxonomy (NCBI): domain Bacteria; kingdom Pseudomonadati; phylum Pseudomonadota; class Gammaproteobacteria; order Pseudomonadales; family Pseudomonadaceae; genus Pseudomonas; species Pseudomonas sp. AN3A02. The sequence goes on from NZ_JAARNI010000007.1 coordinate 59,936, forward strand.
ATCTTTGCGACGGGCTGGCCATTACAGGCGGTCATTTTAAGCACGATGCTCATCGGTTCCACACCTGGAATATCACAGGTCAGGTTGGTGCCGATGCCGAAGCTCACATTGATCCGACCACGCAGCGCGCGGAAAATCTCCAGCGCCTTGGGCAGCGACAGGCTGTCGGAGAACACCAGGGTCTTGCTCATCGGCTCGATCCCCAGCTTGTGATAGTGGGCGATTGCCTTTTCGGCCCATTGCACCGGGTCACCGGAGTCGTGGCGCAGGCCGTCGAAGAGTTTGGCGAAGTACAGGTCGAAATCGCCGAGGAACGCATCGGTGGTGATGCAATCGGTCAGGGCGATGCCCAGCAGGCCACGGTATTCCCGCACCCAGCAATCGAGGGCGGCGATCTGGCTGTCGATCAGGCGCGGGCCGAGTTGTTGGTGGGCCATGATCCATTCGTGGGCCATGGTGCCCAGCGGCTTCATATCAAACTCACGGGCCAGGTGCACGTTGCTGGTGCCGACAAAACGCCCGGGGAAGTCGTGCTTGAGCACGCTCACCACTTCTTCCTGCACGCGGTAGGAGAAGCGTCGGCGCGTGCCGAAATCCGCCACCTGCAATTCGGAGAGTTCTTCGACGCTGGCATTCGCCGTCAGCCAGTCGAACTTGCGATACAGCTGCTCGCGGGCCTGTTCGAGGATCACGGTCTGGTAGCGATAGCGGTTACGCACTTCGCTGACGATGGCCAGCATCGGCACTTCAAACAGGATCACATGCAGCCACGGCCCGCGCAGGCGGATAAACAGCTCGCCGTTTTCGATGCCGGTCTGGACGTAGCGCAGGTTGAAGCGAAACAGCCCGAGGAAGCGCAGGAAATCCGGCTTCATGAAGCTGATGCGTTCCAGGAAGCCCAGTTGGTCGGGGCTCAGGCTCAGCTCGGCGAGGCGCTCGATCTGGTAGCGGATCTCCGCCAGGTACGGGCGCAGGTCTTCACTGTTACGGCAACGAAACTCCCATTCAACTTCCACATTCGGGTAGTTGTGCAGCACCGCCTGCATCATGGTCAGCTTGTAGAAGTCGGTGTCGAGCAGGTTCTGCACGATGCGATCGGCAAACACACTCTCGCTCATAACGGGAATCTCCAGACGGGTCGGCGATGGGCGCCGACCTTTACGCACAATTAAGGAATGGCGCTAGTGGCGCATAGACCTGTGTTGTTTTGCCAGTGTTTTTTCAGCTGGGCATTGTTGTTTGGCCCCTGACGCCTTCGCGAGCAAGCCCGCTCCCACATTTGAAATGCGTTCCAAATGTGGGAGCGGGCTTGCTCGCGAAGGCGGTATTGCAGGCGACGCGCCTCAATCAGACTCAACCTGCTCCATCATCCACTTCACAAAATCCCGCACCTTGGGCACTTCCGCCGAGTGCTCGGGGTAGGCCAGGTAATAGGCATCCTGGCTCGGCATCGCGTGCTCCCAGGGAATCACCAGCTTGCCTTCGGCCAACTCTTCTTCCACCAGAAACCTGGGCAATAGCGCCACGCCGCAGCCGACTTGTGCGGCGCGGATGCACATATAAAAGGTTTCGAAGCGCGGCCCGTGGTAGCTGTGTTCGGTGTGATGGCCCTGTGCAGCGAACCAGTCGTGCCAGCCCTGGGGGCGCGAGGCGTTTTGCAGCAGCACCAGTTCGCTGAGTTGCGTGGGGTCGGTAAACGGCTGGGAGGGCAGGCTGTCGGGCGAGCACACGGGCACCAGTTCTTCGCTGAACAGCTTGAGGCTCTCGGTGCCGGGCCGTGAGCCCTGGCCGAAGTAGAAGGCCAGGTCGGCCTTGCCTTGCAGCAGCTCGTCGGGCTCCTGTTCGTTGCACAGGTCCAGGTGAATCTGCGGATGCCGCAGTCGCCAGCCCTTGAGGCGCGGCACCAGCCAGCGGGCGCCGAAGGTGTAGGGCGTGGACACCCGCAGCACTTCAGTCTCGCCGCCGTAGGAACGCAGGTAATGGGTGGACATCTCCACTTGGGTGAGGATCTTGCGCACTTCCACCAGGTACAGATCGCCTGCCGGGGTCATTTGCAAGCGGCGGCGCACCCGGCGAAACAGCAGGTGCTGCAGCAGTTCTTCCAGCTGCGCGACCTGTTTGCTGACAGCGCTCTGGGTGAGGTTCAGCTCCTCGGCGGCGCGGGTAAAACTCAGGTGACGGGTGACCGCTTCGAAACACTGCAAGGCGGTGATCGAGGGCAAATGTCTTTTATTCAGCACGGCACGCCTCTTTTTGTTCTTAGCATGAATAAACGGAATGATATCTCGCCTAATCGTCGTTTGTTGGCAAGTCTTGGGCCAGCTACAAATAAGGTCTGGATCGCCGTGTGAACTGGCGGCGCATATTTCTGTTTGTGGATTGAAGGAGTGACCCATGGTTGCCGCATTGCTTGATCGTCTCGGGGTAAACCCGGCGCTGTACCAGTCGGGTAAACAACCCGTGCATTCGCCGATTGATGGCAGCCGGATTGCCAGTGTGCACTGGGAAGGCGCCGCCGAGGTGGAGCAGCAGGTCAGTCGCGCCGAGCATGCATTCGACGCCTGGCGCAAGGTGCCGGCACCCCGTCGTGGTGAGCTGGTGCGCCAGTTCGGCGACGTGTTGCGCGAGTACAAGGCCGACCTCGGTGAGTTGGTGTCGTGGGAAGCCGGCAAGATCACCCAGGAAGGTTTGGGTGAAGTGCAGGAAATGATCGACATCTGCGACTTCGCCGTCGGCCTGTCGCGCCAACTGTACGGCTTGACCATCGCCTCTGAGCGCCCGGGCCACCACATGCGTGAAACCTGGCACCCGCTGGGCGTGGTCGGCGTAATCAGCGCCTTCAACTTTCCGGTCGCCGTATGGGCGTGGAACACCGCGCTGGCGCTGGTATGCGGCAACGCGGTGATCTGGAAACCCTCGGAAAAGACCCCGCTCACTGCCCTGGCCTGCCAGGCGCTCTTCGAGCGCGTGTTGAAGAACTTCAGCGATGCGCCGCCGTACCTCAGCCAAGTGATCATCGGTGGCCGCGATGCCGGCGCCGCGTTGGTGGATGACCCGCGCGTTGCGCTGATCAGCGCCACCGGCAGCACCCGCATGGGCCGCGAAGTGGCACCGAAAGTCGCCGCACGTTTTGCCCGCAGCATTCTCGAACTGGGCGGCAACAACGCGATGATCCTCGGCCCAAGCGCCGACCTGGACATGGCCGTGCGCGCCATCCTGTTCAGCGCCGTCGGTACCGCCGGGCAGCGCTGCACCAGCCTGCGCCGCTTGATCGCCCATGAGTCGGTGAAAGATGAGATCGTCACCCGCCTCAAGGCCGCGTATTCCAAAGTGCGCATCGGTCATCCGCTGGAAGGCAACCTGATCGGCCCGCTGATCGACAAACACAGCTTCGAAAACATGCAGGATGCCCTGGAACAAGCCTTGAGCGAAGGCGGTCGGGTGTTTGGTGGCAAGCGTCAGTTGGAAGATAAATTCCCCAACGCTTACTACGTGTCGCCGGCGATTGTGGAAATGCCGGAACAGAGTGATGTGGTGTGCACCGAGACGTTTGCGCCGATTCTGTACGTGGTCGGCTACACCGATTTTGCTGAGGCGCTGCGCCTGAACAATGCGGTGCCACAAGGCCTGTCTTCATGCATCTTTACCACTGACGTGCGTGAAGCTGAGCAGTTCATGTCGGCGGTAGGCAGTGATTGCGGGATCGCCAACGTCAACATCGGCCCAAGCGGCGCGGAGATTGGTGGCGCGTTTGGCGGTGAGAAAGAGACCGGTGGTGGGCGTGAGTCGGGTTCGGATGCATGGCGCGGGTACATGCGTCGCCAGACCAACACCGTGAACTACTCGCTGGAATTGCCGCTGGCCCAGGGCATTACTTTCGACTAAGTCTCTGCTCGGAGTGCGGTCCATGTGGGAGCGGGCTTGCTCGCGAAAGCGGTGTGTCAGTCAACGAATACTTATCTGACCCACCGCTTTCGCGAGCAAGCCCGCTCCCACATTTGACCGTATTTACAATTCGGAAAAGTGGTTTGTTAGGTCTCATCGGAGTCTGGCAATGGCATTACGCGAAGCGTGTTTGTGGGAGCAACTCACCCCTGGCCGGCCGGATCGCGCCGCGCTCAAGGGCGAGGTCAAGGTGGATGTGTGCGTGATCGGCGCCGGGATCACCGGTTTGTCGGCGGCCATTCATTTGCTGGAACAAGGTAAAAGCGTCGCTGTACTCGAAGCCCATCGCACCGGCCACGGTGGTTCGGGGCGCAACGTGGGGCTGGTCAACGCCGGGATGTGGATTCCCCCGGACGAGATCGAAGCCGGTTTCGGCGAAGCGGTAGGCAGCCAGCTCAACCGCATGCTCGGCGCGGCACCGTCCCTGGTGTTCAGCCTGATCGACAAATACAACATCGATTGCCAACTGCGCCGCGAGGGCACGTTGCACATGGCGCATAACGCCCGTGGCGAGGCGGACCTGCGCAGTCGTGAAGAACAATGGAAGCGTCGCGGCGCACCGGTGGAACTATTGACCGGCGCGGCCTGCGAGCAAGCCACCGGTACTAAAAAAATCGCCGCCGCCTTGCTGGATCGGCGTGCAGGCACCTTGAACCCGATGGCCTACACCAGCGGTTTGGCCAATGCCGCAGTCGGCCTGGGCGGGCAGTTGTTTGACCATTCCCCGGTCACCCAACTGGAACGCCAGGGCCAGCACTGGTCTGTGCAAACTGCCCAGGGCTCGGTGCAGGCTGAACAGGTGGTGATCGCTTCCAATGCCTACACCGAAGGCGAGTGGACCGAGCTGCGCCGCAACTTCTTCCCCGGTTATTACTATCAGGTGGCGTCGGCCCCGCTGACCGACGCAGCCGCACAACAAATCCTCCCCGGCGGACAAGGCTCCTGGGACACCCGTCAGGTACTCAGCAGCATCCGCCGCGACGCCGAAGGCCGGCTGCTACTCGGCAGCCTGGGCAATGGCAACCAGAAACCCGCGTGGTTTCTCAAGGCCTGGGCCGATCGGGTGCAGCAGCACTATTTCCCGTACCTCAAACCGGTGCAGTGGGAATGCACCTGGACCGGCTGCATTGCCTTCACTCCGGACCACCTGATGCGCCTGTTCGAGCCGGCGCCCGGGCTGGTGGCCGTCACCGGTTACAACGGGCGTGGAGTGACGACCGGCAGTGTCGTGGGTAAAGCCTTTGCGGATTACCTGTGTCACCAGGATCCACAGGCGTTGCCAATCCCCTTTGCACCCATGCAGCCGCTGGCCGGTGTGGGCCTGCGTAGCTGTCTATATGAGGCGGGATTCTCGCTGTATCACGCGGGCCAATGTCTGCGGATCGTGATCTGATCAACGAAATACCGCTCAGAAGCCTGCATTTTCTTAGCAGGCTACTAATCTGTATTGGTGCGAGTCGTAGCAGTAACGCACTGTAAATGTGCACTTCCGTTACGCACGCTGTTACAGGTTCAAGGGTGGCCGTTTAATGGCCGGGTTGCAGTGCTTGATCGGCCGGGTTGCACTTTATGGGTCCAATGGTTGCACCCGGTTGAGATAGACGGTTGCACGTCCAATCAAAAGGCGCCCAAAAACCTGTAATAACAATGACACCGTGTCTTTTTGAATAATAAAAACGTAATGGCACGCCGCTTGCTCTGGGCTTTCCGAAAGCTTTTGAAGTGAAGCCGGCTGTTATTAAAAGAATGCCAATTCAACAAAAACCTCGGAGCACCACTCATGTCCCAGACGTTTTACAAGAAAGGTTTTCTAGCCCTCGCCGTTGCTGCGGCGCTGGGTGTTTCTGCGTTTGCTCAAGCTGATGTGAAGATTGGCGTAGCGGGGCCGATGACCGGCGCCAACGCGGCATTTGGTGAGCAGTACATGAAAGGTGCCCAGGCGGCAGCCGATGTCATCAACAAGGCCGGCGGCATCAACGGCGAGCAGATCAAGCTGGTGGCCGGTGATGACGCCTGCGAACCCAAGCAGGCCGTGGCCGTGGCCAACCGCCTGGTTGACCAGGACAAAGTGATTGGCGTGGTCGGGCACTTCTGCTCGTCCAACACCATTCCAGCCTCCGAGGTATATGCCGATGCGGGCGTGATCATGATCACCCCGGGCTCCACCAACCCACAGGTGACCGAGCGCGGCCTGTCGGCTGTGTTCCGCATGTGTGGCCGTGACGACCAGCAAGGCATCGTGGCCGGCGACTACATCGTCGACGTGCTCAAGGGCAAGAAAGTCGCGGTTATCAACGACAAGGACACCTACGGCAAAGGCCTGGCTGACGCCACTGCGGCGCAGTTGACCAAGCGCGGCGTCAAGCCGGTGCTGGAAGAAGGCCTGACCCGTGGCGAGAAAGACTTCAGCGCGCTGGTCACCAAGATCCGCTCCACCGGTGCTGACGTTGTGTACTTCGGCGGCCTGCACCCGGAAGCCGGTCCACTGGTTCGCCAGATTCGTGAAGCCGGCCTGAAAGACGTCAAGTTCATGTCCGATGACGGCGTGGTCACCGACGAACTGGTGGCGACCGCCGGTGGTGCGCAGTACGTGGATGGTGTGTACATGACCTTCGGCGCCGACCCGCGCCTGCTGCCAGACAGCAAGACCGTCGTGGAAGAGTTCCGCAAAAATGGCACCGAGCCTGAAGGCTACACCCTGTACGCCTACGCGTCGGTCCAGGCCCTGGCGGCTGCTTTCAACGGCGCCAAGTCCGACAAGGGCGAAGACGCTGCCAAGTGGCTGAAGGCCCACCCGGTCAAAACCGTTATGGGCGAGAAGAACTGGGACACCAAGGGCGACCTGAAAATCTCCGACTACGTGGTTTACCAGTGGGACAAGGACGGCAAGTATCACCAGCTGGAAAAGCAGAAGTAATCCGAACTGACTGCATGACCTCTCTGTAGGAGCGAGCGTGCTCGCGAAGAACGTCAACGATGATGCGGGCATCCTGGATGCATGCGTCGCTCTCGGGTTTTTCGCGAGCAAGCTCGCTCCTGCAGTGGGCGAGTGCCGAGCCTCTGTTTTCCTCCTAGAAGATCCGCACACCCACCCGTGTGCAGGCTCTCACTGCGTGAGATTGCGTTATGGATGGTATTTTCCTGCAGCAACTGGTCAATGGGCTGACCCTCGGGTCGGTCTATGGCTTGATCGCCATCGGCTACACAATGGTCTATGGCATCATTGGGATGATCAACTTCGCCCATGGCGAGGTTTATATGATTTCCGCTTACCTCGCGGCGATCAGTCTGGCACTGCTGGCTTACTTCGGCATCGAATCCTTCCCGCTGCTCATTCTTGGCACTCTGATCTTCACGGTCGTCGTCACCGGCGTTTACGGCTGGGTCATCGAGCGTGTCGCCTACAAACCGCTGCGTAACTCCACCCGACTGGCACCGCTGATCAGCGCCATCGGTATTTCGCTGATCCTGCAGAACTACGCACAGATCGCCCAGGGCGCCAAGCAACAAGGCATCCCGACGCTGCTGGCCGGCGCCTGGAGAGTCGATATCGGCACCGGCTTCGTGCAGTTGACCTACACCAAGGTGTTCATCCTGGTGGCCGCGTTCGTCGGCATGGGCCTGCTGACCTACATCATCAAGTACACCAAGCTCGGCCGCATGTGCCGCGCTACCCAGCAAGACCGCAAGATGGCGTCGATCCTCGGCATCAACACCGACCGGGTCATCTCCTACGTATTCGTGATTGGTGCCGCCATGGCCGCCTTGGCCGGTGTACTGATCACCCTGAACTACGGCACGTTCGACTTCTATGCCGGCTTCATCATCGGCATCAAGGCATTTACCGCGGCGGTACTCGGCGGCATCGGTTCCCTGCCTGGGGCCATGCTGGGCGGGATCATCCTGGGTATTTCCGAGTCGCTGTTCTCGGGGTTGATCAACTCTGACTACAAAGACGTGTTCAGTTTCTCCCTGCTGGTGGTGATCCTGATTTTCCGTCCCCAGGGCCTGCTCGGTCGCCCACTCGTGGCGAAGGTGTAACTATGTCTGCTGCCTACTCTATCGATATCAAGAAAAGTGTCGTCGATGCGGTACTCGCCGGGCTGATTTCGCTGATCGTGTTCGGTCCGATCGTCGGCGTGGTCCTCGACGGCTACAGCTTCAACCTGCAACCGGCGCGTGTCGGCATCCTGGTGGCCATCGTGATGGTCGGTCGGTTCGCCATGAGCCTGTTCCTGCAAACCCCCAAGGGCCTGCGGATTCTGCAGGGTTTTGAAAGCACCGGCTCCGGTGTGCATGTGCTCAAGCCGGACTACAAATCGCGCCTGCGCTGGATCATCCCGGCGTTGATCGTGATTGCCATCGTGTTCCCGTTCTTCGCCAACAAATACCTGCTGACCGTGGTGATCCTCGGGTTGATCTACGTGTTGTTGGGCCTGGGCCTGAACATCGTGGTGGGCCTGGCCGGGCTGCTCGACCTCGGTTACGTGGCGTTCTACGCCATCGGCGCCTATGGCCTGGCGCTGGGTTATCAATACCTCGGTTTGGGCTTCTGGACGGTGCTGCCGCTGGCGGCGATCTGCGCGGCGTTGGCGGGGTGCATACTCGGGTTCCCAGTGTTGCGAATGCACGGGGATTACCTGGCGATCGTGACCCTGGGCTTCGGTGAGATCATCCGCCTGGTGCTGAACAACTGGCTGTCGTTTACCGGTGGCCCGAACGGCATGCCGGTGCCGTCGCCAACCTTTTTCGGCCTGGAGTTCGTGCGTAAGGCGAAGGACGGCGGGGTGCCGTTCCACGAGTTCTTCGGCATCGACTACAACCCCAACTTCAAATTCCTGTTTATCTACATCGTGCTGTTCCTGGTGGTGCTGCTGGTGCTGTACATCAAGCACCGCCTGACCCGCATGCCGGTGGGCCGCGCCTGGGAAGCCTTGCGCGAAGATGAAATCGCCTGCCGTTCCATGGGCCTCAACCACGTGCTGGTGAAGCTCTCGGCGTTCACCATCGGCGCGTCCACTGCCGGTCTGGCCGGGGTGTTTTTCGCCAGCTACCAGGGCTTCGTCAACCCGTCGTCGTTCACCTTCTTCGAGTCGGCGCTGATCCTGGCCATCGTGGTATTGGGCGGCATGGGCTCGACCGTCGGCGTAGTGATTGCCGCGTTCGTACTGACCGTGGCGCCGGAACTGCTGCGCAGCTTCTCCGAGTACCGCGTGCTGTTGTTTGGCGTGTTGATGGTGGTGATGATGATCTGGCGACCACGAGGCCTGATTCGTATCAGCCGTACCGGTGTAGTCCCACGTAAAGGAGTGGCGCCATGAGCAAGGAAGTCGTCCTCTCTGTGGAACACCTGATGATGCACTTCGGTGGCATCAAGGCCTTGAGTGATGTGAGCCTGCAGGTCAAACGCAACTCGATCTTCGCCCTGATCGGCCCCAACGGCGCTGGCAAGACCACGGTGTTCAACTGCCTGACCGGTTTCTACAAAGCCTCCGGCGGCAAGATCGAACTCAATGTGCGCGGCAAGCAGACCAACGTGATCCAACTGCTGGGCGAGCGCTTCAAGGTCACCGACTTTGTTTCACCGAAAAGCTTCTTCAGCCGGGTGTTCTACAAGATGTTCGGCGGCACCCACCTGGTGAACCGTGCCGGTTTGGCGCGCACCTTCCAGAACATTCGCCTGTTCAAGGAAATGTCGGTGGTGGAGAACCTGCTGGTGGCCCAGCACATGTGGGTCAACCGCAACATGCTCGCGGGCATCCTCAACACCAAGGGTTACCGCAAGGCTGAAAGCGATGCCCTCGACCATGCCTTCTACTGGCTGGAAGTGGTGGACCTGGTGGACTGCGCCAACCGCCTGGCCGGCGAGCTGTCCTACGGCCAACAACGCCGCCTGGAAATCGCCCGCGCCATGTGCACCCGGCCGCAGATCATCTGCCTCGACGAACCGGCTGCCGGCCTCAACCCCCAGGAAACCGAAGCCCTCAGCGCGATGATTCGCCTGCTGCGGGACGAGCACGACCTGACGGTGGTGCTGATCGAACACGACATGGGCATGGTAATGAGTATTTCCGACCACATCGTGGTGCTGGACCACGGCAACGTGATTGCTGAAGGCGGCCCGGAAGCGATCCGCAACGATCCTAAAGTGATCGCGGCTTACCTGGGCGCAGATGAAGAGGAGCTGGTATGAGTGAGCCAATCCTCGAACTGAAAGACCTGGACGTGTTCTACGGCCCGATCCAGGCCTTGAAGAAAGTCTCGCTGCACATCAACGAAGGCGAAACCGTCAGCCTGATCGGCTCCAACGGCGCGGGTAAATCCACGCTGCTGATGTCGATCTTTGGCCAGCCACGGGCCGAGTCCGGGCAGATCATCTATCGCGGCGTCGACATTACCCACAAGTCGTCCCACTACATCGCCTCCAACGGCATTGCGCAGTCGCCGGAAGGGCGGCGGGTGTTCCCCGACATGACCGTCGAGGAAAACCTGCTGATGGGCACCATCCCGATTGGCGACAAGTTCGCCACCGAGGACATGCAGCGGATGTTCGAGCTGTTTCCGCGGCTCAAGGAGCGGCGTAACCAGCGGGCGATGACCATGTCCGGTGGTGAGCAGCAGATGCTCGCCATCGCCCGCGCGCTGATGAGCCGGCCCAAGCTGTTGCTGCTGGACGAGCCGAGCCTGGGGCTGGCGCCGATTGTGGTGAAGCAGATCTTCGCCACGCTGCGGGAGCTGGCGTCTACCGGCATGACCATCTTCCTGGTGGAGCAGAACGCCAACCATGCGTTGCGCTTGTCGGACCGGGCGTACGTGATGGTCAACGGCGAAATTCGCCTTACAGGCACCGGCAAGGAGCTGCTGGTGAATGAAGAGGTGCGCAACGCCTACCTCGGCGGGCATTAAGTCGTTCGCAGGTCCAATGTGGGAGCGGGCTTGCTCGCGAAGGCGGTGTATCAGTCACACATGTATAGGCTGACACTCCGCCTTCGCGAGCAAGCCCGCTCCCACATTTTTTTGCGTCGCCTGCAGGCTTTCCCGAAATTGTGGACAACAAATCCAGCCACCTGCCAAAGCGCGACATATAGCCGCCGCAAATCCCTGTTTTGTCACAGTTTTGACTTGTCCCCAACCACTGTGGAACCGGCTGTGGGTAACGTGGGAGTAGCTGGCTGGAGGCCTTTGTTTTCGTGGCTTGTAGCGCGGTGGTTGTTTATTGATCAGTAAGTTTTTCGCGACCACCCGAGGGTTTTGTCAACCTGTTTAAAGACACAGGTATATGACCGGAATATGTCACTCCGGCCTGTGGATAAGTCTGTGACTAAACTCTGGAAAGAGTGCCGCAGAGGCCGGAATGACTGGCCTGAAGCCATCGTCCTGAGTGCACTGTTTTGAACCGGGCTACATATGGCTTGGTCCAGGTCAAGCAAAAAACTTTTTGAATCGTGCTGAAAGCCTTGTACACCGCGGCTTTCAGCTTTTGCACTTGCCCCCAAAGACTGTGGACGGGGCTGTGGATAAGGTGCGCGCACATGGCTGCACGCCACGGCCTGTATGGCTCCCAAGGGATTGGTTGAATTTCGTACAGTATGAGCCGCGTTCACCTGTGTCCACAGCGTGTATCAGTTGCCGCCAGCCCGGCAGCCGGGCATTCTGCTGGCTGATTTTTTACCTCGTAGCCCTGCAAGGAGAACACCATGTCCAATACGCTGTTTATTACTGGCGCGACCTCCGGTTTCGGCGAAGCCTGTGCCCGCCGTTTTGCCGAAGCCGGCTGGAAACTGGTGCTCACCGGCCGTCGCGCAGAGCGTCTGAACGCCCTGTGCGCCGAGCTCTCCAAGCAGACCGAAGTACTCGGCCTGGTGGTGGACGTACGTGACCGCAAGGCCATGGAAGAGGCGATCGCCAACCTGCCGCCGTCCTTCGCCACGCTGCGCGGGCTGATCAACAACGCCGGCCTGGCGGTGGGCACCGACCCTGCGCCCAAGTGCAGCCTCGACGATTGGGAAACCATGGTCGACACCAACATCAAGGGCCTGCTGACCACCACCAGCCTGCTGTTGCCGCGCCTGATCGCCCACGGCCGTGGCGCCGGCATCATCAATCTTGGTTCCATCGCCGGCAGCTACCCGTACCCGGGCAGCCACGTGTATGGCGGCACCAAGGCCTTCGTCAAACAGTTCTCGCTGAACCTGCGGTGTGACTTGCAAGGCACCGGCGTGCGCGTGACCAACATTGAGCCCGGCCTATGCGAAAGCGAGTTCTCCCTGGTGCGGTTTGCCGGTGACCAGTCGCGTTATGACGCGACTTATGCCGGTGCCGAGCCGATCCAGCCACAGGACATTGCGGACACGATCTTCTGGGTGCTGAACACCCCGGCGCACGTGAACATCAACCGTCTGGAACTGATGCCGGTCAGCCAGACCTGGGCCGGGTTTGCGATTGAGCGCGGCGCCAAGGCCTAATTTCGTCGAGCTGTTGTGGCGAGGGAGCTTGCTCCCGCTGGGCTGCGAAGCGGCCCCAAAAAAGCTAGGGCCGCTCCGCGCCCCAGCGGGAGCAAGCTCCCTCGCCACAGGTTTTTGTCAGTCTTGAATATGCGGCAAATCGGCCAAAACAGGACATAAGGTACACTCCACCCCTGAAAACCCCGCCGCGTTGTGCGGTTCAAAGGTTTTGACAGGAGGATATGTGAGTAACCGAGGTGAGCAGTCGCTGCTCAAACAATCGACCATCCTGATGTTCGCCGTAGCGATCGCCGGGATTGTCACGGGTGTGGTGTCGGGCGCCCAATCGATTTTATTCGACGGCTTTTTCTCGCTGATCGCCACGGCCATCAAGGTGCTGATGCTGATCACGGCCAAGCTGATCGCCAAGAAAAGCAACGAACGTTTCCAGTTCGGCTACTGGCACCTAGAGCCCATGGTGCTGTTGATCGAGGGCAGTTTCCTGCTGTTGATCGCCATCTATGCGTTTCTCAACGGTGTGTTCGGCATTATCAATGGCGGGCGCGATATCGAGTTGGGCTTGGTGATCATCTACGCGGCGGTGTTTACCGTCGTCGAGTTCGCCTATTTCTTCTATGTGCGTTATCGCAATCGCACGCTCAAGTCGTCGCTGATCCAGTTCGACAACATCAGCTGGCTGGTGGACGCGATGCTGTCGGTGGGGCTGCTGGTGAGCTTCCTGGCGGCGCTGTTGCTCAAGTCTCAGGGCTACGGGCAGTGGGCGGTGTATGTCGACCCGTTGATCCTGATCCTGCTGGCGTTGAGCATGCTGGCGCCGGCCTTCAAGATCCTGCGCCCGGCGCTACGGGATGTGCTGGGGATTGTGCCGGACCAACTGGACGGCAAAGTCCGCGAAGTGATGGACGCGGCCCAGGCCAGGCATGGTTTCGACGACTACGTGTCCTACGTGCAGAAGCACGGGCGGGCGCGGTTTATCGAGATTCATGTGGTACTGCCGGCGGATTACCCGGTGGATAACGTCGCCACCCTGGACGGGCTACGCGAAGAAATATCCACAGGGCTCGGCAAACCGGACGCGGCGCGCTGGCTGACGATCAGTTTTACCGGGGATCGCAAATGGATTGCGTAAGGCCCAGGTAGCACGTCGCCAAGTGGTAAGGCGTGGTCGACGGCATGTCCCGTCGGCTCACGTGCCCCTTGGCATCCAGGCACTCATTCCAGCCTTTGTCGTGCAGGAAGCGCTGCTGCAACGCCAGCAATTGGCGTTGCAGCACGGCTTCACTGTTGGGCCGCAAGGTCAGCGCCCGCAGGTATTCGGCCTGGGCCCAGATACGCTGGGTGCCGTCGCGTACGCTGCCGTCCAGGGCCAGCATTCCGCTGACCGCGCCAGTCACTTTATCCACACCCTTTTGCTCGGCATAGGTGAACGCTTTGTTCAACGATGCGTGCAGCGGCGTGCCCCGCAACAAGTCCGAAGATTCCAGCAGGAAGAACCATTCGAACTGGTGCCCCGGCTCAAACCAGTTATCCACAGCGCCCAGCGGTTTTTCCATCATCACGCCCTGTTGGCGGTCGATGAAGCGCTTCTGCATGGCGTTGGCCAGGTCCACCAGTGCGTCTTGGGTGACGGCGTCTTCACGCACGGCCAGCGTGGCGAGGAAGCCTTCGGCGAGGTGCATCAACGGGTTTTGCAGAGGGCCGGACTTGAGGGATGACCAGTTACGTTCCAGCACCGCTTCGTACAGGCCGTCGCCGGTGGCGAAGCGTTCGGCAACCACTTCCAGGGCGGCATCGAGTACCGACTCCGCCAGCGATTCACGCACCTTGGCCCAATAGTGGGCGCAGGCAAAGATGATGAAGGCGTGGGTGTAGAGGTCTTTGCGTTTATCCAGCGGCTTGCCGTGGGCGTCGATGCTGTAGAACCAGCCGCCGTGCTCCGCGTCGTGGAAGTGCCGTTGCAGGGAGCGGAACAGTGCGGCGGCGCGCTCCTCGGCAAAGGCTGCGCCGGGCTCTCCTATCAGGCTGGCGAACAGGTACAACTGCCGTGCGCAGGCCATGGCGCGGTAGCGTTGCGGGGGCAAAGGCCGATGATCGGCGTCCAGGGCCTCATAGGGCAGCGCCAGGTCGGCATTCCAGCCCGGGCCATGCCAGAGCGGCACGATCAGGTCGTGGAAGTGCGTCAACACAGCGGTCAATTGAGGCTTGAGGGCGGAGCTTGGAGCGATGGGCATCGGCTGGCGTCGTCACGGCAGGGGTGTTTGCGCGACATGGTATCAGGCTTGGGATCGGTGTTGTCTTTACTGCCGCCTTCGCGAGCAAGCCCGCTCCCACATTCGATCGAGTTCCATTGTTGGAATGCAGTCGAATGTGGGAGCGGGCTTGCTCGCGAAGAGGCCCTCAGGAGCGCCGAAAATCAGGCAGCGAGCAACCAAACCCCAGTCGCCGCCGCCGCCGCACCAGCCACCCGCACCAACGGTGCTGCCGCTGCTGGCAGGAAACGCACCACGGCATAGCCCGCCGCATGCAGAACCGCCGTCGCACCCACAAACCCTATGGCATACGCCCAAGGGCTGGACATGTCCGGCAGCTCCAAGCCATGCGCCACGCCATGGAACAGCGCAAACAGTGCAGTCGCTGCCACCGCCACGAACAACGGCGGACGCACTGCCAGCGCAACCGCCAGGCCCAGCGCCAGCACCGACGCGGCAATCCCGCTTTCCAGCGCCGGCAGTTCCAGCCCTTCAAAGCCCAGCATCCCGCCGATCAGCATGGTGCCGACAAAGGTGCACGGCAGCGCCCAGCGTGCTGAGCCTTTTTGTTGAGCTGCCCACAGGCCCACGGCGACCATCGCCAGCAAGTGGTCGATGCCGCCCAGCGGGTGACTGATGCCGGCCACCAGGCCGTTGTCGCCATGGCCGGGGTGGGCGAAGGCGAGGGCGGGAGTGAGCAGCAACGCTGCGGCGGCGAGAAGTGTATTGAGGCGCATGGACAGGCTCCTTGTTGGGGTTGATCAGGCTGCGGTCAGCAAGCCCTGGCGTTCGATGAAGGCGACGATTTCTTCCAGGCCGACGCCGGTTTTCTGATTGCTGAAGACGAAAGGTTTACCGCCGCGCATACGCTGGGTGTCGCTGTTCATCAGCTCCAGGGACGCGCCCACCAGCGGCGCCAGGTCGATCTTGTTGATCACCAGCAGGTCGGATTTGCAGATCCCCGGCCCGCCTTTGCGCGGAAGTTTGTCGCCGGCCGACACATCGATCACGTAGATGGTCAGGTCTGACAGTTCCGGGCTGAAGGTGGCCGACAGGTTGTCGCCGCCGGATTCCACCAGGATCAGGTCCAGGCCGGGAAAGCGCCGGTTCAACTGGTCCACGGCTTCGAGGTTGATCGAGGCGTCTTCGCGAATCGCGGTGTGGGGGCAGCCGCCGGTTTCCACGCCGATGATGCGCTCGGGCGCCAGGGCCTGGTTGCGCACCAGGAAGTCGGCGTCTTCACGGGTGTAGATGTCGTTGGTCACCACCGCCAGGTTGTAGCGGTCGCGCAGGGCCAGGCACAGGGCCAGGGTCAGGGCGGTCTTGCCGGAACCGACCGGGCCGCCGATGCCGACGCGCAGGGGTTGGGTGTTCATGTGATTCTCCAAGATAAAGTGCCCTAGGAACGGAACAGGCGGCTGTACTGGCGCTCATGGGCCATGCACGCCAGGGACAGGCCAAAGGCGGCGCTGCCGTAGTGATTGGGGTCGAGTTGGCTGGCGCTTTGCTGGGCTTGTTGCAGCAGCGGCAGCAGTTCACTGGTCAGGCGTTGAGCGGCTTGCTGGCCCAGTGGCAGAGTCTTCATCAGCACCGTCAACTGGTTTTCCAGCCAGCTCCACAACCAGGCAGCCAGGGCGTCATCGGGGCTGATCTGCCAGGCGCGGGCGGCCAGCGCCCAGCCCAGGGCCAGGTGCGGTTCGGGTCGCAGCGCGAGAAACGCCCGCGCGTCATCATCCAGCTCCGGCAAACCGTTGAGCAGTTGATGCAGCGAATAACCCATCTGCCGGCTTTCCTGGTACAGCTCGCGGGTCTCGCGACTGGCGCGGTGTTCTTCACACAACTGCGCGAGGCGCGGCCAATCCTGTTCAGCAGCGGCCTTGCAGTGGGCGAGCAGCAGCGGCGCTTCGAAGCGCGCCAGGTTTAGCAATAATTGATCACTGATCCAGCGCCCGGCACTCGCCGGGTCGGTCACGCGGGCTTGCTCCACGGCCATTTCCAGGCCTTGGGAATAGCTGTAGCCGCCAATCGGCAGCTGCGGACTGGCCAGGCGCAACAGCGCCCAGGCTGGGTTCATAGACGTACGCCGAACTGGTGCAGCTTGGGCGGGTAGTTGAAGTCTTCGTCGCCATGGCGGGAGTGGTGGTGGCCACCGCCATAGGCACCGTGTTCCGGCTGGAACGGAGCCTCGATGGTTTCGGTCGTCGCGCCCAACTGATCGAGCATGGCCTTGAGCACGTAGTCATCGAGCAGGCGCAGCCAGCCGTCGCCCACTTGCAGGGCGACATGGCGATTGCCCAGGTGATAGGCGGCGCGGGTCAGTTCAAAGGCACTGCTGCAGGTGACGTGCAACAGTTGTTCAGGGCGGGCACATACGCGTACGACACGTCCGTCTTCGGCCTGTAGGAATTCGCCATCGTGCAGCGGCGATTGGCCGCGCTCCAGGAACAGGCCGACGTCTTCTCCGTCGGCACTGAAACAGCGCAGGCGGCTTTTGCTGCGGGCTTCGAAGTTCAGCAGCAACTCGGCGGCCCAGACGGGTTCGGGGGCGATTCGGCGGTGGATCACCAACATCAGAAAGCTTCCAGCTATGAGCGATAAGCAAGCTAGAGCAAGGGTCTTGCCAACCACGCGAAGAGTAGGAATTCCCTGTAGGCAGGCGGCATGTGCCACCTGATGGCGCAGGAAATTATTCCAAAATGTTTCATTTTGGTGCGTGAGTGGATTTATAGCACCGGATTCGGGCGCTCAGCGTTGAATTCCATGGCTCGCTGCATGAAATTTCTTTCATCTTTGGGGGGGTGATGAGTTGTTTCGGATTTTTCCCACGCAGTTACAGGATTAGGCGGTCATCGGGTTACGCGCTGTTTCATTAGGATTCCGCTCCGTGTTTAATTCTCAGCGGTTCCATCATGTACAAGTCATTTTTCTGTTTAATCATTGTCAGCCTGTCGCTCGCCCTTTCATCCGCTTCGGCCAATCTCCAGCGGGCCCCGGCATTTGCCCCGCGGCCCTCTATCGACAACGTGATCGATCGTGCCCATGCACTGCTGGGCACGCCCTACAAGTGGGGCGGCACCTCGGTACGGCAGGGGTTCGATTGCAGCAGCTTCCTGGTGTACCTGTTCAAGACTGAAGCCAACATTCATCTGCCCCGCACGACTTCCGAGATGCATCGCTCAACTGCGGCCACGGTCAAGCGCGATGCATTGCAACCGGGTGATGCGGTATTTTTCAGGGGCAATGGGCGCGGCCAGGTCAGCCACGTTGGTCTCTATATAGGTGAGGGCAAATTCATTCACTCGCCCCGCACCGGCAAAAGCGTGCGCATCGACTCACTGGCAAACAGTTACTGGAACAAGAACTACACCACCGCCAAGCGATTCCACGCCGTGCGCTGAGTTATTCGGTGCTGCCCAGGCCTTGCCAATGCTTGAGGCCAATGAAGATAAAGCGCAGTTGCTGGGTGATCTTGGCTTGAGGCGTGAGGTGCGCAGGCAGCGCTTCGGCGGGCGGGTCGATGATATCGGGCAAGGTAGCGAACACGCTCTTGACGATCAGGTCGGCCATTACGTGCAAACCGTCGGCATCCAGGTGCTGGAGCTTGGGCATCAGGGTCAGGTCGGCGGCGAGGTCGCTGGTGATGTCTTCGCGCAGGGCACCAATGGCTTGGCGCACGGCGAGGCTGCCACCGTATTGCTCGCGGGCCAGGAACAGGAATTGCGAACGGTTGGCGGCGACCACATCCAGGAAAATCCGTACCGAGGCATCAATGATGCCGCCCATTACGAATTCGTTGTGGCGCACCAGGCGAATCGTCGCGCGAAAGGTCTGGCCGACTTCACTGACCAATACCAGGCCCAACTGATCCATATCGGCAAAGTGACGGTAGAAACCGGTGGGCACGATGCCGGCGGTCTTGGCCACTTCACGCAGGCTCAGGCTGCCGAACCCACGGCCACACTCCATCAGATGGCGGGCTGCGTCCATCAGGGCGAGTCGGGTCTGTTGCTTCTGTTCGGCGCGGGGCAGCATTGGCAGGCGGGCTTTGTGGACAAGGACAGCGACGCACTCTAGCAAATCAGCTTTGCCAGCGTCGAACTTCAAAAGGGAGAAGGGCGTTGCGGTTCACACAAAGTCAAAGCCCGATCGGGTGATCGGGCTTTTTTCCAGGGCCAGCACGGGCTTAGCTCTGTGCTTGATGCAGTTCTTGCAGACGGTCAGCACCGCCTTCAGCTACGGAACCGGCATAGGCGCGTTCGTTGGCTTGTTCAGCACCGCCTTCAACCAGACCTTTCTGTTCCAGGCGATCACGGCCACCTTCGGCAACAGCGTTGCGTTCCATCAGGCGATCAGCGCCACCTTCAACCAGGCCTTTCTGTTCCAGACGATTACGGCCGTTTTCTACAACACCTTCGGTGTAAGCGCGTTTGTTGGCGTTGTCCGAACCGTTTTCAGTGATGCTGCCGTTGTAGTCGGTGTTGTTCTTGTCCGAAGCACCGCTGCGCGCCAGGGTTTGGCTGACGTGGGAAGCATCGGCTTTTACTTGTGGCGTGGCCTGTTCAGCAGCTGGCAGGGCAAATGCGCTGGTGGCCAGGACGGAGAGTACAAAGCTTGCGAGTAATTGGCGTTTCATGATGGGTTGCTCCTTGGGAGGGCGATAAATTGGGTACAGGGCTAATGCTACTCTTGATAAGTCGATATAAAAGTTCATAAACACAATGGTAATAATCAACAGAATTGATTGTTCTCGCCGAGGGCTCTATCTCGCAGGTCTCAAGCCCGCGCTTTTGCACCGTGGTGGGTATTTTCGACACGACCGTGGGTAACAACGGTGCGTGATTGATGATTGAAACTGTCTGATTGGTCAGGAAAGGCGGTTTTGACGGCTAATTCATCAATGTGGTTAAACCCCAGCGCCGTTTGTCAGTCGTAGCCATATAAGCTGTAGTCAAAACGCGCGCCGCAATGCGCCCGCTCAGTCGTAACCTGGAGTCCTGTGCAATGACGCGCACTCGTAAAATTCTCGCCTGGAGCTGCGCCAGCTTCGTTCTGTTAATCGCCATTGTGGTGCTGGTCCTGGTGTTCTTCGACTGGAACCGGATCAAGCCGCCGCTCAACGCCAAGGTCTCCGAAGAGCTGCATCGACCGTTTGCCATCAATGGCAACCTGGCAGTGGTGTGGCAGCGCGAGCCCGATGAAGGCGGCTGGCGCGCCTGGATTCCGTGGCCCCATGTGATTGCCGAAGACCTGACCCTGGGCAACCCCGACTGGTCGAAAACCCCGCAGATGGTCACCCTCAAACGCGTGGAATTGCGCGTCTCGCCCCTGGCGTTGCTGGCCCAGCGCGTGGTGATCCCGCGTATCGACCTCACCGAACCGAGTGCGCAGTTGCAGCGCCTGGCCGACGGCCGCGCCAACTGGACCTTCAAGTTCGACCCCAAGGATCCGAACGCTGAACCCTCCAACTGGGTGGTGGACATCGGCGCGATTGGTTTCGACAAAGGCCACGTGACCCTCGACGACCAAACCCTCAAGACCCAACTCGACGTAGTGATTGATTTGCTCGGCAAGCCAATTCCCTTCGGTGAGATCGTCGGTGATGCCGACGCCAAGAAAGCCCTGGAAAAAGGCTCGGCGCCGCAGGATTACGCGTTCGCCCTCAAGGTCAAAGGCAAGTACCACGGCCAGAAGCTCGATGGCACCGGCAAGATTGGTGGCTTGCTGGCATTGCAGGACGCGGCCAAGCCGTTCCCGCTGCAAGCACAGGCCAGGATCGGCGACACCAGCATCGCGCTGGCCGGCACCCTCACCGACCCGATGAACCTCGGCGCCCTCGACCTGCGCCTCAAGCTCTCCGGCAGCAGCCTGGGCAACCTGTACCCGCTCACTGGTGTGACCTTGCCGGATTCGCCGGCTTATTCCACCGACGGCCACCTGATCGCCAAGCTGCATGAGGCCAGCGGTGCGTCGTTCCAGTATGAAAACTTCAACGGCAAGATCGGCAACAGCGACATCCACGGCAACCTTGGCTACGTCGCCAGCCAGCCACGGCCCAAGCTCACGGGGGCGCTGGTTTCCAACCAACTGTTGATGGCCGACCTGGCGCCGCTGATTGGTGCTGACTCCAACGCCAAGCAAAAAGCCCGTGGCGGCGAAAGCAAGCAGCCGGCGACCAAGGTGCTGCCGGTGGAAGAGTTCCGCACGGAGCGCTGGCGCGACATGGATGCCGACGTCGAATTCACCGGCAAGCGCATCGTCCACAGTGCCGAACTGCCGTTCACCGACCTCTACACCCACCTGGTGTTGAACGACGGCCAGTTGAGCCTCGAGCCCCTGCGTTTCGGCGTAGCCGGTGGCAAGCTCGACGCGCAGATTCGCCTCAATGGGCGCACCACGCCGATGGAAGGCCAGGCCAAACTCACCGCACGTAACTTCAAGCTCAAGCAGCTGTTCCCGACCTTTGAACCGATGAAAACCAGCTTCGGTGAACTCAACGGTGACGCCGACATTTCCGGGCGCGGCAACTCCGTCGCGGCGCTGTTGGGCACGTCGAATGGTGATCTGAAGATGTTGATCAACGACGGCGCCATCAGCCGTGGCCTGATGGAAATCGCCGGGCTTAACGTCGGCAACTACGTGGTAGGCCGACTGTTTGGCGACAAGGAAGTGAAGATCAACTGCGCGGCGGCAGACTTTGGCATCAAGTCCGGCCTGGCGACGACTCGTCTGTTTGTGTTCGATACCGAGAACGCGATCATCTACATCGATGGCACTGCGAACATGGCCAGTGAGCAGCTTGATCTGACGATCACGCCAGAGTCGAAAGGCTTCCGCCTGTTCTCCCTGCGCTCGCCGTTGTATGTCAACGGGCCGTTTATCAAGCCGAATGCTGGCGTGAAGGCGGTGCCGCTGATGCTGCGTGGCGCGGGAATGGTTGCACTGGGTGTGATTGCCGGTCCGGCAGCAGGCTTGCTGGCGCTGGTGGCACCGAGCGGCGATGAGCCGAACCAATGTGCGCCGTTGCTGCAACAGATGAAGGAAGGCAAGGCGCCTAAAACAGTGAAGGGCTAGCTGACAAAACCAGGAACCAAATGTGGGAGCGGGCTTGCTCGCGAAGGCGGTGGATCAGTCAATAATGTGCCGACTGGTCCACCGCCTTCGCGAGCAAGCCCGCTCCCACATGGGTTTTGCGGTGTTAGCTGTGTTAGTTACAGGTCCTTCAGAATATCCGCCATGTCATCGGCGTGTTCTTCTTCCTGGGCCAGAATGTCTTCGAAGATCCGGCGAGTGGTCGGGTCTTTGTCGCCGATGTACTGGATGATCTCGCGATAGCTGTCCACCGCGATGCGCTCGGCCACCAGGTCTTCGTAGACCATTTCCTTCAGCGTATTGCCGGCCACGTATTGCGCGTGGGAGTTCTTCGACAGCAGGTCGGGGTTGAACTCCGGCTCGCCGCCCAACTGCACGATGCGTTCGGCCAGCTTGTCGGCGTGTTCGGCTTCCTGGGTGGCGTGCTCGAGGAATTCCTCGGCGGCGACATGCGCCTTGACGCCATTGGCCATGAAATAGTGGCGCTTGTAGCGCAGCACGCACACCAGTTCGGTGGCCAGCGATTCGTTGAGCAGACGCAGGATTTCCTGGCGGTCGGCGTCATAGCCTTCAGTCACGGCACCGTTTTCGACGTTCTTGCGGGCGCGCTCACGTAAGGTGGCTACGTCAGACAAATGTGAGTCAGTCATCTCATTCTCCTGGTACTAATCCGGTTTTGCGCCACGCTCTGCCGGCGTGATCGCTCATTGGTTGTGAGTCCCAGGCAACCCGAAAAGTTTTATCGGATTTTACAGCGCGTGTCCCGATAGCCGCGCTTCCTCCTGCAACCATTCAAAAAACGCCCGGACCGGCGGGTGTCGTTCACGGCCCGGCACGCACAGGGCGCTGTAACCGGCGCCGTCGACATGGACCTGTGGCCGGTAAGGCACCAGTAAACCGCTGGCGACGCTTTCCGAAACCAGGATGTTGCTCGCCAACACCAGACCCTGGCCGGCAATCGCTGCTTGCAAGGCGTAGTGCTCTTCGTCGTATTCGCGCAGTGGCGAGGCGGATTGCAGCCAGTCTTCCCCGGCCTTTTCGCACCAGGCCTGCCAGCCCAGGGCGTACAGCTTGGAGTTGTGCCAGCACACGCTGATCAGGGTCGGGGTACGTTCGCTCGCCAGGGCGACCTGTTCGGGGGAGCCATACACCGCGAAGCATTCGTCGAACAGGCATAAACCGTACAGGTTCACGTAATCGTCAATGCTGTAGCGGATCACCAGGTCGACGCTGGCGTCCTGCTGCAAATCGACCACGGCGCAGTTGGTGTCCAGGCGCAGGCTGATATCCGGATGGGCGGCATAGAAGCGGCCGAGTCGCGGCACCAGCCACAGAGCGGCAAACGCCGGCGTGGTGGAGAGCGTGAGATTGCCGGCGCTGCGCTGCGGGCGCAGGGTGTCGACGCTTTGCGCGACGTCCAGCAGCGCGCCGTGCAGGCTGTGGAACAGGCGCTCGCCGCGTTCTGTCAGGCGCACCTGGCGCGGCAGGCGCTCGAACAGTGGCACGCCGAGCCAGGTTTCCAGGGAGCGAATCTGGTGGGACACGGCCGTCGGCGTTACCGACAGCTCCTGGGCGGCGGCCTTGAAGCTCAGCAGGCGCGACGCCGATTCAAAGGCACGCAGGGCGGTCAGGGGCAGCGAGGCAAACATATGAGGCTCCATGGATGAATTCAGATCATCCAGAACAACTATTGCTCATTTGTGAGGTAAGCCAGGCATCTCTAGATTTGTGGGCAAGAGAGGCGGCCAGTCAGGTTGCCTGAGTCTAGCGCGTGAAGGCCTACAGATGAAAAAAATGCTTGCGATCCATTCCAGCCCCCGTGGCGAACGTTCTCACTCCCGGCGCCTGGCCGAGGTGTTCCTGGCCGCCTGGCACGCCACCAACCCTGACGCGCAACTGAGTCGCCGCGAAGTCGGCCGTGCATCGATTCCCCATGTCAGCGAAGCCTTTATTGCCGCCAGTTTTCACCCCGAGCCGCAGTCGATGCCCTTGTCCATGCACGCTGATTTGCAACTGAGCAACGAACTGGTGGCCGAGCTGGTCGAGCACGATTTGCTGGTGATTTCCGTGCCGATGTACAACTTCGGGATTCCCAGCGGCCTCAAGGCCTGGATCGACCAGATCGTGCGCATGGGCCACACCGTGGACATCACCCAGGACAGCCAGGGCATCGCCCAGTACCAGCCGTTGCTGTTGGGTAAAAAGGCGCTGATCATCACCAGCCGCGGCGGCAGTGGCTTTGGCCCGGGCGGGGAAAACGAGGCGATGAACCACGCCGATCCGCACTTGCGCACCGCGTTGGGGTTCATCGGCGTTGAAGACGTCACGGTGATTGCAGCAGAAGGTGAAGAGTCCGACCCGAGCGTGTTCCGCCGCTCCTGCGATGCGGTCGAAGGGCAACTGCGCGATCTGGCCGGGAGCTTCTGAGGTGTCCTGGCTCTTCCTGCTGATCGCTGCCGGGTTTGAGGTGACCTTCGCCATGGGCATGAAGTACGCCGACGGCTTCACCCGGCTGTGGCCATCGCTGATCACCGTCATTGCAGCGGTGGGCGGGATCTATTTCCTGACCCTGGCCATGCGTGAACTGCCGGTGAGCGTGGCTTACCCGATCTGGACCGCCATTGGTTCACTGGGCACGGTGTTTCTCGGGTTTGCGCTGCTGGGGGAGAGCCTGACGATGATCAAGCTGGTGTCGGTAGGCTTGATCGTCGCCGGCGTGGTCGGCCTTAAGTAGCTTCAGGCGCGCTGACATTGCTGCGAACCGGAGTCGTCCAGCGCTCCGACAAAATCACCCCGCCCAGGGTCAGCAAGCCGCCCACCAGGTGATACATCGCCAGTTGCTCCTTCAGCACCACTGAGGCAATCAACGCGGTGATCAGCGGCAGCAGGTTGAAAAACAGCGTGGTGCGGCTTGGGCCGAGGGTCTTCACCGAATGCATCCACGCCAACGGCGCGAGCATCGAGGCCAGCAGGCAGGCATACAGCACCAGCGGGATATTCGACCAGCCAAGGCCGGCCTTGTCGGAGAACAGGAACAGCGGAAACAGCACCACCACCGCCACCAGCACCTGCAAATACAGCAATACCAGCGGCGGCAACCGCAGCTGCCATTTTTTCAGCAGGGTGCTGTAGACCGCGTAGGCGAGGGTGGCCACCAGCATCATCGCATCACCCATATTCAGCCCGTGTTGCAGCAGCGCGCTGAGACTGCCGGCGGAGACCACCACCACCACGCCAGCGAACGACAGCACGGCACCGGTCAGGGCGCCGAAGGTCAGGCGTTGGCCAAGGCTGATGATTGCGGCGGTGAGGGCCATCAGCGGCATCAGCGAGAGGATGATGCCCATGTTGGTGGCCGAGGTCAGGTTGGCGGCGTAATACGCCAGGCTCTGATACACCGCCATGCCCAGCACGCCGAGGATAAAGATCTTGCCCAGGTTGGGACGAATCAGCGACCAATTGGCGATGACAGGTTTGAGCATGAACGGGGTAAACAGCACGCCGGCCAGCAGCCAGCGATAAAAGCCGATCTCGGCAGGGAAAATCGTCCCCACCGCGAGTTTGTTGACCACGGTATTGCCGGCCCAGATAAAAATGGCCAGTAACGGATAAGCGTATTGCATCTAAAGGAACCTGTTACGTCTATGAGCGGCGATTATCCTTTGTCTGGATCGAAGCCTATACTTCGATCCAGCCATCCGACCTTTGTATCCAGACAATATGCTCAAGAAGTACATCAACCTTCCCGATTTCGACCAGTTGCCGTCCCCGGTGTACTTCCGTTATTCGGAGTTCGAGGCCGACACCCATGCCAGTGCGCACCAGCATGCCTGGGGCTCCCTGGACTACTCGGCCCGAGGCGTGATGCGTTTTGAAGTCGCCGGCAGCCGTTTCATGTCGCCGCCGCAATACGCGGTGTGGATCCCGCCGAATACCCAGCACAGTTCCTACAATGCCCAGGCGGTTGTCTATCGCTCGGTGTACCTGGCGCCCACGCTGTGCGAGCACTTGCCGGCGCAGCCGTGCACCCTGACCATCAGCGATATCCTCAAGGCGATCCTCAGCGATTTCGCCGAGCGTGACGTCAACATTCCCGAGAATGAAGCTGATGTGCGCCTCGCCCAAGTGCTGGTCGACCAGCTCCGGCAGGCCCCGGTGCACGATTGCTTCCTGCCGTACGCCAGCCATCCCGGGTTGCTCAGCGTACTGGAAGGCATGCAGGCCGACCCAGGTGATAACCGCGCGCTGGCCCAGTGGGCGGAGCAGGCACATGTCAGCGAGCGCACCCTGGCCCGGCAATTTGCTCGTGAACTGGGGATGAGTTTCGGCGAATGGCGCCAACGCCTGCGCTTCCTCGCGTCCATCGAAGCCTTGGATAGCCCGCGCAGCATCCAGGAAGTGGCCTTTGACCTGGGCTACAGCACCGCCTCGGCGTTTATCGCGATGTTTCAGCGCCAGGCCGGCTGCACCCCGGAGCAGTACCGACGGACGAATATTCGTAGCAGGTGAACGTGTAACAAGGTTTGACTACACTGCTGGGGAGGCCGTGCCCCTCGGCACGGTAACAGGGAGAAAACTCCATGAAGATGCTGCGTATTCCGCTGTTGATGATGGGCTTGCTGTTGTGTTCCCAAGGCTTTGCCGCGACTGCCGCACAGACGGCTCAGCAACAAAAAATGACCACTTGCAACGCCGAAGCCAAGACCAGTGGCAAAACCGGTGATGATCGCAAGGCATTCATGAGCACCTGCCTCAAGGCCGCCCCGGCCGCCAACGACGCCAAGACCCTCACGCCACAGCAGCAGAAGATGAAAGACTGCAACGCCACGGCGAAAACCCAGGCGCTGACCGGCGATGCACGTAAAACGTTTATGAGCACCTGCCTGAAGAAATAATAGCCGGGTGCCATAGAAGGCTGCGACACTCGCACACAGCCCTCTGTTGTCTTGTAGGAGCGAGCTTGCTCGCGAAGAACGTCAACGAAAACGCGTTCATCCTGAATAAACGTGGCTTCCTTGCGTTTTTCGCGAGCAAGCTCGCTCCTACAAATAACAGCATCTTTTAACGCCGTTCGTTTTGAGGCTGTATGCCAACGTTTTCTCAGCGTCACGTGTTGTTGTTGGTTAGTTGCGTGCTGATTTTTGGCGGGCTGCTGCTGGTTTTGCCGTTGAAGTTGCTGCCGAGCCTGCTGGCCGGGCTGCTGGTGTACGAGCTGGTCAACATGCTCACCCCGCAGTTGCAGCGGCTGATCGAAGGCCGGCGTGCGCGCTGGTTGGCGGTGGCGTTGCTGGGGACTTTGATCGTCAGCATCCTGACCCTGATCTTCGCCGGGGCCATCAGCTTCCTGCTGCACGAAGCGGAAAACCCGGGGGCTTCCCTCGACAAATTCATGGGCGTGGTTGACCGTGCGCGCGGCCAACTGCCGCCGTTCCTCGACGCCTACCTGCCGGCCAGCGCCGCCGAGTTTCGCGTGGCCATCGGCGAATGGCTGAGCAAACACCTCAGCGAATTGCAGTTGGTGGGCAAAGACGCTGCGCACATGTTCGTGACCTTGCTGATCGGCATGGTGCTGGGCGCGATCATCGCCCTGCAACGGGTGCCGGACGTCACCAAACGTAAACCCTTGGCTGCTGCGCTGTTCGATCGTCTGCACTTGCTGGTCCAGGCCTTTCGCAACATCGTCTTCGCCCAGATCAAGATCGCCGCGCTGAACACTGCGTTCACCGCGATCTTCCTCGCGGTGGTGCTGCCGCTGTGCGGGATTCACCTGCCGCTGACCAAGACCCTGATCGTGCTGACATTCCTGCTGGGCCTGCTGCCGGTGATCGGTAACCTCATGTCCAACACCCTGATCACCATCGTGGCCTTGTCGCTGTCGATTTGGGTGGCGGTGGCGGCGTTGGGCTACCTGATCGTGATCCACAAGGTCGAGTACTTCCTCAACGCGCGGATCGTCGGCGGGCAGATCAGTGCCAAATCGTGGGAATTGTTGTTGGCGATGCTGGTGTTCGAAGCCGCGTTCGGCCTGCCGGGGGTGGTGGCGGGGCCGATTTATTATGCGTACTTGAAGAGTGAGTTGAAGCTGGCGGGGATGGTTTAGGCATTGATGTTGCCTGGACTGGCCCCTTCGCGAGCAAGCCCGCTCCCACATTCGGCTGCATTCCAAAGCTGGAACTCGGTCGAATGTGGGAGCGGGCTTGCTCGCGAAGGGCGCGCCACGGTTTCAGCTAAAACTCAGTAGCCGTACCGCTTGCTGGCCTCAATCGCCAGACCACTGCCAATACTGCCAAAGATATTCCCTTCCACATGCTGCGCATTCGGCAGCATCGCCGAGATGCTGTGGCGCAGCGCCGGAATCCCGCTGGAACCCCCGGTAAAGAACACCGTGTCCACCTGGGCCACGTCCACCGAGGCGTCGTTGAGCAACTGGGTCACGCTGTTGCGCACCCGCTCCAGCAAGCCATCGATGGCCGATTCGAACAACGCCCGACTCAATTCCACGCTCAACCCTGGCTCAACCCGGTCCAGCAGCACATGGCGGCTGTCCTGCTGGGTCAGCTGGATCTTGGTTTCTTCCACTTCCATCGCCAGCCAGTGCCCGGCGCGCTGTTCGATCAGGTTGAACAGGCGGTCGATGCCGCCGGTGTCCTCGATGTCGTAGCGCATGCTGCCCAGCGCCAGCTTGGATTTCTGTGAGTACACCGAGTTGATGGTGTGCCAGGTCGCCAGGTTCATGTGGTGGCTGGTGGGCATGTAGGCGCCGCTTTTCATGCGGCTGCCGTAGCCGAACAACGGCATCATGCCGGCCAGCGAGAGTTGCTTGTCGAAGTCGGTCCCGCCGATGTGTACACCGCCGGTGGCGAGGATGTCGTCGTGACGGTTGTCGATCTGGCGGCGCTCGGGCGACAGGCGCACCAGGGAGAAGTCGGAGGTACCACCGCCGATGTCGACGATCAGCACCAGCTCTTCTTTCTCGATGGTGGACTCGTAGTCGAAGGCCGCAGCGATTGGCTCGTACTGGAAGGAAATGTCCTTGAAGCCGATCTTGCGGGCCACGTCCACCAGGGTGTTTTCGGCTTCCTGGTCGGCCATCGGGTCATCGTCGACGAAGAACACCGGACGGCCCAGCACCACTTCTTCAAACTCACGCCCGGCGGTGGTCTCGGCACGGCTCTTGAGTTGGCCGATAAACAGCGCCAGCAGGTCGGTGAACGGCATGGCCGTGCCCAGTACGCTGGTGTCGTGCTTGATCAGCTTGGAACCCAGCAGGCTCTTGAGCGAGCGCATCAGCCGGCCTTCGTAGTTTTCCAGGTACTCGTGCAGGGCCAGGCGACCGTACACCGGGCGGCGTTCTTCGAAGTTGAAGAACACCACCGACGGCAGCGTGATCTTGTCGTCCTCCAGCGCGATAAGCGTTTCCATGCCGGGACGAATCCAGCCGACGGTGGAGTTGGACGTGCCGAAGTCGATACCGCAGGCACGGGCTGGGGATGGGTTTTTCATGTCAATCGGGTTCCGGTTGAAAAACGGCCGCGCAGTGTATGCCACCCGCGCGCAGATGCGTAGGCCGACTATCCGCTAAATACAGCGGACTTGTTACCTTGAAAGCCCGGGCTTTGCCCCCAAATCCTCCCCATACGGTTGGTGGCTGCACGATTCTGCCCGCAGCGCCGATAAACTTCTGACGCACCCTTCGGTCACAAGATTGAGATCGGTCAATCCAGACGCCGCAAACAGGCGCATGCTGTGACGCTGGCAGTGCGATATCGATAATGGATGGTGATGCCCCCGATGGACTTCAAAGACTATTACAAGATTCTCGGTGTAGAACCCACCGCTGACGACAAGGCGATCAAGGCCGCCTATCGCAAGCTGGCGCGCAAATATCACCCGGACGTAAGCAAGGAAAAGGACGCGGAAGCCAAGTTCAAGGACGCGTCCGAAGCCTATGAAGCGCTGAAAAGCGCCGACAAACGCGCCGAATACGACGATTTGCGCAAATACGGCCAGCATGGCCAGCCGTTCCAGGGCCCGCCAGGCTGGCAGAGCCGTGGCGGCTACGGTGGCGGTGGCCAGGACACCGGCGACTTCTCGGACTTCTTCAGCTCGATCTTCGGTTCGCGCGGCAATGGTTTTGGTGGTGCCCAGGGCCGCAGTGCCGGGCGCCGAGGGCAAGATGTGGAAATGGAACTGCCGGTCTTCCTCGAAGAGACCCTGTCCAACGAGTCCAAGCAGGTCAACTTCCAGGTGCCGCAATACAACGCGGCCGGCCAGCACGTCAGCAACACCACCAAGAGCCTGAACGTGAAGATCCCAGCCGGTGTGGCCGACGGCGAGCGCATTCGCCTCAAGGGCCAGGGCGCTCCGGGGATTGGCGGGGGTGCCGCAGGTGATCTGTACTTGATCATCAAGTTCGCGCCCCACCCTAAATTCGATGTGGAAGGCGAAGACCTGATCATCACCCTGCCACTGGCTCCATGGGAGCTGGCGCTGGGCACGGAAGTGGCGGTGCCGACCCTCACCGGCAAGATCAACCTCAAGGTGCCGGCCGGCAGCCAGAACGGCCAGCGCATGCGCGCCAAGGGCCACGGCTTGTTGAACAAGGCCGGGCAGCGCGGTTACCTGTTTGTGCAACTCAAGGCGGTGATGCCGAAAAACACCGACGAAGAGGTCAAGGCGTTGTGGCAGGAACTGGCACAAAAAGCCGCCTTCGATCCAAGAGAATCATGGAGTAACTAACGATGAGCAGTCCCCGTTTGGTTCAAGTGAACATGGCAGAATTCTGTGAGGCCACCGACCTGTCGGTGGCCTACGTGATCGAAATCGTCGAGCACGGCATTGTTGAACCAGTGGGGACGAGTCCCGAATCCTGGCGCTTTACCGATTACGAACTGGCCCTGGCCAAGCGTGCCTCGGCGCTGCAAAAGGACCTGGAGCTGGAATGGGAAGGCGTCGCCCTGGCGCTCGACCTGCTGGAGGAAGTCCAGCAACTGCGGGCCGAGAACCAGATGCTCAAGCAGCGTTTGGGGCGGTTGGTGCAGACACCCTGAATCCATCAGGCAATGCTGCAGTGCTCCTTGCACGACACCCAGTCACGCAGGGTTAGCGACTGAATCAGCTGCGCGTCCTTCACGGCCAGTTGCAGTTGCACATCTTCAGCCTGAGTCGCGTAGTCCGCATCACTCAGGGTGCCTGAATCGTGTTCCTCCGACAGCCTGTTCAAGTGCATGTCATGGGGTGTTCTCAGTGCGCTGAACTCATCGGCATACTGATTGCGGATAAATACCTGCCAGAACTCGCGGCCCAACAGTGACTGTACGAACAACTTGGAGTTGTCCAATCGCTCGATTCGGCGTGCAGCGTTTTTCAGCAATTGCGGAGTCACCTGGCCCGTTGCAAGGTAGCGGGCCTCGCCGGGTTGGCCAGGCAGGCCAAGACGTTGTTGTAACCCCATACGATAGGCCAGGCGGATTTCAACGTCTTCCAGGTTTGCCAGGGCGGTGGCTTTTTGTTCCGGGGTCATGCCCGACATGCGAATCGCGCCTTCTCGAACACGAATATCCCCGCTTGCCGATTGTTCCACCTCGTCCAGGCGAAACAGGCCCTTTGCCAGGTCCAGCAGTGCCGGCCCTGCTTCGTCGTCGCTGGCCCCATACGTGGCATCCCACGTCAGCTTCTTGATTTCCATATCACTGAACACCAGCGCTGCCCGGTCACCACAGCGTGGGTCACTCGCAATGTTGAATAGCTCTTCACGCAAGCCATCGTGCCGGGCAGCGTCGAGCAGATCCCACAGGCGCGATTGCAGGTCGATATAGCCGCTACGGTACTCCGCAGAGGCTTCGAGGCTGTTGAGGATGTTGAAGAAGGCTTGCGAGCCAGGTTTCTCGGCAATCGACTCCCATGCGATGCGTCTTTGGGCTATCTGCATGGGGGACAACCCACTCATCCAGTGATGGAATGCCGGCTCCGGCGTGTCGTCCACCGCCGGCACTTGTGCCGCGCCGGCCACTTCTGCCGGCGGGCGTGGCGCCTGGTAGCGCATGGCGCCGAGGAGCCGCCCCGTCTCTGCCTCGGGGTGACGCGAGGCAACATTGAGCCAGTATTCAGCCAGTTGCCCCCGGGCTTCTGCGGTCAGGGGGTTTCCTCCGATAAACGTGACGTTATTGGTGCGGACGGTAGACACGGCCTGCCCGGACGGCGGGTTGACCTGGGACGCAGGCAATTGCGTGATGCGGTTGTCGCTGAGGTCGATGATATCCAATGTCTGATGAGCCCCCAGGCCCTGCGGCCATTCGGTGATCCCGGTGTTTCTCAACCACACCCCGCGCAGGTTCCGCAGGCTGCTGAAGTTCGGAGTGCGCGACAGCGGGTTGTTGTCCAGCTTGATTATTTTGAGTGAGGTGAGCCCCTCCAGCACATTCACGTCGGCCTCGGTCATGGACAGCAGGTTGCCTCTGAGGTCCAGGCGGGTTAGCTGATTCATCCGCGCAACGCTGGGTGGGATTGAACCCAACTCGCTGTTCGAGAGTTCGAGCCAGCGGGTGTGGCTGAAGTGGCCGAGAAACTCATCCAGGCCGTACAGGGAATGCATGCCCTGCAATTTGATTGACCCAACGTGGCTGAAATCCGCTTCCAGCCTGGGCAGGTCACCGACGCTTACGCCGAGTGCTTCAAGTGTGTAGCCGATGGGCACGCCATCGCGAGCCAGGGCTTTGGGGGTCAGGCGACGCCAGCACTGTTTGAGGCTGCGGGCGAATTGCTGGCGGTGGCCGGCGTCCCCTAAGCGAAGGTTTGCGTCGTCGGCGGCTATCAGAAACCGTTGCGCGGCCCAGGCGTCCAGTTGGGCGTTCAAGTCTTGCCATTGGCCTTCCAGGCGCGTCAGCTCGGCCGGCGCCCCGTCACCTGCATTCAGCACAAATTGCTCATTTTCTCCCTCGCTGAAACCGGGAAACAGCTCTCGTACCCGCAGCATTTCTTCGGTGTGGCTCAAGGGCACTTCGAATGCACCAGGCTGCCCACCGTTGCGCCAGCCCGGTCGAGTCTGCGACAGGCGCGTGATGTACGCACGCATCTGCTGATTGGCTTGCGGGGTGAACGGGTTGTTGTGCAGACGTGTCATGCGGTTGAGACGAATACTGGCCTCCACACTTTCGGGTGCAGGGTTGAGCAGGCTGTCGGGCACTGCGCTGAGCTGATTGCTGGACAGGTCGAGTTCCCTGAGTTCCGGCAACTCGAGCAGGCCCGTGGGCCACTGGTTGATCCGTGTGTTGCGCAGTTCCAGCTTGCGCAGCCGTCGCAGGGTGCTGAAATCGGGCAGGGTACCCACGGGGTTGTCATTCAGGGACAGTTCTTCCAGGCGGCTCAAGCCAGCCAGTTGGCCTGCGCTGGTTTCGCTCAGGCGGATGGCATTGCCGGACACGTCCAGATGCGTCAGCTCCTTCATCGCGGTGACCGCTGCGGGCCATTCGGTCAGCGTCTGGCGACCCAGGCCTCCGATTTGCTTGAGGGTCAAACGTTTCAGATTGGGGAAGCGGCCAAGGAACTGCCCGGGACTGTCGGTAAAACCCACAGAGTCGAGAACCAACTCTTCCACATGGCCAAAGTCAGTGGTCACGTCCGGCAGGGTCACCTGTGTGCTGATTTCCAGGCGGCGCCCGGTATTTGCTCCGGCGCTGTCCACCGTCTGCCGGCGCCAGCAGTTTCTCAACGCATCGGCCGCCGCCCGCTCCCGGCCACCCGGGTTCACTTCAAATGGTCGCTGGTTAGCCTCTTCACGGGCACTTCGTTTAACCCAGTCTTTGAGCTCGCGTTTGAGGGCGGCATACTGTGCTTCCCTGCGCGTCAGTTCACTGCGTACATCACTCCCGTGGGCCTCGATGAAGGCGTTGACGTGCTCCTCGCGGAAGTCCGGATACAGCTTGCACAATCGCGCTGAGTGGCTGCGCAGTCGATTGAATTTGAGTAACGGGGAACCGCCCGGCAAGCGCAGGTTTCCCGCCAGCGGTTTACGCCATGCAGGAAATTCCAGCAGCACCGGGCGCAGCTCGTCCCGGGCCAACGGCGTTTGCCGCACCCTCTGCTTCAAGGTGCCGGCGTCGCGTGCTGCCTCGCCGAGTGCTCGACGTGGGCCTTGTTCGAGTTTTCCCAGGACGGCGCCATACAGATCGGTAGCGCCGAATGATCCATCTTCACCCATCGCCAGCACCAGTGGCGGTGTGTCGGACGGTGGGCCGATGGCGTCGAACAGCGGCCCCTGTTCGCTGCCCCCGCGGATTTCGATTCGCAGGTTCGGGTCCCAGCCCGGAAGGGTTGGCAGGGTATGCAGGGCCAGTCGTCGACTGTCCGGGCTCTCCATTGCGTCCACGTACAAGCCTTCGTAGGCGCGTGCCATCCGCACCTGATGTTGGCTTTCGCGGGCCTGGGTCATAAGCCTTGGCGACAGCTTCTGATGTTCACTGAGCGCCGTCAGGTCCGCGTCTGTGGCCGTTTCCAGCAGTTGCGTCGCAACGTCGGCTGGCAGGCCGGCAAACCGGTCCATGAGCTGTTGGACGTGAGGCGAGCGGGTCACATTGTGGGCGCGGTAATCTGTGTCGAACAGTGAGGCCCGGCTGTCCCTGGCGGCTTGGGCGACTTCTCGGCGCCACTGTATGGTCTGTTCATCCAGCGCCTGTGGAGTAGGGTTGAGGACCGCAGGATAGGTCAGGCCTTGTTGCGCAACCACGCGGTCGGTCATGGCCTGGTCGGCCAGGGCATAGTCCAGGGGATCATCGCTGCCCATTTTCTCGATAAACGTATCGATCCGCTGATGGATGCCAAAGCGCTCGAGGCTGTCGGCCAACAGCGCTGGCGGCGGCAGGAGGTCTACATGCAGTTGGCGCAGTTGATCAGGCGTGACGCCACTGGCCAGGCGCACCTGTTCCAGCTGCGCGTCGCTCAAGCCCTGGGTGCGATAACCCAGGCGGCGCATTAACATCGAGCCCTCCCAGGTCAGTGGTTCTTCTCCTTCATGGAGCCATGCGCCCGCACCGTTATGCGCCACTTTCGGGGCATAAGCGTCGGAGCGTGTCGGATGTTGTATGCGATAGTTATCACTGTCGGGCTCGGGTTCGAGCGCATACAGTTGATCGTCGAGGCGTAGCAGCGGCTGTTGGTCGTGGCTGTGCAGGCCCAGGTCATCAAAGGCGGCGTCTTTGGGCAACACGACTGCGCTGCGATAGGCGGTCAGGTCCGGTTTCCATAACCGTTGCTCTGCACCTGGCAGACGCACTGGCTTGAGCTCCTGTACCAATGCAGGTGCTGGCGGTACAGCCACTTTTTGCAGGCCTTTTCCGGCACCGGCCAACAGGGCCATGGCTGCCAGGTTTTGGGCGACGCTGAACCAGTGCTCCTTGGCCGTATCCCGGTCGCCTTCGCTCCAGTCGATCACACCTTCGAAGGTTTCATACAGCAACTGGCCTGCCATGGCGGCCATCATGATTTCGCTGAGCACCGGGACGAACGCCAGCGCCAAACCGAGCGCGGCAGCGCCGACCTCCAGCCAGTGGGCGATTTTTTGCGCACGCACCCGTGCGTCGACATCGGCGGTGGGCACTGCCTGGTAGCGTGCATCCTTGAGGAGCTTGTCGCGTCCATGCTCAAACAGGCTAACCCACAGGTCGACGTTTTCTGCCCACAGGCCGCGTCTCGATACAACCAGCAGGTACAGGTCGGGAGTGTTCGCCGTCACTGTCCTGCAGCCTGATTTCGGTGGAGGAAGCTTTTGCGGCATGACCGTCGCAGCCAATACCGGGAAGGCTATCTGCAGCATGGTTTGGGTCACAGGCGAGCGAGCAATCGCATCGGCGCTGGAGGTGGAGTTCGGAGCGGGTTCAGTAAACCGGGTGAAGAACGCCGGCTTGTCGCTTTCATTGAGAAACTGGCTGAAAAAACGCTGGTAGCGAGAAGGCTCCGGACGGCCTTTACTGCCCGGCTCGCTCGGCTCTTTATCGCGCGTCACCAACTGGCGGTTCAGCTCGGCTTTCAGTTCGTCAAACGTGTTGTAGCGCTTGAGCGGTTGCTCCGGGTCGTGGGGCAGATAGACGATGAAATCGCTGGCATAGTGATATTTCTCCACCGGTGTAAACACCACGCTCCCCGTCAGCGCACGGCCTGTCACGCTCAGGCAGCTGAACCACACGGGCTTGCCGCCCAACGTCGGGTTGCGTTCGCCGTTGACAACCTCAAGCACCATGATGAAATCGTCAGGCCGAATATCTTGCTTGAGCAGCGCCAGGTACGCCGCTGCTCTGAGAGCGTCTTTTTGGCTGGTGATCACGGCGTCGCGCAAGGGGGCGGCTGCGTCGTCGGTGGGCAGCAATGTTTCCTTCAGGTGAGTCTGGTAGCGGGCACCTATGTCCAGCGTGCGGCACAGCGTTATAAACCCAGGCACGGTCAGTGTCTGGCCAACGCTGGGAGAGGCGCCTTCCCGATCGGGATGTTGGGTGAACCCGGAGGAGGGATCAAAGGCTGCGTCTTCGCTTTCGTGGGCTTCAAAGTTATGCAGGGCCGCCTGTAACAGCGAAACTTCCAGTACTTTGTATTTACCGGCCTTGACCCCCAGAACGCCCAGTGTCAGTGGCTCATACAAACGAAGGTAAGTGCCTTCGACGTCCACAGTGATATTGAACTGTTCTTTCAGCGCATGGTTGAGTAGCTCAATGGCGAACGGTTCGAGCTTCTGGACGTGTTCCAGGTGTTTATCCACAACGTGCTGAGATTTGAAACTGGTTTCATTGAACGCTTTCAGCGTTCTTCGCTGCAGCGGTGACAAGCTGTCCATCCACTGCGCTTGCTCGAGGTCTACCTGTTTCAACGCGTTGATTCGGTGGGGCGGGGCGTGTACCAGCCAGTCCGGAATGGCCTGGCGAATAAAGTCACTGTTGTCGTCAACCGACACGTCGGTGGTGACGGATGGGGCATCCTGCATGGGGCATTCCTTTGGGCTGGCAAAAGAAAAGCCTACTGAAAACATCATCGGATTAATAAGTCGAAAAACCGCTGGGTCAGCTGCAATAGTTAACGCAGCAACCTGAAATTACGCATGGGTCGAGTACCGGGTTACCGCCCCGGCAGGCCCCTTTTGCACAAGGTATCGTTACACCGGGGATGTCGCGTTTCTGAGAAATCTGGTGTGCGTCGTACATCCGTTCAAATGGCTAGCGCCGAGTACCGGGTGCGACTGACTAAGGTCATCACCTTTATCCCCTTCGACGACGCGTCGTTTGCCAGCATCGACAGCGAGCTCACGACGTTGAACCGGACACTGACCGATCAGGCGATCAGTGCCATTCTCGGGGCCTAGAACAGGAAGTAACGCTGAGCCATCGGCAGTACATCCGCCGGTTCACACCACAGCAACACGCCGTCGGCCTTGACCTGATACGTCTGCGGGTCGACCTCGATATCCGGCAGGTAATCGTTGTGGATCAAGTCGGTTTTCTGCACTGAGCGGCAACCCTTGACCACGGCGATCTGCTTCTTCAAGCCCAACTGCTCGGGCAAACCCGCCGCCAACGCCGCCTGGCTGATAAAGGTCAGGCTGGTGGCGTGCAGCGAGCTGCCGAAGCTGGCGAACATCGGACGGTAGTGCACCGGCTGCGGCGTGGGAATCGAAGCGTTAGCGTCGCCCATCAGGCTTGAGGCAATCGCGCCGCCCTTGAGGATCAGCGTCGGCTTGATCCCGAAAAACGCCGGGCGCCACAGCACCAGGTCGGCCCACTTGCCCACTTCGATGGAACCTACTTCATGGCTGATGCCGTGGGTGATCGCCGGGTTGATCGTGTACTTGGCGATGTAGCGTTTGGCGCGAAAGTTGTCGTTGCCTTCGCCGTCTCCCGGCAGCGGGCCGCGCTGTTTTTTCATCTTGTCGGCGGTCTGCCAAGTGCGCGTGATCACTTCACCGACGCGGCCCATGGCCTGGCTGTCGGAGCTGATCATCGAGAACGCGCCGAGGTCGTGCAGGATGTCTTCGGCAGCAATCGTCTCGCGGCGGATGCGGCTTTCGGCGAAGGCCACGTCTTCGGCAATGCTCGGGTCCAGGTGATGGCAGACCATCAACATGTCCAGGTGTTCGTCGATGGTGTTGCGGGTGAACGGCCGGGTCGGGTTGGTGGAGCTGGGCAGCACGTTGGGGAAGCCGCAGGCCTTGATGATGTCGGGCGCGTGGCCGCCACCGGCACCTTCGGTGTGATAGGTGTGGATGGTGCGGCCCTTGAAGGCGGCGAGGGTGGTTTCGACAAAGCCGGATTCGTTGAGGGTGTCGCTGTGGATCGCCACCTGCACGTCGTACTCGTCGGCGACGCTCAGGCAGTTGTCGATGCTCGCCGGCGTGGTGCCCCAGTCTTCATGGAGCTTCAAGCCAATGGCGCCGGCCTTCACTTGTTCGATCAACGGCTCCGGCAGGCTGGCGTTGCCCTTGCCGGTGAAACCGATGTTCATCGGGAACGAGTCGGAGGCCTGGAGCATGCGCGCCAGGTGCCACGGGCCGGAGGTGCAGGTGGTGGCGTTGGTGCCGGTGGCCGGGCCCGTGCCGCCGCCGATCATGGTGGTGACGCCGCTGGTCAGTGCCTCTTCGATTTGCTGTGGGCAGATGAAGTGGATGTGGGTGTCGATGCCGCCGGCGGTGAGGATCATGCCTTCACCGGCAATCACTTCGGTGCTGGCGCCGACGCAGATGGTCACGCCGGGCTGGATGTCCGGGTTGCCGGCTTTGCCGATCGCGAAGATGCGGCCGTTCTTCAGGCCGACGTCGGCCTTGACGATGCCCCAGTGGTCGATGATCAGCGCGTTGGTGATCAGGGTGTCGACCACCTCATGGGCGAGCAGTTGGCTCTGGCCCTGGCCGTCACGGATCACCTTGCCGCCGCCGAATTTCACTTCTTCGCCGTAGACGGTGAAATCCTGTTCGACTTCGACGAACAGCTCGGTGTCGGCCAGGCGGACCTTGTCACCCACGGTGGGGCCGTACATGTCGGCGTAGGCTTGTCTGGAAATCTTCATGTGTTTGGTTCCTTGATCGTTCCCGATAGGTGGCGAGGGAGCTTGCTCCCGCTGGGCTGCGCAGCAGCCCCAAAAGCCAGGCACCGGGGTGAGTCAGAAAGATTGAGTCAGTTCTTTAGCGGCCGCTGCGCGCCCGAGCGGGAGCAAGCTCCCTCGCCACAGGTCAGTCCAGGTCACCCATGATTTTCCCGGCAAACCCGAACACCCGGCGCTTGCCGCTCAATTCCACCAGTTCCACGTCGCGACTCTGCCCCGGCTCAAAGCGCACGGCGGTGCCGGCCGGAATGTTCAGGCGCATGCCACGGCTGGCGGCACGGTCGAAGGTCAACGCGTCGTTGGTCTCGAAAAAGTGATAGTGGGAACCGACCTGGATCGGCCGGTCGCCGCTGTTGGCTACGCTCAAGGTGGCGGTTCGACGGCCTACGTTGAGTTCGATGTCGCCAGGCTGGATCTGAAATTCGCCAGGAATCATGCGGGTTGTCCCAGGGTCTTGAAGTAGATGGCGGTCGGGGTGTAGCGCCCGTCCGGGCTTTGGCAGTAGTCGGGCAATTCACCGATCTTGGTGTAGCGCAGCGACTGGTAGAACGCTTCGGCACCGGAGCCGGCTTCGGTGTCCAGGTACAGCAACCCCCGTTTGTACTGGCGGGCACTCAGTTCCAGGGCGCTCATCAGTTGCTGGCCGAGGCCGCGGCGCCGGGCCTCGCTGTGCACCAGCAGCTTCTGCACTTCGGCGCGGTTCAGGCCGTTGGCCTTCAGGCACAGGGCCAACTGCACGCTGGCAACGACCTGCTCATCACGCACCACCACCCACAGCAGCAGGCTGCCGTCGGTGATACTGGCCTGCACACCGCTGAGATAAGCGCTGGCCTGGGCTTCATCGAAGTCGGCCATGAAACCCACTGATGCGCCGTGCTTCACGGCGTCCAGCAACAGCTCAATCAAACCCGGGCGGTAATGGGCAAAACTTTCGGCATTGACTCGACGCAGTTGGGCGGCGTTCATCGGTATCACTCCTTGGGCGGCACAGCGCCTGGGTTGAGCGTCAGTTGCATGAAGGTCAGGTCCAGCCAGCGGCCGAACTTGGTGCCGACCTGGGGCATCTGCCCGGTGGTGATGAACCCCAGGCGCTCATGCAGGCGGATAGAGGCCTGGTTGCCGCTCTCGATAGCGGCGACCATCACGTGTTTGTCGCAGGTTTTCGCCCGCTCGATCAGCGCCTGCATCAGATGAGGCCCGAGGCCTTTGCCGCGCTGGTCGCTGCGCACGTATACCGAGTGCTCGACGGTGTGGCGAAAGCCTTCGAAGGGCCGCCAGTCGCCGAACGAGGCATAGCCGATGACCTGCTCGTCTTCGACGGCCACCAGGATCGGATAAAACTGCGCCTGGCGCGCGCTGAACCAGGCCTGGCGGTTGCCCAGGTCTACCGGTTGTTCGTTCCAGATCGCCGTGGTGTTGAGCACCGCGTCGTTGTAGATATCGCGAATCCCTGGCAAATCGGCGTGCACCGCATCACGAATCAGAAAGGACATGGCCGGGCCTCAGGCGATAGGTTGGTGGACGGTGACCAGCTTGGTGCCGTCGGGGAAGGTGGCTTCCACCTGGATGTCCGGGATCATTTCCGGGATGCCTTCCATCACCTGTTCGCGGGTGAGCAGGGTGGTGCCGAAGTGCATCAGCTCGGCGACGGTGCGGCCATCGCGGGCGCCTTCCATCAGCGCGGCGGAAATGTAGGCGATGGTTTCCGGGTAGTTGAGCTTCACACCGCGCGCCAACCGCCGCTCGGCCACTAGGCCGGCGGTGAAGATCAGCAGTTTGTCTTTTTCCCGTGGGGTCAGGTCCATCGTTCAAAGTCCACTATGAAATACATTCGTAAAAACACCGGAGATCCAATGTGGGAGCGGGCTTGCTCGCGAATGCGGTGTGTCAGTGAATGCATCTTTGCCTGACCCACTGCATTCGCGAGCAAGCCCGCTCCCACATTTTTAATCTTCATGTGCTCCAGATTCTCGGTGATACAGCCTCTCGGCCCAGCACCGCCGGGCGCAGCAGGCGCCACAGCGCGATCAGCCAGCCTCGCGCCAGCAGCGCTTCACTGGCCAGGCAGCGGGCTACCAGCAGGCCGGGCAATTGGGTCAGGTCGCCGCGTACTGCGTGGGGCAGGGAGCGGCATTGTTCGAGCAGGTCAGGGTCGATTTCGCCGGTCACCAGCAAGGTGGCGAACACCGGTTGCCCGTCCAGCCCGATGGGTGAGTCGAGCAAACCGTCGGCGCCCACAATGCGCTGGCGCTCATGCCAAATCAACTGGCCGTCGCGGCGGATATCCAGGTGCGACTGGAAGTGCCCGAGGTCGAAACGCTCGCCACTGGCGGGGCGCCCGAGGGCGACCACGTCCCAGTAAAACAGCCGGGCATCGCCTTGCAGCTCAATGCGCGTGGTGAGTTCGGCCTGGGCGGCGCTGAACACGATGGTCTCCTGCGGCAGCCATTCCAGCGTCGCACCAGCCTCCACCGTCAGCTCCAGTTTTTGATAGGCCGGCCCGCCGGCGCGATACCACTTGGCCGCGCCGGGGCTGGTCAATTGCGCCCAGGCTCCTTCGGCGACATGGGCCGTGATGTCGAGGCGATCACCGCCGGC
The DNA here is from genome assembly GCF_011765255.1 of Pseudomonas sp. AN3A02. NCBI lineage: Bacteria > Pseudomonadati > Pseudomonadota > Gammaproteobacteria > Pseudomonadales > Pseudomonadaceae > Pseudomonas > Pseudomonas sp. AN3A02. The sequence continues at coordinate 101,358 of NZ_JAARNI010000007.1, forward strand.
AATTCCGCCTGGCGGGTGCACGATGATGTGCTGGCACACCTCGGGGCCTTCGGCGTACAGGTGCTTTTGCACCCGCAGCGGGCCGAGGTGGCGGCGCATTACCGGGCGCGTGGTGTCGCCGAAACGCGCGTAGCCGAGCTCCAGCTCGGCGTGCCAGCTGGGGGTGAACAGCGCGGTGGGGGCAGGTAGAGTCATGGTCAGTGCTTATCGTTAGGACGCTACAGATTAGATCGTAACGAGCCCGCGCACACCCTCGCTTTCCATATTTTCTCCACGCCCCTGCTGGACGATTTCGCCCCGGGACATCACCAGGTACTGGTCGGCCAGTTCCGCGGCAAAATCGTAGAACTGTTCCACCAGCAGAATTGCCATGTCGCCGCGTGCCGCGAGCTTCTTGATCACCGCGCCAATCTCCTTGATCACCGACGGCTGGATGCCTTCGGTGGGTTCATCGAGGATCAATAGGCGCGGGCGGCTGGCCAGGGCGCGGCCGATTGCCAGTTGCTGTTGCTGGCCGCCGGACAAGTCGCCGCCCCGGCGTTGCTTCATTTGCAGCAGCACCGGAAACAGCTCGTAGATGAAGGCCGGCACTTCCTTGGCTTCGGAGCCGGGGAAGCGTGACAGGCCCATCAGCAGGTTTTCTTCCACCGTCAGCCGACCGAATATCTCCCGGCCCTGGGGCACATAAGCGATACCGGCGTGCACCCGCTGGTGCGGCTTGAAGCCGGTAATGGCCTTGCCTTCCCAGTTCACCGCGCCTTCCTTGGCCGGTAGCAAACCCATCAGGCACTTGAGCAAGGTGGTCTTGCCCACGCCGTTGCGGCCCAGCAGGCAGGTGACTTCGCCGACTTTTACCTCAAAGGAAAGCCCGCGCAGGATGTGGCTACCGCCGTAGTACTGGTGCAGCTTGTCGACTTGCAGCATGTTCAAATTCTCCTCAATGATCGTTCCCACGCTCTGCGTGGGAATGCCGCAATGGACGCTCCGCGTCCGCCGTGTGACGCAGAGCGTCACCGGATGCATTCCCACGCGGAGCGTGGGAACGATCAGGTTCAGCGGCCGAGGTAAACCTCGATCACTCGCTCATTTTCCTGCACCTGTTCCAGCGACCCTTCGGCCAGCACGCTGCCCTGGTGCAACACTGTCACGTGGTCGGCAATCGAGCCGACAAAGCCCATGTCGTGCTCCACCACCATCAGCGAATGCTTGCCCGCCAGGCGCTTGAACAGCTCGGCGGTGAATTCGGTTTCGGCGTCGGTCATGCCCGCCACCGGTTCGTCCAGCAGCAACAGTTGCGGGTCTTGCATCAGCAGCATGCCGATTTCCAGAAACTGTTTCTGGCCGTGGGACAGCAAACCCGCGGGGCGGTTGACCGAGGCGGTGAGGCGGATGGTGTCGAGGACTTCGCTGATGCGGTCTTTCTGCTCGCCGCTCAAACGCGCCCTCAAACTGGCCCACACCGACTTGTCGGTCTTCTGCGCCAGCTCGAGGTTTTCGAACACGCTCAGGGCTTCGAATACCGTGGGCTTCTGGAACTTGCGACCGATGCCGGCCTGGGCGATCTGCACTTCGCTCATGCTGGTCAGGTCGAGGGTTTCGCCGAACCAGGCCTTGCCGTGGCTGGGCCGGGTCTTGCCGGTGATCACGTCCATCAGCGTGGTCTTGCCCGCGCCGTTTGGGCCGATGATGCAGCGCAATTCGCCGACGCCGATGTACAGGTTCAAGTCGTTCAATGCCTTGAAGCCGTCGAAGCTGACGCTGATGTCTTCCAGGGTCAGGATCGTGCCGTGGCGGGTGTTCAGCCCTTTACCCGCGGCCTGGCCGAGGCCGATGGCATCGCGGGCGCTGCCCTGGTCTTTGTTCGGTTCAAGAATGGGCTCGAGCATGAATTCCGCCGTCGCTGTAATTCTCATTGGTCGCCCCTTTTCTTCAGCAGGCCAATCACACCCTTGGGCAAATACAGGGTGACGATAATGAACAGCGCACCGAGGAAGAACAGCCAATACTCGGGGAACGCCACGGTGAACCAGCTCTTCATGCCGTTGACCACACCGGCGCCCAGCAACGGGCCGATCAAGGTTCCACGCCCGCCGAGGGCCACCCACACAGCGGCCTCGATGGAGTTGGTCGGCGACATTTCGCTGGGGTTGATGATGCCCACTTGCGGCACATACAACGCGCCCGCCAAACCACACAGCACCGCGCTCAACACCCACACGAACAGCTTGAAGCCACGTGGGTCGTAGCCGCAGAACATCAGGCGGTTTTCCGCATCCCGCAGTGCCGTCAACACCCGGCCAAACTTGCTCTGGGCCAGGCGCCAGCCGATGTACAGGCTCGCCACCAATAACGCCACGGTGGCCACAAACAGCACCGCCCGCGTGCCCGGTTCGGTGATGCCAAACCCAAGGATGCTGCGGAAATTGGTAAAGCCGTTATTGCCGCCAAACCCGGTCTCGTTGCGGAAGAACAGCAGCATCCCGGCGAAGGTCAGGGCCTGGGTCATGATCGAGAAATACACGCCCTTGATCCGCGAGCGGAAGGCGAAGAACCCGAACACCAGCGCCAGTAAACCTGGCGCCAACACCACCAGGCACATGGCCCAGAGGAAGTGGCTGGTACCGGTCCAGTACCACGGCAACTCGGTCCACGACAAGAAGGTCATGAACGCCGGCAGCTCATCGCCGGACGCCTGGCGCATCAGGTACATGCCCATGGCATAACCGCCCAGCGCAAAGAACAAGCCGTGGCCGAGGGACAACATCCCGGCGTAACCCCACACCAAATCCAGGGCCAGGGCGACAATGGCGTAGCACAGAATCTTGCCCACCAACGTCAGCGTGTAGGCGGAAACGTGCAGCGGGTTTTCCGGTGACAACAGCGAGAACAACGGCAGCGCCAGCAGCAGGATCAGGATCACTGCACCGACCGCAACGGTCACCTTGGGGCCGGCCTTTTGCGCGGCCGTGAGCATCAATGGCTGGTTCATCAGTCGATCACCCGTCCTTTCAGTGCGAAGAGTCCCTGCGGGCGTTTCTGGATGAACAGAATGATCAGCGCGAGGATCAGGATCTTGCCGAGTACGGCGCCGATCTGCGGTTCGAGAATCTTGTTGGCTATCCCTAAGCCGAAGGCGGCCATGACGCTACCGGCCAGTTGGCCGACGCCACCGAGCACCACCACCAGGAACGAGTCGATGATGTAGCTCTGGCCGAGGTCCGGGCCGACGTTGCCGATCTGGCTCAAGGCAACACCGCCGAGGCCGGCGATGCCGGAACCGAGGCCAAAGGCGAGCATGTCCACGCGCCCGGTGGGCACACCGCAGCAGGCGGCCATGTTGCGGTTCTGGGTCACGGCGCGCACGTTGAGGCCCAGGCGCGTCTTGTTCAGCAGCAGCCAGGTCAGCACCACCACAAACAGCGCGAAGGCGATGATCACGATGCGGTTGTAGGGCAGCACCAGGTTGGGCAGCACCTGAATCCCGCCGGACAGCCATTCGGGGTTGGCCACTTCAACGTTCTGCGCACCGAACACCAGGCGCACCAGTTGGATCAGCATCAGGCTGATGCCCCAGGTAGCGAGCAGGGTTTCCAGCGGGCGGCCATAAAGGTGACGAATCACCGTGCGTTCCAGGGCCATGCCGATGGCGGCGGTGACAAAAAACGCCACCGGCAGCGCGATCAGTGGGTAGAACTCGATGGCCTGGGGCACGTAGCGCTGCATCAGCAACTGCACCACATAGGTGGAGTAGGCGCCGAGCATCAGCATCTCGCCGTGAGCCATGTTGATCACCCCGAGCAAGCCGAAGGTGATCGCCAGGCCGAGCGCTGCCAGCAGCAGGATCGAACCCAGGGACATGCCGCTGAAGGCCTGGCCGAGAATCTCGCCCACCATCAGTTTGCGTTTGACCTGGGCCAGGCTGGTTTCGGCAGCGGTGTGCACGGTGGCGTCGGCTTCGACACCAGGCGCGAGCAGGGCTTCCAGGCGAGTACGGGCCAGCGGGTCACCGGTGCCGCCGAGCAAGCGCACGGCGGCCAGGCGCACAGCCGGGTCGGGGTCCACCAGTTGCAGGTTGGCCAGGGCGAGGCTGAGGGCTGTGTGTACGTCGTCGTTGGTTTCACCGGCGAGTTGCTGGTCGAGGAATTTCAGCTGCGCAGGTTGTGCGCTTTTTTGCAGGGTAAGCGCTGCGGCAAGGCGCACCTTGGGATCGGCTGCGAGCAATTCCTGGCTGGCTTGCACGTTGTCAATCAGGCCGCGCAGGCGGTTGTTCAGGCGCACGGTTTTGGTTTCACCGTTGACGCTGATCTGGCCTTGTTGCAGGGCGTTCACCAACTCGATGCGCGCCGGGTCGGGCTGGGCGGCCCAGTCCTGGAGCAGCTTGGCTTGTCGCATCGGGTTGGCGTTGATGAAGTCTTCGGCGTCGCTGGCGTGTGCGGCGAAGGGCAGCAACAGCAACAACGTCATGAGATAGCGTTTGAGGGCAGTGGGCATAAACAAATGTCCTGATCATGCGCGGTCAAAATGTGGGAGCGGGCTTGCTCGCGAATGCGGTGTGTCAGTCACTGCATCCCTTACTGATCCACCGCTTTCGCGAGCAAGCCCGCTCCCACATTTGACCTGTGGTGTGGCTTAGTTGCTCTTCACGGCGTAATCCGGCTTCTTGTCATTCCCCGGGATATACGGGCTCCACGGCTGCGCACGAATCGGCTCCTCCGTCTGCCACACCACCGAGAACTGCCCGTCGGACTGGATCTCACCGATCATCACCGGCTTGTGCAGGTGGTGATTGGTCTTGTCCATGGTCAGGGTGAAGCCCGACGGCGCGGCAAAGGTCTGCCCGGCCATGGCTTCACGCACTTTGTCGACGTCAGTGGACTTGGCTTTCTCCACCGCCTGGGCCCACATATGGATGCCCACGTAGGTGGCTTCCATCGGGTCGTTGGTCACGGCTTTGTCCGCGCCCGGCAGGTTGTGGGCCTTGGCGTAGGCTTTCCAGTCGGCGACGAATTTCTTGTTCACCGGGTTCTCCACCGACTGGAAGTAGTTCCAGGCGGCGAGGTTGCCCACCAGCGGCTTGGTGTCGATGCCGCGCAGTTCTTCTTCACCCACGGAGAAGGCGACGACCGGTACGTCGGTAGCCTTCAGGCCCTGGTTCGCCAGCTCTTTGTAGAACGGCACGTTGGAGTCGCCATTCACGGTGGAGATCACCGCAGTCTTGCCACCGGCCGAGAATTTTTTGATGTTGGCCACGATGGTCTGGTAATCGGCATGGCCAAACGGGGTGTAGACCTCTTCGATGTCTTTATCCGCTACGCCTTTGGAGTGCAGGAACGAGCGCAGGATCTTGTTGGTGGTGCGCGGGTACACATAGTCGGTGCCCAGCAGGAAGAAGCGCTTGGCGCCGCCGCCTTCTTCGCTCATCAGGTATTCCACCGCCGGGATCGCCTGCTGGTTCGGCGCCGCACCGGTATAGAACACGTTCGGCGACATCTCTTCGCCCTCGTATTGCACCGGGTAGAACAGCAGGCCGTTGAGCTCTTCGAACACCGGCAATACCGATTTGCGCGACACCGAGGTCCAGCAGCCGAACACCACGGCGACCTTGTCCTGGGTCAGCAACTGGCGGCCTTTTTCAGCGAACAACGGCCAGTTGGAGGCCGGGTCTACTACGACGGGTTCGAGCATCTTGCCGTTCACACCGCCCTTGGCGTTGATCTCGTCGATGGTCATCAGCGCCATGTCTTTCAGCGAGGTCTCGGAGATGGCCATGGTCCCGGACAGAGAGTGCAGGATGCCGACCTTGATGGTCTCGGCGGCCTGTACGGTCCAGGTCATGCCCATGGCGGCGATGGACGCCGACAGTGTGAAAGCCTTGATCAAGCTGCGACGCTTCATTGTGCAATCTCCATGACTCAATGATGTGATGAGGGAGTGATTGCAAAGGCTGTGCCGAGGCGCGCAATCGTGGTGCACCAGAGCTTTGCTTGGACTATGCGCGTGGGCGACGCACCAATGCGGCGCCAATCGCGGCGGCCTGTGCACGCAGGTGCACCCGGATGGTGCCGGGCTACTTACCTACCGCTTGAACGCTGAGTGGGCCGCCGAGAATGGACGCTGACGATTACTTGAAAGGAGTTCCCATGGCGATCCGATTAGACCGCGAGCGACGTGCCGCCAGCACCAACCGAGGCGCTGCACGCTTGCCACCGTTAAGCCCGGCTTTTTTGCATGAGGCGGATGCTGCCTACTGGGCGCACCGCAAAATCGGCGAGCGCCGCGACCGCGAGTACGGCGGTGTGATTATGAAGAACCCTGCCGGGCGGTACTTTGCAACCGAGCCCGTGCCCGGTGATGCGATAGAATTCAACCTGCTCAAAGTTCTCGCCCTCAGCCCCGAAGGCTACTACCAGCAACCCCGGGGCTACACCTGTGTGGCGACCTATCACTCCCACCCGGCCCGGCATGCGTTGATTCAGCAGCGCAACCGCTCGTTTGACGCGAGGATGGTCAAGGCTTTCCTCGGGTTCTTTTCCGGCTCGGACTTTACCCATGATGTCGATGACCGGGAGTTTTTCCCGGCCGCGTATCTCTCCGGGCCGGATGGTTCACTGATTCGCTACGCCCCCAGCGGCTCGGCTGCGGAGCGCAGCTTTGCCTTGTGGATCAAGGCGGGCAAACCGACGGGCAATCGTGTCGGTGTGTATGGCCCGTTCAGTGAGTTTGTGAAGAAAATCTCTACCTTGGGCGAGTTGAGCCTGATCGTGCCCACCTCATTATGGGGTGGCTCCATCGGGAAGGTACCGGCGGACTGGGTGGTGTTTGAACCCTTTACATCAAAGGCCGTGACCAGCCAGCCACTGTTGACCCCGGTCTTTGCGCGTGCCGAAGACGCAGTGGGGGCGGCACTTGCGTCATCGATGGTGATACCTGGCCGGCGCACCTGCGGGTTTGTGCTCAAGCACTCGGATGCTGACCGCTATGTGGCGACCTTTGCCCTGGAGGAAGACCTGCCGCTATTTTCTCCTCAGGGCCGTTTTCCACCCATGACGCGCAGCGGTTGGGCGCTGCCCGCCCAGTATCGACTCGAGGCGATCTACTTTCGCTCATCGCCCTCGGCTGCCGACATGCCTGCCCGGGAGTCCTGGCTGTATGACGCTTTCTTCACGCCGGGCGAAGTGCAGGCGGCCATCACTCAGGCCAATGCAACCCTGGCATTGCAGCACGAGCGTCGTGGATTGCAGCTGTACATGCAGGCGTCGGATGGTGCGTTGCTCAAGCTCAAGGTGCCGCAGACCCAAAACGCGATCCATGCGGGTGTGCTTGAGGACACGGGCACTCAGGCGGCGCTGGCAGACGGCAGCCTGAGCCCTCGCGACTATGTGCGGCGGGTGATGGCTGCCACCGAATTGTCGGTCGTGAAGGCTGGGCAGTTGTGGCGCGATGTCGGTCTCGTGACTGCTCGTTCTGCGGTGGTGGCGGTGTCAGAGGCGATCATCCTGAAGGCCTCGTTTCTCTCGGCCAACGATGCGGCATTGCACGCGCATGAGGTGGTCGGCAATCGGCGGGCTCACTACTACGGCGGCTATGTATTGAAGGGCGTGGACGGGGGCTTTTTTATCTCCGAACCTCGGGAAAGTTCCGTCAATGCCTTTGACGGCCGGTTGTTCTTTCCCCTGGGCGGGGCGGGGCCGCTGATTCCGCCGGAGCGCTATGAAGTGCACGGTCGCTACGGCTCGCACCCGGCGCTGTCGATGATTGATCGGGGCTGGGTCGATAAGCGTCGATGGACGCAGGACGAGGCGCTGACCAACCTGCAGGCGTTTTCGCCAGAGCAGATACGCTCGATCATTCTGTCGCGGCAGGTGGGGTACCTGTCCGGCGCTAAGGACTGTCTGCTGGCGTATACACCTACCGACACGTCAGCCGCGCCGGTCTTTGATAATGCAACGGGCAAGCCCGCCGAGTGGGTCCGCCAGTTGGCGGCAAGCGGCAACCTGAGGGTCATAGAGGGCAACCCGTTGTGGGGGCCGCGCTCGGTCATTGGCAGTAGTTGGACGCCCCATTCCAAGTATGAGCCCAGGGTTGGGCCGCCGGTCTACGCGACCTATGGCGCGGTGTTTGCCACGGCCGACCAGGCCGCCCGCGACCTGCATGCCCGCGTGCACGGTCGCAATCTGGAGACTCAAGACTGTTTTGCGTTTGTCCTCAAGCACCAGGACAAGGCGCAGTACATTGCCAGCGAGGTGGTCTGTGTCGACCGCGCCAATGTGCTTTTCAAGCTCAACAGCCTGTTTGCAGTGGCGGAAACGAATGAATACGTGTTTCCCAAGGGCTTCGTGCTGCACGCGCTGTTTCGATCCCAGCAATGGGCGCCGACCGGGCTTAACTCCTCGATGGGCTGGCTGACGAAGAACTTTGTAACGCCTGCGGTGATGTATATCGCGCTCTACGACTCGGTTCGCAGGGGGAGGGATTACAACAAGGGCAACAACCTGCCGATTTATTTCTCGCTCCTTGAGGGCGCGCTACTCCGATACGTGCCTGCACCCATTCAGATAGGGCATGGCGGGCAGGTGGAGAGCGAGCTTGAGCAAACCACCCAGGAGTTGACCAGCGGCCAGAAACAGGCGCGGGACTTCGTGCAGATCTGGGCGAAACGCGGGCGACTGAGCGTGGTACGCACCAGCCCGCGTTGGGACACTTTGGGCCCGGTGAGCGAAACTTGGTCTGGTTACGAGCACATTACACGGCGACGATTGAGCCCGGCCTTCGCCAACGCCGATGATGCGGCGCGGTATGTGGCGCAGATGGTGGGGCAGGGCCGCAAGCGCGCTTATGGCGGGGTGATCCTGCGGCTTGCCAATGGTTTGTTTGCAGCGACCGAGCCGTTGGCCGTGCCGCCTCGGGGGTTCACACTTGATTGGATTTACCCCGACCAAATCCTTGCCAAAGGGCTGTACACGGTGGGCAGCACAATCGTTGCGCGCTATTCATCGGTGGTGGAGCAAGAAGTCCCGATTTTATTGACAGCGACCCAAAAGGCTATCTACACCAGCATGATACCCAGCGCAGTTTTGTCGAGCCTAATGCTGCGAGAGGCGCACCTCAAGCGTGAATACGTCATCGGACCACGTGGTTCGGTACTCAGCTATCACCTGTCGGACTCTGCCGCAGAGAACCAACTGAAAAACCAGCTGACGCCGCGCAATCTGGTCAGGGGAGACAATGCCGACACTGTGATCGAGCAGCAATTGCGCGAGGGCACCTTGTTGCCGAGTGACTTTGTCAGCCAGGTCGCACGTGCCGGAACCCTGCGGGTTATCGAGGGCAGTGAAGTCTGGGGCCCTTCCCGACAGATCACCGCAGAGTTCATTGCGAACGTCGAGCGCCCGGCTGCCCTGTTGATTCGGGCGTCCCTCGCCGACCCGGCCTGCAGCCCGATATTTACCCGGCCCTACGATGCGGTGCGCCATGCCCAGCAGGGATATACGGTAGGTGCTCAACCAGCGTTCGGCTTCCTGCTCAAGGCCCTCAACAAGGCACAGTACATGGTCACCCTGCCGCTGGTGAGGGCGCATTACGCCGACTTGAAGCAAGTCTTCCCTAACGGCCAACTGCCCCAGGGCTATGCGCTGGAGGGCTTGTACTTGTGCGCCAGCAACGAGGCGATCGCCGAGCCGGGCGATGACATGGTCTATAGCTTCCAGGGCCCCCAGGCTATTGCCAACGGGCTGAATTTCGTCAACAAACCCGTCAATGGGCGAGTGTTGCCGCTCTACCTGATCTGCGCTGACGGAGCGCTGCTGCGGTATCGGCTGACGGCGCCGAATGTGCTGTATGAGTTGATGAGACGTGCCCCCCGGGACGCGACGCAACTGCTGGAAGGCTCGCAGCGCGTGAGTGAGTACGTGCTGTCACTGGTAGCGAGTGGCGAGTTGGATGTTCGTATCCCTAGCCGCATCTGGGGGCGCTCCGGACGGGTCACTGCGCAATGGCATTCCCAGCAAAGCCCGCATGGCTTCAGCAGCAATCCCTATTTCCACTCGTTCTGCGGCCCGTTGTTTGCCGATGCCGATGATGCGGCGCGGTTTGCACAGAAGCAGTTGGGCCCGTTCGCCGGCAGGGAGTATCTGGGCGCGGTACTGGTGCCGCCGCACACACCTGGATTTGTGGCGATAGAGCCGGTGGAGGATGTGGATGGGGCGCAGGGTGAACAAAGCAGCCTGGAGTTGTTTTTCTGGCCGAATCACAGTGGGTTCGATTTGCCGCCCTCTCACGAACTTTACTTCTACACCATCGCGGCAGTGCAGGCGTTCTACAAGGCGATACCCTCGACATCAAGCAAGGTGCCCCTGGACATTCACCTCTTGGCTAACTTCGTTGCTGTTCAGGATTTGCGAAGCTACGTGGAAGTGTTGCAGCGTAATTTACCCGCGGCGAAGAGTTGCTATCTGGCCTGCCGGGGAGGTGCCCTGTTGAAATACATGCCCGGTTTTAACAGCCAGGAAACCGCACTGCTCAACCCCAGCCTGCCGTCTACTCCCAGCCAGTTGGTTAGCCAGTTGAGGCGGTTCGGCACGTTGTCTGTACTGGACAGCGACAGCTTCTGGACACGACGAGGACTGCTGAGCGAAAAGTGGCAATTCGTCGTTGTACCAGCTGAGCCGGATGAAGACCAAGTCGACTTTGGCCGGGACAAAGATGAACTGTAGGCCGCCCGTTAACTATCTAACGCCTTTGCCTGGCCAATTCATTGGAAGTTAAGCCTGCCTGGCGTGCCCCGGATTTCGAGGGTGACGCCAGGCTTTCTCATTTCAATCAGGTGGCAATGGACATGGACAGCACTGAAACTCAACACGAGCAGCCTGCCAGGGCGGTGGCGCAGCTTCCCCCTCTGGGGCCGGCATTTATCACCGGTAACGATGCGGCCTTTTGGGCACATATGCAGGTCAGCAACAAGCGCGAGCGGGTCTATGGCGGGGTGATCCTCAAGCGCGCGGATGGCCGCTACCTGCCGACGGTACCGGCATCTGGCGATGCCCGCGGGTTCAACTTCGAGGCTATTCTCAAGACCGACGCCAAGGGCGATTTCATTCACCCTGAAGACTTCAGTGTCTACGCTTTTTACAGTTCGCGCGCCGACGACAGCGACGTATTGAAGAAAGAGTTGGCGCACTGGAGTCCGGCACAGCGGCGGCTGGATGCCAGCTTTTTTTCAATGAAGGGCCTGATATTTATCATTGGGCAGCGCGAGTTCTGCCCGATTTACTATTTGTCGGGGCTTCACGATTCGTTGATCAAATATGAAAGCAGCGGCTCTATAACCGAAACAGGTTTTTTACGCACACTGGAAACGACCCGCCCACCCACGGACTTTGACGACTTTATCTTCCTGATCAACCTCACGGCGAGATCCGGTGTCTTGCGTGTGGTGGTGGCCAACAAGGAATTGGGCGGCAAAGCAGGACAGATTGTTGAGCCCTGGACCCTCAACCAAACCGTGGCACAGCTCGCCCAGTCCCGGCAATCGCTGCCGGGTACCCAGGTTTTTCGCCGCTGGCAGGACGCGGTCCGTTCGGCGTTGCCGCCCCTGGATGCGCGGACGCCGGAAAGCTACTTTGGCTATTTGCTCAAGGACGACGCCGGGGATTACGTGGCGATGCTGCCCGATGCCGCGTTGAAGAAGATATTTGCGGCCGCCCCCAATGCGTTGGCGTTGCCCAAGGGCCGGCCAAAGCTGCCAAGCGGCTTCTATCTCCATGGTATCTACTGCTCGCTGGCGGCGAAGGCCGGACCCCCCGTGGCCAGGGAGTCGTGGCTGGCCGAGAGTTTTTTCACGGCGTCTGTCCTGGCGACAGGCGTTACCGCGGCCGCCTCCGATGACATGGATATAAACCTGTATTTGCGGGCCAACGATGGAGCCCTGCTGGTGTACAACTGCACGGGGTCCGAGGCGCAAAAACAGCTGCTCACCGATCAAGGCAAGCCGATCGACAAACGCCTGAAAGCTGGCACCTTGAGTCCTTCCGAATTTGTTCGGCAAGTAGCCGCAGTGGGCACGCTGACAGTGGTAGCGACCGGGCAGGTTTTTACCCGGGTCGGGGTGGTCGATCAACAGTGGCGAGCCTTCGAGAGCATCCATCAATCCCTGAGCCCGGCTTTCGTGAAGGCCGATGATGCGGCGCGCTACGTGCATTATCAGGCGGGTAGGCAGCGTGATGCTCTATTCATCAGTTTTATTCTGCAACGCGCCGATGGCCGGTTTGTCGCGACGCAGCTGCTGCGTTCCGATGAGTGCGACGCCGTATGGGGAGTACCGTCGCCCACCGGTGAGTACTTGACTCGTGTCGAGCTTGAGGGGTATCGCATCGTTGCCCAGTTCAATCGGGCTGAAGCCGACATGGACGAGCTCAGCCGCCAGTTTTCTCGACGCAGCCCCCGGCAACTGGCTTTCATGATCAGCGCGCCGAATGCTCATTCGGTTTATCTGAGCATACATTTTGCCGACTTGATAAAGACGCTTTACACCAGCGGGCCGAACGGTACGCTGCTCAAATACGTCTCCAGTGGTTCACGTGCTGAGCGTGAGTTTGCCGATTATCTGCGCGTTACCCTTCAAACCGGGGTACTGAGAAAGCGTGCACAAGGCTACGACGGAACGCCTGAGGGGCTGATCAAGGAGCTGGTAAAACTCAGCGAACTGACGGTGCTGCTGGCCGATGACAGTTGGTACAACATTCAGGGACGGGTGCCCGCAACCTGGGCTCCAGAGACCCCGTTCGCCGCGGCAGCGGCGATTGATGCGCCGTTGAGCTGGGTCTTTACGGACCTGCCAAGCGCTGTGTCCTACGCCCATAATCGTATGCAGGCGCATGCTGGCGGGCGGCGTATCGGTTGTATTCTCAAGCACCAGACTGAATTGGAATACGTGGTCAGCGAGCCTGGCGATAGCGTGCCGTCCGGTGATACGCATGGGCTCTTCGCACTTTCACGGTTGTTCCCCTTTGATGGCGACGGTCAGCCACGCTTGCCATCTGGCTTCGCATTGCGAGGCTGGTACTGTCAGAGCGAACCTGACAGCACCGGCGTGGCCAGCGAGCCCTGGGTTTACGAGTCGTTTTTCCCCACCTCGGATTTCGCCCAGGCCGTTGCGGCCTTTCGCACCAGCCCTGGCAACAACCTGGCGCTGTACCTCAGCACCAGCGATGGCGCGCAACTGGGCTATGAGGCGTCCCATTCAGCTGAAGAAAGCCAGCTTTACACGGTATTGCCCGATGGCAGTGTCACCGACAACGGCCTGGAAGACGAGTTGCGGGCCGGCACGCTGACTCCCCGCGAACTGATCCTGAAAGTCGCCGAAGCCGGGTCATTGGCGGTACTTCAGACGGGCAAGCTGTGGGATGTGTCCGGGCTGGTCAGCGAAACCTGGCGGCCCTATGCATTGGCCGCGCGGCCTCAACTGAGCCCCGCCTTTGTAAAAATAGAAGACGCGGCGCGTTATGCTCACGGACAGATCGGCAGTCAACGTGAGCGCGAATACTGCGGCTATATTCTGCAACGCCCGGATGGTTTGTACGTGGCGACTGAGCCGTTGTATGCCAGCGACTCCGGGCGTTTTGCACTGGGGTTTGTGTACCCTCAGGACACCAAGGGACGTTCGCTGCTGCCTGTGAAACATGGGCTGAAAGCGCTTTACGCATCCTGTCGCGGCATGTCACTGATCGAGCCCGAGCGTATGTTGCGCACAGGCTGGTCAAGGGATGATATTTACCTGGCCGCGCAGATGTTCAGTCCCGACGACCTCTACACGCTGATCCAGAACCGCCGGCAAGTGCCAGTCGCCTACCTGTCAGCCGACGAGGACAGTTTGCTGGTGTATGACCTGGTCGACTCCTCTGGGCTGGCGAAACTGCTCAATGACGTCACCCCCTCGACACAACAAAGCCCGGCGGCGCTTAACCTCGCCAATGGAACGCTGACGGCCCAGGAGTGGGTCAGGCAAGTGGCGAGCGCCGGCAGTGTGCGTGTGGTGCAGTCCAGCCCGCTTTGGGGGGCGCCGGGGCTGATCACCGAGCACTGGCGCCCGCGTTTGCCAATCCCCCGCAGTCAACGCCCGCAGCAGGTTGCCTTCGGCCAAGTGTGTGCCAGTGCCGATGAATCCGCCCAAGCGTTGCACGCGAAGTTACACCGTGGCGGGCCGACGCAAACCGGATTTGCGTTCATCCTCAAACATCGGGACAGGAATGCGTTTGTCAGCAGCGAGGTCGTGCCCTCGTGGAGCAGAGCTGAGTTGTTCGCCTTGAACGACTTGTTTGATGTGGATGCGCAGGGCAAGGTTATTTACCCCGAGGGTTACCAGTTGCATGCCTTGTTCTACGCACGACACTGGATGCCGCAGGGGCTTGGCAGTCCCGAACGCTGGCTGGCGCAGCACTTCCTGTCAGCGGAGGATTTGGCCGGCGCTACGGTTGAAGCCAAGCGCCAGCGCGAGCCGGGAGCCTTGAGCGGTTTGCCGGTGTTTATCTCGACCCTCGACCGTGCACTGTTACGTGTTCAAGCGCCGGTCTCCTCAACTTTGTTCGACCCGGTCCGCCAGGCGTCGGGTAATTTCGAGGATGTTCAGACCTTGTTGTCCAGCGGCCAGTTATCGGCGGTGGGGTTCGTCAACCAAGTGGCGAAGTTGAGCTGGCTGAGTGTGCTTGTGCCGAGTGAGTGCTGGGCGCTGACGGGCAAGCTGGACGTCAGCCAGGCACCCTGGGTCGCCTTTGGCGGCTTCATGCGTCGAGGCTTGAGCCCGCTGTTCAGTAATCAGGCGGATGCCGTACGTTACGTCCATCAGCAATTAGGTCCACATCGCGACACGCTATACGGTGGCCTGGTGCTGCAACGCAATGGCAAGTTCGTCGCTACCCTGGGCATCCAGGTGTTGAGTGAAGACTTTGACCCGAACGTGATCCTGCCCGTCATGGACGTCAGCCAGGCGCTGCTGACACCCGGTTGGAAAGTGGTCGGGCGTTACCGCTCGCGGGCTGCCCGGGTGCTGCCGTTCTGGCTGGGGACTCAGGAAAACGCGACGTATCAAAACCTGTTCTCCACCAAGACCCTGGAGACCGCGCTGAAGTCCGGCCACCTGTGGACCCACGAATACCTGCTGACGCCGGACGGTTCACTGATCGGTTTCAGTACCCGGGACGCCGAGCGCAACCTGATGAGCAACGCCCAGCGAGACGAAGCGACGCAGTTGCTCAACCAGTTGGAAACTTCCCTCGCGCCCAACAGCCTGGCACCCCAGGATCCCGACAGTAACGCCATTGAACAGCAGCTGCGCGCGGGCCGTAAAACCCCGACCGAACTGGTCAACCAACTGGCACGGGTGGGCACCTTGCAAGTGCTCGAGGGCGGCCCGTTGTGGGGGATTGCCAAGCGCGTACTGCCGGGCTGGATGCCGGCCCTGGCGTATATTGCGCCTGAGGCGGCCCTGCATGCCGTGGCAGATCGAGCCATGGGGCCCGTGTTCAAGCATGCCGACGATGCTGCTCGCGACGGGCATCAAGGCACCACCGGGCGTGGCGTGCTGACCTTTGGCCTGATCCTCAAGTCTTCCGACAACGGGCATTTTGTCGCGAGTGCACCGGTCAAGGGCGATGACTTGCAGTTCCGCTACGACCGCGTATTCCTGCGTGGCAACCTGCCCGGCGGCTATAGCCTGCACGGCCTGTATCTGCGGCTACCCGAGAAGGCCACCGCCGGGTTCCCTCAGGCACAGGGCTATGAGCAACTGCTGGCCCCGGCGGTGGTGCGTGCGGTACTGAGTTTTCTGCAGGTGCTGAATCAGCGTGTCGAGCGCTTCCTGCCGCTGTATGTGTCCTGTGCCGACGGTTCGCTGTACCGTTATCAGGCCGTCCAGATAGACCCTGACTGGGATTCCAGCCACCGACAGGAGGGGTATCTGCGCCGCCTCGAGAGCCGTGGCAGCAATGACAGCCATGTGCTGAAACTGGCTGAGTCCGGTGAAGTCCGCGTGCTCGACAGCAGCCCATTCTGGGATGCCCTGCTACCGCGAGTAAAACGCCTGGCTACGACGCTGACAGTTTTGGATACGCGCCTGGCGCTGGGGCCATTGTGCGGCCACCCGGATGATGCCGCGCGCCTGGTGTGGCAACGTTTCAAAAACCAGCCAACCCCGCCACGGCTGGGGGCGATCCTTGGTAATGGCGACAGCGACACCTTTATCGCGGTGCATCCCGTGGCGGATCCGGGCCCGTCGGTGGCGGTGGGAATGCGGATGGACACACCGGCCTACAAGGCATTGTTCAGCATGATGAACTTGCGCTACCCCAACCCTTCGATTCAATACCCGGCAGGCTTCAAGGTGATGGGTGTGCAGCAGTTGTTCAAAATTCACAGCGCACGCCAACGCATGGCTGATCGTTACGAGGAAGCCTTAGCCCACAACTTCATTGCCCAGTACGAAATTCGCGGACTCATTGAGATGCTGCGCAATGAACCGGTGGCCGGACCGCGTTACTACTTCACTCCGGTGCAAGGCGCGCTGATTGTCTATGAGCCCAGCTATCATTCGGACGAAAGCCAGTTGCTGCGCGATGATTGGATTGACGAAAACACGGGCGTGGTGAAGGTCAAGCCCAGCGAGGTGATCCGCCGGCTGGCCACCTTGGGCAAACTGACCATCCTGGAAGCCGACCATTTTTGGCAACCTCGCAGCCAGGTCGGGCGGCGGCTGCTGCATGAACTCAAGGAGGCCGACCAGGACGTTTAACGCCTGCGCATCAACCCGATAAAAAACAGACCGCCAATGGCTGCCGTGGCCACACCGATGGGCAGGTCCTCCGGGGCGATCAGGGTGCGTGCGGCCACATCGACCCACACCAGGAACACACTGCCCAGCAGCACACACACGGGCAGTAAACGGCGATGCTCGGCGCCTACAAGGCGCCGGGCAATGTGCGGCACCATCAGCCCGACAAAGCCGATGGAGCCGCTGATGGACACCAGCACGCCGGTCATCAGCGAGGCGATCAGGAACACCTTGAGCCGCACATTGCGTGCGTTCAGGCCCAGGGTCACGGCGGTCTGTTCGCCAGCCATCAACGCGTTCAACGGGCGCGCCATCCCCAGCAGTAACACCAGCCCCAGCAACACCGTGGCGAAGGGAATCGCCAGCAGTTCCCAGCGCGCCAACCCGAGTCCGCCGAGCATCCAGAACATCACCGCCGAGGCCGCGCGGTGATCACCCATGAACAGCAGCAAATTCGCCACCGCCATCATCACGAATGACACCGCCACCCCGCACAACAGCAGGCGGTCACTCTCCAGCCGACCGTTGCGACTGGCCACCGCCAGCACCACGATCATGCTCAGCAACGCGCCGATGAACGCCGCGATGGGCAGGGTCAGCAGGCCGATCACTTCACCCACATGCAACACCACGATCACCGCGCCGAGGGTGGCGCCGGAGGTCACGCCCAGCAGGTGCGGATCCGCCAGCGGGTTACGTGTCACCGCCTGCAACACCGCACCGATCAACGCCAGCCCGGCGCCCACCAACGCGCCGAGCAGCATGCGCGGCACGCGGATCAGCCACACGATGTGTTCCTGCCCCGCGCTCCAGTCCACCTCGCCAACGCCGAAGGCTTTATGCAGCAGGATCCGCCACACCACGTCCACCGGCACCCGCGCCGAGCCGAACCCCAGCGAGACCACGCAAGAGATCAGCAACAACGCGCCAAGAGCACTCAGCAGCAGGGCATAGCGACGGGTAATCATTCGCCGTGGAACCCCTTGGCCAGGGTTTCAACCGCCAGCACGTTGTCGATGCCCGGCGTGGCTTGCACATAGGGGATCACGATAAAGCGCTGGTTCTTGATGGCGTCCACCGATTGCAGCGCCGGGTTGTTCAGCAGGAACTGCTCTTTTTGATCAGCGGTGATTTCGCTGTAGTCGACGATCACGATGACTTGCGGGTTGCGTTCCACCACGGTTTCCCAGTTGACCCGGGTCCAGCTGGCGTCCACGTCATCCAGAATGTTGCGCCCGCCGGCGGCGTCGATCAGTGCCTGGGGCATGCCCAGGCGGCCGGAAGTCATGGCGCGGTCTTCGCCGCTGTCGTAGAGGAATACGCGGGGTTTGTCGGCCGGCAGGTTTTTCTGCACTTCGGCGACCTGTGCCTGCATCTGTGCGATCAAGGCATTCGCGCGGTCCTGCACGTCGAAAATTTTGCCCAGGTTGCGCAGATCGTTATAGGTGTCTTCCAGGGTGGCTGCCGGGCGCTTCATCACGAAGGCGCAGGACTCGGTCAGCTCATAGACGTTGATGCCCAACGGTTGCAGGGTTTGCGGGGTGAGATCGCCGCCCACGCGCATGCCGTAGTCCCAGCCGGCGAAGAAGAAGTCGACGTTGGCGTTGAGCAGGGTTTCCACCGACGGGTATTTGCTCGCCAGTTCCGGCAGGCCGTCGAGGATCTGCGCCATTTCCGGCGTCACGGACTTCCAGCCGGTCACGCCGCTGTAGCCGGCCATGTGCGACTTGAGGCCCAGGGCGAGCATCATCTGGGTCATGTTGATGTCGTGGCTGACCGCGTGTTTTGGGGCCTCGGCGAAGGTCACTTCGCGGTTGCAGCTTTTGATTTTCAACGGGTAATGAGTCGCTTCGGCGAACGCTTGAGCAGTGCCGAGCAGCAACGCGAGAGACAGCAGGGAGCGCAGGATCATGGTTGGGTTATCCAGGTAATTCGGGGGTAGCCGGACAAGGGGTGAGTGTCGATCAATGCTTCAACGCCGAACACTTCGCGCAGTAATTCGGCGGTCAGCACCTCGTGAGGTGTGCCGTTGGCGACGATGCGCCCGTGGTTGATCACGTACAGCCGATCACAGAACGCGGCGGCCAGGTTCAGGTCATGAATGCTGGCCAGGGTGCCGATGTTCAGGCGCTTGACCAGTTGCAGCAATTGCAGCTGGTAGCGCGGGTCGAGGTGGTTGGTCGGTTCGTCGAGGATCAACAGTTGCGGTTGTTGGGCCAGGGCGCGGGCCAGGATCACCCGCTGTTTTTCGCCGCCCGAAAGGGTCGCGAAGGCGTGGTCTTCAAAACCCAGCAGGCCGACGGATTCGAGGGCCTGGCGGATCAGGTTGCGGTCTTCAAGGGTGTCGCTGTCGAACAGCCCCTTGTGAGGCGTGCGGCCCATGGCGACCACTTCATCCACTCGCAGGCCGAACGCATCGGGAAACTCCTGGAGCACCACGGCGATACGTTGCGCGCACCACTTCGAGGATTGCTTCCAGACGTTCTGGTGTTCCAGCAGCACCTCACCCGCCGCCGGTTTGCTGAACCGATAGGCGCACCGCAGCAGGCTGGTCTTGCCGCTGCCGTTGGGGCCGATCAGCCCGACAAACTCACCGGCACTCACCCGCAGGCTGGCGTCACGCAGTTGGAACTGGTGATGACAGTGCTCGTGGCCGGGTGGGGCCCAGGCGAGGTCGGTGAGGTTGAGTGAGGTCATCTTTACTCTCAGGTCCAACACAGGACAAATGTGGGAGCGGGCTTGCTCGCGAAAGCGTTGGATCAGTAACAGATACAGTGCCTGACACACCGCATTCGCGAGCAAGCCCGCTCCCACATTTGGACAGTGTTGCGTTCAGTTAGAAGGTGTAGTCCGCCGTCACAAAGAACGACCTGGGCTCACCCAGGATCCATTGCTGGCCGTCATTGTATTGGCTGACGGCGTAGGTGCGGTCAAACAGGTTATTCAATTGCAGGCCCAATGTCGTGTTGCGCATGGCTTTCCACGACACGCTGGCATCGACCACGGTGTAGCTCGGCACTTCGCTGGTGTTGCCGGCGTTGGCGAAACGCGAGTCTACATAACGCACGCCGGCACCGGCGCGAACGTCGTCAGTGATGGCTTTGCTCAGCCACAGGTTGGCGGTGCGGCGCGGTACGTCGGTGGGGCGGTTGCCGTCGCGGGACACGGCCTGGCCGTTGACCACTTCAGAAAAGTCGTCGTACTGCGCACGCACGATGGCTGCATTGGCTTGCAACTGCCAGGCGTTCGGCAGTTGCAGGTCGAGGCTGGCTTCCAGGCCGTTGGAGGATTGCTGGCCGATTTGTTCCTTGAGGGTGGTGCCTGGGATGCTCACCAACAGCTTCTTTTTGACGATGTGGTAGGCCGCCAGCGTCCATTCACCCCGCGAGTCCCAGAACGCCTGCTTGAGGCCGATCTCGGCTTGCCTGGCGGTGGACAGGCCGAACTGCTGCTGGCTCGGGCTCAGGGTAATCAGGCTGCCGACGCCGTCGGTGCTGGTGGCGTACTGGCCGTATACCGAGGTGTCCGGGGTGATCGCGTAGACCAGGCCGGATTTCCAGTTGTTGCCGGTAAAGGTCTTGTTGGCGTCGCTGCCATCCACCAGGGAGTCACTGTCGATGTGCACGTAGTCGCGGCGCACGCCGGTGATCAGTGACAGTTGATCAGTCAGTTGCAGGCGGTTTTCGGCGAACGCAGCCAGCTGTTTGGTGGTGCTGACGGACTGCGGAACGAAGGGGCTGGCGCTTTCAAACGGTTGCGGTACCGGGCGGTTGATGTCCACCGGTTGGCCGGCGTTCGTCAGGTCATCGAACGGCGAGTTGCTGGCCAGGCGAAAGCGAATGCGGTTGTACTCGACGCCGGTCACCGTCTGGCTGTCGAGGCCGAACAGGGTGTGTTTGAAGGTAAAGGTCTGGCGGTCGCCGATCTGTTCCTGGTTGTGCTTGATGCCCAGGTAGCTCTGGCGTACCAGCCCGCCGTCGACATAGTTGTAGCTCTCGGCGTTCTGCCAGCGGCGCTGGTTTTTCAGGTACGACAGTTCATTGGTGGCGGTGACGTTGTCGTTGATCTGCCACTCGCTGGTCAGGCGTGTCCACTGGTCGTTGTAGTGCTGGATATCGTTGCTGACGTTGTAGTTTTTGTCCCGCAGGCCCTTGTGCAACTGGCCGTTGATCAGCGGCGTGCCGTAGTCGTTTTGCGGGGTCTGGTCGCCGTAGTCGGACGCCAGGGTGAAGCTCAGGTTGTCCGCCGCCTGCCAGCGCAGGGCGCCGCTGACGAAGTCGCTGCTGGAGTCGCCACGGTCGATGAAGCCGTTACTGCGCAGGCGGTTGATGTTCAGGCGATAGCTCAGGGTGTCGGTCAGCGAGCCGCCGCTGTCGAGGGCTTGCTGCTGGCGGTCATAGGAGCCGTAGCCCAGGCGGATATGGTTTTCGATCTCGCCTTCGAAGGGTTTCTTCGGGAGGGTGTTGATCACCGCGCCGGTGGCGCCCTGGCCGTACATCACCGAGGCCGGACCGCGCAGTACGTCCACCCGCTCCACAGACCAGGTGTCCACCGGGAAGGTGGAAGTGCCCGCGCCATCGAACATGCGAGCGCCGTCGTACAGTTGCAGCACCGAACTCTGGCCGGTGAAACCGCGTGCCGACAACGAGGTGCCGCCGTCGCCCGGCGTGCCGGTGCGGCTGATGCCGGTGGCCCGGGAAATGGCGTCCTGCACCGTGGCATCGCCTCGGGCGCGAATCTGCTTGCCGGTCTGGCTTTCAACGCTGCCCGGGGTTTGCAGGGCAGTGAGGTTCAAGCGCGAACCTGCGGTGGTCGGGGTTTGCAGGTCGACGCGCTCGTCGTCGACGGCTGGGGCGGACACGGCACTGGCGGGAAGCGTCAGGGCTTGGGCACTGTTTTGCAGGGCGAGCAGGCACAGGCCGGACGCAAGGTACTTGTTCATCGGACGATAAATCGCTTCTTCGAGGCGGTACTCGCCGCTGGGCGCGGCGAGAGGGGGAACGCATTAAGTGTTACAACATAACACTTTGTGCGACGTGGGCGAAAGCCCGCGTAAGACTACATAACGCCTCTAGGCAGGGCATCTCGTCTGTTTCACGCTGAACCTGAAGCAGATTCACGTTGGCCAAACAGACGTGAAAGCACCAGGCGATCCAACGCCCAGACCACAATCAATGAGGCGCCCACCAGCGGAAAGACAATCGCCAGCCCAAGCATGATCGCCATCGCGGTTTTCCATTTCGGCAGGTCATGGCGCAACGGTGGAACCCCCAGGCTGCCCTGTGGCCGACGCTTCCACCAGATCACCAGGCCGCTGACGGCACTGAGCAGGATCATCAGGCAAATCAGCAGCACGATGATCTGATTGACCACGCCAAACATCTTGCCTTCGTGCAGCATCACGCCGGATTCGGTGACCCGCGCCACGGTGTTGTAGTGTTCCCAGCGCACATCGGCCAGGACCTTGCCGGAGTATTGGTCCACATGCAGGGTGGCGTCGTTGCGCGGGTCGTTGGCAAACACCGCGATGGTGAACACGCCTTCGGCGGTGGTGGGGAAGGTGATGCTGTAGCCGGGCTCGACCTTGCGTGAGTTGGCGAGGTCTACCACCTGTTGCAGGCGGATACTCGGGGCTGCCGGGCCCTGGCTCATGCCGGCGTGCTTCATGTGCTCGGCATGCTCGCCGGACATCGGCATCGGCGTGTTTTCCATGGCCCACGGCACGGTCTGTTGGCTCGCGGTGTTGAGGCTGCGGGCCTGCTGGTCGGACTGCGGTACGTTGTTCCACATCGCCGCCGGGAATTTATTCCACAGTTCGGCATATTGCTTGCCCCAGAAGCCGGTCCAGGTCATACCGCTGAGCAGCATCACCAGCAGGAAAGCCGCGCCCCAGAAGCCGGCGACCGCGTGCAAATCCCGCCAGAACAAGCGGCCGCGACTGCCCAGTCGTGGCCACAGAATGCCGGCCGCCGACTTGCCACGCGGCCACCACAGATACAGGCCCGAAATCACCAGCATCACGCCCCAGCCGGCGGCCAGTTCCACCAGGCGATCGCCGATGGTGCCGATCATCAACTCACCATGCAGCGCACGAGCGATGGCTTGCAGGTTGTATTTGGAATCCTGTTCACCGAGCACGGTGCCGCGATACGGGTCGACGAATACCGTCGCTTCGTGCCCGTCGTTGCGCATCACGAATTGCGCGCTGCTGGTGGCGTCGGCAGGTGGCAGGTACTTGCTGATTTTGCCTTGGGGATAGGCGGCTTGGGCGCGTTGCAGTTGTTCGTCGGCACTCAGTGCGTGTTCGGCGCTTTGCACCGTCAGCAGGTTGCCGTACATCAGCGGGTCGAGCTGGGGTTTGAACAGGTAGATGATGCCGGTCAGGGCCAGCAGCACCATGAACGGCGCGACAAACAGCCCGGCGTAGAAATGCCAACGCCAGGCCAGGTTGTAGAAGGAAATCTTGGGTGTACTCATCAGGGGCTGCTCCGCAAAGGCATTTTGGTTATTCGTTGATGAACGCAATCCCGTAGGAGCGAGCTTGCTCGCGAAGAACCTGAGGACGCCGCGGTCATACAGAAGCCCCGCGTTATCGTTGGTGATTTTCGCGAGCAAGCTCGCTCCTGCACTGGGCATTAGAAGCTCATGTCCACCTTGGTCCAGAGCGTGCGCCCCGGTTCCTTGATGGCTTGCGGGTCATTGGCCGGGTAGCCGAACCCGGCGTTGCCGGCCAGGTTCAGGTGCTCGGCGTATGCCTTGCCGAACAGGTTGTCGACGCCGGTGCTGACCTTGAAATTCTTGTTGATGCGATACGCCGCGTTCAGCGAGAACACGCCAAACCCCGAGCTCTTGTCGAAGTCCTTGCCGACCACGTTGCCCTTGTTCTGGTCGATGCGGTTTTGCGCCGCGACCACCCGCCACAAGGCGCCGGCGCTCCAGTCGTCCTGGCTGTAGGTCAGCCCGAAGCGCGCATCCAGCGGCGGGATTTGCGGCAGCGGTTTGCCGTCGCTGCTGTTCTTGCCCCAGGCGTAGGCGAAGGTGGCATCGGCTTTCCAGTTGTCGGTCAGCTTGTATGCGGCGCCCAATTCACCGCCCATGATTCGCGCATCCACATTGCGCGCCTGGGAAGTGGTGCCCATCATGCCCGGCTGGTAATCGAACAGGATGAAGTCGCGCACCTGGCCAACGTAGCCCGAGGCCCAGGCGTCCAGATCTGCGGATTTGTATTGCAGCCCGAAATCCAGTTGGGTGGTTTTCTCAGGCTTCACGCCATCGAAGGCATTCACTGAACCGACCGCCCCGGTGTTGGGGGAAAACAGCTCCCAGTAATCCGGGAAACGTTCGGAGTGCCCTAGGCCGGCGTACAGGGTGGTCGGGCTGTCGGCCAGGTCGTGCTCGTAGCGCACAAAGCCCGACGGCAAGGTATCGGCGCGGGCTTTGTCGGCGGTGGGGTTAGGGCTGCTCATCATCCCGGAGCCGATGGCTTGCCGGAAATCCTTGGCCGAGGCGCGGTCCACACGAGCGCCGGTGATCACGCGGTCGCGGTCGGCGGCGTACCAGGTCAGTTCGCCAAATACCCCGTAGTTGTGGAAGTTGGCGTCCTTGCTGCGGGGCAGGTCCTTGTAGGTGTCGACGCCCATGGCGCTGCGTTGGCGGTGCTCGTTGGTTTGTGCATCAAGGCCGCTGATCAACTGCACATCGGCCCAACGCCAGGTGGCCTTGATGCGTGCGCCGAGGGTGCGGCGGTCGACGTTGGACGCCATGGGGCCGGCCATCATCCCGGTGCCCGACGGGACGCGCAGGGTGTAGTTGTCCATCACATGGTCGGCGTAGTTGTAGTAGACCTGCGCTTCGATCTTATCCAGCACCTCGCCGATATTCGACTTCTCGAATCGCAATCCGAGGCTCTCGCGCAAAAACTGCGAGCCATCCATGCCACGCCCGGCGTAGCGGGCTTCGCCATCGCCACGGCCGGCGGTGAGTTCCAGCAGGGTGTCGGCGTCCGGGGTCCAGCCCACGGCCACGTCGCCGTTCCACTTGTCGTAGCGCGAGGCGACGGTGTCGTTGTTGCCGTCCTTGTAGTCATCGGCGTGGGCCTGGTTGCCGATCACCCGCACATAACCCAGCGGCCCGCCCGCCGCCGCATCGACGACTTTGTCGAAGCGCCCGTTGGAGCCTGCCAGGATGCTGGCGTTGACCCGCGTGCCCAGCTCGCCGAACTGCTCGGGCTCGCGCTCGAACAGGATCGTGCCGGCTGAAGCACCAGGGCCCCAGAGTACGGTTTGCGGGCCCTTGATCACCGTCAGCTTGTCGTAGGTTTCCGGCGAGATATAGGAGGTGGGCGCGTCCATCCGGCCGGGGCAGGCACCGAGCATCATGCTGCCGTTGGTGAGGATATTCAGGCGCGAACCGAACATGCCCCGCAGCACCGGGTCGCCGTTGGTGCCGCCGTTGCGCACCAGAGCGAAGCCGGGGATGGTCTTGAGATAGTCGCCACCATCGCTGGCGGGCACTGGCTGGCGCGGGTCTTTCGGGTTGGTGACGACGGTCAGCGGCGAGCTGGGGGCGACCGCCGTGATCACCGTCGGGCTCAGTTCATTGTGGTCGGCATGTTCGTCGGCGTGGGCCTGTGGAACCAGCAGCGCACCACACAAAACGGCGAACACGGGAGTACGTCCCAAACGGGTGTCAGCAGAAAACCTGGACATGAAAAATTCCATCAATCATTCGTAAACAACACGGCCAGCAGCCTGCGGCTGTCTGTCTAAAGTCGGCCGGGGTGAAGTAACGGTGTGAAGTGCTTACGCGATGATGGGCGGGGCGCGGCTGCGGGCGCCGGGGAAGACGGTTTGCCGGGCATGGCCCAGGCGTGGGGCGGGGGTCAGGGCGTTGGCGGGCGGCGGGCTGCCGAGGGTGACGAACGACACGCTGCCAGGCAGCGCCGGGCAACTGAAGAGCAGGCTGCAATAGCCGCACTTTTCCCAGAGCACGTGATGCTCGTCGGGGGCCTTGCTGTGTTCGGCTGGGGGCTTTGCGTCGCCATGGCAACTCGGGCCGTCCATGGGCATTTCCATGGACATACCGGCGTGATGATCCATCGGCATCGCTTGGGAAATCAGCGGACCGATAAAGATCATCAGCATGGCGAACAGGCTGATCCAGCTGCCGCGCATGAGGCCTACAGGCTTACGGCGGTGCGGGGACAACCTGGCGCGTGGGGCGCCCATCAAGAATGATCTATTGGGCGTGCATATGCTCGTGGCCGGCCATGGGCGGTTGCTTCTGCACCGACACTTCCACCTTTACAGGCCCGGCTTTCTCGAAATTCAGGGTCAGCGGGAAATGCTGGCCATCGCGCAAGACGCTGCGGTCCTTCAGGTCCAGCAGCATCACGTGGTAGGCCATGGGGGCGAACGTCAGGTCACCTTTGGCCGGCACCGCGACGCTGGTCACCTGCTGCATCTTCATCAGGTCGCCCTGCATCACATGCTCATGCAGCTCGGCCTTGGCGGCCACGGGCGTGTCGACGCTGAGCAGGCGATCCGCATGCTCGCCCTGGTTATGAATCACGAAATACGCCGCGACGGTCGGCGCGTTGGGCGGCAGTTCCTGGGACCAGGGTTCGCTGACCACCAGTTCGCCGACCTTGAAGTCTTCGGCATTGGCAGCAGCACACACCGGCAGCAACAACGCAGCCAGAAGCAGGGAAGATTTGAGCATGGCAGTTCTCCAGAACGGTTCTAAACGCAGTTCACTTGCGAAGAAATCAGACCGTTGGAGAGGCGCGGGGGTTAAGGCTCGGCCATTGCTGGCGCGGGGTAGGGGATTGCAATGACGGCGGCGGCAGGTCTTGCACCGCTTCGAATCGAGCAAAATACAGGTTGGGTGTGTGCCCGGGCAGCGCGACCAGAGGCGCCGAGCCCGAGCAGCACCAGCAATGCTGCATGGTGGAGTGATCGTCCTGCTGTGGCGCCGGTATCTCCAGCTTGCCCAGGGCAATGGCCGTCAGTTTCGTGCCGTTGGAGGAGCAGAAACTGCCCCACAGCAATTGCTTGACCGGGTCATCCGCCTGCTGCATCGCACTCGCCAGCGGCATGGCAAACGCATTGAACAGCACTGCAAGGCAGGCTATCCAGGCAATTGCAAAGCGTTGACGGGCCATGGCGGACAATCCGTAGGGTTAAACGATCAGGTGGGTATTTAGCCTGATCGGGGGGGATAAGTAAAAAGGCGCGGTGTGGTTTGGTGTCGCAGTGCTGGGTTTGAGGATAGACGGGAACTGAGGGATTGTATTCGGCTATTGCCTGGTATTCAGCCTGCGGGTTGCTCGGGCAATGGTCTCTCGCGCTGTGCTGACCAATGAACCATCGCCTGGGTCTTCTTCGATGCAGGCTTCCAGATAAGCGTCGATCTCTTCTTGTGTGCGTAGATGGTTTGCAGCATCGAAGCGCGTGAACTGTGTCTTTGTGTCAGGCAGGCATTGGGCTTTTTCCAGCCATTGGTTTAATCGTGCTGCGACGTCGGGCTCATCTGATTTCAATGCGTCCGCTTCAAGGCCAAGCGCGTGCGCAAGCTCGGGATTCCCGATTATGTGTTCGATAATCGTATGTTCAGCAGGTCGAGTTAAGCGTCGGGGACGGGATTTTTCAGTCATGCGATGAACCTCATGTTTAACGTCGGTGGACGAAATGTTGAAGATCATCGCCAAGGGAATACTTATTCCGGTAGTCAGCGGGTTCTGGTGTTGGTGTAGGCAGCTTCTCATTGGGCCTCCATGCAACCTGGATACGGGAATGCTCCACAGAAATTTCCGACAGTGATTTGAGGTTGTCCCTAGGAAACGCAATCTCTAGTCTCCGTACACCGCTGCAAACTCAGCGGTCGGGCGTCGCGGCCCGGATCCCTATAGGCGCTAAGCGCCATCGTCTGCTTTCAGTTGGCGCTTTTTTATCGTCTACTGTGCGGCGCTATGGTGGCTGTGCGCGGGATACCTTCGGGTATGCCGGGTTGCCTAGGGACCGGTCCGCGAACCTGCGCACAGCTGCCACCTTCCATCGCGTCGCGGCGATCAGTGGCAGCTCCACGTCCCTTAGGAGCTTCACAATGATTAAACCTACCCCTAATCCCCCCTTTCGGCTGTTCACCGTAGCCGACGGAATCAGCACCGAAGACCTGTTGGTCAACCTCATTGAAACACTCGCCTCGGCCAACGCGCTGAGTTGCGACTTAGCGTTTAGCCTGGAAGGATCGAAGCGAGAGGAGTTGTTGGGCGTCGCTCAGTTGATCGAACTGGCGGAGTTACTGGCTGATCGGGTGCACGAAAGTGCCGGACAACGCATTTAACACTTCGATGATCGATCGTTCCTGCGCTGATGTGTGGGAATGATCCTGTGAGACGCCTTTAAACGTCCCAGCTTGCTTCCCGTATGTGATTGAAGTTCACGACATCTACGCTGTGCTGATGAGCAAATCCAGCGACTCTTAGGTCATCTGTCAAAACCAGATAATTATCTTTGGCTGCCCAGATAATGCCGACGTCGGTAAGGCCATAGGGCGACAACTCATAATCGCAACTTATATCAAGAGCGGGGCAGTGAATCTCAATGACTGTCGATAATGATTTTTTTAATGTTGCGTAGAAGTCGTGTAGCTTGCTCCCATAAAGCCCGTTTGTAAGGTTGCTGACTTCCGCAAGTATATGAGGAGTTGAAGTAAGCTTTTCGAATTGATCAATCACGTTAAGCAGAAGTTTGTAATCTTTGGCGGTGTACCCGCTTGTTCTTTTGAAGCCTGCAATACTGGGTGTGCCTCCGATCAGTGCCAAGAGCAGCAGGTTAGTGTCGACTATGATTCCTTTTCTTCGATATTGCCGGATATATGTTTCGATCATACTTCGCGGATCTTCATGGAGCGGAACTCGCCAGTCTCCGAGTCAATAAAGAATGTTTTATATTTTTTTGCGTACATTTGTCCCGCTAGAGATGCGCCTAATCGTTCATATTTATCAGGGGCTGGAACATTGAAGCCAAGTGTTATTGCCCACGTTTTGTCGCCTGGGTTTAACTCGACTTCCTCAAGCATCAAGTCCTGAAGCACTGTTTCCTGGCCGAGAAAGTCATTGGCTGCTGCCTTGGCAACTTGCACGGCTTCTTTGACGTCTATCATGTCAGCTCCTGAATAGAATTGAGTCTGGCTTGAACTGTTTCTGGAGTGTAGCACTTCATGTTGTGGATTCATCGCCGTCCCTTTAGTCACAAATAGAGTTGATAGAGGTGGGCGATGATCCTGATCTATCGAATGAAATCTGCCAATAACTCGATTGTTTCTGCGGGCGACAAAAGCTCCTGATCCACCGCCACCAACACCGGCCGCCTCAACACCAACACCGGCACCCCCCGCTCCCGTGCCACTTCCAGCTTCGGCTCGGTAGCCGTGCTGCCGCTGTTCTTGCTGATCAGCACATCAATCTGCCGTCGCTCAAACAATGCCCGCTCATCCTCGATCAAAAACGGCCCACGGGCGCCGATCACTTCGCAGCGTTCATTGCCGGGGTACACATCCAGTGCGCGCAAAGTCCAGAACTGCTCGGCGGGGATTTCGTCGAGGTGTTGCAACGGTTCACGGCCCAGCGTGAACAGTGGTCGCTTGAAGGGTTTCAGGGCTTCAATCAACTCCGCCCAGTCACTGACTTCGCGCCAGTCATCACCGGCCTGTGGCTGCCACGCCGGGCGGCGCAGGGCCCAGCAGGGAATGCCACACACACACGCGGCACGGGCGGCGTTGGCGCTGATCTGTGCGGCATACGGATGGGTCGCGTCCAGCACCAGCTCGATACCTTCATCGCGAATGAACTGCGCCAAACCTTCCGCGCCGCCATAGCCACCGACGCGCACCTGGCACGTAAGGTCGGTGGGGACGCGGCCAACACCCGCCAGGCTGTAGATATGCTCGGGGCCCAGTGTGCGGGCAATGGCCAGGGCTTCCGTCACACCGCCCAGCAGCAGGATGCGTTTCATAGCGGCTTGATCACTTCCAGCAGGGTGATCGGCAGCGCCTGGCGCCAGGTATCAAAGTCTCCCAGTGGTTGGGCCTGGGCCACATGAATGCGGGTCAGCTCGCCGCCGTGTTGTTCGCGCCAGGCCATCAGGGTCATTTCGCTTTGCAGGGTCACGGCGTTGGCCACCAGCCGGCCACCGGGGCGCAGGTGTTGCCAGCAGGTGTCGAGGACGCCGTCGCGGGTTACGCCGCCGCCGATAAAGATGGCGTCGGGTGCTTCCAGGCCAGCGAGTGCGTGGGGCGCGGTGCCGCGAATCAGTTGCAGGCCGGGGACGCCAAGGGCGTCACGGTTGTGTTCGATCAACAGTTGCCGACCTTCATCGGCTTCGATCGCCAGCGCGCGGCAACTGGGGTGAGCACGCATCCATTCGATCCCGATGGAGCCGCTGCCCGCGCCCACGTCCCACAGCAGTTCGCCGGGCATCGGCGCGAGGCGGGCGAGGGTCATGGCGCGTACGTCGCGTTTGGTCAGTTGGCCGTCGTGCTTGAAGGCCGAGTCCGGCAGCCCCGCCAGGCGTGACAGGCGCGCGGTGTTAGCGTCGGCCACGCAGTCGATGGCCACCAGGTTCAAGGCAGCAATCGGTTCACCTGGCCAATCCCGGGCGATGCCGTCGATGCGCCGCTCATCCGGGCTGCCGAGGTGTTCAAACACGCTCAGGCGACTTGCGCCAAACCCGCGCTCAGCCAACTGCGCCGCCATCGCCGCCGGGCTCTGGCCGTCATTGCTCAACACCAGCAAACGCACGCCGCTGGCCAGGTGCGCATTCAGCGCTGCCAACGGTCGGGCAACCACCGACAGCGTCACCACGTCCTGCAATGGCCAGCCCAAACGTGCCGCCGCCAATGACACGGAAGAGGGCGCCGGCAAAATCAGCAGCTCATCGGCGGGCACCTGCCGCGCCAGGCTCGCGCCTACGCCATAGAACATCGGGTCGCCGCTGGCCAGCACGCACACCGCTTCACCACGCTTGGCCAGCACCGGTTCCAGGGAAAACGGGCTGGGCCACAACTGGCGTTCGCCGCGGATACACACCGGCAACAAGTCCAGCTGGCGTTGGCCGCCAACAATGCGCGAGGCGCGTAACAAGGCGTGCCGGGCGTTTCTGCCCAGGCCCTTGAAGCCGTCTTCACCGATGCCTACTACCGTCAGCCAGGGCGACATATGAATTCCTTGAACGACATCCGACGGGCAGGCTTTTCATGCCGCCGGACAAAGCAGGCATAATACCGCGCCTTTACCCGTGAACCGGTAGCCCTGTGAAACCAACACCACTGTCCAATACCTTGCGCCCCTCGGCCTGTCCGGGGTTGCTTCGTATTGTCCAGGCGTTGGACGGCGGGATTTGCCGGATCAAGCTGGCCGGTGGTTCGATCCGCGCCGAGCAGGCATTTGCCGTGGCTGATGCGGCCCAGGCCCATGCCGGCGGTGTGATCGAGGCAACCAACCGCGCCAACCTGCAAATTCGCGGAATAGGCGCCGGGCACGACGCATTGATCGTCGCCTTGCTGGCGGCTGACCTGGGCCCCAGGAGCGCCGCCGGTGACGATGTGCGCAATCTGATGCTCAGCCCCAGCGCCGGGATTGACCGCGAGATGCTGTTCGACACACGGCCGCTGGCCGACGAAATCCTTACCACCCTGGAAACCCACCCGCGATTCCATGAACTGTCGGCCAAGTTCGCCGTACAACTGGACGGCGGTGAAGCGCTGGCAATGCTCGAACATCATCACGACCTGTGGCTGTCGGCATTCGACGCCAACGGCGAGACGCTGTTGGCGTTCGGCCTGGCAGGCTGCCCGGCGCAGGACTCGCCGTTGGCCGCCGTGCCTTTGGCGCAAGGGCATGCACTGGTGGTGGCGGTTCTGGAGCTGTTCCTTGAACTGGCCCGGCCCGATCAAACCCGGATGCGCCACCTGCTGGCCGAAACCGCTGTGGATAACTTTATCGAGCGACTAAACCTGCCCTTGCAGCCGGTTGAAGGCTTTTCAAGGCGCCCCAACTCCGCGCCGCTGCACCTGGGAAGTTATCCACAGCGCCAAAAAAACCAGGTCTACGTCGCCGCCGTCGCACCCTTGGGCCGCCTGGATTCGGCGATGCTCAGGGGCGCCGCACAATTGGCTGTCGACCATGGCGACGCCACCCTGCGTGTCACGCCATGGCAGGGCCTGTTGCTGCCCAATATCCGTGATGCGGCGGCGGTCATTGAGCGCCTCGAACGGCTTGGCTTTTTGTGCTCGGTGGACCAACCCCTGGCGCGCCTGATCGCCTGCACCGGTTCCAGTGGGTGCGCCAAAGGCCTGGCCGACACCAAGACCGACGCCCTGCAATTGGCAACGCTCGCGCCCGGCCACAGCGTGCACCTGTCCGGCTGCCCGCGGTCCTGCGCGGCCGCACACACCGCGCCCGTCACCTTGCTGGCCGTGAGCCCAGGCCACTACGACCTCTATTTTCGCGACGCAGGCCAGCCCGGTTTCGGCCGCCTGCGCGCGCGCACTCTTTCTATTGAAGCGGCGGGCGCCTTGTTGCGCGCCCACCCACGGAGCAACACCGATGATTGATTACATCCGCGACGGTCAGGAGATCTATCGCAACTCCTTCGCGATCATTCGCGCAGAAGCCAAGCTGGATCGCATTCCTGCCGACCTGGAAAAGCTCGCCGTGCGGGTGATTCATGCTTGCGGCATGGTCGACGCCATCGACGGCCTGCAATTTTCCGAAGGTGCCGGCAAGGCCGGGCGTGAAGCCCTGGCCGCCGGTGCGCCGATCCTGTGTGATGCGCGGATGGTCTCCGAAGGCGTGACCCGTACGCGCCTGCCGGCCAATAATCAGGTGATCTGCACCCTGCGCGATGACAGCGTGCCGGAGTTGGCCCGCGAGCTGGGCAACACCCGTTCCGCCGCCGCCCTGGAGCTGTGGCGCCCGCACCTGGAAGGCAGCGTGGTGGTGATCGGCAATGCGCCGACAGCGCTGTTCTACCTGCTGGAAATGCTCGACGCCGGCGCGCCAAAACCTGCACTGATCCTCGGTTTCCCGGTGGGCTTTGTCGGCGCCGCCGAATCCAAGGCGATGCTGGCGGCAGACAGCCGCGGCGTACCGTTCGTGATCATGCAAGGCCGCCTGGGCGGCAGTGCGATGGCCGCCGCCGCGGTCAACGCCTTGGCCACGGAGGTCGAATAATGCCGGCACGCGGACGTTTGATTGGCCTGGGCGTAGGCCCCGGTGACCCGGAACTCATCACCCTCAAGGCCCTGCGCCTGCTGCGCGAATCGCCGGTGGTGGCGTACTTCGTGGCCAAGGGCAAGAAGGGCAACGCTTTCGGCATTATTGAAGACCATTTGGTGCCACAGCAAACCCTGATGCCGCTGGTGTACCCGGTGACCACTGAAGTGTTGCCGGCGCCGCTGTCGTACGAGCAAGTGATCAGCGATTTCTATGACACCGCCAGTGTCGACGTGGCCGCACACCTGGACGCCGGGCGCGATGTGGCAGTGATCTGCGAAGGCGATCCGTTCTTCTACGGCTCCTACATGTATTTGCACGACCGTCTGGCCGAGCGCTATGAAGCCCAGGTGATCCCGGGCGTGTGCTCGATGCTCGGCGGCGCGTCCGTGCTGGGTGCGCCGCTGGTGTATCGCAACCAGAGCCTGTCGGTGCTCTCCGGCGTATTGCCCCATGACGAACTCAAGCGTCGCCTGGCGGATGCCGATGCGGCGGTGATCATGAAGCTGGGGCGCAACTTCACCAAGGTGCGTCAGGTGCTTGAAGAGTTGGGGCTGGCGAGCCGGGCTTTGTACGTCGAGCGCGCGACCATGGCCAATCAGAAAATCGTCGCCCTGAGCGACGTCGATCCAACCTCTTCGCCGTACTTCTCGCTGATCATCGTTCCCGGCGAAAGGTGGCAAGGCTGATGACGGCTCCCGCGATTGTCATTCTGGGGCAGGGCAGTCTCGCCACTGCCCGGGCTATCCAGCAGGTGTATCCCGATGCGCTGATCCACGGCTTGGCCGGTCGGGTCGAGGGCGCAGATCAGGCCTATAACGAATTCGGTGCCACCGTGCGCCAGTTGTATCAACAGGGCACGCCGATCATCGCGTTGTGCGCCGCCGGGATTGTGATCCGCACCCTGGCGCCGCTGCTGCTGGAGAAGGGCGTCGAGCCTGCCGTGCTGGCGGTTGCCGAAGACGGCAGCGCCGTAGTGCCGCTGCTTGGTGGCTTGGGTGGCGTGAATGTAATGGCGCGGGAAATCGCCGCCGCCTTGGGTGTTGCCGCCGCGATCACCACCAGTGGCGAACTGCGTTTCGGCACCTGCCTGCTCAACCCGCCCAGCGGTTATCAGCTCGGCGATCTGGAGCTCGGCAAGCGCTTTGTTTCCGACTTGCTGGCTGGCGAATCGGTACGTATTGAAGGCGCGGCGCCGTGGCTGGATCAGGCCAACTTACCGCAAGATCAGCAGGCGCGTCTGGCGATTCACGTCGGCAGTGCCGAGCGCACGCCTGCAGCCAATGAGTTGCTGATTTATCCGAAGAACGTGTTGGTCACCTGCCAGCCGGGGCCGCAACTGGCCGCGCGCATTCGTGCGGCGTTGCAGGAGGCAGGGCTCGCCGTGCAGTCCCTGGCGGTTTTGCTGGCGGCTGAAACCGAGATGGCCAATTCGTCGTTGCATGAAGCTTCAGTCGAGTTGGGCGTGCCGTTGCGCTTCGCCGGTCTGCCGACCCAAGCGGACATCGCAATCACGGTGGCCGATGCACCTCTGGACCTGTCCCAGGTCGGACGTCCCCGTGGCCGCCTGGCGGTCATCGGTTTGGGCCCTGGCGCTGCCGAACTGATGGTGCCGGCGGTAAAGGCCGAACTGGCCCGCTGCACCGACGTGCTGGGTTACGAAACCTACGTACGCATGGCTGGGCCGTTCCGCCCGGATCAAATCCAGCACTGCACCGACAACCGCGAAGAAATGCAGCGCGCCCGTCACGCCTTTGAGCTGGCGGCGCAGGGGCGTTCGGTGGTGGTGGTGTCCTCGGGTGACCCTGGCGTATTCGCCATGGCGGCTGCGGTGATCGAGGCCCTGCACGAGTCCAGCGACCCGGCCTGGCATCAGGTCGACCTGGAGATCCTGCCGGGTGTTTCGGCATCCCTCGCCACGGCGGCACAGGCGGGGGCGCCGCTGGGGCATGACTTCTGCGTGATGTCGCTGTCGGACAACCTCAAGCCCTGGTCGATCATCGAGAAGCGTCTGGACCTGGCTTCCCAGGCCGACCTGGCGTTGGCGTTCTACAACCCGATTTCCCGTGCTCGGCCCTGGCAGTTGGGGCGCGCCCTGGAGATCGTCGCGCAGCATCGCACGGCCGAAACGCCGGTGGTGCTGGGCCGTGATATCGGTCGCCCGGGCCAGACCTTGCGCGTCACAACGCTGGGGCAACTGACACCGGACCAGGTGGACATGCGCACCATGGTGCTGATCGGTTCGTCCACCACCTGCGTATTTCCCCGGGCCGGTGGTGGCGAGTGGGTGTACACGCCACGTTGGTATGGCGATAAGCCGGCCTTCTGAAAAAGGGTGGCCCCGCAACGGGGCTGCCTTGAAAAAGTCATCAGGTGATGGAAGAAAGGTCTGCTTGCCGAGTGCTTTTTGCGTCGGGACGGGTCATACCTTTCTCTACTGATTGAAGAAAAATACGACGCCTTTGCGCACCACCGGTTCATCCCCAACGTTTACTCACCTGCGCCGCCTGCAGTGATTTTTTCCTGCGTGTCGCCGCGCGTTCTGTGGTCAATTTCCAGCAGCTCAAAATCCCCGGCAACTCGACTAGTGTTGGCGTTGAGCCCCATGTTGGGGGTTATGGAGAAATGGATATGGAGCGAAACAACAGACGGATCAACAGCGCAAAAAGGAGGAGGCTGATTGCCACTTACCGGCTTCCGGACGCGTCCAGCCTGCCGTCGGGCTTGAGCCCGGCGGTGCAGCCCGAAGGGGATGAGGAGATGAACGCGGCGGTGGTGAACAACAGCGTCATGTCGTTCGTGGAGGGCATGACGAGTCTCAACAAGGAGTACACCCGCAAAAGCTATTTGCTGGCGAGCAGCTACGTCAGCGATGTGTTGCGGATCGCCCGGGGCACGGAGGCCTGGTACAACGAATTCATCAACGTGATGAGCAGCCTTGGGTGGATGCCGGTCAGGAGCAGTTTCGAGCGGGTCTACACGACTCGCAAGGGGTTGTCGGTGCAGTTGGCGGCGCTGAACCTGGTGGCGGCCACGGTAGCCTCGACATTCCTGTCGGGACCATTGATCAGCGCTCTGCCCAAACGGGTGGGGGAGGCTATCGAAGCCTTGAAGCAACTCCCGGCCTCATTTGAGTTATTCAAACGAAATATCACGACCCATGAGGGCGGTGATTTCGGCTTGGCGTCGTGTTCGGAAACGGCGGGGGAAGTGTCGATGGTGCTGGTGACTTACAGTTCCCACGGCGTCAGCAAGCAGTTGGGCATGCCGTTTCTGGAGTGGGACAGTGCGTCCGTTGAAGCCTTCAGTGGCCGCACCTGCCTGGTGCTGAACAGCTCGGTGGTCAACGAAGCCACGATTCAACTGCTGCGCGACAGCGCAGGGGACAAGGTCCGCCAGGCTATCGCCCAATACAGGATCTGACCTACGGCACCAGGTAGCCGCGTACACCGGTGAAGATGATTTGTGCGGCCAGGGCGCACACAAACAACCCCATCAATCGGCTGACAATCTGCAAGCCCTGGTCGCCGAGGATGCGTTCGATACGGTTGGACAGGTACAGCACCACGCCCACCGTAAGGCTGGCCAGGGCAATGCTGAGGATTGCGGTGATCTTGTCGTCCCAGTGCGGCTGGCTGACGCCCATCACCAGCAGCGCACCGATGGTGCCGGGGCCGACGGTCAGGGGGATGGTCAGCGGGACGATGGTCACGTCCTGCTGCACGTTGTCGGTCTGCACCGCCGACTTGCCCTGGGCCATGCCCAGCGCGGAGATAAACAGCACACTGCCGGCGCCGATGCGGAAGGCGTCGACGGTGATGCCGAACACACTGAAAATCACCCGGCCGAACAGGTAGAGCAACACGCTGGATACCAGGGTGGCGAGGGCCACTTTCCAGGCCAGGCGTCGCCGCTCCTTGCTGGAGTAACCGCGGGTCAGGCTGATAAAGCAGGAAAGCACGAAGAAGGGGCTGTAGAGCACCAGCATCTTCAGGTAAACGCTGAACAACACGTGGAGCATGGTGGGAGCTCACAGCGAAGGAGGGCGAGCGGGAGTTTATCAGGCCTGTGACGAACGGGCTGCACTGATCCCCTGTAGGAGCGAGCTTGCTCGCGAAGGTCGTTAACGATAACGCGGGCTTTCTGGTTTAACGCGGCGCTCTCGGGTTCTTCGCGAGCAAGCTCGCTCCTACAGGTGGGGCGTGTCAGGAAGTCGGGGCGTGCTCGGGGCGTTGTGCCCGCTGTGCTACCCAATACTCCACCAGCTCGCGCAACTGTGACAACTCCACCGGCTTGGCCATGTGCCCATCCATCCCGGCCTGGCGTGCACGCTCTTTGTGTTCCGAAAGAATGTGCGCCGTCAGCGCCACGATCGGCGTACGAATGCGCTGGTTGCTGACTTCCCACGCCCGCAGTTGCTGGGTGGCGGAGAAACCGTCGAGGATCGGCATTTCACAGTCCATCAACACCAGGTCATACCGCTGGGTTTTCATCGCTTGCAGGGCTTCTTCGCCATTGCTCGCGGTGTCCGGCTGCAGGTTGAGCTTGCCGAGCATGCCGCGAATGACCTTGGTGGAGATGCTGTTGTCTTCAGCCACCAGGATCCGGAAATCACTCGGCACCGTCACAGGCGCTGGCGCGCTGATCGCCGGCTGGCGCGGTTGCACGGTGCCTTTGCTGCGTTGGGTCAACTCGTCGGCCAGTGTGGTCTTGAGGGTGTAGCCGGCCACCGGTTTGGCGAGGATGCGTTTGATCCCGCAGTTGCGCGCGATGATCTTGCTCGGCGCATTGCTGATGCCGGTGAGCATGATCAGCAAGATGTCGTGGTTCAGGCTCGGGTCTTCCTTGATCTTCGCCGCCAGTTGCATGCCGGTCATGCCGGGCATGTTCTGGTCCAGCAGCACCACGTCGAAATAGTCTCGCAGGTGCGCCTTGGTGCGCAGCAGCGCCAGGGCTTCCTTGCCCGAAGGCACGGCACTCACGTTCAGGCCCCAGGCCGTGCATTGCTGCACCAGCACTTTGCGGCAGGTGTCGTTGTCGTCCACCACCAGCACGCGCGCGCCCTTGAGCGGGCCGTCGAGGTCGGAGGTGGGATGTTCGAGACGTTCCGGGTCCAGCGGCAAGGTCAGCCACAGGGTGCTGCCTTGTTGGCTGCCACTCTTGATGCCGAACTCGCCGTTCATCAACAGGATCAACTGGCGAGCAATGACCAGGCCCAGATGGCCGCTCAAGCGTGTAGCAGACAGGAAATTCTTGCTGTGCAATTCGCTGTGCAGCAGGGCGTCGCGCTCGGCGGGCTCCATTGGCAGGCCGCTGTCTTGCACCGCAATGCGCAGGCGCGGTTTGCTGCTGCGCTCATCCAGCGCCACCACGATCAGCACTTCGCCTTCATCGGTTTTTTGCAGGGCGTTTTCCAGCAGGCTCAACAGCGCCTGGCGCAGGCGCGTCGGGTCGCCGCTGATCACCCGTGGTACTTGGGGCTGGATAAAGCTGATCAGCTCGACGTTTTGCTGCTCGGCCTTGGCGCGGAAAATACTCAGGCAGTCTTCGATCAACGCGTTGAGGTCGAACTGCACGTCGTCCAGTTCGATCTGCCCGGACTCAAGCTTGGAGATATCGAGAATCTCGTTGATCAGGGTGAGCAATTCGTTGCCGGCACTGTGGATGGTTTGCACGTAGTCGCGCTGCTTGACCGACAGCGGCGTGCCCAGCAGCAGTTCGGTCATGCCCAGCACGCCGTTCATGGGCGTACGGATTTCGTGGCTGATCTTCGCCAGGAACTCGGCCTTGGCGGCGATCTCGGCATTGCTGGCGGCCAGGTCGCGGCTGAGGCTGAAGTTATCTTCGGTGATGGCGCGCTGGCGTTCGCCCAAGGCCAGGCTCATCAACAGGCCGCTGAGGCAGATAAAACCGAGCAGGGTAACGATCAAGCCTTGGGGCGCTACCAATGTCAGGCCCAGCAAGGCCGGCAGGATAATCAGCGTGCCGATGTTGAAAATCACCATCGCCACCATGAACAGGCGCGCCGGGCGATACCCTTTTTGCCAGTGATAGGCCGAGACGAACAGCATGCTCAGGCCGGCCAGCGCCACCAACGCGTAGGTGATGATGTTCAGCGGCAGCGTATTGACGAACAACAGCAACAGCCCGCTCAGGACGATCAACAGGATGTCCGCCATCAACAGCTTGTTCAGCGGATGCGGGCCCAGAGGCGTAAAGAAGCGATAGGCGAACATCAGCCCGCACGGCGCCGTCAGCAGCAGGGCGAGGTACGCACCGGGGGTCTGTACCGCGTGCCAGTTCGGCAGCCACGGCCCGACCAGGTTGAGCAGCAGCGCCAGGCTGAGCAGCAACAACACTTCGCAGGCGGCGAGCCACAGGCTGCTGCGGGAGCGATGGTAGGCGTAGCGGGTCAGGTTGTGCAGGATCAGCATCACCAGGCAGCCGAACAGCAGCCCGTAGATCAGCGTCTGGTTCTGGTTGGCCGCCGCGAGTACGGCGGGTTCCAGGGTGATGTACGGGCGCAGCTCGTGTTCCGAGACCATGCGCAGGTACACGTCCAGCGGCTTCTGGCTTTGGGGCATCGGCAGCATGAAGTCGCTGC
Organism: Pseudomonas sp. AN3A02; assembly: GCF_011765255.1. Taxonomy (NCBI): domain Bacteria; kingdom Pseudomonadati; phylum Pseudomonadota; class Gammaproteobacteria; order Pseudomonadales; family Pseudomonadaceae; genus Pseudomonas; species Pseudomonas sp. AN3A02. The sequence goes on from NZ_JAARNI010000007.1 coordinate 141,057, forward strand.
TGGGCAGCGGGCGCTCGGCCTGGGGCTGGCGGGTGCCGGTGGCTTGCTGCTCCACCAGGGTGTCGCCGTCGAGCACGTACAGGTTCAGGTGTGCCAGGTCCGGGGCGAATACCCGTAGCACCTGCTCGTGCTTGCCGGGTTGCAGCCTGAAGCGCACCCACAACGCACCGTCCGGTTGCGCGGCGGTAATCCGGTCCAGTTCGATGGGGCTGAATTGATTGATGTAGCGGGGCGAGCGGATGTCGCTCAGTTGCAGATCGGCCTGTTCATCAAGCAATACCGCCCAGCCACTGCCTTGTGCCGCAGCCTGGGCTGGAAACAAGCAGAGCAAGGTCAGCAGACTGACAGTGAAACCTATGGCGATCCTGAGCCAGCGCACGGCGAAATCCCTTCGTAGGTTGATGCATGGGTATAACTATGCGCGGGGCCACAAGCGTAGGGCAAGGGCCAAGGGCCCCTGCCTAACCGAACGGATAGCTGTTTACTGACTTTCGCCACGCTCACGGGCAATGGCGCGGTAGCCAATGTCGGTGCGGTAGAAGCAGCCTTTCCAGTCGATCTTCGCCGCCAGCTTGTAAGCCTGTTGTTGGGCGGCATCTACGCTGCTGCCCATGGCGGTTGCGCACAATACGCGACCACCGGCGGTGACAACCTTGCCATCCTTGAGCGCGGTGCCCGCGTGGAACACCTTGCCTTCCAGCGTAGCAGCCGCATCCAGACCTTCAATCACATCGCCCTTGGCGTAGTCGGCCGGGTAGCCGCCGGCGGCCAGCACGATGCCAACGCTTGGGCGCAGGTCCCACTGGGCTTCGACCTTGTCGAGGGCCTGGGCCAGCGCCGCTTCCACCAGCAGTACCAGGCTCGATTGCAGGCGCAGCATCACCGGTTGGGTTTCCGGATCGCCGAAGCGGCAGTTGAACTCGATGACTTTCGGGTTACCGGCTTTATCGATCATCAAGCCGGCATACAGGAAACCGGTGTACACGTTGCCTTCATCGGCCATGCCACGCACGGTTGGCCAGATCACCAGGTCCATCACGCGCTCGTGCACTTCGGCAGTTACTACCGGAGCAGGGGAGTAAGCGCCCATGCCGCCGGTGTTCGGGCCGCTGTCGCCGTCGCCTACACGTTTGTGGTCCTGGCTGGTGGCCATCGGCAGCACGTTCTTGCCGTCGACCATTACGATGAAGCTGGCTTCTTCGCCGTCGAGGAACTCTTCGATCACCACGCGCGAACCGGCTTCACCGAAAGCGTTGCCGGCGAGCATGTCGCGCACGGCGTCTTCGGCTTCGGCCAGGGTCATCGCGACGATCACGCCTTTGCCGGCGGCCAGGCCGTCGGCCTTGATCACGATCGGTGCACCGACCTCACGCAGGTAAGCCAGGGCCGGCTCGATCTCGGTGAAGTTCTGGTAGTCGGCCGTCGGGATCTTGTGGCGAGCCAGGAAATCCTTGGTGAAGGCTTTCGAACCTTCCAGTTGGGCGGCACCGGCGGTTGGGCCGAAGCAGTCCAGGCCACGGCTGCGGAACAGGTCCACAACGCCGGCTACCAATGGCACTTCCGGACCGACGATGGTCAGGGAAACGTTTTTCTCTGCAAAGTCCGCCAGCTGCTCAAGGGCCAGCACGTCGATGGCGACGTTTTCGCACTTGGCTTCAATGGCGGTGCCGGCGTTGCCGGGTGCAACGAAAACTTTCTGGACGCGCGGGTCCTGGGCAACTTTCCAGGCCAGGGCGTGTTCACGGCCACCGCTGCCAATGATCAAAACATTCATTTCAAAAACCTCAAATTCTGTAAGGCGCCGCTGGAGCGCTTTATGTGGGAGCGGGCTTGCTCGCGAAAGCGGTGTGTCAGTCGCAGGATATGTAGCTGATACACCGTATTCGCGAGCAAGCCCGCTCCCACATTTCGATCAAGTTGGATCAGTGGCGGAAGTGGCGCATGCCGGTAAACACCATGGCGATGCCGGCTTCATCAGCCGCTGCAATCACTTCTGCATCACGCATCGAGCCGCCCGGTTGGATCACGGCGGTCACACCGGCTTTCGCGGCGTTGTCGAGGCCGTCGCGGAACGGGAAGAATGCGTCGGACGCCATCACCGAACCCTGTACCTGCAAGCCGGCATGCTCAGCCTTGATGGCAGCGATACGTGCCGAGTTCACACGGCTCATCTGGCCAGCGCCGACACCAATGGTCTGGCGATTCTTGGCGTAGACGATGGCGTTGGATTTAACGTACTTGGCGACTTTCCAGGCGAAGATCAGGTCGTTGATTTCCTGCTCGGTCGGGGCGCGCTTGGTCACCACTTTCAGGTCTTCGCTGCCGATCATGCCGATGTCGCGGCTCTGTACCAGCAAGCCGCCGTTGACGCGCTTGTAGTCCCAGGCAGCGGCACGCTCAGCCGACCACTCGCCGCAGGCCAGCAGGCGCACATTGGCCTTGGCAGCAACGATGGCGCGGGCTTCTTCACTGACGGAGGGGGCAATGATCACTTCAACGAACTGACGCTCGACGATCGCCTTGGCGGTCTCGGCGTCCAGTTCACGGTTGAAGGCAATGATGCCGCCGAAGGCCGACTCGGTGTCGGTGGCGTAGGCCAGTTCGTACGCCTGGCGGATACCGCCTTCAGCGTTCGGGCTCACGGCCACGCCGCACGGGTTGGCGTGCTTGACGATCACGCAGGCTGGCTTGACGAAGCTCTTCACACATTCCAGCGCGGCGTCGGTGTCGGCCACGTTGTTGTAGGACAGCTCTTTGCCTTGCAGTTGGGTCGCGGTGGCGATGCCGACTTCAGCAGGTTTGGCCTCAACGTAGAACGCCGCGCTCTGGTGCGGGTTCTCGCCGTAGCGCATTTCCTGGGCCTTGATGAACTGGCTGTTGAAGGTGCGCGGGAACTGGCTGCGACCTTCAGTGCTCAGGGTTTCAGCCGCCTGGTTCACGGTGCCCATGTAGTTGGCGATCATGCCGTCGTAGGCGGCGGTGTGTTCGAAGGCCTTGAGCATCAGGTCGAAGCGCTGGGCGTAGGTCAGGCCGCCGGCTTTCAGGCTTTCCAGTACGTTGGCGTAATCGCTGGCGTTAACCACGATGGCCACGTCTTTGTGGTTTTTGGCAGCCGAGCGAACCATGGTCGGGCCGCCGATATCGATGTTCTCGATGGCGGTCGGCAGGTCGCAGCCTGGCTTGTTGATGGTGGCTTCGAACGGGTACAGGTTAACGGCCACCAGGTCGATCGGCTTGATGCCGTGCTCGCTCATGATGGCGTCGTCGATACCGCGACGACCGAGGATCCCGCCGTGGATTTTCGGGTGCAGGGTCTTGACCCGACCGTCCATCATTTCTGCGAAACCGGTGTAGTCCGCCACTTCCACTGCGGCCACGCCGTTGTCCTGCAGCAGTTTGAAGGTCCCGCCGGTGGAGAGAATCTCCACGCCCAGGGCTTCCAGCTCCCGGGCAAATTCGAGGATCCCGGTCTTGTCGGAGACACTGATCAAGGCACGGCGGATCGGCAGGCGGGTAGTCTGGTCGGTCATTTCAATTTCCATCAAAAGCAAAGGAGTCAGCAAAAAAGGCGTCCGTTTTTACGCGGGCGCCTTTCTGGTTTGATTGAATGCTTACAGCAAATCGTACTGCTTGAGTTTCTTGCGCAGCGTGCCACGGTTCAGACCGAGCAGCTCACTGGCCTTGGTCTGGTTGCCCTTGACGTAGTTCATTACGCTTTCGAGCAACGGCGCTTCGACTTCGGAGAGCACCAGGTTGTACACATCCGTGACGGCAGCGCCCTCAAGGTGGGCGAAATAATTGTGCAGCGCCTTCTCGACACTGCCGCGAAGGGTCTGGCCTTCTTCGCTCGGCGTGTTGAGGTGCTGTTTCAAATTGACGTTGTCGCTCACGGGTGTTGTTCCACTCACTAAAGTCTCGGTCATCATCGTCATGCGGCCACCCCTTCTCCGTCCCCTGTCACCAGGCTCTTGTAACGTTCGCTGAAGAACTCACGAACGTTGGCGCACTGTGCTTCCGTATCATCCAAACGATTGAAGTGGGCGCGAAACTCCTTGGCGCCCGGCAAGGTTGCGAGATACCAGCCCACATGCTTGCGAGCAATGCGTACGCCCATCACGTCTCCATAGAAGGCGTGCAGGGCGGCCAGATGCTCTAGCAGAATACGTTCCACCTCGATCAGCTCCGGTGCCGGCAAGGTTTCACCGGTACGCAGAAAATGCTCGATCTCACGAAAAATCCACGGCCGCCCCTGGGCAGCCCGGCCAATCAACAAGCCATCGGCGCCGGTCGCGTGCAGCACGCGCCGGGCTTTCTCGGCTGAATCGATGTCGCCGTTGGCAAAGACGGGAATCGACACCGCCTGCTTGATCGCGGCAATGGTGTCGTACTCGGCTTCACCGGTGTAAAGGTCGGCGCGGGTGCGGCCATGCACCGCCAGCGCTGTAATGCCCGCCTGCTCGGCGATCTTCGCCACCGTCAGGCCATTCTTGTTGTCCCGGTCCCAGCCGGTGCGGATCTTCAGGGTGACCGGCACATCCACTGCAGCGACAACGGCATGCAGGATCTCGCTCACCAACTGCTCATCCTTCAACAGGGCAGAACCTGCGGCCTTGTTGCAGACCTTCTTGGCCGGGCAACCCATGTTGATATCAATAATCTGCGCCCCCAACTCCACGTTGGCCCGGGCCGCGTCCGCCAGCATTTGCGCATCTCCGCCGGCGATCTGTACCGAGCGGGGCTCGGGATCACCTTCGTGGATCATGCGCATCCGCGATTTGCGGGTGTTCCACAAGCTCATGTCGCTGGTGACCATTTCCGAGACTACAAGCCCTGCGCCCAAACGCTTGCAAAGCTGACGAAAGGGCTGGTCGGTGACGCCCGCCATCGGGGCGAGGATCAAGCCGTTGTGCAATGTGTATGGGCCGATGCGTACCGCCGACATAGGACTTCCCTGTTGTGGGGCCGGATCATTAGAGTTCGAAAAAGGGTTGGCATGATACCCGCTCTCGATGACTGGATAAAGGCTGAATTGGATAAAATCTGAACAGTTATTTTCTTATCGCCGCTGGTTTGGTCAACGGCGGAGCAGTCAAGAATCCGCCGTCAAACCTTACTCCTTGGGCCGGATCACTCGGGAGAGTGGAAGCTCAGGCTGTAATTCACCGCTTTGTTGCCCGGGTCGAGGATGTCCAGGGCAATGTGGATCGGCGTCTGGGAGGGCATCTCGGTTACGCCTGCCAACTCGCCGCTGAGGTATTCGGCGGGTTTGAAGCGACGACTGGCGATCATATTCCCGTTCATGTCGGCAAAGCGTAGCTCCAACAGCGGGAACGGTTGGGAGAATGTCGCGCGGTTATAGATGATCGCGTCCACCACCAGGGCGCCAGCGAACTCCGGGTGGCTGCGCACCACCAGGTTGCTGCTCTTGATGTGGGCGATATCGACGCGTGATGGCACGGTGCAGCCCAGTTTCGGGCACAGTTCCTGGAACCACGGGCGGTAGGCGTCCTGGCGTGCCAGTTCGTCGAATTGGTAGGCGACGTATTGTCCCGCCAGGCCGGCGGCGGCCAGCAACACCAGCAAGCCCCAGAACAGACGGCGGCCCCAGCCGGAGGCGCGTTTCTGGGAATACAGGTGCAGCGGGTCGTCTTCCAGGTCCGAAAGCAGGTCGTCGTGGGCGCCGGCCTCGGGGCGAGGGCGCTTGCGTTTGGGCTGCGGGCGTTCCGCTTGTTCGGGTTCTGGCTCGTCTGTTACCGCGGTTACCGGTGGATCGAGTTCGTCATCGGTGGCGTTGGCGTGCAGCGCTGGTTCTTCGTCGGGCTCGACCGCTTCAAACGACATTGAGGGTTCGGTGCGCTTGGGTTTGGCGAGGCTTGCCTTGGCCGGTTGCGGTTCTTCGTCGGTGGGTTGTGGGGCTTGTGCCCGTTCATCCCGAGGCTCGCTGAACAGGCTGGCGGCCCATTGCTCTTCCTCGGCCTTGGCCGTGTCGCGGCTGGCGCTGAGGGAGTCTTCTTTTTGCCGACGGTCGGCGCCGGGTTGGCGACGATCTGCACCTACGGGCTGGGTGTGCTGAATCTCGCGACGTTCCAGCTTGGCCAGCTCTTCGTCGAGGTCCAGGTTATCCAGATCAAGCTCTTCGGCGGTCCATTGCTTCTGGCTGATGGCTCGCGGTGCTTCGGGTGGCAGTTGTACTGCTAGCGGTGGCTCTACCGCTGCTGCCTGGGGCGCGGGCGCACTGGCGCGCTGCTCCAGCAGTTGGCGGGCGGCATTGAACACTTGCAGGCATGAGCCACAGCGCACCACGCCACGGGCCACACTCAATTGAGCGTGGTTGACGCGAAAGCGTGCTTGGCAATGTGGGCACTGGGTGACGAAACTGTCGGTCATGCGGCCATCCGATTCATGCAGGCGCTCATTCTAGCGCCGACGACCACTGATGCGTACCCAGCCATCGCGGTTGGCGATCGGATCCAGCTCGAAATCCTGGGCGTAGGCAGCGGCAACATCTTCGCCCTGTTCGGCGAGGATGCCCGACAGCGCCAGGCGGCCGCCCGGCTTGACCAGGCTCGACAGCTGCGGTGCCAGGGCGACCAGCGGCCCGGCGAGGATATTGGCCACCAGTACGTCGGCCTGCACCTGGGGCAATTGCTCCGGCAGGTACAGCGGGAATTTCTCTTCAGCGATGTTATTGCGCCCGGCGTTATCGCGGGAGGCTTCCAGGGCTTGCACGTCGATATCGGTACCGACGGCTTCCTTGGCGCCCAGCAGCAGGGCGGCGATGGCCAGGATCCCCGAGCCGCAGCCGAAGTCCAGCACGTTGCAGTCTTTCAGGTCCTGGCCATCGAGCCATTCCAGGCACAGGGCGGTGGTGGGGTGAGTGCCGGTGCCAAACGCCAGGCCCGGGTCCAGCAGCAGGTTGACGGCGTCAGGCTCGGGAGCGGCGTGCCAGCTCGGCACGATCCACAGGCGCTGGCCAAAGCGCATCGGCTGGAAGTTGTCCATCCAGCTGCGTTCCCAGTCCTGGTCTTCGATAATTTCGCTGTGGTGCTCCGGCAGTGGGCCGCCGGTCAGCAGTTCCATATGGGCCAGCACGCTGGCGGCATCGGTGCCGTCTTCGAACAGGGCCAGCAGGTGGGTGTGGGACCACAGCGGCGTGGTGTTGAGCTCGGGCTCGAAGATCGGCTGGTCTTCGGCGTCCATGAAGGTCACCGACACGGCGCCCACTTCGAGGAAAGCGTCTTCGTAGGTTTCGGCTTGTTCTGGGCTGATGGCGAGACGGACTTGCAGCCAAGGCATGGCGGGCACCTTTGAAAAAATGAGTGTGCAGCGGGGTAGGGCTGCGAAAGACGCGCAAGTTTACGCGAGCGAACAGCAGAAGACGACTGTACTGCTGGTGTACACAGAACAAAAATGTGGGAGCGGGCTTGCTCGCGAATGCGGTGTGTCAGTCATGGATGTTTTGACTGGCATACCGCATTCGCGAGCAAGCCCGCTCCCACAAGGGGAATGTATCCATCCAGAAAAATCGGGTGGGCAGAAACAACAAAGCCGCCCGAAGGCGGCTTTGTTGGGTGGATCACTTCGCTTACTGATTAGCCAGCTTGTGTTCCAGGTAGTGAATGTTCACACCACCTTCGCAGAAGCCTTCATCGCGAACCAGATCCCGATGCAGCGGGATGTTGGTCTTGATGCCGTCTACCACGATTTCGTCCAGTGCGTTACGCATACGGGCCATGGCCTCGTCGCGGGTGGCGCCCCAGGTGATCAGCTTGCCGATCAGTGAATCGTAGTTGGACGGAACCTTGTAGCCGCTGTACAGGTGCGAATCCACACGGACGCCGTTGCCGCCGGGCGCGTGGAAATGCTTGACCAGGCCAGGGCTTGGGATAAAGGTTTTCGGGTCTTCGGCGTTGATCCGGCACTCCAGGGAGTGGCCGTGGATCTTCACATCATCCTGGGTAAACGACAGCTTGTTGCCAGCGGCGATGCTCAGCATCTCCTTGACGATGTCGATACCGGTGACCATTTCCGAAACCGGATGCTCTACCTGCACACGAGTGTTCATCTCGATGAAGTAGAAACGGCCGTTCTCGTACAGGAACTCGAAAGTGCCTGCGCCACGGTAGTTGATGTCGATGCACGCCTTGACGCAGCGAGCCAGTACTTCCTGGCGAGCAGTTTCATCCAGGCCTGGTGCCGGCGCTTCTTCCAGTACCTTCTGGTGACGACGTTGCAGCGAGCAATCGCGGTCGCCCAAGTGGATGGCGTGGCCCTGGCCGTCGGACAGTACCTGCACTTCCACGTGACGTGGGTTGGTCAGGTACTTTTCCAGGTAGACCATCGGGTTGCCGAACCAGGCGGCCGCTTCGGAGCGAGTCTGCTTGGCGGCTTCGATCAGGTCTTCTTCCTTGTGTACCACGCGCATGCCGCGACCACCGCCGCCGCCGGCGGCCTTGATGATCACCGGGTAACCGACTTCGCGACCAATGCGCAGGGCGGTTGCCTCGTCTTCAGGCAGCGGGCCGTCGGAACCTGGAACGGTTGGCACGCCGGCTGCGATCATGGCGTCCTTGGCCGATACCTTGTCGCCCATCAGGCGAATGGTTTCGGCTTTCGGGCCGATGAAGGCAAACCCGGATTTCTCTACCTGTTCGGCGAAATCGGCGTTTTCGGCGAGGAAGCCGTAGCCCGGGTGAATACCATCGGCGCCAGTGACTTCAGCGGCGGCGATGATGTTCGAGACTTTCAGGTACGAGTTCGTGGCCAGTGGCGGGCCGATGCAGATGCTTTCGTCCGCCAGTTTCACGTGCATCAATTCGGTATCGGCCGTCGAGTAAACAGCGACGGTCTTGATGCCCTCTTCCTTACAGGCGCGCAGGATACGCAGCGCGATCTCGCCGCGGTTGGCGATCAGGACTTTTTGCAGTTTCTTCGCAGGTTTCAACATCGAAGGCGCTCCGCGGTTCAAACGATGGTGAACAGCGGCTGGTCGTACTCAACCGGCTGACCGTTTTCTACCAGGATGGATTCGATGACGCCGGCTTTTTCAGCCGTGATGTGGTTCATCATCTTCATCGCTTCAACGATGCAGATGGTGTCGCCCACTTTCACGGTTGCGCCGACTTCAACGAAGGCTGGCGAGGTCGGTGCCGGGGTGCGGTAGAAGGTACCGACCATTGGCGACTTGACCACGAAACCGTTCAGTTTAGGTGCAGCAGGGGCTTCGGCAGCAGCAACCGGAGCAGCCACTGGCGCAGCGGCCGGAGCCGGCGCTTGCATCTGAGGTGCGTAGAACTGTTGGGCCGGGGTCTTGCTGTGACGGCTGATCCGTACGGATTCCTCGCCTTCCTTGATCTCCAGCTCGTCGATACCGGATTCTTCCAGCAGTTCGATCAGTTTCTTAACTTTACGGATATCCATGAATCATCAACTCCCAAAGGGTCGGTCAGGGGCGCTTGGCCGTGTCTTCAAGCTGTTCCAGGGCGGCCTCCAGGGCCAGTCGGTAACCGCTGGCGCCAAGGCCGCAGATCACTCCTACCGCAACGTCGGAGAAGTAAGAGTGATGGCGGAAAGGTTCGCGTTTGTGCACGTTCGATAAATGCACTTCGATGAATGGGATGCTCACCGCCAGCAGCGCGTCACGTAATGCAACGCTTGTGTGCGTAAAAGCGGCGGGATTGATCAGGATAAAGTCCACGCCTTCGCTGCGCGCGGCATGGATACGATCAATCAGTTCGTACTCGGCATTGCTTTGCAGGTAGAGCAGATGGTGGCCGGCATCACGTGCCCGTCGTTCCAGATCGAGGTTGATCTGTTCGAGGGTCACTGACCCGTAGACGCCCGGTTCGCGGGTGCCGAGCAGGTTCAGGTTGGGTCCGTGAAGAACCAGTAAGGTCGCCATCGGCTGTTCCTTGTTATTGATGTGGGCACGGTAGAACCCGGCGACTATGCCGCAAAGGCTTTGTGACTGTCCAGTTCTATGCAGTAGGCAGCACGATTAGCGAGGATTGCGCAAAATATGTGACCGCAAGCCTGAATCCGGTCAGTGTGGGAGCGGGCTTGCTCGCGAAGGCGGTGGTTCAGCCGCCACATGCGTTGGCCGGTGCACCGCCTTCGCGAGCAAGCCCGCTCCCACATTTTGATCTTCACAAGGCGGGAGAGCCGGTTAGACGCGGAATGCCTGTACGGCAGTGTTGAGTTGCCCGCCAAGTACCAATAAGTGCTCTCCCTGGCTGCGTCCCTGGCCAATTCGCAGCAAGTTGTCCTCACCCAGCTGGTGAATCCGCTCACTGTTATCGCGGATTTCGCTCACTGCGCCACTTTGCTGGGCGGTGACATCGGCAATCCGCACCGCGGTGTCGGAAATGGTCTGGATCGCTCCGACGATTTCATCCAGCGCGCCGTCAGCTGCCTGGGCTTGCTCGGCGGTCGCTTCTGCGTGTTCGACCTGGGCGCGCATGCCTTCCACCGATTGCCGGGCGGCGGTTTGCAGGCCGGCGATCAGGTGCTGGATTTCAGCGGTGGCGCCGGCGGTGCGCTGGGCCAGGGAGCGCACTTCATCGGCCACCACGGCGAACCCGCGCCCGGCTTCACCGGCCCGCGCGGCCTCGATGGCGGCGTTCAGCGCCAGCAGGTTGGTCTGGTCGGCAATTGAGCGAATCACCGTGAGTACGCCGCCGATGGTTGCGGACTCCTCGGCGAGTTTCTCGATCATCTGCGCATTTATCTGCACTTCGCCGACCAATGCGTGCAACCCGGTGAGGCTCAGGCCGATCACCCGTTGGCCCTGTTCCACGGCTTGGCCTGCGCTGCGGCTGGCCTCGGCGGCCTGGCTGGCGTCGCCAGCAACCTGCTGGATAGTGGCTTCGAGTTCACCCAGGGAATCGCGAATCTGCGCGGTGTCACCGGCCTGGCGCTCGGCGCCGTCGTGCATGCCATTGCTCAATTCCGCCAGGGCGCTGCTGCTGCCGGCCACTTGCTCGGCGTTGCCGCGAATGGTGCCCACCAGGTCCACCAGATAAGCGCGCAGGCGGTTCAGGGACTCCTCGATATCGTGAAGTTCGCGGTTGGTCTTGCCCAAGGCAATGGGCTGGCTGAAGTTGCCTTCGGCCCACGTGGACAAGGCCGGCGCCAGGTTGGTCAGCACCCGAGCCAGGCGCCGTTGCAAGGTGTCGATCAACAGCGCGATCAGCAAGATCAGGCCGATCATGACGCCTTGCATCAACCGCACTTCGCCCTGGATCTGCGCATGCTGGGCCCGCACCACCGGCTCCAGCCCGGCGATGGCTTGCTGCACGGCGTTGATTTTCAGGTGGGTGCTGGTGGCCAGTTCGGTACGTTGCTGGATTTGCTCGCGGGTGCGTTTCAGCTCGGCGGGGTAGCGGGTCAGCAGGCTGTTAAGTTCGCGCTTGAGGTCGACGCCGGTGTCCTGGGCTACGGTTTTTTCAGCGTTTTCCAGGCCCATCATGGCCGAGAAGTCGTCGGTATTGGACTCGCTGCTGGCGGTCACCCCCAGTAATGGCAGTTGCCCCAGCACGTCAGCCTGGCTGCGGATATTGCTGACTTCGCGCTCCACGTCGTCGGCCAGTTCGCTGCGCCCGCTGCTCACCAGCTTGTCCCGGGCCAGGGAGAGTTTGGCCAGGTGCTGGGACGCCGCGAGCAACGGCGGCAGATAACGCGCGGCGTCGGGGGAGGTGACGCCGCTGGCGTACTGGTTCAGTTGCTCCAGATTGGCGCCGAGTTCGCGTTCGGCTTGCAGCAGCAAGGCTTGCGGGTCACCCGCCAGCTTGCCCGCGGCCAGCAGGTCGGTCTTGCTGAAAGTGTCCAGGTCTACCAGGCTGGGGCGCAGGTTTTGCGCCAGGTCTGCCGGCAGTTCATCCAGATGCTGCAACAGGTTTTCCAGGCTCTGGCTGGCGCTGCTCAGGCGCAGGGCGTCGCCGCTGGCGAGGTAATCGTCGATATTGCGCGCGGCCTGGTTCTGGAAGGTCTGCGATAGGCCCAGGTAGCGCTCCATCAACAGATAGGGCCGTTCCAGGGCGCGTTGCGACCACCAGAGCGTCGCGCCGAGGGCCAGGCAAACGGCGACCAGAAGGAGGGTGTTCAGATTTGTCAGCAGCTTCAGGCGCATGCGTGGTTTCAACCGACAGCAGAAGTAAGTGCCTGAAGTTATTGCGTTTCCATTACAGAGTTATGACGGATTCGGTGGATTCCGGTGAAAAGGTGGCACTTTGCTTTGATGCGCGCGCCGACATCACCCGGTTACGCCCTGCATCCTTGGCGCGGTACAGCGCCTCGTCGGCCTGGGCTGCCATCATCAGGCTGTCGGAGCCGTCACACAGCTCCACCACGCCGGCACTGAAGGTGCACCACAAATCCTGCGGCTTGGCGGGGTAGTGGATCTCGGCAAAGCGCCCACGGATTTCGTCGAGCACTTTGCAGGCCGAGTCGAGATCGGTGTCGGGCATCACGATGGCAAATTCTTCACCGCCGTAACGGCCTATATAGTCGGTCTTGCGCAGGCGCTGCTTGAGAAACAGCGCGAGGCTCTTGATTACCCGGTCGCCCATGGGGTGCCCGTGGCTGTCGTTGACCCGCTTGAAGTGGTCGATGTCGAGCATCGCAAAGCTCAGCGGTTTGCTCTCGCGCCGCGCACGGAAGCTGCAGTCTTCGAGCAATTGCAGGATGTGGGTGTGGTTGTACAGCCCGGTGAGGCTGTCGCGCACCATCCGCGCCTTGAGGTTGCGCGCCCGCGCCGCACGGTTGCGCACGGTGGTGATCAGGTGTCGGGGCTTGATCGGCTTGGTGAGGAAGTCGTCGCCGCCTTCGCTCATGGCGTCCAGTTGCTTGTCCAGGTCGTCTTCGGCCGAGAGGTAGATAATCGGCACGCTGACGTAGCGGTCGTTGTGGCGGATCACTTTGGCCAGTTCGGTACCGGTGCAGGCAGGCATATACATGTCGAGGATGATCAGGTCCGGCTGGAAGTCCGCCAGCTCGGCCATGGCCTGGATCGGTTCGATCAGGGTGCGGGTGACGATACCGGCGCTGTTGAGCAGGCGCTCGGTGTGCATCGCCTGGGCCCGCGAGTCGTCGATGATCAGCACTTTATAAGGTTCGTACTGGGCGACGCAGGTCAGCACTTCGATTTTTTCCAGCAGGCTCGACGCCTCCAGGGTTCCGGTGAGGAACTCCTGGCCGCCGGCGCGCACGGCGGCCAGGCGAGTGGGTGTATCGGTTTCGTGCAGGCTGAAAAACAGCAGCGGCAGTTTTTGCTCCAGGCCTTCCTGGGCTTCGGCCGCAAGCTTCAGGCCCAGGCCGGTGCCGCAGAAATCCACATCCATCACGATGGCTGCCGGCAAGCGTTCGGCCATCGATGAGCGAAATGCTGCCACGCTGTCGAGGGACTGCGCGCTCAAGCCGAAAAATTCCAACTGCTTGGCCAGGCGCTCGGCGCGATCGTGATCGGCGAGCATCACGTAGATCGGCTTGCGCATCGGCGGCAGGAGGGTTTGCTCAAGCTGATCGCCCTGGCGCAGGCCAGTGCGCGACAGGCGCTGCATCAGACGGTTGAGTTCGGTGATCAGGTGGCTGCTCAGGCGGCCGCGGTTATCGTCCACCGCCTTGAGTGAAGCGCCGATCTGGTGTGCCAACTGGCCATGTTCCGGCTGCTCGAAGCGCTCGGCAAAACGCAGCAGGCGCAGGTTGGCCTCGCCGAGTTCGGTCAAGTCGGCGGTCGACCATTCGCTGCGTTGCAGGCGCTGCCAGATCTCAAGAATTTGACGTGCCTGATGAATTACACGCTGGGCAAAATGGTGCTTGAGACGCTCACGGCTGGGGTCTTCTGGCTCGGTCATATCCTGACTACTAGTTAGGCTGCATGCTGAGGTCGAACTGATGGCTCTATGCTAGCACCTCTTTTCCGTTGCACGAGTGTCATACGTCAATTAACTGCGAGGTCATGGATATTCATTTACCGACCCTGCAGTCGCGCGGGCGTAAACAGCGTGCATCCTTTATAGTCGAGCCGCGCACAAGCGCCACCCTGACTAAAAGCGCCGCACGGCTCGGCACGATGGGGTAGGGTTGTGGTCGTAGCTATTGAACTCAAGTGATTGAAAGGATATCGCCATGCTGGACTGGAAAAACCGCGCAGGCAGTGCAAAGGGCCCGGCCCCTGAAACCAAGTCGGCCCCCCGCAGCTATTTCCGTAACATGCTGATGAGCCGTGCATTGCTCTCGCTGGTTGCGTTGTATCTGTTGGTCACCGGTGCCCTGGGTTGGTACTGGAGCGAAGAGCCTGCATTGTTCCCGGTTCAGCAGAACGCGCAGATTGCCGCCGAGAAGGAAGGCAAGCAGATGGTGGTGGGCTTCACCACCGTCGAAACCCTCAAGACCGTGGTGGGCACTTTGCTGAATAAGCCGGGTGGCTACATTTCCAACGACCGTTTCCCGCCGGGCCTGTGGATGGACAACATGCCGAGCTGGGAATACGGCGTGCTGGTGCAGGTGCGTGACCTGACCCGTGCCTTGCGCAAAGACTTCGCCCGTTCCCAGTCGCAGTCGGCGGAAGACGCGGACCTGGCCAAGGCCGAACCGCGTTTCAACTTCGACAACAAGAGCTGGGTGCTGCCGTCCAGCGAGTCGGAATACCAGGAAGGCATCAATTCCCTGAGCCGCTACGAAGCGCGTTTGTCCGACCCGAATCAGCGCGGCGCGCTGTTCTATGCGCGTGCCGACAACCTGAACAACTGGCTGGGTGATGTGGCGACCCGTTTGGGTTCGCTGTCGCAACGGCTGTCGGCCAGCGTGGGCCGGGTCAAGCTCAACACCGCGCTGAAAACCGAAGCGCTGGCGCCGGGTGAAGTGCCGCAGGTCGACGAAGAAGTGGTGGAAACCCCATGGATGCAGATCGACAACGTGTTCTACGAAGCCCGCGGCCAGGCCTGGGCCTTGTCCCACCTGCTGCGTGCCATCGAAGTCGACTTCGCCGACGTGCTGGCCAAGAAGAACGCCACCGTCAGCGTGCGCCAGATCATTCGTGAGCTGGAAGCCTCGCAGGAGCCGGTATGGAGCCCGATGATTCTCAACGGCAGTGGCTTTGGCGTCCTCGCCAACCATTCGCTGGTCATGGCCAACTACATTTCCCGGGCCAACGCTGCAGTGATCGACTTGCGTCAGCTGCTTAACCAAGGTTGATGATGGACGCTTCCACCCGGGAGGCTGCGCACCGCGCGGCCTCCGACGCCGAACTGATTGCCTGGGTCGACGAGCAGGACAACCTGCTCGGCAGCCTGGTGCGTTCCGACCTGCGCCAGCGCGGGCTGATCGGGCGCTGCACCTTTATCTTCCTGTTCAACTCTGCCGGTGAGCTGTGTGTGCACCGGCGCACCCTGAGCAAAGCCATGTACCCGGGGTTCTGGGACACGGCGGCGGGCGGCATGGTGGCGGCCCACGAGTCCTACGCCGAATCGGCGGCCCGGGAGCTGGAAGAGGAGCTGGGGGTAAGCGGCGTCGAATTGACCCCGCACGACCACTTCTACTTCGAAGACGGCGACAGCCGGCTCTGGTGCACCTCGTTCTCTGCCGTGTGGGACGGGCCGTTGCGGATCCAGCCGGAAGAAGTCATGGAAGCGCGCTTTCTGCCACTGGCGACGGTGTTGCAGGAGGCCGAACAAAAGCCCTATTGCCCGGATGCGCAGGAAGGCTTGCGTCGTTATTTGGCCCTGCGTCGCTAAAGTTGCATAAATTGGCGCCATTTGGCTCTTAGCAAGGGGCCTTTTTGCCGTTACACTGCGCGACTTTTCAGGCTGAACCGCTGTTGTTCCACCCTGTAGGAGCGAGCTTGCTCGCGAAAAACGTAAGCACGACGCGTGCTGTCTGAATGCCCGCGTAATCGTTGACGACCTTCGCGAGCAAGCTCGCTCCTACAGTGGTTTGAATATCTGCGGCTCAGTAGCGCTGCCCCTGCCTGAGTGGGGCTTCGCGGTCGATGATCCCATCGATCAGTCTTTGTCCTCCCAAGAGGATTGCCGGTGGCCAAAAAAGCCGCATCCTTCGCCGCCCTTGGTGGCCTGGTATTTTCCACCGACGCAGGTCGACACTGCCCGGACTGTCGCCAGCCCGTGGACGCGTGTACCTGCAAAACAACCCTGATTCCCGAAGGCGATGGTATTGCCCGCGTCCGTCGCGAGAGCAAGGGCCGTGGCGGCAAGACGGTGACCACCATCACCGGCGTGCCCCTGGCCGAAGATGCCCTGAAGGAGTTGGCCACGACGCTGAAAAAGCGCTGTGGCACCGGTGGCGCCTTGAAAGACGGCATCATCGAGATTCAGGGCGACCACGTCGAGTTGCTGTTGGCCGAGCTGATCAAGCTGGGTTACAAGGCGAAGAAATCCGGCGGTTAGCAGCCTCTGTGAAAACCACCCCGATGACCCGCTTGCTGAACGCAAACTGTCGTCTCCATGGTTTTCACAGAGCCTGTTCCTGACCGGTGTCTAAACTCTGTCCTGCAAGTGGGGTCTACCCCTCTCACAGGCAAATCGTCATTTTCATTCTTTAGACTGCGCCAGCCTCTGATCAGGCCGGTGCACTTCGACTTCATTTATAGGGGACTTCGATGTCCGTACGACGCACACGCAAAGACGATGGCAGCCAATGGACAGTTGCGGACAGCCGCAGTGTTTACGGGATTCGCCATTGGGGGGCCGGGTATTTCGCGATCAATGATGCCGGTCGCGTTGAAGTCCGTCCGAACGGCCCGAACAGCACGCCTGTCGACCTGTACGAGCAAGTAGACCAGCTGCGTAAAAGCGGCCTGTCCCTGCCGTTGCTGGTGCGCTTCCCCGACATCCTGCAAGACCGCGTGCGCCAACTGACCGGTGCCTTCGACGCGAATATCGAGCGCCTGGAATACCAGAGCAAATACACCGCGCTGTACCCGATCAAGGTGAACCAGCAGGAAGCGGTGATCGAGAACATCATCGCCACCCAGGACGTGTCCATCGGCCTGGAAGCCGGCTCCAAGCCGGAGCTGCTGGCCGTGCTGGCCCTGGCGCCGAAAGGCGGCACCATCGTCTGCAACGGTTACAAAGACCGTGAGTTCATCCGCCTTGCGCTGATGGGCCAGAAGCTTGGCCACAACGTATTTATTGTGATCGAGAAAGAATCCGAAGTCGGCCTGGTGATCGAAGAAGCCGCCAACCTCAAGGTCAAGCCACAGGTGGGCCTGCGAGTTCGCCTGTCGTCCCTGGCGTCGAGCAAGTGGGCGGACACCGGCGGCGAGAAATCCAAATTCGGTTTGTCGGCGGCGCAACTGTTGTCTGTGGTCGAGCGCTTCCGCGCGGCGGGCCTGGACCAGGGCATCCGCCTGCTGCACTTCCACATGGGTTCGCAGATCGCCAACCTGGCCGACTACCAGCACGGGTTCAAGGAAGCCATTCGTTACTACGGCGAACTGCGCAACCTCGGCCTGCCGGTGGACCACATCGACGTGGGCGGCGGCCTGGGTGTGGACTACGACGGTACCCACTCGCGTAACGCCAGTTCCATCAACTACGACATGGACGACTACGCCGGCGTGGTCGTGGGCATGCTCAAGGAATTCTGCGACGCGCAGAGCCTGCCGCACCCGAACATCTTCTCCGAGAGCGGCCGTTCCCTGACCGCCCACCACGCCATGCTGGTGGTGCAAGTGACCGACGTCGAGAAACACAACGACGACGTGCCGGTGATCGAGAACAAGGAAAGCCTGCCGGAAACCGTTCAATGGCTGGTGGACCTGCTGGGCCCGACCGACATTGAAATGGTCACCGAAACCTACTGGCGCGCCACGCACTACATGAGCGATGTGGCCACCCAGTACGCTGACGGCAAAATGACCCTCGCCGAAAAGGCCCTGGCCGAGCAGTGCTACTTCGCCGTGTGCCGCCGCCTGCACAACTCGTTGAAGGCGCGCCAGCGCTCCCATCGCCAGGTGCTGGACGAACTCAACGACAAGCTGGCCGACAAGTACATCTGCAACTTCTCGGTATTCCAGAGCCTGCCGGACACCTGGGCCATCGGCCAGGTACTGCCGATCCTGCCGCTGCATCGCCTCGACGAAGAGCCGCTGCGCCGTGCCGTGCTGCAAGACCTGACCTGCGACTCCGACGGCAAGATCAAGCAGTACGTGGATGAGCAAAGCATCGAGACCAGCCTGCCGGTGCACGCGGTGAACGAGGGTGAAGATTACTTGCTGGGCATCTTCCTGGTGGGTGCCTACCAGGAAATTTTGGGCGACATGCACAACCTGTTCGGTGACACCGACTCGGTGAACATCTACCAGCGTGAAGACGGTTCGGTGTACAGCGCCGGGATCGAGACCCACGACACCATCGAAGACATGCTGCGCTACGTGCACTTGTCGCCGGAAGAGTTGATGACTCACTACCGTGACAAGTGCGCCAGCGCGAAGATCACGGCGGCGGAGCGGACCCAGTTCCTGGATGCGTTGCGATTGGGCCTGACTCGTTCGTCGTACCTGTCCTCGTAAGTACACCGCTCCCAGGCTGACAAAGATCTCAAAGTGACAGAGATCCAGTGTGGGAGCGGGCTTGCTCGCGAAGGCGGTGTATCAGTTTGCCCATGTATTGACTGACACGCCGCCTTCGCGAGCAAGCCCGCTCCCACATTTGGATCGCCGCAAGTCCTGCAGTTTTTATAGGGCCTGAATAATGTCGAGAAAGCTCTTGCAAGCGCTCACCCTGGCCATAGCCGCGCTTCTTGCGGCTTGTTCGCCCATCAAAGTGCTCAACGCACTCACCCCCACCAGCACCTTCACCAAAACCTCCTCCATCGCCTACGGCGACGACCCCCGCCAGAAACTCGATATCTACCGTCCCGTCACCGCCTTGCCCAACGCGCCCGTCGTGGTGTTTTTCTATGGCGGCAGCTGGAACAGCGGCTCAAAGGATGACTACGGTTTTGTAGGCGAGGCCCTGGCTTCGCGTGGAATCGTGGTGGTGATTGCCGATTACCGGCTTTATCCCCAAGTGCGCTACCCGGCGTTTTTGCAGGATGGTGCAAAAGCCGTGTCCTGGACCCATCAACACATCGCCGAGTACGGCGCCGACCCCAAGCAGCTTTACCTGATGGGCCACAGCTCCGGCGCTTATAACGCGGCCATGCTGGCGCTGGATCCACGATTACTGGCGGCGGTGGGCCTGTCGCCGTCCATGCTCAAGGGCTGGATCGGCCTCGCCGGGCCGTATGATTTCCTGCCGATTGAAAACCGTGATGTGCGCCCGGTGTTCTTTTACCCGGATTCGCCGCCCGATTCCCAACCCATCAATCACGTCAGCCATGACGCACCGCCGAGCCTGTTGATTGCATCGGTGGACGACAACCTGGTCAACCCCAAGCGCAATACTGGCGGCTTGGCGAACAAACTGCGGGCGGCGGGCGTGCCGGTGGAGGAGTTCTACTTCGCCAAGACCAGCCATGCCACGTTGGTGGCGTCGATGTCCCGGCCACTGCGCTGGCTGGCGCCGGTGCTCGACCGGGTCACGGCGTTTATCACCTTCACGCCGGGCCAGTGAGCCAGCGGTCCTGCTTGTTCAGGCGCCAGGCAATCGCCCACAGCGTGAGGCTGCGCAGGGCCATGAACAGCAGGAAGGTTATCCACAAGCCGTGGTTGCCAAGGCTCTGCAATGCCCAGGCGAAGGGCAGCACAATCACCACCGTCAGCAGCATGCCATTGCGCATTTCCCGGGCGCGGGTAGCGCCGATAAACAGGCCGTCCAGCAGGTAGCTCCACACGGCAATCAACGGCAGTACGGCGAGGTAGGGCAGGTAGATGTCGGCGGTTTCGCGCACGCTCGGGATGTCGGTTTGCATCGCGATAAACAAGTGGCCGAACACGGCGAACAGGATCGCGAAGCCGACGCTGGCCAGCAGCGACCAACCGCAGGCCACCACCAGCGAACGGCGCAAGGCCTGGCGGTCGTGGGCGCCGATGGCGTGGCCGCATAACGCCTCCACGGCGTGGGCCAATCCGTCCAGGGCATGAGCCGTCAGCAGTAATCCGTTAAGCAGCAGCGCATTCGCCGCCACGGTGGCATCCCCCAGACGCGCGCCTTGGACGGTAATCATGAAAAACACCGATTGCAGGGCCAGGCTGCGGATGAAGATATCGCGGTTCACCGCCAGCAGCGGGCGCCAGCTTTGCCACAGTTTGAGTGCCGCCCAAGCGATATGGCCAGGGTAGGCCCGCAGGGCTTTTTGGGTGAGGGCCAGGCCAAGGAGGGCGCCGGTCCATTCGGCGATCACCGAGGCGCGTGCCGAGCCGACCACGCCCCAATCCAAACCCAGCACGAACCACAGATTAAGGGCGATGTTGACGAGGTTGGTGGTCAGCAGAATCGCCAGCGGTGCGCGGGCGTTCTGGGTGCCGAGGAACCAGCCCACCAGCGCGTAGCTGGCCAGGGCGGCGGGCAGGCCGAAGAGGCGGGTATGGAAGAATTCCCGGGTCAGCTGGTTCAGCTCGGGGGAGGGCTGCATCCACTCCAGCACCAGGCCGCTTAAGGGAATGCCGATGCTGCCCAGCAACATCGCCAGGCCCAGCGCCAACAGCAGCCCCTGCAACAGAATCTGCCTCAGCGCGGCGCCGTCACCGCGCCCGGCGGCCTGGGCGGCAAAACCGGTGGAGCCCATGCGCAGGAAGCCCATGGCCCAGGCGAGGAAGGTGTACAGGCTGGCCCCGACGGCCACGGCTCCGAGTTGATGGGCGTGGGGCAGGTGGCCGATGACCATGCTGTCTACCAGCGCTACCAGCGGCACGGAGATGTTCGACAGGATCATCGGCGCGGCGAGGGCCCACACGCGGCGGTGGGTGGGGCGGTCGCGCCAGTCGGTTAGCAGGGAAGTCATGCGGGCTCCTTTGGGGAGCGGTAGTGTAACTGTCCATTAGCTGCGCCGCAGATCCAATGTGGGAGCGGGCTTGCTCGCGAAAGCGGTGTGTCAGTCGCCGGATGTATTGGCTGACCCACCGCCTTCGCGAGCAAGCCCGCTCCCACAGTTTTGACCGCGTAGTGTCAGGTTTTGCGCGGGTGCAGGCATTCGATGGAGCGGTCGACGGTGGTCTTGGCAATTTCCAGCAAGTGCCAAACGGCCAGGATCTTCGCCCGCTGTGGGCTCTCCAGCAGCTCACTGCAATCAAGCGCAGTGGCCGAGGCGCTGCTCAGCAGGCTGGCGGTGTAGAGCAGGGAGTCTTCGAAGCTCAGGTCTTCGTTGATGGTGTGGAAACCCTGCGATGGCAGGTAGTGTTCGAGGGCGCGATTGAAGGCGGCGCGGTCGTTGAGGAGGTCGCTGGGTGGATCGGGGACGAGCTTATTCATGGTGTAACTCCACTAGTAGGTAAGGAGCTGACACCCGCGCGACTAAACGAGGGTGGCGGCTGTACGCAGGTTAGTCGACCGGCTAGTGGAACCCGGCGCACCCGAAGGTGCCCTGCGCACAGCCGCCATGAAGCAGGGCGACAACTTGCGCTCACTAATTCCGGGCGACTAAACCCGATCACTGATATGCAGTGAAGGAGCGAAGACTAGCCACCGGTCCTGGCAGGCACAAGGCTGAAAGATTGTCTCGGAAACGTCCGTCAAATTAAAGGGACTTGCCTTGCTGGCCCTTTATTAACGCACCACCCAGCTCAACAGCCACAATCCCAGCATCAACCAGATAATCCCCATGATGATCGACGCCCGCATAAATGCGCGCACCGCCGAGTACAGCAGCATCAGGCCGATGATCAGGGTAAGGATGCTGATGATCGAGGTGTCCATGCCCAGCGTGCGTGACAGCCCATCGATAAAATTCCCGCCCGCGTGGGTCAGCGCATTGAACAACCCACTGAGCCCGTCGACGATAAAGCGGATGACGGAACCGAGCGCCTGGCCCAGCCATTCGAAAAAGCTTTCTACCTGCATGTGTGTGTCCTGATGAAAAGGTGGGCGTAGCTGAGGCTTTGGTCGTTATTACCTGACCCTAGTTCCCTTCTAGCATAGAGGTTTACGGGTTACAGGGATTCACTTGCCTTCGCGCGGCTTGCGCCCGAAGCTATACACCTTCAGGAGCGCCCCATGAATCTCGACCGCCTCACCGAACGCCTGCACCGCATCCGCGATACCAACGACTGGAAGCAGTTCCACAGCCCCAAGAACCTGGCGATGGCCGCCAGCGTCGAAATGGCCGAGCTGGTGGAGATTTTCCAATGGTTGAGCGAGGACCAGTCGCGCGAGTTACCCGCCGACAAACTCGCCCATGCCGGCCAGGAAGTGGGTGACATTGTTCTGTATCTGCTGCTGTTGTGCAGCGAATTGGGGTTGGACATGGATCAGGTTGTACAGGCCAAACTGGCCGACAGCGAACGGCGGTTTGCCAAATGAGCGACCGTCATTTCGACCAGCTTGCTACCCGTTTCGCCGAGAAGATCTACGGCGGTGCCAAGGGCGCGATTCGCCTGGCGGTGCTGCAAGCCGATTTGATCGAAGCGCTGCCGGACCGCCCGCTGCGGGTGCTGGATATCGGCGCAGGGCTGGGCCATATGTCGCTGTGGCTGGCCGAGCGCGGTCACGATGTAACCCTGGCCGAACCCGCCGAGCCGATGCTCGAAGGCGCCCGCCAGCGTTTCGCCGAAGCCGGGCAAACGGCCACCTTCATTCAAGCGCCCTGGCAGGACCTGCTCGGTCAGCTCACCGAGCCCTACGACCTGGTGCTGTGCCACGCCGTGCTGGAATGGCTGGCCGAACCCCATGCGATCCTGCCGGTGCTGCACCAGTTGACCGCGCCCGGCGGCTGGCTGTCCCTGGCCTTCTACAACCGCGACGCCTTGATTTACCGCAACCTGCTCAAAGGCCACTTCCGCAAAATGCGCAAGAACGACATGGCCGGCGAGAAGCAGAGCCTCACGCCACAACAACCCCTCGATCCACGGGAATTGGCGACGCAACTAGAGGGCCTGTGGCAGGTCGAAACCCAGAGTGGCGTGCGAGTGTTCCACGACTATATGCCGGTGGAATTCCAGGCCCGCGCCGAGTTGCAGGATTTGTTGGAGATGGAACTCGCACACCGTCGTCACCCAAGCTTTGCCGGACTTGGGCGTTATTTGCACTGGATCTGCCGTCCGGTTTAAGCGGCCCAGTCTGCGGAGGTCGAAATGAAGCGCTGTCTTGGACTGATCCTGCTGGGCCTGGGCCTGGCGGGTTGCCAGAGCAACAACCCGTATGTGGCGGCGTCCGCCCCGATGCCGCCGGCGCCTGCCCAGGCGGCCAACACCTTTGATGCCAGCGCCTACCCGGCGCCGTTGCGCGACTATGGCGCCTACCGCAGTTGGGCCTGGCTCAACAACCAGCTACCGGCGGGCTCGGCCTGGGCCGATTCGGCGCAGATTGCCGATGCCGTCAGCGGCGCCCTCGACCAGCGCGGCCTGCGCCCCTTGCATGACAACCGCAACCCCGACCTGCTGGTAAGCGCCGACGTGCGCCTGGAAAAGCGCCTGCGCCAGGTCCAGGACGACTATGGCTACGGTTACGGCGGCTATAACCGCTACGGCAACGGCTACGGCATGTACAACAGCGTGCCGGTGGTACGCACCTATGAAGTGACGGTGGCCGTGGCGCGCATCAGCCTGTTCGACGCCCGCACCCGCCAGCCGGTATGGAGCACCAGCGCCGAAACCACGAGCCAGGGCAGCCTCAGCGAACGCGCCGATTCCCTGCGTGAGGCGATGCAAAAGGCAATGACTGCCTACCCGCCCAGTTAGCAGCTATTCTCATTTCAGGCTCAGTTCGTCTTTTGGAGAAAAACCATGCTTCGTCGTATCGCTGCACTTGCTGTTGTTGTGTTGCTGAGCGGTTGCCAGACCAGCCAGGTCAACCATGATTTCGACGCCAGCCGGGACTTTGGCGCGTACCGCAGCTGGAGCTGGAAAGAGCCGGCATTGCAATACCGCCCGGATGACCCGCGGATCAAGAGTGACCTCACCGAACAGCGCATCCGCCAGGCCGTGGGCGAGCAGCTCGACCAGCGTGGCCTGCGCCCTGCGGCGCCGGGCACCAAGGCTGACCTGAATGTGCAGACCTACCTGATCGTCGAAGACCGTCAGCAACAAGTCACCACCAACTACGGCGGCGCCTGGGGCGGCCCGTGGAATGGCTACTGGGGCGCGCCGATGTACAACGAAACCCGCAACATCACCTACAAGGTGGCCACCATCCAGATTGATTTGCTCGACGGCAAGGACGGCAAACTGGTGTGGCGCGGCAGCGATGAGCAAATCCTCGCCAGTACCCCCGAGCCACAGGACCGCAGCGCGGCCATTCGTGCGACGGTGACGAAGGTGCTGTCCAACTACCCGCCGCATTGATTCGTTAATCCGCCCTCCGCCAGTCGCCTGCTCATGGCGACTGGCCTGCAGCCCCCGCCGCTCTTGACTACACTCCCAATCAACACAGGAGAGTAAGCGCTCGGCAGTGTGCCGGCAAAGGAGTGCTCGATGTCTCTTCGACTTCGTTCCGGCCGCCTGGCCGGGCATGCAAGGCAGCGTGGTGCGATTGGCTTGATTGCGGCTGTGACCCTGGGCATCGCCTTGGTATTCCTGTTGCTGGTGATCGATAGCAGCCGTTTGTACCTGGAAAAACGGCAATTGCAGGGGATTGCCGATATGGCGGCGCTGGAGGCTGTGCAGCGCAAGGGCGATTGCCTGGCCGCCACCAACACCGCGCCCACTTATGCGGGTGTCAGCGCAGTGCGCAACGGTTATGTCATCCCGCCGGGAAGCGCCCTGATAGTGAAATGCGGCGTGCTGACAATCGGAGCGACCAACCAGCGGGTGTTTTCCGCAGACTCGACCAAGACCGATGCCATCCAGGTAACTGCCTCGCGCCCGATCATGACCAGCGTTGCCGGGGGTATTTGGGCATTGTTCAGTGGTGGCGGCTACAACTTCAACACGCAACTGTCTGCCATCGCGGTGGCCGCGCCGAAGATCCTGCCGCCCCAGGCACAACTGACAATTAAATCCACGCTGGTCACCGTGGACTCAAGCAAATCAGCAGCACTGAACCTGTTGTTCGGCCAACTGTTGGGCGGCTCACTGAATCTGAGCGTGGCAGGCTGGCAGGGCCTGGTAGACACCAACATCAACTTGCTCAGCTACCTCAACCAGTTGGCACTGAACGTGGGCGTTACGGCAGGGGCCTACGACCAACTGTTGACCAAGACCGTCAAGATCAGCCAACTGCTCGATGCGGCGATTACGGTGCTCAGTGCCGGAGGCAATACGGCCAGCGTTGCAGTCAGCGGCCTTACCAGCATCAAGACGGTGGTGGGCAATTTGGATGTCACCCTGGGCAGCCTGTTGCAGCTGCAAACGGGTGCGGTGTCAGCGGGACTGAACACCAGCTTGAACGTATTCCAACTCGCTGAAGCCTTCGTGCAACTGGCCAACACCAAAAACGGGGCCGTGGCTACCATCCCGGTAAATATCCCGGGCCTGCTTAACGGCGGGGTCCGGTTGAAAGTGATCCAGCCGCCACAATTGTCGGCGATCGGTGACCCTACCTATGCCAAGGACAAGACCTCGGCGACGAGGATTTATGTGAAAACCGCGCAGCTAAGTCTCGGCCTGACCCTGGGGTTGCCGGTGCTGGACACCCCAGTGGTGGACGTTGCTCTGAATGGCTTGATCGGACCACTTTCGGACGTTTTGAATAATCTGTTGAGCTTGAACCTGGGCGGTACGGTGAGTTCGCTCTTGTGTGTGTTGGGGGGCTATTGCCAGCGTACCGACCTGCAAGTGCTGTCCTCTTCCTCGAACCCGCCGGCGGCCAGGATCGATGTGGTTCTGGAACTGGGCACGGCTGAAAGCTATGTCACCGGTTTCACCTGTGCCAGTGATGCGACCAAGACCCTGACCACCCAAACCAACGCCTCACTGGTGAACGTGAAAATTGGCCAGAGCCCGCAGCTGATCAATGCGTTCAACAGCAACACCCCCCTGGATCCGGTCGCGCCGCTACCGGTGGTTGATATCGGTGCGATTACCTGTTTCAAACCGTTGCTGGGGCTCGGCCCGACGACGTGCGACCCTGCGACTCGGAAGCCATTCTACGGTGGCGGTATCGGACTCAGCGTCAGTAGTCAGTTGGGCGCGGCCGTGAGTACGCTGCCACCCCACACCTACAATCAGCCTCCTGAAATCAACGTGATACCTGCACAGTATTACCCCTCATCGACGGCCAGCTTGTTGAGCGCGATCAGCAACGCGTTAAGCGGTATTCAGTTTCAGGTCTACAAACCGACGGGGTTCAACCTGTTGGGAGGGTTACTGCAGACGACAGGCACGCTGCTCAACGGGCTCAATAGCACCCTGGGTTCTGTGATCGGCGGGGTACTCAGCCCGATTCTGGATCCGTTGGTAAACAACCTGCTGCAGAATCTTGGAGTTAACCTGAATGCGGTGGAAGTGGGCGCCAACCTCAGCTGCCGTCCTCACGGGCAAGCGGCCTTGGTAAATTAGGCTTCAACCACCGGCAACTCCACACAAAACTTCGCCCCATGTTCACTGTTGGCGACGCTCAACCGGCCGCCCATGTTCTCCACAATGCCATAGCTCACCGATAACCCCAGACCGGTGCCCACGCCAATCGGCTTGGTGGTGAAGAACGGTTCGAAAATCCGCTCCAGCAGCCGTGGGTCAATCCCGCCGCCGTTGTCCTCTACCCAGATGCGCACGTGACGGCTGTCGTGTTCGATCTGCACCGAAATCCACGGCCGCAGGTCGCGGTCGTGTTCGCGTTTGCTCAGCAGGGCATCGCGGGCGTTGACCATCAGGTTGATCAGCACCTGCTCCAACTGGTCGACATAGCCTTTGACCTGCACCGAAATGTCCGTCTGCGTCACCCGCAGTTCTACGCCTTTGCCGCGCATGCCCTCACTGAGCAACGACAAGGTGCCTTCCACCGCCTGCGCCGGGTTGAAGGGCTGCTGTTCGACTTCCGAACGGCGGCCGAACACGCGCATATGATCCACTACGCGGGCGGCTCGCTGGACCTGGGAGTCGATGCGCTGGAGTTTTTCCGTCAGGTAATCGATCTGGGCATCACCATTGCTCAAGCGCTTGAGCACGTTGACGATGGCCATGCGCATCACATTCAACGGCTGGTTGATCTCGTGGGCCAGGCCGGTGGCCATTTCGCCGAGGGTGGCCATTTTGGCGCTTTGGGTCAGTTGCTGCTGGGAGCGGCGGACTTCGGTGTTATCCCGGCCTACGGCCTGGATTTCCTGCAGCTGGCCCTGTTCGTCGAACACGCCCCGATCCGACCACACCCACCAGGCATGTGTACGCCCCGGCAATTGCAGGCTGATTTCGGCGGTGCTCACGGGGAACTCCGGGGTTAACTGCCGGATGCGCTGCACAAATGCCTCGCGTTGCTCTTCGGACAGCCACTGGCTGAGGTTCATGCCCGGGAGTTTTTCAGGCAAGCACTCCATGTAATTGGCCAAGGGAGTATTGCCGAAGGTCAGGGTCAAATCCGGACGGTAACGGCAGATCATGGCCGGGGAATCTTCCACCAGGATTCGATAGCGTTCCTCGCTCTCTTTGACCCGTTGCGCCGCGAGGGTTGTTTCGGTGATATCCAGCCACAGGCCCACGGCTTCCACGGGTAAGCCCAGGTCGTCGCGCAGCAGCCGGGCTTCATCCAGCAGCCAGTGGTAATCGCCCTGTTTGTCGAGCACCCGGTAACGGCTGCGCACGCTGCCTTCGCGCAGCAGTTGGCGGGTACGGTCGAAGTAGAGCTCGCGGTCTTCGGGGTGGATCCATTGGATCAGCGTCGCCGGGGTGAAGTCGGCCAGGCTGCGGCCAAGCAGCGGCAGCAGGCTGTCGCTGAAGAACACCGGTTGCAGCGTGCCTTCGACGTAGCGTTGCACGTAGATCACCGCCGGGGAGCTGGCGATCAGGTTATCCAGGCGTGCGTGGGCGGCGGCGGCCTGTTGTTCCTGATTTTTTATATCGCTGATGTCGAGCATGAAGCCCACCACGCGGCGGTGTTCGCCCGAGCCCAGCGCTTGCCCCTGTACGCGGTACCAGATGGGGTTTTGCGCCGGGTCGGTAGGTTGCAGGCGAACGCTGGTGGACAGCGGCTTGCCCAGGGTCTTGAGGTCTTGCAGGCGGCTGGCGAGTTCTTCCCGGTCAGCGGGGTGAATCAGCTTGAGCCACATCGGCAACGATAGCCGTGTGGTGGACTCGCCGTGGTTGAGGGTGTGCAGCAACTGCGGGGCGAGTTCAATGTCCTCGCTGTGTGGGGGCAGTTCCCACCAGCCGGTGCCGAGCAGTCCCTGCAGGGCGTCGAGGCGCTCCAGTTGCTGCTGATGGTGCTGTTCGCGCAGGCGGCCGAGCAACGGAGCGGCGAGGGCGGCGGTCAGTTGCAGCCAGTCACGGTCACTGGTCTGTTCCTGGCGGCTATAAAGGCCGCACAGCAGCCATGCACCAAGGCCATGACCATCGTGATAGGGCACCAGAAAACCATCGGTATTGCCAAACAGCCCTTGCAGGCGCGGGTGGTCGCTGTGGCCTCGGTTTACCCCCAGGCTCACCGGCGCTGTACCGCCCAGGCTGTCGAGGCTGCCGCCCAGGGCTTGCCCGTTGCTCCAGAGTGCCGGAGCGTCGTGGGCTGTGTAACAGCCCTGGATACACCATTCCTGGCCTTGCTCGTCCAGCAAGGCAATCGCCGTGCAGGGGATGTGCCAGTGCTGGGAGATAGTCTGAAGAGTGTCCTGCAGCACCTCGGGCAGACGCGTCAGGCTGCAGACCCGCAGTTGCTCGCTGATCTGGTCGTTCACGCGCTGATTGTGTTCGCGTCGCTGAGTCAGTTGGCGATGGGCAATCAGGTCGCCAATGTCCAGCAGTTGCAGGAGCCAACCCTTGTCCTCGGGTTGAACCCAGCCGCGTGTATGCAGGATTTGCCCGGCAAGCCCTTTGAAATCCAGGTCCAGGGTTTGCCCTTGCCAGTCGCCTGGCGTGCCTTCGATCACCAGGCTGCTCATCGGGGTCAGGTACTCGAGCAGCGATGCTGGCGGTTGTTGCGCGGCGGGCCGTTCCAGTCGATGGCGAAGCGGGCCATGGATGTCCACGACCCGGGCCTGGGCGTCGAGGTAGAACAGCAACGCGGCGGTGCTTGGCAATGCGGCGGGGGCGTCCGCACTCAGGTGGTTGCCACGTCCGAGCAGGCGGCCGAATAGTTTATCCCCTGAGGTCAAAACTGCATGCTCGACTGGGCGGACAGTGTGGGCGGCAGATTGGGCACGGTACCCAAACCTGGCAGGACCAGAAACGGCAACACGTTCTGAAGGCTGGACGTTGGATAGTTGATTTGCACCGTCAGCAGCGAGCTCGCGCTATAGGTTGCCGTGACATACGTGGGCAGGAACTTGAACGACGAGGGGATCCATGACAGTTGTGCCTGGGCCGCGGCGACGGCCTGATTGGGCAGTGCCGTTATGTAGTTAGGCGTGGAGGGGTCCAGCGCGACGCTACGTCTTACGCCTTCGGCAGCGGCTTGGGTAAAGGACTGCATCAGCAGTAACGGCAGGCTGTAGCTGACCAGACCATAAAATACGGCAAAAAAAATCATGAAGACCATCGCGAACTCCAGCGCGGCGGCACCTTTTTGCTTTCTAGGGAGGCCTTTTTTCATGACTCGTCTAACCTGACTACTACTGCCTGATATCAGCATAGAATCATTCAGCAAAAAGGGATTTTTTTTACGTGATTCAAAGCCTCGTCCTATTCGTTTGGCTGGCGCTGTGCGCTGTGCAGGATATCCGTCTACGTCAGATCTCCAACCGCTTGACCCTCGGCGCAGGCCTGCTGGCGCTGGTCTACCTGCTTTGGAACGGTACCACCTGGCTCGGCGCGCCTGCCGCCGAGGGCGGTGGGGCATTTGCCCTGGCGCTGTTGTTTACCCTGCCCGGTTACGCACTGGGCCGTCTGGGTGCCGGTGACGTGAAGTTGATCGCGGCATTGGGGCTGGCGACCAACCACCTCTACGTACTGGGCACTTTTATCGGCGCTGGCCTCGCCAGCGCTGCTTGGCTACTGCTGGCCCCCAGACTGTGGCCGCTGATGAATCAAGGGCTTAAGAACACCTTGCAATACCTGCATCCGGAACGCTCGGCCAGACAGCCGTTCGTGCCGTTTTTATTGGTCGGGTTCTGCCTGGCCTGGCTTTGGATCCCATTAGTCGCCACGTAGGCTATCGCTATGTACATAGTAGGAAAGTACGTCTACGTTTATGGGTAGGTTGTATAGGAAAGTGGTCGGAATGGATCGGTCGGTCTTTGGCTTGCCCAGGCATGGAGTAGCGCGTGAACAAGCTTACCTCTGAAGTGAAAGTGCTCGTTGTCGATGATCAGCCCCTGATCGTGGAAGAGCTTTGCGAATTTCTTGAAAGTAACGGTTACCGTTGCGTCCCTTGCAACTCCAGCCAGCAGGCTATCGAGCGTTTCCGTGACGATACCGAGATCGGCCTGGTGCTGTGTGATCTGCACATGCCGGAGATGGATGGCATCGAACTGGTCCAGGCTCTGCAACGCCTGGCCGGCAAACAGCGGGTGTTTGAAGCCATCATGTTGACCGGGCGTGCCGACAAGCAGGACGTCATCAAGGCCCTGCGCGCCGGGATTGCCGATTACTACCAGAAGCCGATCAATTTGGGCGAACTGCTTGAAGGGTTGCAACGCCAGGTCGTGGCGCTGCAAGACCGGCAGAAAAACCTCGACCTGGGGCATCTGAACCAGAAGCTGCAGTTTCTCTCGGCGTCCATCGACGATCTTTATCATGACCTCGACAAGGTGCGCAGCAGTCCGCAAACCGTACAGTCGAATGAGGCCGATGGCGAAGTCAGCGACACTGACCGCGTTGAAATACCGGCGATCTTCAATCAGTTGTCCCCGCGCCAGCTGGACGTCGCAAGGTTGGTAGGCAAGGGCCAGACCAACTATCAGATTGCCTGTGAACTGGGCATCACCGAAAACACCGTGAAACTCTACGTGTCCCAGGTGCTGCGCCTGACCCATATGCACAACCGCACCCAGTTGGCGCTGGCGCTATCGCCGAATAACTCACCGGCACGCCAGCGCGTAACTGCCCACTAGTTACTGCTGCCGCCGCCTGGGGTGTTGCCGCCCTGTTTCTGGTCGTAATACTCAGGAATAGGGTGGTTGTAGCTGTCCAGCAGGCGCTGCATGGCCTGGTTACGTTCAGCGGGCGTGGCCTTTTGTGGGTTGGAGGATGCCCGTTCGCCGCTGACCTGCATTTGCAGCCAGCCTTCGGTCTGTTTTTGCTGTGGCGAAGAAGGCCCTGGCTCAATGGCCTGCGCCGTCAGCGGCAGGCTGGCGAACAGCAGAGTGGCGAGCAGTGTGAGTTTCATCCTGTGTACTCCCTTCAAACCTATTTGACCGGCGCTTGCAGCGCGTCGC
Source organism: Pseudomonas sp. AN3A02 (assembly GCF_011765255.1). Lineage (NCBI taxonomy): Bacteria > Pseudomonadati > Pseudomonadota > Gammaproteobacteria > Pseudomonadales > Pseudomonadaceae > Pseudomonas > Pseudomonas sp. AN3A02. Next base: position 172,566 of record NZ_JAARNI010000007.1, read on the forward strand.
TTACGGTTGCGACCTGATCTTTTGGCAGTGTCGTCGTTGATGCAGGTGCCTTGAGTTGCTGCGCCCGGGCCTGGGCTTGCGTCACTTGTTCCGGGCTCAGACCCATGCGGCTGGCCACTTGTGCGGCTTGTTCCCAGTTGTCCTGGTAGATCATCAGCGTCACCAGATTGATCGCCGCCAGTTGATCACTCTGCTTGAGCTCCATGGCCGTGAGGAATTCAAAGCGCGCGTCTTCCAGGCGTCGTTGATTGAGGTACACCACGCCCAGGTCGTTGCGGATTTTCTCGTCTGTAGGCGACATCCTGGCCGCCCGTTGCAAATACGCCATGGCTTGGCCGTTGTCCCCTCTCGCGGCTGCCAACTGGCCGAGGCCGTGCTCGCCTTCGGCGGCCATGCAGGTACCGAGCAGGCTGCGGTACAACGGTTCGGCTTCGCTGCGGCCCAGCAGGCGGTACACCTTGGCCTGGCGCTGGCGCACCTGGGGCAGGTTGTCCGGCAGGTTTTGCAGGTTGGCCAGGCTGGCGTGGAGCTTGCCCTCGTTGGCCATATCGTCGGCCAAGTTCAGCGACAACTCCTGATTGGAGGTGGGCTTGGCACAACTGCCCTGCGCGCTGAAACCCGCCCACGGCAGTTGCCCGTTACTGGCGCAACCGCCCAACAACAACAGGCTGCAGGCGATCATCACTGTCTTCATTGCATGTCCTCTCAAGGCACGAAGGCTTTGGCGATGGCAATAAAACCAGGGCCGGCCAATACGATCAGTAACGCGGGAAACAGGAACAGCATCATCACGACGGACATCTTGGCGGACATCTTGGAAATGTATTCCTGCAAGCGGGTCAGGCGCCGGTCATCCAGCAGTTGCTTGAGCGACTGCAGCGACTTCATCGCGCCTCCACCCTGGTGAAGCAGCTGCTGGAGGATCAAGCACGTATCGGTCAGTTCATCGACGGCCAATACCTGGCTGGCCTTGTTCAATTCCTCACCCAATTCCAGCCCGGAATCGACGCGTGCCAGCACCAGGCGCAGTTCGGCGGTCAGCACCGGCAACAGCTTCTGCGCGTCGTAGGCCATGACCCGAAGTGCTTGCTCTACGGCCATGCCTGACTCAAACAGAATGCGCACCAGGGGTATGAAGGTCGCTACTTCCCGGGCGATTTTCTCCTGGCGCTTTTTGGCGAATGAAACCAGGATTCGCTTGGGCAGCAGGTAACCGATGATCAGGCCCAGCAGGGCGATCACCCACTCATGCTCGGTGTCGGGGAAAAACAGCTCCAGTGCCAGTGCGGTCAGGCCCATCAGAAGTATCGGCGAAGCGATCTGGCAGGCGGCGAACATCGAACGCTGGCTGGCCTTTCTCCAGCCCATGCGGTTGAGCAGGGTTTGCGTTTCGTTATCGAGGCTGACGGTGCGCTGACCGATCCGGGTGCTGCCCAACTGGTGGAACCACTCACTCATTTTGTCGTTACGGCTTGGCTCGCCTTGAAGTCGTTGGGTAACCAGGCGTTGTTGGCGACGACCGCTCAAGATGTTGGCCAGCAGTAGCAATAACGCGGCAAGAAACAATACGGCACTGATCACTATCGCCATCTCAGATACTCCGCAACATGCGCCACAGCGCCACGCAGCCGATGACTTGCAAGGCGAACGCACCGAGCATCAAGCGTTGGCCGCTGTGGTCGTCCCACATGGCCATCAGGTACGTTGGATTAATGATCAGGAAGTAGCCTGCAACACTCACCGGCAGCACCGCGAGCACGAGTGCGGTCACCCGGGTTTCCCCCGTCATGGCGCGTAACTGCCGTGCGCCCTGGTCGCGCTCGCGAATCATCTTGATCAGGTTCTCCAGCAGGTCACTGGCGTTGCCACCGTAGCGGTGGTTGACCTTGAGGCCCAGGGCAAACAGGCGCAGTTCATCCTGCTCATAAAACTCGGCATAGTCTTGAGCGGCCTCTGGCAGGCTGACACCCAGTTGCACATTGCGCTTGATGCGGCCCATGGATTTTTTCAACGGGTCGTCACTGGCATCGATGCCGCTCAGGATCGCGTCCGCCAGGGTGCGTCCGGATTTGAGGCTGCGCACTGCGTGGTCGAGCAACTGCGGCAGTTGCTCGATCATTCGGCGCAGCCGGTGCTGGTAGCGTATGGCGATGTACAGGCGCAGTGCCAAGGGCGGTGCCACCACCATCACAAGCAGGCCTATCCACTCTCCCAAGAGCCCCCCCAGCAGGGCGCCGAAGGCCCAAAGCGTCAGCCACAGGCCCAAACGTTCGGTCGGCCTGCCAAGGCCTGCACGGATAAAGGTGCGTTCCAGGCTGGTGACCACCGAGTTGTCTTTCATGACCTGGGGTTGCCCTTCGGCCAGACGTTCCAACACCCGGTCGGTCTGGGCTTTGCGCAAACCGTTGCGCATCAGGCCTATCCCCAGCACCAGAAGGGCCACGGCCAGCAGGGCGAGCAGAATCGGACCGATCATTGGGTTGCCTCCTACACCGGCAGGTGACCTTCGTGGCGCAACTTGTCACCGGCTGGGTTGACCGCTTCCCGCAGGAAGCCGAAGCCGGTGCGCTTGTCGTGGCGAAACAGGGTGTTGGTGACGTACACGTCCTCGCGTATGCCCACCACTTCCACCACTTCACTGACACAGCGGCGGCCATCGGGCAGGCGCGTCAGTTGGATCACCACATCCAGGGCTGCGCAGATCATTTGCCGCAGGGTTTTTTCCGCCACCACCCGACCGGTCAGGCCCACCAGGGTTTCCAGACGCAGCAAGGCGTCCTGGGCGTTGTTGGCGTGCACGGTGCTCATCGACCCGTCGTGGCCGGTGTTCATGGCGGTCAGTACATCAATGACTTCCACACCCCGAATCTCGCCGAGGATGATCCGGTCGGGCCGCATCCGCAGGGCGTTGCGAATCAAGTCGCTGGCCTTCACCTCACCATGCCCCTCGGCGTTGGGCGGGCGGGTTTCCAGGCGCACAACGTGAGGATGGCCCAGTTGCAGTTCGGCCACGTCCTCGATGGTGACCAGGCGCTCGCGAGGGTTGATCAGTTGGCTGAGAATGTTTAGGAGTGTGGTTTTACCGGTGCCGGTACCGCCGCTGATCAGGATGTTGCAGCGCTTGCCGACAGCGTCCTGGAAGAAGTCGAAAATGGCCTGGTCGATGGTTTGCATGGCCACCAGGTCGCTACTTTTAAGCATGTCCTTGCGAAACTTTCGAATCGACAGGCAGGGCCCGTCCAGGGCAATCGGCGGAATGATCGCATTGACCCGGCTGCCATCGGGCAGGCGCGCATCGACCATCGGCGACGACTCATCCAGCCGGCGTCCCAGGGGCGCGAGGATTCGCTGCATGACCCGCTCAACATGGTGGTCGTCAATGAAGCGCAAATCACTTTGTTGCAGCAGGCCATCGCGCTCGACGAACACCCGGTGCGGGCCGTTGACCAGGATCTCGGTGACTGTCGGGTCCCGCAGCAGCACTTCCAGCGGGCCGAAACCGGTCAGTTCGTCGACGATCTCTTCGGCCAGGCGTTCCATCTCGTAGCGGGAAATTGCCAGGTGCATGCGCGTGATGTATTCGGCCACCTTGTCCATCACGAACTGCGCCAGGGACTGGCGTGTGCCCTCCAACAGGTTTTTTCCCGACTCTTCGATGGCATCGATGATGTAGCGATGCAGCACCAGTTTCAGGCCGTCGTGATCGGTGTTGCCGGCGCTGCCGCGCGGGGGAATACCAAACAGCTTCTCACCGTTCATTTGGTCCCCAGAAGGCGGTTAAGCCAGTTGGTGGAGGGTTTTTCCAGGCCTTCGGAGCGTTTTGCCAGGCGCTCACCCAAGGCACGCAAGGCTTGCGTCAGGCTTTCCCGCGGGGCCAGGGAGAACAGGGTCTGGGCCTGGTTTTTGGCACTCAGGCGAACTTCCGGGCTCCAGGGCAACACGGCGATCACTTCCAGCCCGAAGCTTTTGCTCAGGGCTTCCGAATCGGGGGCGGCACCCTTGAGGTAGCGGTCGACCAGCAGGCGGGCATGGTCCAGTTTCATGCCTTTTTCCCGCCACAGGTTCAGTACCGCCAGGTTACGGCGGCAGTCCGGCACGCTTTGGTCGGTACACCAGAGCAGTTTGTCGCAATGGCTGACAAAGGTGCGCAAGGCTTCGCTGTCGGGTTGGCCGGTCAGGTTCACCACGATGTGCTGGAAGTGCTGGCGCAGGGCGCTGAGCAACATGTACAGCTCGGCCGCACTGGTACGGTCCAGCGGCTCATCGTTATTGTGGTAGGCAAGAATGCGCAGACCGCCTTCGGCCGAGGTGAAGGCGCTGTTGATCAGGGTGGAGTCCAGGCGCCGCAAGTGGCGCAGGGCGTCGCCGAAATGAAAAGAACTTTCCAGTCCCAGCAGTGCCAGGCTGTCAGCGAGTGGCAGGCCCAGGTCGAGCAGCAACGTCTGCTGCCCGCTTTTTTGCACCACCAGCGCGAGGTGGCTGGCGATCAGTGCGCCGTCGGCATTGCCTTGGGTGCCATAGAGTACTGTCAGCCCGCCCAAGTGGGCATTCGGGGTGACGGCCGGCAAGCGTTTGCTCAGGCGGCGAACCAGGCCGGCAACTTCACTGGAACGTGAGCCGTAGGCAACAAAATCCCGCGCACCGGCGCGCATCGCGTTCAGCACAAGCTGGTTGTCCATACCGTCGCCCAAGGCCACGATGGCTAACATTGGCTTGGCTTCCAGAGCACCTTCGATCAGGGCGCACTGGGTGGTCACGTGTTCACGGTCCAGGCCAATAAACACCAGGTTGGCGAACGTCACGTCCACCAGTGCCAACAGTTCGTCGAGGCTGCCCGCCCCGGCGCTGACCACTTGTCCCAAGGGCGCAAGAGCCCCCTGGAGCCATTCCAGATCCGTGGTGTTGCGGGTAATGGCCAAAAAGGTCTGGCTCAGGCTTTCGCTCATTCGGACAGTCCACTGCGGCGGTCGAAATTGCCATTTTCGAGGAAGTACAGGCGGTACCAGTTCGGGTCGTAATTGCGCAGTTTTTCCCCCGGCAAGGAGGGCAGCTTGGCATTGGCGGCCAGCGGCTGTACCAGGTGCGGAGTGACGATCATCAGCAGCTCTTTTTCCTGGCGGCTGACGTTGGAGTCGCGAAAAAATGCACCGAGGATCGGGATGTCGCCCAAGCCGGGAAATTTGCTGACGCTTGAGGTGTTATTGGTGCTGATCAGACCGCTGATCACGAAGCTTTCGCCGTCGGCCAGGGAGATGCTGGTGTCAGTACGCCGGACCGTCAGCGCTGGCACCGAGATACCCTGGATGGTGACTGCGTTGCTGTAGTCCAGCTCACTGACCTCTGGCGCCACCTTCAGGGAAATTCGCCCATGGTCGATGACGGTCGGGGTCAGGGTCAGGCGGATGCCGAACTCCTTGTATTCGATGGAGATGGTGTTGCTGCCGCTGCTGGGCACCGGAATCGGTACTTCACCACCGGCGAGGAAAGTTGCACTTTGCCCACTGAGCGCCACCAGGCTTGGGCGAGCCAGGGTGTAGGCAAAACCGCTGCTTTCCAGGGCGTTGATCATGGCCGAGACACGGCCGCCACCGAAGCCGATGTTGAAGGTGTCGTTGTTTACCGGCAGCCCGCGAAATCCTGTGGCCGCCGCGTTGGCGACATTGTTTGGAGCGCCAAACAGAAAGTTGCCGCCCCGACCAAAGATCGAGGTACTGGCCTCCTTGAGTTTGGTGCGGCTCACTTCCACAAAGCGGATGTCGGTTTGCACCTGGCTGGGCAGCGTAGGGTCATCGGACGGCGACAGGGCCAGGCTGGTCAGGGCCGACGTGGCCTTGCCTTGAACGAACACCATGCTCTGGCGCGGGCTGCTGGAACAGGCCGTCCAGACCATCAGGCTGGTGGTGCCTGAGGCGATGCCGGTGAGCAGGAACGCCTGGTTACCATTGACCTGCACATCGGCCACTTTCGGATCGCCAATGGCCAGTCGCGTAATCGGTACCGGCGATTGGATAGCCTGTTGAGCGCCTTCGCCGACCTCCAGTACCGCCGGCAGTTGGCCCAGGGCTGTGCAGTTGCCGGACGCTGCCAGTGCCAGTTCGACAGGCAGGCTCAAGGTGAGGAGGCCCCAGAATACTCGCGAAAAAAACCACACGGAACGACTGCTCATTCAAGGCATCCTTAGCGCTTTCAGGGCGTTTGTTGAGTCACCTGGTTGCCGCGTATCACCTCGACCCCCGAACGTTTTGGAGCGCCATTGGCAGTGGCTGGACCGAAGCTGTTGAGGGGCGCCTGGCTGAAGGATAGTTGGTTGAACTGATAGAGATCGCGCTGGGTGTTTTCCAGGTTGATCGCGGACTCCGTTTCACCGGCCCAGTATTGGCTCAACAGTTGTTCGTCGGCACTGCGTACGGCCAGGCGCAACACGCCGGATTGGGCGGCGAGCATCAGCCGGCTCATCAGTTGCTCCGGTACGGCGAGGAGGACCGTACGTGCGCTGGCACGACTTTGCTGGGCCTTGAGTTTTTCATCTGGGGTGGTCGGTGGTACGGAGCCGGGCTTGCCATCGTTGGTCAGCCCCAATTGGTCGCCCACACCCAACAGGCGCAAGGCGGGTACCACGATTTGTGCGGACTGCTGCGGGTTGCTGGCTTCCTGGCGCAGGAAGAGCAGGACGTCCACATAGTCCCCCGGAGAGAGTTGCCCGCTGGCGCCGATCACTTCATCCACGGCGACGGCAAGGGCGCGTTCGTTGGGGCGGATCATCCGCGCCAGAGTGCCGCCGGAATTGAAGCTTTCCTCTGTCAGCCAGGTACCGGCCGACAGCGGCCGCCAAGGGACCTTGCCCACGGCCTGGTCGAGGCTGGTCAGGCTGCCGGCGGGCACGGTGCGCAGTCTTTCCAGGGTCAGGTCGGCGGCGGTGAGCTCAACAAAAGGCGCAACGTCATGGGCCAGCACCACCACGGGTTGGCGTGTCTGGTCTTCGGCTACGGGTTGCGCCACTTCAGGTGATGGGGGCACGGGCGGTGCGACAGGGGCAGGGCGGCTGAGTACTAAACCCCAGTAGCCTGCAATCAATGCGCCTACCAATAGCAGCCCGGCGAGGATCAAGCTAATCCGACTGTTCATGAAGGCTCTCCTTTTCCTGCTGCATCCACTGCTCTTTCCTACTAATGCTGGCGTATTCGGATCGCTTCAAACTTCTAACTATTTCGCTATTTGAAGGTAGTTCAGCTAGGACGAAATGCCATTACCGGGCGAAAAATATCTCCATAAGCGCTGAAAAAAGCTGGATTTTTGGCGTCAGCCTGCCGACTAATACTTTGTGATTAATCAGTTATTACAGTTGTTGGTATGGGGTTTGTTGACAATGCTCTAGTGGCACACCGAAATCATTTTTGTGATGCCGCGATACCAGCGCCGTGAGCGCAAAGGAGAAGTCATTATGTTCCTTGATCTTATTCGCACGGGTTTCATCAAAGTCCAGATTTTTTTCTATTCCAAAGAGGGCGCATCGGGTATCGAATACGCACTGGTTGCGGCGATGGTTGCGGTGGCGCTGGCTGCCTTTATTACCCCCATCCGGACCGCGGTAACGGGCATTTTTACTGCGATACAGGCCGCCATTCATACTTGACTCTGGTGCTCGCGTAGCATGTGCAGGTTCCGCTGAATGATCTATTGCGCATCAGGCATCTCCCCATGAACTCCTCTTTGTCTCCCCGGCAACAAATCCTTTTGGTGGATGACGAAGAGGACGCCCTTATTGAACTGGCGGAGTCGCTGGAGAATGAGGGCTTTGTCTGTTTTACCGCCACCTCGGTTACCTTCGCTTTGCAAGAGCTGACCCTGCACCCCGATATCGCCCTGGTGATCACCGACCTGCGCATGCCCGAGGAAAGTGGTATTTCCTTGATCAAGCGCCTGCGCGAACACACCGCTCGCCAGCACCTGCCGGTGATCGTCATGTCTGGCCATGCCGAGATGGATGATGTCAGCGATATGCTGCGTTTGCAGGTACTGGACCTGTTTCGCAAGCCGATCTACCTGGTGCGCTTGATCGACACCCTCAACAACCTTTTCCCCATCCCCAAAATCAGGCTGATGTAGCAGCGAGCTTGTGTGGGAACGGGCTTGTGTGGGAGCGGGCTTGCTCGCGAAAAACGTCAACGATAACGCGGGCAGTCTGGTTTCCCGCGTTGTCTGGACATTCTTCGCCAGCAAGCTCGCTCCTACAGTAGAGGGCGGAGTTGGCAGCAGGGGTCAGAGTTGGTAGCTGAAACTCAGCGTGTACCGCGGCCGGCGATTGAAGCTGTCCAGGGCAATGTCCGACATTGGCTTGGCCGCTTCCAGCGCGATGTTGTAGTACTTGTTGTCACCGAAACGCAGGCCCACCGCTGCCGATGACATGTTGTTGGCCTTGACCGGCAACTCGTTGAACCAGGTCTTGGCCTTATCCAGTACCACATACGGCTGCAGGATTTTTACCCATTCGCCGCTGCGGTTGAAGCTGTAGTTGACCTCATATGCCACGCCCCAACCCTTGTCGCCTGAGCCCTGGTCATCCGGGTAGCCACGCCCGAAATTCTGCCCGCCGAACGTCGCGCGTTCGCTGTCGGGCAGGGTGTCGTTGCTCCAGTAAACGGCCGCCGAGGCGACCCCTTGCCAGTTATCGAAGAACTTGTCGCTCTGCACGCCCGAGAGGCGCAGGCGGAAGAAGTCGATGTCGGGTTTTATGCCTTCGAAGTCGCTGCGAGTCTTGGCGCCCAGGCCGTCGATGCCCTGGTACAGGCCGGCGCTGAGGATGCGCAGTTGGCGCGTGTCGGACTTGCGCCAGTCGCCTTCAAAAGCCAGGGCGCGCAGGTTGGTTTCCAGGTCGAAGCGTTGAGGGAAACCCACCAGTTGATAGCGGGTGGTTTGGTCCACGGCATACAGCCGCGTGCCCAAGGTCAGCGACTCGGTCGGGGAGGCGATCAGCGGATGGCTGAGGCCAACGGAGTAGCGGTCGATTTCCTGGTGTGGCTTGAGTTCAAAACCGCCGTCCAGTTGCACGTTACTGCGCGGGTCGGCGCGGTAACGTTCGGCGTTCACCACCAGTTGGGTGCCCTCGGCGTTGACGAACTGGCTGTATCCCAGGCGGTAGTAGTGCTCCTTGTCTTCGCCCGGCGGGAACAGGCCGCTGAGGCTCAGTTGCTCACCCATGGAGGTCTGGGAATTGCTGGTACCGGTGATCAGGGCTTGCAGGCCACCACGGCTGTCGTCGGTCATGCTCATGCTGCTGGTGAAGGGTTTGCGCGAGGCCTGGATCTGCATGTGCGTGCCGCCATCGGTAGTGCCCGGCGGCGGTACCTGCGCCTGCAGCGTCACACCCGGAATACGCCCCATCAGCGTGGTGTAGCGTTCGAAGGTCTTGCGGGTCAGCGGGCGCTCGCCCAGCAGCTTGTTCGCCAGTTTGTCGACGTAGGCCGAGACTGAGCCGATGTCGCCCTGCACGTCGTAATCCTTGATGTAGCCTTCCACCAGTACCACGTGCACCAGGCCGTTTTCGAAGCGCTGATCAGGCAGGTAGGCGTAGGACAACAGGTAGCCGTCCTGCTGATAGCGGCGGGTGATGCCACGGGTGGCTTCGATCAGTTGTGAGACGGTGGTTTCATGACCAATCAGCGGCTCGAAAACCTGGGCCACGTCCTTGAGCGGGTAGATCGTCCCGCCATCGATTTGCAGCTTGCGGATGGTCACTTTGGTGTCCATCAACAGTGGCTGATTCTGGGTAGCGGCCGGCTCGGGCAACTGGGTCTGCGGCGTGACCGGACGATAGGCGTCGGCGGGTAGATTGGGCACCGGCAGGTTGCGAATGGTGTCGTTGCTGTTGAGGAAGCTGGGCAGGGTCTCGGCGTGGACACTGGCAGCAATCAGGGTGAGTAGAAACAACGGCGTCGAGGCGCGCATAGGACACTCCATGGTCAAACTGCAGCAGCGTTTCGCGGATTCCCGCCGGGCTCTGGGGCGCGGTTCGGGAAGGCCTTTCACTGGCCAATAAAAAAGACGAGAGACTCATTGGAATCTCTCGTCTCAACCAAGCGTAGGCGCTGGAGGGGAGGCCGTCTAATGGCCAGGTGCAATTCTACTTTTTACCGGTCAGCCCGCCGAGCAAGCCGCCCAGGCCACCACCGGTGTTTGTGTTTGCAGTGCCTCCGGCGGGAGTGCCACCCCCTACATTCAAGCCGCCGAGCAGGCCACCACCGCTACCGCTGGTGCCGCCGGTGACCAAGCCACCCACCGAGCCGACCGTATTGCCGACTGCATTCAGCGTACCGCCTACGGCGTTGGTGATCGGGTTGGCGTTGGCTGCCGTCAGGTTGGTACCCAGGCCGCTGACTGCGCCGCCGACTTGGGTGACCAGACCGTTCACCGGTGCACCGATGCCGGTAGTGGTACCGATGTTTTGGGTCAGCCCGGCAACACCCGAAGTCACTGGGTTCAGCGCGGCACCGACATTGGTCGTCAGAGCAGCGACTGGAGCGGTGGCGCCGGTGTTGGCTACACCGTTGCCGCCAATCAGAGTGCCGAGGGACGCGACAGTGTTGCCCACCGCGCCGCCGGTGATGCCTGCCGCACTGACAGCACCATTGGTGTTGCCGATATTCAGGCCGTTGCCCACGTTGGCGACGAGGCCACCGACCAGTTCAGGCAGACCCGATTGCGGGGTAGTGGTTGCCGGATTGACGTAGCCACTCGACTTATCAAGGGTGTTGCCAACACCGGTCAGCGCGCCGCCTACGATAGTCCCGAGAGGGTTGCCTGCACCGCCCGCGCTGGCCACTTGGCCACCGAGACCTTTGACCGTGGCCCCGACTTTGTCCAGTACGCCACCGACAGGATTGCCCAGGCCGGTTTTATTACCCAGGTTGCCGGTGGTGTTTTCCACCAGGGAGACGACGGGTACCAGTACGCTTTTGCCGACCGTATTGGTCAAACCGCCCAGTGGTCCGGTGGTGCTGGCCGTGCTCAAGGTGTCGCCGAGCATGGTCACGGTTTGGCCGACCTTATCGACCAGGCCGCCTGCTGTGCCACCCACGCCCCCGGTTAAACCACCGACCACGGGAATGCCACCCAATGTAGTGCCCAGGGATTTACCGGTGTTGGAAACGCCGGTACCCAAGTCGGCCACGCCGTTGGCGACGCCGGCAACAGTGATGCCCAGGGAATTGCTATTGGTACCCAGTGTGCCCAGACCGTCGGTCAGGCCGGTGCCGATGCTGTTGACGGCAGTGCCTGTCGCGGTGACGAGCCCGCCAGCAGTGGTGCCGACAATGGGGACAGTGGTGAGGGTTGAACCCAGGTCGCCCACCGCGGTGCCGACGTTGCCGACGACACCGCCAACAGCGCCCACTACCTGGCCGGTGACCAGCGGAGTGGTCGAACCTGTACCGCCGCCAGTGCCGCCACCTGTACCACCACCGGTACCGCCACCTGTACCACCACCTGTACCGCCGCCAGTGCCGCCACCTGTACCACCACCAGTGCCGCCACCTGTGCCACCACCGGTACCGCCGCCAGTGCCGCCACCTGTACCACCACCAGTACCGCCATCAGTGCCACCGCCGGTACCACCGCCAGTGCCTCCATCTGTTCCGCCGCCAGTGCCACCACCTGATCCGGCGCCGGCATCCGGAGAGGACGCGGCGACGCTACTGTGATGACCACCACCACCGCTGCTGCAGCCTCCGAGGCTTACTGCCAGAATCAGGGCCAGCGCGGTACTTGCTTTCCACAACACGACTTGAGTTTTCATGATTGAGTTCCTTGCACCTGGTACAGCCTTTGTTGTTATCGAAGTTCGCTGTTTCTAAGGGCAGCGATACATTCGTCCGTTATGGCTATAACAGACCCGGGCACTTCTTCTCGCAATGCTCAACTTGGTATTAACGATTTATATACCCCCACGAGTGGTCCGCTTAGTGATTAATACCAAGGGTATATATAAGAGGGAATTGAAAAGCAGGAGGTGTTTAAAATCATGGGGTTAATAAACTTAGCGGGCTATCGATAGCCCGCTATAACTTAAGGTGTATATATACAATTAATCAGGCGATAGGTCGCCAACGTCCCGTCATATGCTCAATGTCCCCGGCCCCCTTTAGTTGCAACTCACCGCTTGAGCCGGCGGCACTTGCCCATAAGGTCACTTCACTGGGCAAGCGCACCGGCTTTTTAAACTCGACGTCTATCTCAATATTGGCTGCGGGTAAGTGTTCACCCAGTTCGGCCAGTGTGCGTGCCGTGTTCCATAGTCCATGGGCAATTGCCTGGGGGAAGCCAAACAACTTGGCGGTGATCGCACTCAAGTGAATCGGGTTGTAGTCGCCGGACACCCGAGCGTAACGGCGTCCGATATCGGCGGGGGCTTTCCATCGGGTCAACTCGCTGACGCTGACGGGGGCTTGCAACGCGTTATCCGCCGCAACGCCATCGAGTTTCACGCCACGACAGAGCATCCGGCTTTCGGCTTCCCACAGCAGCCCCAATGAATCCTCGACCGTGGTCACGATATCGAAAGTCGCGCCCTTGGCATGGGGTTGCAAGTTCTGCGCGTAGACACCAACCGTCAGGTCGCTCACACCCCCCAAGGGGCGCAGGATGCGGATCCGGTTGCTCAGGTGAATCAACCCCAGCAATGGGAATGGAAACGCCTTGTCGGTGAGCAACTGCATCTGCAGGCCGAACGCCAGGATGTGTGGATAAGTGGCCGGCAGCACCGGGCTCTCGGCAAACCCGCAGACCTTGCGATAGGCGGCCACCTCCTTGGGGTTGACGCTGACCCGGCAGCGCAACCCTTGTTCGGGCAACGTGGTGCCGGTGATCTTGCGCTTGAGCGCCGCACGCCAATACAGCGGCGGCAGAAACGGGGTGCTGCCTAATGTTTGCCACTCCATGCTTACGCTCCCAATAGACTTTGCCCACACACTCGCAACGCTTGCCCGCTGACCGCGCCCGAACCCGGTTGACCGAGCCAGGCCACTGCTTCGGCGACGTCCTGGGGCAAGCCGCCCTGGCCCAGCGAACTCATACGGCGCCCGGCCTCACGCAAAGCGAAGGGAATGTGCGCGGTCATTTGGGTTTCGATGAACCCTGGGGCCACGGCATTGATGCTGATCCCGCGTTCCCCCAGCAACGGCGCCCACGCCTGGGCCAGGCCGATCAGCCCGGCCTTGCTGGCGGCGTAATTGGTTTGCCCGCGATTGCCGGCGATGCCGCTGATGGACGCCAGCAGCACTACGCGGCCGTTGTCGTGCAGGGTGCCGTTGTCCAGCAGCGCCTTGGTCAGCACTTGCGGCGCGTTGAGGTTGACCGCCAATACTGCGTCCCAGTATTCCGGGGTCATGTTGGCCAGGGTTTTATCGCGGGTGATGCCGGCGTTGTGCACCACAATGTCGATGCCGTCCGGCAGGTGTTCGATCAACTGCGTGGCGGCGTCTTCGGCGCAGATATCCAGGGCGACGCTGCGGGCACCCAGGCGCGCAGCCAGTGCGTCGAGGTCGGCCTTGGCTTGCGGCACGTCCAGCAGAATCACTTCGGCGCCATCACGGGCCAGGGTTTCGGCGATTGAGGCGCCGATGCCGCGTGCGGCGCCGGTCACCAGGGCCCTGCGCCCGGCGAGTGGTCGGGTCCAATCCTCGACCTGGGTCGGGCAGGCATTTAAACGAATCACTTGGCCGGAGATGTAGGCGCTTTTAGGTGAGAGGAAGAACCGCAGTGCACCTTCCAGCTGGTCTTCGGCGCCGTCGCCCACATACAGCAATTGCAGGACGCCGCCGCTGCGCAGCTCTTTCGCCAACGACCGGCTGAAGCCTTCAAGGGCGCGCTGGGCGCTGGCGGCAAACGGGTCGCTGAGGCTTTCCGGGGCGCGGCCGAGGATCACCAGATGCGCGCTGTGATCGAGGTTCTTCATCAACGGCTGAAAGAATTCCCGCAACTGCTTGAGTTGATCGGTGTGCTGCAACTGGCTGGCGTCGAACACCACGGCCTTGAGCTTGGGCCCGTGTCCGGGAATCCAGGTGGTTGCCGTCGAGGGTTCGGTGCCGTAGCTATAGATAGCGTCGGTAAGCTTATTGGCGAACGGCAGGATTTTTGTTGCCAGCGGGCCGCCGCCGATCAGCAGCGCACCCTCCACCGGGCGCAGGCGTCCGGCCTGCCAGCGTTCCAGGCGCACCGGTGACGGCAGGCCAATGGCAGCGACCAGGCGATGGCCGAGGCTTGAGTTGGCGAAGTCAATATAACGGTCAGACATGGAACGCTCTCCGAGTGCTGGGGTTCAAACGGTGGACCATCAATAGGTGAAAGTCGTTCGATTGAGCCTAGGCTAGTCTCAAAGACTCACCCCACAACCTTCAGGGAGCTTTCCATGACTCAATTGCGCCGTGTAGCGATCATTGGCGGTAACCGCATTCCCTTCGCCCGTTCCAATGGCCCTTACGCCACGGCGAGCAACCAGGCGATGCTGACCGCGGCCCTGGAAGGCCTGATCGAACGCTACAACCTGCACGGCCTGCGTATTGGCGAGGTGGCCGCCGGGGCGGTGCTCAAGCATTCCCGGGACTTCAACCTGACCCGCGAGTGTGTGCTGGGCTCGCGCCTGTCGCCGCAGACCCCGGCCTACGATATTCAGCAGGCCTGTGGCACGGGGCTGGAAGCCGCGTTGCTGGTGGCGAACAAGATCGCGCTGGGGCAGATCGAGTGCGGGATTGCTGGCGGCGTCGACACCACGTCTGACGCGCCGATCGGGGTGAATGAGGGACTGCGCAAAATCCTGCTGCAAGCCAATCGCAGCAAATCCATGGCGGATAAATTAAAAGTCCTGTTACAACTTCGTCCCCATCACCTCAAGCCGGAGTTGCCGCGTAACGGCGAACCGCGCACCGGGTTGTCCATGGGCCAGCATTGCGAATTGATGGCGCAGACCTGGCAGATTCCCCGCGCCGAGCAGGATCAACTGGCGTTGGAAAGCCACCAGAAAATGGCCGCGTCTTACGCCGAGGGCTGGCACAACGATCTACTCACGCCCTTTCTCGGCCTGACCCGCGACAACAACCTGCGCCCCGACCTGACCCTTGAAAAGCTCGCCAGCCTCAAGCCCGCCTTCGAGCGAAGCGAAAAGGGCACCCTTACCGCTGGCAATTCGACGCCGCTGACCGACGGCGCCTCGTTGGTGCTTCTGGGCAGTGAAGCCTGGGCCAAGGAGCGTGGCTTGCCGATCCTCGCCTATTTGCGTGATGGCGAGGCGGCGGCGGTGGATTTCGTCAACGGTGCCGAAGGCCTGCTGATGGCGCCGGTGTACGCGGTGCCGCGCTTGCTGGCCAGGAATGGCCTGACGCTGCAGGACTTCGATTACTACGAGATCCACGAAGCCTTCGCTGCCCAAGTGTTGTGCACGCTGAAGGCCTGGGAAGATCCGGAGTATTGCAAGACCCGCCTGGGGCTGGACGCACCGCTGGGTTCCATCGACCGCAGCCGCTTGAACGTCAAGGGCAGCTCATTGGCCGCTGGCCATCCGTTTGCCGCCACTGGCGGGCGTATCGTCGCCAACCTGGCCAAGCTGTTGGACGCGGCCGGCAAGGGCCGGGGTCTGATCTCGATCTGCGCCGCCGGAGGGCAGGGCGTCACCGCGATTATTGAGCGCTAATTACATTATTGATGAACAACCACCCCCTGTAGGAGCGAGCTTGCTCGCGAAGGTCGTTAACGAAGACGCTGGCATCCTGAATCAACGCGGTGCCCTCGGGTTTTTCGCGAGCAAGCTCGCTCCTACAGGGGATCGCAGATTAATTTGGCATATTGGATGCATTCTTAAGCGGTCAAAGGTCGGTACCCTCTCCCCGCGGCGAGAGGATTGCCGTATAACGAGTGCCATACGCGTGTTTGGTAATAAAGGACCCACAATAAAAGCTGATGAAGACTCCTAAACGCATTGAACCCCTGATCGAGGACGGTCTGGTCGACGAGGTGCTGCGCCCACTCATGAGTGGTAAAGAAGCAGCTGTTTATGTGGTGCGCTGTGGCAACGAGTTACGTTGCGCCAAGGTCTACAAGGAGGCGAATAAACGAAGTTTTCGTCAGGCGTCCGAATACCAGGAAGGCCGCAAGGTCCGCAACAGCCGTCAGGCCCGGGCCATGGCCAAGGGCTCCAAGTTCGGTAAGAAAGAAACCGAGGACGCCTGGCAGAACGCTGAGGTAGCGGCGTTGTTTCGTCTGGCAGGTGCGGGCGTTCGCGTGCCCAAGCCGTACGACTTCCTTGAAGGCGTGCTGCTGATGGAGCTGGTGGCCGATGAATACGGCGACGCTGCGCCACGTCTGAACGACGTGACGCTGGAGCCGGACCAGGCCCGTGAATACCACGCCTTCCTGATTAGCCAGATCGTGCTGATGTTGTGTACCGGCCTGGTGCACGGTGACCTTTCCGAGTTCAACGTGCTGCTGACGCCGACGGGCCCGGTGATCATCGACCTGCCCCAGGCGGTGGATGCGGCGGGCAACAACCACGCATTCACCATGCTGGAACGGGATGTGGGCAACATGGCTTCCTATTTCGGGCGCTTTGCCCCGGAGTTGAAGAAGACCAAGTACGCCAAGGAGATGTGGGCGCTGTATGAAGCCGGCACTCTGCACCCGGCCAGCGTCTTGACTGGCGAGTTCGACGAGCCGGAAGAGTTGGCTGACGTGGGCGGTGTTATCCGCGAGATCGAAGCCGCGCGGCTCGATGAAGAGCGTCGCCAGGCGATCCGTGCGGCCGATGATGCTCCACCGAGCAAAGCATCGGAAGAGCCTCCACCGCCGCCTTGGATGCAGTGATCCAACGGCGAGTGGATATCCAAATGTGGGAGCGGGCTTGCTCGCGAATGTGTAGTGTCAGTCAATACATCAGTTGACTGATCCACCGCTTTCGCGAGCAAGCCCGCTCCCACATTTGCTTTGTGCAGTCAGTTAAATCTCGTCAGGCGCAACAACTGCCCGACGCCAACTCCTTGAGAATCGGGCAATCCGGCCGATGATCACCCTGGCAGTGTTCCACCAGGTCCTGCAACGTATCGCGCAACTGCCCCAACTCGCGGATCTTCTGGTTCAGCTCATCGATATGCTGGCGGGCCAGCGCCTTCACGTCGGCACTCGCACGGCCCCGGTCCTGCCAGAGGGTCAGCAACTTGCCAACCTCCTCAAGGGAAAATCCCAAATCCCGCGAACGCTTGATAAACGCCAGGGTGTGCAAGTCATCGGCACCATAAATGCGGTAGCCGCTGTCGGTGCGATGGGCGGCTTTCAACAAGCCGATGGACTCGTAATAACGAATCATCTTGGCGCTCAGGCCACTTTGGCGTGCTGCTTGGCCAATGTTCATGGACGTTCGTCCTCCAGATCCTTGGGTTTCCAGGTTTTCAATAGCAGCGCATTACTCACCACGCTGACGCTGGACAGGGCCATGGCCGCGCCGGCCATTACCGGGTTGAGCAGGCCGAACGCGGCCAGCGGGATGCCGATCAAGTTATACACAAAGGCCCAGAACAGGTTCTGTCGAATTTTCGCATAGGTCTTGCGGCTGATTTCCAGCGCGGCGGGCACCAGGCGTGGGTCGCCGCGCATCAGGGTGATCCCGGCGGCGTGCATGGCCACGTCGGTGCCGCCACCCATCGCGATGCCGATGTCGGCCGCGGCCAGGGCCGGTGCGTCGTTGATGCCGTCACCGACCATCGCGACCACGCCGGTCTTCTTCAACTCGGCGACGGTAGCCGCCTTGTCCGCAGGCAATACCTCGGCGTGCACGTCGTCGATGCCCAAGGCTTCGGCGACCACGCGGGCGCTGCCACGGTTGTCGCCGGTCAGCAGGTGGCTGCTGATATGCCGCGCCTTGAGTGCTTGTATCGCTTGCAGCGCCCCCGGCTTGAGCGTGTCGCCGAAGGCAAACAAACCCAGCACGCGGGGCTGCGGGCTTTGCTCGATCAGCCAGGACAAGGTGCGGCCTTCCGCCTCCCAGGCGCTGGCCGAGTCGGCGAGGTCGCCGGTGCTCAAGCCGGTTTCTTCCAGCAGGCGGCGGTTGCCCAATGCCAGTTGCCGACCGTCGAGAGTGCCTGCGATGCCGCGCCCGGTAAGGGATTGGCTGGCGCTGACATCGGCCACGTCCAGGCCCTGCTTGGTACAGGCATCCAGCACCGCCTTGGCCAGCGGATGTTCACTGCCGCGTTGCAGCGCCCCGGCCTGTTGCAGCAGGGCCGCTTCATTGCCATCGACGGCGGCCAAGTGCGCAATTTTCGGTGCGCCGGAGGTCAGGGTGCCGGTCTTGTCGAATACTACGGCGCTGACTTCATGGGCGCGCTCCAGGGCTTCGGCATCCTTGATCAGGATGCCGTGGCGGGCGGCGACGCCGGTGCCGGCCATGATGGCGGTGGGTGTGGCGAGACCAAGGGCGCAAGGGCAAGCGATGACTAACACGGTCACGGCATTGATCAGCGCAACTTCCAACGGAGCGCCATACAGCCACCAGCCGATCAGCGTGGCCAAGGCCAGCACCAGCACCACCGGCACGAACACCTGGCTGACCTTATCCACCAGTTTCTGGATCGGAGCCTTGGCGGCCTGGGCGTCTTCCACCAGGCGGATGATCCTTGCCAATACGCTCTCTGCGCCAAGGGCCAGGGTGCGCACCAGCAGCCTGCCTTCGCCGTTGATGGCGCCGCCAGTGACTGCATCGCCAGGCTGCTTCGGCACCGGCAGGCTTTCACCGCTGATCAACGCTTCGTCGGCATGGCTTTGGCCTTCAACCACTTCGCCGTCCACCGGGAAGCGCTCGCCGGGTTTGACCAGCACCAGGTCATTCAGTTTGAGGGCGGTGATGGCAACGTCTTGCTCGCGACCGTCGATCACCTGGATCGCCCGCTCCGGACGCAAGGCTTCCAGGGCGCGGATGGCACTGGCGGTCTGGCGCTTGGCGCGGCTTTCCAGGTATTTGCCCAGCAGCACCAGGGCGATCACCACCGCTGAGGCTTCGAAATACAGGTGGGGCATCGTGCCCGCGGACGCCGTGAGCCATTCATAGATACTCAGGCCGTAACCGGCGCTGGTGCCGATGGCTACCAGCAGGTCCATATTGCCGGCTCCGGCGCGCACTGCTTTCCAGGCGGCGATATAGAAGCGCGCGCCGAAGATGAATTGCACCGGGGTGGCCAGGGCAAATTGAACCCAGGCGGGGAGCATCCAGTGCAGGCCGAACGGTTGCACCAGCATCGGCAGCACCAACGGCGCGGCGAGCAGGATCGCCAACAGCAGCGACCAGCGTTCGTGGCTCAGGCGTTGTTCCTGGCTGGCCTGGGTGGCGGTTTCGCTTTGGGGCAGGGTGGCCGTGTAGCCGGCCTTGTCGACGGCGGCGATCAGGACGCTGGGGTCCATTTGGCCGAGCACTTCGATGTGGGCGCGTTCGTTGGCCAGGTTGACGCTGACGCTTTGCACCCCGGGCACTTTGCCCAGTGCCCGTTCAACCCGCCCGGCGCAACTGGCGCAGGTCATGCCGCTGATCGGCAGGTCGAAGGTGGTGGATCCGTTCATGGGCAGTACTCCAAGAGAGATTGCCCATAGGATCAACCTTGACCTGCGGGGAAGGTCAAGACGCTTTTTTACTGTAGGAGCGAGCTTGCTCGCGAAAAACCTGAGAGCGCCGCGTTCATTCAGGATAGGCGCGTTATCGTTCACGACCTTCGCGAGCAAGCTCGCTCCTACAGGGTGGGCTTAGTATTCCAGTGCGGCCGGCTTCAGGTACATGCCGTCCGGACCTTGCGCGATACGCAGCTTGCGCACGTCGCCCGCCTTCAACGTGATGTTTTGCGCCGGTGGTGCGAGCATGCCCGGCAAGCAGCCCTGGGATTGCCCCGGCAACAATTTCAGGCGTAGCGACACATTCCCGGCCGGCAAGTTGAAGGAGGTGGCCTGCTCCTGAAACAGCCGCCCGGCCAACTGGTCTTGAATGTACAAACCAATCTCGCAGTTGGTCGGCACTTCGAGGCGCTCCCGGGAAATGATCAGCACCGCATAATCTTCATCTGCGCTGGCCGGTGGCACAGCAGCAAACAAGCCCATCAGGCTGACAAGGCCAAAAAATGACCAGCGCATGGCGAATTCTCCGAGGTTCACATCGTGGATAGGTGCAGCTTGGCCGAGGGCGCGAATGAATGCCAGCCCGGCCGATGTTTTCAGAACTTGACCTTGCCATCGTGGCAAGGTCAAAACTGCGGGCAACCTCATCAAAGGAGTCATGTCATGCAAGTATTCAGCGTTGAAGGAATGACCTGCGGCCACTGCGTTCGCTCGGTCACCCAGGCGGTGCAGGATAAGGACCCGGCGGCCAGCGTGCGCGTCGACCTCGCAGCAAAGGAAGTCGGGGTGGAAAGCAGCCTGCTTTCGCCGGCGGAGGTGATCAACCTGATCAGCGAAGAAGGCTACAGCGTCAAGCTCGCCTGATTTTCTGATAGTTAGCGAGCTAACTTTATGTTCAAGGCACCCATGCCCGGCTAGACTGTCGGGCTGCCGACTCACCTGGGTGCCTGATGAACCTTCGTATAATCCTGATTTTGGGGGCCTTGAGCGCGTTCGCGCCGTTGGCCATCGACTTCTACCTGCCGGGTTTCCCGGCCATGGCCGTGGCATTCGGCACCGACGAAAAACATATTCAGCTGACCTTGGCCGTGTACTTCACGGGCCTGGCGATCGGCCAGCTGATCTATGGGCCGCTGGCGGACCGTTTTGGCCGACGCGGGCCGCTGCTCAGCGGCGTCACCCTGTTTACCCTGGCCTCGTTCGCGTGTGCATACGCGCCTTCTCTGGAATGGCTGATCGGCGCGCGCTTCGTCCAGGCCTTGGGCGGTTGCGCGGGCATGGTGATCTCCCGGGCGGTGGTCAGCGATAAATGCGACGCGGTGGGCTCGGCCAAGGTGTTTTCGCAACTGATGCTGGTTACCGGGCTGGCGCCGATCCTCGCGCCGCTGGCGGGCGGGGTGATGGTCGGTATCTGGGGCTGGCAGTCGATCTTCCTGGCGCTGACGGCATTCAGTGTGATGGCGGCCATCGCGGTAGCGGTCGGGCTGCCGGAAAGTTTCCCCGCCCATCAACCGCGCCAGCCGCTGTCGGGCGCGCTGCGCCAGTACGGCCGGTTGTTGTCGGACCGGGTGTACCTGGGCTATGCCTTGACCGGTGGTATCTCGATTGCCGGCATGTTTGCCTACATCGCGGGCTCGCCTTTCGTCTTTATCAAACTCTATGGCGTGCCCGCCGAGCACTATGGCTGGGTCTTCGGCTCCAACGCCGCCGGCTTTATCCTGGTGGCACAGGTCAATGCGCGCTTGCTGGCCTCACGCGGCCCGGCGTTTTTGCTGTCGCGCACGGTATGGGTCTACCTGGCGGCGGGCCTGTCGTTGCTGGCAATTACTGCACTGCGCACTGACGCCTTGTGGCCTTTGCTGGTGCCGCTGTTTATCTGCATCGCCAGCCTGGGCTGCATTTTGCCCAACACCTCGGCCTGCGCCATGAGTGGGCAGGGCGCACGAGCGGGCAGCGCGTCGGCGTTGCTCGGTTGCATTCAGTTCAGTGTGGCAGCTGGCGCGGCGTCGTTGGTCGGCGTGTTGCACGATGGCACGGCGATGCCGATGGCAATGGTCATCAGCTTGTGTGGCGTGCTTGCGGTGACGTTCGCGATGCTGACCCAGCGCCTGCAGCGCCAACGGGCACTGCAAGCGGCGGACTGAGCGGGTCAGCCAGCAGAACGCTGCTGGCTTTCGGGGAATCGGTGAGGGGCCTGGATACGGGTTTGCAGGGTGTCGGCAAACGCGCGGGCTTCGGCCTCACTGCGGAAGGTAAAGGCGTTCTGGTCGAGACGGACCTGCCATTTGTTGCCTTCGGATCTTGCTAGCGCTTTTATCAGGATCTTCATTGCTGACTTCCTCACGTAAATTGCGTGGCAAAGGCGGCCAATATAAACCCGAATACGCTCACAAATATGACAAGGATCAAGTCTCTGACTAGCGGTGTCGTCCATTACTCACATGAATAACAGACGACACTGACAGAACCTTTCGTTAGAACCCTTCCAGCACGATCTTGCCCTTGGCCTTGCCGCTTTCCAGCAGTTCGTGGGCGCGGCGCAGGTTGGCCGCGTTGATCACGCCAAAGTGCTCGCCCACCGTGGTTTTCAGGGTGCCGGCGTCGATCAGTTCGGCGACGCGGTTGAGCAGGTTGTGCTGCTCGATCATGTCGTGGGTCTCGAACATCGAGCGGGTGTACATGAACTCCCAATGCAGGGACAGGCTCTTGCGCTTGAGCTTGCTGACGTCCAGCGCCTTGGGATCGTCGATCAGCGCCAGTTTGCCTTGTGGAATCAGCGCTTCTACCAGTTGGTCCAGGTGCTGGTCGGTCTGGGTCAGGCTGGCGACATAGTTCACCTGCGGATGGCCAGCGTTTTTCAATTCTTCGCTCAACGGTTTGCTGTGGTCGATCACCAGGTCGGCGCCCAGGTCCTTGGCCCAGGCTTGGGTTTCAGGCCGGGAGGCGGTGCCGATGACTTTCAGGCCGGTAAGCTGTTTCGCCAGTTGGGTCAGGATAGATCCCACACCACCCGACGCACCGACGATCAGCAGGCTCTGGCCTTCATCGGTCTTGCCTTCACGCACTTGCAGGCGTTCGAACAGCAACTCCCAGGCGGTGATGGCGGTCAGCGGCAGGGCGGCCGCGTCGGCGAAACCCAGGGTTTTCGGCATGTGGCCGACGATGCGTTCATCCACGGTGTGCAGTTCGCTGTTGCCGCCGGGGCGTACCAGGGAGCCGGCGTAGAACACCTTGTCACCGACCTTGAACAGGTTCACTTCACTGCCCACGGCCTTGACCACGCCGGCCACGTCCCAGCCCAGCACTTTGGCGGCGCCGTTTTCCGGGGCGACGTTCTGGCGCACCTTGGTGTCCACCGGGTTCACCGAGATGGCTTTGACTTCCACCAGCAGGTCGCGGGGGCCGGCGACCGGTTCTGGCAATTCGATGTCTTGCAGGGATTTTGGATCGTTGATGGGCAATGCGGCGTAGTAGGCGATGGCTTTCATGATGGTTTCCAAAAAGGGGTCGGTTGATCAGGCAAGAAGCTTCAGGCGCTTGAGTTCGAAATGCTCGAGCACGTCGGCAGCCTTGGCGCGGAAATTCTGGATATGGGCGCTCTGGTCGTGGTCGGCCAGCGCGGCGTCGTCGCTCCAGCGTTCGAGCATGTAGAAGGTCTCGGGGTGTTGAAGGTCCTGGTGCAGGTCGTACTGCTGGCAGCCAGCCTCGACGCGGGTCGGTTCCAGCAGCTCGCGCAGCAGGGTTTCCAGGGTGGCTTGTTGGCCGGGTTTGGCGATCAGCGTGGCGATGACGTTAAAGGCAGCAGACATATTCGACTCCAGATACGTGATGAACGGGATGGACAGATGATTGGCTATTTCTCTCGAAGATAAAACCCGCTAAAAGAGCAGTCTCTTTCAACATTTTTTTGATAATGGGCGGTCAGCGTGCTGCGTTTTGATGACTTGCAGTTGTTTGTGCGTGCGGCAGACCTGGGCAGCCTTTCGGCGGCGGCGCGGGTCATGGACATGTCGGCGGCGGTGGCCAGCGCGGCGTTGAAGCGTATCGAACAGCAACTGGGCGCACGTTTGCTGGCGCGCTCCACCCGCAGCCTGCGCCTGACCGCCGAGGGTGAGGGCTTTCTGGAGTACGCCCGTGCCGCCTTGAGCAGCCTGGATGAAGGCCGGCGCTTATTGGCCAGTGGCCAGGACCAAGTCAGCGGGGTGCTGCAACTGTCGGCGCCGTCGGACTTTGGGCGTAACCAGCTGTTGCCCTGGCTGGATGAGTTCCAGCGCGAATACCCCGACCTGAGCGTACGCCTGCTGTTGGGCGACCGGATTGCCGACCTGTTCCGCCAGCCGGTGGACATCGCCCTGCGCTACGGCGAGCCGGAAGATTCCAGCCTGATCGCGCTGCCCATCGCCCCGGACAACCACCGCGTGCTCTGCGCCGCCCCCAGCTACCTGGCGCGGCATGGCGAACCGCGCCATCTGGAACAGCTCACCCAACACAATTGCCTGCTGTATATGCTCGGCAGCCGGGTGCATGACCATTGGGGTTTCAACGATGGCAAGCGCGACGTCAGCCTGACCGTGACCGGCGACCGATTCAGCGACGACGCCGATGTGGTGCGGCGCTGGGCGGTGGCCGGGGTGGGTATCGCCTACAAGTCCTGGCTGGATGTCAGCTCTGATGTGCTGGCCGGCCGCTTGCGCCTGATCCTGCCGGAGCTGCGGGGCGAGCGCACGCCGCTCAACCTGCTGTGCGCCCATCGCGCGCAACTGAGCAAGCCGATCAATCTTCTGCGGGAAATGCTCGTTGCTCGTTGTGCGACATTGACTGCGCAGTTGCCGGAGCGGTCCGCCCCTACACCCTAACTCCGGGAATATCGGGAAATTTCCTTCAGCCTCTGTCCTTGGTTGCGCTGTAAGACGGCACGGAACCCGGCGTTTTCACGCTTATACTTTTCCGCGAACTGCAGCAGACGAATGATTCAACAGGGAGTGAATGAGCACATGGAACAGGCACCTTGCATCAGTCAGATCGCCAACCTGCTGGCCGACCCGAAACGCACCGCGATGGTCTGGGCGTTGATGGACGGCTCGGCTAAACCTTGCGATGAATTGGCTACGTTGGCGGGGCTGTCGTCGGCCTCGGCGAATGCTCATCTGACACGCTTGACGGCCGGCGGGCTGTTGCGCGTCGAGGCCCGTAGCGGCAAACGCTTTTTCCGTATGGCCGCCGCCGACGTGGGCGCCGCCGTGGATGCCCTGGCCTGCACCACCATGGCCAGCGTTGCACGCAGTACGCCCACCCATTCCCAGTCACTGATTGCGCCTCTCGCTTTGCGGCGGGCCAGGCTCTGCCATGGCCACCTGGGCGGCGAACTGGCGGCGGGTTTGTATCAACGGATGATGGCAGCAGGGTGGATCGAACGTGCGGAGCAGCGCACTGAAGTGACACCGCTGGGGGCGCGCAAACTCGCTGCGCTGGGGATTTTTACCCAGGCACTGGTTCAGCCGGTCGTGTGTGATTGTTTTGATTGGAGCGAACAGCAGCCGCACCTGGGCGGTGCGTTGGGGGTCGCGCTATTGCAACTGTGTTTGCAGTCGAACTGGGTCAGTGTGATCAATGAGTCTCAGGTGCTGCAGGTCAGTGAAGCCGGGCAAATGGAAATTGCCCGGCTCGCCAGACCGGTCGTTGGTTAAGGCTTGACCAACCGTGCATCCAGGCTGTTTTGCGCCAGGCGCTTGGCCTGATCCTGGGTCATGCCCAGGGAGGTGTACAGCGCATGGAAGTTCTCGGTGACATAACCGCCGAAGTACGCCGGGTCATCCGAGTTCACCGTGACCTTCACCCCACGCTCAAGCATGTCGAGGATGTTGTGCTGGGACATGTCGTCAAACACGCAGAGCTTGGTGTTGGACAGCGGGCACACCGTCAGCGGGATCTGCTCGTCGATGATCCGCTGCATCAGGCGTTCGTCTTCAATGGCGCGTACACCATGGTCGATACGCTGGATTTTCAGCAGGTCGATGGCTTCCCAGATGTACTCCGGCGGGCCTTCTTCACCGGCGTGGGCGACGGTCAGGAAACCTTCGTGACGGGCACGGTCGAACACGCGCTGGAACTTGCTCGGCGGGTGACCCATTTCCGAACTGTCCAAGCCCACGGCAACGAACGCATCACGGAATGGCAGCGCCTGGTCGAGGGTTTTTTCGGCTTCTTCTTCGCTCAGGTGGCGCAGGAAGCTCAAGATCAAACCGCTGGTGATGCCCAGTTGTTGCTCGCCGTCTTTCAACGCGGCAGCGATACCGTTGAGCACCACTTCGAAGGGGACGCCACGGTCGGTGTGGGTCTGCGGGTCGAAGAACGGCTCGGTGTGGATCACGTTCTGCGCCTTGCAGCGCAGCAGGTAGGCCCAGGTCAGGTCGTAGAAGTCCTGGGAGGTGCGCAATACATCGGCGCCTTTGTAGTAGAGGTCGAGAAACTCCTGCAGGTTGTTGAAGGCGTAGGCCTTGCGCAGGGTTTCGACGTCGTTCCACGGCAGCGCGATTTTGTTGCGTTCGGCCAGGGCGAACAGCAGCTCAGGCTCCAGCGAGCCTTCCAGGTGCAGGTGCAATTCAGCCTTGGGCAGGGCGTTGAGCCAATCGTACATTTATAAATTCTCATCAGGTGCAATGGCGGCATTCTACAGGCGCACGCCGAAATAATCGGCAAAACCTGACCAAGCGGTGAGTATCCGCGAACGTCGTGCAAGCGATGCGTGAACTAAGGTGTAACGAAACGTTAGCGGCGCGGTGCAGTCTGTACCCCATCAATGACGGATTCGCCGCGTTCAAAAGGCCTGCAATGCTCACATCTATCAAGCAAGAGAAATTCATGCTGTTGGCGCTGATTGCCGCCATCGCCGCATACCCGCTGGAGCACTGGATGCTGCACAGCGGGCAGATGGTGGCGCTGCTCGGCGGCATAGCGCTGATCGGTTTTATCGTCGTAGCCTCGATGCGCGTGGCGCATCACGCCGAGCAACTGGCGGAAAAGGTTGGCGATCCCTACGGCACCATGATCCTGACCCTTGCCGCCGTGTTGGTGGAAGTGGTGATCCTGGCGATCATGATGAGTAACGAGCCGTCGCCGACCCTGGTGCGCGACACCATTTATTCGGCAGTGATGCTTGACATCAACGGCATCCTCGGCCTTGCGGCGCTGATGGGCGGGATCAAGCACGGCGAGCAGTCCTATAACGACGATTCGGCGCGGACCTACAGTGTGATGATCCTTACCGCCATGGGTGTGTCGATGGTGGTGCCGGAATTTATCCCCGAAGCCGACTGGAAAATTTACTCGGCCTTCACCATTGGCGCGATGGTGGTGCTGTACACGTTGTTCCTGCGGATGCAGGTGGGGCCTCACAGTTATTTCTTCAGCTACAGCTACCCGGAAAAACGCCGCAAGAAACAGCCGGAAGAAGAGTCGCCGCCGATCAGCCTGTCGTTCTCTGTCGGGACTTTGGTGTTTGGCGTGATCGTGATTGGTGCGTTGGCCGAGGTGATGTCCAAGACCCTCGACCTGGGCCTGGAAGGAACCGGTGCCCCGCCGGTGATCACGGCGATCATCGTGGCCGCGATTTCCGCTGCGCCGGAGATTTTGACCGCGTTGCGCGCAGCACTGGCCAACCGCATGCAGTCGGTGGTGAACATCGCGCTGGGTGCGTCGCTGTCGACAGTGATCCTGACGGTGCCGGTGATGGAAGCCATGGCTCTGTACACCGGCCAACCGTTTCAGATGGCAATGACGCCGGTGCAGACGGTGATGGTGTTTATCACGCTGATTGTCAGTGCGATCAACCTCAACGATGGCGAAACCAATGCCATCGAAGGGATGACCCATTTTGTGTTGTTTGCGACGTTTATCATGTTGTCGCTGTTGGGGTTGTAACCAATCCTCAAAACACCGCAGAAATAATTGTGGGAACCGGGCTTGTGTGGGAGCGGGCTTGCTCGCGAATACGGAGTGTCAGTCGCCAGATATATTGACTGACCCAACGCTTTCGCGAGCAAGCCCGCTCCCACATTTTGAGGGTGTTTCTTCAGTTAAGTCCGGTTGATCAGTTCCCGTGCCGCCTGGCTGTGATCGGCAATCAAGCCTTTCAGATCCAGGCCCTCAACCTGCCCGTCGATCACCCGCCATTTGCCCCCGACCATCACCCGGTCCGCCCGGTCGGCGCCGCACAGCAGCAGTGCCGAAATCGGGTCATGGCTGCCGGAAAAGCGCAGCTCATCCAGTTTGAACAACGCCAGGTCCGCCTGTTTGCCTACGGCCAGTTCGCCGATATCGCTGCGGCCGAGTAACTGTGCCGAGCCTTTCGTTGCCCAACCCAGCACCAGCTCCGGGGTGATTTTCTCCGCCCCGTATCGCAGGCGCTGGATGTACAGGGCCTGGCGCGTTTCCAGGATCATGTTCGACGCATCATTGGACGCCGAACCGTCCACGCCCAGGCCAATCGGTGCGCCGGCGGCGAGCAGGTCGAGGGTCGGACAAATCCCGGATGCCAGGCGCATGTTGGAACTCGGGCAATGGCAGATCCCCGTTCCGGCCGCGCCGAGGCGTGCGATTTCTTCTGGGTTGAAGTGAATCCCATGGGCCAGCCACGTACGCGGGCCGAGCCAGCCGACGCTGTCGAGGTAATCCACAGTGCGCAGGCCGAAACGCTGCAGGCAGAAGTCTTCTTCATCGAGGGTTTCTGCAAGGTGCGTGTGCAGGCGCACGTCGAGGTTGTTGGCCAGTTCGGCGCTGGCTTCCATGATTTCCGGGGTGACGGAAAACGGCGAGCAGGGCGCCAGGGCGATCTGGATTTGCGCGCCGTCGCCGCGCTCGTGGTACTGGCGGATCAGACGGCGGCTGTCTTCCAGAATCACTTCGCCCTGTTGCACGGTTTGCTGCGGTGGCAGCCCGCCGTCGGCTTCGCCCAGGCTCATGGAGCCGCGGGTGAGCATGGCGCGCATGCCCAGTTCACGCACGCTGTCGACTTGTATGTCGATCGCGTTTTCAAGGCCTTCCGGGAACAGGTAGTGGTGGTCTGCCGCCGTGGTGCAGCCGGAGAGCAGCAGTTCAGCCAAAGCCACTTTGCTCGCCAGGGCGAGTTTTTCCGGGGTGAGTCGGGCCCAGACCGGGTACAGGGTTTTTAACCAGGGAAAGAGCGGCTGGTTAACCACCGGTGCCCAGGCACGGGTCAGGGTTTGATAGAAGTGATGGTGGGTATTGATCAGCCCCGGAAGGACGACATGCTCACGGGCATCGAAGACTTGTCCGCAGGGCACGGCGGGCTCTTGTCCCCAGCCCAGCACTTCGGTGATCACACCGTCTTGCAGCACCAGGCCACCACGGGCGTCGAGGCCATTTGCAGTGAAAATCGCGAGGGGGTTTTTTAACCAGATACGGGTCGCAGGCATTGGCCGGCTCCTCTGAATGATGGGTTCAGGTTTGCCAGCTCAGTGTTGCCCTGTCTGCTGATCCAGGGTCGCCGGGAAGGGCGAGGTGCGCAGTTTACGTGTGGATCGTTATCGGCGGCAATCGGCCGATAACGATCGCGGTTTTTTACCAGGCGATGGTCTCGCCTTTGTAGTCCACAAAGTGATGGCCGCCCTTGCCGCTGTAGGCATTTACCTGATCGATCAGGCCGCGCACGCTGGTGGGCACGTCGATGTGTGCGTTTTCGCCGCCCATGTCGGTTTTCACCCAGCCCGGGTGCAACGACAGCACGGTCAGTTTTTGATCACCCAACTGGGTAACGAAACTGTTGGTCATGGAGTTGAGGGCGGCCTTGCTGGCTTTGTACAGGGCCAGGTCCGAGCCGTCGGGGATGGTCACGCTGCCGAGGATCGAACTCATGAACGCCAGCACGCCAGTATCCGGGCGGATCTGCCCGACAAAACGCTGGGCCAGGTTGATCGGCGCCACTGCGTTGGTGAAGAACAGTTGGCCGACTTCGGCCAGGGTGGCGTGGCCCGGTTCCTGATTGGCCGGGCCTTTGACGCCGGCGTTGACGAACAGCAGGTCGAAGGTTTTTGCCTTGAGGCGCTGGCTCAGGGCGATCACGGCCTGTTGGTCATCCATGTCGAGCTTTTCGATCTGCACCGGGCCAAGGGCTTTCAAGGCATCGGCCTTTTGCGGATCGCGCACGGTGGCGGTCACGTCCCAGCCGTCCGCCAGCAGTTGCTTGGCCAGGCCAAGGCCCAGGCCCCGGGAGGCGCCGATAATCAGTGCGGTTCTTGAAGTGGACATGAATGGCTTCCTTTGACGATGGAGGTTCACGGGTTCAGTGGACAACGCTGGCCGAGCCTTTGCTGCAACTCCTGGCGCAGTTGGTCGAGTTCGGCGATGCGGGTTTCGATCAGGTTGAGCTTGTCTTGCAACAGTTGAGTGACGGCGCTGTCGGGATCTGGAGCTTGCCATAGTGCGCCGACGCTGTTGCCGATTTCAGCCAGGCTGAAGCCCAGGCGCTGGGCGGTCTTGATGTACAGCACCAACTGCACCATGTCGGCGGGATAGTCGCGGTAGCCGTTGGCACTGCGTTGCGCGGCAATCAACCCGCGTTGCTCGTAGAAGCGCAGGGTGTCGCGGCTGACCTGGCTGGCCTGGGCTAATTCGCCGATACGCATGCGGAGGGCTCGAAGGGGCTTGACCCTGGAGCATACTCCAGGCTTTAGCGTGCTGGCTTCTTGAATTGAAGGAGCTTGCTGCTATGTGGACTGCACACCAATACCGTCAACTGGTTCGGGCCAGCGGTTGGTACGATTTGATCGTCACCGCGGCGCTGGTCACCCCCTGGACCTTTGTTCTGCTGCATAACGCTTTGGTGGCGTTGAATCTGCCCGGCGAACTGCCGCCGTTCGCGCCTGTGCATATGTTGATGGCCAACCTGATGGGCTCGATTGTGTGCGTGTGGTCGGTGCTGCGAATCCGTGATCCCCAAGCGATATTCGGCCGCTATGACGCCGCCGGCCGGGTGTTATTTGCGACTTGGCAGATTTACGCGCTGGCCCACGGCGCAAGTGTGGTGTTGGTAATTGTCGTGGTGTTTGAAGTGCTGTGGGCGGTGGCGCAGTTGATGCCGGTACGCCAGGCAGAAAATTGATCAAAAAACGCTCAGTTGCGCCGGGGCGTTGCGGGCTCTGCTGCCGGGTCACTCTTGCACGGGTTATCCACAGGTTGCTCCACAGTAATTGTGCGCAAGCGTGATCGGCGGATATAAGCGCTGCGGCCCTTTGTTCTAAAGGACATAACCCGCCTAACTGACTGTTTTTGAGCTGGATTAATACTTTAGTGCGGGGGGCTGAGCAAAAATTGAACAACCACCTGGAACCCTTGTGACAGAAGGGTTACAGGCGAGTGTGCTCAGGTTATCCACAGGCAGGTGCACAGTAGATGTGGGCAGTTTCAGCGCTCCAGTAGAATGCGCCCGCGGCTCAGGTCGGCGAGCTGGGTTTGCAGGGTGTCAATATGGGCTTCGCCGAGGGCCAGTTGCAGGTCGACGCCATTGGCGGTGAAGACTTCTTCAACCACCAGCCCGCCCAGTTCGGCCACTCGCAGTTTCACCAACTGCAGCTCGGCAAAACCACAGGAGCAACTCAGCGGCACACGTTTGATCAACTCGACGCGTTCGGCGGCTTGCAGGCATTTGTTGGCGCCGCCGCCATAGGCCCGGGCCAGGCCGCCGGTGCCCAACTGGATGCCGCCGTACCAGCGGATCACCAGCACTACGACCTGGTCGCAGTCCTGCGCTTCAATCGCGGCCAGGATCGGGCGCCCGGCCGTGCCGCCGGGCTCGCCGTCATCGTTACTGCGGTATTGATCGCCGAGTTTCCAGGCCCAGCAGTTGTGCGTAGCGTTCAGGTCGCTGTGCTGGTCGATGAAGGCCTGGGCGTCCTGGGGGCTGCTGATGGGGGCGGCGAGGGTAATGAAGCGGCTTTTGCGAATTTCTTCGCGAAACTCGCAAAAGCCGGTAAGCGTGAAAGGCATGGGTAACTTCGTTTAGAGGGCCGGCTTGATGCCACAGCCTTTGAGAATGATGTGGATAAGGTTGGTGCCGGCGTCTTCCATGTCCTGCTTGGTCAGCTTGGTGCGACCGGTCACCCGGCAGATCTGCGTGGCGAAGTCGGCATAATGCTGGGTGCTGCCCCACAGCAGGAAGATCAGGTGCACGGGGTCGATGGGGTCCATCTTGCCGGCGTCGATCCAGGCCTGGAACACCGCCGCACGGCCGCTGAACCAGGCGCGGTAGTCCTGGCTGAAATATTCGGTCAGGCATTCGCCGCCACTGATGATCTCCATCGCAAAGATCCGCGAGGCTTGTGGCTGGCGCCGGGAGAATTCCATCTTGGTGCGGATGTAGCGGGTCAGGGCCGCGGCCGGGTCATCCTCGGCGGTCAGGGTGTTGAAGGTGCTGTCCCAGAGTTCGAGGATGTTGCTGAGCACGGCAATGTACAGGCCCAGCTTGTTGGTGAAGTAGTAGTGCAAGTTGGCTTTCGGCAACCCGGCACTCGCCGCGATGGTGTTCATGCTGGTGCCTTTGTAGCCATGACGGGCGAACTCGTCTTCGGCGGCCTGCAGAATCGCTTGTTCGTTCTTTTGCCGAATGCGGCTTGCAGGTTTTCCGGCGTGGTTGCTGTGGGCAGGAACTTCGAGGCTCATGGAGGTTTCCGTGCAGATCGATGAATACGACGTGTGCACAGATAACCCACCCTCAAGCCCCAGACAAGTCCCGATACGATAAAACCATCAAAGCGGCTCCAGAGTGTCGCTTTCCAGGGCCTGGTTTGCGGCATTCGCGGTGGCCTTGGGTTCGGGCAACAACAGGCACAACACAATGGCGGTCAGGCCGCCGCTGGTGATGGCGGAGTCGAACAGGTTTTGCACCAGCGTTGGCATCAGGTGCAGCAGGTTTGGCTGAGCGGCGATCCCCAGGCCGACGCCGAACGAGGTGGCGATGATCAGCATGCTGCGTCGGTCCAGCGGTGCCTGGGCGAGGATGCGCACGCCGGCGGCGGCGACGCTGCCGAACATCACCAAGGTTGCCCCGCCGAGTACCGGTTTGGGGATTTGTTGCAGCACCGCGCCAATCAGCGGAAACAGCCCGAGACAAAACAGCACGACGCCGATGTACAGGCCAACGTAACGGCTGGCGACGCCGGTCAGTTGGATCACGCCGTTGTTCTGGGCGAAGGTCGTGTTGGGAAAGGCGCTGAAGGTAGCGGCGATCATGCAACTGATACCGTCCCCCAGCACGCCGCCCTTGAGCCGGCTTATATAAGACGGGCCGCTGATGGGTTGGCGGGCGATCATGCAATTGGCAGTGAGGTCGCCGACGGTTTCGATGGTGCTGATCAGATAAATCAGCGCCACCGGCAGGAAAGCGCTCCAGTCGAAGTTGAAACCGAAGTGGAACGGTGTAGGCAGGCTGATCAATGGCAGGTCAGGCAGGGCCTGCGGCACCAGTTTGCCGCTGAACCAGGCGGCGAGGCTGCCCAAAGCCAGGCCGATGATGATGGCACTGAGGCGTACCCATGGGGTGTTCGAGCGGTTGAGCAGGATGATGGTCATTACCACGAACACACCGAGTGCCAGGTTGGTCGGGGCGCCGAAGTCCGGGGCGTTGAAGCCGCCGCCCAAGTCGGTGATGCCGACCTTGATCAGGCTGATGCCAATCAGGGTGATGACGATGCCGGTGACCAAGGGCGTGATCACTCTTCTCAGTTGGCCGATAAAGCGGCTCAACACCACCTGCACTGCGGCGCCGAAGAAGCACACGCCGAAGATCATCGCCAGGATGTCTTCCGGGCTCCCGCCGCGTTGCTTGACCAGGAAACCTGCCGACAACACCGCACCGAGAAACGCGAAGCTGGTGCCTTGCAGGCAGATCATCCCGGCGCCAATCCCAAATGGCCTACGCGCCTGGATGAATGTGCCTACACCAGAAACCATCAACGCCATGCTGATCAGGTAGGGCAGGTGGGCGGTGAGACCGAGGGTGGAACCGATGATCAGCGGTGGAGTAATGATGCCGACAAAGGCGGCTAATACATGCTGCAACGCGGCAAGCAATGCAGGCAAAGGTTTGGGCCGATCGTTGAGGCCGTAGATCAGGTCGCTGGGGTTTTCGGATTCTGGCGGCATGGTGGGGAGCTCATGGCTGATGGTTCGAGATCCCCTTGCCTTGCAAAAAGCTGTCCAGTTGCTCAGGTTTTTCTGTAAGGCCCGTGTTAGCGCGTTGCGGCCAGACTTTCGAGAAAACTTTCCAGCACCAAATGAGGGCGACGGCCCTTGCGCGTGACCGAAGCGAGGCTCAAATCGTAAAAACGTGTAGCCGGTTTCAGCGCACGCAGTCGGCCTTGTTGTACCCACAGGCTGGCGTAGTGGTCGGGCAGGTAGCCGATGTAGCGGCCGGTCAGGATCAGGAAGGCCATGCCTTCGCGGTCCGAGGCGCTGGCGGTGCAATTGAGTGCCTGGTAGTGCGCCTGGATATCGGCGGGCAGACGGAAGGTCGGGGCGATGGCGTCCTGGCTGTTGATGCGTTCGTCGTCCAGTTGCTTGTCGTCGGCGTAAAACAGCGGGTGGCCGACTGCGCAGTAGAGCAGCGAGCGTTCGCTGTACAGCGGCTGGTATTCAAGCCCCGACAGGGCGCTGGCCTGGGGGACTACGCCGACGTGCAGGCGACCGTCGAGCACCCCTTGTTCGACTTCATTGGGGGCGATCATGCGGATCTGGATCTGTACGTCCGGGCCGCGCTCCTTCAACTGTGCCAAGGCGTGGGTGATGCGCATGTGGGGCAGGGTGACCAGATTGTCGGTCAGGCCGATGATCAGTTCGCCACGCAAGTGTTGGTGCAGGCCGTTGACCTCGGTGCGGAAACTTTCCAGGGCGCTGAGCAGCTGCAACGCCGACTGGTACACCTCGCGTCCTTCTTCGGTCAGGGAAAAACCCGCACGCCCGCGTTGGCACAAGCGTAGGCCAAGGCGCTGTTCAAGATCACTCATTTGCTGGCTGATGGCCGAGCGACCAATCCCCAGAACGGTTTCCGCCGCCGAGAAGCCACCGCACTCCACCACGCTGCGAAAGATGCGCAACAGGCGGATATCGAAGTCGCTGACTTGGGCCAGAGGGTCGGGTCGACGGCTGCTCATAGTTTAGTGAAGGCCTGACTGAAGGTTAGAAGAGTTGGATTTCACCGACTTTATCCCCGTGGCAATTTAGCTGCAACAACGCTTTTCAAATCCCTACGCTGCCTTTCGCCTTGCGAGGTTTTGCTTATGAACATGCCCGAGAACGCTCCGTCCACCCTGGCCAGCCAACTGAAGCTGGACGCGCACTGGATGCCGTACACCGCCAACCGCAACTTCCATCGTGACCCGCGCCTGATTGTGGCGGCCGAAGGCAGCTGGTTGACCGATGACAAGGGGCGCAAGGTGTATGACTCGCTGTCGGGTCTGTGGACCTGCGGCGCCGGGCACACCCGCAAGGAAATCCAGGAAGCGGTCTCCAAGCAGTTGGGGACGTTGGACTACTCGCCGGGCTTCCAATACGGTCATCCGTTGTCGTTCCAACTGGCAGAAAAGATTACCGACCTGACCCCGGGCAACCTGAACCACGTGTTCTTCACCGACTCCGGCTCCGAGTGTGCCGATACCGCCGTGAAGATGGTGCGTGCGTACTGGCGCCTGAAGGGCCAGGCGACCAAGACCAAGATGATCGGCCGTGCCCGTGGTTATCACGGTGTGAACATCGCCGGTACCAGCCTGGGCGGCGTGAACGGCAACCGTAAGATTTTTGGTCAGGGCCTGATGGATGTTGACCATCTGCCTCACACCCTGTTGGCGAGCAATGCGTTCTCCCGTGGCATGCCGGAGTTGGGCGGTATTGCCTTGGCGGATGAGCTGCTCAAGCTGATCGAGTTGCACGATGCGTCGAACATCGCCGCGGTATTTGTTGAACCGATGGCGGGTTCCGCTGGCGTGCTGGTTCCGCCGCAGGGTTACCTGAAGCGTCTGCGCGAGATCTGCGATCAACACAACATCCTGTTGGTGTTCGACGAAGTGATCACCGGCTTCGGTCGTACCGGTTCGATGTTTGGTGCCGACAGTTTCGGTGTGACCCCGGACCTGATGTGCATTGCCAAGCAAGTCACCAACGGCGCGATCCCGATGGGCGCTGTGATTGCCAGCACCGAGATTTATCAGACGTTCATGAATCAGGCGACGCCTGAGTACGCGGTGGAATTCCCACACGGCTACACCTACTCGGCTCACCCGGTGGCGTGCGCGGCCGGCCTGGCGGCACTCGACCTGCTGCAGAAGGAAAACCTGGTGCAGAGCGTGGCCGAAGTCGCACCGCATTTCGAAAATGCATTGCACGGCCTGAAGGGCAGCAAGAACGTGATCGACATTCGTAACTACGGCCTGGCCGGTGCGATCCAGATTGCGCCGCGTGACGGTGATGCGATTGTGCGTCCATTCGAGGCCGGCATGGCCTTGTGGAAAGCCGGCTTCTACGTGCGCTTTGGCGGCGACACCTTGCAGTTCGGGCCAACCTTCAACAGCAAGCCGCAGGACCTGGATCGCTTGTTCGATGCGGTCGGCGAAGTGCTGAACAAGATCGACTGATTTCTCCTTCTATATAGAACAACTTTTCAGGAGCCCTGCATGAGCCTCATCCAGCATTTGATCAACGGCCAACTGGTGACCGAGAACGGTCGCACGGCTGACGTGTACAACCCGTCGACTGGCCAGGTGATTCACCAGGTGCCGTTGGCCAGCCGCGAAACCATTCAAAGCGCCATCGACTCGGCCAAGGCGGCCTTCCCGGCCTGGCGCAACACGCCACCGGCCAAGCGTGCCCAGGTGATGTTCCGTTTCAAGCAATTGCTGGAGCAGAACGAAGCGCGTATCTCCCAGTTGATCAGCGAAGAGCATGGCAAGACTCTGGAGGATGCGGCGGGCGAACTGAAGCGCGGGATCGAGAACGTGGAGTACGCATGCTCGGCGCCGGAGATCCTCAAGGGTGAGTACAGCCGTAACGTTGGCCCGAACATTGACGCATGGTCTGACTTCCAGCCGTTGGGTGTGGTGGCCGGTATCACGCCGTTCAACTTTCCGGCGATGGTGCCGTTGTGGATGTATCCGCTGGCGATCGTCTGCGGTAACTGCTTCATCCTCAAGCCGTCGGAGCGTGATCCAAGCTCGACGCTGCTGATTGCACAACTGTTGCAGGAGGCGGGCTTGCCTAAAGGTGTGCTGAGTGTGGTGCACGGCGACAAAGGCGCGGTGGATGCGCTGATCGAAGCGCCGGAAGTTAAAGCGTTGAGCTTTGTGGGTTCGACACCGATTGCCGAGTACATCTATTCCGAAGCGACCAAGCGCGGCAAGCGTGTGCAGGCGTTGGGCGGGGCGAAGAACCATGCGGTGCTGATGCCGGATGCGGATCTGGACAACGCGGTCAGTGCCTTGATGGGCGCGGCGTATGGTTCGTGCGGTGAGCGTTGCATGGCGATCTCTGTTGCCGTGTGTGTTGGCGACCAGGTAGCGGATGCGTTGATTGCCAAGTTGGTGCCGCAGATCAAGGCGCTGAAGATCGGTGCGGGCACTACCTGTGGCTTGGACATGGGGCCGCTGGTTTCCGGTCAGGCGCGGGATAAGGTCAGCGGCTATATAGAAGACGGCGTTTCTTCGGGGGCCGAACTGGTAGTCGATGGTCGTGGCTTGAGTGTTGCCGGTCATGAAGACGGCTTCTTCCTGGGTGGCTGCCTGTTTGATCGCGTGACGCCTGAGATGCGCATCTATAAAGAAGAAATCTTCGGGCCGGTGTTGTGCGTTGTTCGGGTGAATAGCCTGGAAGCGGCCATGCAGCTGATCAACGATCACGAGTACGGCAACGGTACCTGCATCTTCACCCGTGACGGTGAAGCTGCGCGGTTGTTCTGTGACGAGATTGAAGTAGGCATGGTTGGCGTCAACGTGCCGCTGCCAGTGCCGGTGGCGTATCACAGCTTTGGTGGCTGGAAGCGTTCGCTGTTTGGCGACTTGCATGCTTATGGGCCGGATGGGGTGCGTTTCTACACCCGTCGCAAGGCGATTACCCAGCGCTGGCCGCAACGGGCCAGTCATGAAGCGTCGCAGTTTGCCTTTCCTAGTTTGTAGGTTCGGTAAGTAGAAGGCCGGCCCCTTGGGGCCGGCCTTTGCTTTTCAGGGCTTTTTTGACCGATATGACAGTATTGTGAAAAAAGGTGTTGACGGCAGATTCTGGAAGTCTATAATTCGCCCCACTTCCGGCGCAGTCGAAACGGAAAACTCCTTGGTAAACAAAGAGTTATGTAGGTTTCGACAGCGAGCTGCTTCAGATTATCGAAGCCCAGAAGGAGTTAGTAAGGCCGTGTTGTTTGGCCCTATTAACGGTTCGATCTTCTCGGTCGAAAGCGGAGAAAAAGAGGTGTTGACAGCAGCGTGTAACGCTGTAGAATTCGC
>NZ_JAARNI010000008.1:0-206133 GCF_011765255.1 Pseudomonas sp. AN3A02
AGGCCGCTGTGCTCTTGCTTTTGATCTGCTTGTGATCTTGATCTGCGGGCCCCGTCAACCACGATGGCCGCAAGCAGGCACGGTGGAGCGGGTAAATCGGCAGGGAAGCCGATTTAGCCGCGCCGGGCCATGGATGGCCCGTCGCGGCGGCCCGCGGAGCCGAGCCGGAGTGCGGGCATGCCGAGCCCAGGCGAGGCACCGAGTGGTGGGGCAAAGACCTTTTGGTTACTTTTGGCTGGGCCGGCATTCCGGGTGTTTGCCAAAAGTGACCCGCTGTAAGAGCGGAACCATAGGCGGCCGTTACCTAAATAACGGATATGTACCCAATCACCCCTCAAACCGCCCGCAACGCCAAAATCGCCAAATACAGCAGCACCACACCGCAAGCACCATAGCTAACCCTTTGCCACGTAGGCGAAGCATTCCGCCGCAGCAGGTTGACCAACGCTGCAATCAAAAAGCACGAAAGCACCGAAGCCAACATGAATCCCGCAAAAAACATCAACGTCTGCCCATGGCTCGGCGTCGCCCCAACTATCCCCGACAGCGCGCTGCCCAAGGCCCCCCAATAGACAATGTTCTTCGGGTTGGCCAGAGAAATCGCCGCACCCACCATCAGCGCATTCTGCCCGGACCTGGCCGGCGCACTTTCGGCTGCCGGCAGGCGCCAGGCATCCATCAGGCTGCGCACCCCGAGCCACGCCAGATAGAACCCGCACACCGCCGTCAGCGGTACCCGCACCGACTCATGCTGGATCAACAACGCCATGCCCGTCAGCCCAACCACCGCCCACACAGCATCACCCACCAGCGAGCCAATCTGCACCAACAACGCAGGCGTAAACCCGTGCAACAACCCACGGCGCAGGGTTTCCGCCAGCACCGCCCCCGGCGACAGGCAAAACACAAACCCAAACACCAGCGCCGAAAAAAAGATCGTCAACATGCGCAATACCCATGTAGGAGCGAGCTTGCTCGCGAAGAAATCACAGACACCGCAGAGCACCAGGCTTCCCACGTCATCGTTAACGACTTTCGCAAGCAAGCCAGCTCCTACAGTGAATGCCGGCATTTTAGGGAAGGGTGCGGAAGTCGTCTTGAACCAGATTGCGCTTTTCAGCCCTTGAGCACGCGTTGATAGCGCCCCGGCGTAATGCCGTAGGCCGCACGAAAATGCCGGTTCAGATGGCTCTGGTCAGCAAATCCCAGGGCGTGGGCCACCTGCGATGCAGCAATGCCTGAGCGCAACAGCCCCTTGGCGCGCCGGGTGCGCAGTTGCATCGCCCACTGGCGCGGACTCAGTCCGGTTTCTTTCTGAAAGGCCCGCAGCAGATGGAATTTCGACAGGCCCAACTCGTCACCAAGGGTATCGAGTGCCACGGCCTGATGCAGGTTTTCAGCCAGCAATTCCTGGGCCTTGATCACCGTCCCGCGACCCACCGTTGTGCTGCCAGGCAACCGCACGCCGCTGCAACTGACCACCTCACCAAGCAGCACCACCAAGGCGTCCTCACTTAGCTCTCTGGTCAGTGGATCGGCACTCAACGAATCCTCAATCGCACCGGCGAGTTTCATCGCCAGTTCTGGCTGGAAGCACAGCGAACGGTCAAACTCCAGATGCGCCAGGCCCAGGTCAGCCGCCAATTGGTCAGCAGTCGCATACAGGCTGACAAACCGCCACGGCTGCCCCTCGGCCGCGCCGCCGCCCTGAATCTGCCCGGGGTTGTACAAGGTGATGCTGCCGGGGCCGGCCTCGAACGTGCGGCGGTCCAGCCACACCTGTTCCTCGCCGAGCAGGTTGACGCCGATCACGCATTCATCATGGCTATGGCGGGCAAACGTCAGGCCGGTGCACGAGGTGCTGCTGACTTCGTAGTTGCCCAGCCAGGCGTGCTGCATGGAACTCATTGAGGTGGCTCGCAGGGACGTTTGCCCGCGAGCATACGCCGGAAAAGGCCTTCAGATCGACCGTTGATTGACCCGTTTCGACAGCGCCTCGCTACTCTCCTTGCGCTCCGAATAACGGTCCACCAGGTCCGGGCGATCACGCAGCAGCAGGGTGAACTTCACCAGCTCTTCCATCACATCCACCACGCGGTCGTAGAGTGCCGACGGCTTCATGCGGTCCTGATCGTCGAACTCCATAAAAGCCTTGGGCACCGACGATTGATTGGGGATGGTGAACATGCGCATCCAGCGCCCCAGCACCCGCAGTTGGTTCACGGTGTTGAAGGACTGCGAGCCGCCGCAGACCTGCATCACTGCCAGGGTTTTGCCCTGGGTTGGGCGCACTGCGCCGAGTGCCAGTGGCACCCAGTCGAGTTGCGCCTTGAACACCGCCGACATCGAGCCGTGACGCTCCGGCGAACACCAGACCTGGCCTTCAGACCACTGCATCAGTTCCAGCAGTTCCTGGACCTTGGGGTGGTCGTTGGGAGCGTCGTCCGGCAGCGGCAAACCCGATGGATTGAAGATGCGCGTCTCGGCGCCAAAGTGCCGCAACAGTCGCGCCGCTTCTTCCACCAGCAGGCGGCTGAACGAGCGCGGGCGAGTGGAACCATAGAGCAGCAGGATGCGTGGCGGTCGTTCAAATTGTTGAGGCGTGGACAGGTTTTGATGCAGGTTGGGCAGGGTGCTCATCAGGCTCTCCGGTTACAGCGCGGCGATGCGATCAAGCTCGGCCTTGAGTTCGACGGGGTTCAGGCTGGCGAACGGGATCGCGAAAAAAGCCCGGCAGCGCCGTTCAATGATTTCCAGGGTGGCGCGGAACGCGGCGTCGACCTGGGCTTCATCGCCTTGAACATCAGACGGGTCTTCCAACCCCCAATGCGCCTTGATGGCCGGGCCGAAATACACTGGGCAGGCTTCCCCGGCGGCCTTGTCGCACACGGTGATGACGAAGTCCGGCGGGCTGCCTTCAAAGGCATCGTTGCCCTTGCTGTACAAACCTTCGGTGCTGATACCAGCGGCCTTCAGCGTGGTCAGGCTGCGCGGCAGCACCTGGCCCTTGGGGAAACTCCCGGAGCTGATGGCTTGGAAACCGTCCGGCGCCAGATGGTTGAACAAGGCTTCCGAGAGAATGCTTCGGCAGCTGTTGGCGGTGCACATGAACAGGACTTTCATCAAACGGACTCCGTCAGAAACTCAGGCGCAGGGCGAGGGCGGCGAGGGTGATCAACAGCACCGGCAAGGTCAGCACAATGCCGACCTTGAAGTAGTAACCCCAGGTGATGGTGATGCCTTTGCGCGCCAGGATATGTAGCCAAAGCAGGGTGGCCAGGCTACCGATAGGGGTGATTTTCGGCCCGAGGTCGCTGCCGATCACGTTGGCGTAGATCATCGCGTCCTTGACCACGCCCACGGCGTGGCTGGCCTCGATGGAAAGCGCTCCGATCAGCACGGTCGGCAGATTGTTCATCGCCGAAGACAGCAGGGCGGTGAGTACGCCGGTGCCCAATGCCGCGCCCCACACGCCGTAGCCGGCGAAGGTGTCGAGCCAGGTCGCGAGGTAGTCGGTCAGCCCGGCGTTACGCAGGCCGTAGACCACCAGGTACATGCCCAGGGAGAAAATCACGATCTGCCAGGGCGCTTCCTTCAGCACCTTGCGAGTGGAGATTTTGTGGCCCTTGGCGGCGATCACCAGCAGTAATATGGCGCAGGCGGCAGAAATCGCGCTGATGGGAATGCCCAGCGGTTCCAGGGCAAAACAGCCCACCAGCAGAATGCCCAGCACCCACCAACCGGCGCGGAAGGTGGCGCGGTCGTGGATCGCGCTGGCGGGATCGTCGAGGTCGGCCGGGTCGTAGGTTTGCGGAATGTCACGGCGGAAAAACCATAGCAATACGGCGAGGGTCGCGGCGACGCTTACCAGGTTCACCGGCACCATCACGGCAGCGTATTCGTTGAAGCCGATCTTGAAGTAGTCGGCCGAAACGATGTTCACCAGGTTGGAGACCACCAGCGGCAGGCTCGCGGTGTCGGCGATAAACCCGGCGCCCATGACGAACGCCAGGGTCGCCGCCGGAGAGAAGCGCAGCGCCAACAGCATCGACATCACGATGGGCGTGAGGATCAGTGCCGCGCCGTCGTTGGCGAACAAGGCCGACACCAGCGCACCCAGCAGTACCATATACGCGAACAACCGCCGACCGCGTCCACGGCCCCAGCGCGCTACATGCAAGGCAGCCCAGGCAAAAAAGCCTGCTTCATCCAGCAACAGGCTGATGACGATCAGTGCGACGAACGTCCCGGTGGCGTTCCAGATGATGTGCCACACCACGGGGATGTCCGCCAGGCTGATAACGCCAAGGGCCAGGGCCAGGATCGCGCCCATTGTGGCGCTCCAGCCTACGCCCAGGCCCTTGGGCTGCCAGATGACCAGGATGATGGTGAACAGGAAGATAGCAACGGCTACAAGCATGAAAAGCTCTCCGCAGGATCAGCAGTAGGCGCTGGCCCGTTGTGGTCGGTCGCCCATGGTGTCCAGACGCTGGGCGTCTGTGTTTAACCAGGCTTGGTTGGCTTGCAGAGTGGTGTCGAGCACCGCCGTTACCCATGCCGGCAAGGCCGGGTTGAGGCGGTAATAAATCCACTGGCCCTGGCGACGGTCCAGCAGCAACCCGCAACTGCGCAGTTGCGCCAGGTGGCGGGAGATTTTCGGCTGGCTGTCGTCCAGAGCATGGATCAACTCGCACACGCAAAGTTCGCCTTCACGCAGGATCAATAACGTCAGCCGTGCGCGAGTGGCGTCGGCCAGGCATTTGAAGACGTTGGGTGGGGAGAAAAGATCTGACATGGTCAGCGGCCTTATACATATGGAAATACGAATATACGTATTTCCATATGTATCGGTCAAATCCTGTTTCGATTGACCTGCGTCAACGGCCTGGCAATCGACGACAAGTGGTTGAAATTAAACTGAAACACAAATGTCCTAAAGTGCCTGCCCATTGGTGATGAAGGAAGAAAACGTGTGACCCGTGCCACTCGCAACCTGCGCAAGACCCTCGATTCCGTCGCGGACAATAACGAAACCGCGGCCTTTGACCTGATGCGCGCCGTCGAAAAGCTCAGCGATGAAGTGCTGCGCCAGCGCCTGCTCAATACCATCCACCGGCTCAACCAGGACGCCCACGAACTGCGCGAAGCCCGGGACGCGGTGGAGCGGGTGTCGGTCAAACTGGCTTGAGCACGATCGTTCAAGACAATCCCTGATACCGCTGGCATGCTTGTCGACTGACTGTCGATGAGCCTGTTGTGTATGCCTAACGCTCTGCCTCTGAACGCCTTTTCCCGTGGCGCGATTGCGATCATTCCATTGTCCCTGGCCTGCGCGCCCTGGGGGCTGCTGGCCGGTTCCACTGCAATCGATGCCCAATTCACGCCGCTGGAAGCCCAAGGGCTGTCGACTATCGTGTTTGCCGGTGCTGCACAGCTGGTGGCCATCGGCATGGTCAAGAGCGGTGCCAGTCTGATTTCGATCCTGCTGACCACCTTGCTGCTGACCTCCCAGCATTTGCTCTACGGCATGCACATGCGTCCCACGCTGTCGCCGCTCAAACCACGGTGGCGCATGAGCCTGGGCTTTTTGCTGACCGACGAGTTCTTCGCCCTGGTCAGTCAATATGACCGCCAGACCTTCAACCGCTGGTACGCCCTGGGTGTCGGCCTGACGTTCTATATCATCTGGAACCTATTCACCTTCGCCGGCATCGTGCTCGGCAAAAGCATTCCCGGGCTAGACCAGTTGGGCCTGGAGTTCTCGATTGCCGCGACCTTTATCGCCCTGATCACCCCCGTAGTGCGCGACGTGCCAACCATCGTCTGTGTCGCCGTGTCGTTGCTGTGCTCGGTGTGGCTGAGCTACCTGCATTGGGAATCGGCGGTGGTGGTCTCCGGTGTATTGGGAATGAGCGCGGGGTTTGCCTGCAAGCGCCTGGGAGTAGGGCAGCGATGATCTTCGTGATGATTTTTGGCATGGGTTTGATCGTGTTTCTCAACCGCTACCTGTTCATCGAGCCGCGCCTGCCGGTGCGCCTCAATCGCGGGGCGCGGG
Source organism: Pseudomonas sp. AN3A02 (assembly GCF_011765255.1). Lineage (NCBI taxonomy): Bacteria > Pseudomonadati > Pseudomonadota > Gammaproteobacteria > Pseudomonadales > Pseudomonadaceae > Pseudomonas > Pseudomonas sp. AN3A02. Next base: position 6,056 of record NZ_JAARNI010000008.1, read on the forward strand.
AGTTTCTCGGGTTTGCCGTACCGGGGATGCTCACCGCCATCTGTGGGCCGATCATTTTTCTGGCCGACCACAAACTCAACCTGAGCGTGAGCAACCCTTACCTGCTGGCCGGGGTGTGCGCCGTGGCGTTGATGTTCTGGACCCGCAGCGTGCTGATCACCGTGTTGCTGAGCATGGCGCTGTTCTATCTGTTCCGCTGGCTGCTCTGAACAGCAAACTCCTGCTACGGGGGGGGCGCAAAACCAAGGCAAAAAAAAGCCCGCGGGAGGGCGGGCTAGAAGGGAGACTTCTTAAAAATGAGCCTGCCGACTATAGGCGGCCAAGTCTCCCTTCACAGTGAAACAAAGTTCACTCTCCGGACAGTTTGGCGACAGCTTTCTCTCCCCGGATGGGGAAACAGGGGGCGGTTCGTCGTGTGTTCAGGAGCGCAGCCCGAGCGGGCTGCGATTTTGCATCAGCTTTTTGCGTTGAGTTTGCGCAGTTCGTCGTAAGTCGCCGATTGCACAAACCAGAAGCCGGAAATGATGCACCAAATCAATGTGCCGCCAATCAGGGCGCCAAGGCCTGCCAGAAAGCTCTGGCTGAACATCACGACCAGACCTGTAAGCCACAGGAAAGCCAGCGCGATGTAGAGAACGGTGTTGTTGACGCCGATGACGAAATCTTTCATGAGGCTTCCTTTCTAGGTAGTGTCCCGTGGGCCTCATCAGTGAGGCCCAACGGTGCAATCATAATGCCATGACTGCCTTTCACGCCACCTCGGGTGCAGGTCCTGCAGGTTTCTGCTTGTTGGCCTTCGCCTCCGCCGCCAGGCATTCCAGGGCAAATTGCTCGGTGTAGGTCATCTGGATCGGGGTGCTTTCGCCTTTGACGGTGCGCTCGCCGTCCAGGATGTAGCGGATGCGCTTGTCGGTCACGCCGATGCGTTTGGCGATCCACGAAGGCGTTTGGCCGATGCGGCTGATCAGCTTGTCGGCGTAGTCGGTGGAGGGGTTGTAGCGCTCGGCGTTCGGTGTCATGGGGGTTCCGGGTAAAAGCGGGTTCGTAAGTAGGCGGCAGGGTGACGCAATTATCATTCGGTGTCGCCTGCTAATGGTACAGTCGCGTTTTTTCCAAGGAAGCTTCGGTATGCGGATGGTGGTAATTGGCGCTTTGGTACTGGCATCGCTGGCCGGTTGTGCGGGCTCGAAGATGAAAGAGGCGCGTACCGGTACGCCCTATAAAACCCTGGCCTCGGACAAGGCCCCGCTGGTGGTTGCCCAATGCATCCAGTTCGGCTGGCAGGACGAAGCGGTGTTCGGCGTGGATGCCGGTGGCTTCATGGAGCCTGCGCAGGCCGGTGGCTTCACCATCTACACCACGGCAGGCGATTACTTTGTCGACGTGCGCAGCGCGGGCGCGGGTGCCAGCGTGAATTATTACGCGGCCCAGGATGACTATCCGGCCAAGCGCCGCCTCGCCGCGCTGGCGACTTGTCTGTAATCCGTTGCGTTAGAAAAGTTCAGAAATGCCCTGCGGACAGCCTCGCGGGCATTGTTTTAGTATTTTCCTGCTCGCCCGGCGTGACGGCTCTTTACCGGTACAGGGACGTCGAGGCCGGAACGTCGGGCGGGCAACTCTGTTCTAGCGTGGCATATACCCCAGGTGCCAGCGCCGGGGAATCTTCAGCGACACCAGCCCCAACAGCGCCGACAGCAACCCGCTGACCAACAGCGCACGAATCCCCATCTGGTGTTCCAGCAATGCACCGATCACCGCACCGGCAAACATCCCGACCCAGGGGATCAGTTGCACGCGCCAGCCATTGCGGCGTTCACCCAGCATCCAGCGGCCCAGCCCGCGACCAAATCGCGACAGCGCCCCCGTGACATAAGTAAGCCCCACCGGTAATCCGTTCACCTCTTCGACGGCAGCATTCAGCATGCCCATGGCGATGATCGCCGCCAGCAATGACGGCAGTTGATCGTCGAACGGCCAGGCCGCGGCACCGCACAGCAGCGTGGCGATGCACAGCAACAAAGGCAGCGCATGGCGCCGGCTGATACGGCTGACCATCACGCCCAACGCATTACCGGCGATGAACGTTGCCACCAGCAACGTCAGGCGCGCGGTGAGGCCCAGGTCACCTTCGCTGATCGCCACGGCGAGGCGCGTGGTGTTGCCGCTCATGAACGAGACAAAATCGCCGCTGGCCATGAAGCCGATGGCGTCGGTCATCCCCGCCAGCACGGAAAGGCTGGCCACCAGCATCAGCCCGACACGCCCGCGCCATTTGTGGCGATGCAGCAAGGCGGCGTTGGTGTAGGGCTTCAAGGATGAAGGCAGCATGGGGCCGGGTTCCTCGGTGAGATTATCCGGCCACTACCGTAGGACGCTTTGCGTTCGGCTGCAATGACTTGGGGCACTCACAGGCGTTCTGCCAGTTGCTCCAGAAACATCGCCAGCCCCACTTCCTCGGCTTTCAGGCCTTTGCGCACCCGGGGCTTGGGCAGCTTTGCCAGCTCGCCCAGGCTGAAATGCTCCAGCACGGCCGGGTGGATATAGCACTTGCGGCACACCGCCGGGGTGTTGCCCAGTTGCTTGGCGACGTTCTTGACCATCTCCACCACATGCTTCTTGGCGTCGGATTCCGGCTGCCATTCAAGCTCGCGCAATACCGCCAACGCCAAGGCACTGCCGGCCCATGTACGGTAATCCTTGGCGGTGAAATCCGCGCCGGTGAGGCTGTGCAGGTAGGCGTTCACGTCGGTGGAACTAACGGTATGGCGCTCGCCATTCTCGTCCAGGTACTGGAACAGGTTCTGCCCCGGCAATTCCAGGCAACGTTTGATCACCGTGGCCAGGCGCCGGTCCTTGACGGTGATCTGGTGCTCGATGCCGCTCTTGCCGCGAAACTGGAACAGGATCTCGCTGCCCTTGATGTCTACATGGCGGGTGCGCAGGGTGGTCAGGCCGTAGGAGCGATTGTCCCGAGCGTACTGAGTGTTGCCGACGCGGATCAGCGTGGCGTCGAGCAGCATCACCACCGTGGCCAAGACCTTCTCCCGATTGAACCCGGGCACCGCGATCTGCGCTTCCAACTGCTTGCGCAGCTTGGGCAACGCGCTGCCGAACTGTTGCAGCCGGGAATACTTGTCGGTGTCACGCACCTCACGCCAGCGTTGGTGATAACGGTACTGCTTGCGTCCCCGGGCATCACGGCCGGTGGCTTGCAGATGGCCGCGCGGGTCGGCGCAGATCCACACATCGGTATACGCCGGCGGCACTGCGAGGGCGTTGATGCGCTTGATTTCGTCGGCATCGGTTATGCGTGTGCCGTCGGCCTTGAAGTACTGGAATTTACCCCGCAGCTTTTTGCGGGAGATCCCGGGCTGGGTATCGTCGACGTAATGCAGGTCGCGGGGCAGGTCGGCAAGCAACGCAGGATCGGGCATGGCGCAAATTCCTTGGCAGGTATTTCTGATTGACCGCAGGGTTCTGCGGTCGTGCCAATGGATTCAGGCCAGTACCGCCACCGCCTTGATTTGCGCCCACAACGTCTGGCCGGGATGCAGTTGCAACTGGTCCCGTGAGTAACGGGTGATGCGCGCCAGCAGCGGCGTGCCGGCCGCATCCAGGCTCACCAGCACATGGGCTGCGTTGTCCGCGGGAATCTCCTGGGTCACCGTCACCGGCAGGCGATTGAGGATGCTGCTGTGTTCCTCGGCCTGCAGGCTGAGGCTGACGTCTCGCGCCTGGATCTTGAAGCGCAACGGTTTGCCCAACGCCAGCGGTGCATGGGCCACGCGCATCTGTAATTGGCTCGCGGGCAGTTGCAGGGTCAGCAACTGGTAGTGGGCGTCGTAGGCGCAGACCGTTCCGTTGATCACCACGCCGGCGTCGTCGCCCAAGGCCATGGGCAGGTCCAGCCGGGCCAGGGTTTCGCCGATGGGGCCGCTGGCCAGGGCCTTGCCGTCGCTGAGCAACACGATGTGATCAGCCAGGCGCGCCACTTCGTCCTGGGCATGGCTGACGTACAGCACGGGAATCTCCAGCTCGTCGTGCAGGCGTTCGAGGTACGGCAGGATTTCGCTTTTGCGTTTGTTGTCCAGCGCCGCCAGCGGTTCGTCCATCAGCAACAGGCTCGGGCTGGTGAGCAGGGCACGGGCGATACCGATGCGCTGGCGTTCACCGCCGGAAAGATGCTGCGGATGGCGGTCCAGCAGGTGGCCGATGCCCAGCAGCTCGGTGGCCTGGTCCAGCTCCACGCGGCGCCGTTGGCGCGGGATGCGCTTGAGGCCGAATTCCAGGTTGGCCAGTACCGACAAATGCGGGAACAGGCTGGCTTCTTGAAACACATAGCCCAGGGCACGCTTGTAGGGTGGCACGAACAGCCCTTTGCGGCTGTCTTGCCAGACTTCGTCGTTGATCTGCACGAAGCCCTCTTCGGCCCTTTCCAGCCCAGCGATGCAGCGCAGGCAGGTGGTCTTGCCGGAGCCGGAATGACCGTACAGCGCCGTCACCCCGCGACCGGGCAGTTGCAGGTCAACGTCCAGGGCAAACCCGGAATACTTCAGTTGCAGGCGCACCTCGATCATCGACATCAGCTCCAGCCCGCTTTGGTTTTACGGCTGGAGTAGAGCGCCAGCAATACCAGGAAAGAAAACACCACCATCGAGCCGGCCAGCCAGTGGGCCTGGGCGTATTCCATGGCTTCGACGTGATCGTAGATCTGCACCGAGACCACCCGGGTCTTGTCTGGAATATTGCCGCCGATCATCAGCACCACGCCGAACTCGCCGACGGTGTGGGCAAAACCGAGAATCGATGCCGTGATAAACCCCGGGCGCGCCAGGGGCAGGATCACCGTGAAAAATGTATCCCAGGGATTGGCCCGCAACGTAGCGGCCACTTCCAGCGGTCGAGTGCCGATGGCGGAGAAGGCGTTTTGCAACGGCTGCACCACAAACGGCATGGAATAGATCACCGAACCAATCACCAGCCCGGCGAAGCTGAAGGTCAGTGTGCCCAGGCCCAGCCATTGGGTGAACTGGCCGAAGTAGCCATTGGGGCCCATGGTCAACAGCAGGTAGAAGCCGATCACCGTGGGTGGTAACACCAACGGCAAGGCCACCACCGCACCGATGGGGCCGCGCCACCACGAACGGGTGCGCGACAGCCACAGGGCGATCGGAGTGCCGATGATCAGCAGGATCACCGTGGTCAGAGACGCCAGCTTCACGGTCAACCAGATCGCGGAAAAATCGGCACTCGACAGCGGCATTTACAGTTCGTACCCGTAAGACTTGATCACCGCGGCGGCTTTCGGACCTTTGAGGTATTCAACCAGGGCCTTGGCGGCGGCGCTGTCCTTGCCCTTGTTGAGGATTACCGCGTCTTGTTTGATCGGGTCATGCATCGACGACGGCACGATCCAGGCCGAACCGCTGGTGACCTTGCCGTCCTTGTAGATCTGCGACAGCGCTACAAAGCCCAGCTCAGCGTTGCCGGTGGACACGAACTGATAGGCCTGGGTGATGTTCTGGCCTTCTACGATCTTGTCCTTGACCTTCTCGGCCAGGCCTTCCTTCGCCAGCACTTGGGTGGCAGCCAGGCCATAAGGCGCGGCTTTCGGGTTGGCGATGGACAGGTGCTTGAATTCATTTTTCTTCAACACTTCGCCCTTGGCATCCACGTAGCCTTCCTTGGCGGACCACAGCGCCAGGGTGCCTACCGCGTAGGTGAAGCGCGAGCCCTTGACGGTGTCACCTTCGGCTTCGAGTTTCTGCGGGGTGGTGTCGTCGGCGCTGAGGAACACTTCAAACGGCGCGCCGTTCTTGATCTGGGTGTAGAACTGGCCGGTGGCACCGTAGGCGGCGACCAGCTTGTGGCCGGTGTCTTTTTCAAAGTCAGCGGCAATCGCCTGGATGGGTGCGGTGAAGTTGGCCGCCACCGCCACCTGGACTTCATCGGCGTACGCCGAGGAGAAGGCAAACGCGGCGATCAGGGTGGCGAGGGCCGTGGGGGCCAGGCGTGAGGCGCGAATCATCATCAAGAAGCTCCTTGGGGGATTACCGACTTTGCGGCTTTTTACAGGCAGAAGGGCGTACCGCTATGTATGGGAATATATAGCGGTTGGCCACTGCCGGTACAGCGCAAAGTTGTCCCGGGAGTTCAGGTTCAGCGTCGGCCGAGTTTTTCCAGGGTCTGCGCGGCCAGCTCCAGCGTCAGGTCATAGGTGGAGATGTCCTTGCCAAGGCGCAGCGCCTGGCCCGACCACAAGTTACTGAAGCCGGCTTCATCCTTGGCTTTCAGTGGCATCAATGCACCGCCAGACAACGGAAACGCAGGCGCTGTCGGGTTGATCGCGCCCAATTCACGCATCACTCGGTTGATGATGCCGCGCGCCGGGCGCCCGGTGAACAGGTTGGTCAGCGCGGTTTCACTGGCCTGGGCATTGCGCAAGGCGTGGTGGTGTGACTTCGACACGGTGGCCTCGGGGGTAAACAGGTACGCCGTGCCGATCTGCACCGCCGACGCGCCGAGGGCGAAGGCCGCGACGATGCCCCGTGCATCCCCGATGCCGCCGGCTGCGATCACCGGCACCTTTACGGCGTCGACGATCTGCGGCACCAGCGCCATGGTGCCAATTTGGCTATTCAAATCGTCGCTGAGGAACATCCCGCGATGGCCGCCGGCTTCCGAACCCATGGCGATGATTGCGTCGCAGCCGTGCTGTTCCAGCCAGATGGCCTCTTCCACGGTGGTGGCCGACGACAGTATTTTCGCCCCGGTGGCCTTGACCCGGTCCAGCAGGGATTTTTCCGGCAGGCCGAAGTGAAAACTCACGATTTCCGGACGGAATTCTTCCACCACTTTGCAGGCGGCGTCGTTGAACGGTGCACGGTTGGAGACGGGCGTCGGTGCATCAAAGTCGGCGCCCAGTTGGTGGTAGTAGGTTTCCAGCAGGTTCTTCCACTGAAGGTCGCGATCAGCGTCTGGCGCCGGCGGCTGATGGCAGAAGAAATTCACGTTCAGCGGCCGCGAGCTGGCCTGGCGAATGGTGGTGAGTGCTTCGCGTAACTGCTCGATGCTCAGGGTTGCCGCCGGCATCGAACCGAGGGCGCCGGCCTGGTTGGCGGCAATCACCATGGCGGTACTCGTGGCATTCGCCATGGGCGCCTGGATGATCGGCAACTCAATGCCCAGCAGGTCAAGAATTCGGGTGTCTGGCCAGGTGCTCATGGGACGCTTCTCCAACGGTGGGATGCTGTGCCGTCGTTTTAGCAGGGCCATGCAGCACCAGGCCAGTCTGTTTTATTCACTGGACGAATCCAGTGTTTCATGGGCGGGCATCAGTCGATGGCGTGGCCCAGTACTGCATGAATCCGCTGGGCAATATGTGCGGCGTGGGTTTCCAGGGCGAAGTGGCCGGTGTCGAGCAATTCCACCACGGCGTTGGCGTTATCGGCTTTATAGGCATGGGCGCCCGGCGGGATAAAGAACGGATCGTTCTGGCCCCAGATCACCAGCGCCGGCACTTGCGTGGCCTTGAAAAACGCCTGGAACGCCGGGTACAGCGTTAGGTTGTTGCGGTAGTCGAGGAACAGGTCCAACTGGATTTCGTCATTGCCGGGACGCTGCATCAGGAGCACGTCGAGCATGTAGGACTCAGGCGCAACCAGTTCGGGCTGCGGGACGCCGTGCAGGTACTGATAGCGCGTGCCTTCCAGGCTGATGACCGCGTTGCGAATCACCTCGCGATTGGCTTGGCTTGGTTCGGCCCAATAGGCCCGGATCGGATCCCAGGCGTCACCCAAACCTTCCAGGTAGGCATTGCCGTTTTGCGATATCAACGCGCTGACCCGTTCCGGGTGTGCCACCGCCAGGCGCAGGCCCACCGGCGCGCCGTAGTCGAACACATAGAGGGCATAGCGGCTGAGCTGCAGGGCGTCGGCGAAATGGCCGACGGTAATCGCCAGGTTGTCGAAGCTGTAGTGGTAATGACGTTCGGCAGGCACTTCGGTGAAGCCGAAGCCCGGCAGGTCGGGGGCGATGACCCGGTAGCGGGTGGCGAGCAATGGGATCAAATCGCGGTACATATGGGACGAGCTGGGAAACCCGTGCAGCAGCAACAGCACGGGTGCAGACGGGTCGCCAGCTTCGCGGTAGAACACGCGCACGCCATCGGCATCGAGGTGCTGGTAGCGAACAACCGGGGCTGAAATCGACATGATCGGAATCCTCTTTGTAACTGGATAAAATAGTTTTTTGGGTTACTGGTTTCGCAGGCTGCGCTTGAAAAAGTAACCTGTCAAATTAATTTAATAGGTTACTTTGCAGTAAGTTTAGTAACTATCCAAAAGCGTTATCAGCGGTTACGATGTCGCGGACTTGAAGAGGATTCGCCATGACCGTCATCACACCATCCCCGCTGGAGCCCTACGTTTTGGCCGATCATCCGGTGTTGGACATGCTCAATACCCGGGCGAATGTCGACGGTGTGCCGTTTGAATTCTGGCAAGGCGATACCGATGTCGAGCGCTGGCTGGTGCGACTGGGCTGGTGCGAGGAGGGCGCGGTGCCGGTATTCGAGGAGGGCGCTTTGCTGGGCGCGGCGCAGGGACTGCGGGAAGTGATCCGGCTGTTGCTGGAACAGCGCAAGGCTGGGCAGCAGGGTGATCCTGCTGCGCTGAATGCATTTTTGCGCAAGGCGGTCAGCCATCCGCAACTGGCTTGGCCGGCGCCGGGCGAGGTGCGCCTGGAGCGCCAGCGCAAACAGCAAACCGCCGAGCAATTCCTGGCGCCGATTGCCGAAGCGGCGGCGATGTTGCTGGTGGAAGGGGATTTCGGGCTGATCCGCACCTGCGAGCATCCCGAGTGCGTGCTGTGGTTCTACGACCGGACCAAGGGCCACAAGCGCCGCTGGTGCAGCATGGCGCTGTGTGGCAATCGGCATAAGGTGGCCGAGTTTCGCAAGCGCAAGCTCTTGTAGCGTTCTTCAGGATTCTGCCGGGCTTTCGCGCTCGAGCAACTGCCGTTTGCGCTCAACGCCCCAGCGATAACCCGAAAGGTCGCCATTGCTGCGCACCACCCGATGACAAGGAATCGCCACGGCCAGGTTGTTGGCACCACACGCCTGGGCCACGGCGCGATAGGCAGTCGGTGCGCCGATGCGCTGGGCAATCTCGGCGTAGCTGGCAGTGCAACCCACCGGGATTTCCCGCAAGGCCTGCCACACCCGCTCCTGAAACGCAGTGCCACGCAGATCCAGGGGCAAGTTCAGGCCCAGGGCCGGCGCCTCGATGAAGCCCACCACTTGGGCGATCAGTTGTTCGAAGTCGTGATCGGCGCCCAGCAGATTGGCGCGGGGAAACTGGTCCTGCAGGTCACGCACCAGTTTGTCCGGGTCATCCCCCAGCAGAATCGCGCACACACCGCGATTGCTTTGCGCCACCAGAATTGCGCCCAACGAGCATTGGCCGACGGCAAACCGAATATCCGTGTTGGTGCCGCCTGCTTTGTAGTCGCCAGGCTTCATGCCGAGCAACTGGTCAGCGGCCTCATAAAAACGGCTGTTGGAATTGAAGCCGGCGTCGTACAGCGCATCGGTCACCGAATGCTGGTCCTTGAGCCCGTCGCGTACTTTGCGCGAGCGATGGGCGCTGGCGTAGCGCTTGGGTGTGAGGCCGGTCACCGCCTTGAACACCCGATGGAAATGAAACGGACTCAAGCCGGCGAGGGTGGCCAGGTCTTCAAGGGCTGGCAGGGTTTCGGCCTGTTCGATGTGTCGGCAGGCGGCTGCCACCAGTTGCGCGTGTCGTGCGGCCACCTGGGTCTGGTCTCCCGAATAGCGCTTGTTGGGCCGGTAGCCCGCGGCTTCGGCCTGTTGCGGGGTGTCGAAGAACTCGACGTTCTGCGGGAGCGGCCGGCGCGCGGAGCTGCTGGGGCGGCAGTAAACGCCGGTGGTTTTCACGCCATAGACGAAGGTCAAGTCGGCCTTGGCGTCGCGGGCGACGATGGCGGCCCAGCGTGGGTCTTGTTCGATGGCGTAGCGCGCGGTCATGGCGGTGGCTCCTGGTTGAAGAATGCCAGGTTAGTCCCCTGAGGCATTCGCAACACTCCGATGCTTGCGGTCAAATTCATCCGGCCGTGCGAAATGTCAGGTTGATGCGCTGCGGGCCCATGACCGGATGTGTGCCTGGCTTGATCGGCATCACGCCGTGAAAGCGCAGGCGATCGACGCCGCCCCATACCACCACATCACCATGGAACAGCGAGACTTTTTGTGGCTTGTCGCTGCGCTCATGGCCGCCGAACAGAAAAATCGCCGGCAAACCCAGTGACACGGACACCACTGGAGCGGCATAGCGGCGCTCGTTCTTGTCCTGATGCAGGGACATTTTCGCGCCTGGCACATAGCGGTTGATCAGGCAGGCATCCGGTTCGAAATCCTCGAAACCCGCGTCTGCCGCCGCCATGAGCGCCAATTGGCGTAGCGCCTCGGGCATGGCTGGCCAGGGTTGCTGGTTGTTGGGGTCAATCGCAGAGTAGCGATAGCCGGCGGGATCGGTTGTCCAACCCAGTTCACCGCAACTGCTCAAGGCGGCCGACATGGTAAAGCCGCCCGGCGTGACCATTTGCCGGAACGGCGATTGAGCCAGTACGCGCCGCAGTTCCGGCAGCAAACGTTCGACCCAGGGCAGGGCGTAGCCTCTGAGAACGTAGGATTGTTCACCGATTTGTTCGCGTCCCGGGGGCTGTTGCAAGGCCTCGTCGGCAAACAAATCGGCAGTTGCTCCGGGATCGGTCTTACTGCGCATCGTGAAAAATCACTCCCAATGTATGCCGCGTACCACTGTGCAGAACACTGACCCCATGGCGCAAGGTCACCCGATGAAACCCTCTCACGCTGGGCATGGGTCGCTGGTTGACCGCGAAGATCACAGCGTCGCCCCTGTTCAGCGGTACGACCTGGGCCCGGGATTGCATGCGTGGCCGCTGTTCGGTCAGCACCAGTTCGCCGCCACGAAAGTCCTCTCCCGGCTGCGACAGCAGGATGGCAACTTGTAAGGGAAATACATGTTCGCCGTACAGATCCTGGTGCAGGCAGTTGTAGTCGCCGGGGCCGTATTGCAGCAATAACGGGGTAGGGCGCTGTTGTCCCGCAGCGTGGCAACGGGCAATGAAGTCAGCATGGTGTGCCGGGTAGGTGATCGGCAGGTTCATCTGTTCGTTCCAGCGATTGGCCTGGGGGACCAGGTACTGATACAGCTGCTCGCGCAACTCGCTGACCCGGGTGGGCAGCGGATAGCGGAAATACTTGTACTCGCCCCGACCAAAGCCGTGCCTGGCCATCAGCACATGGGAGCGAAACCGTGCGTGCTGCGTGTAGTGTCCACTGAGCTCCGCACATTCCTGCGGGCCCAGCAAGGCCGGAATCAATGTGTTGCCCTGTTGATCGAGGTCGCGCTCGATCGCGCGCCAGTCCAGCTTGGCCAGGCGCTCTTGCAGTGAGGTAGATGGCATTGACGAGTTCCTGTGGCAGCGGATAAAGGCTGCCAGTCTAGGAAGTCGCCAGCGTTACGACACTCCGATGCTTGCGCTCGAATTACAGAGCTTTGCTCACATTGATATCGGTGATTTCGTCGCTGGCATCGTGCATTTTCGCCAGGGCTTCCTTGGCTTCCTCAACGCTGCCTGCTTGCAGTTGGGCGAACTCGAAGCGGCGTTCACCGTTGAGTTTGTACTTGATCACATATTTGGTGGTAGTCACGGGCATTCCTGTCAGCTCAGTTTCGAATTGGTGCGGCGCACGATGCGGATCTTGTGGGACAAGGTCGGCTTCTTGGTCACGCTGATGGCGCGGCGGGTCACCACGTCCAGGGTGATGTTCCAGAACCCGGTGCTCGGCGCGGTGATTTTTGCCGGGAACTTGTCGAATGCGCCGCCGTGGTAAGTGTGGCGGCCACCGTTCTTGAAGCTGCGAAAGTTCGCGTCGCTCATCAGGCGGATGTTGCAGGTTTGCGAGCATTCAATGACGACAATGTCTCCTTCATTAAGGTGTTCGCGTTGGTGGATGAATTTCATGAGGTGTCTCCAGAAGGGCTTTTTCTGAAAAATCAGAACGATACGTAGGATAAGATGGAGTTTATCAGCCCCAGCACGTTTATTATCGGACCGTCGTCGACGACTTCGACAATTTAAAACAGTTATTTACCGAGTTATCAGGGATAAATCCTACGTGGGCGGGAGAAAAATACCTTCTTCGCTGTCGTAGGGTCTTTATCGGAGGTTTTTAGTATGAAGTGGAGTGTGTTGGTTCTGGCCTTGGCGTTGGGTGGATGTGCTTCGGTGGCGGATATCAAGCAGACCCCACCGACGTTGGCAGTGATCTCCGGGAAAAAACCGCAGGAATACGCGGCGTGTGTGGTCCAGAAACTGTCTAAAACCCGCAGGCCGTCGCAGATTGAGCCTCACAAGGAGGGTGTTCAAGTTATCGTACCGCAGAAGTTTTCTGCCGATCCGTCGGCTATCTTCGAGATTGAAGAGCGTTCCAGCGGTAGCAGTATCAAGCTCTACGAGAGCATGTCCAATGTGCCTATTCGTCCGGGGGACGTGAAGGCTGCCGGGGAAGCATGCATTTCCGGCTGAGTCTGTAGGCCCGCCACTTTCGAATCCGATCAAAAAACCCGACCTGCCGTTGCAGTGTCGGTTTTTTTTGTGTGAGATTTTCGGTTTGTAGTCCTTTTCCTTCGGCTAAGGGTGTTGTAGCTGTCGGATCATTACCCTACCATTTGTAGGCTTATGCCTAATTCGCCTAAGCATATAACTATAAAAATGGAGTCGTGATGATGTCTCTGGAACGAGTACTGATGGGTAGCGCGCTGCTGCTGATACTGGGCAATGCTCATGCGCTGGAGGGAAAAAACGTATTTACACAGGGTGGCTCGCAGCCCGGGGCCGCGCCGTGTGTGGCTTGCCATGGGGCGGATGGCCTCGGGCTGGCAGCGGCGGGCTTTCCGCGCTTGGCCGGGTTGCCAGCAGGCTATTTGCGCAAGCAACTGCAGGATTTTAAAAGCGGCGCCCGTAACAGCCCGGTGATGCAACCGCTGGCAAACGCCCTGACGGAAGAGGAAATCAGCGCTGTGACCCAGCAGCTGGCGGCGATGCCTGCGCCTGCGCCTGTCCTGATCCACCGCAGCGAGATGCCAACCGAGGCGGCACAAAAGATCGCCCTGCAAGGCGCGTGGGAGCGCCAGATTCCGGCCTGCGTCAGTTGTCATGGACCGGCCGGTGTGGGCGTCGGCGACGCATTTCCGCCCTTGGCCGGGCAATCCGCCGCCTATCTGGCGGCGCAACTGAACGCCTGGCGCAGTGGCACGCGCCATAACGATCCGAATGATTTGATGGGCCATATCGCCAAATCCCTCAGTGCTGAAGAAGTGCAGACCGTGGCCACCTATTTTGCGTCGTTGAGTGGCCAGGAGGCCAAGCCATGAAGCTTCTCTTATTGGCAACCCTCGCCAGTGTGCCTGTCCATGCCGCCACCATCACCATGGAAGATCAGTCACAGTTGCAGCCAACCGCCAGTCCGACGGCCGCCGCGCAGTTCCAGCCGCCGCAAGAGAGCGAGCTGCCGGACAACGCCTACGGCAAGCTGGTGAAGCAGGGCTACGCTCTGTTTGTCGACACCAAGCGCCTGGCGCCGCAATTTGTCGGCAATGGCCTCAATTGCAGCAATTGCCACCTGGACCAGGGCCGCCTGGCCAATTCCGCGCCGCTGTGGGGCGCCTACCCGATGTACCCGGCGTATCGAAAAAAGAACGACAAGGTCAACACCTTCGCCGAGCGTTTGCAGGGCTGTTTCCAGTTCAGCATGAATGGCGGCACGCCACCGACCGCAGACAGCCCGGAAATCACCGCGCTGTCGGTGTATGCCTACTGGCTGGCGAGCAAGGCCCCGTTGGGCGTCGAGCTGCCAGGGCGGGGTTATCCGGAGGTGCCGGCACCCGCCAAGGGTTACGACCTGGCCCAGGGCGCAGAGGTCTATAAAGGCCAATGCGCGGTGTGCCATGGCGCCGAAGGCCAGGGCCAGAAAGTCGGTGACAGTTACGTGATGCCGCCGCTGTGGGGTAAAGACTCCTACAACTGGGGCGCTGGGATGCACCGTATCAATACGGCAGCGTCCTTCATCAAGCACAACATGCCCCTGGGCAAGGGCGGCAGCCTGAGCGACCAGCAAGCCTGGGACGTGGCGGCCTACGTCAACCGCCACGAGCGACCTCAGGACCCGCGCCTGGTGGAAGGCTCCGTGGAGAAAACCCGGGTGAAGTTCCACGCCAATGACGGCGTCAATCTTTACGGGCAAACGGTGGATGGCGTGCTGATTGGCCAAGGCATCCGTTAAACTGTCGGTAACCCACAAAAAATGCCGCTGAATCAGCGGCATTGTCTTTTCGGAAACTTATTCATGAAGCGTGAGCAAGTCAGAGAACAACATGCAGGGGGGCATATTTCTGCGACCCATGTGATTCAAAATCCCGCGGATACCGGCGAGTGGATCGTGTTCTTCAAAAAGAGCGGCGGTCGCAGCTATTTCCTGGTGGATGACCAGGATGAAGTCGAATCCTTTTCTCGCCTGGACGACTTGATCGAGACCATTCGCGGCCTGGGCATCAAGTTCGCCGAAATTCACATGTAATTATTTGCAAACTACCGTCACGCTGCGGGTCTTGTAGTTGCCGACATCCTTGCCCAGGGTCTTGTCGCTTTCTTTCAGGGCCGGTGTGCCTTCGGTGCCGACAATCCGGTAACCGGTGCCCGCGCAGGACGCATCAGCCTTTTCATAGCAACTGGCCCAGGAGTTGGCTTCGCCGGAGCAATCGATCGCCAGGCCTTGTTCGCCATTTTTCAGCACGGTGTCGGAAGTGGTGGTGCAGCCACCGGTAAGCGCCAGTACCGCAATCAGTGCCAGGATCTTGTTCATGTAGGAGTCGTCATTAGGGTGTTGGAGGGAAGCGCTGACACTGTCGTGGGGCGTTTCAGGCGAGATTATAGCGAACCGCCATCAAGGTACAGACAAACACAAAAAAGCCCCGTTAAACGAGGCTTGATTGGCACTACTGCGGGTATTACTTGGTCTTGGGACGTTTGCTCGACGCGTGGCCGGCTTCATCTACGAACACTTCGGCCACGGCGCAGGCTTGAGCTTCGGTCGCGAATGCCCCGGCAACGCTGTCGCCGTGGAAGTTGATCAGGTGCCAGCCATCCGCTCGCTTGGTGATCAGGTAGCCGTTCACGCCTTTTGGTTCTGACATCTATCAATCTCGTTGTCTGGTTCAAGGCGGTAATGATAGCGCCAAACGGCCTGGGGCGGCGCAAGTTGTTGCAGTTCAGTGCCGATCGGCATAAAGCGTGCTAAAAAGGTTTAAGCCCTTTGAATGACGGGCGCAAGCCGACGATTTCTAACAGCGGCGAAGGCACTGGATTGAATGCTGGCGGAACTTACGCCGACTTTTTTTCTCTATGTTGACATCGCGGCGCCAGCAGGACCCATTGTAAGGTGACTGCGGCCTGATTAGACTGCGCCGAATTTCGTACGCACAGCCCTTTGTAAGGACTCATATGATCAAGAAATGCTTGTTCCCAGCAGCCGGTTACGGCACTCGCTTCCTGCCAGCGACCAAGGCCATGCCCAAAGAAATGCTGCCGGTGGTGAACAAGCCACTGATCCAGTACGGCGTGGAAGAAGCACTGGATGCCGGCCTGAACGAAATCTCGATCGTGACCGGCCGTGGCAAACGCGCCCT
Organism: Pseudomonas sp. AN3A02; assembly: GCF_011765255.1. Taxonomy (NCBI): domain Bacteria; kingdom Pseudomonadati; phylum Pseudomonadota; class Gammaproteobacteria; order Pseudomonadales; family Pseudomonadaceae; genus Pseudomonas; species Pseudomonas sp. AN3A02. The sequence continues at coordinate 21,847 of NZ_JAARNI010000008.1, forward strand.
GGAAGACCACTTCGACATCAGCTACGAGCTGGAAAACCAGATCAAGGGCACCGACAAGGAAAAATACCTGGTCGGCATTCGTAAACTGCTCGACGAGTGCTCGTTCTCCTACACCCGTCAGACCCAAATGAAAGGCCTGGGCCACGCGATCCTGACCGGTCGCCCGCTGATCGGTGACGAACCTTTCGCCGTGGTACTGGCGGATGACCTGTGTGTAAACCTGGAAGGCGACGGCGTCCTGACCCAGATGGTCAAGCTGTACCAGAAGTACCGTTGCACCATCGTCGCGGTTCAAGAGGTTGATCCTCAGGAAACCAACAAGTATGGCGTGATCGCTGGCGACGATATCGGTGATGGCCTGATCCGCGTACGTGACATGGTTGAAAAACCGGCGCCGGAAGATGCTCCGTCGAACCTGGCGATCATCGGTCGCTACATCCTGACTCCGGACATCTTCAAGCTGATCGAAGAAACCGAGCCGGGCAAGGGTGGCGAGATCCAGATCACCGACGCCCTGCTGAAACAGGCAAAAGACGGTTGCGTGATTGCCTACAAGTTCAAAGGTCGTCGTTTTGACTGCGGTGGCGCTGAAGGCTACATCGAAGCAACCAACTTCTGCTACGAGCACTTCTACAAGACTGGCAAGGCTTACTGATTCACGGTTGCCTGCTTGATCTGGGAAAGCCACCTTCGGGTGGCTTTTTCGTTTTTCGGCCCCATGTAAGCAGGTATGCTGTTGTCCTGCCGAGGAGAGTGAAATGGCCTACGATTTTGACCTTTATGTAATTGGCGCCGGTTCCGGCGGTGTGCGCGCTGCACGATTCGCCGCAGGTTTTGGCGCCAAGGTGGCAGTGGCTGAAAGCCGCTACCTGGGTGGTACCTGCGTGAACGTGGGCTGTGTGCCGAAGAAGCTGCTGGTGTACGGCGCGCATTTCGCCGAAGACTTCGAGCAGGCCAGCGGGTTTGGCTGGTCCCTGGGTGAAGCGAACTTCGATTGGGCGACCCTGATCGCCAACAAGGATCGCGAGATCAACCGCCTCAATGGCATCTACCGTAACCTGCTGGTCAACAGCGGCGTGACCCTGCATGAAGGCCATGCGCGGTTGGTAGACCCGCATCAGGTGGAAATCAACGGTGAGCGCTTCACCGCCAAGCACATTCTGGTGGCCACCGGTGGCTGGCCGCAGATCCCGGAAATCCCGGGGCGCGAGCACGCCATTGGCTCCAATGAGGCGTTCTTCCTCAAAGAGTTGCCCAAGCGTGTGCTGGTGGTCGGCGGTGGTTACATCGCTGTCGAGTTTGCCGGGATTTTCCATGGTCTGGGCGCAAAGACCTCTCTGCTGTATCGCGGCGACCTGTTCCTGCGCGGTTTTGACGGTTCGGTGCGCACGCACTTGAAGGAAGAGCTGACCAAGCGTGGCCTGGATCTGCAATTCAATGCCGACATCGAGCGCATCGACAAGCAGGCCGACGGTAGCCTGAAAGCCACCTTGAAAGACGGCCGCGTGCTGGAAACCGATTGCGTGTTCTACGCCACCGGCCGGCGCCCGATGCTCGATAACCTGGGGCTGGAAAACACCGGCGTCAAGTTGGACAAGCGCGGCTTTGTCGAAGTGGATGATCTGTACCAGACTGCCGAACCGTCGATCCTGGCGATTGGCGATGTGATCGGTCGTGTGCAACTGACGCCGGTAGCGTTGGCTGAAGGCATGGCCGTGGCGCGCCGCCTGTTCAAGCCTGAGCAATATCGCCCGGTGGATTACGCGATGATCCCGACAGCGGTGTTCAGCCTGCCAAACATCGGCACCGTGGGCCTGAGCGAAGAGCAAGCCCGTGCAGACGGTCACAAGGTGCAGGTTTTTGAAAGCCGCTTCCGGCCTATGAAGCTGACCCTGACCGAGTGCCAGGAAAAGACCCTGATGAAGCTGGTGGTCGACGCCGAGACCGACAAGGTCCTGGGTTGTCACATGGTCGGCCCCGACGCCGGGGAGATCGTGCAGGGCCTGGCGATCGCGCTCAAGGCGGGCGCGACCAAGCAGCATTTCGACGAAACCATCGGCGTGCACCCTACGGCGGCGGAAGAATTCGTCACCATGCGCACGCCGGTGGCGCAGTAATCAACCGTCGGTAGTTGCCTCTGGCGCCGTCGCAACGACGGACGCCAGGCGCAGCGCCTCGATACTTGCCTGGGCTTTGACCAGGTCCAGCTCCAGGGTTTTGTTGGTCTGCTGATGTTCGGCCAGCGCTTCCTGGCGCGTCTGACTCTCCAGCAGTGCAACCCGCAAGCGTTCCTGCAACAGGGTGCGCTCGCTGTCGATCACGTTCACCTGTTCGCTTAGCTGGCGCTGCTGATCGCGGTCCTGGCGGGCCTGTTCCTGCAGTGCGCTCAATTCCTTTACGGTCACTCGATGTTCAATCAGCAGGCGCTCGTTATCGCGATGCAGCTGGGTGATCTCGTCCTGGCGCACCATCGCGCTCTGCTGAGCCTGACGCAGCTCGGCCTGTACCTGCTGCAGTTGGCCTTCGTGGCGACGCTGTTCCTGCTCGCGCTGATCCTTGATTGCGTTGCGGTAATGCTCCAGGGCATCCCGGGCGTGCAAGTGCTTCTCTTCCAGTGAGCGTATCTGCTCGTCCTTGTCGTTGATCCGCAGTTCGTAATCGCTGCACGCCTGGCTCAGCCCGGCGTTGCGGGTTTGCTCGGTTTGCAGGCTGGAGCGTGTGCTTTGCAGGGAGGCACTTTCTTCGGCCAAAGCGGCTGCCTGGATATCGAACTGCTGCTTGAGCTGACTGTGGGTGGCTTCCAGTTCCTCGACCTGGGCGAGCAGGGCGGCTTTCTGCTGCTGGAACTGCGCCAGGGCCAGGTCGATAGGCTCCTGGGCCTTCTCCTTCAGGCGCTGGGCCAGCCGCGCTACCAGTTCGCCGAGCTCGTCGTCGATGGGGGCTTCGGTGATGGTCTGGCGGGTTTCGCTTTCGTCCAGCTCCTTCAAATAGCGGTGAATCGTGGTTTTCGAGCCGGTATTGCCCATCTCGATGCGTACTGCATCGATGCTCGGGTTTTCGCCGCGGGCGAGGATCGCCAAGCGTGCCGTTTGAACTACTGCTTTATTGATGCCGCCGCGAGCCATGGAGTCTCCGTCGATTTAGTACTGTGGTACGTAGTATGTATATACGTACTATATCATGATTATATTTAGCCTGAAATTGATGATTTAACAGATGGGATATTGGCGTATTATCCCGTGTGATCAAGGTTTTGAAGTGGACAACGCCCCATGGCAGTACAGATATGAGTGAACTGGACCGTTATCTGAATGCGGCCACCCGCGATAACACCCGCCGCAGTTATCGCGCGGCGATCGAGCATTTCGAGGTGAGTTGGGGTGGTTTCCTGCCGGCGACCAGCGACAGCGTGGCGCGCTACCTGGTGGCCCATGCGGGCGTGTTGTCGGTCAATACGTTGAAGCTGCGCTTGTCGGCATTGGCCCAGTGGCATACCAGTCAGGGTTTTCCCGACCCAACCAAGGCGCCGGTGGTGCGCAAAGTGCTGAAAGGGATTCGCGCCGTGCACCCGGCTCAGGAAAAGCAGGCCGAGCCATTGCAGCTCCAGCATCTTGAGCAGGTGATTCAGTTTCTCGAACAGGAAGGCCGCGACGCCCGAAGCGCAGAAGATCATCCCCGCTGGCTGCGTGCCAAACGTGACGCGGCATTGATCCTGCTGGGTTTCTGGCGCGGGTTTCGTAGCGATGAGCTGTGTCGGTTGAACATCGAGCACGTGCAAGCAGTGCCCGGCTCGGGCATTACCCTGTATTTGCCGCGCAGTAAAAGCGACCGAGAAAATCTTGGCCGCACTTACCAGACGCCGGCGTTATTGCGCCTGTGCCCGGTGCAGGCCTACAGCGAGTGGCTCAGTGCTTCGGCGCTGGTGCGCGGCCCGGTATTTCGCGGCATAGACCGCTGGGGCAACCTGGGCGAGGAGGGCTTGCACCCCAACAGCGTGATCCCGCTATTGCGCCAGGCCCTGGAGCGCGCCGGCATTGCAGCGGATCAATACACCAGCCACTCACTGCGCCGGGGCTTTGCCACCTGGGCCCATCGCAGTGGCTGGGACTTGAAGTCGTTGATGACTTACGTCGGCTGGAAAGACATGAAATCTGCCATGCGCTATGTTGAAGCGACGCCCTTTCTAGGCATGACCCGCGCATCCCTCGAGTGATTGAAGGTTTCTTCTATTAATACAGTCTCTTGATAGTGAAAACCAATCGTCAGCATCAGGTTTGCCAATGAGCCATCGGCCGGGAGAGTGGGTAGGATTCACCCCATCAACTTACTAAGCCCTTCTACAAACCTGACGGAGAGTCAACGATGCCTATCATCAACAGCCAAGTAAAACCGTTCAAAGCTACCGCCTACAAAAACGGCAACTTCGTAGACGTGACTGATGCTGACCTGAAAGGCAAATGGTCTGTCGTCTTCTTCTACCCAGCCGACTTCACCTTCGTCTGCCCAACCGAACTGGAAGACCTGGCTGACAACTACGCCGAATTCCAGAAACTGGGCGTCGAAATCTACAGTGTTTCTACCGACACCCACTTTGCCCATGCTGCCTGGCACAACACTTCGCCAGCCATCGGCAAAATCCAGTACACCATGATCGGCGACCCGACCCTGACCATCTCCCGCAACTTCGACGTACTGATCGAAGAAGCTGGCCTGGCAGACCGTGGCACCTTCGTGATCAACCCGGAAGGCCAGATCAAAATCGTTGAACTGAACGATGGCGGCGTTGGCCGTGACGCTTCCGAGTTGCTGCGCAAAATCAAGGCTGCTCAGTACGTTGCTGCTCACCCAGGTGAAGTGTGCCCAGCCAAGTGGAAAGAAGGCGAGGCCACTCTGGCTCCGTCCCTGGACCTGGTCGGCAAGATCTAAGCCTGTGAAGTACCAAGGGCGGGTTACCGCACTTAAGTAAGCTGCATCCGCCCTCAAAACGCCCGGGCGAGTTTCGCTCGGGCGTTTTTTTGTCTGCAATAAACCGAATTAATAGGAAATCGCCCGTATGTTGGACGCCAATCTTAAAGCTCAGTTGAAGTCATACCTGGAACGGGTCACCCAGCCGATCGAGATCGTCGCCTCCCTCGACGACGGTGCGAAATCCCAGGAAATGCTCGCCTTGTTGCAGGACGTAGCCAGCCTTTCCACGCTGATTACCCTGCAAAGCGATGGCAACGACGCGCGCAAGCCTTCGTTCTCCATTAATCGCCCGGGTGCCGATATCAGCCTGCGTTTCGCCGGCATCCCAATGGGCCATGAATTCACTTCGCTGGTGCTGGCGCTGCTGCAAGTCGGCGGCCACCCATCGAAGGCCAGTGTCGAAGTGATTGAACAGATTCGGGCCCTTAAAGGCGAGTTCAGCTTCGAGACTTACTTCTCGCTGTCGTGCCAGAACTGCCCGGACGTGGTCCAGGCGCTGAACCTGATGGCGGTACTGAACCCGAGCATCCGCCACGTCGCAATCGACGGTGCGTTGTTCCAGGCCGAAGTCGATGATCGTCAGATCATGGCCGTGCCTAGCGTTTACCTGAACGGTGTGAACTTCGGCCAGGGCCGCATGGGCCTGGAAGAGATCCTCGCCAAGCTCGACACCAGCGGCATCGAGAAACAAGCCGAGAAAATCAGCGCCAAAGGAGCCTTTGATGTGCTGGTCGTCGGCGGTGGCCCAGCCGGCGCAGCTGCAGCGATCTACGCTGCCCGTAAAGGCATTCGTACCGGCGTTGCTGCTGAGCGTTTTGGTGGCCAGGTACTGGACACCATGGCGATCGAGAACTTTATCTCGGTGCAGGAAACCGAAGGGCCGAAACTGGCCAGTGCCCTGGAAGAACACGTCAAGCAATACGACGTGGACATCATGAACCTGCAGCGTGCCAGCGCGCTGATCCCGGCGAAGAACGCGGGTGAGCTGCACGAAATCCGTTTCGAAAGCGGTGCGACCCTCAAGTCCAAGACGGTGATCCTTGCGACTGGCGCCCGCTGGCGTGAAATGGGTGTGCCGGGTGAACAGGAATACAAGGCCAAAGGCGTGTGCTTCTGCCCGCACTGCGACGGTCCGTTGTTCAAGGGCAAGCGCGTGGCGGTGATCGGCGGCGGTAACTCCGGCGTTGAAGCGGCCATCGACCTGGCTGGTATTGTCAGCCACGTGACCTTGCTGGAATTCGACAGCAAACTGCGCGCCGATGCGGTATTGCAGCGCAAGCTGTACAGCCTGCCCAACGTTGACGTGATCACCAGTGCGCTCACCAGCGAAGTCAAAGGTGACGGTCAGAAGGTTACCGGCCTGGCTTACAAGGACCGTGACAGTGGCGAGTTCAAGACCGTTGACCTGGAAGGTATCTTTGTCCAGATCGGCTTGCTGCCTAACACCGACTGGCTCAAAGGCACCGTCGAGTTGTCGCCCCGTGGCGAGATCATTGTCGATGCCCGTGGCGAGACTTCACTGCCAGGTATCTTCGCAGCTGGCGACGTCACCACCGTGCCATACAAGCAGATCGTGATCGCCGTGGGCGAGGGCGCCAAGGCTTCCCTGAGTGCTTTCGATCACCTGATCCGCAGCTAAGCTGCCGGCTCTGAAACGAAAAACCCCATGAGTGATCATGGGGTTTTTTTATTACAGCGGCGTTGGCTGAATGATTTCAACCCAGTACGCATCCGGGTCTTTCACAAAGGCCAGGCTTTTCATGCGGCCATCACTCAAACGCTTCTGGAAGTCGCAGCCCAGCTCTTCAAAGCGCGCGCAGGCAGCCACAATATCCGGTACCGAGATGCAGATATGGCCAAAGCCACGCGGGTCGGTGTTGCCATTGTGGTAGGCAAAGTCCGGGTCGTTTTCGGTGCCGTGGTTGTGGGTCAGTTCGAGGATGCCCGGAATCGACTTCATCCACTGGGTGCGTGCGGCAGCGTCGGCCGGGATCTGGGCCTTGTCCACCAGGGCCAGGAAGTACAGGCTGAATTCGGCTTCCGGGAAGTCACGTTTTTCAACCAGGGAAAAACCCAGTACGCGGGTGTAGAAATCCAGCGACTTGGTGATGTCCTTGACCCGCAACATGGTGTGGTTGAACACGAAGTTCGTGGTGGCGGTGTCAGGTTGGGCGGTTACGCCCGGGAATGTGTTCAGTTCGTGCAGGCTCATGGGCCCTCCAGAGAAGAATGGGGCAAACGTAGCTCTAGTTCGAGCGATCCCTTGGCTTGCGGCTGGCATCCGTGCAGCCGGCCCATGATACGCAGCCCTGCCGGTTGCGCCAAATGAAAAAGGTCACGCAGCCCTTGCGAGCAGCGGGTGCAGAGGCCCAAACTTTGTCGCTTGAACCTTGAGTGTTTTTTGCAATGATCGGATTACGCGCACCGCTGTTAATGACCCTGGGCCTAGTGTTGGGCAGCAACGCCGTATGGGCGGCTGACCCGGAAATTCATTGGCCCAGCGGCTGGCAAGTGGAGGAGGTAGTGCCCGACGATCAGGCGGCGGCGCAGCCGTCGGCAGTGTCCCGCCAGCGTGCAATCAAGAATGATGAAAATGGCGCGACCTTGATGGTCATGGAGTTGACGGGTACTCCGATTGAAGCGGGGCATACGGTCAATCTGCAAGGTGTGTTGCTGGAAATGCGTAAATCCATCCAGAAAGACTTTGCCCAAGGCGGTTATCAAAGTGTGTGCACCAAGATGCACCCCACAACATTGAGTCGGCTTGAGGCTTTGGAAACTACCTGTGTAATCACCGAGAACGGTCGGCATGTGCTGTCGCAAACGTTGGTGGGGGCGGTCGATACCGATAAGGCCTATGTTTTTTCATTCGCAGGCCAGGCCGCAGCTTACGAGTCAAGCAAGGATGAAGTCAGTTCGGTGCGCGACAGCCTTAAACTTTGAGTGCTCTAGGCCAGGTCGGGATTATTCGAATTGAACAAAGTGAAATGTTTTTTAAAGTTCGTTTTTGAAAGTGCCAGCGTCTGATTTTGTTTCAATATCGATGGTTGTAAACGAAGAAGCCCTGCATGTGCAGGGCTTGTCTTAGTGCGTTTGTACTAGCTGCAAAGCATTAGCCACGAAGCCAGGAATCTACAGTGGCCGCGCCGTATTGTTCTTTCCATGCCTTCAGGCCGCGGTGGTTGCCGCCCTTGGTTTCGATCAGTTCGCCAGTGTGCGGGTTGTGGTAAACCTTGACCACACGTGCACGGCGCTGTTTTGGTGCGGTGGCGACGGAAGCGCCGGACTTGCCCGCGTTAGGATCCAGGATGGAGATGATGTCGCGCAGGCTTTTGCCGTAGGTTTTCATCAGCCCTTGCAGCTTTTCTTCGAATTCGATTTCTTTCTTCAAGCCAGCGTCGTTCTTCAGGGATTCCAGCTGGGCAAGCTGTTCTTGAAGGGCTTTTTCTGCTGCGCGAAATTCGGCGAGTCTGGACAAAATCTATACTCCAATAGTGTATTTGGCTGATATCTACTGCAAACAAAGCGATAAGCCAAGAGCCTTAAGGCAACTCAACGAAAGTGGCCTTCCTGCCAATTCTGCACAGGCAGGAAAAATTGTAGTAGTTAATCAGCCTTGAGTAAATCATGTCTTTTGTATAAATAACAATATTTCCGTTGAACTGGATGGCTATTCAATGGCTGTTCAGGAATCTAATGAATTCAGCACAAGGTACAGGCTTGCCAAAGAGGTAGCCCTGCAAGAAATCAACACCTTGGGCGGCAAGATATTCACATTGTTCTGGTGTTTCGACGCCTTCGGCAACCATGCCCAGGTCGAGCTTGGCGGACAATTCAATGATGCTGTCGAGTATATGCCGCGAGAGTGCATCAACACCGATCATCGCGACGAAGCTCTGATCTATTTTCAAGTAATCGACATTGAAGTTGCGCAAATAACCCAGGCTCGAGTGGCCGGTGCCGAAGTCGTCGATCGCAATCATTACCCCCATTTCGTGCAGCGCCTGGAACAGCTGGTGGGTGATATCCGTGGGTTCGATCAACTCGCGCTCGGTCAATTCCAGTACCAGAATCACCTTGCCTGGCGGGAAGGCGCCGAGGAATTCCCGGCAGTCCTCCACCAGTTTCAGGTCGTGACAATGGCGGGCGGTGATGTTGATCCCGACGTGAAACCCCTCAGCGAGTTGCTCTGCGTGGGGCGCCAGCTGCGCAGCCGTCTGACGCATCAAGGCGCGAGTCATTGGCACGATCAGGCCCGAATGCTCGGCCAGGGGAATAAACAGGTCCGGGCGCACCAGGCCTTCCTTGGGGTGATTCCAGCGCATCAGCACTTCACAGCCGGCCCACTGGCGAATGTCGCCGCCGCGCACCACCGGCTGGTAATAGGGCACGAATTCATTGGCACCCAGGGCACGTTGCAGCTCAAGGGTCGGTGCCGATGAGCGCTTTTGCAGCCAGTGGGCGAGGATGCCTGCCAATACGCCGAAAAACACTACAAGAACGAACAGTGCAGGATACCGCGCCTGCATGTAGCGCCAGGTTTCGCCCTCCGGCATCCCGGCTTCCACGCTGTAGGTATAGCGCTTGGAGTCGAGATGATGGTGCGCGAGGGCAAATGTCGGCAATGCTGTGCTGTGGACCTTGCCATCCGACGCCAGCCAGTTGGGCCCCACCTGCAACACCAGGTCGGTATATCGGCTGATCAGGCGCAAGGCGTTGGTCAAGTGATAGCCATCAACGGAGGCAAAGGCACCCCGGTCGCCCTCGGTGAGGCGATACACCAGCAAGGCCGTGTCGGGTGTGACCGGGTTGCCTTTCATCAGCCAGAGGCGGCCGTCGACGTAGTCCTCCGGGTTGACCGGCGACAGATAATTGCCGCCGAACAACGAGCTGCAATAAATGTTTCTCTGCCAGGACAAGGTCGTGGCGCGCACAAAAGGCCGGCGGGTGACTTGTTCCCGTAGCGCCAATTGTGTCGGGTTATCACATTCATGCCCGGCCAGGGGCAGCAGGGCCTGGGCGGCGAGGGCGGTGTTGTCGAGCATCAGGTCAAACTGGCGCACGGCTTCCTGAGCGGTTTGCGCGGTGCTGTGCTCCAGCGTGCGCCCGGCTTGCCAGTACAGGATCAGCACACCCAGCAGAATCGGCAGCGCGCCACTCAACAGGGTGATCAGGTGGCGAGTGGTGGCTTTTCGTGGGCCTTTGACGGTCAGTGGCATTTGCGCGGCCTGTAGCGGGAAGGGGCAATAAGACGCTCAAATGCGGTCGGGACGTCCAACAAAGCGTTTTGGTATTGGCCATGATAGATGGCGGCACGCGACCCTGCATGCTCAATCAAGCTGCAAGCGTGTGGCCAGTTCAATAAACGCCAGGGTCGCCGGCGAGGATTGCCGTCGATCCAGAACCGCCAGCCCCACCTGGCGTTTCACGGCTGGTTTGAGCGGTTTGATCAGGTAGTCCGGCTCGGTGGATTCAGGCAGTGACGACTCGGCGACAATGGTCACGCCGTCACCCCGGCGCACGGTGTCCAGGGTACTGAGCAGTTGTGAGCAGCGGTAACGCACATCCGGCTGCAGCCCGGCGCCGACGAACAGCCTTGAGACCAGTTCGGACGAACCCGCCTGGGTCAGGATAAAGGGCTCGCCGCACAGCGCCTTGAGGCTGACGCTCGATTGCGCGCCCAGGTGATGTCCCGCTGGCAACAGTGCGACCAACTGATCCTCGATCAACGGGAGCGTATCGAAGCGCTCTTCAGGCAGCACCACAAACCCCACGTCGACGCGCCGTTCTTCCAGCCACTGCATCACCTGCCGATCCGGGCCTTCGTCGACGTGCACCTCAATGCCCGGATGCAACTCGCGAAAGCGTTGCAAAATCTTCGGCAACAGACGAATCGATGAAGTCGGCCCAAACGAACCAATGCGCAGCGTGCCGCGTTTCATCCCGCGGGCATCGGCGGCTTCCTGTTGCAGGGTGTTGGCCAGGCCGAGCATGGCCCGGGCGCGCAGCAACAACTGTTGACCGATATCACTGAGTTCCACCTGGGACTGATGGCGGCGGATCAACTCCACCCCCAATTCCTGCTCCAGGGATTTGATCGCATGGGACACCGCCGACTGGCTGATGCCCAGGCGATTGGCGGCAGTGGTGAAACCTTGCAACTCGGCCACCAGGGAGAAGATTTCCAGTTGGGTAAGGGTCATGAGCATTTACTCATTTTACGATGACAAGGGATTAGCCAAACAATAAGCCAATCCTGTGTTTTTTGAGTAGAAATCTGATGACCCCAACCTCTGACCGTCTCACGTATTTGAAATTGGCGGCCGTGACCATGATTTGGGGCGGCACCTTCGTGGCCGGCCGCTATCTGGCTGCAGGCCTGGACCCGTTGTTGGCGGCGACTCTGCGCTTTGTGCTGGCAAGCCTGGCGCTGCTGGTGTTCATGGCTGTGGCGCGCCTTCGCCTGGTGCGCCCGACCTCCGCGCAACTGGGGCAATTGACCGTGCTCGGGTTCTTCGGGATTTTTTTCTACAACCTGTGCTTTTTCTACGGCCTGCATTACATCAATGCGTCCCGGGCGTCGTTGATCGTCGCACTGAATCCGGCAGTGATTGGCCTGGCCTCGTGGCTGCTGTTCAAGGAGCGGCTGGGGTCGCTGAAGCTGCTGGGAATCGCCTTGTGCCTGAGCGGCGCCGGGCTGGTGATCGTCAGTCGCAACCCGCAGTTGCTACAGGGCACGGCAGATGCGTGGGTCGGTGACCTGCTGATCTTTGGCTGTGTGGTGGGGTGGGGCGTGTACTCGTTGTTTTCCCGCGGCCTCAACCAAAGCCTTGGGCCTTTGCAAACCGTGACTTGGTCGATCCTGTTGGGCACGCTGATGCTGACGATCACCACGCTGTTAGCCGGACAATTGACGGTCGCCGCAGTGAGCAGCATTGATCTGCCGCAACTGCTGAGCTTGTTGTACCTCGGCGTGCTGGGTTCGGCACTGGCCTACATCGGCTACTACGATGGCCTGCGCCGCATCGGCGCCACCCGCGCGGGCGTGTTCATCGCGCTCAATCCGCTGACCGCGGTGATTTGCGGTGCAATGCTGCTCGGCGAGCAACTGACCGTGCCGATGCTGCTGGGCGGGGCAGTGATCCTGCTGGGCATCTACCTGTGCAACAAACCCCTTGCGCGGGCCAGGGCAATGGGGATTTGATAAGAGTACGGACAAACGCGGTTACGCTGTGTAGAATCGATTTACGCATACAAGAATAAGGACTTGCGCTAACGCAAGCCTCGCCCGTAAGAGACTGATGCAACCATGAAGCTACTCGGGTCCCCCCTCATCTTTGGTGACTTCCTCGCCCGCAGCGTGCGGGGTATCTCCTGTGCGCCACCCGCTGACCTCATCCTTGCTCGCAAATAAACATTTGTAATTACAAGAATGATGAGGCACCGAAAATGGCAGACCTATACGAAAACCCAATGGGCCTGATGGGCTTTGAATTCATCGAATTCGCATCGCCAACCCCGGGCACCCTGGAGCCGATCTTCGAGATCATGGGCTTCACCAAAGTCGCGACCCACCGTTCCAAGAACGTGGACCTGTTCCGTCAGGGCGAGATCAACCTGATCCTTAACAACGAACCCAACAGCATCGCCTCCTACTTTGCGGCCGAACACGGCCCGTCGGTGTGCGGCATGGCGTTTCGCGTGAAAGACTCGCAACAGGCCTACAACCGGGCACTGGAACTGGGCGCCCAGCCGATCCATATCGAAACCGGCCCGATGGAGCTGAACCTGCCGGCGATCAAGGGCATTGGCGGCGCGCCGCTGTACCTGATCGACCGCTTCGGCGAAGGCAGCTCGATCTATGACATCGACTTTGTGTACCTCGAAGGCGTTGAGCGCAACCCGGTGGGCGCCGGCCTCAAAGTCATCGACCACCTGACCCACAACGTGTACCGCGGCCGCATGGCCTACTGGGCGAACTTCTACGAGAAGCTGTTCAACTTCCGTGAAGCGCGCTACTTCGATATCAAGGGCGAATACACCGGCCTGACCTCCAAGGCCATGAGCGCCCCGGACGGCATGATCCGCATCCCGCTGAACGAAGAGTCGTCCAAGGGCGCCGGGCAGATCGAAGAGTTCCTGATGCAGTTCAACGGCGAGGGCATCCAGCACGTAGCCTTCCTCACCGATGACCTGGTCAAGACCTGGGACGCGTTGAAGAAGATCGGCATGCGCTTCATGACCGCGCCGCCAGACACCTACTACGAAATGCTCGAAGGCCGCCTGCCAAACCACGGCGAGCCGGTGGACCAGTTGCAAGCACGGGGCATCCTGCTGGACGGTTCGTCGGTGGCGGGGGACAAGCGCCTGCTGCTGCAGATCTTCTCGGAAACCCTGATGGGCCCGGTGTTCTTCGAATTCATCCAGCGCAAGGGTGATGACGGTTTCGGCGAAGGTAACTTCAAGGCCCTGTTCGAATCTATCGAGCGCGACCAGGTGCGTCGTGGTGTGCTCACCGCTGACTGATCGTTGATGTAGAAAAGCCCGGTCGTAGGTATCCGCGACCGGGTTTTTTTTCGCCTGGAATCAGGCCTTGCGCTGGCGAACCAGGTGCTTGAAACCTTCGTATACCAGCACCATCACCGCCAGCCAGATCGGCAGATAGGTCAGCCATTCCCCCGCCTTGATGCTTTCTCCCAGCAACAAGGCGACCCCGAGCAACAGCACCGGCTCCACATAGCTGAGCAGCCCGAACAGGCTGAACGCCAACAAGCGGCTGGCAATGATGTAGCACACCAGCGCCGAGGCACTGATCACGCCCAGCATCGGGATCAAGGCATACAAGCCCTTGTGCGCATCGAGCACGGCAAACCCCTGTTCGCCGCTTTGCACGAACCACAACGCCACCGGCAACATCAGCGCCATGTCGAGCCACAACCCGCCCAGGTGGTCGGTCTTCAGACGTTTGCGCACGATGAAGTAGATCGGGTAACCGAGGATCACCACTAACGTGGCCCAGGAGAAACCACCTACCTGATACAACTCGTTCAGCACGCCGATGCCGGCAAAAAACACTGCGATCTTTTGCAGGCGTGACAATTGATCGCCGTACACCAGGCGCCCGGTCAGCACCATCGTCAATGGCAGCAGGAAATACCCCAGCGAAACATCCAGGCTGCGCCCATTGAGCGGTGCCCACATGAACAGCCACAACTGCACCCCGAGTAAGGCTGAAGACACCAGCAGCCCGAAGATCAACCCAGGTTTGGCCGCCACCCGCCGAACCAGTTCCCACACCCGCCGCCACTCGCCGCTGACGATCATGAACACGGTCATGCAAGGCGCTGTCAGCAACATCCGCCAGCCGAAAATCTCCAGGCCGCTCAAGGGCGTCAGCAGCGACGTGAAGTAATACATCACGGCAAACAACACCGAGGCCGAGACCGATAACACAACACCTTTAGACACACTGTCCTCGCGAAAACCGATTCATACACAAGAAGGGAGATTTCAGGGAGGGAATATAGTGCTTTTAAGGTGAGATGTTTGCTCTGTTTCGTGGCGAGGGGGCTTGTCCCCCGTTGGGCTGCGAAGCTGCCCCAGAAAAGCGGGAGCGCTGCGCACTCCAACGGGGGGCAAGCCCCCTCACCACAAGTCAGGTGTATGCCGCTCGGCTATCGGGCAATGCGTCCCGAGACAAAGTGGCTTACGTCATTAAACCCTGGCGTCGACGCATGGCCCGGGGTAACCAGCGAATCAATGAATGCCTCATCTTCTGCCGTGATCTTCACCTCCAGCGCACCGGTGTAGGCATCCCACTGCGCCTCGGTGCGCGGCCCGACAATTGCCGAGCTGACCGCCGAGTTGTTCAGCACCCAGGCAATCGCAAACTCGACAATCCCCACGCCACGGCCCTGGGTGTATTGCTGGATCTGCTGGGCGATGCGCAGGGATTCAACGCGCCATTCTGTTTCCAGGATGCGCTTGTCCTGGCGCCCGGCGCGGCTGCCGGCTTCAGGCGTTACGTCCGGCGCATATTTGCCACTGAGCACGCCACGGGCCAGCGGGCTGTAGGGCACCACGCCCAAGCCATAGGCGGCGGCCGCGGTGATCTGCTCCGCCTCGGCCTGGCGGTTGACGATGTTGTACAGCGGTTGGCTGATGATCGGCTTGTCCACACCCAGGCGCTCGGCCACGCGGATCACTTCAGCGATACGCCAGCCGCGGTAGTTGGACAGGCCCCAATGGCGGATCTTGCCCTCGCGGATCAAATCGCCAATCGCCGACACCGTGACTTCCAGCGGCGTGTTGTGGTCTTCACGGTGCAGGTAATAGATGTCCAGGTAATCGGTGTCGAGGCGCGTCAGGCTGGCTTCCAGGGCATTGAAAATCCGCTTGCGGCTCAGCCCGCTGCGGTTCGGCAGGCCATCCACCGGGCCGATGCCGACCTTCGAGGCCAACACCCAATCCTGACGTTGGCGGGCGATGGCTTCACCGACGATTTCTTCGGAGCGCCCGCCGGTGTAGACGTCGGCGGTGTCGATAAAGTTGATGCCTTGATCCCAGGCCTTGTCGATGATGCGCAGCGAGTCCTCGGTGTTGGTCTGCTCGCCAAACATCATGCTGCCCAGGGTCAGTGCGCTGACCTTCAACCCGGACTGGCCCAGTGTGCGGTAAATCATCGTGAACACCTCATAAGGGGGAGACAGTCCCTATCCAATACCAGACAGCAAGGCTCTGGAACAAGCCCTGGGACGGTTATTGCGGTAATAGTTCGGCGCAACGCAGTTGCAGGAAGCGGTGCAGTACCTTGACCCGTTCCGACACTTGCAGCCGATGCGGGCACATCAGGTTGAACGGCGTCGGCTCGCCTTGCCAATCGGTGAGCAACGGCACCAGGCGCCCGGCCTTGATGTCGCGGGCTATATCCAGTCGCGCTTTATAAGCAATGCCATGGCCGGCCAATGCCCAGCGCCGGACAATCTCGCCGTCATCGCTCAGGTAGTCGCCGCTGACCTCGACTTCCTGCAGCAGCTCGCCTTGGCGAAAGTACCAGGTGTTGTTCGCGCGACCCTGGCGCATGTAGCGCAGCGTGCTGTGTTGCGCCAGATCCTGGGGGATGCGTGGGGTACCGTGGCGCGCGAGGTAGTCGGGGCTGGCGCAGGCCACGCGCTGGTGATCGGGCACCACCGGCAGCGCCACCAGACTGGAGTCCCGTGGTACGCCGAAGCGCAGGGCGATGTCGACGGTTTCGCGGAACAGGTCGGCATTGCTGTCGTTGAGCAGTAATTGGAGGCGAACGTTCGGGTGTTCGAGCTTGAACTCATCCAGCCAGCCCAGCAGCACATTGCGCCCGAAGTCCGAGGGCGCGGCCAATTGCAGCAAACCACTGAGGCTCTGGCCTTGCTGCTTGATCGCTTGTTCGCCTTCGGACAACGCCTCCAGGGCCACGCGCACGCTGTCGAGGTAGCGCCGGCCTTCCTCGGTCAGACGCATGCTGCGAGTGGAGCGCGCCAGCAGCCGAATGCCCAGGCGGGTTTCCAGGCGCTTGAGGGCAATACTGGCTGCAGCTGGGGTCAGGCTCAAGCTGCGGGCGGCCGCCGACAAGCTGCCGGTGTCGGCGGTGCGCACAAACACTTCAAGGTCGAGGATTGAGCTCATCTGTAAAAATCCTTTAAAGATCTTGTCGTTTTACCGGGATTTTTCAGCGATTGCCAAGCTGGGAAGATGAAACCTCATTTATCAGCCAGGTAGTTCTTCATGACTTCTCCCCTCAGCGGCAAAACCATCATCGTCATCGGCGGTAGCAGCGGCATTGGTGCGGCCGTGGCCAAGCAGGCTGTGGCACGCGGAGCCCACGTGGTGCTGGCGGGGCGGCGCTTGTCTTCAACCGTGGAGAACGGTGTGCGCAGCGAGCAGGTAGACGTGACCGACGCGGTCTCGTTGCAGCGGTTGTTCGAAACAGTGGGGCCGTTTGATCATCTGGTCTACACCGCAGGCCCTGCGGTACAGGCCAAGACCTTGATCGAGACGGACCTGAACCTGGCGCAAGACAACTTCAACGTGAAGCTCTGGGGTTCGCTGCGGGCGATCCAGTCGGCTCTGCCTTTTCTCGACGAGCGCGGCAGCATCACGCTGACCTCGGGTCAACTGGGGCGCAAAACCGTGGCAGGGCAATTCATCAAGACCGGGATCAACGCGGCCACTGAAGCGCTGGGCAAACAGTTGGCCAAGGAGCTGGCGCCACGTCGGGTGAATGTGGTCAGTCCAGGCGTGATCGACACCGAGGCGTATGCCGGGTTGTCCGAGGAGCAGCGGCTGGCGATGTTTGCCAAGGCGGGCGGGGCGTTGCCGGTGGGGCGAGTGGGGCAGGCTGAAGAAGTGGCGGCCGGGTATGTGCTGGCGATGGAGAACGGGTTTGTCACGGGAAGCGTGATTGACGTCGACGGCGGTGGTTTGTTGTAAACAGACATCAGACTGTGGGAGCGAGCCAGCTCGCCCCCACACTGACGGTGTTACACCTTCAAGGTGCGCGTCATCCGCAACGCCAGCACGCTGCCCGCGACAATCACCGCCGCCAGCAAGTACAGCGCCAGGTCCGTAGACCCGGTGGCATCCTTCACAAACCCGACGATGTACGGGCTGAGGAAACCCGCCATCTGGCCCATGGAGTTGATCAACGCCAGGCCACCCGCCGCAGCACCTGCGCTGAGCATGGCGGTGGGCACCGGCCAGAACATCGGCAGGCCGGTGAGGGCGCCCATGGTGGCGATGGTCAGGCCGAGAATCGCAATCGCCGGCGTGGTCGCAAAGTTCACCGCAATCACCAGCCCGATCGCGCCCATCAGCATCGGCACCACCAGGTGCCAGCGACGCTCTTTGCGCAGGTCGGCAGAGCGGCCCACCAGCAACATGAACACCGCCGCCAGCAGGTACGGAATCGCACTGAGCCAGCCAATCACCAGGTTATCGCTGAAACCCATGTTCTTGATGATCGACGGCAGCCAGAAGTTGATGGCGTACACACCACTCTGGATGCAAAAGTAGATCAGGCCGAATGCCCAGATGGCCGGATTCTTGAACACTTCCAGCAGCGAGTCGCTGGTGGTTTTCGGCTTGTTGGCCAGGTCGGTCGCCTGGTCGGCTTCCAGCACGGCACGCTCATGGGGCGTGAGCCACTTGGCGTTGGCGAAGCTGTCGCTGAGCAGGAAGTAGGCGAGGGCGCCGAGGATCACCGTCGGTACACCTTGCAGCAGGAACATCCACTGCCAGCCCGCAAGCCCGCCTTGGCCGGCGGCAAAGTGGTTGAGGATCCAGCCGGAGAACGGGCTGCCGAGCAGGCCGGACACCGGAATCGCCGACATGAACAGCGCCATGATCCGCCCACGGCGGAAGGTCGGGAACCACTGCGAGAGGTACAGCACCACGCCCGGGAAGAACCCGGCTTCAGCAGCGCCGGTCAGCAGGCGCAAGCCGTAGAAATGGGTCGGTGTGGTGACGAACAGCAGGCAGGTGGACAAGGTGCCCCAGACGATCATCATCAGCGCAATCCAGCGCCGTGGACCGAATTTGGTCAACGCCAGGTTGCTTGGCACGCCGCACAGCACATAGCCGATAAAGAAGATCCCGGCACCAAGGCCGTACACGGTCTCGCTGAACTTCAAGGCGTCGAGCATTTGCAACTTGGCAAAGCCGACGTTGACGCGGTCGAGGTAGTTGAACAGGTAGCAGATGAAAATGAAGGGGATCAGGCGCAGGGTAATGCGCTTGTATACGGCGTTTTTATCGTCATCGGTGGCCTGGGTAACAGCGGCGCTCTGTGACATGGCAGTCTCTCTTTATTATGATTTTTCGCGATGCGAGGGTAACGTTGATCGCCCAATGAGTCTCGGCCACCTCAAGGGTTGATGTCTTTGTGCTCGCGCACAGTCAGGCGCCATTTGCGCTGTGCCTATGAACAACCCACTTTCCAGGAATTTAGCCCCATGTTCGAGCTGGATCATGACTTGGCGCAGGATATCGTCAATCGCACCATGGCGATCCTGCCCTATAACGTCAATGTCATGGACAGCCAGGGCCTGATCCTGGGCAGCGGCGAACCCGAGCGCATCAACACTCGCCATGAAGGCGCACAGCTGGTGCTGGCGAATGTACGCGTGGTGGAGATCGACAGCCAGACCGCCAAGCACCTCAAGGGCGTGCAGCCCGGGATCAACCTGCCGCTGTTGCACGATCAGCGCCTGATCGGCGTGCTGGGCATTACCGGCGAGCCGGAGCTGCTGCGCACCTATGCGCAACTGGTGCGCATGACCGCCGAAATGCTGGTCAGCCAGCGTCACCAGCAAGCCGAGCAGCAATGGCGCCGGCAGCGTTGCGATGACCTGCTGGCGCTGCTGCTGGCCGAGACCGGCGACTCGCCACGGCTGGTGGATGAAGCGCAGCAACTGGGCCTCAAACCGCAGATGGCACGTACGCCGTACCTGTTTGAACTGGGCAGCGGCCAGTCGGCGGAAGCCTTGAGCGCCTGGCTGACCTCGCGCTACCCGGACAGTTGGTGCGTCAGCTCCGCACAGTTTTCCCTGCTGTGGTGCCGACCGGCGTCGGTGCAAGTCGACAACCCGCGCCTGCTGGAAAAACTCGACGGCCTGGGCTGGAACATCCTGCGGGTTGCCGTCGGCGGGCAAGCAGACGGCCTGCCCGGGCTGCGCCGTTGCTACCGGCGAGTCGGTGATCTGCTTGCCTATGGCCGCGATGTGCTGCCCGAATCGCGGCTGCTGACCCTCAATCGCTACCGCCTGCCGGTGATGCTCTGGCGCCACCGCAACGACGACGCCCTCGACGAACTGCTCAACCCGTTGCGCAAGGTACTGGCCAAGGACAGTAACGGCCAGTTGCAGGCAACCCTGCGCAGTTGGTGCGATCACGACGGCCAAAGCCAGGCCTGCGCCGACGCCCTGGGCATCCACCGCAACAGCCTGCGCTATCGCATGGAGCGCATCGCCGAACTGAGCGGCGTCGACCCGTTGACCCTCGACGGCATGCTCGCGTTGTACCTGGGCGTGCAGCTACTGCCGCAGGCTTTGTCCAAATGAACAACAAACCCCAGCCACTCTTGTGCAATGGACAGGCGTTATTGCCGGTGCCAACTGGCAGCATGGGCGTTATAAAAACCGGAGAAAGCCCATGAAAATCATCATCGCCCCCGACTCGTTCAAGGACAGCCTGAGTGCTGAAGGCGTGGCGAATGCCATTGCCGAGGGGTTGGCCAGCGTGTGGCCCGACGCCGAGCTGATCAAGTGCCCGATGGCGGACGGTGGTGAGGGCACGGTGGAGTCGGTACTCGCCGCCTGCCAGGGCGAGTTGCGCACCAACCGTGTGCAAGGGCCATTGGGTGACAGTGTCGACGCGCATTGGGGCTGGTTGGCCGAGAGCCACACCGCAATCATCGAAATGGCCGAGGCCAGCGGTCTGCAACTCGTGCCACCGGGTCAGCGAGATGCGTGTTCCAGCAGTACCTTCGGCACTGGCGAGCTGATCCGCGCCGCCCTGGATGCCGGCGCCCAACGCATCATCCTGGCCATTGGCGGTAGCGCCACCAACGATGGCGGCGCGGGGGCGATGCTGGCTCTCGGTGTGCAATTGCTTGATGCCGAAGAGGCAGCATTGCCCCTGGGCGGCCTGGCGCTGGCCAAGTTGTCGCGCATCAGCCTTGAGCAACTGGACCAACGCCTGAAAGAAGTACGCTTCGAAATCGCCGCCGACGTGAACAACCCGCTGTGCGGTCCCCACGGTGCTTCGGCGATTTTCGGCCCGCAAAAAGGCGCCAATCCCCAGCAAGTCGAACAACTGGATGCCGCTCTTGGCCATTTCGCCGATCACTGCGCCAAGGTATTGCCCAACGATGTGCGCGACGAACCCGGCAGCGGCGCCGCCGGTGGCTTGGGGTTCGCCGCCAAGGCGTTCCTTGGCGCGCAGTTTCGTGCAGGTGTTGAAGTGGTCGCCGAGTTGGTAGGCCTCGAAAAAGCGGTGCGTGGCGCTGACCTTGTGATCACCGGCGAAGGCCGCTTCGACGCCCAGACTCTGCGGGGCAAAACCCCGTTTGGCGTCGCGCGGATCGCCAAACAGCACAACGTGCCGGTGATCGTGATCGCCGGCACGTTGGGTGAGGGCTATGAGCAGATGTACGCCCACGGTGTGGATGCCGCGTTCGCCTTGCCGTCGGGACCAATGACCCTGGAACAGGCCTGCAGCGAGGCGCCTCGCCTGTTGCGCGAGCGCGCCTCGGACATTGCCCGGGTCTGGAGATTGGCCGCGCGACGGGATTGATAGAGACAACCGACTGCGCCGTGACAGGGCTGTCGATAATTACTATGATCGTTGCTTACTTTGAAGACTGGCCCCTCCGGCCGGACACGTTGGAAGCCGATCATGCAGATCAAGCGTTTTACTCTCGTCAATTTCCGTGGCATCGAGCACATCGAGCTTGATTTCGAGGGCAAGAAGACTGTCGCTTTGGTGGGCGTGAATGGGGTGGGTAAGTCTTCGATTTTGGATGCTTTGGCGATTACGTTGTCGAATTTGACGTCCCGGATTATTGATCAGGCCTCTAAATCCAGGGCGATATCTAGAGACGATATTAAAGTTGGAGCGGATTACACGCGTTTGCAGGTTATCGCCGAGCTTCCTGATCATGGCGACGTCGATTGGGCGATTGCCTTAAACCGGCGGTCAGGAAAACACCCTAAAGAGCAAAGCAGTGATCTGCTCAAGCTGAACAAGGCTGCGAGTTCCGTCGAGGCGAGCGCGTTCAACTATGAACTTATCGGGGGCATGGCAGTTGAGTTGCCTTTAGCCGTTTACTACGACGTCCATCGAGCCGTTTTAGATGTGCCCTTGCGTGTCCGTGAACGCTTGATCAATGCCATTGCAGAGGGGTATGACGATTCGCTGGGCCACGGGGGCGCCGATTTCAAGAGGTTCTTTATCTGGTTTCGCAATCAGGAAGACCTTGAAAACGAAAATAGCCGAGATATTCCAGGTTATCGCGACCCTGAGCTTTCTGCTGTCCGCAGAGCAATTGAAACATTCACCGGGTTCAAGGATGTCAGGGTTCGTCGCAAGCCTGCTCTAAGAATGACGGTTCTGAAAGGAAACCTTGAGTTCAATGTTTTGCAGCTTTCGGATGGTGAAAAGTGCCTTCTGGCGATGGTCGGAGATTTGGCTCGCAGGCTGACCTTGCTCAATCGCGAGGTTGCAGACCCTCTGAATGGGAAGGGTGTTGTCCTCATCGATGAGCTGGACTTACACCTCCACCCAGGCTGGCAGCGTACCGTTGTTGCCAAACTTGAAAAAACATTCCCTAACTGCCAGTTCATCATCACCACTCACTCCCCGCAAATACTGGGTGAGCTCCCGGCCAATGCAATCATGCTGCTCAAGGATGGCAAGTACATCGGGCATCCCGAGCGCTCGCTGGGGCTTCGAAGCGGTGAAGTTGTAGAGGAATTGATGGGCGGTTATGCGCAGAATCAGGAAGTCAGTCTGCAACTCAAGAAAATCCACCGCGACCTGGATGGTGATGAACTGGACGCCGCCGAGGCCAAACTCGAACAGCTGCGTAAAAAAGTCGGTGATATTCCTGACATCCTTGAAGTCCAGGCCAGCATCGATTCCCTGAGGTGGACTGAAGAGGGCGAGGCGTGAGGTCAATCAGAAAAGGCGCAGAACCACGCGAGTTGATTGACTGGCGAATTGCAAACAAAGACACCCCACAGAACCTGTTTTACGGGAAAGGCAGCAGCTTCCCCGGCGAGCCTGTTCGTAAAGCACTGGTGCTGGAGCAGTCCCACTTGTGTGCGTACACCCTGCGGCGTCTGAAAACTGCTGGCGAGTGCCAGGCGCAGGGGCAGCAGATGGTGTTCAGCTGTCATATCGAACACATCCTGCCGCAGGAAGCACACAAGGATAAAAGTATCGCCTACAGCAACATGCTGGCCTGTTTTCCGCCCAGCCAAACAGATACGGCCTGCGGGTACGGTGCAGTAGAGAAAAAGGCCTACGACCCGTATCAAAAGCCATTTGTTTCGCCTCTGCTTGCCAATGCAGAGCGCCATTTTCGGTTTTCCAGCGATGGGTCGGTCGAAGGGCTGACACCTGAAGGTATTGCCACTGTTGATGTGCTGAAACTTAACCATCCGACATTGGTAAATAGCCGCGCGGCGGTCATCAAAGGTAGCCTCAAGCCACGCGGCAACGACATATCTGCGGCGACGGCCAGGCGCCTCGCTGTCGAAGTCAGTACCCCTGACGCTCACCAATGCCTCCCTGAATATTGCCAAGCGCTGAAACAACAGGCCGAGCTACACGCCGAGCGTCTTGAGAAACGCGCCGCCCGAATGCGCGGGCAGCAACGACGCTAATCTATTTATCCAACCGTTGTTCCAAGGATGAAACACCATGCACACACCTGAACCCAAAATCGTTATCACGCGCTTCACCGAGGCCCACCTTGACGGCGTCGCTGCGCTCTACAACGACCCGGCTGTCTGCCGTCAGGTGCTGCAAATGCCTTTCCAGTCGGTCGAGGCCTGGCGCAAACGCCTGGTGCAGGACAACGAACGGCGGCTACAGCTGGTGGCTCTGCATGCTGGCGAGGTGATCGGCCAGCTCGGGCTTGAGCAGTATTTGCGTGTGCGCCAAAGCCACGTCGGTTCCTTCGGCATGGGCGTGGCCACCGCCTGGCAGGGCAAGGGCGTGGGCTCCCGGCTGTTGAGCGCGGCGCTGGAGGTGGCGGATAACTGGATGAACCTGCACCGGGTGGAACTGACGGTGTATGCCGACAACGAAGCTGCTCACCGCCTGTACCACAAGTTCGGCTTCGAGACCGAAGGCCGGCTGCGGGATTACGCCGTGCGTGACGGCGCATTCGTCGACACCCTGACCATGGCGCGCATTCGCCAGCCTGCCTAGTCGTCCTGCAAGGCAAACGCCACCGCAGCCTGCGCATGCAGCTCGGTGGTGTCCAGCAGTGGCAGGTCGCTGTGCTGCGGCTTGATCAACAGACTGATTTCCGTGCAGCCAAGGATAATGGCCTGGGCGCCACGCGCCGCCAGGGACTCGATCACCCGTTGGTACACTTCACGCGATGCGTCGCTGATCACCCCGACACACAACTCTTCATAGATGATCCGGTGCACGGCCTGGCGCTCTTCCGCGTCCGGTACCAGCACGGTCAGCCCCTGGCCGGCCAGGCGTGACTTGAGAAATTCCTGCTCCATGGTAAATGCGGTGCCCAGCAGGCCCACGGTCAGGGTGCCGGCTTCCACGGCCGCCGCGCCGGCGGCGTCTGCAATATGCAGAAACGGTATCGACACCGCCGCCTCAATGCGCGGCGCCACCAGGTGCATGGTGTTGGTACACAGCACGATGCATTCGGCGCCACCGGCTTGCAGGCGGCGGGCGGCGTCTTCGAGGATCAGCGCCGCGTCATCCCAGCGCCCGGCGTGCTGGGCCCGCTCCACCGGGCCGAAGTCGACGCTGTACATCAACAGTTGTGCCGAACGCAGGGGCCCGAGCTGGTCGCGCACGCGTTGGTTGATGATGCGGTAATACTCGGCGCTGGACTCCCAGCTCATGCCGCCGATAAGGCCGATGGTGCGCATGCGATGCTCCTGAATTGGACGGGCGAGGGCACCACATTACCCAAGCGCTGCGCTTTAGTCATACGCCAGCGTGCGGCATCTGCCATGATCAAGGCTCGCAACATGGGTCACCCAAGGAACACGGCAATGGACGATGTACAACAACTGGGCGAGATGCTTCGTCATTACGCCGACAGCGAAGCCCACAAGAAGCAGCAGTTCGAAGTGCAGTCGGCCCATTGGGCGCAGAAGATCGGCGAGTTGTTCGGCCAGATCGAGCAGTGGCTGGAGCCGGTAAAGACTGTCGGCTTGCTGGAAGTGCAGCGCGAGGCGTACGTGGCTTCCGGCCCCAGCGTGCCGGTGGAGACTTCCACCTTCAAGACCGAGAAACTGACCATCCATATCGCCGGCAAACCGGTGGAGTTCGTGCCGGATGTGATGGGCGTTGGTGGTTTGATTTCGTTGTCGGTGATGGGCTTGACCGCTGCCCGCTACGGCAGCATTTCCCTGGTGTTGCTGCCGGGGAAAAACGACTGGTTGTGGAAGAAAACCAACGGCCTGAAAGACCCGGACACCTTTGGCTTCGATGCCAACTTCCTGGCGTTGCAGTTGCAGAGTCTGATTCCCCGCGAACGCGGCTAGTCGCTCAATGTGGTGCTTGTGTGGGAGCGGGCTTGCTCGCGAAAGCGGTGTGTCAGTCGCTGTATATGTTGACTGAACCACCGCTTTCGCGAGCAAGCCCGCTCCCACAATCAGATATCTATATTGCCCCAGTCCTGCTTTGTTTCCTCAGGCGCCACCGCGTTGACCCGCTTGCCCGTGGCCAACTCCACCCGCCGCGCCACTTCCGGGTCATCGGCAAACGGCATCAGGCTGGCTTCATCCAGGCTCTCCTTCGATTGGCCCCGCAAGCAATACTCCACCGCGCCATACAGGCCGATCACCGCTGCCAGGTTCAGCGCTATCTCCCACATCAGGCGATCTGCGCGTCAAGCTGCGCCACCTTCAGGTCCGCCACGCGCACCGTGCGCCAGGTGTTGTACGCCATCAGCAACATGCCGCTGAGGAAGAACACCCCGCCGACAAAGCGCACCACAAACCCCGGATGGCTGGCCTGCAAGGCTTCCACAAAGGAGTAGGTGAGGGTGCCGTCATCGTTCACCGCCCGCCACATCAAGCCCTGCGTGATGCCGTTGACCCACATCGACGCGATGTACAGCACCGTGCCGATGGTCGCCAGCCAGAAGTGCATATTGATCAGTCCCACGCTGTGCATCTGCGCGCGCCCGAAGATTTTCGGGATCATGTGGTACAGCGAGCCAAACGTGATCATCGCCACCCAGCCCAAGGCCCCGGCGTGGACGTGGCCGATGGTCCAGTCGGTGTAGTGGGACAGGGCGTTGACGGTCTTGATCGCCATCATCGGCCCTTCAAACGTCGACATGCCGTAGAACGCCAGCGACAGCACCAGGAAGCGCAGGATCGGGTCGGTGCGCAATTTATGCCAGGCCCCTGAAAGCGTCATCATGCCGTTGATCATCCCGCCCCAGCTCGGCGCCAGCAGGATCAGCGACATCGCCATGCCCAGGGACTGCGCCCAGTCCGGCAGCGCGGTGTAGTGCAGGTGGTGCGGGCCGGCCCAGATGTACAGGGTGATCAGCGCCCAGAAGTGCACGATGGACAGGCGATAGGAATACACCGGCCGCCCGACTTGCTTGGGCACGAAGTAATACATCATCCCCAGAAAACCAGTAGTCAGGAAGAAGCCGACCGCGTTGTGCCCGTACCACCACTGCACCATGGCGTCGGTGGCGCCGGAATACACCGGGTAGGACTTGAACCAGTCCACCGGGATCGATAGGTGATTGACCACGTGCAGCATCGCGATCACCACGATGAACGCACCGAAAAACCAGTTGCCGACATAGATATGCTGGGTTTTGCGCTGTACTACGGTGGTGAAAAACACGATGGCATAGGCCACCCATACCACGGTCATCCACACCGCGCCGGTGAACTCGATTTCGGCGTATTCCTTGGTGGTGGTGTAGCCCAGCGGCAGGCTGACCAACATGATCACGATCACCGACTGCCAGCCCCAGAAGGTGAAGGCGGCAAGCTTGTCCGAGTACAGCCGTACCTGGCAGGTGCGCTGTACTGCGTAGTAGCTGGCGGCGAATTGCGCGCTGCCGGCAAAGCCGAAAATCACCAGGCTGGTGTGCAGCGGGCGCAGGCGGCCGAAGGTGGTCCAGGGCAGGTCGAGGTTCATTTCCGGCCAGACCAGTTGCGAGGCGATCCACACGCCCATGGCCATGCCGACCACGCCCCAAACGATGGTTGCAATGACGAATTGACGCACGACCTTGTAGTTGTAGGCCTGTGCGGTTGATGGTGGTTGCATGCTTAGTCCTCCCACGGTTCCAAGTGGGCGGCACTGTAGGAAGTATGGGCAGAACAATACAGACTCAGACCCGGGTCATTAATACGGATCAGCCACTCACCTGCGTTTTTCGCCGGTTACCCCCGTCAAGAAATCGTTTTCTGCCACTGCCCGACGGTTTCCGCGCTGATACTCACCCCGCCGCACACAATCACCACCACATCCTCAACCCCTGCAATCGCGGCATGCTCCAAATAAGCCACGGCCAACGAAACCCCGCACGCCGGTTCCACCAACTGCCTGAGATCATCGGCATACCGCGCCACGCCCATCATCGCTTCGGCATCGCTCAACACCACGCACTGATGGGCAAACCTGCCGATATGCTCAACCGGCCACGCCGCCACCTGGGTCGCGGCCAACGACTTGGCCACGGTATCGATCTTCGCCAGGCGCACCGGTTTTCCAGCCTCCACAGCCGCCGCAAACGAAGCTGCGCCTGCCGTTTCGCACGCAATCACTTTGCAGTCGAATCGCCCATGGCGTTCCAGCCCTGTCAATACACCTGCGAGCAATCCACCGCCGCCCACGGAGGTTACGATGGCGCCTACCTGAGGGCAGTCTTCGAGAATCTCGTCGATCATGCTGCTGTGACCTTCCCACAACAACGGGTGATCAAAGGCCGGCACATACAACGCGTCCGGTGCTTCGGAAAATTGCAGCGCCAGCTCGTTGGATTGGTCCCACAGATCACCGTGCACCACCACCTCGGCCCCGGCCTGGCGGATGCGCGCGCGGGTCGCTTCGGGGGTGGTGGAGGGCACCACGATTCGCGCCTGTAATCCCAGGCCCCGCGCCGCAAAGGCCGTCGCCAACCCTGCATTGCCGCCGGAGGGGCACACCACGGTGGTCTTGCCCTGGCTGGCCGCGTAGGCACACAGGGTGGTCATCCCGCGCAACTTGAACGAGCCGCAGGGTTGCAGGTTCTCAAGCTTCAGCCAGATGCGTCGGGTAGCGCTGGACAGGCCGGGGTGCAGGAGCAACGGGGTGCGAATCGGCAGCATTTCACAACTTCCTTATTGGTTGGGCTGCCATCCTACCTCAGCGGGTGGCCGGCACCAGCGGTTCAGCCGGTGTCTTGCGGCCTGTCACATGGCTGATGCCCATGATGATCAGCGGCGTAAACAAGGCAATGTAAGCGTTGTCGATGCCCCACGGATTACCGGCGAGAAACCAGCCCACTGTCGCCAGCAACGAGGCAATGATGCTCAGGAACGCACCCGTCGCCGTGCCGAATTTCGGTGCGTAGAACACCATCAACACCAGCACCGCCAGGGACGCGCGCAATGCCTTGCCGAGGAAGGCGATCATCAGCACCTTGTCCGACGTCAGCGCCAGGGCAATCGGCAACAGGCCGACGGCGATGGTCGCCAGGCGCACGAAGCGCAGGGACTTGGCGTCGCTTTTTTCCGGGTTGAACCACGGCTCGTAGAAGTCCCGCAGCAACAACGTTGCCGAGCCCATGCTCACTGCCGAGATGGTGCCGAACAGCGAGCCGGCCAGGCCTGCGACTACCAGCCCGGCAGTCAGTTGGTCCATGCTGGCGATCAGGGTCGGGAAGGCTTGCAGCGAATCGACGTTGGGGAACAACACCGCGCTGCACATCCCGATCAATGCCGCGCCGATGCCGAACGGCACCATCAGCACCGCCACGTAGAAACACGCCCGCTGGGCCTTGCCCGCATGGCTGACGGTGTTCACCGCCTGGATTACGTATTGGGTGGAAAAGATCGAGCCTATACCGGCGATCATCCAGGCGATGATCTGGCCCCAGCCGACGGTGGTCCAGTCAAACATGCTGGCCGGCAATTGCGCCTGCAACTGGCCGATGCCGCCCACTTGCTTCAAGCCGAACCACAGGGCCAGGCCAACGCCGAGGTATTTCAAGGCAGCGTGGACGAAGTTGGTGTAGATCACCGAGCGCATGCCGCCGATGCTGACGTACGCCACCGAGACCACGCCGACGATCACGATCGCCAGGGTTCGGTCCACTTGCATTACGCTGGCTAATACGGCGCCG
Organism: Pseudomonas sp. AN3A02; assembly: GCF_011765255.1. Lineage (NCBI taxonomy): Bacteria > Pseudomonadati > Pseudomonadota > Gammaproteobacteria > Pseudomonadales > Pseudomonadaceae > Pseudomonas > Pseudomonas sp. AN3A02. The sequence goes on from NZ_JAARNI010000008.1 coordinate 50,915, forward strand.
CCGCTGGCGTAGATCGAGACGGCGACGATTTCCAGGGCAAAGATGGTGATGATCGATGTGGCGAAGCGAGTGCGTTGGCCGTAGTTGCGTGCGAGTACGCCGGAGATGGTGTTGTCGCCCAGGTCTTTGTACTTGCGGGCCAGTAGCCAGGCGAAGAGTACGAAGCCGAGGGCCAGGGCGAACAGGTTCCAGGCGGCGGAGATGCCTACCTTGAAACCGGTTTGGGCGGTGCCGATGCTGACTGCGGTGCCGATAAATTCCGAGAGCATCAGGAAGCCGATCAGGAACGCCGGGAAGTGGCCACCGCCGGTGGTGTAGTTGTTGGCGCTGCGGGAATGACGGCGAACGCCGTAGCTGATCAGTGCCAGGCTCAGCATGTAAATGCCAGTGATGGACAGCACGATCCAGGAGGAGTGGGTGGGCATTTTTTTATACTCTTTAGGTATTTTTGTAATTGTGGGTAGTTTCCTCTGGCGTGTTTGCTTTCGTCTAATATCGGGTTGGTATGGTTTGATACTCTTTTGGTATGGGTATATATCCGTTATTTAGGTAACGGCCACCTATGGTTTCGCTCTTACAGCGAGTCACTTTTGGCAAACGCCCGGAATGCCGGCCCAGCCAAAAGTAACCAAAAGGTCTTTGCCCCACCACTCGGTGCCTCGCCCAGGCTCGGCATGCCCGCACTCCGGCCATGTGGTTGACGGGGCCCGCAGATCAAAATCAAAAGCGAGAGCACAGCGGCGTACAGGCCGGCTTGAGTGGTAAAAGCGAAAGCAAAGCTGCTTTTCTGTAGGAGCGAGCTTGCTCGCGAAAAACCTGAGACCGCCGCGTTCATCCAGAATGCCAGCGTCATCGTTAACGACCTTCGCGAGCAAGCCCGCTCCCACATTTGGACCGTGCCCGCTTTAGCTTCTGATTTTGCTGTTGCTTCACCACACTCAAGCCGGCCTGTAGGCCGCTGTGCTCTTGATCTGCTTGTGATCTTGATCTTAGGCGCCCCGTTAAACCACGCTGGCCGAACGCAGGCTTTGGAGCGTGGGTAACCCGGCAGGACGCCGGGTTAGCCGCGCTGGGCCATGGATGGCCCATCGCGGCGGCCCACGCTCCAAAGCCGGAGTGAGGGCACACCGAGCATTAGCGAGGTGCCGAGTGGTGGGGCAAGAGCGTTTTGCTTACTTTTGCGCTTTTCAAAAGTGAGCCGCTGTAAGAGCGGAACCCATACAAGCCATCACCCAAATAACGGATATACCCCCCGACCAACCCCACACCTCAGCAAGGCTTCCGGTATATCCCCCGCACACTCCAAAAAGGCCAAATTGACGGTCTATCCACTACTGGATATGTTGTCTGAATGAAAAAGCACACTCCCGAACAAGCGGCCTTGATCAGCCAACTCGAACAGATTGCCGAAGGCCTGAGCAAGACCTTCAGCCCGTTTTGCGAGGTCGTACTCCACGACCTGCGCGACCCCCAGCACGCAATCATGGCCATCCACAACAACCTCTCCGGGCGTCAACCGGGTGACCCCGCCACCGAGCTGGGCCTGGCGCGGATCGCCGATCCCGATTACCCGCAGGTGATCGCCAACTACCAAAACCAGTTCGCCGACGGCCGCCAGGTCAAGAGCACCTCCATCGGCATCAAGGACTCCACCGGCAAGTACGTGGCAGCCTTGTGCATGAACGTTGACCTCTCGCTGTTCCGGGGCCTGCAGGGCATGCTGGAACAATTCGGCTCGGTCAGCGGCGACCGGCCCGCCGAGTCGCTCGACCCGTCCGGTGCAGATACCATTCGTGCGCGCATCGACCAGTTCGCCGCACGCCTGGCGACCACCCCGCGTGCCCTCAAGGCTGCCGACCGGCGCTTGTTGATGCAAGAGCTGAAAGAGGCGGGCGTGATGGACATTCGACGTGCCATGGAAACCGTTGCCTCGCACCTCGGGGTCTCACGGGCGGCGGTCTACACCTACGCCAAATGACCTACGCCGAACGCGCCACGGCTTCGATTTCAATCAGGTAGCCGTGGTGCAATTCCGGCACCGGCACCACCGCGCGGGCCGGGCGGTGCTCCCCCAGCGCAGCGGCGTACAGGCCGTCAAATTCAGGCCAGTGCTTCACGCCCACCACATACACGGTGACTTTCACCAGGTCTGCGGGCGAGCCGCCTGCCGCCTTCAAGATCGCCAACAGATTGTCCAGGGCCACTTGGGCCTGTTCGGCAAACGACGCCTCAAGGTTGTGACGCCCATCGGGGCTCACCGGCAATTGCCCGGAGATGTACAGCGTGCCCTGATGACTCACGGCCTGGGCGTAGTGCCCGGCAGGCACCGAGGCTGTGGGGGTGTGGATGATGTTCATTGTGGAGTGCTCAGCAGCGTCGCATAGGTTTGGAGGTCGACGTTGCCGCCGGTCACGATAATGCCCACGCGTTGGCCCCGGAACTGATGCTTGAGGTTTCGCAGGGCCGCCAGACCAAGGCAGCCGGTGGGTTCCACGACCATTTTCATGCGCTGCATTAAGAACTTCATCGAGGCCACCAACTCGGCATCCGAGACGGTGAGGATATCGGTCACGCTCTCGCGAATGATCGGAAAGGTGTGGTGGCCCAAGTGCTGGGTCTGGGCGCCATCGGCGATGGTAGCGGGTGTGTCGATGTGCACGATGCTGCCGCTCTGGAATGAACGCTGGCCGTCATTCCCGGCTTCGGGCTCGACCCCGTACAACAGGCAATCGGGCGACAACGCACGGGTGGCCAAGGCGGTGCCGGAGAGCATGCCGCCACCGCCCAGGCCGACGAACAAGGCGTCGAGTGGGCCGGTAAATTCCAGCAGCTCCTTGGCGGCGGTGCCCTGGCCGGCCAGCACGTCCGGGTGGTCGTAGGAAGGGATCAGGGTCATGCCGTGTTGCTCGGCCAGAGTGCGACCGATCTGCTCGCGGTCTTCGGTGATGCGGTCGTAGAACACCACCCTTGCGCCATATTCCCGGGTAGCGGCGACCTTGGCGGCGGGGGCGTCGGTGGGCATCACGATGGTTGCCGGCATCTGCAACAAACGGGCGGCCAGCGCGATGCCTTGCGCATGATTACCCGAGGAAAATGCCACTACCCCGGCCTTGCGCTGTGCCTCGTCAAACCGTGAAAGCGCATTGAACGCCCCACGAAACTTGAACGAACCGGTGCGTTGCAGGTTTTCGCACTTGATAAACACCTGGGCGCCGGTCTCGGCATCGAGGGTGCGAGAGGTGTACACCGGCGTGCGGTTGGCGAAGCCCTCCAGGCGTTCGGCGGCGTTGATCACGTCATGGTACGAAGACGATTGCATGGAAGGGATCTCTCGAAGGTTGTTATCTGGATAAAATATCCATATCTGTACAAACTGTAAAGTCATGTTTCATGCTAGCGTTTCGGACTTCTCTGATCTGTAGAGGGCTCGACGTTGATTCGACTCACCGATTACATCGCTGATTTTTCTCGTTCTCCGCTGGCGCCCTGGGCTGATCTGGCGCCTTGGGAACTGGTTACCCAGGCGCCTGGCGTGGTTCGCCAATTGCTGGCGGGGCTGTCTGACGAAGATTATGAAATTCATGACGAGATTGCCGTGCACCGGACGGCGATCGTTGAAGTAGGTGCTGTTTTAAAAGCGCCGCTGATTGTTGGTGCTCACTGTTTTATCGCTGCCGGTGCTTACCTTAGGGGTGGTTGCTGGGTGGATGAATATTGCATTTTTGGGCCTGGCGCAGAGCTCAAGACATCCTTTGTTTTCAGCGGCAGCAAGTTGGCGCACTTCAATTTTGTCGGTGATTCGGTGCTGGGGCGCGGGGTTAATCTGGAGGCTGGGAGCATCGTCGCCAATTACCGGAACGAGCGTGACGACAAGCAGGTGCAGGTGCGCGTTGACGGGCAGTTGCAGGGTACTGGTTGTGACAAGTTTGGCGCGTTGTTGGGGGATCAGTGTCGGGTGGGTGCCAATGGGGTGTTGGCACCGGGGGCGGTGCTTGCGGCGGGGAGTGTGGTCAGGCGGGGGGAGGTTTTTGATTGTGAGGAGTAGGGGGTGGGGGTACATATCCGTTGCTGCGGTAACGGCGGCTTATGGTTCCGCTCTTACAGCGGGTCACTTTTGGCAAACGCCCGGAATGCCGGCCCAGCCAAAAGTAACCAAAAGGTCTTTACCCCACCACTCGGTGCCTCGCCTAGGCTCGGCATGCCCGCACTCCGGCTCGGCTCCGCGGGCCGCTCCACCGTGCCTGCTTGCGGCCATCGTGGTTGACGGGGCCCGCAGATCAAGATCACAAGCAGATCAAAAGCAAGAGCACAGCGGCCTACAGGCCGGCTTGAGTGTTAAAAGCAAAAGCAGAGCTGCTTTCCTGTAGGAGCGAGCTTGCTCGCGAAAAACCTGAGAACGCCGCGTTGAATCAGGATGCCATCGTCATCGTTAACGACCTTCGCGAGCAAGCCCGCTCCCACATTTGGACCGTGCCCGCGTTAGCTTCTGATCTTGCTGTTGCTGTTGCTTCACCACACTCAAGCCGGCCGGTAGGCCGCTGTGCTGTTGATCTGCTTTTGATCTTGATCTTAGGCGCCCCGTTAAACCACGCTGGCCGAACGCAGGCTTTGGAGCGTGGGTAACCCGGCAGGACGCCGGGTTAGCCGCGCTGGGCCAAGGATGGCCCATCGCGGCGGCCCACGCTCCAAAGCCGGAGTGAGGGCACACCGAGCCCAAGCGAGGTGCCGAGTGGTGGGGCAAGAGCGTTTTGCTTACTTTTGCGCTTTTCAAAAGTGAGCCGCTGTAAGAGCGGAACCCATATCAAAAATCACCTAAATAACGGATATGTCCCCCCACCTATCCACCACACACAGATCATTTATCAATAACCACACTTACCACTGCAACTTCCCCACCATCTATCTGAACAAACTCTGAACCAGTAACAAATTAAGTCATTAACCGTTGACATCCGGCAACTGCCTGAGTAAATTCCCCGTGCCTGCAACTCAGGGCCATTTTTCAACCTCACAAAAGAAGCCAATGGACACAGTATCTAGTCGCTGTCCGATCACCGTGAATGCGGCAAATCGGGCGCCAAACCCAGAAAAAATGACGGGACTCGCCTTTCCGGCCGAGTAAGCTGCGCTAGAGCCTGACGCTCCAACGTAACTGCCTCACCGGATGCCAGTCCGGTCCCGAGGTGTGTTATGACCTTTCAACTGATTGTTTTGCCTGATCTGCGCACGCTGGCCGCGGCCCTGCGTGCCAAATTGTGCCGCGAGCCCGTAGGCTTTTCCCCTACCCGCAGCGCCTTTGTTACCTCCTCCCCCCGCGTGTGCCCCGCTCCCCGGGCGCACTGGCATATCTGCCCTACCACCGGCCACCTGGTCCAGCAATGGGACCACGCCGACCCTCAAGACCCACAGAGACGGGACGTTTCCAGCCTGGTCGCGCAAGCGAGCCTGATGCTGAGCCTCTACGTGGACGCTCGCGCGGCGTAAGCCGGCTGGAAACAGCAACTTCCTGATTATCCGTTAATTGTTTAGCTGGAGTTCTCTATGGACGAAGCCAGTAGTAGCCCGCTGCGCGCTAGTTAACTAACGCGCTGTTAGCGGGCCTGTAGAAAGTTACCCAACACTTTATTTAAACCGATCGCGCAGTCAGCGACTCGGCATGCTTTCGCTCGCCTGTCATCAGGTAAGTACCGGGTATGTTTTGTCGAAAAATTGGCGACAGGAGTACACACAATGAGCGCAGTAAAAAACCCGAAACTGCACAAGAAAAACGGCACGGACACCGACACCAAGCTGTCGATGCGCGCTGCCCGCGAAGCCCAGAATGGCCTCTCGGCAACCCTCGCCAATGTCCGGGCAACCAAGGATGGCCTGACCGAGCTGGATGCCTCTGCTCGCCTGCAACGTGAAGGCTACAACGAGGTGGCCCACGACAAGCCGCCTCACGCCATCGTGCAATTCCTCCAGGCACTGAACAACCCGTTCATCTATGTGCTGCTGACCCTCGGCGCCATCAGCTTCGTCACTGACTACTGGCTGCCACTGCAGGACGGTGAAGAAGCCGACCTGACCAAAGTCATCATTATCATGACCATGGTCATGCTCAGCAGCCTGCTGCGGTTCTGGCAGGAACACCGTTCGGCCAAGTCCGCCGAGGCCTTGAAGGCCATGGTGCGCACCACCGCCACCGTGTTGCGCCGCGAGCAAGTAGGCTCCAAGCCGACCCTGCGGGAAGTGCCGATGCGCGACCTGGTGGCGGGCGATATCGTGCAGCTGTCTGCCGGCGACATGATCCCGGCCGACATCCGCCTGATCGAGTCCCGCGACCTGTTCATCAGCCAGGCCGTGCTCACCGGTGAAGCCTTGCCGGTGGAGAAGTACGACACCCTCGGGGACGTCACGCAAAAATCCGCCACCTCAATGGCAGCGGACCAAGGCAACCTGCTGGACTTGCCGAACATCTGCTTCATGGGCACCAACGTCGTCAGTGGCCGGGCGCAAGCCGTGGTGGTTGCCACCGGCCCGCGCACTTACTTTGGCTCCCTGGCCAAGGCGATTGTCGGCTCCCGGGTGCAAACCGCGTTTGACCGTGGGGTGAACAGCGTCAGTTGGCTGTTGATTCGCTTCATGCTGGTGATGACGCCGATCGTGTTCTTCCTCAACGGTTTCTCCAAGGGTGACTGGAGCGATGCCTTGCTGTTCGCCCTGGCGGTCGCAGTAGGCCTGACCCCGGAAATGCTGCCGATGATCGTCAGCGCCAACCTGGCCAAGGGCGCTACCGCCATGGCCAAGCGCAAGGTGGTGGTCAAGCGTCTCAACGCGATCCAGAACTTCGGTTCGATGGACGTGCTGTGCACCGACAAGACCGGCACCCTGACCCAGGACAAGATCATCCTCGAGCACCACGTCAACGCCTTCGGCACACGTGATGACTCGGTGCTGACCCTGGCCTGGCTCAACAGCCATCACCAGAGCGGCATGAAGAACCTGATGGATCAGGCGGTCGTCCAGTTCTCGGAGCAGAATCCGAAGTTCCAGGTGCCGTTCGCCTACAGCAAGGTGGATGAACTGCCGTTCGACTTTATCCGCCGTCGCCTGTCGATTGTGGTCAAGGACGCGCAAAACGATCACCTGCTGGTGTGCAAGGGCGCAGTCGAGGAGATGCTGAGCATTTCCACGCACGTGATGGAAGGCGATGTTGCCGTCGAGCTGGATGATCGTCGTCGCAACGAGTTGCTGGCGATTGCCCAGGACTACAACGAAGACGGCTTCCGGGTGCTGGTCCTGGCCACCCGCAACATTCCCAAGGCCGTCGCACGCAAGCAGTACACCACGACCGATGAACGCAACCTGGTGATCCGTGGTTTCCTGACCTTCCTCGATCCACCAAAGGAAACCGCGGGCCCGGCGATCGCCGCCCTGCGCGAGATCGGCGTGGCAGTCAAAGTGCTCACCGGCGACAACGCCATCGTTACCAGCAAGATCTGCCGTCAAGTCGGCCTGGAGCCTGGCGTACCGTTGCTCGGGACAGAAATCGAAGCAATGGACGACGCCACCCTCAAGCTGCGGGTTGAGGAACGCACAGTCTTCGCCAAGCTGACGCCGCTGCAGAAGTCGCGGGTACTGAAGACCTTGCAGTCCAACGGCCACACCGTGGGTTTCCTCGGCGACGGCATCAACGATGCACCGGCCCTGCGGGATGCCGACGTAGGTATCTCGGTGGACAGCGCGACGGACATTGCCAAGGAATCCGCCGACATCATCCTGCTGGAAAAGAGCCTGATGGTGCTGGAAGAAGGCGTGCTGAAAGGCCGCGAGACCTTCGGCAATATCATGAAGTACCTGAACATGACCGCCAGCTCCAACTTCGGCAACGTGTTCTCGGTGCTGGTGGCCAGTGCGTTCATTCCGTTCCTGCCGATGCTGTCGATCCACCTGCTGCTGCAGAACCTGATGTACGACATCTCCCAGCTGGCCTTGCCGTGGGACAAGATGGACAAGGAATACCTGGCCAAGCCACGCAAGTGGGATGCGAAAAACATTGGCCGCTTCATGCTCTGGATCGGGCCGACCTCGTCGATCTTCGACATGACCACCTTTGCCCTGATGTGGTACGTGTTCTCGGCCAACAGCGTGGAAATGCAGACCCTGTTCCAGTCCGGCTGGTTCATCGAGGGGCTGCTCTCGCAAACCTTGGTGGTGCATATGCTGCGCACCCGCAAGATCCCGTTCTTCCAGAGCAACGCCGCATGGCCGGTGATGATGATGACCTGCATCGTGATCGCGCTGGGCATCTACGTACCGTTCTCGCCGCTGGGTGCGATGGTCGGCCTGGAGCCGCTGCCACTGGCGTACTTCCCATGGCTGGTGGGCACCCTGGTTGCCTACTGCTGCGTGGCACAACTGATGAAAACCATTTACATCCGCCGCTTCAAGCAGTGGTACTGATCGGCTCTCTGTAGGAGCGAGCTTGCTTGCGAAGGTCGTTAACGATAACGCGGGTGTCCTGGCTAAACGCGGTGCTCTCGGGTTTTTCGCGAGCAAGCTCGCTCCTACAGTAACCGCAGCCTTTGATGGAGAGAGGCGATGAAAACACTCATGAGCTACCTCGACAACGCCACACGCGCCGTATTGGTGTTCGCCCTCGCCCAAGCCGCCAAGACGGTGATGGTGCTGGGCGTGCGGCTTTACGCGCGCAACCTGCTCAGCGCCGTGGAAATGCGCTTCATGCTGGGCTTTTCCAGCAGCTTGAACAGCACGTGCATCCGCTTGCTGCGTCCGCGTCGATAAATGGCAATACGCAATACAAGGAAACATCACCATGCGCGTCTTGATCTGTGCAGGTCGTCATTACGCCGATACAAAAATGTCTCGCCAGGTGCTGGACGCCTATCACCGCCTGCGCCCGGTGCAGGTGTTGATCCACGGCGGCAGTCAGTTCCTGGGCAGTGACGTGGAGGACTGGGCACGGGAAACGGGAGTGGATGTGGTGCGTTACCCACCCAACTGGCAACGCCATGGCAAGCAAGCCGAACGTCACCGTAACCAGTTCATGCTCACCGACAGTCGCCCCGACGTGATCATCGCGCTGCCCGGCGGCGATGACACCTCGGAACTGGTGAGCCAGGCCAAGGCCTGTGGCATCCATGTGCTGACTGTAGACAGCTGAATCAACCCTTATTGGAGCATCCAGACATGAAAGAAGAACCCAGTTGTAGCCGCACCCCGTTGCACACCTTTTTCTATTTGAATCACGGCGCGTCCCTGCCAAGTCCGGTCGGGACACGCCTCCGGCTGTTGATCGAGGTTCACCATGTACAAGAAACACACCCCTGACGGTTTCGCTAAATACCGCAACCGCACCACCCACCTTACCTTCCATCCCCTGCCCGCCTCCAAGCGACGCGCGGTGCGGCGCAACCTGATCTTCGTCGGCGTGACGGCGGGCATCGTGCTGGTGCTCAGCCTGATGTCGAATGCCAACGCGGCCGGCGGCTCCTACGTGGTCGATGATGGCGCGATCAATGCCCCGGGCGAATGCAATGTCGACGCCTGGTTCACCGCCAATCGGCACGACGGCTCCACCCACAACGAAACCCTGGCGCCGGCTTGCACCTCTACCGCCATTCCCTGGTTGCAGTGGACCGCCGCCGTGTCGCGAGCCAACCATGATGGCGACGGGGAAACCCAGGTCAATCCGCAGCTCAAGGCCCAGTTGTGGGCCCGGGAAGACCTGGGCCTGGAACTGGCCGCGTCTGCCGGCGTGCATTACGCGCTGAACCGTCAACATTCGTTTGATGGCGCGGACTTGAATGTACCGTTTACCTGGCAACCGCTGGAGGCCCTGCGGCTGAACTTCAACGCGGGTTGGAGCCATGCCTATAACGACGGCGACCAGACTCATCGGCCGACCTGGGGCACCGGGTTTGAATACAGCGTGATGGATTCGCTGACGCTGATCGCCGAACGTTACGGCCAGCAAGGTGGCGACCAGGCGTGGCAGGCGGGGCCGAGGGTACACATCGGCAAGAATGTGGATGTGGACCTGGTGGTGGGGCGCAGTTTGATCGGGGATCAACATCAGTGGCTCACGACGGGGGCCACGCTGCGGTTCTAACCCAGACGATGATCAACCTGTGGCGAGGGAGCTTGCTCCCGCTGGGGCGCGAAGCGGCCCTAAAACCTACGACCGATTTCTATCTGAAAGCACACGGTCGATTGTTTTGGGGCTGCTGCGCAGCCCAACGGGAGCAAGCTCCCTCGCCACATATTTGGTATGACAGTAAATAGCGATTTAAACCTGTCCCTTGGCCTGCTGCTCCAGATGCACCTGCAACGCAGGATCAATCTTCAACTGCCCCGCCAGTTCATCCAGGTAACTGCGCTCCGCGTCCTGCTGGTCATCCACCAGCAGCACACTGACCAGGTACACCTCGGCCGCCACCGCCGGGTCCCCGGCAAACTCGGCAAAATCCGCCGCATTCAGCGGCTTGGCCACCTCGGCATCCAGCCACGTCTGCAATTGTGGATCATCGGTGTGCTTGCCGATTTCGGCCGAGATCATCTGCTGCTCGCGCTCATCAATCTCGCCATCCGCCTTGGCCGCCGCGATCAATGCGCGCAGCACGGCGTGGCTGTGTTCTTCGACCTGCGCGCCAGACAGCTGGTCAACCGTCTGCAACGCCTCCTGCGGTGCCGACGCCTGTTGCCGCTGCCAGGCCTGATACGCCTGGAACGCCATCATGCCCAGGGACGCCAGCGCCGCGTAGTTGGTGCCGCCCGTGCGCCCTTGCGGCGCGGTGCGGGTGCCGCCGAGCATGCCTCCCAGTCCACCGAGCAAACCACCGAGGCCGCCACCGCCTGAAGCCGAAGCACCGCCGCCGCCCAGCAAACCGCCAAGCAGCCCGCCCAAGCCACCCAGCCCGCCCTGAGACGCGGGGGCAGAGCCGCCCTGTTGACTCGTAGAGCCTTGGCCCGCGCGCAGCAATTGTTCCAGTAGATCGCCGGTATTCATGGTGTCACCCTCCCAGGGCGCAGAGTTCCAGATCAACAACAATAGACCGGCTGCGCCAGAACACCATGACCGCCCGACAGGCGCGCTTTATGATGGTGCCACCCGCCTATCGAGGAAGCCCCACGTGACCCGTACCGAGCAGATTGCCTTGATGGCGACCTACAACCAGTGGATGAACCGCAAGGTGTACGAGGCGGCCGGCGGCCTGAGCGACGCGGATCTGATTGCCGACCGTGGTGCGTTCTTCGGCTCGATCCTTGGCACGCTGAACCACCTCGCCCTGGGTGACCGCGTCTGGCTCAAGCGTTTCGCCGAACATCCGGCAGGCTTTGCCGCGCTGGCGCCATTAAGCGCTTTGGCATTGCCGCCACGCCTGGATCAACTGGCCTTCGCCAATATCCGTGAACTGTCGGCCCATCGCGCCTGGCTCGACCAGATCATCATCGACTGGACGCAATCCATCAGCGAGCCGGAGCTGGATCAGCCACTGGCCTACCGCAACATGGCAGGTACGGCCATGCACAAGAACTTTCATGCGTTACTCGTGCACTTCTTCAATCACCAGACCCACCACCGGGGCCAGGTGACCACGCTGCTGACCCAGGCCGGGCGCGACGTGGGCGACACCGACCTGCTGGCGCTGATGGATTAGTTCAACCGGCGCTGTATTCGGCGTACGCCTGAATCAGCGCGGGAAAATCCTCCCGCTCCGGGAGCTGCGCAAAGCTGTGCTGCGCCGGCGTAGACGCCCACGGCAGCTTTTCGCTGGTCCAGGTTTCAATAAACGGCACATAACCGCTGACATCATCAAACATGGTGGGCCGCAAGTTGATCAGGTCCTCGACGCCATTCGGGCGGGAGAACATCCAACTCATGCAGTGCGGGCAGCAGTAATGGCGGTCTACGCCATGCAACCCGCCGATCACCGGGTTGCCCTGGGTGATGGTAAATCCACTGGCGGGGATCAGCGCGCTCAGGGAGAACGCGCTGGACGACATCTTCTGGCAACCGGTGCAATGACACGCCATGGTAATCAGCGGTTTTTCGGTCACGATAAACCGCACCCGATCACAACGGCAGCCGCCTTCCTGGGACTCTTGATGACTCATCTTCCACTCCATTCACATTGTGTGTGTGCCTGGAGAGTAAACGAGCGAGTGCCTCACGAATAGCAGCAGGCGCTATGGGTGTCGTCGGTCGCGAAATACCCTCAAACGAACGCATGGGGCAGCGAACTGTCATAAAAGACAGAGCGGTGAAAGTCAGCCAATGGCTGCCCGCCCTGCCCGCGCGCATCAACAGCTTGCCGATGCGACGCATCCCCCCAGAAGGAGACGCTTACATGGTCATTCACTTCAAAGTCGCCGGCCACCTCGCCTGCGGTCATCACGGCAATAACCTCCCTTCCAGCACCGAGCTGAAGCGGGTCAAATGCCGTACCTGCCGTAACACCGAAGCCTTCAAGGAAGCCCGCCGCACCCAACGCAACGCCGCCCGACGTGCTGCACGCAGATCAAAAGCGGAACATGTCGCCGGTGATTGGCGCAGCGCCTGGACACAGCGCCTGACTGACCTGCCAGGCCGTCAGCGCCTGCCACGCGGTTTCAGCGGCCAGCCATTCGTCTAGCTCAAGCAGCCGGAGCACGACGATAGGCGGCCAACAGCACGCCCATTGTCACCAGCAAACCACCCGCCCCACGGTTGAAGCGCTGCAAGTGTGCGGGCCGCAGGCGACTGAGCAGGCGCGCCCCACACACCGCATAGAACATCATGATGCTGACGTTCAGCACACACAGCGCCAGCAACAGGCACGCGTACTGCGGCAGTTGCGCCTGGGTGCTGTCGACGAATTGCGGCAGGAACGCCGACATGAACAACAACGCCTTGGGATTGGAAATCGCCACGAGGAAGCTGCGGGTGAAAATACTCGCAGTGCGAGTGCCAGTGTCCTCACCTTCGCCCACGGTCGGTAGCGCGGCTTGGGGTGCGCGCAGCATCTGCCAACCGATCCAGATGAGGTACGCCGAACCCATCCATTTCAGCGCCTGAAACAACCCTTCGCTGGCCGCCAGCAACAGCCCCAGGCCGCAGGCCACCGCCGTTACCAGCAACGCGTCCGCCAACACCGCTCCGGCCATGCCCCAGAACGCCGCCTGCAAACCGTGGCGCGAACCGTTTTGCAGGGCCAGCAAAACCGTCGGACCGGGAATCGCGATAATCGCGGCGCTCATCATGACGAACAGAAATAAAGTTGCCAGGGACATGACAGGTTCCTACGGGCTAATCAGCTGCGAATCATCCCAAAATATCCGCTGTGTGGCGAGGGAGCTTGCTCCCGTTGGGCTGCGCAGCGGCCCCAAAATCCTGGGAGCGCTTCGCACTCCAGCGGGAGCAAGCTCCCTCGCCACCGTTTATGTATTGCTCAAGCGAGACCCAATAAAAAGCCCCGGACTGACCGAGGCTGTTGAGGGTTCAAGCATCGTTGGCTACCGGCCTCGACCGCGCCTTGTATCCCGGCAGTGCAGCGGCATAGGCCAGTGCCTGCTCCCGGGAGCCGAAGGATGCCAGGCGGTCAGCCTTGGTACAGACCCGCCACGGGCCACTGTTGACCTGCACGATGTCATAGCCGTTGAGATGCAGTTTGTTCAGCATGGGCGTGCTCATAGTCACCTCTCTCTCCAGAGATAATCCAGGTGTTTGCCCGGTCTACCATACACCCGGGTAAAGCGGTGTAACCTACCGGGCGTCGCACAGGCGTGCACTCATGGAGCAGGGAAGATGATCAGCATCAAACAGGCGACGGTCAGCGATTGTGCAGTGCTGCGTGACATTGGCATCGAGACCTACACCGAGCATTTCTCGGCCATCTGGAGCCCGGCGGGCATGCAGGATTTCCTGGATAAGGACTTCTCTCCAGAATCGCTGCAAGACACCCTTGAGCGTCCCGCAGCGCATTGCTGGTTACTCGCCCGGGATGAGCAGGCACGCGCCGTCGGGTTCGCCAAAGTCAACTGGAACCGGGCGATCCCAAGCAGCGATGAAACCGGCGCAGAGCTGCAAAAAATCTACTTCCTGAAGTCCGAGGCCGGCAAAGGCCACGGGCAGCAGTTGTTGGACCATGTGCTTCAGCTTGCACACACCCACCAACAACCGCTGCTGTGGCTAGAAGTACTCAAAACCAATGAAAGCGCCCAACGGTTTTATCAGCGCTGCGGGTTTGAACGCCTGGCAGAGATCCCATTCAGCACCGACATCACAGCGATCCCGATGGTGGTCATGTCCCACCGTTTGGCCCGGTAAAAGGCGCAGTAACGATAGACCTCTTGGCCAGGCTTTCAGCGGCAACACGGCTGATGCGCTTTTACTTCACCTTGCTGCTGAGGTTGTCGACACTGCGCTTGAGGTCTTCAAGGCTGCGCTTCTGATCACTGACGGTGCTTTTGAGGCTGGACAGTTCGCTGGAGCTGGAGTTTGAGCTGGAACTTGAATTGCGCTTCAGGTCTTCAATCTCGCTCTTGAGTTTGTCGATGGTGTTTTTCTGATCGGATACGGTGCGCTTGAGCTCGGACAGCTGGCCGTCACTGGAGCTGGAACTTGAGCCAGTGTTTTTCTTCAGATCTTCAAGGGCGCGAGCCTGGCCGTCCAGCTTGCTTTCCAGGCTTTGAATTTCGCTGTCATTGCGCTTGAGCAAGTCGCGCATGTCCTGAATGTCACCTACCGAAATGTCCGACGGGTGCAGGAAATATTCGCCACCTGCGCCCGAACTGCTCGCGGTGAGTTTGTTACCGACCGACGCACCGAATTCCCCCCACCGCGCCGGACTCGCCGCCAGAACTGACGGGGCCATTGCACCGATCAACAACGAAGCGACAACAGCGAACGAAGCTTTACCCACGATAGACATCAATTGATTCCTTTCTGATCTGCCGAGATGGCACATCGCTATGACTGCATTTTTGAACACTTGTTCCCGTGAGAAGTTGCGACGCCGTATACGAAAAAACCCCGGCAAACGCCGGGGCTCGAAATATCCAACTGACGGTGCGATGTGCTGTCCTTTCACACACCTTTCACACCCAGGCGCCTATGGTCATCTCAGCTCCTGGTAAAAACCTTTAAGCCCGCGCTCCCCATCGCGGGCTTTTCTTTGCCTGTCATTTGCCCACCGGTTTTCGCTAAATTCGCTGCGGCGGTGAGCCGGTGCAAGCGCCCTGCTCGATGCAGAATACAAAGGGCGCCACCACTTCAATTTCACCTTTACGCAGCATGGAGGGCGGGGGCGCAGGCACTGGCGATGCCGCCGGAATCAATGCCTCCACAGCCCCGACAAACAGATCCGAGCCCGTGTGGCTGACAATTTTGTGGCGTATCAGGTTGCCTTTGGCGTCGACGACAAAGGCCACCCTGACCATGCCGGTCAGCCTTTGCAGGCGAGCTTCTTCGGGATAGGACTTGAAGTGGTTGAGGTGAGTGAGCAACTGATATTCCCATAAGCGCTTCTCTACCATTTGCTCCTGGTGGTTGGGGCCGCTCGTGCAGGCGCAAAGCAGTAAGACAAGTGCGATCCAGCTGTATTTCATAAACGCAGTTCCGTTGACGTTTTGGTGTGCGAAGTGAGGCTAATCATCCGACGCTGTTTAGCTGATTAGTTTAACGCGTTAACCAAGGTAGCGTCCCGGGTTGCGCCATTCGAAGTCGAGCTTTGTACTGCGCCAATTCAAGGCTGCCCGTGTGCCGCTGTGAGCCTGAGCACGCTCACAGCAACGACTTTGCCAGGCAGTCTTTCCAGACATCGCGCATCAGTTCCTTGAGCATCAATGCTTCAGCCCAGCGATCAGTGATATCGCGCCCGTCCGCGCCGGTAATGGCATACGGTGGCGGGCCGAGCTCGCAGGTGAACGATAGGCTGGCAGGCGTATGCGCACGGGCCAGCCAATCTTCGATCCCGTAACGCCACCAGCCCAGGAATCGCTCCAGCCAAGGGCGGTGTTGATCGAAGCTCAAGGGCACCTGAACCTGCTCGCCGTTGGCCACCCGGCCGTGAAACCCCCAACTGTGGCGCAAGATGGTGTGAATGTGCTCATCGTCTTCCTCCATGGCCGGCGCCGGCAGTTCGCGCCCTACGACATAGTGAGACAGGTCGGCCAGTAGTTTGAGGTCGGGCATTGCAGCCAGCAGGTCGAGGGTGAACAGCAGGTCACTGGTGAGGCGATAACGATGGGTTTCCAACAGGATTGGAAAGTCCACCTGTTCGGCCAAACGCTGCCAGCCTTCGATCAGTGTCATCGCTTGGGACAGCGTACGCGGCCGCACGTCTGCCTGAAGCGTAAGGTGATGACAACCATAGCGGGCGACAGCGTCGAGCGCCTCTGCCAGATCGTCCACAGTTTGCGGAAACACCTGCCCCTCGATATGCAAGCCCTGGGCGTTGGCGGCGGCATGCAACCGCTTGGCCTGTGGGGCAAGCCAGAAATGGTCGGTGACCCCGTCGAAGCCTGCGCCGGCAATTTTCTCAAGCTGCGCTTCAATTGGGAGATCGCACTGGCCTCGGTGATCTTGCATCGACCACAGCGACTGGAATACCAGGAAGTCACGCATGTCAGCTCCTCAACAGGTGTTTGAGCGGCACCCCGGCATCTCCCAAGTCGCGCACCGACAGCGGGCCGCGATTGGCGATCAGGCGTTCGCACAGCTTGATGTCCTTGGCGATGCTATTGCCCTGCCCCCAACCAAAAGCCCCTTGCAGATGTTGATCGGCATTGAGGTAGAACAGCAGGAACCCGCCCCCCGGCATTGCCCGGCTCGCCGAGGGTTCTGTGTGGCTGATCACTCCCACGGTTTGCAGCCCCCAGTCGTACTGATCGGACCAGAACCCCGAAATCCCCTCGAAGGGTAATTCACCACCCAGCAGGTTCAAGGCGGCGTGACGGCCCTGGGTTTCCGCGTTGCGCCAGGTTTCCTGCCGCTGGAAAGCGCCTTGAGGGTGCAGCCGGAACTCACAGACATCGCCTGCGGCAAAGATGTCCGGCTCACTGGTGCGCAACTGCGCATCGACACGAATGCCATGCCCTACATCAAGCCCGGCAGCCGTTGCCAGCTCGATATTGGGTTGCATGCCGATACCGACGACGAGCAGGTCGCACGCCAACACCTCACCGCCGACCAACCGCACCGACGCTGCACACAGGTCGCCCTGCACCGCTTCGATGGCTACGTTCAAGCGAACGTCCACGCCCTGCTTGCGATGCAGCTCCAACAGGGCACCGGACGCGCGTTCCGGCAGGACTCGGCCCGCCAGCCGTGACCCGGCTTCCAGCACCGTCACCGCACAACCCAAGGCATGGGCGGAGGCGGCGACTTCAAGCCCGATAAAGCCACCGCCGATGATCACCAGACGCGTACCCGGCTGCAGCGACGCACGCAATGCCAACGCCTCATCATGGGTTCGCAGATAAAACACATTGGCCAGATGCGCCGGCACATCGGGTAAGCGTCGTGCCCTGCCCCCGGTCGCCAGCAACAGGCGGGCGTACTGCAACCCGCTGCCATCGGCAAATCGCAGGCGGTGCTGCTGTGGGTCGAGGCCTGTCACCGGCTTGCCGGTCAGGTGTTCGATGCCCAACTCGGCGAGCTGCGCATGGTCGCACACGTTGCAATTCGCCAGTTCAACAGTGCCCTGCAGCAAGCCCTTGGACAGGGGCGGACGTTCGTAGGGCGCATGGGGCTCGTCACCGATCAGGACCAGGCGACCGCGATAGCCTTCGGCGCGCAAGGTCAGCGCCGCGCGGCCGCCGGCGTGTCCGGCCCCCACGATAACCAGTGGAGCATCAGCAAGGTTCATGGCACAGCCTCCAGGCAGTTAAACGGCAATCGCGAGCAGGACCCGCCCCGCCTCGACACGGACCGGATAGGTCTTAAGGTTGACGCATACCGGCGCCCCTAATGCTTTACCTGAGCGGTAGTCGAACCGCCCATTATGCTTGGGGCACTCGATCACATGGTCCATCACCAGGCCATCGGCAAGGTGGATGGATTCGTGGGTGCAAAGGCCCGCCGTCGCGAAAAACTGGTCCTCGGCAGAGCGATAGACAGCGTAAGTGTGCTGGCCATGGTCAAAACGAATGACGTCTTCTTCGTCTATATCGCCCACGGCACAGACATCGATCCATTGATCGGTCATGGCGGTTTCTCTCTTGTCAGGGGTAAAACACAAAGCAGTCAGGCCAGCTCTGCCTGAGTGGTGGCGGCCGGCTCTGCGCGCTGGGGCAGAGGGCGGCGGATGAAATACGTCGGGTCCTTACGCTGCTTCCAGATGACCGGAAAGATTTCCTTCAGGGCCTCGAACAAGCCGTTGTAGGGCGGCGGGCAGTCATCACGAATTTCTTCATGCAACTGCGCCAGGGCGTGGAACGGCACCATCGGGTACATGTGGTGCTCGAGGTGATAGTTCATGTTGAGGTACAGAAAACGCAGCAGCGGATTCATGTAGATGGTGCGGCAGTTGCTGCGGTGATCCAGTACGTCCTCGGCCAGGCCGACGTGCTGCGTCAGGCCGAACAGGTACGACAGCCAGCCGCCATAAAGGGTTGGCAGGCCGATGAACATCAGCGGCAACCAGCTCTGCCAGTAGAGTGCGGCAGCCACCGTCAGCCCGTAGATCACCAGCCAGATACGCGCCGCCGTGAAAATTTTCGGCCATTCTGATTCCGGGATAAACGTACTCTCCTCTTCAGCAATCCGCCCTGTTGCGTGCCGGCAGACCGACCACATCGTCGTGAACACATAGGGCATCCTGAACAGGCTCAGCACCATGTTCACCAGGCTCGGCGGACGCGGCTCGACGATCTCCGGATCACGCCCGACGATGATGGTGTCAGTGTGGTGCCGGGCGTGACTCCAGCGCCATACATGGGGTTCGAACATGAACATGAAGCTCGACACCTGGTAGATCGCATCATTCAGCCAACGGGTCTTGAACGCCGTGCCATGACCCGTCTCATGCCACCGGGCATTGGAGGCGGTGCCATACAGCAAACCGTAGGCAAGGAAGAACGGTACACAGGCCCAGGAGCCCCAGAACCAATAGCCACCGAACCCGGTGACCACCAATGCCAGCAACCAGAGAGCGGTATCCACCAACGCAGGGCCATCACGGCGTTGCATCAGTTCTTTCAGGCGCTTACGCGGGATAGGCGATTGATACCAGTTGGCCGAGGCCAGGCCTTTTTGCAGCGCGCGGGCGGCTTCAGGGCCGGTCAGACGATAATCCCGAGGCGCGGCATTACCGGTTTTTTCATAGGCTGCGTGGTGTTCAGACATTTTATTGTTCTCCGCAAGCTGGGTGGTTTCAGGCACTTGCTTCGATGCGAGGTCACATCGTTGAGAGAAAAGATAGAGAGCCCATTGATTGGCCTCAACCCCTTGAATACATTCCCTATCAAGCTATCATCCAGCCCCATTGAAGCTTGATAGTTTTCTATCAAGACGCTCACGGGGCCCGCCATGAACGATAATAAACGCCCAACCATTGCCACCGTTGCCGCGCATGCCGGCTTGAGTGTCGCCACCGTAGACCGGGTACTTAACGCAAGGGCGCCGGTCAACCCGGCCACCGCCGAGCAGGTATTCCAGGCCGCCGAAGCCGTCGGTTATTTTGCCGCCCGGCTGATCGGCCAGCGGATCCGTGAACGACGTCCCAGCTACCGCTTCGGCATTCTTTTGCTCGGTACCGCGCAGGCGTTCTATGGCAACGTCGCCGCCGCCATCTCCGAGGCGGCGCAGCGCCAGTCGGGCACCAACCTGAGCGTTCAATTCGACTACGTTTTTGACCGCTCCCCCACCGCCATCATTGCCCAGATAGAACAATTGGCGGTGCAGTGCGACGGCCTGGCGGTGGTCAGCTTTGCGCACCCACTGATCAATGCCGCCATTGCCCAGATCAGGGATGCGGGGGTGCCGGTGATCGCCTTGCTCTCGGACATTCATGAAGAGGCCCAAGAACCTTACGTCGGCCAGGACAATCATGAGGTCGGGCGCACGATGGGCTGGCTGGTGGCACACACCGCCAGCGCTCGCAAGGGCAGCATCGGTGTGCTGCTCGGTGGGCACCGCTTCCTGGGGCATCAGGCGCGGGTCGAGGGATTGCGCAGTTACCTGGCGGAGCACGCCCCAGGGCTGCGATTGCTGGAAGCGGTAATCAACCTGGACAATTGCGACATCACCGAAGAAGCAACCCTGGAACTGTTGGCCCGCCATGAAGACTTACGCGCTTTGTGCGTGGTCGGCGGTGGCGGCGACGGCGTCATCAGCGCCCTGTCACAGCTGCCGAAACGGCCCTCACTGTGTTGCATTCTCCAAGAGTCAACCGAGCTGTCGCGCCAGGCCCTGGCCGAGGGTCTGATCAGCCTGATCATCGATTCCCAGCCGCGACTGCTGGGCACCGCCATCGTCGACTTGCTGATCGAGTTGCAGACATCGCCAGACTTCGATCCAGCCAGGCATCGCCACTACATTCCCTTGCAGATCATGACCTCAGAGAACGCCCGTCCCTGAGCGAAACGTATCGGCACTCAGTCCGAACCGGTTCATCTTGTTGTACAGCCCGCCACGGGACACGTTGAGTTGCTGCGCGGCCAGCCGTATGTTGCCGCGAGTGCCTTTGAGGGCGGCAATGATCGCGTTCATTTCATGGGCACCGAGATCCAGCGACGCACGAGGCTCGGGCACAGGTCCCGAAATAAACGTCTGCTGTCGCGTCTTGATTTCCAACGGCAGGTCACCCGGCAAAAGCTGTTCGCTCATCGCCAGGTTGGTCGCCCGCTCAATGGCGTTTTCCAGTTCGCGAACGTTGCCTGGCCAGTGATACGCCGACAGAATATCCAACGCCTCAGGCGAGATACCCTGCACCGATTTACGTAGCGAGCGGGCGCAACGGCTGAGGAAGTGGCGCGCCAGCAGCGGTATATCCTCGCGTCGCATCCGCAGCGGCGGCACTGTCAGATTCAATACGTTGAGCCGGTAGTAGAGGTCCTCGCGAAACGCGCCATCGGCCACCGCCTGGCTCAGGTTTCGATGGGTCGCGGCAATGATGCGCACATTCACCTGCCGGGACTGCTTCGCGCCGACTCGCGTCACCTCGCCTTCTTGCAAGACCCGCAACAGACTGACCTGAGCGTCGAATGACATGTCGCCGATTTCATCAAGGAAGATCGTGCCGCCATCGGCCAGTTCGAACTTGCCGGCCGATCCGCCGCGGGCCGATCCGGTGAAGGCGCCTTCAACGTGCCCGAACAACTCACTCTGCACCAGGTCGCGCGGAATGGCTCCGCAATTGACCGCCACAAACGGCCCATTGCACCGGTCACTGGCGTTGTGGATCGCCTGGGCAAACAGCTCCTTGCCGGTGCCGCTTTCCCCCAGGACCAACGTCGTCGAATCGCTGCGACTGGCGATCCTCCCCAGGTGCAACGCATCCTGAATCGCTCGGGAGCTGCCCTGAATCGTATCGAAGGTGTAGCTGGCCTGGGTGCCGATGATCCGCCGGGTAATTTCCCGGATGCGCCGGTTCTCGCGCAACGAAACAACCCGCCCCCCCTGCTCCAGCGGGCACACCGACACCAGGCAGGCCAGGTGACTGCGATCGTGCAGCTCGAAGGTGCAATCCAGGTCCCGCAGCCCCTCCCCGCCACGCAGCAGAATCTCATCGGTCAGTTCACTCTGCCCCAGACGCTGGAACGGACTGCCCAGCAGGTCCCGGCCTACTCGAAACAGTTGCCGGGCATAGCGGTTGAGCGCCTTGATGCAGCCGCGTTCATCCAGCACCACAAGGCCTTCGTTGAGCACTTCCAGCACGGTTTGCTGTTCTTCCAGCAACGCCTGGAGCGCCATCTGCCGCGAGACCGCTTCAGCCGCTGCCTGAACGGTGCCCAGGGTATGAAAGTGAAACCAGCCTGGCTCTGCGGTCAGCGTCAGCATCGCCAGGGTGCGGCCCAGGCCATCCCTGATGGGTGCGGCGGCGCAATGCATGCGCCGTTGGCGCAGGCCAAGCCCAAAATTCTCTTCGGCCAGCACGTACACCAACCGGTCTTCGGCCAACGCCAGCCCCGTGCAGTTGGTGCCCTGCACCGATTCCAGCAACCGGCTGCCCACGGGCGTGAGGTCCAGGCCGCAAAAATACAGGGTCGTGCCGTGAGCGTCCGTGAGGTTGATATGACCCCTGGGGTTGTAGGCCAGCAATCCACGCATGACCTGCGCTGCCGCCGCGATCAACACACGATTGGCGGCCAGCGTCGCGGTGAGCTCATCAGGGGCGACAAACCGGTAGTCGCCGTCGGCAGGGTCGATGCCGGCGCTGACGCTGCGCTGCCATGAATCCCAGATCACCTGTCTCACCCCGGCAGGTCGATCAACAAGCCCCTTCAGGCACGCATCCCACGCCTGTTCCAGTTGAGCAATCGGTCCCTCGCTCAATTGCGCCGGGCCAAGTGCAGTGATGTAGTCGAGGTCTTGCTCGCTGAAGGCCATAGGCTGTGGGATCACGGGCTGCTCCTGTGTTCATATTTTTGACATGTCAGTATAGACATGTCATCTGAATGAACACTAATTTGAATAAACTCTCATTAATCTCTTACATATCAATGGTTTAAATATTGGCACAACCCTTGCTCCTAGTCTGTACCAGCAGAAGATCCCTGCGGTACAACAATAAAAAGGAGTCATTTCATGAGTACATCCAAGACCATCCGCCTCGGTCTCATCGGCGCCGGCCGCATGGGTAGCTTCCATGGCCTGACAGCCGCCCGGCATATCCCCGGTGCCTGCCTGGCCGCCATTGCCGACCCGACACCCGGCCAAGCTGCGCGCCTGGCGTCAGAGCTGGGCGTACAACGGGTCTACACCGATCCCCAGCAACTGCTCGATGACCCGGACATCGACGGCGTACTGATCGCCGCTCCGGCCCGCAGCCATGCCGAATTGGTGATCAGCGCCGCCCGCGCCGGCAAAGGGGTATTTTGCGAAAAGCCCATGGCCATTACCCTCGAAGAAGCCGACCGCGCCATCGCCGCCGCTGCCGATGCCCAGGTGACGCTTCAAGTGGGCTTCAACCGCCGCTTCGCCAAAAGTTTTCGCACGGCTCACCTGGATGTAGTCGCAGGCCGTATCGGAACGCCACAGTTGCTGCGCTCGCTGACACGGGATCCGGCACTGAACAATCCCGCCGCCTCACCGCAATGGGTGATCTTCCTCGAAACCCTGATCCATGACTTCGACACCCTGCGCTACCTGAACCCCGGCGCCGAAGCCGTCGATGTGTTTGTCATGGCCGATGCGTTGATTGCACCGGACTACAAAAGCAAAGGTTTCCTGGACACCGCGGTGGTCACGATCCGCTTCGACAACGGAGCCATCGCTACAGCTGAAGCGAACTTCCAGGCGGTGTACGGCTACGATGTTCGCGGGGAAGTGTTCGGCAGCGCGGGCATGCTGACCATGGGCGGCGTCCATGACTCTGACCTGGTTCGCTACGTTGCCGGCGGCATCCAGGCTGACACCCAGCGCCTGGACACCGACCTGCTGCGTGACGCCTACGTGGCCGAGCTCAACCACTTTGTGGGTTGCCTGCGCAGCGGCGAGAAGCCTCTCGCCAGCGGCGAAGATGCCCGCGCCGCACTGGCCATCGCCCGCGCGTGCATCGAGTCTTTCCAGCAAGGCAAAATCGTAAGTGTGCAAGGCGGTCGCTCATGAGCTTCGTACCCTTCAAGCTGGCGGTCAGTGCCGAAATGGTCTTCCTCGACCTGCCCTTCACCGAGCGTGTCAAACGGATCCATGCGCTGGGGTTCAGCGCCGAAATCTGGGGCTGGACGACCAAGGACATCCCGGCACTGGCCGCCACCGGCGCAGACTTCACCTCAATGACGGGCTACATCTCGGGCAACCTGACCGACCCCGAGGAGATTGCGCAACTGCTCGACAGCGCCCGGGAATCCTTGGCCATCGCCGCCCAGCTCAATTGCCCAAGCCTCAACCTGCATGGCACCGGCCTGGGTGACCGGGGTTTGCCGGTCAAGCCGGTGGCTCGCACCACCGGGCGCATGTGGTTGAGCGCCTGCAAGACCCTGGAAAAAATCGCGCGCCTGGGCGAAGACGCCGGGCGGGTTTTCCTGCTGGAAAACCTCAACACCGAGGTGGACCATCCCGGCACCCCCTTCGCTCGCGCCGACGACACCCTGGCGCTGATCGAAGCAGTGGGCAGCCCCCATCTGAAGATGAACCTCGACCTCTATCACGCGCAGATCGGCGAAGGAAACCTGATCGAACTGATCCAGCGCGCCGGCAGCGCCATCGGTGAAATCCAGGTGGCGGACGTGCCTGGCCGCAAGGAGCCCGGCACGGGTGAGATCCACTATCCCGCCATTGCCAGCGCTTTGTACAACCTGGGATACACCGGTGTCGTGGGTCTTGAGGGCTGGGCCAGTGGCGACAGCGAGGCGGCACTGGCACGCTTCCGGCAAGCCTTCACCTTGTCTTGATGCCTTTCAACTCATAACAATAAAAGGAACACCATCATGCGTCGCAGGACATTGCTTTTCGCCACGCTGTTACTCCTCTTCAGCCAATGGGCCGCCGCCAGCTATCGCGTAGGCGTCAGCATTGCCAGGGTTGACGACAATTTCATGACCTACGTGCGCAGCGGCCTGGAAGATGCGGCCAAACAGGAGAATGTCCAGATCCAGTTCGAAGACGCCCAGGGCGACGTGGTGCGCCAGCTCAATCAGGTCCAGGGGTTTATCAATCAGAAAGTCGATGCGGTCATCGTCTTGCCGGTGGACACCGCCGCCACTGCCAACATGACCCGCGCCGCTGTCGAGGCGAATACGCCGCTGGTCTACGTCAACCGCCACCCGGACGAGCGCGTATTGCCCAAAGGCGTGGTGACGGTGGCGTCCAATGATATTGAGGCCGGGCAATTGCAGATGCGCTACCTCGCCGAGAAGCTCCAGGGCAAAGGGACGCTCGCAATTATCATGGGTGACCTGGCGCAAAACGCCACCCATGACCGTACCGAAGGGGTTAAACAGGTGCTCAAGGATTATCCCGATATCAAGATCGTGGAACAGCAATCGGCTGAATGGCAGCGCAGCAAAAGCATGGACCTGACCAGCAACTGGTTGCTGGCGGGGACTCACTTCGATGCCATCGTGGCCAACAACGACGAGATGGCCATTGGAGCTGCGATGGCGTTGCAGCAAGCGGGAAAAGCCAAAGGCGATATCGCCATCGTCGGTATCGACGGCTTGCCCGACGGGCTCGCCGCGATCAAGCGCGGGATGCTGGTTGCCTCAGTCTTTCAAGACCCCAAGGCCCAAGCCACTGCTGCCGTGCAAGCAGCCATCAAAATGATCAAGGGCGAAGCGGTCGAGACGGATGTGTGGGTGCCGTTTCAGTTGATCAAACCGGAGCAGGTTGCCATGTTTGAACAGCACTACAAGTAGCCCCGACCGCCGCTGATCCCGGCTGGGGATCAGCGGCGCTCACGAAAAAACCGGCTCTGCGCGGGCACGCAACCCCACGGTTATCATCAGGACAATAGCCGGAACAATCACCACGCTGGCCGACAGCATCGCCCCCTTGAACCCGGCCACGTCCAGCACGCTCCCTCCGACAATCACACCCAGCCCGATCGCACTGTTCAGCACGGCAGTATGGAGGGCGGTCGCCGGTACCATGTGATCTCCGGCGATCCTCAAGACCCACGTCTGCAGGCCGGTAAACAAAGCGGAAATGGCCACGCCCCAGATCACCAGTAACGTCACCACGGGCGCGAGCCCCAGTAGCGGACCGTAGATGCCCAAGGTCACCAACGCCAATGCCATCGCAACCAGCGCCAGCAAAATGAACGCCTTCAAGTAGCGATCAATAAACAGCGCACTCAGCAGGTTGCCCAGAAAACCGGCGGCGCCGAAAGCAAACAGCAATACAGCAATCCAATACGAAGTAATGCCGGGTACCTGGCCTATAAACGGTTCGACAAAGGTGTAGGCGCCAAAATGCGCGGCGGCGGTCAGGCCGGTGATGACGTAGGTGATCAAGAGGTCCTTGCGCCGCAGCACCACCGCAAACCCCAGACCTTTGGCCAGCGAGGGAATATGCATTGAAGGCAGCACCAGGGCGATCGCACCGGCGCAGGCGACACACATCACGGCCAGGCACATAAAGGCCGTGCGCCAACCATCGTATTGGCCTACCAGATTAATCAGCGGTACGCCCATGACCGTGGCGATCGTGATGCCGCCCAGCACAATCGAGGTGGCCAGTCCCACGCGGTGCGACGGCACAATATGCGCGGCGGTGGCTGCCACGATGGCCCAGAACACGCCATGGGCCAACGCGCCGACGGCGCGGGCACCGAGCAGAGAGGAAAATTCAGGGGACAACGCTGCCAGGCCGTTTGATAAGGCCAGTATCAACATCAACGCAATCAGCAGCGCCTTGCGGGGAACCCGGCGGTTCAACCAGTTGGATAACAAGCCGCTGGCCGCCCCGATCCACGCGTATAGGGTTACGGTCAGCCCGACGGTAGACGGGGCTTGATTCAGGTCGGCAGATATTTGCGACAGCAAACCGATGGGGGCGAACTCGGAAGTCACCATGGTAAACGAGGCGATGCACAACACACTGACTGCACACCATATCCGCAAGGCTGAGTTGATCACCGGCAATGTCCTTCCCTGTTCATGGCTGAGTCGTCGTGACTCCACCTCGCGCGTCGCTCACTGAGACCGGCTAGTTATCGGGATTCCAAACGACGGCCTGTGCCACGACAACGTATTCGCCGTTAAATGTTGCCGCTGGCGAACCATAAAGCTGGTAGCCCAGAGCAAGGGCTTCAGAGACTCGGTGACAGAAGGAGGCATCGTCCTTGCCTGTCAGAATCCGATAGGTGGGTAAGCCTTCAGGAGGAGAACTCTGCATGGGGGCACCTGCTGGAATAGTTAAAGAAAACCACTGGGCAATCTATATCAGTCGATGATCACATCGCGACCCTCGGCCTTCAAGCGCGCGAGGTTGTCCTTCATCTGCTGCAACCGCTCAGGCGGATGCCCTTGCCACTTCGTCACTTCAGCGACGACCCGCAACGGATCGGCGGAGCGATAGGACAGCGTGGGATTACCGGGAAACTTCTTATCCGTCACATTGGGATCATCCATGATTGACCCCGTTGGCTCCACAACATAAATCCGTTCCCGCTCACTGCCGAGTGCCAGCTCAGCCCCCCAGATGGCGGCATCCAGGGTGCCCGCGAAGTAGACCCACGACAGTGGTTTACCTTCTGTGAAGTTGGATGGGTAGCCGACGCGGATCAGATCGCCCGGTTCCAGATCAGCCCGGGTGCCGTGAAAAAACTGACGGGTAAACATGCCAGCGGTGTTTGACATGGGCTGTCTGCTCCGTGGATGAATGACAAAATCAATAATGAGAGTTGCACGGAACCCAGCGGCGGTGAACTGCCCGGCGTTTGATCACCGGGCCAGAGGGCTGAGTTAAAGCAATACAGTGGAAAGCATACCCAAGGCTCCCAGGACGAACCCGATGAGTGCGCCACGTCCTGGTGCTTCATGAAACAGAGACCAGACCACCACTGGCTCAAGCAGCAACAAAGAGGTGACTGAGACCACGGTGACGATCCAGATATCACCGACAGCCATGTACCCCAGCCAATACGCACCCAGCAGGCAAAGCCCGGCAAAACACATAACCACAACGGGAAGGACGAACCCTTCCCATGAACCATTCCCTGTTTGGGCAAGCTTGGCGGTTACCACCTCACTGTAGATTGCACAAAACTCACCGAGCACCATCAACCCTAGAGCAGAAACTCCGAGTAGTTCTTTGGACATATCAAAAACTCCTTCGTATTCAACGCAATATTTTTCAGCTCCCAGCGCGCAATGCCGCTGCTCAGGAGCGTGTTGCAGTGATACGAAGCAGCCTTGAACAGGCCTGAATTACCGAAGTGCTTTTCCATGCTCATGTCCTTCAAAGGGTGTGAGTCTCAGCGCCCAAATAAGGGGCTCGTTCCGATCATACGTTCCGTCAGCCATTGCGAACAACCCGCACAGCCGAACGCTGAGCATGCCTAAAGACTTCGAAAGTCGTAACGTTCGTGCGTGTACGTCAAATATGTTTTGTGTTTACCCGACTGTTTAGGGAGCACTGGACAGGCACATGATGCGCGATCACCACTCTCCGGAAGATCCTGCCTCATGTCGACTTCAGCTACCAAACCACCCTTCGCCGGAAAAACGTTCGAAGTGCGTTACGACGGTCTAACTGCGCTCAATATTTATGCGGAAGACGGCCAAAGCCTCAGCTATGAAATTATCGGCGGCGATCTCAAAGGCGCTAAAGGAGAGGTCAACTACGAATGGAAGGCTATCTCGCCCACCGCTTTCGTGATCACCTGGCAAGAAGCTGATGGTGCGACCGTCGTTCATATCGACGACTTCGCGGCACAGACATCGCTCTCTTTCTACACAACTCCCACCCTCGACTTGTACCGACTCGAAGGCTCGCTGACTAAGGTATAGAGAGCGTTCTACTTTCTAGCCAGGTACTTATGGCCACTACGAGTTCTGTCTTGCACTCCACCGGAAGCCAGTGCCCGCCAGACACGCTCGTAACGCTGAGATCTGCGCAGGCCGCACGCATTGGATCGCCCAGTTGATTGCCCTTGATGGTATTCATCTGGTCGTAATCGCCGTTCACAAACAGTACGGGCAATGACAGGCGTCCACCATTGGGCGCTCGGTGGGCGTACTCGATATTGGCATCGTCGTTCAGGTACCACGCGCAGGGCGCGCGGAAGCCCCGCTCTTCGAACGTCCGCACCAGTGCAGCAAAGTCCGCCTCGGGCCAGAGCGCGGGGTCTGGCCGGGTGGGTGGAGCCCGGTGCGCTTCGCCAAACCGCCCGCCTTTCCTGGTCACTTCGGCATTGGATGCAACCTTGCCGATGCCCGCAGGGTCGCCTCGCCGATAAATCGACGCCAGTGACGCGGCTTTGTCCGCATCAAGATCAGCGACGGCGGACGCAAAGTGCGTGTTGTAGTAGCGGTAATAGTCCCATTGACCGTCTGGATACTGGTCCGCCGGATAAATCCCTCGGTCAACCAGCGGGACCAGCGTCGGCAACGCGTTCGTGGAAGGGAAATACGGGACCGAAATCAGCACCACGCCGCGGCTGCGCTGAGGTTCATGAGCGACCAATTCACCCGCCACAACGCTGCCCCAATCGTGGCCTACCCAGATTGCGGGTATTGCGCCGAGATGGTCATGAAGTTCTGCCATGTCTGTCACGATGTTTTCAATCGTGTAAGCATCGATGGTGGCTGGCGCAGAGGAGCCACCATAACCGCGCATGTCGGGTGCGACGCAGTGCCAGCCTTTAGCTGCGAACGCTTCCATCTGCGCACGCCAGATCAAACTGAGCTCAGGCCAACCGTGCAGGAACATCATCAATGGGCCGTCGGCAGGCCCCTGCTCTACATAATGCGTCGTGTGACGGGGCGTGCTGAAAACCCGTGAAGGGAGCTTGGAAGTGGACATAGGATCTCCTCATGCTAGGCCGGCCGACATAAGCGCCATGTCGGCAGAATCACCGCTGAATCTGAACCCTAGCGTAACGATCCCTATGATGCTTGCCAGCTTCCCGTCATTGTCAGTCCTGTACCTGCCATCTGCAGCCAGACCCAACACGGCATATCTTGTTACAACCATTCGCCTGCGGGCACTGCCCTTAGAGAACTTCAAACTTTCACTCTAGTCCTAATGCCAGGCGTGCTTTAAACCGTGAGCGCCTGCTGACAACCCATAGAGGTTCAAAAAATGAAAATGACACTACCCGCCCTGGTTCTGGGTGTCCTCATTTCGCAAGGCGCGATGGCAGCCGGAGATGGCACAGCCGCTCTTGGAGGCGGCGTTGGTGGTGCACTTGGCAATATCGTAGGTCAACAGCTCGGCGGCTCGACGGGCGCGGCAGTAGGCGCAGGCGTAGGTGGTGCTGCCGGCAGTGCTGTCGGCGCTCAAAGAGGCAACAGAGCGGAAGCCGCGATAGGTGGCGGTGTCGGATCGGCTGGCGGGTCACTTATTGGTAATCGCCTCGGCGGCGCCACTGGCTCGACGATCGGTGCAGGTCTCGGCGGCGCCGCGGGTGGCGCGCTAGGAAACAACCTGGCGGACGATGAGAGCAATCATCGATCTGATGGCAAGAAGCACAATGGCAAAAACAAGCATAAACACAAGAACAAGCATCGTTAGTTTCTGACGCAATTACCTCGAAGCCCGGCCCAGCGCCGGGCTTCTTATTTCTGGCGAGCGCCCTACTCTGCTACGGTGACGCGCTCAGATCGCAATGGAAGCATCAAAGAAAGGGCTCATGGAAGACTCTGGCAATTACTCCCTTTTATGTGTGTTTTCTAAGGATTCGTGCATGCAAACGTTGCGGATTGTGCCTCGACTTTTCCCTGAGTTGCTCAAAGGCAGCAAGAGGTCAACGATCCGCATGGGCGAACTGCATATAGAGCCAGGCTATTTGCGCTACGAATGTGAGGACGACCCGAGCAAGACAACCGTCGTGTGGGTTACTCGTTGCACGTACATGCCTTTAAACGAAGCCGCTGCTTTCTGCGGTATGCAGGACGAATGGCCACCAAGGGTGATGCTCGAGGGGATGCGCGAGCACTATCCCCTCATTCAGCTATCGGACACGGTTCAGGTGGTTGAGCATGAAACACCTGAGCAGACAAAGATTCGGATTGCCTCAGGCTCTTGAGAGCGTGCTTCCAAGCAATAGCGCCAAGATCTTCAATGCCCGCTCGCTCTTGCCGAGATGGATAGCCAAAAACGAAAAAGCCCAGCAATCGCGCTGGGCTTAGATATGGCAACCAAGTAAAAAATATGAGCTGTGCTACTTAGCCCTTGCAAAGCTTCTGGGGCGACTCCGTGCCCGTGAGTTTTTTCGGCCATGCAATCGGTAGATTAGGAATAGACATAAGCTCGACTACGCCAAACACGCACATAATCACCGCATTTCCATCCGCGTTGGGCGCGCTGCCGAGGCCCACCAGAACCTCGTAGTCTTTTCCGGGCTCCAGTTTGAATACTTTCGCCTGGCCTGGGCACACAGCGTAAGTGCTGCCGTAGCTGCCGGCCGACGCACCTAATGTCGCAACCTGAAAGGGTGCATCTGTTTTAACGCGGTACTCAGCCACAATCTCGGTGTACAAGCCTTCGGCCATCCGAACGGCTCCGATGTACTGCTGAAGCTTGGGTGAAACCCTTCCCGGCATTCCAAGATCGGCCGGCTTAAGTGGGTACTGAGGGTAGTTAATGCTCGGCTGTCCATCCTCTGAGAAGCGACCAGCTACAGCCATTTTGTGGCGAGTATCCGGGGCACAGCTGCCAGTGACACTGTCGCCAAACACATTGGAATTGGTGATCACACGAACTCGGGCCGTATTGTCGGCCTGAGGTGGATCGACATAGGGAACAGAGGGGATCCCGCCACAACCAGCAAGGGCGATGGACGAAACAAAGAGCAGCAACCAGGTATTACGCATCTACTACATCCTTGAGTTTACCTAAGATCCATCGTGTACGAACCAGACTAAAAACACTCAGTAAAAAGCCTGACTGGGCATCCGCCAACTAAGTGAGTTGCGGAGCAACAGTTGAAATTGCGGAGCGGAAACAAAAAAGGACCTGCCTGATAAATCACGCAAGTCCTTGAATATTGTGGTGCCCGAAGCCGGAATCGAACCGGCACGCCCTTACGAGCGGGGGATTTTAAGTCCCATGCGTCTACCAGTTTCGCCATTCGGGCGGTAGCGCTATACAGCGAGCCAAGCAGCTTGAACAGCCCTTGAGCGTTGCAGCAGGCTAGGGAATATATAGATCCAGCCCCCTCGATGCAAGGTCGAGCGCGGGCTTTTTCAAACAAACAAGCTGCACCCCGGCAAACAAAAAAGCTCGCCAGATCAGTGATCTACAGATTTCGGCCGCGGTGGTGGGCAATAGCAGCGCAGGCCGCTTCGGCCCCCACCGCACGCGTCCCCAGGTGCATCAGGAAAAATAAGTCATTACCGCAATGACCACTGAAACCCAAACCAGGGTCATCAAAAACGACAGCGCAGCCAACGTTTTGCCCATTTGCCTACTCGCCCCGATGCAAACCGCTTCAGTGAATCAACTCTTTTGCCTTCTCCAGGCACTCCGTGGCGCTGTCCAGTGCTTCGGCCGCTTTGGCTGAATCGGCGTTGCCATTTTCCGCCCGGTTGCCGGTGATGACAAACAACACGTCGACACCGACCTTGGCAATGGCCGCCAGGTAATCTGCCCGTGGAAAACGCACACCGTTTTCATAACGCCCCTGAGCATTGGTCTCAACGCCTCCGACCTTGCCCAGCGCCGCTTGAGAATAGCCAAGCCTGGCACGTTCTGCCTTTAACCTCGCCCCAATGCTCATGAAAAACCTCCTGTGTGGGATGGTGAATACGATACTCCGCACAAAAGGTTAGTTCCTTGACCGAACTGACCCGCTATTTATTGCCTGATCCCCGAAAACCAGCATCCCCCTGTTCTCCGGCACCTGCGACGTTAGGGAGCATCTGATACGCTTTTTTCTTGTGCATCTGACCCTGTATCGAAAACCGTCCTGCCCTGACAATACACCCACTCCCGACACGCCCGTGGAGCCCGGCAGGAACCGTCCTGCCGGCCCGTTCATTTCGGAGGCCTTATGGCTAAGATGGCATTTTTCCTGTTCGGTTTTCTTGCGCTGACCATCGCGATTGGTCTGCTTGCCACCATCTCACCGGTCTAGGATCCCTGGCCTGCTGACGCCCCCTCGCCTGACGTCAGAGGGAGCTTCAGCCGGCAAAAAACATCGGATACAAAGACAGCACCAACAATCCCGCCATCGACCAGTTGAACAGCCGCAACCAGCGCGGCTCGCGCAACACATTGCGCAAGCCGCTACCGCAGCCGGCCCACACACAAACGCTGGGCAGGTTCACCAGGGCAAACACCGCAGCAATCAACAGCACGTTGGTGACATAACCGTCGGCAGGCGTGTAGGTGGTGATCGCGCCCAACGCCATGACCCAGGCCTTGGGGTTGACCCACTGAAACGCCGCAGCGCCGAGAAAGGTCATGGGTTTGCGCTTGTCATCGGTGTCATCGGATATCGCACTGGAGGTTGCAATCTTCCACGCCAGGTACAGCAAATACGCCGCCCCCACATAGCGCAATACGGTGTAAGCCCACGGCAACGCCTTGAACACTTCCCCCAGGCCCAAGCCCACGGCGATCACCAACAACATGAAGCCAATGCTGATGCCCAATGCATGGGGAATCGAGCGGACAAAACCGAAGTTCACCCCGGACGCCAGCAACATGGTGTTATTCGGGCCAGGGGTGATCGAGGAGACAAAGGCGAACAGCGCAAAGGCTGACAACAGGCTTGAAGACATAAGCATGGCGCGACATCCGAACGAGTACTGTGGCCGTGACAGTAGAACGTTGCGCCAGCCTGCGCCCCGTACAGCTACAGGCAGATAAAGGCATACACTTCGTCAGGCCTGCCAACAAGCGCCTTCCCACCAAACTGCCATTGGTTTGCCTTCATTGATCGGTATACTTGTGCACCTATCTGCACCCTGTGCTGAACACATCCTGAAAGGACACTCGATGAGCAACTACCTCGACCGCGCGCTGACTGGCCTGCGGACCCTGGGCATCAATCTTCTGCAGCCGGTTCCAGATGCACCGGTCCTGGTATTGCTGGACCGCGTGGCCCAGTACGACACCGCCAAAGTCACCGCTATCGCTGCCGTGCTGCAACAGTCGACCACCTTCAACAGCGTGGTTCGCGAACAGATCACCGGCATGGATATCTCCACACGCTTCATGGACATCACCCAGAGCTTCACCTCGATCCGCGAAGACGCCGCTGCCATGGCCGGCTGGATGGATGACGGGCGCCTGGACACGCTGGAAAAACTCAAGCTGAGCTGGATGAACCTGCGTCGTGGCTCGATCCCCAGCCGCTTCAGCGAGATCCGTGAAAAATACCTGCAGGTGTGCAAGTCGGCCAATGACCAGATCGCGCGGGAAACCGTGATTCTGGAGGCCTACCTGGACTTCCGCATGGCCATGAAAGCCGCCGAGGTCGATGCCCAGCAAGTGCTCGCCATGGCCGGCCAGGTGCTGGAGCAGCGGACCCAGGCCTTGAACGAGGCCAACGCCCAAGTCACGGCTGCCGAAACACTGGCGCCGGCCGAGCGCGCGGCCCTGGAGCTGCGCCGCGACGAAGCTGTACGCGCCCTGCAGGACGAAGACAAGCGCTATCAGATCGTCAAGGACATCGCCGATGACCTCAAGGTTGGCTACAACACGGCCGAAATGGTCTTCGCCCGGATCAACCAGGTGCATGTGATCAAGGAGCGCCAGTACCAGCGCATGGTCTCGTTTTTCTCCACCAACGAAGTGGTGTTAACCGGCCTCGCCGTGTCGTTCACCAGCAACAGCGGCCTGGCCGAAGCCACCAACACGCTGAATGCCACCACCGACGGCATCAGCAAGGGCCTTGAAGCCCTGGGCAGCACCGGCAACACGCAACTGGAAGCGGCGGTCCAGGCCAGCTACGGCACCACGATCAAGGTCGACTCGGTGCGCGCCCTGGCCGACGCCACCCTGAGTTTCCAGACGGACATGCACGGCCTGACGGAAACCTACCGCGCTGAATCCAGCAACGCGTCCCGTGACATCGCCGAAGCCGTCGAAGAGGCCAAGCGCAAGTTCGCCGCATTGCTGACCAAGGCCGCTTGATGAGCGACATTCTCCTCTCCGAGCAACTCGGCGCGATGGCGCTGGTGGATCAACTGCGCCACCAGCAGATGGCCGTGGAAAAGGACCTGAGCCTGCCCCAACGCCGTGCCGAAGTGGCGGCGCGCATCCGTGAGTATTACCAGAACAACGGCATCAAGTTTAGCGAAGCGCAGATCGACCAAGGCGTGCGCGAATTCTTTTCCAAACGCCTGGTGTTCGAGGCACCGGAGCTGGGTGTGCTTGACCGTTTCTGGAGCAAGGTACTGCTCAAGCGCCATCGCGGGATACTCGTCATTCAGCTCATCGCGGTCACCTTGCTGGTGGTGCAATGCAGCCGGGTGATGGTCGCCAGGCACGAAATCCAAGAGGCTCAACGAGCAGCCATCGCCGTTGAGACGAACGCGGCACAAAAACAGTCAGACATCGCCAACCTGAAGGCTCGTCTGAGCGCCGTGCAACAGGATCCGGCCTATCTTGAGGGCAGCGATCTGTTCAGTGCCCTGCCCCGCCTGAACACCAAGGCCGAACATGCCTTGGCCATGGTCGATACCTCGGGGGTCGATTACGCCAACGAACAGATTGGCGTGCTGGAAGCGTTTTTGGCCAAGGTCAAGGCGGTCCAGCCGATGACCGACCAGCTCAACGAGTTGACCCGCAAGGTCGCCGATATTCACCTGCCCGCCTCCGACAGCAAAGCGACGCTTGGCATGCAGGCCGAATTGGTCATGATCAAAGACCTCATCGGGAAATTCGAGATCGAAAAAGCCGGCGGCCAACTCAGGGCACTGCGTGCCAACACCGAACTGATCCCCAAGGAGGTAACCATCCGGGTTGTCGACCGGCCCGGCACACCGTCTGGTGTCGAGCGCTGCTACGACAAGGCGCTGTGTAATTCCAATCCTGGTTCGACCCAGGGCAAGAGCTGGTATTTGGTTGTCGAAGCCGTCGACCTGTCGGACAGGCCGGTGCTGCTGCCCACCGTCAGCACTGAGACCGGCACCGGCGCCTGGGCCAGCCAGTTCGCTGTGCGGGTGCCGCAGGCCGAATACCTGAAGGTCAAGGCCGACAAACTCGACGACGGCCACCTGACCCACCGCGTGATCGGCCGCAAGCCGGCCGGCAGGATGGAAGTCACCTATTTGAGCCAACGGACCACCGACCCGCTCGAAACGATATTGGAGTGGTGAAGACATGACGCCTGACACCCTGATCGGCATCACCGAACGTAACTCCCGCAACGCCGAGCTGAGGATTCGCACGGCCGAGCGACAACTGTCTGAACTGCTCGGCGAGCAACTGGCGCTGGAGCAGGATCTGACCCTGCGCCTGGGCCACATCGCCGCCCTGCACCTGCAACTGGGCGACACGCAGAACGAGCAAGTCGCCTCCGCCCTGAAAATGCGCCAACAGTCTCAGGACTTGCTCCACCGGGAGCTGCGTGAGGCAGAGCACGACGTGGCCCGTGCGCTGGCAGACAAGGAAAAGCTGCAAGCACGAGCCGACTCTCTTGACCAACAAGCCCGGCTATCTCTGGAGCTGAACCCGGACTATGCGCGGCAGGTCGAGCAACTGGACCTGGCCCAAGCCGCCCACCGCGAACACATCAGCGGTTATGAGGAACTGCGCCAGGAGTGCGCGCTGAAGCGCCGTGGCTATGATACGAACCTGGTCTACGTCTACCTGCGCGGGCACGCTTTCGGCACCGACCAATACCGGCGAAACCGTCTAAACCGTTGGATGGACAACTGGCTGGCCACCAAGGTGAATTACCTCGCCAACCGCAAAAACGAGCTTAGCCTGATCGCCCTTGATGAGCGAAACGAAGCCTTGCAGACAGAACGCGCCGCCCTGATCAGCAACCTGAGCACAAGTGTCGATGCGCAACTGACTCAGGCACGAGACCAACTCGGGCAGGCCTCAATACAACCCGAGCTCGACGCCCTGCAAAAGGTGATCGACAACGCCAAGCGCCAGGCTAATGCTATCCAGGAAAAACTCGGTAGCTACTTGCGCAACGAAGACCCGCAGTACCAGCGTGCTCGGCAGTTGCTCACTGACCAATTGAAAACCCGCAGCATCGGCGAATTGATTGACCTCGCCAGCCAGACTCCGGACGCGGCTGACGACCTGATCGTGGAGCGACTGCAAACTTCGCATCTGCGCTTGGTAATGGTGTTACAGAAGTTGGCGGAGGCCGAGGATGCAATCAAGCTGTATAAGAGCGACTACCAGCGCGCCAAAGACCTGGAGCGTAGAGTTCGCACCGATGACTTTACCGGTCGCGATGTTTACTTTGACCTGTCGACAGACTTCGAGCGACTGGTAGCCGGCTACATGACGCAGGACGTGACACTTGGGCAAGTGGTGGATGTGCTTGGCCGAGGCCTTAAAATCGTGCGCCGCAGCCAAGTAGCCGCCGGCGCGACGCGGGGCTATGTCAGCGCATCGATCAGCCCTATCAGCTACGGCGTCATCACCGTCGACAGCAACAGCAATAACAACACGGTCAGCTTTTCGTCGTCAGGCAGTACAGGCGGCGGCAACTTCAGGACGACCGACAGCTTCTAGCCTGGCGCAAAGCAAATCCGGGACTTCCTCGTTGCTAGCTGTCAGACAACGAGGAAGTGATCTGCGCAATCGCATCCTGATCCATCCCGTCCAGCGTGCGGTAGTGGTTGATGATCAACGTTTCCTTGTCGCTGAGCGTGTCCAGATTGATAACCGCCCGCTCCCCCGTCAGCACGTAAAGTATGTCCACGCCTTTGCGCCGGATGGCTATCAGGTAATCGGATTTGGGCAGTCGAGCACCGCTCTCGTAATGCACCTGGGCATTCGCAGCGACACCGCCAATCGCGCCGAACTCCTGTTGGGAGAGCCCCAGGACCTTGCGTTCTTCTTTCAGGCGGGTGCCGAGCAGATCGTCCATGGTGGGTACCTCAATAAGCGCGTTTAACACCCACCATACGCTTATGTGCAGAACCGGGGTCCATTCATTCGGGTGGCTGCTTATTGCGCGCGCACGAAGGCGAACATATGCGGCACGTAATCGGCCTTGCCGAGCGGCGCACCGTTATGGCGAAGGATGTTGTAGGCGGTCATCAGGTGGAAATAGAACTGGGGAATGGCCCAATTGACCGCGTATTCGTGGGCAGTCATGTCGAAAACAGTGCCGTCGGGAAGCGCTATCGAGATAGTACGCTCGCTGCTGTCGATGAGTTCGCGATCTGCCGAGGCGAGGGCTTGCAGAGTTTGCTCGATCAAACCATGCGTCTCGCTCAAGGTCACGGGTGTGCTCAGGACCGGCAGCGGTTGATGGGTGAGACGCTGGACCGATTCCTGGGCCTGGGTGCACGCAAACCGGATCTGCGTTGCGAGGGTGTGCATGTCCGGCGCCAGCCGCGCGTCCAGCAGGTTTTGCGAGTCATAGGCCAACTCGCTGGCGTGCGCTTCGCCTTTGGACAAAAGCCCCTGGAGCGACCGCAACATCTGCGCAAAGCAGGGGACGGTGATTGCATAAATCGACATCGTTCTTCCTTGACTGGATGCTGAGCGCGGGAGCATGCCATGGCCACGGCCTACGCGGCTACCCGGCAAGCTTCATACAGCTTCACGTGACGTCGGCGGCGAGCCGACTTACCTTGGCCACCCGCCCCTCTTACTGGTGTAGAGCGTGCTAAAGATCGCTACCCTTGCCGCCGGCTTTATCAGCCTGTCGATGTTGCCTGCTGCCCAGGCGAGCGATGGGTTCTACGTCAACCCGCAGTCAACTGCCGCACAGTGGGTCCAGCAGCACCCCGATACGCCTGCCACCGCAAGGATCCGCTCAACCATTGCCGAGGTGCCCAGTGCCCTGTGGCTGACCCGCACCAGCCAGGCTGCGGGCACGCTCCCGGATCGAGTCAATCGTTACGTATCGGCCGCTGCCGGCGCGGATAAAACGCCGATCCTGGTGGCCTACAACTTGCCCCATCGCGACTGCAGCGGCGGCGCGTCTGCAGGCGGTGCGCCGAATGCAACAGCATACCGGGCCTGGGTAGACCAACTGATCAACGGTATTGGAGACAAATCTGCGGTGGTCATTCTGGAACCGGATGCGCTGGCCGATATGCAGTGCCTGGACAAGGACAAGCGCTCCGAGCGGCTGCAGCTGATCAATTACGCCGTCTCGGGGCTCAAGCAGCGCTCGCCCCATACGGATGTATATCTGGACGCCGGCAATCCAGGCTGGAAATCCCCAGGCGCCATGGCTGAGGCGTTGAATGCAGCCGGTGTGAAAGAGGCCCGCGGGTTTGCCCTGAATATCGCCAACTTCTACACCCTCGCCCAGGTGCGCAGTTACGGTGACGCGATCAATGCCAGGCTGTTAAGCGAGTACACCTATACAAAAGCCATCGCGGTAGACACCAGCCGCAACGGCAACGGCGCAACGCCTGGTGACTGGTGCAACCCCACGGGTCGCAGGATCGGTATGACACCCCAAGTGCTTTCACCGCAGTTGGTTGCCCTATGGATCAAACTTCCGGGCAACTCGGACGGGGCGTCTTCAACAAAAACCGATTGTCACGGCGGCCCGGCGGCAGGCACGTTCAGCCCCGAACTGGCGATGCGCCTGATGGATGGGAACTAAGAGCGCCCCTTGCATCGCGCTGCCCCATTGCTCAGGATGGCCATCTTGAGCTCAACACCGGCAAGGAAGCATCACGTTACCGAGGCCGAACGAACATGACGCTCCCTGAAGACAACCCGTTGAAGATCGAGGGATGTCCGCGCCAGGCGAATCGCTGGTTCTGGCTTACGCTTGGGTTTTTGATGGTTTTTTTAACGATTACCTCGATGATTTTCCTGAGTGCAACTCCACCTGAATGGATGTTTGTTGCGCTCAACTTTGGCTGGGCAATCGTTGCTTTGACGCTGCTGGTGCGGCTATCGGGTGTGCACTGCGCCAAGTGAGGTAGCTGCCTCATTTTGCATCCTTTCAAGTAAACACCGCTGTAACACCCATCAACGTCTAAGAAACAACGTGAAACAACTCACACTTATGGAGCTCCGCTGTTGAAGGTCAAAAATTGACCAAATATATTTCGCTTCACCCGAGCGCTCACCTCTATATGGATATTGTTCTGCGCTTGCTCGGGCTCCCGGAACTGCGCAGGCAATAAAACATTGAGGTTTGCCATGCGCCTTTCCAAACTCGCACCCGCCGCCGCCCTGTTCAGCCTGTTTACCCTCACCGCCCAAGCCGCCGACCTGTCAGCCCTCACGGGCGCCCTGTCATCTGCCCTGGGTGGCGCCAGCAACAGCAACAGCAACAGCAACAGCAACAGCAACAGCACCGTCAGCGCCAATAACGCCTCCTGCCAGCAACAGATCCGCGACCTGCAGACGAATATCAACGCGGCCAATGCCAAGGGCGATACCTTGCGCGCGACCGCGTTCCAGGCGGCACTGACACAAACCAACAAAAGTTGCAGCAACAGCACTTACAACGCTCAGGCGCAAGTGAGCACCAACCCCCAACACCAGCAAACCGTGAACAAGGCTGCGGATGCGATCAACGCGATTGGCGGCCTGTTCAAATAGGTTGGAACGCCCTGTGAGAAAGGCCCGTGATTGCGGGCCTTTCTTCTGCCAAGCCTATCGTTGATAAGCCTTTCGGTACGTTGTTGGGCTCACGCCCACGATCGAGAAAAAGTGCTGACGTAACGACAAGCTTGTACCAAACCCGCAGGAGCCCGCGATCGTCTCAATGCTGTGGTCGGTTGTTTCGAGCTGCAATTGGGCTGCCTTGATTCGCTCGTTCGTAAGCCACTTCCCAAACGTCGAGCCGGTGAGTTGCTTGAAGTGCCGGGTGAAACTACGCCGACTCATCGCCAGCCTCGTCGCGACTTGATCGATTGACAAAGGTTGGCCCAGGTTTGCCCGAAGCCAATCCAGCAACTGGCCGAGGCGCTGGTCGCTTGCGCCTTGCGGAACAGGCTGACTGATGAACTGAGCCTGGCCGCCGTCGCGATGTGGGGAAACAAGCAGCTGTCGCGCCAATGCGTTGGCAACTCCCCGCCCATAAATGCGCCTGACGATATGGATGCAGCAATCGAGGCCCGCGGCCACGCCCGCCGAGGTCAGGATTTGCTCAACCTCGACATAGAGCACTTTGGGGTCTACTTCGATGCGAGGGAAATCTCGCGCCAGATGCGCCGCCCAAGCCCAGTGCGTGGTTGCCCGCTTGTCGCTCAGCAGACCTGCATGAGCGAGTACGAACGCCCCCAGACACAGGCCGACGACCAGTGCGCCTCTTGCATGAGCGGCCTGAAGCGTTTCGAGGAGTGCAGCCGGCGGCGTTTCGGCGACGTCCCTCCAGCTTGGGACAATCACGATATCGGCCCCGGCCACCTGATCCAGACCATGCTCGCAATGGATGGCGAAACCGGCGTTGGTAACCAGCACGCCCTCCTCGCCTGCACAGACCACCAGATCGAACCAAGGCGAATCCCCCACTCTGCGATCTTTACCAAACACCAGGCAGGGCACGGACAGGTGAAAGGGGCTGATGCGGTTAAACGCGATGACTGCAACGCTCACACTTTTTTTTCACGGAGGCTGGCCTGATCAAGATTGGCCCGATTCTAATGAAAAATGGTCATTGGGCCAATGGTGCCCATTCTCGGATACGTCCACTCTGATCCCAGCTGCATTTCGCCGGGAAATGCGCAAATCAGAGCCCAGGCCTCAATGAACATCGCGACCTTTTGCACCCTAGGAGCACTTATGACGACGCTCTCGATGACCGAACCGACGTACGCTGCCGAACCGGTGCCCTCCATCCCCTATACCACCGAGTCCACTGGCTATCACTGGACCAGCGTGGAAGGCGTGAAGGTTTTCTATCGTGAGGCCGGCCCCAAAGGCGCGCCGACCCTTGTGCTGCTCCATGGCTACCCTTCTTCGTCGCGCATGTGGGACTCGTTGATACCGCTGCTTGCTGATCGGTATCACGTGATCGCACCTGACTACCCTGGGTTCGGCAGAAGCGACGCCCCCTCTGTGGCGACCTACACCTACACGTTTGACCATCTGGCCGACACCATGAGCAAGCTGCTCACGCAATTGCGCATCGATGAGTACACCCTGTTCATGCAGGACTACGGCGGCCCGATAGGCTTCCGGATGATCCTCAATGCGCCGCAAAAACTGCACGGCATCATCATCCAGAATGCCAACGCCTATAACGAAGGCCTGGGAGCCAAGTGGGCGAACATTGCCAAGTATTGGAAGGCCCCTTCCGGACACCCCGAGCAAGTCGATGCGTTCATCGGATACGAAAGCACGAAGCAGCGCCACTTGGGCACCAGCCCTCATCCCGAGCGTTACAACCCTGATGCCTGGGACGACGAATTTGCCGCATTGTCCCGCCCGGGCCAGCGGGCGATACAGTCGGCGTTATTGCTGGACTACCAAAACAACGTCGCCTCTTACCCAAAATGGCAGCAATGGTTGAAAGACAATCAGCCGCCCATGCTGGTCATGTGGGGGAAATACGACCCGTCGTTCATTCTGCCAGGGGCCATGCGTTACAAGGATGATGTGCCGGGTGCAGAGGT
This sequence comes from Pseudomonas sp. AN3A02, assembly GCF_011765255.1. Classification (NCBI taxonomy): domain Bacteria; kingdom Pseudomonadati; phylum Pseudomonadota; class Gammaproteobacteria; order Pseudomonadales; family Pseudomonadaceae; genus Pseudomonas; species Pseudomonas sp. AN3A02. Next base: position 93,407 of record NZ_JAARNI010000008.1, read on the forward strand.
TCATGTTCTGGATGCGGGGCATTTCGCACTGGATGAGAAAACTGAACAGATTGCCAGCCTGACGCGACTGTTTATGGCGCGGATTACCGGCGGTAAATAGTCAGTGCCGACACTTTTCCAAGCCCAATAAAAATCGCGTCCACTGTTTAAAATCTTCTCGGTTTTTTAAGGGCCGGCAAGGCAAATCGCTTTAACTTGCGGGACGTTTCCTAGAGAATCTTTCGGCCTTGTGCCCGCTGGAATCACTGGCTAGTCTTCGCTCCGTCGCTGCACATCAGCGATCGGGTGTGAGAATCCGGAACCAGTAGGCGCCAAGCGCCACTACCGTCTGTAGCATGCTCTATGGCGGCTGTGTGCGGGCAGACTTCGGTCTGGCCGGAGTCCTACTGTCCGGTATTCTCACCCTGCACATAGCTGCCACCTTTTGTCGAGTGAGACCGACACCAGGATGGCTCACCACCAGTAGGAGCTTATGCATGGACAAAATCGTTCCAGACCCACCTCGTACCACCCGGGACCGCGAAGCCTTTGATCGCGCCTTAACTCACCACCTCCGACCCGATCCCGCCTCCCACCCAATATTTACCGTTCACCAAGACGTCAGCTTTGAAGACGCAATCGCCCAAATCTCTGAATTGCTACGCTGTGCAGCCGCAACGGCTGAAGGATCTGTGCAGGGATCTACTGGTGAAAACCGGGGCATGGCGTGTTCCACCGTTCACTTGATAGACATGGCTAGAACGTTGGCAGATCAGGCGTTGGATTGTTTAAAACCGCGCTAACACAACAAGCATGGGGGCTGAACTACTTGAAATAAAATAAATCAGTCCCCTTTACCCGCTTTACCCCTCATCAAATCGGCAGCCTGCTCCGTCACTTCATCACCACATGAACCTCATAGCCCTTTCCGGTCGGCCACTCGTCCCGAAGTACTTCCACTGTTCCAGTCCCGACCTCTACCGTTTCCGGCTGACCAAGCACGATGGCCTTCTTGATTGAGGCTGGCAGCGGCGCTCCAAGCGCTTTCGGTGCAAGCTTCTCCGCCGCTTTTCCGAGCGCTTGTATTGAGGCACCGGGTGATTTGGGCTGGTTGAAATTCAACACGAGCTTTACCTGATCAACCGTCGAGCCGCTCCCTGTCGCGTAATAAGCCAAGTTATTGGCCAGCGGAGCCCCGCCGCCGATGTCCTTGTAATTGCTGGCGCATCCCGATGTACCATCACCGTAATCAGTCCACTTTCGACCCTTCAGCCCCGAGTCAGAAAGGAACGCACATACATTTTCCGGGGACGATTGCTTTAAATCCGCAAAACATGTCACCGAAAAAACCAGTAATAACGGCAGAACAGTAATTTTAAGCATCTTTTTAGTCTCCATCCCTGTGAGGCACTTTGAGATCCGGCGTCATTCCGGCCCGAAACGAATACTCTGTTTCTCTCAAAAAAACCATCCTGTAAGTCCCCGCCGAGGTATTCCCATGGAATCCCAGCCAATAAAAAACCCCGTAGACGTTAATCTACGGGGTTTCTAAGAGTGGAGGCCGAGGTCGGAATCGAACCGGCGTAGGCGGATTTGCAATCCCTATAAAATATTCATATTTTTCAATAAGTTAGAGGCAGTTAAATTCCGCAAGCGAGAGTATCTAGGAAGACTGGAGCGCCCGGCCGGCGCGAGTCCTAATTTTGATTGCGGAATTGAATTACGACCCTTAGAGGTTCAGAACCTAACAGTAGTCGTCGCTGGACAAGCTTCCAGCTCAACACACCCAAGTACCCGGCCAGCTCAATCAATTCGATGATGGATTGGACGTAGGGCTCTGCTCATGGTCTGATTTCTCTAGTCGCTTTTCCCTTGAACGCAGTTCTTGTAGCAAATATTAAGCAATCATTGCTTTGCTGAACCTGCTATCCCTCAGGACAAACATGATGGACCAGTCAAAGCGAGGCTCAAGGTGCGCTAATGTCAAAGCCTAGAACCGAGGTAAGCCCTGCCCGAGAACGAGAGCTTTCAGTGAGGACCCATACAGTGAAATGCCGCATCACTATTTCAGCGTTTTTTGCCCTCTGCATCGACGCAAGCGCGGCGACTTCACCGCTTCCGGCGCTGATACTCTGTACTCCCGATGAGCACTACCGCGCAGGCATTGAGACACTCGACCTTCCAGGATCTGCAGCTCATTTGTTCGAGTATGGTGGCAAGGTCACTATCACCCAGAGTGGCAGCCGAACTAGCTACTCGTATGGGGAGGGGCAGAATTTTTACAATTTCAAAGAAAAGACAGCTTACTCAAAAGACTTCGTAAACATTCAGCGAGACATTTATTTGTACTCAGATCCTGGATTGGCGGACAGCAGTGGTTTCCTGATACTACGTGGTCAAATGGGAACCGGATTCTTCTATATCGACTGGACCAAGCAACGCTACTACGGCTATAACCATGAGTCTGAAGCCATTCACTCTTACGCTGGCTCATGCACAATACTCAAAAAATGAATCGCGCTACCATGCGGCAAAGCACACCCCGATTGTGTAGGGGTATGTGGAAGATTTTAAGAGAAAGGCCCGTGGTTGCTGGCTGCGTCACTCACTCATAGCAGATTGCATAAATGCATATTTGGCATTGAATGGCATAGATTGGCCCATGGTTTGCCCCATTTTTGCCCCATGCGACGGTCTAGGTTCCCGCCTGCCCAAGCAGTACGATGAGCCAAGCAATCACCTCTTAACCAACCTGCCTCTACGCCCAGAATTCTCGGTCGCGTCAGGCAAGCCTAATGATGGGCGATATCAAACCTACTGACGGGTCGTTTTCAGCCAGAAGCAGACCCAAGTGATAGAGTGCAGTGAGCGGGAATCGACCCTAAATGTATCTACTGAAATAGAGGAGATACAGCTATCCATCAATTGACGTCTATTCGTGGGGCTATCGATGAGCGAAACACCGCGCACAAAGACAAAACCTTCTCGAAACGCAGCGGGATCAATGGAGCTGCAAGAAGGAACTGGGCCAATCACAACAATGTGCTCCTGCGGCTCGTTCTTGGAAATTTACAAGCAAGACAAAACCTTTCGAGTTCAGTCGCCTGAATCAATTGATCCCGACCAGACGAATCCAGACGCGCCTTGGGTGGTTTCCCCAGTAGCCGATGTGGGATCTAGCAACCAGACAGTAGCCCGTGTACTTTTACAAGCCCGGGAGATGCTTGACTCCGCAATGTTCGACGAAGATCTCGATAAAGCAGCAGTGGTCTTGCATTTGCACGGCTGCAAAGAATTGCTGCTTGCATGCGAAACACTGGCTACGAGACTTTCTAGCCGCATTGATGAAATCATCATAAAAATCACTGAGCATGGCATATCCAGAGATAATCACGGCCGCGGCCTAAATCCCTTTCCCCAGGTTGATGATTTAGAACTTGATTGCGGAACATTTTTAGTACAAATAAATAGAGCCATCAAGCTGGTGTGCGAATTACCAGCGATATTTTTACAGCTTAGGAAAATAGATTCTAACTTTGATCACCTCTCTCAGAGCCTAGCGGATGTACTAGGAGAGACATCACCTATTTTGTCATTTGTACGTGATAACTCAGCAGGGGTGCGCTACTTGATTGAACTGCGCAACTTTCACGAGCACCCCAAAATAACAAAAACCGTAGTTGAAAATTTCCGGGTCCTTCCGAATGGTCAGATACAAAAACCATCATGGTACTTAAAAGGACAAGGTATAGCCGAGCCTCGTCCCATCGGGGAAGAGGTGGTCGCAATTGTAGATTTTGTCCGTGAAATTACTGAGGGCATGTTCATACATCTTCTGATGCATCGTATCTCCAAGAAATTTCCTTTTTTCATCCAAGAGATCCCTGAGGACGAAATAAATTCGGCATTACCAATTCGATATAGGCTCTCAATTGATATCACAAGAATGCAATTAACATAGTAACTTCAGTATTATTTATTTATTCACTAGACCTGAACGAATCGACAGTCAGCTATGAGTGGTATGCACCCGATAGGCCAGAAATAATGCCAGGCTCATTCAATACTGATGATGGGCGACATGAAAACTATTGCAGCTCTATTAGTGCTTCACATAAGCCTTTTTCCCACCCGATGTAATGCAGTAATGCCCACCCCGGGGCCCATAACAAAAATTTCCTCCACCGCAACTGCAGTCGCGTTCCGAGTAGCCGTTACCGGAGCTCACGTTGTTCAAGCGTGTCGCAGTTTTAGGGAGTGATATAGCCTTAATCTGACCCACCCGCCGGGCCACAAACGGATCCATGGTTTTCACATTGCGAATGATACGACACTCAAACACGGCGACCATCGCCCCCCCTAACTGAGCATCACTCTTTCCCAATTTTCCAAAAGCTTCAATGGCGTAATCTCGCTGGTCCACATTCGCGTTGTATGCAAACACGTATTTGCTGCGCATAGGTTCTTGAGTAGCCTGATGGAGCACGTCTGTGAAGGCAGGGGCCACTGGGTGCCCCAACGCCCGTAGTCGGTCAACAACCTTTGTGGAAGCACCTTGACGCCCTACTAAGTCCTCCGATATGTCAGCCCACAAGACCTCTGAAATGAGTCGTGTAATTCCTGCCAACTGTTTCGGATCCAGCGATGGGAAGAAGTGCTTTTCGAGATTTGGTGCTGAGCAGTACTCAGTGTAAAACAATTCAATATCTTGGTCTGGCTCCCACGGAGAAACGTTGTCCGCGTGCACATTGGCAACCGCCCCAAAGGTCGCAACCAAAAACACAAGCATTCGAAACATCAGACTTTCCTTGTCGTAAGCCTAAGGTGCTAGTCTTAAGGTACCATAAACTCATACCCTAGGGCTCATTATGATCAAACCAAAACATAACTATACGGGGAAACCAACCGCATACTTAGATCACAATATCTTAAACTATTTTTTACGCCACCCCGAAACATCCGCATTCGAGAAAATCTTCGAAGAACAACAAGTAGTGTACTCCGATGAAACGCTTAGAGAAATCAAGCGAAGTAAAGGAAAAGAGAATGACTTCTTAAATAAACTAAAAAAATTGAACGCAATGCACTTCAAAATTTTCGTAGATGAAAACCATCAAAGTACTAATGATGCGATTATTTCAGATGCAGATCCCTTTGAGCAGTACGCCAGATTATGTGAACAACTACACATTATTGACAAAATCTATACCGCAACCAATAACACTCTGAGAAAATTCCATGGAGACAAATCTCTGCCGAGCATTGAAGAATTGGACCAACAACAAAGCTCCGACTTCATAATGATTTTAGAAGAGCTAATGCAAAAAAAGTCGAATACCGACACGCTTACGAGCGAGCAATTAACTAAGCTCAATAACTACATATCGAGAACCCTCCAGCACCAGAAAACGATACAAGAGCTTTCCACCAAAATGATGTTGAACTATCAAAGAGACGATAACGCCTCAATGATAAATACTTATAGAGCCAAGGTTGGCATAGGACCGCTAGAGCTAAACAACGTTAAAGGCCCAAAAATAATTGAAAAAATTTGGAGCCTTCACAAAGATCTTGATGGATATAAAGGGCGCAATTTTTCAATTGAAGATTTCTTAGGAATAAATTACATCCCGTCTAACTTGAATGGCTGCATACCCACATCAAGCAAAATAATCTCTGCATATAATGTATTAAACGTAATTGGCTACTTTAACGACAGCGACTTAAAGCTTAACCGTCGCTTTACCTCTGCGACTAGTGATGCAAACCACGTGGCATTAGCATCCTTCGCTGACACTCTTTATTCGTCGGATATTGGAATGATCAAAAAAGGACGAGCAATATACGAATTTCTAGACGTTCGAACTAAAATTATAACCATCAACGTTATTGACAATAGACCTCTGTGAAATCCTTATCAGGTAAGATCTCGATATCTGCGCAGGTACTGATCAAATCAAAGCGATTGATCCTGAGAGAGTAAACGATCCTACTTTACCAAACTATTTGCATTCAACGCTCCAAAGCTGATCAACTTTGGTCGTATAGCTCTGGCTCATCATATCTCGGCGCATCCCCCAATCCGGGTCAACCGGTACACTGGCCGAACGCAGAGTTCCTCGGCCCCATCGTTCGTTAATCTGGTCCAGGACGTTCATCACCCGCGTTGCCTCAACCGGCTGAGACGTAGCGAACAAATCATCAGTGTACTCACCTGGCTGGCAAAGATTGAGCAACATAACCTCTGCCTTACTGTACTTAAAGCCTGGCCGAAATATGCGATCTAGCGCACCAACCGCTGCTTGAGTGAGCAAGCGCACGTCGTCAGTGGGATACGGCATATCCACCACCACACCGTTCGCGTACTTCGCTTCCTCCGGGTTAAACATGCCAGTACGGATGCACACGCGCACCTTCTTGCACAGCGAGTTCTGAACGCGAAGCTTCTCGGAGGCTCGCATCATGTAGGTGGCCACCGCCTCCTTGATCGGAGTCAGCTCCGTCAGCCGCTTGCCAAACATTCGGCTGCAGCAAATCTCCTGCTTTGGAGGATCGGGTTCGTCTAACTCCAGACAGGACGTGCCGCCCAGCTCCCTGGCGGTCTTCTCGATCACAACGCTGAACCTCTTCCGGAGCGTCCACGGATCCGCCTTAGCGAGGTCCATGGCCGACTTGATGCCCAAGGCTCCGAGATGGAGTTTCATTTTGCGGCCAACACCCCACACCTCTGCCACATCCGTATTGCGCAGCACCCAGTCACGCTTAACCGGATCGGTGATATTGACCACCCCGCCGGTTTGGGACTGCAGGCGCTTCGCGGTGTGGTTTGCCAACTTAGCGAGAGTCTTAGTGTGAGCGATACCTACTCCGACAGGGATGCCTGTGCAGCGAAGCACCTGGGCACGAATCTGTCGGCCCAAAGCATCAAGCCCGCTTATACCGGTCAGATCAGCGAATGCCTCGTCAATGCTATACACCTCAACTGCCGGCACCATCGCCTCAATCAGACTCATTACGCGCTCGCTCATGTCGCCGTACAGCGCGTAATTTGAGGAGAACGGGACAATGCCGTGCTGCTTGAGCTTGTGCTTGATCTGGAAATACGGCTCGCCCATCTTGATGAAGGGCTTGGCATCGTAGCTACGGGCGATAACACAGCCATCGTTGTTGCTCAGTACCACGATGGGCACCTTCGCCAGGTCTGGCCGGAATACCCGTTCGCAACTGGCATAGAAGCTGTTGCAGTCGATCAGCGCAAAGGTCGGCTCTTGCTTAGACATGGCTGCGCACTGTGCTGGTGATCACGCCCCAGATTGACAGCTCGTCGCCTTCAAGAACGTAGCGCGCCGGATATTTGGGGTTTTCTGATAGCAGAACCACCTCCCGGCCGCGCTTGCAAAGGCGCTTGCAGACGGGCTCATTGTTCAACAGCGCCACCACCACATGCCCATGGGCCGGCTCAATGGCGCGATCCACCACCGCGAGGTCACCGTCGAAGATCCCAACCCCCTGCATGCTTTCTCCTGTGATTGCTACCAAGTACACATGCGGCGCACGGATATTCAGAACCTCATCCAATGAGATGTGCTGCTCAATGTGGTCCGCTGCCGGCGAAGGGAAGCCGGCCGGAACCTGGAAAGAGCACAAAGGCAGCTTCGCGCCTACCTCAGCAATGGGACCTAAAATGGTGAAGCTCATGATGCTGCCTTTGCAAATACTGTACGAATGTACAGTTAACTTTGTAGGACGCTTACGGTCAATTTATCTGTAGGGGATTTCGACAGACGGGAGGTGCGTATGTGCGGGCGATTCGTGCAGTACGAGGGGATGGCGATCTTCATCGAAGAACTGAGCCCGCAGATAGAGCTGTTCAGCGGTTACGACGCTCAGCCCATTGATCGCTACAACGTCGCTCCGTCGACGCGGGTGCAGTTGCTGCACGCCGCAGAGGATGGACTGCATATTGATGCAGTCAAATGGGGATGGGCGCCGTTCTGGGCCAAAAGCAAGCGCCCTGACCCAATTAACGCACGCGTAGAAACGGTCACCACGGGAAAGTTCTTCAAACAGCTTTGGCCGAATGGCCGAGCTCTGGTCCCGAGTGAAGGGTGGTATGAGTGGGTCAAAGACCCGGGCGATCCGAAGAAAAAGCAGCCCTACTTCATTCGCCTGAAGAGTCAGAAACCGATGTTCTTTGGCGCACTCGCACAGGTTCACCCCGGCCTGGATCCCCATGATGGCGACGGATTCGTAATCATCACCGCCGTCAGTGACCAGGGAATGGTAGATATCCACGACCGCAAGCCGTTGGTGCTGCCCCCCGAGCATGCCAGGGAATGGATTGACCCCAGCCTTACTCCGGGTCGCGCCGAGGAAATAGCGAAGGAATGCTGTCAGCCTGTTGATGACTTTGAGTGGTATGCGGTAAGTAAAGCTGTTGGTAACGTGAAAAATCAGGGAGCTAACTTACTGCTACCCTTGCCGCCGGAGGACTCTTAACGAGCGTCAGAACAGCCCCCCTAACGCCGCCGGCTCCCAGTTCATGATCACAAGTTCGCCGCTAACCTCGGCCTTACCCTGCCGCTGATTTTGATTGCAGTACCGAATGTCCACGGTCTCAAAATGAAAGCTCTCGAAAGCACGTCGAATGTCAGGATGGTCATTGACGCTGACCATCACCTTCCCTTTGCAGCGCCGCATGAAGTCGGCCATGCGTTCGTAATTCTCAAAGGGAAAATCTACGCCATAACCGGCCATCTGCCAGCAAGGCGGATCCATGTAGTGGAGGATATGGGGACGGACGTAGCGCTCGGTGCAATCAAGCCAGCCCACGTTTTCAACGTAGGTGCCTTCGATCAAAATCACGTAGCGTTGCGGAACACTTGCTAAATCCCAGCCAATAAAAAACCCCGTAGACGCTAATCTACGGGGTTTCTAAGAGTGGAGGCCGAGGTCGGAATCGAACCGGCGTAGGCGGATTTGCAATCCGCTGCATAACCATTTTGCTACTCGGCCTCAAACGATCAATGCCTTACAACCGACATTCACCGCATACAAACTTGAGTGGGCTATGTGAAGCTTGCCTCTACTCTATCTCATTGAAAACATTGAAGTTTTTAATGCTTCAGTGCGTTCGATGGGCGCAATTATGTACTCATTTGCCAGGGCTTGCAACCCCTTGATTTCAAAAAATATTCTCTCAAGGGGCATCGTTTCCCGGTGGGCTACCCTACCGCCCGGCTTCTTCCTTGTCACGGATAACCTGCAATTGGTACTGCGGGTCTGCCTTGATCTGCTGTTCGGTAAACGGCAACGGGCTGAGTTTTTTCTCGGAAAAGGCCTGGGTCTGGTCCTTGTAGTATTTCGACGCCGGGTCGCTGGACAGGGAGAACGCCAGCACGCCTTCGGCATTGGGGCCCTTCTCGTCGAAGGTCACGATCTGCAAGTAGCTGCTGCCACTGACGACTTCGCGCTTGCCGTCAGCCCTTGGCACGCTTTGCATGGCGTTGTACACGCCGAGCTCTTGCGGGCCGCCATGGATCGGGGTTTGGCCCGAGACCTGGATGTCACCCCAGCGGCTGTCGGCGGTCAGCCCGCGTTTGGCTACGTCGGCGGCTGAGGCGAGCATCGCTTCATGCAGCGCCTTGGCCACGCCTGCGCGTTCAATCGCCAATCCACGCGGCGTGGTCAATGGTTGTGCCGGGTTGAAACCCACCTTCCATGCGTCGGGCGCTTGCGCCAGTTGCTCCGCCAGGTTGATGAAGTGCACCAGGCCCAGGCCGCTGTCGAGGTTGGCGCGTTGGTCCCAGTTTTTGAGGCTGTCGCACACGGATTTCACGGCGGCGTCGGCACCCGCGCAGTACTTGAGCAGGTCCGGCATGACTTGGCTGGCGAGATACACCTGGTTGTCCATGACCATGTTCTGCAAGTCGGCGGCCTTGATCGGCTGCTTGTCGAGTTCCTGCAAGCGCTGCAAAGCGAAACGGGCACGTGGGCCCAGGCCGATTTTCTCCTGGCTGATCACCGGCGAGAATCCGGTCAGCGGCGCCTTGGGGTTGGCCATCCACGCCGAGTCATTGGAGTGCTGCACGTAGTCGGTGCGCTGCAGTTGCGGCAGTTGATCGGCCGGGAAGATCCCGGCCTGGGCGGCACGCGGGTCCACGTCCCAGGCGCAGGCGCTGCGGGAGCCGTCGAGCATGATGAATTGCAGGCCAACCCGGGGGTCGCTGCACTGCGCGAGTTTTTTCGCGCTGACGTTCGGTACCACCGACAGGTTCATGTACAGGCTCTGTCCCTGATCGTCCGCCGCCAGGGTGTTGACCCACGGGATACCTTGCAGGGTGTGCACCGAGTCTTGCAGCTCCTTGAGGTTGGCGGCGCGGTTCATCGCGTACCACTGTTGCAGAACGCGGTCGTTGCCCAGGTTGGCGTCCCGCAGGCTGAAGGCATATTTGTTGTCCCAGTCCAGCTTGCCGGGCCATTGCACCACCGGGCCGAACTGCGAGCTGTAGACCGTGCGGGACTTTTCCTTGGTGCTGCCGTCGGCGGCTTTGACCTGCACGTTGATGCTGGTTTTTTCCATGGGCAGGGATTTGCCGTCCAGCAGGTAGCGGGTCGGGTCTTTCGGGTCCAGGGTCAGGCGGTACAGGGTGAAGTGCTTGGACGTATCAACGGTGTGTGTCCAGGCCACGTGCTGGTTAAAGCCGATGTTGATCACCGGCAGGCCCGGCAAGGCGGCGCCCATTACATCCAGCTGGCCGGGAATGGTCAGGTGCATCTCGTAGAAACGCATGCCGCCAATCCACGGAAAATGCGGGTTGGCCAGCAACATGCCGCGGCCGTTGAACGAACGGTCGCGGCCGACGGCGACGGCGTTGCTGCCGCGATCCAGGGCAAAACGTTGCTGATTGGCGGCTGCGACCTCAAATGCCTTGGCATCCACCTGAGCCACGGCATTGGGCGGCGTGGCGCCCACCACCGCTTCGGCAAACTGCCCGACGCCACCTTCCACCAGTAACCGGCGGGTTACCTTGACCAGGTCCTCGGCCGTGATCGGCCGTACCCACGCGGCCTGGCACTGTGCAGGCAAGCCTTGGGCCGTGCGTTCCTTGAGATAACGGTTATAGCCGGCAACATACCCTTCAATGCGCTGCTGCATCGCCGGGGGTTGCGCCTTCCAGAACGCCGCAACGGCATCGGGTGTGTTCAGCCAGTTGAAGAACACGTCGTTGGTCAGGTTATTACGCCCTTCCTGGGTCGCCTGCTCAGGGCCAAAGTACCTGGCGCGCTCGCCGTTGACGGTCACCACCTCATTGGCCAACAGGCACAGATTGTCCTGGGCATAGGCGTAACCAATGCCATAACCCAGCCCACGCTCATCGTTGGCCCGGATATGCGGGACACCAAAGCTGGTACGCCGAATCTCCGCGGTGGTCTGTTGCTCCTGCACCCGCGCCGTGGCCGAAACACTCAGCCCCAGCAACGCCCCAGCCACGCACACTCTGAACAACCCGTTGGAAATAATCACGCAGACTCCACAGCCAAATTAAACACCGTGACGAGGGACAGCTTCGCCAACACCTCAGTTAAGACGTAAAAACCGGGAATAATTTAGCAGCCGCAGATGTTTATTCGGACATGTCGGTATGTCTCCAGGATGTTACCGACAAAATTTCTACATCCCGCGCTTCATGATTTCGGCTGCTCGTACGTCTTATTAACTAAGAGCGCCATCATTTTCCTGATCAGGCTCTGATAAGGAGTTTTTGCATGTACAACCCGCAACCGCCCACGGAAGGACACTCATCCATGCATGACGGAGGTTTCAGCACCGGCAACCAGGCGTTCGGCAAGGCGCCGGAGCATGGCAACCAGCGCATTCGTCATTTGCTCAAGTGTTTCGGCCTGCGCACCAGCCTGATTCGGCTGAAGGTCATCGACGCGCTGCTGACTGCGGCCGATAACCAGCGCACCCTCGGCGTGCGCGGCGTGCACAGCCACTTGCTGGAGCTGGGCATCCCGCTGTCGTTTCTAAGCGTACGCGAGGTGCTCAAGCGCCTGTGCGCCGAGGGCGTGATCACCCTCAACACCGACAAAAGCTACAGCCTGCACGAGCAGGCTGCCAAAGTCCTGGAAAGCCGGGCCTGACTCAAAGGTTGGGCTTGACCTTGCGGCGCATCACGCCGTTGATCACCACCACCGTCACCGCTACGGCAATGGCGATGTACTGGAACGTTTTTTCGCTGATGACGCCATTGTTCTGCAAGTAGGACAGGCCAAACATCGTCCCCAGCACCAGCAGGGAAATCAGAATCGAGTATTTCAAACGTTGCTTTTGGGTCATGACGGGGTCCTGAAGCTAAAAAAATTGTATCCACTTTGTATCGACTACCACACCAAGCACATACCCATTGGCGGGGATGGAATGGGGTCGGCGGGGTCTCATGTTACAGGCGATGAAAAACTTTGGCTTGCCCAACGCCTGATTGAACCTGTGAGTACCCTAGAGGATTTTGAAATGCTTCGTCGAATCACACTGCTGATTCCCTTGTTGATCATGTTGAGCATGAGCGGCTGCATTATTTTCCCCCACGGCGGTGGCGGTTGGCATGACCATCGCTACTACGACGGCGGACCAGGGTATTACCATCGCTGATCGTCATTCGTACATTTTCTGACAACTTGAACACTGTCCAGGCGGAGCCGCCACCCCTGTTTCCGACACTCAGGAAGAGCGTCCAGGAAGCAGGGAGGTTTTCCTGAAAGGCGCATTCCTGAATGAGCGTGCCTGAAGGTGTTCACGATGACCTCAATAGTCAGTAACTCCGTTCTTTCCTCCACTATCTATCCGCCACCTCCCCCTCCTCCGATACCACTCCCCGTTATCCCGTCATACCCCGATGAAATATTACAAAGCGCAACGGACCATGAGGATCCTGCAGCTGAGCCACCGAATCCTGATGCCCCGAGAGCGCTGAAAACCACCCTGGGCGACCGAAAAAACTGGCAGACGCCGGCACGCTCACAACCTCATCCATGGGGAAACCTGGGCGGTGGCTTGTCTTGGCCCCTGCCCCTGAGCACGAGTCAGCAGAACGCGTTGCTGGCAGCCGCCATAGAACATGCCGATAACGCTCCGGGTTCTGCGCAAGTCAGCCGGCAGGGAGGGCTGCTGGAGTTTCTGAACAGTAACCTGCCGCTCCCCAACGACGCCTCGATCGACCCGGTCAAATCACTGGAAGCCCTTATCGGCTCCCACCGTGGCCAGGCATTGGGAGAGGCCTTGCAGATCAAGCTGGAGGGCATTTCGACCGATAGCAGTGTGAGTGATTACGTACTCGCAGCCATCAACCTGGACCTGGATCAGGAGTCCATAGCCCAACCTCATCGCAATCAAGTAGCCGGTTTTGACCTGACACAAAAACAGCATTGGGGCAAACCCGTCTCGTCGATTGTCGCCGGCCTGCGCCAGCACCTGAGCGACACCGGCAAAGCGTCATCCCCTTACGCCACGCTTGGCGCCCACCTGCTGCTGATGCGGACAGCGCCACAATTTTTGATCAAGGATATTCCCGACAGCGTGGTGTACGGCAGCCAGGCTTGGGCCAACCTGTGCATCGCGGCGGCGGCCATCGAAGCCGAGTCTCCCGGCAGGGTGGCGAACATGAGCTTTGCCGAAGTCATGATTACCGCCGACGCCAGCCGCGCCGCTCCCGAGTCGGCCAAGACAGCCGCTCTGTTGGATTGGGCCATCGTCAACGGTGTGCTTGAGGCGAAAGACGTTGCGCTTTACGAAAAAGCGGACATCGATACAGCGATGGATGCCTTCAATCATCAGTTGGAAAAACTCAAACACGCCTCCAGCCTGCTTGACGCCCCGCTGCCCACCCGCCAGCAGCAAGCGCTGGACTTGCTCAAGGAAAAATTCGGAAAAGGCGTGCCCTTTGAAGAGAAGGTGCTTCTCAAGCCCAACAAAACCGCCAACAAGATGATCCCCACTCGTGGTCCTTATTCCATGCTGGACCTGACCATGCAGGGCGAAAAAATAAACGCATCCGAGTGGGCGCTCAAGCCTGGATCGCAAGGCGTCGACCTTGATGCGTTTGCAGCGTTTACCCAAGGGCCGCACTTTAAAGTCCCCGACACCTTTGACAACGCCATCAGCCAGACCATAAGCGACTACAAAACCGTCAAAAAATATTCCACCTTGAATGCCCTGGCCAACCTTCCACCGGATGACAAAAACAACTTGCGGCTGGGGAAGCTGAACTTCTACAAAGAAAAATCCTACAGAGTCAGCTGGGTTCCACTCGCTGGAGAAACGCTCTTCCATACCAGCAAAAAAATACTCGTCACCACAAAAAACCAGGAAAACCTGTCCACCTACGAGTTCGATACTGAAAAAGGCACCATCAGAAAAGTCGGCAACTCCATCATCACGCGCGGGGACCAAAAGATTGCCGACGAAGTCACCCGAATAGAAGAGTTCTCCACCTTCGGTTCCAAGCGCGATTATATAAAGCAGGAGAACCCACTCGAGGGGTTTAATCCCAACCTGTTCAAGAATTTGCGGGCAGAATACCTCGCGGATTCGATCGTCGAGGGGCTCGACCTCGATGCGATAAGACAGCAGGCCGCCGGAAGTACCCCGGATGAGCATAGAGAGGCCGTCGCTGGCACCATCGGCAATTTTTTCCTCGACCTTATTCCCCTCAGGTCAGCCATCGTCAACTTAAGTAACGGCCACTATAAAGACGGGTTCTCTGACTTGGCATTTGATGCGTTGGGCTTGCTCACAGCAGGCGTGGGCGCCGTTGCGAAGGCCGGAAAGACGCTGGGTACGGCCGGCGGCGCAGTGAGCAAAGCGCTTAAGGTCAGCAAGATTTTCGGGGCTGCCGCCCTCTCGGAACTCAATCCGCTGAGCGGCCTTGGCGATTTGGCGATAGGCGCTGGAAAACTCAGCCTCCAGGGAGCAAACGCTGCCAGCCAGAGCATGAGAACACTAAAGGGCACGACCAATAACACAGCCCTTATTGTCCCCGGTGACCGGTTTGAAGCCGCCGCTACCGGCACCTTCAAGGTGGGCACGCAGACTGTCGAAGGGAGCGCTGTGCAGGTTAACGGCAAATGGTACGCCCTCAATGCACAGAAACAGCAACCGTATGGCAGCCCCCTGCAACCGTTCGAATCCAGTGACACGCTAATGCCTCCATCTCCGAACCCTTACGCGCCGCTGAGCCGGGGCGCTCACCGATTCAACCCGATAAACGTAATCATCCCCCCGCGTAAAGTCAGGAAACCATTACCGGAAGGCACTTATGCGGAAGCCATGAAAGGAAAACTGGAAGCAGACCACTTCAAAACAGATACCCGCCAGGCAACCATGGACAAGTTTCAGCAGGAAATGAAGGATTACTATAAGGCTATCGATATCGACGGCATACCGCCTCGCCCTGTTATACCCGAAGTGCCGATACCTCTCGCGGTAGGCGACCTGATCAAGGAGGCACTTAAAACATCAAGCGGGCTGGTATTTGGAGAATCTCACAAGCAGATGGCCAGCTTTAAAGCTCTGTTCGACAACGTCAGTACGTTAAAGGACCAAGGTGTCAAAAAAGTCTACTTGGAAGGGTATATCGACATGCTCCATGGCCCCATTGATGATGGAATCGGAATGCTCGGAAGCAGCGGGACTCGTCGCACACATCCGTCACTTGAGCAACTCAAGAACAAACTTGAGGCCAATGGAATAGAACTCCTGCCCCTCGATCATTACTATCTGACGCGACACAAATACGATAAATCCCGTGATCGCACCCAGACCGGGATCAACTCCGAGAAGCGACTCAAGGAGTTCAACTACTACGCTGCTGAAACTATCCAGGCGAACTCAGGCACCGAAAAGTGGGTCGCATTGGTGGGGCACGCGCACATGAACACCTCCGAAGGTGTTCCCGGCTTGGCGGAGCTCACGGAAAGCATCGGTATCGGGGTGTTTGACAACAAGAACATGCCTTACCACAGCATCGGGCTTAAAGCACATACCCATGTGCCAGACCCGAACAAACCGTTACAGCCCGGCGACCTTCCCGGCGACCTGCACATCTATGTGAAACCCTGAGCCAATCGCAAAGGCCCGGAAAGCCTCCGAGCCTTTGCATGAGGTTGTTACCCTCCATGCACCCAACGCTGATGCAGCCACCGCGCAAACGCATCCAGGGCAAACCCCAACAGGCCGATCAGCAGCACCATCGCCATCAGCTCGGAATAGGCCAGCCGATCGCGGGTGTCGAGGATGTAATAACCCAGCCCCGCGCTGACCCCGAGCATCTCGCACGGCACCAGCACAATCCACAGGATCCCGATGGCCAGGCGCACGCCGGTCAGCACGTGCCCCATCACCCCGGGAATAATCACCCGGCGCAAGGTTTCCCAGCGTGTGGCGCTCAAGCTCTTGCTCAGTTGCAACCAGCGCGGATCAAGCTGACGCACACCCGCCGCGGTGTTCAGCAGAATCGGCCACACCGCCGCGAACGCCAGCAGGAAGTAGATCGGCTGGTCGCCCACGCCCATCAACATCACCACGATGGGCATCCACGACAGCGGCGAGATCATCCGCAAAAACTGGAAAGCCGGCGTGGTCGCCGCCTCCAGCTTGCGCGAACTGCCCACCAGCAAGCCCAACGGCACACCAATCAGCAGCGCCAGGAACAGCCCGACGAAGATCCGCTTGAGGCTCACGGCAATGTTCAGGTACAGCTCACTGCGTCCGAGCAATTCCCACAGGCTGGCGAGGGTCGCCGACAGCGAAAACCGCGCAGACAAACCGTCCGCACTGCCAAACACTTTCACTCCCAGCCACCAGAGCAACAACAACCCTGCCAGCCCGCTCAAGCCAAGCAACCAGCCCGGCAACCCCAAGGTTTTGCCGTTGTTCAAACGCCAATCTCCTCGTGCCGCTCGAAGCCTTCCGGCAAGCCGAAAATCTTCATGCCGCCCACCGCTGCGATGGCGTTGCGCACGAAGCGGTCGTCCACCAGGTCTTTGGCGACAAACGCCGGATCCAGGTCGGCGAGGAATTTCTTGTCGCCCTCGATCAGCGTGTCTTTCAGGCGGCGCACCAGTTCCTCGGTGTAGCTGGGGAATGGATAGGGTTGGAAGTCGATGCGGTGCTCGTCCCAGTTGGCGTGCTGGATCGCGCCGTCGGCCAGGTATGCCGCGCGGTCGCTGGCAGCCGGCGCCAGGACTTTACGCAGTACCGGTTCGGCATGCGGCGTGTAGCGGTTCTCGCCATCCTTGGACAGCAGCTTCACCGCCTCTTCACGGTTGTCGCGGGTCCAGACCTGGGCCTTGACGATTGCATTGACGACCTTCTGCGACCATTCCGGGCGGTTGGTCAGGTCGTGCTCATGCATGAACACCACGCAGCACGCATGGTTGCGCCACACGTCGCCGGTAAAGCGCTGCACGCGGCCCACGTTGAGGTTTTCCGCCAGGGCGTTGAACGGCTCGGCGACGATGTAGCCGTCGATGCGTTTGCTGGCCAGGGCCGGCGGCATGTCCGAAGGCGGCAACACGATCAGGTTGACCTCGTTGGCCGCAATCGCACTGCCGGCGGCACGGGCCACCGGGGTCAGGCCGTTGTCACGGAACAGCTGCTGCACCACCACGTTGTGGATCGAGTACCAGAACGGAATCGCCACCGACTTGCCGCCCAATTGCTTCACATCGGTAATGCCTGGGGACACGGTCAAACCCGAGCCGCCCACGTGGTTCCAGGCCACGACCTTGGCCGGGACCTTGCTGCCATAACGCGCCCAAACCGTCATCGGCGACAACAGGTGAATCACGTTGACCTGGCCGGAAATAAACGCCTCGATCACCTGGGCCCAACTGCGCAGCAGCACCGGGCGCTCGGCCTTGATGCCTTCGGCTTCGAACAGGCCGTTGTTATGGGCCACGAGCAGCGGCGTGGCGTCGGTGATCGGCAGGTAGCCGATGCGTACGGGTGCGTCCGGCTCACTGGCCGCGCGGGCCTGCAAGCTGCTCAGCAGCGGCAAGGCACCGGCGGCACTGAGCACGGCCGAGAGTTTGAGAAAATCACGGCGCGAGTGAGTGAGGTCATCCAGACACATGGCAGGGCTCCAGCAGTTCAGTGGGTTGGGGGTCGTTGCGGCTCGCCTGCCGTAGGGTTTTGAGAATCTCGATGCGCAGCGTGCCGATGGCTTCCACCTGTTCTTCCCGCGGTTGCGGCAGGTCGATCCGCCATTCGCCGAGGGTCCGCGCCGGGCGGTTACCCAGTAGCAGAATCCGGTCGGACAACAGCAGCGCTTCGTCGATGTCGTGAGTGATCAGCACCGCCGCCGAACCTTGCTCGCGATTGACCTTGAGCAGCAGGTGCTGCATGTCGGCACGGGTCACTTCATCCAGGGCGCCGAAGGGTTCGTCCAGCAGCAATACCTGCGGCTGGCGGGCCAGGCAGCGGGCCAGCGCAGTGCGCTGGGCCATGCCGCCGGACAGCGCTGCCGGAAACTGCTGACGGGCGTGTTCCAGGCCCACCGCGTTGATCGCGTGGTCAATCCGGCTGCGTCGCTCTTGCGGGCTGAGGTGCGGTTGGCGGGCAAAATCCAGGCCGAAGGCGACGTTCTTTTCCAGGCTCAACCACGGCAACAGGCTGGGGTCCTGGAACGCCACCGCCACCCGCGGATGCGGGCCATTCAACGGCTCGCCCAGCAGGCTGATACTGCCGCCCTGAGGCGCCTGCAAACCGGCGAGCACCCGCAGCAGGCTGGACTTGCCAACACCGCTGGGGCCGAGGATCGACACCACTTCGCCGGGCTGCAATTGCAGGTCGAAACCTTCCAGCACCGAATTGCCCGCATACCCCAGGCAAATCCCCCGGGCGTGCAATACCGCCTGGCTCATAGATTCGCCTGACGGTTCAACTCGGTGCGCAACTGCACCAGGCTCGGGGTCACGATCGGTACAAATGCCGACTCGCGCCAGCGCCGGGCAAAGCCGCTGCCGTGGGCGGTCAGGTAGGCCTTGCCGCCGCTGGCTTGCAGCTCCAGTTGCACAGCGCTGGCAGCAATTTCCGCAAGGGCAATGCGCAGGCGGAATAACGGTACCGGCTCGGTACCAAAGCGACCGCTCAGCAAACCTTTCTTGAGGTCATTGACCGCCTGCTCCAGCGAGGTACGCAGCACTTCCAACTCTTCACGCAATACGGTGCGGCTGGAGCCCATGTGATTCGCCACCTCCGCCAGCGAGCGCCGCGCCAGGCCGATGGACATGCCACATTGCAAACCGAGAAACGCCGGACGCACGGCCGGCAGGAACTTGCGTGCATCGTCATGCAGCAACCAATCGCGGCTCAGTTCCACCGCTTCAAAGCCCAGGGCTGCGGTATTGCTCGATTGCAGACCCAACAGTTCCAGGTCACGGGAACGTTGCAGGCCGGACACCGAATCGGGGATCGCCAGGATAAACGGCGCGCCGCCCTGGGCATGCTCGATGGCGGCGGCCACCACAAACCCGTTCTTGCGCAGGTTGGTCACCCAGTGCAGGCGGCCGTTGAGGTTCCAGCCGTCATCCGTCGGCTCGGCGCTGATTTGCAGCGACTCGATACCCGACAAGAATTTCATCGCATTGGACAGCCCGGTCGCCCCGGCCAGCTTGCCGCTCAGCAGGTCCGGCAGCAGTTGCTCACGCAAGCGCTGATTAGGGCTTTGCAGCAGATACTCGATAAACGAGCGTTGGCCCCAGCACACAAACGCCGACGCCAGGGAATGGCTGGCCACATCGGCAATCGCCTCTATGGCGCCCGTGACATCGCCGCCCAGGCCGCCGAGGTCCTTGGGCACACCGATACGTAATACATTGGCCTCTGCCAGCCGTGGCAGCACTTCCTGCGGATCGCAACTGCCCACATCCAGGGCCTGCGCTTGAACATCGAGCCAACGGCTCAAGATTGGGTCAAGCATTCATGTTTCTCCTTGTTACAGCATGTTTACCATCGCGAACGCTTGCGCGCCTTCAGCTTGCCGGTTTTTCCCAACGGTATTGCGCCAGTTCCGGGTTGAGCGGCGTGCGCGCAAACACGTTGGCGAAATTGCACAGGGTGGCCAGGCTGACGCCCAGAATAACCTCTAGCGCATGACCGTCGGTGTAGCCTGCCTCACGGAACGCGGCGTAGCGGGCGTCGCTGACATCACCGCGGGTGGCGATCACTTCACGGGTGAACGCGGCCAGTGTCTCATAACGCTCGTTGGGCAATTCACCGCGTTGGCGCAGGGCGTCGATCACGTCTTCCGGCAGCTTGGCTTTGTTGCGCGCTACGGCAGTGTGCCCGGCGACGCAGAAATCGCAACCGTGGTTCGTGGCAGCAATCAGTTGCACCACTTCGCGGTCGGCCAGGCTCAGGTCGGATTTGGCGTTCAGGCCGGAGACAGTGATGTAGGTTTCCAGTGCTGCCGGGGCATTGGCCAACACCGCCAACAGATTGGGGATGAACCCGGAACCCTTCAGGGCATTTTCCAGAAAGGGCTTGGCCGCTTCAGGGGCGGTTTCCAGGGTTAGCATCGGTACGCGGGACATGGAGTGGTCTCCTCATGGATTCGTGTACCCAGTCTGTTGGTTATAAAAAATCTGCTCAATAGTCTAAAGTAGCGATTACTTGCTCTAGAGTCTTTCCGTTAGATGAATTCGTCCAGCTCCCTCGTCGATTGGTTATTAGATAGCCTCGAACTCAACACCAGCCTGTTTCACGTCGGGCGTTACTGCGGCGACTGGCACGCCAGCACCCATGGCCTGGCGAGTGCGAGTTTTCATCTGGTGGTGCAAGGGCAGTGCTGGATGCACATCGAGGGCGATTCGACCCCTTATCCGCTGAACAACGGCGATGCGGTATTCCTGCTGCGGGATCTCGCGTACCGCTTGTCCAGCGATGGCACCGCCACCGGCGCCCAGGAATGCCCGCGCACGCCAATGGTCCCGCTGGACAGCCAGGCGAGTGACGGCGTGGGCCTGGTGTGCGGGTTCTTTCATTTCCAGTCCGGGCTGTCGGCGATGATTGTCGACACCCTGCCCGCCTGGATCGTCCTGCGGGCCGGTGACCCTTCGCTGACTGCTGCGCGCAACCTGTTCGAATTGATCCTGCAGGAATGCGAGCGCACGCCGGCGCCCTCACCCGCCTTGCTGGAGCGCCTGTGCCACTTGCTGTTTCTGTACGTGCTGCGCCAACAGGTGCTGGACAACACCGACCTCGGCGGGCTCGCGGCGCTGGCCCGGCAACCGGCGTTTGCCAATCTGCTGGAACAGTTGATTGCACGCCCCGCCGATCCCTGGACCCTGGAAAGCATGGCGGCCTGCACCGGCTTGTCGCGCTCGGCGTTCTTCAAGCGCTTTAATGAACTGTGCGGCCAGTCGCCGGGGCAAGTGCTGCTGATGATGCGCGTGCGCCACGCCTGCCAGCTGTTCAAGCAGGACCAGACAGTGGCGGACGTGTCCCTCGCCGTGGGTTATCAATCCGTCGCAGCCTTTACCCGCGCCTTTCATAAAGTCACCGGCATCCAGCCCGGCGCCTACCGCAAGGCTCAAGGCTGACGCTGCAACCCGTTGCCCGGCCGGGCGCAAAGCTCCACCAGCCAATCGACAAATACCCGCACCCGTTGCGACAGCTGGCGATGCGGCGGGTACAACGCGGTCAGCGGCAACTTCGGCGGCGGCTGATGCGCCAGCACCTCCACCAGCGTGCCCGCTTCCAACTGGCGAACGGCGTGGTAATACGGCGTCTGCACCAGGCCGTAACCCGCTTCACAGGCGGCCAGGTAACCGTCGGCGCTGTTGACCGAGACTTGCTTGGGCAGATCGACCAGACGGATGTCGTTGCCGATCTGAAATTCCAGACCATACCGTTTGCCGCTGGTGCTGGAGAAATACTCCACCACTTGATGGCCGGCCAGCGCCTCCAGCGTCGATGGCATGCCGAACTGCTGCAGGTAACCGGGACTGGCGCAGGTCACCTGATCCATCATCGCCAGCGGCCGGGCCACCAGCGACTCGTCCAGCGCCAGGCCGCCGCGCAACACGCAGTCCACGCCTTCGCGGATCAGGTCCACCGGGCGGTCGTTGAGGCCGATTTCCAAGTCAATCTGCGGGTAACGCGTGGTGAACTCGGGCATTGCCGGAATCACCAGGAAGCGCCCGATCCCGGACGGCATATCGATACGCAACGTGCCGCGCGGGTTGCGGCGGCTGGTGGAGAACACCGCCTCGGTTTCCTCAAGGTCCGCCAGCAGGCTCACGCAACGCTGGTAGTAGGCGGCACCGTCCAGGGTCGGGCTGACCTGGCGCGTGGTGCGCTGCAACAGTTGCACCCCAAGGTGTGCCTCCAGTTGTTTGATCAGGATCGTGACCGAGGCGCGCGGCAGTTGCAGGCTGTCGGCCGCCTTGGCAAACCCGCCCAGCTCGACAATCCGCACGAACACTCGCATCGCATTAAAACGGTCCACGGGCCGGTTTCCTTCAGGGATTATTTAGAATTTCATAATAGTGATAGTGGTTTTAGCCGGTTTATCCCGCTTTTGTCGAGGGCAACAATGGAGCCCTTCCCCACACAGGAGCTGGACCCATGCACACACGTCAACTCGGCAAAAACGGCCCCCAGGTTTCCGCCATCGGCCTCGGCTGCATGGGCATGACCGATTTCTACACCACCGGCACCGATACCGCCGAAGCCACCGCTACCTTGCACCGCGCCCTGGAGCTTGGAATCAACCTGCTGGACACCGCCGACATGTACGGCCCCCACACCAACGAAGCGCTGATCGGTAAAGCTATCGCCGGCAAGCGCGACCAGGTCTTCCTGGCCAGCAAGTTCGGCATCGTGCGTGACCCGGCGAACCCGGCGTTGCGTGGAGTAAATGGCCGTCCCGAGTACATTCGCGACGCCATCGACGGCACCCTGAAACGCCTCGGCGTGGAAACCCTGGACCTCTACTACCAGCACCGCATCGACCCTGAAGTGGCGATTGAAGAAACCGTCGGCGCCATGGCCGAGTTGGTCAAGCTAGGCAAAGTGCGTTACCTGGGCTTGAGTGAAGCGTCGGCGGCCACCCTCGAGCGCGCCCATAAAGTGCATCCCATCAGCGCCCTGCAAAGCGAATATTCGCTATGGAGCCGTGACCAGGAAGACAACGGTTGCCTCGCCGCTTGCCAGCGCCTGGGGATCGCATTTGTGCCTTACAGCCCACTGGGCCGGGGCTTCCTCACCGGCGCGCTGAAAAGCCCGGATGATTTTGCGGCGGATGACTATCGTCGGTTCAGCCCGCGCTTCCAGGGTGAGAACTTTGCGAAGAACCTGCTGCTGGTGGACCAGGTACAAGCCCTGGCCACCGACAAGGGCGTGACCGCCGGGCAACTGGCGTTGGCCTGGGTGCTGGCGCAAGGGGATTACCTGATCCCGATCCCGGGGACCAAGCAACGCAAGTACCTGGAAGAGAACGTCGCGGCATTGGAGGTCAAGCTCAGCCCGGCCGAGCTGGCGGCGCTGGAGGCGATCTTCCCGGCCAATGCGACGGCAGGGCTGCGTTACCCGGAAGCGGTTATGCAGATGCTGGACAAATAGCCCCACTCAATTGCGCTGGCGAAAGTCCGACAGGATGAATGGAGTGTGAGTCCTGAGCCAGGTATCAACCTCATCCAGCGAGCGCAATGGCTCGCTGTGGGACTCAACGCTGTTTCGCGTGACGCTGACGGAATAGCCGTCGGCGTCCTGGCGCAGGGTGCCAGTGCTCTTGACCGGTTGGCCACCTTCCTCGGCGAACGAGGTGGCGGTCAATGGCGCCGCAGTTAACGCTTGGGTGGTTCGTGCCTTCAGGGCTTTGCGCTTGGCGGCCAGTTCCTTGGCAACCACGACGCTGCCAATTGCCAACGCCAGGTAAACAAACGCCATGAAGTTATAGGTGGTGCCTCTGACCGTGTGATGCTGGATGCCCAGCCACTTGACGACCTGGTAGATGATTTCGTCCATGTTTTACGGTTGAATCCATTAGAAACTCTGGCCCGTATCAAACACCGCAGGCCCCCAAAATAGAAGCCTTGTGCAGGCTTTTTTATTCATTGCACTTTCTTGCACCATAGTACCTAAAGCTCGCCCTTCCCAAGCCGATAGCCCTTCGAAGCTCTAACAAAGCCGCGTCGCACAATAAACGCTTCGTAAGGACGACCCCATGCCCTCATTGCGCTCTATCCAAGCCCGTTACACCCTGTTTTTGGTGCTGTTCGTCCTGTTGTTATTCGTATTGACGGTCGTGGGCATCGGACAGTTGGTGGCCCCCAAGCTGCGCCACACCGAAGAACAGGTGGCCCTCAATCGCATTGCCGAAGTGGCCGAGCAGATCCAGGGCGAGCTGAACAAGGTTCAGGCCCAGCAACGCAGCATCACCCAAACCATCCCGCTGCTGGACAGCGATGCCATCGACAAGGTGCTGCCCGGCCTGGTGGACCAGTACGGCGAATTGAAAGTGTTCGGCGGCGGCATCTGGCCCCTGCCCAACCAGCGCACGCCGGGACGCA
This sequence comes from Pseudomonas sp. AN3A02, assembly GCF_011765255.1. Classification (NCBI taxonomy): domain Bacteria; kingdom Pseudomonadati; phylum Pseudomonadota; class Gammaproteobacteria; order Pseudomonadales; family Pseudomonadaceae; genus Pseudomonas; species Pseudomonas sp. AN3A02. Next base: position 117,962 of record NZ_JAARNI010000008.1, read on the forward strand.
ACAAGCACAGCACCTTCTGGCACCGCGATGCCTCGGGCAAGCTGGCAGTGAATACGTTCTGGAACAGCGACGCAGCCCCCAACTACTACGATCAGAGCTGGTACAAAGGCGGCCTCGCTTCGCCCCGCGGCCAGTGCGCCTGGGCGGCGGCCTACAAGGATGACGCCAGCCAGGAGCCACGCACCAACTGCGCCATGGCCATCCAGCGCGATGGTGCAGCTTACGGCGTCGCCACCATCGACGTGACCCTGGGCTTCTTCAACGACCTGGTGGCCAGCAAGGAAAAAGACCTCGGCGGGCAAATGCTGATTGTCGAAGCCGACGGCAAGATCATCAGCAACAGCACACGCATCAGCGGCCCGGTGGTGTTGAAAAACATCAGCGAACTGGCCGGCACCTCGGCCTTTGCCGCCCAGGTCAGCGCCGGCCTGGCCCATCGTGATCAAACCCTGCAACGCAGTGAGTTCGACAACCAGGGCGTGGCCAGCACCTTCTTCATGCGCCCGATCGAGGGCACCCCGTGGTTCCTCGCTACTGCGCTGCCGACTTCTCTGATCACCGCCCAGCGGGATGATGTGTTGGGTACGCTGGCGATGCTGCAAATCCCGATGATTCTGCTGCTGGTGCTGTTGCAGGTGTATGCCATCCGCCAACTGGTACACCGGATGACCGCGCTGAAGACCAATATCGACGCGCTGTCCAACGGCGACGCCGACCTGACCCGGCGCATCACCATCCGTGCCGAGGACGAACTGGGCGCGATTGGCCATTCGGTGAACCGCTTTATCGTCTACCTGCAAAACATGATCGGCGAAGTGACCCTGGCCACCGGCGCCATGTCGTCGAGCCTGGCGCAATTGCAGCAGACCTCGGCCCAGACCAACCAGATCCTGGTGCGCCATGCCTCGGAAACCGACCAGACCGTCACCGCCATCACCGAGATGAGCTCCACCGCCGATACCGTAGCCGAGAACGCCGCCGAAACCGCCGCGTTCACTCAGCGTGCCAACGAGCATGCCGACCGTTCACGGGTAGTGGTCGGGGAAGCTTCCCGCAGCGTCAGCGCGCTGATCGGCGAAGTTTCCAGCGCCACCCACACCGTGGAAAACATGCGCCAGGACGCCGCGCGCATCACTGAAACCCTCGGCGTGATCGGCGCCATCGCCGGCCAGACCAACCTGCTGGCACTCAATGCGGCCATCGAAGCCGCCCGGGCCGGCGAACAAGGCCGGGGTTTTGCGGTGGTGGCCGACGAAGTCCGCGCCCTCGCCGCCCGTACCCAGGCCAGTACCTCGCAGATCAATGAGATGCTGGCACGCCTGACCACCGGCGTGAGTTCATCGGTGACGGCCATGGAAGCCACCCAGGCCAGTTGCCAGTCTGCCGCTGACGCCACGGCGCGGGTCAACACGGGGCTGGACGAGATGGCCGGCTCCGTCAGCCATATCAACAACCTCAGCACCCAGATCGCCACCGCCGCCGAACAGCAAAGCGCGGTGACCGAGGAAATCAACCGCAGCATGGTGCACATCCGCCACATGGTCGAAGAACTGGTGCAAAGCGGCCACGCCACGGAGCACAACACCCAGAGCCTGCTGGATGCGAATGGCCGGGTTATTGCATTGATGGGACGCTTCAAGGTGCGTTAAAAAAATAGCCTGAAAGCTCCCGTGCAATGCGCGGGAGCCAGACTATTCTGACAGTTCGCTCCGCCACACAGGAGGTGTGTCATGCACGCAGTTGAGCACCCGATCCGTCTGGAGCGGATCAGTCAGGAACGCTATATCCAGGCCCCTATCGAAACCGTTTACGACTATGTCACCCAACCGGATCGCTGGCATGAATGGCATCCGACATCCTTGGGCGCCGACACCGGCACCACGGGCTCCTTGCCCAGTGGCCATCGTTTTACCGAGACCATCGACCTGCTGGGTGTGCGGGTACCCATGAGCTATCGCGTGCAGGTTGCGCTGCGACCGAGGGAGTTCAAGACCGCATTTACTTCGCTGGCAGTGGACGGCTGCATTCACTATTTCTTGCAGGCCAAAGGCGACGGCACCTTGTTTACCCGTGTGCTTACCTATGAAACCGAACTGCAACTGCCCACCTTGCATGAACGCATGATCGCCCTGTCCAACCAAGCCCTTGACCAGCTCAAGCAGCGCCTGGAATCCCCGTCTTCCTGACAAAACCGTCATCTCCCTCTCAGTTTTCCGACAGCACCAGGCCGTTATTCTGGTGCTGCCGGTGTTTCGTAAAACCTCGTAACACTCCCGGAAAACCCTTTTGTAAAAAGCGCGGAGAATGCCCGGCTGTTGCCCTTTATCTGACGAGATGATGATGAAAACTACCCTGCGACTGGCCGTGCTGTCGGCCCTGCTCATGAGCCCCCTGGCCCAGGCTGCCGAGCTGATCCCGATTGATGTGCACCGCGATGCCAACTGCGGGTGCTGCAAGAAGTGGATTGCCCATCTGGAAAGCAACGGCTTCAAGGTCAACGACCATGTGGAAACCAACATGAGCGAGGTCAAGCAACGCCTGGGCGTGGCGCCGCGCCTGGCGTCGTGCCATACCGGCGTGATCGACGGCAAATTCGTAGAAGGCCATGTACCTGCCGATCAGGTATTGGCCCTGCGCAAGCGCGACGACTTGCTGGGCATTGCTGCACCGGGCATGCCTTTGGGCTCGCCGGGCATGGAAATGGACGGCAGCAGCGATGCCTACCAGGTGATCGGCCTGACTCGCGAAGGCAAAGACGTGGTAGTGGCTGACTATCCGGCACGCTGATTGATGCTTGCCGGTTACCTGGGACTGTTTTTCGCCGCCTTCGGCGCCGCCACGCTGTTGCCGATGCAATCAGAGGCGGTGCTGGTGGGCCTGTTGATCAGCGGGCACTACAGTCTCTGGCTGCTGCTTGCGGTTGCAACGGTTGGCAACGTCTTGGGCTCGGTGGTGAATTGGTTGCTCGGGCGCTCGGTTGAGCGGTTCAAGGAGCGGCGCTGGTTCCCGGTGAGTCCGAAGCATCTGGAAAAGGCCCGTACCCACTATCAACGCTGGGGCCATTGGTCATTGTTGCTCAGTTGGGTGCCCATCATCGGCGACCCCCTGACCCTGGTGGCCGGGGTGATGCGCGAGCCGTTCTGGCGTTTCCTGCTGCTGGTGAGCCTGGCCAAAGGGGCGCGCTACGGGGTATTGGCCATGCTCACCCTGCACTGGATTTAATCTCCCGTTAATCCCCTCGCCACAGCATCCGGGCACTGTTCCCGGAGCCTGTACCCATGTCCAAAATCCGCTCACTCTGCGTCGCCAGCCTGCTGCTCGGCAGCGCCCTTCCCGCATTCGCCGCCACCGAGGGCCCGACCTACGGCCCCGAACTGCAAGGTTTCAAATACCCTTACCCGGTGGAACACTTCACCTTCCAGTCCCAGGGCAAATCCCTGCAGATGGGCTACATGGACGTGCCGGCCAAAGGCAAGGCCAACGGGCGCAGCATCGTGCTGATGCACGGCAAAAACTTCTGCGGCGCCACCTGGGAGGATTCGATCAAGGCTCTGAGCGACGCCGGCTACCGAGTGATCGCCCCGGACCAGGTCGGGTTTTGCACGTCCAGCAAGCCGGACAATTACCAGTACAGCTTCCAGCAGCTGGCGATCAACACCCACCAGCTCCTGGAAAAACTCGGCATTCAAAAGGTAACGCTCCTCGGCCATTCAACCGGCGGCATGCTTGCCACGCGCTACGCCCTGCTCTATCCGCAGCAAACCGAACAGCTTGCGCTGGTAAACCCTATCGGCCTGGAAGACTGGAAGGCCATTGGCGTGCCCTATCGCAGCGTTGACCAATGGTACGAGCGCGAGTTGAAACTGACCGCCGAAGGCATCCGCAAGTATGAGCTCGACACCTACTACGTCGGCCGCTGGAAGCCTGAATACGACCGCTGGGTCGATATGCTCGCCGGGATGAATAAAGGCCCCGGCCACACCCAAGTGGCATGGAACTCAGCGCTGATTTACGACATGATCTTCACCCAGCCGGTGTACTACGAGTTCAAGGACCTGCAGATGCCCACCCTGCTGCTGATCGGCACGTCCGACAACACCGCCATTGGCAAAGACCTGGCGCCACCGGCGGTCAAGGCGAAGATCGGCAACTACGCGGTGTTGGGCAAGCAAGTGGCCAAGCTGATTCCCCACTCCACCCTGGTGGAATTCCCGGGCCTGGGCCATGCCCCGCAAATGGAAGAACCGGCACAGTTTCACAAGGCGCTGCTGCAAGGGCTGAACGCCCTCTAATCCAACCTTTTTCGAGGCTCGCGTGCATGTCGGTACAGATCGCAGTGATTGATGATTGGCAGAATGTTGCCAGTGGCGTAGTGGACTGGTCAGTCCTGGCGTCGGTCGGCCAGGTGCACTTCGTCCACGACTACCCGGCGGACACCGCCACCTTGATCGAGCGTTTACAGGGCTTCGAGGTGATCTGCGTGATGCGCGAACGCACCACTTTCGATCAGGCCCTCTTGGAAGGTTTGCCTAAGCTGAAGTTGCTGGTGACCGGCGGCATGCGCAACGCCGCCCTCGACATTCCTGCGGCCAAGGCCTTGGGCATTCAAGTCTGCGGCACCGACAGCTACAAGCACGCCGCCCCGGAACTGACCTGGGCGCTGGTCATGGCCTCCACCCGCAACCTGCTGGCCGAAGCCAATTCCCTGCGCGCCGGCGGTTGGCAGGTGGGCCTGGGCGGTGATCTGTACGGCAAGACCCTGGGGATTCTCGGCCTGGGCAGCATTGGCCAGAAGGTCGCCAGGTTTGGTCAGGCGTTCGGCATGCGCGTGATTGCCTGGAGCGAAAACCTCACACCGGAACGCGCCGCCGAATCCGGCGTGACCTGGGTCAGCAAGCGCGAGCTGTTTGAACTGGCGGATGTGTTGTCGATTCACCTGGTGCTCAGCGACCGCAGCCGCGGTCTGGTAAACGCCGAGGCGTTGGGCTGGATGAAACCTACAGCGCATCTGGTGAACACCGCCCGCGGACCGATTGTCGACGAAGCAGCTTTGATTGATGCGCTGGCCAGTGGCCGCCTGGCGGGAGCGGCACTGGATGTGTACGGCCAGGAGCCTCTGCCGGCCGGGCATCCGTTCCGCCAGTTACCCAGCGTATTGGCCACGCCCCATGTTGGATACGTCAGCGAGCAGAACTACCGCCAGTTCTACCAGCAAATGATCGAAGATATTCAGTCATGGGCCAAAGGAGCGCCCCTTCGCGCATTGAGCTAACGCACCAAAATCGCGCAGATGCACTTCTGTGGCGAGGGGGCTTGTCCCCCGTTGGGCTGCGTAGCGGCCCTAAATCAGGCACTGAGGTCTGCCTGAAGCACGCGATGCCCCTTCCAGGGCTGCTGCGCAGCCCAACGGGGGACAAGCCCCCTCGCCACAAAGGGCCGTCTCACCAGAGGAGAACGGTACTTCCCGCACATGAAAAAAATTTTGTCCTACAAAAATCTCCCACAGACCCCACGGGCTCTAGGATCTGTCCTAGACTCATGACCGATGGGTCCGATCCAAAACAAAAACCCCGCAAAAAATCGAAACTTTCCAACTCTGCCGTAGGTCAGGTTTAAGGTAAGGCGAGCGCTGACGGTTCACACCGAACGCCCGTCCATCCACTCAATTTAAGACTCCAGCACAACTGGCATAAGGCTTGCCAGTCTGTGTAGCGCTTGTGCGCCTGGCCGCAGGATGCGGTCAACCTTTGCTGATTGCCATATGCCATCAGCCGACCAACACATGGGAGAGAACTATGATCAGTGCCGCTGTAGATACTCAGGGAGAGCGTTTTAGTCAGCCGGTTGGCGGGCCGACCTCTTTGGTTGACCTTCCCAACACGCTGCGGCCGGTTCAAAGTCGTAATCCCAATCGCAAGAAAGTGCTGTTTGTCACCTCGGAACTGGCTGACCTGGTGAAAACCGGCGGCCTGGGTGATGTGTCCGCCGCCCTGCCCCGCGCCATGGCGCACCTGCACGATGTGCGCGTGCTGATCCCCGGCTACCCGCAGGTGCTGGAAAGCGACAACCCCATCCATATCATCGGTGAGCTGGGCGGCCACGCTGCGCTGCCGCCGTGCAAGATCGGGCGCATGGACCTCAAGGATGGCCTGGTCATCTACGTGCTGATCTGCCCCGAACTGTATGAACGCGAAGGCACGCCCTACGGCGCCAATAACGGCCGTGACTGGCCCGATAACCATATCCGCTTCGCCCGCCTGGGCCTGGCCGCCGCCGATATTGCCGCCAACCTGGCGCAAATCCACTGGTGCCCGGACCTGGTGCACGCCCATGACTGGCCCGCAGGCCTGGCGCCGGCCTATATGCACTGGCGTGGGTCACGTACCCCTACGCTGTTCACCATTCATAACCTCGCCTACCAAGGCGTGGTCAGCCTGGCCTCGTGCCCGGAGCTGGGGATTCCCGAACACGCCTTGCAACAGGAAGGCATGGAGTTCTACGGCAAGCTCTCGTTCCTTAAGGCCGGCATGGCGTATTCCAGCCATATCACCACGGTCAGCGCCACGTACGCCCAGGAAATTACCACCCCAGAATTCGGCTGCGGTCTGGATGGCTTCCTCGCCAGCAAGACCCAGCAAGGCTTGCTCAGCGGTATTCCCAACGGCATTGATGAAAGCTGGGAATCGTCTACCGACCCGCACCTGACTCACCCCTTCAACATCGGTGACTGGGAAGGCAAGGCACAGAACGCCGCCCATGTACGCAACCTGTTCGGCCTGGACGACTCCACCGGCCCGCTGTTCGCCGTGGTGTCGCGACTGGTCTACCAGAAAGGCCTGGACCTGACCGAAGCGGTCTCCAGTTTTATTGTCGAAAACGGCGGCCAGATCGCGATCATCGGTCGCGGCGAGCCGGAAGAAGAGCAAGCAATGCGCGCCCTGGCGCTGCGCTTTCCCGGCCAGATCGGCGTGCGCATCGGTTTCAACGAGACCGACGCTCGGCGCATGTTCGCCGGCAGTGACTTCCTGCTGATGCCATCCCGTTACGAACCCTGCGGCCTGAGCCAAATGTACGCCCAGCGCTTCGGCTCGTTGCCGGTTGCCCGCAACACTGGCGGCCTGGCCGACACCATCGAAGATGGCGTCACCGGTTTCTTGTTCAACGAATCCACTGTCGAAAGCTATAAAGCGGCCCTGAGCCGCGCATTCAAGGTTTTCGCCTTCCCAGGCTTGCTCAACGCCATGCGTTGCCGGGCTATGGCCGCACCGTTCAACTGGTGCCAGGCAGTGGAACCCTATGCCGAACTTTATGAGCAACTGGTAGCGAAAGCGCTGGGAAGATCGGGGAAACAGTAAAAAAGAGGTCTTCATAGATGCCGTCAAGGACTCTGGAAACCTGGCCCCACGGCGCGATCATGCTGGATGCGAAACACACCCGTTTCGCCTTGTGGGCGCCAGACGCGTTTTATGTCAGCGTTGAATTTGAAGAAGGTAAATCGGTCGCGATGCTGCCCCAGGCCGATGGCTGGTTTGTGGTGCAGCTGCAATGCCCACCGGGCACACGCTACCGCTACAACATCGACGGCGAACAGGACGTTCCCGACCCGGCTTCCCGGGCACAGGCCACGGACGTTCACGGCTTCAGCGTGGTGGTCGACCCCCTGGCCTATCAGTGGCGCCAAAGCCACTGGCAAGGCCGGCCCTGGCACGAAGCGGTGATCTACGAGTTGCACGTGGGCGTACTGGGGGGCTACGCCGAGGTCGAAAAACAACTGCCGCGCCTCGCCGAACTGGGCGTCACCGCCATTGAGCTGATGCCCATCGCGCAATTCCCCGGCGAACGCAACTGGGGCTACGACGGCGTCCTGCCCTACGCCCCCCAATCTTCCTACGGTTCGCCCGAGCAACTGAAACAGTTGATCGACAGCGCGCACCACCATGGCCTCGCGGTGATTCTCGATGTGGTCTACAACCACTTCGGCCCCGACGGCAACTACCTCGGCACCTACGCCAAAGGCTTCTTTCGCGAAGACGTGCACACACCCTGGGGCGCCGGCATCGATTTTGATCGACGTGAGGTCCGCGACTTCTTCATCGACAACGCGCTGATGTGGCTGCTGGAATACCGCTTCGACGGCCTGCGCCTGGACGCCGTGCACGCCATCAACGATCCCGAATTTCTTGAGGAACTGGCGCAAAAAGTACGCCAGCAAGTCGACACCGGCCGCCATGTGTGGCTGGTACTGGAAAACGAATTCAACCAGGCCAGCCTGCTGGAGCGCGGCTTCGATGCGCAGTGGAACGATGACGGCCACAACGCGCTGCACGTGCTGCTCACCGGCGAAACCGACGCTTACTACACCGACTTCGCCGAAGACCCCACCGGCAAACTGGCCCGCTGCCTGAGTGAAGGTTTTATCTACCAGGGCCACACCACGCGCCATGGCCACGCACGGGGCGAACCCAGCGGCCACCTGCCGCCCAGCGCCTTTGTGCTGTTCCTGCAGAACCACGACCAGATCGGCAACCGCGCTCTGGGCGAACGCCTGCATCAACTGTGTTCGCCTCAGGCCCTGAGCGCCGCGACGACCTTGTTGCTGATGTCACCGATGATCCCGCTGATGTTCATGGGCGACGAAGTCAACGCCGAGGAACCGTTCCTGTTCTTCACCGACCACCACGGCGAGCTGGCCGAGGCGGTACGCGAAGGCCGGCGCAACGAGTTTGCCGACTTTGCTGCGTTCAGCGACCCCGAACGCCGCGAACGGATTCCCGACCCCAACTCCCTGCAAACCTTCCGCCGCTCGGCGCCCGCCCTCGCCGACTGCGGCGACTCGCAGCTCTACCGCCAGCTACTGAGCCTGCGCCACCAGCATATCGTGCCGCACCTGCCGGGCAGCGTCGCTCTGGGCGCGCAAGTGCTGGCGGTAGGCGCGGTCACGGCGCGCTGGCGCCTGGGCAATGGCAGCCTGCTGCAGATCGACCTCAACCTGAGCGCCGATTCTCTGAACTACCCGGCCGCCGAGCACCTCCTATTTGTGACGCAGGCCAGCGGGGCCAAACAATTGGCCCCCTTCAGCGCCCGCGTCAGCCTCACCCATTCCCCTGTTGGAGAGCACCCTTGAGCGACGCGCAATTGGAAATACTCGCCAGCCGAGCGGGCCTGGCCGTCGATTGGATCGACGCGAATGGCCGCCCGCAACATGTCAAAGCCGACGCCCTGCGCGCCGTGCTCAAAGGCCTGGGCCACCCGGCCGACAGCGACGCCGAGATCGAAGCCAGCCTGCAAGACCTGGAGCGCGTGCAGCAAGACAAGCACCTGCCGCCCCTGATGACCGTCGACAGCGGCGCGGGCCTCGACCTGGCGCGCTACTTCTCCCCCGGTACGCCGTGCCAGATTCACCTCGAAGACGACAGCGTGCTGGACCTGCGCCTGGACGATAATGCGGTGTTGTCCGGATCGATCCCGGTGGGCTACCAACAGGTGCATATCGCCGACCAGCATTTCACCCTGGCCGTGGCACCGACTCATTGCTACACCGTCGCTGAAGCGGTCGACACCGAAACCGCCCGCGCCTGGGGCCTGAGCGCCCAACTGTATTCCCTGCGACGCAGTGGCGACGGAGGCTTTGGCGACACTCAGGCCCTGGAGCAACTGGCCCGCTCTGCTGCCGAACGCGGCGCCGATGCCCTGGCCATCAGCCCGATGCACGCGATGTTCAGCGCCGACACCGAACGCTTCAGCCCGTATTCCCCGTCCAGCCGCCTGTTCCTCAATAGCTTGTACGCCTCCCCCGGCTGCATCCTCGGTGAGCGCGCGGTGCAAATCGCCATCGAAGCCAGCGACCTGGCCGACGAGCTGCATGACCTTGAGCAGCAATCGCTGATCGATTGGCCGGCCGCTGCCAAAGCCAAGCAGCGCCTGTTGCGCACCCTGTATGAAGACTTCCGCCGGGGCGACCACCCGCAACACGCCGACTTCCTGAGCTTCCGCCAGGCTGGCGGTGAAGCCCTGGAAAACCACTGTCGCTTCGAAGCCGTGCAGGCCGAACGTGCGGCCAGCGGCGAGAGTCTCGACTGGCGTCACTGGCCCGAAGACTGGCAGAGCCCGCAAAGCCCGGCGCTGGTGCAATTTGCCGAAGCCAATAGGGATGAAATCGGCTTCTACGCCTTCAGCCAATGGTTGATCGCCCGTTGCCTGGAGCGCGCGCAACAAGCGGCGCGCGGCAGCGGCATGGGCGTCGGTCTGATCGCCGACCTGGCCGTAGGCGCTGACGGCGGCGGCAGCCAGGCCTGGAGCCGTCAGGACGAACTGTTGGCGGAACTCACCGTGGGTGCGCCACCGGACATCCTCAACCGCGCAGGCCAGGGTTGGGGCATTTCTGCGTTCTCTCCCGAAGGCCTCAAACGCAATGGCTTTCGCGCCTTTATCGAAATGCTGCGGGCAAACTTCGCCCATGCCGGCGGCTTGCGCATCGACCATGTGATGGGCCTGCAACGCTTGTGGGTGATCCCGATGGATGCCTCACCGCGTGAAGGTGCGTACCTGTATTACCCGGTGGACGACATGCTGCGCTTATTGGCGCTGGAGTCGAGCCGCCATCAGGCGATCGTCCTCGGTGAAGACCTCGGCACCGTACCCGACGGCCTGCGGGAAAAACTGATCGCCCGCTCGATCCTTGGCATGCGCGTGCTGTTGTTCGAGCAAGACCACGACGGCCAGTTCAAGCCGATTCTGGATTGGCCGGACAACGCGCTGGCCACCACCAGCACCCACGATTTACCGACCCTCAACGGCTGGTGGCACAGCCGCGATATCGACTGGAATATCCAGTTGGGGCTGATCGATGCTCCCACCGTCGAACAATGGAGCGACCACCGCCTGCGGGAACGCCAGGCGCTGCGCCAGGCCTTGAGCCAGGACCCGCAGAACTTCACCGATGAAGTGCGCAACGAAACCGATCATGTCATCGACGCCAGCGTGCGCTACCTGGGCCACACCCGGGCACCGTTGGTATTGCTGCCGCTGGAGGATGCCCTGGGGGTTGAGGAGCAAGCCAACCTGCCCGGCACCACCGACACCCATCCGAATTGGCGGCGCCGCCTGGCGGGCGATGCAACCACCCTACTCGACGATGAAAACGCCGCCCGCCGCCTTGAGCTGCTGGCCGTAGCGCGCATCCAGGCCCACGAGCGTGACCGATGAAGCCATTGACGCTACGGGCCACCCAGCGCCTGCAATTTCATAAGGGCTTCACCCTCGACGACGCGGTGCCGTTGGTGCCGTACTTTGCCGAACTGGGCATCAGCCACCTCTATGCTTCACCGCTGTTGAGCGCCCGTGCCGGCTCCATGCACGGCTATGACGTGGTCGATCCCACCACCGTCAATCCCGAACTGGGCGGCGAACCGGCGCTGCGCCGGCTGGTAGCAGCGCTGCGCGAGCACGAGATGGGGCTGATCCTCGACATCGTCTCCAACCACATGGCCGTCGGCGGTGCCGATAACCGCTGGTGGCTTGACCTGCTGGAATGGGGCCGCCTTAGTCCCTACAGCGAGTTCTTCGACATTCAATGGCACTCGCCAGACCTGCTGCTCAAGGGTCAACTGCTGATGCCGTTCCTTGGCAGCGACTACGGCGAAGCCCTGCAAACCGGCGCCCTGCCCCTGCGTTTCGACCCGCAGCACGGCAGCTTCTACGTCGAGCACTACGAACATCGCTTCCCGATTTGCCCACGAGATTACGGCGAACTGCTGCCGATCAAGACGCTGGCCGACCGCTTCAGCGGCCTGGCCTACCAGCCAGACGCCTACCCCCAGGCCGCCGCGCTGAAACAGGAGTTGGTCGAAGCTGCCCGCGATCCGCAAACCCTGAAGGCAATCGAAGGCAACCTCAGCCTCTACGACGCGCGCCAGCCTGAAGGCTTTGCCCGCCTGCACAACCTGCTGGAACAACAAAGCTATCGCCTGGCCAGTTGGCGCACGGCGGCGGACGATATCAACTGGCGGCGCTTCTTTGACGTCAACGAGCTGGGCGGCCTGCGGGTTGAACGCAGCGCGGTGTTCGAGGCCACCCATGGCAAGATCTTCCAGCTGATCAGCGAAGGCCTGATCGATGGCCTGCGTATCGACCATATCGACGGCCTCGCAGACCCTCGCGGTTATTGCCGCAAACTGCGCCGCCGGGTGGATTCCCTGGCAGGTGGGCGGCACTTGCCGATCTTCGTCGAGAAGATCCTCGGCGAAGGCGAAACCCTGCGCGAAGACTGGCAAGTGGACGGCACCACCGGCTACGAATTCATGAACCAGCTGTCGTTGCTGCAACACGACCCGGATGGCTTCGAGCCCCTGGCCGAGTTGTGGACGCGCCACACCGAACGCCCCTCTTCGTTTATCGAAGAAGCCTGGCTGGCCCGCCAGCAGATCCTCAACGGCTCCCTGGCCGGCGACTTTGAAAGCGTGGCCCAGGCCCTGCTGCAAGTGGCCCGGGACGATGTGATGAGCCGCGACCTGACCCTGGGTGCAATTCGCCGGGCATTGCAGGAACTGATCGTGCACTTCCCGGTGTACCGCACCTACATCAGCGCCCGGGGCCGCAGCGAACTGGACGACGTATTTTTCCTGCAAGCCCTGGCAGGTGCCCGCAGCACCTTGAGCGAAGGCGACTGGCCGGTGCTCGACTACCTGGAAAAATGGCTCGGCGGCCAACCCTGGCGCGACCGCCCATTGGGCCGCGAACGCAAGATGCTCAAGCATGCCTGCGTGCGCTTCCAGCAACTGACCTCACCGGCGGCCGCCAAGGCCGTGGAAGACACCGCGTTCTATCGCTCGGGCGTGTTGCTGTCGCGCAATGACGTGGGCTTCAGCACCGAACAATTCAGCGCACCGCTGGCGGATTTCCACGCCGTCAACCAGCAGCGCCTGCGCACCTTCCCCGACAACCTGCTGGCCACCGCGACCCACGATCACAAGCGCGGCGAAGACACCCGTGCACGCCTGGCGGTGCTCAGCGAATGCGCCGAGTGGTATGCCGAGCAGGTGGAGCAATGGCGCACCCACGCCGCCCGTTTGCGCAGCGATGCCAACACTCCATCAGCCGGTGATGAGTTGATCCTCTATCAGGTGCTGCTCGGCAGTTGGCCGCTGGACCTGCATCGCGATGATGCCGAGGGCCTGGCGGACTATCATCAGCGCCTCTGGCAGTGGCAACAAAAAGCCCTGCGCGAGGCCAAGCTGCAAAGCAGCTGGAGCGCGCCTAACGAGCTGTATGAACAAGGTGTCGAAGCGTTCCTGTCACGGCTGCTGCTGGAAGACTCCGGCAAGGCCCTGCGCGACGCCATCGGCGCAGCCGCCCAGGCCATCGCCCCGGCAGGCGCGGTCAACGGGCTGGCGCAATCCTTGCTTCGCCTCACCGTGCCGGGCGTGCCGGATCTGTATCAGGGCGATGAGTTCTGGGACTTCACTCTGGTAGACCCTGATAACCGCCGGCCGGTGGATTTTCACGCGCGAGAAAAGGGGTTGCACACGCCGCCGGACATCGGCGAGCTGATGTTCAACTGGCATGACGGGCGTATAAAACAGGCATTGATCGGCCAGGTCCTGGCGCTGCGCAAGACGTACCCGCAGCTGTTTCGCCAGGGCACTTACGAACCTCTGGAAGTGGTGGGCGAGCACGCCGAACGGGTGGTCGCTTTCTACCGCGAATACCAGGGTAAACAGCTGCTGGTGGTGGTGCCGCGCTGGCCTCATCGGCTGCTTGAAAACGGTGTGCATCCGCTGATCAACGCGCAGATTTGGGGCGATACCCGGGTCCGTTTACCGTTCGCCGCACCAACCCAAAATTGGAAGGGACTTTTCCGAACAGGCGCAGTCACACCAAACAAGGAGCTCATGATCAGCGCTGCCCTGGGGGATTTCCCGGTCAATGTCTTTATCAATCCTGATGATCAAGAAAGCTGAAAATTTTCTGTGAGGAGCATTGCGATGAGTACTGAAGACAAACGCATACGCGAACTGGCGCATCAGATCTGGGAGTCGGAAGGCAAACCCCACGGCGAGGACGCGCGACACTGGGAGATGGCGCGCAAGCTGGCGGAAGCCGAAGCGTTGACGCCATCCAAAGCGCCCAAGGCGGCCGCCAAGGCCAAGCCTAAAGCCAAGCCGGCAGCGGCAGCGCCCAAACCGGCAGCCAAGCCAAGCGCAGTGCCGGCGGCGAAGAAGCCTGCTGCGAAGAAGCCCAAGGCGCCCTGACCCGAAGATCCTCCTGCGCGTGCGCCCGCACCGCAGGAGGCCATCCAACCCACGATATTTAACTGGCTTCACGCCAGAAAGGCCCCGTTCGGCCTGGAAAAACTACTTGCAGGAGCACTTCCATGAGCAAACCCAACAAGCCCAAATCGACGCCGGAAAACGAGCCGTCGCGGATTCGTGAAGGTTTGCCCTTCCCCCTCGGCGCGACCTGGGACGGTCTTGGGGTTAACTTTGCGCTGTTCTCGGCCAACGCCACCAAAGTCGAACTGTGCATTTTCGATGACAGCGGCGAAGTCGAGCTAGAGCGTATCGAACTCCCCGAATACACCGACGAGACCTTCCACGGCTACCTGCCCGACGCCCATCCCGGGCTGATCTACGGCTATCGCGTGTATGGTCCGTATGACCCGGCCAACGGTCATCGCTTCAACCACAACAAACTGCTGATCGACCCCTATGCCAAGCAGTTGGTGGGCGAACTCAAATGGTCGGAAGCACTGTTTGGCTACACCATCGGCCACCCCGACGCCGACCTCAGTTTCGACGAACGCGACAGCGCGCCCTTCGTGCCCAAGTGCAAAGTCATCGACCCGGCCCACACCTGGGGCAATGACCAGCCGGTACGCACGCCGTGGGACCGCACGATCATTTATGAAACCCATTTGCGCGGCATCACCATGCGCCACCCTTCGGTGCCTGAAGAAGTGCGCGGTACCTGCGCCGGGCTGATGGTTGACGATGTGCTCAAGCACATTCGCCAGTTGGGTGTGTCGTCGGTGGAACTGCTACCGGTGCACGCCTTCGTCAACGACCAGCACCTGCTGCAAAAAGGCATGACCAACTACTGGGGCTACAACAGCATTGCGTTCTTTGCCCCAGACCCGCGCTACCTGGCCAGCGGCAAGATCGCCGAATTCAAGGAGATGGTTGCGCACCTGCATGAAGCCAAGCTGGAAGTGATCCTGGACGTGGTCTACAACCACACCGCCGAAGGCAACGAGCAAGGCCCGACCCTGTCCATGCGCGGCATCGACAACGCCTCGTACTACCGCCTGATGCCCGATGACAAGCGCTTCTACATCAACGATTCCGGCACCGGCAACACCCTCGACCTGAGCCACCCGTGTGTGCTGCAGATGGTCACGGACTCGTTGCGCTACTGGGCCACCGAGATGCACGTCGACGGTTTCCGCTTCGACCTGGCAACCATCCTTGGCCGCTACCGCGACGGTTTCGACGAGCGCCACAGTTTCCTCGTGGCCTGCCGCCAGGACCCGGTGCTGCGCCAGGTGAAAATGATTGCCGAGCCGTGGGACTGCGGCCCAGGTGGTTATCAGGTCGGTGGCTTCCCGCCGGGCTGGGTGGAATGGAACGACCGCTTCCGCGATACCGTGCGCTCGTTCTGGAAAGGCGACGACGGCCAACTGGCGGACTTCGCCGGGCGCATGACGGCCTCGGGCGAGATGTTCAACCAGCGGGGTCGGCGGCCATACAGCTCGGTGAACTTCATCACCGCTCACGACGGTTTCACCCTGCACGACCTGGTGTCCTACAACGACAAGCACAACGAAGCCAACGACGAGAACAACCAGGACGGCAGCAACAACAACCTGTCGTGGAACCACGGTGTCGAAGGCCCCACCGACGACCCGGAAATCAACGCACTGCGCCTGCGCCAGATGCGCAATTTCTTCGCCACCCTGCTGCTGGCCCAGGGCACGCCAATGCTGGTGGCCGGTGACGAGTTCGCCCGCACCCAGCACGGCAATAACAACGCCTACTGCCAGGACAGCGAGATCGGCTGGATCAACTGGGAACTGGATGAAGACGGCAAGGCCCTGCTCAAGTTCGTCAAGCGCCTGATCAAGCTGCGCCTGGCGTACCCGATCCTGCGTCGCGGACGCTTCCTGGTGGGCGACTACAACGAAGACATCGGCGTCAAGGACGTCACTTGGCTCGCGCCGAGCGGTGATGAAATGACCATCGAGCAATGGCAAGACAGCCACGGCCGCTGCCTCGGCATGCTGATGGATGGCCGCGCCCAGGAAACCGGGATTCGCCGCCCGGGGGCCGATGCCACCTTGTTGCTGGTGGTCAACGCCCACCACGACATGGTCAATTTCCGCCTGCCACCGGTGCCGGATGGCGGCTTCTGGACGTGCATGCTTGACACCAACGAGCCGGCGGTGCGGGGCCAGGAGCGCTTCGATTTCGATCACGAATACGCCGTCACCGGGCGTTCGCTGCTGCTGTTTGAATTGCAGCATGAGGACGAGGTGTGACATGGCCTTGCATGAATTTCTTCGCGGCTACCGGGATTACCCGGACACCCAGGCCCTTGGCGCTGCGCTGAGGGCTTTGGTGGAGGAAGGCCTGGACCAACTGCCCTTGCCGGGCAGCGGGCAAACCCTGGAACGCTTCAGCCGGCTGGCGCAAGTCGCCGGCCATGACCTGCGGCTGTGCAAATTGTTTGAAGGCCACACTGACGCCCTGGCGATCATCGCTGAACTCGACAGCCCCATGCCGCCTGTTGGCAGTACGTGGGGCATGTGGGCCGCCGAGCCGCCAACCGCGAAGGTGCGGATCCGGCGTGACGGCCAGCGTGTGCGGCTGGAGGGCCGCAAGGCTTGGTGCTCGGGCGCCGCGGTGGTCAGCCACGGGTTACTGACGGCGTGGGACGAAGAGGATCGCCAGCAACTGGTTGCGGTGGAAATGCACCAGCCGGGCGTGACGGTCACCGATGACGGCTGGGCCGCCGTGGGCATGGCGGAGACCGGCAGTGTTGAAGTGCTGTTCAGCGACGCCGTTGGCCTGGCGATCGGCAAGCCCGGAGACTACTTGGCCCGCCCGGGCTTCTGGCAAGGCGGCATCGGGATCGCCGCCTGCTGGTACGGCGCGGCACAACGCTTGGCTGAGGCTTTGCGCGAGCAGTGCGCAAAACGCCCGGAGCCCCACGCCCTGGCTCACCTTGGCAGCGTCGACAGCGCCTTGCACAGTGCGGCCTGTGTGCTGCGCGACAGCGCCAACCACATCGACCGGCAGCCCAAGGCCGATGCCCGGCTATTGGCACAACAGGCACGGGCCTGCATTGAAGAAACCGTCGACCAGGTGATTCACCATGTCGGCCGAGCACTGGGAGCCGGGCCGTATTGCAAAGACCCGCATTTTGCTCAGTTGATGGCCGACTTGCCGGTGTACCTGCGGCAAAGTCACGCCGAGCGCGACCTGGCCGCCCTTGGTCAACAGGTCGCCGAAGAGCGCCCAGGGAGATGGGAACTATGAAGATCAATCCAATCGTCGGCCAGGGCACTCCCTTGCACCTGTGGCAAAGCTCGTCGCGACTGGCCGAGCTGCCTTGCGTGGACATTGCCGAACTGGTGCCTGAGGGCAGCCGCGCCGTGATCATCGCCCCGCATCCGGACGACGAAGTCCTTGGCTGCGGCGGCCTGTTGCAAGGCCTTGCCGCGCTGGACCGGCCCATCCTGCTGATCTCCGTCACCGACGGCAGCGCCAGTCATCCCGGGTCACGCCGCTGGCCGGTGGAACGCCTGAGCGTGGTGCGCCCGCAAGAGTCGGCGCAGGCCCTGCACCGACTGGGGTTGCCATTGCACAGCCTCAAATGGTTGCGGGCCGGGTTCAGCGACAGCCAGGTCGCCGCGGGCGAAGAAGACCTGGGCCGCTTCATCGAACGCTACCTCAAGCCCGGCGACGTGGTCTTCACCACCTGGCGCGAAGACGGCCATTGCGACCACGAGGCCGTGGGCCGCGCCAGTGCCAAGGCGACCCGGGCCGTGGGCGCAACCTTGCTGGAGCTGCCCGTATGGACCTGGCATTGGGCAACCCCGGAAGACAGCCAGGTGCCTTGGGATCGCGCTCGCAAAATCCTCCTGACACCTGAAGCCGTGGCCCGTAAACGGCATGCAATCCATGCGTTCGCCAGCCAGTTGGAGGGCGACCCGCAGATCGGCCTGCCGCCGGTGCTCGCACCTTATGTGCTGGAGCGCCTGTTGCAGCCCTTTGAAGTGGTGTTTGTATGAGCGTCGCCACCCCCTACTTCGATGAGCTGTTTGCCGGCAACGACGACCCTTGGGCCTTTCGCCAACGCTGGTACGAGCGGCGCAAGCGGGCCCTGACCCTGGCCCTGCTGACCCGGCCCCGCTACGCCTCGATTTTCGAGCCTGGCTGCGCCAACGGGGAGCTGAGCTTCGAGCTGGCCCCGCGCTGTGACCGCCTGCTGTGCTGTGACACGGCGCAAGCGGCGGTCAGCCTGGCACAGGCGCGGCTGCGCGGCTTCAGCCACGCCACCGTGCAGCAGAGCCGCCTGCCCGAGCAATGGCCCAGCGAGACCTTCGAGCTGATCGTGCTCAGCGAGCTGTGTTACTACCTGGACCCGAAGGACTTTGACGGGCTGATCGATCGCGCCCTGGCCTGCCTGACGCCTGACGGACAAATCCTCGCCTGCCATTGGCGCCCGCCCATCGACGGTTGCCCGCAGACAGCCGAACAGGTACACGCGCGCCTTGCCCAGCGACTCGACATGCCACACCTGGTGCAGCATCACGAAAGCGATTTTCTACTGGACCTGTGGAGCCGGGACGGCACTACGGCCGCCACCCTGGAGGGACTGCGATGATCGGCATCCTGATACCCGTGCATAACGAGGAAAAACTGCTGCCTGAATGCCTGAAAGCCGCAATGGTCGCGGCCAGTCATCCAGGTCTGCTGGGTGAAGAGGTGCAGATTCTTACGGTGCTCGACAGTTGCAGCGATCGCAGCGCGATGATCGCCCGCGAATACCAGGTACAAACCCTGGAAGTGCAGGCGCGTAACGTGGGCCACGTGCGTGGCGTGGGTGCGCGGCACTTGCTCAACAATGGCGCGCGCTGGATTTCCTGCACTGACGCCGACAGCCGCGTCGCCCCCGATTGGCTGGTGGCGCAACTGGCCCTGGGTGTGGATGCGGTGTGTGGCACGGTGACGGTGGATGCCTGGAGCGAAGACTTCGACCCGGCGGCGCAAATTCGCTATCACCAGGCCTATGAGGCCCGGGACGGGCATCGGCATATTCACGGTGCCAACCTGGGGATCAGCGCGGGTGCGTACGTGCGGGCCGGCGGTTTTGAGCCGTTGCCCTGCCATGAAGACGTGGAGCTGGTACGCCAACTGGAGCGCTGCGGGGCTTCCATTGCCTGGAGTCACTCGCCCCAGGTGATTACCAGCGCCCGCCTGGATTGCCGCGCACAGGGCGGCTTCGGTGACTACCTGAAGAGCCTGATGCAAGCCTCCTGAAAAAATTGCGACACTCGGCGGTGTTAAAGCGGCGATTCATAACTATCATCACTATTCCTTGCACGGCAATCCAGGGTTGGAACGCCGTAGCGCCGCGAGCGTGCATTGGATGACGCTCGCGTCCCACAAGAGCCGTCCCGTCAACGGGGTACGGCCTGCACCACCGATGAACAAGGACGTGACACTCATGAAGCCTGCACTGTTAAGTGACAACCGCCGGGGCCCCGCGCAAATCTGGAACAGCGCCCCGCAACTCGCGCAAATCCCTGCCATCAATCCCGCAACCCTGGTACCTGCCGGCGCTCGCGTGGTGGTCATCGCTCCGCATCCCGGCGACGAAGTGATCGCCTGTGGCGGTCTGCTGCAATTGCTCAGCACCCTTGAATATCCTCTGCAACTAATCTCGATTACCGACGGCAGCGCCAGCCACCCGGGGTCCAGCGTGTGGCCGGCGAAACGCTTGAGCGTGGTGCGGCCCCAGGAAAGTGTGGAAGCCCTGCGCCGCCTGGGGGTGCCCCTGCACAGCCTGAAATGGATTCGCGGCGGCTTTGCCGACAACGCCCTGGCGGTGCGGGAACAGCAGATGAGCCAGTTCATCGCCCGCTACCTGCAACCCGGCGACGTGGTGTTCACGACCTGGCGCAACGACGGCAATGACGACCATGACGCCGTCGGCCGCGCCGCTGCCAAAGCCTGTGCGCTCAAAGGCGTGCACCTGAATGAACTGCCGATCTGGGCCTGGCATTGGCCCGCGCGAGAGACCTCGGCAATCCCCTGGCAGCGCGCACGCAAAGTCCGGCTCGACACCTGGAGCGTCGCCCGCAAGCTGCATGCTGCCCACGCCTATGCCAGCCAATTGGCGGGCGACCCGGAAATTGGCCTGGCGCCGAATCTGGCTCAAGTGCTGCTGGAGCGCATGCGCGAGCCGTATGAGATTGTATTTTTGTAGGCGCACCCACTCGTCTATACCTGTAACTTCTGACAGTAGCGAACGCTCTCTCTGTGTGGCTAGCTTGGAATACCGGCTTGCAGGGAGGGCGAATCATGAGCACACGGTTTTCATCAGTGACGTATCTGGGCGTCTGCAGCGTGACGACGCTGTTGCTCAATTGGCCCCTCCCCGCGCAGGCTGCCTGTACGCTGGTCATAACCGCTGGCGACGACAACACCCTTTGCCGCGATGGCAGTGCCGGCACGCTGACGGATTTACAAGGAAGCAACGTCCTGGAGTTCCCCGTCGGTGGCACCGGCATCATCGTCGGTAACGTGACCTATGGCGCGGGTGATGATCGGGTCACGATGGATTCCGGCGCGATCAATGGCGCGATCAACCAAGGCGACGGAAGAAATATCTTCCAGCTGTTCAATGGCAATATCTCCGGCACAGTGACTCAAGGCTCAGGCCGTGATATCGCGCAAATCAGCGGGGGCAGTTCCGGTGCAATCTCCCAGGGTGATGGGGTCGATCAGTACTTCCAGAGCGGTGGTAACGTCACCTCATTGGCTCAGGGCGACGGTCATGACGAGTTCACCATGAGCAGCGGAAAGATCATCGGTGCGTTTGAAGACGGCGATATTGCGCTGATGACCGGTGGCAGCATCGGACGGGTCGACATGAAGCTCGACAACAACCTGTTCGACCTGAGGGGGGGAGAAATCTTTGGCAATCTGGTCACCGGCTTCGGAAACGATACCATCCTGGTTTCCGGAGGAACCGTCGGTGGCAATATCAGCGTCAGCGGCGGCAACGACATCATCAAAGTCAGCGGCGGTGAGATAGATGGGCAGATCCTCGCCAGTTTTGGCGACGATGAGTTCAGTTGGGAAGGCGGTGGCCTGATCCATAAGGAAATCCTCATGGGCGAAGGCGCTGACAAGGGTTTCCTGCACAACCTGACAGAAACCACCCTGGCCTCTACACCGCAGCTGGACGGTGGTTTGGGTAATGACACCCTGACCTTCGACAACACCCAATCCGCCACGCCAACCCGCTATATCAACTGGGAAACGGTCAACCTGGACAACAATTCGCGCCTGACCCTGGGTGGCGACTTCAAGCTCGGTGACAGCGCTACGGCCACCGGAACGATGAACATTTTTGGCAGCGCCGCCCTGCAGGTAACACAGGGCAGCATCAGCCCCTTCACGGCCGGGCAGCAAGCCAACCTGAACAACGGTGGCCTGATCGACATGACCACCGGCAGCTCCAGCGCGACCGATAGCCTGACCGTCAACGGCAACTACACCGGCAATGGCGGCGAACTGGCGCTGCAATCGGTGCTCGGCGCCGACGGTTCGGCCAGTGACAAGCTGGTGGTGAGCCAGGGCACGCTGCAAGGCGGCACCACCGTCACGGTCACCAACCTTGCCGGCCCCGGCGCCATGACCCGGCAAAACGGCATCCAGGTGGTTGAGGCGCTTAACGGTGCCACGAGCAGCGACCTGGCGTTTACCCTGCGCGGTGGTGCCGTTTCCGCAGGCGCCTACGAGTACTACCTGTTCAAAGGTGGCGTGACGCCGGGCACCGGGCAAAACTGGTTCCTGCGATCCGCAGTGGTGGCGCCGCCGCTGCCCAACCCTGTTGACCCTGAGGATCCTGACGACCCAGTGGGCATCCTCCCACCCGTCCCGGCCGATGGCACGCCGGACCTTCCGGGGATTTTCCCAGGCGAAGAACCGATACCGATCTATCGCCCGGAAGTCCCGGTGTACGCCGTGCTGTTTCCCGCCGTACAACAGATGGTCCAAGGCATGCTGGGCACCTACCACGAACGCATGGGTGACCAAAGCCTGCAACGGCAACCTGGCGCTTTAGCGGCAGGTTGGGGCCGGGTGTATGGCAGCAGCACGCGGCAATCATTCGCCGGTACCGTCAGCCCATCACTGGACAGCTCGATATCCGGTTTCCAGGTTGGCACTGACCTGTATGCCTGGACCGACGACGCTGGCCTGACCCAACGCTTCGGATTCTTTGTCGGCCACAGCCGCCTGACGGGCAATGTGGCGGGATTCAATAGCGGTTTTCAAGGCAAGGACGCCGGCAACACCACCCTGCGCGGTGACAGCTTGGGCGCGTATTGGACGCTCATCGGCGCCAACCGCGCCTATATCGATTTCGTGCTGATGGGTACACGGTTCGATGGCCACAGTGAATCCGACCGGGGCCTCAAACTGCCGACCAAGGGCCACAACGTACTGGGGTCCGTGGAGGTGGGAATGCCGTTTGCGGTGTCTGAACACTGGGAGGTTGAGCCGCAGGCCCAGGTGATTGTCGATCGTAGCTATCTGGACAGCCAGAATGACGGGATTTCAGATGTCTCATTCAGCGCCGACACTAACATCGTCACCCGCCTTGGTATTCGCCTCAAGGGCAGCTACAGCGTGAGCGGCATGCCCCTGCTGCCTTATGTGCGTACCAACGTGTGGCACGCCAGCGCGGGGAATAACACCGTCACGTTCAATGACAGCACGGACATCAACACCGAACAAAAGTCCACCACGCTGGACATCAGCACCGGGACGACGCTGCAGGTATCGAGCACGGTCAGTGTGTATGGCGAGGTGGGGTACAACAGCAATCTGGACAGCAATCAGCTGAATGGGCGCAAGGGTACGATTGGCATAAGGGTCGACTTCTAAACTGTAGGAGCGAGCTTGCTCGCGAAAAACATCAAGACACCGCGCTCATCCAGATTAGCCGCGTTATCGTTAACGGTCTTCGCGAGCAAGCTCGCTCCTACAAGAGGCGTGTCAGGCTTCCGGTCGCAGGATCAGCACGCCCAATGGCGGCAGGTTCAGCGACAGCGACAACGGCTGCCCATGCTTGGGCTCGTCCTCCGTAAACGCCCCGCCACCGTTGCCAAAGTTGGAACCGGCATAAGTGTCGGCATCGCTGTTGATCACTTCGCTCCAGCGCCCGGCAAATGGCACGCCGACCTTGTAGGCCTCGCGTGGCACCGGCGTGAAGTTGGCCACCACCAGCACCGGCCTGCCGTCCTTGCTCCAGCGCAGCCAGGCGTAGACGCTGTTGATCGCGTCGTCGCCGATCAGCCACTGGAAGCCCTGTGGCGCGTCGTCCTGGTCGTGCAGTGCGGGTTCTTCGCGGTACAGGCGGTTGAGGTCACCCACCAGTTTCTGCACGCCCCGGTGTTCAGGGTATTGCAGCAGGTACCAGTCCAGTTGCTGATCGTGGTTCCACTCGCGCCATTGGCCGAACTCGCAGCCCATGAACAGCAGCTTCTTGCCCGGATGCATCCACATGAAGCTCAGATAAGCCCGCAGGTTGGCAAACTTCTGCCAGCGGTCCCCGGGCATCTTGTCGATCAGCGAGTGTTTGCCGTGCACCACTTCATCGTGGGAAATCGGCAGGATAAAACGCTCGGACCAGGCATACACCAGGCCGAAACTCAGCTCGTTGTGATGGTGGGCGCGGTACACCGGGTCTTGCTGGATGTAGTGCAGCGAATCGTGCATCCAGCCCATGTTCCATTTGTAGTTGAAACCCAGGCCGCCCTGTTGGGTCGGCTGGCTTACGCCGGGCCATGCGGTGGATTCCTCGGCGATCACCAGTGCGCCTGGGGCTTCCAGGGCGACCACGTCGTTGAGGTGACGCAGGAAGTCGATGGCTTCGAGATTTTCACGACCTCCGTGGCGGTTCGGCACCCATTCACCGGCCTTGCGCGAATAGTCGCGATACAGCATCGACGCCACGGCATCCACTCGCAGGCCGTCGATATGGAAGTGCTTGAGCCAGTGCAGCGCCGACGCCAGCATGAAGCCATGGACTTCGGTGCGCCCTAGGTTGTAGATCAGGGTGTCCCAATCCTGGTGGAAGCCTTCCAGCGGGTTGGCGTATTCGTAAAGCGCGGTGCCGTCGAATTGCGCCAGGCCATGGGTGTCGGTGGGAAAATGCGCCGGCACCCAATCGAGGATCACGCCGATGTCGGCCTGGTGGCAGGCATTGACGAAGTACGCGAAATCCTCCGGCGAGCCGAAACGCGCCGTGGGCGCAAATTGCGACAGCGCCTGATAGCCCCAGGAACCGCCAAACGGGTGCTCCATGATCGGCATCAGTTCGATATGGGTGAAGCCCAACTGCTGCACGTACGGAATCAAGCGCTCGGTCAGCTCGCGCCAACTGTACTGGCGCGACACTTCGCCGACTTCGTCCAGTTCGCACTGCCAGGAACCCGCATGCAACTCGTAGATCGACAGCGGCGCGCTGGGTTTTTGCCGCTCGCCGCGCGATTGCATCCAGTCATGGTCCTGCCAGTCGACTTGCAGCGGCGGAGCGACTTTGGACGCGGTATCCGGCGGCATCTGCGTGGCCAGGGCCATGGGGTCGGCCTTGAGCGGCAGGATCCCGTGGGCACCCAGAATTTCGTACTTGTAAGCCGCGCCCGGTTGCAGGCCCGGGATGAAGATTTCCCAGACCCCGGACGGATGGCGCAGGCGCATTGGATGGCGGCGCCCGTCCCAGATGTTGAAGTCGCCCACCACCGACACGCGGCGGGCATTCGGTGCCCATACGGCAAAGCGCACGCCCTCGACGCCGTCGACGCTGGTCACTTGTGCGCCGAGGCAACTGCTCAGGTCGCGGTGATTGCCTTCGGCGAACAGGTACAGGTCCATTTCGCCCAACAGCAGTTGCTGGAAGCTGTAAGGGTCTTCGGTGACCTGCTCGCCACCGGCCCACTGGATTTTCAGCAGGTATGCCTGGCGGCTGCCGAAATGGCCGACAAACAAGCCGGGCACCTGGGTCGCATCGAGGCTGCCGATGTGCTCGCCGCTGTCACGGGCCAGCACCTGGACACTCAAGGCTTCCGGCAGGAAGGCGCGAATGAACTGGCCGCCCTGCTCGTCATCGTGGGGCCCAAGGATCGAGAACGGGTCATGGTGCTCTGCGCGCACCAACGCCTCGATGTCCTTGGACGCTGGCATCACACTCAACTTTGGCTGCAGCGGTTCTTTGCTTGTAAAACTCATGACGACTCCCCACCGCGTGCAGTTTTCGATAATGGTTTCAGCCCGCTGAGCAGCCCGTGCAAACCTTGCAACGGCACTGGTAACCAGCTTGGGCGATTCTCTGCTTCGTAGGCCACTTCGTACGCGGCCTTCTCCAGGCTGAACAACGCCAGCGCTGCGTCCTGGCCTTTGGCATCCTGCCAGTCATGGGCCAGTGTAGTCGTGGCAGCGTGATAGGCCTGGATAAATGCCTGCCTGGCTTCATGCAAGTAGCGATCCGCGACCCGTTGCCGCGACGCATTGGCCTCAGGCGACTGATCGACCCCCTGCACATTCACCGCCATGGCCGCCGCGTAATCAAACGACCGTAGCACCCCGCTCACATCCTTGTACGGGCTGTGTTTGCCGCGACGTTCATGCAGCGGCCGCGCCGGTTCGCCCTCGAAGTCGATCAGGTAGGCATCACCTTTCACCACCAGTACCTGGCCCAGGTGCAGGTCGCCATGCACGCGAATGCGCAACCCGCCCACCGTGGCTTTCGCCAGGTCCTGAACGTAACTGGCGATGGCCTTTTTCTGATCCAGTAAAGCACTGACCAATGCCTGATCGGCAGGGTTCAACTTGGTTTGATGCTGCTTAAGCAACTGCAACGCACGGTCAATTTGTGCGCGCACATGCTTGGCCCAGCCCTGGCTGTCCTTGAGGGACGTAACCTCGGGCTTGAAGGCCTTGTTGGCGGTCGGTGCTGCCAGCACTTGATGCATTTCACCAAGGCGCTGGCCGAGCAAGCCGGCAAAATCCGCCAGTTCACCGAGGGCGTTGTAGTGCTGTTCCTGCTCGGAGATGGCTTCGGCCAGTTCGTCGCGAATCGCCCGTTCCAGGTTGTTCTGGGTCCAGCCCCAGGCGTCGCCCTGGTTGCTGAGATAACCCTGGGCAATCATCAGCAGGTTGTCCTGGCCATCGGCGTCATGGCGAATCACCGAACCCAGCAGCGGCGAGATATGTTCGTAGCCAGCTTCGGTCAGGTAGGCGCCCATTTCCAGTTCCGGGTGGACCCCGGCGCTGACTTTGCGAATCAACTTGAGCACCAGGCTGCCGCCCACCACCACTGAGCTGTTGGACTGTTCGGCGGCGAGGTAGCGCACTTCCGACTCGTCGTTCAATTCCAGTTTGGCCAACTGCGCCGTGGGCTCGAAGCGAATCTCGCCATCGGTGGAGTCGAGGACGGTTTTGGCCTGCAGGCCTTGGATCACGCCGCGGATGTAGGTGTCGAGGCTGAAGGCATCGGTCACCAAGCCCACCTGACGCACTCGCCGCACACGGGCAAGCGCCAGTTGTTGCGGCAAGGCGCTGGTGAACTGGTCTTCGCCGAGGAAGCCGAACGGCAGCTGATAGCGGCTGACCTGCCCGGCACTGGTGACTTCGATTTCACTGAGCAACACCGGATGCTGCGGGTCGCCAAAGCGCACGCCGTAAGCGATGTGCACGGCATCGATTGCCGTGTCCTTGCTGGCAAACCAGCGGCGCTTGGGCAGCCACACGGGCAAGGCATTTTGTTCCAGGGTGGTGCGGCACGGTGCTTCGAGCAGTTCTTCCATGCGTTTCTTCAGCACCAGGGTGGTGAAGTCCGGGATGCTTTGCGCCGGCTCCACATGCCAGCTCGGCATCTGGTTTTCCGCCGCAAGCACGAACCAATAGAAGCCGTACGGTGCCAGCGTCAGCAGGAAATTCAGCTGGCCAATGGGCGGGAAGGCGTTGCCGCCGAGCATCTCCACCGGGACCATGCCGGCAAACGCTGAAAGATCGAGTTCGGCGGCCTGGGCGCTGCGGGAAACGTTGGCCACGCAGAGGATGATTTCATTCTTGCCATCGGCGCCCACGAATTCGCGGGTATACGCCAGGATGCGGCGGTTGGTGGGCGAGAGCATTTTCAGGCTGCCGCGACCGAAAGCCTTGGACTGTTTACGCACGGCGAGCATGCGTCGGGTCCAGTTCAGCAACGAGTGCGGGTCCTGGGTCTGGGTTTCGACGTTGACCGACTGGTAGCCGTATTGAGGGTCCATGATCGGCGGCAATACCAGGCTGGCCGGGTCGGCGCGGGAGAAGCCGCCGTTGCGGTCGATGGACCATTGCATCGGCGTGCGCACGCCGTCGCGGTCGCCGAGGTAGATGTTGTCGCCCATGCCGATTTCATCGCCGTAGTACAGGGTCGGCGTGCCAGGCATCGACAGCAGCAGGCTGTTGAGCAACTCGATGCGGCGGCGGTCACGCTCCATCAACGGCGCCAGGCGCCGGCGAATCCCCAGGTTGATGCGCGCACGGCGGTCGGCGGCGTAGTAGTTCCAGAGGTAGTCGCGCTCTTTGTCGGTGACCATTTCCAGGGTCAGTTCATCGTGGTTGCGCAGGAAAATTGCCCATTGGCAATTGGCCGGGATCTCCGGGGTCTGGCGCAGGATGTCGGTAATCGGAAAACGGTCTTCCTGGGCCAGCGCCATGTACATGCGCGGCATCAGCGGGAAGTGGAACGCCATGTGGCATTCGTCGCCGTCATCGCCCTTTTTGTCCCCGAAGTACAGCTGGGTGTCTTCCGGCCATTGGTTGGCTTCGGCCAGGAGCATGCGGTCGGGGTAGTTGGCGTCGATCTCGGCGCGAATCTGCTTGAGCAGATCGTGGGTTTCCGGGAGGTTTTCGTTGTTGGTGCCGTCGCGTTCGATCAGGTACGGGATGGCATCCAGGCGCAGGCCGTCGATGCCCATGTCGAGCCAGTAGCGCATCACCGACAGCACGGCTTTCATGACCTGCGGGTTGTCGAAGTTGAGGTCCGGCTGGTGGGAATAGAAGCGGTGCCAGAAGTATTGGCCGGCGACCGGGTCCCAGGTCCAGTTGGACTTTTCGGTGTCGAGGAAAATGATGCGGGTGCCGTCGTATTTCTGGTCGTCATCGGACCACACGTAGAAGTCCCGCGCTGCCGAACCCGGCTTGGCCTTGCGAGCGCGCTGAAACCACGGGTGCTGGTCCGACGTGTGGTTGATCACCAGTTCGGTGATGACCCGCAACCCGCGTTTGTGGGCTTCGGCGATAAAGCGCTTGGCGTCGGCCATGGTTCCGTAGTCGCTGTGCACGCCACGGTACTCGGCGATGTCGTAGCCATCATCACGGCGTGGCGAGGGATAGAACGGCAGCAGCCAGATGGTGTTCACGCCGAGGTCGGCGATGTAGTCAAGCTTGGCGATCAGCCCGGGAAAGTCACCGATGCCGTCGTTGTTGGAGTCGAAATAGGATTTGACGTGAACCTGATAAATCACCGCGTCCTTGTACCAGAGCGGGTCTTTGATAAAGGTGGCAGCCTTGGGTTTCTTCGCCATTGGAAACTCCTGGAAATTCGAAAAATTCTGCCTGAAGGAACTCGGTCAATGTGGGAGCGGGCTTGCCTGCGATAGCGGTGGAACAGCCAGTATCATCTGCACTGACACACCGCTATCGCAGGCAAGCCAGCTCCCACATTAGATCTCCTTTGGATTGGAGATCAGCTTCAGGAAACGGTAATGCGCCAGATGCCAAACGGCTGATGCCACGGTTCGATGCGCATCCATTGGGTCTTGCCGTACCAGGTCCAGCGGTGGCCGGTCATCAAGTCTTCGCCTTGGGTCTGGGCGTCGTCCGGCAGGCCCATCTCCCACAGCGGCAATTCGAAATTGGCCTCCTGGGCGTTGAACGGGTCGAGACTCACGGCCACCAGAATGAAGTTGCTGCCGTCCTCACTGCGCTTGCCGAAGTACAGGATGTTGTCGTTCCACGCGTTGTAGAGTTTCAGCCCCAGATGCGTCTGCAAGGCCGGGTTTTGCCGGCGTATGCGGTTGAGCTGGGCGATCTCGGCAATGATGTTGCCGGGGGCTGTGAAGTCTCGCGGGCGGATCTCGTACTTTTCCGAGTCGAGGTACTCTTCCTTGCCGGGCACGGGGGCCGCTTCGCACAGTTCAAAACCGGAATACATGCCCCACAGGCCCGAGCCCATGGTGGCCAGCGCGGCGCGGATCAAGAAGCCCGCGCGGCCGGATTCATGCAGGAAGCCCGGGTTGATGTCCGGCGTGTTAACGAAGAAGTTCGGCCGGAAGCACTCGCGCCACGGCGACTCGTTCAATTGGCTCAGGTACTCACTCAACTCGGCCTTGGTGTTGCGCCAGGTGAAGTAGGTGTAGCTCTGGGAGTAACCGACCTTGCCCAACCGCGCCATCATCGCCGGGGTGGTGAACGCTTCAGCCAGGAAGATCACGTCCGGGTACTTGGAGCGCACATCGCTGATCAGCCATTGCCAGAACGGCAGCGGCTTGGTGTGGGGATTGTCGACGCGAAAGGTCTTCACGCCCTCTTCCACCCAACCGACCACGATGTCGCGCAACTCGATCCACAGGCTGGGAATCGCATCCGCCGCGTAGAAGTCGACGTTGACGATGTCCTGGTATTTCTTCGGCGGGTTCTCGGCGTATTTGATCGTGCCGTCGGGCCGCCAGTTGAACCAGCCCGGATGCTGCTTGAGCCATGGGTGGTCCTGGGAACACTGGATCGCGAAATCCAGGGCGATTTCCAGGCCATGGTCGGCGGCGGCCTTGACCAGGTTGCGGAAGTCTTCACGGGTGCCGAGCTGCGAGTGGATCGCCTCGTGGCCACCCTCTTCGCTGCCGATGGCATACGGGCTACCCGGATCATCGGGCCCGGCAGTCAGGGAGTTGTTCTTGCCCTTGCGGTGGCTGCGGCCGATGGGATGGATCGGCGGGAAGTACAGCACGTCAAAACCCATGTCATGGATCATCGACAAACGTGAGTGCACGTCGTTAAAGGTGCCGTGGCGCGCCGGATCGTCGGTGATCGAGCGGGGAAACAGCTCATACCAGCTGGCGAACTGCGCGGCTTCGCGTTCCACGTCAATCGGGAATACCGGGCTGATGCTCAAATAGGCGCGGTGATCGGCCTGGGTCATCAAATGTGCACTGTCTTCGTGCAGAAACAGCGCGATTTGCTCGGTTT
Organism: Pseudomonas sp. AN3A02; assembly: GCF_011765255.1. Lineage (NCBI taxonomy): Bacteria > Pseudomonadati > Pseudomonadota > Gammaproteobacteria > Pseudomonadales > Pseudomonadaceae > Pseudomonas > Pseudomonas sp. AN3A02. The sequence continues at coordinate 148,489 of NZ_JAARNI010000008.1, forward strand.
CCAACAGGCCGGAGAGTTCGTGGTGCAGCAGCATCAGGCGGTCGCGCAGTTCGTTGTCACTGCGTTCGGCGGCTTGCAAGACCTGGCTGCGGCCTTCCTGCAGCTCCAGGCTGACCGGTACCCCGGCCTCGTGTTTCTTGCTTAATTCGTAGCGGAAGCTGGCGAACGTGTCGATCCAGGCCTCGATGCAATACTCATGCGGCCCCTGGGCGGTCACGGTGAACGCCCCTTCCCAGCCGTTGTTGCCGACATCGGTCATCACCACGCTGTGCCAGCTTTCTTCGCTCAGCGGGCGCCAGCGGATCAGCACTGCCAGCTTGTCGTGGCCGTCAGCGAACACCTTGCTGGCAACCTGGACCCGCTGGCCCACTACAGCCTTGACCGCAAACGCGCCGCCATCGATAACCGGAGTGGTGCTTTCAATCGCAATCCTTGGCAGCAACAGTGCCTGGGACAGCGGTAATGTGGAGGTTGAATCGTCTTGGGTCAGTGTTTCAGCAGTCATCGAGCATCTCCCCTTAACGCCCAGTGGACGCTCTTGCGCTTGATCCAAATTCTGAAACGGCAGTGCTCTCCCTGAGCAGGGCCGTATAGGTTCCGAGCATGCTGGCGATTGAAAAGTTCAGGTGGATGTAACGCCATCGGGCGGGGAATCAAATCCACCGGGCGATTGTCCACCGATAGAGCAAAGCACAAAGGAGGCCACACCGATGAATATCCCGATCCCGGCTGAAACGCCTGACCCGAACATCGATAAACCGACATTGCCACCTACAGAGCCCGACCCGATTCCCGAGCAGGAACCGCCAGGGACACAGCCACCGCCGGTGGAGGAGCCACCGACGACGATGCCGCCCGTCATCGTCTAGTCCTTCTCGAACAGGCGCACGATCCTTGGCATCACATTGAACACCGCCAACGCCAGCAAGGTGCTGAGCACGGCAGTGGACTCGCGCCCCATCCCCGCCGCCACGCCAATGGCGGCGGTCATCCACAGGCCAGCCGCGGTGGTCAGGCCTTTGACGTGGCCTTCTTCATCTTCCTTGCCCTTGAGGATGGTACCGGCACCCAGAAACCCGATACCCGCGATCACGCCTTGCAGCACGCGGCTCATGGCATCAGCCTGGGAGCCCGACATGCTCGGCACCAGCACGAACAGCGCGGCGCCTATGGCCACTAACATGTGGGTGCGCACCCCGGCCGCCTTGCCTTTGTGTTCGCGCTCAAAACCGAGGATGCCGCCGAGAATCGCCGCGATCAGCAACCGCACCGTGACTTGTGTCAGTTGCCGGGCATCGCCGATGTCGGCAAATTCCGTTTGCAGGGTTTGCCAGACTTCATGCCACCACGCGTCCATGGACGTGTCCTTTTCATGGGTAGATACGAAATGGACAGCGCCGACCGTCAGTCAGTTGCGCAGAACCATTCATCCACGGGCAACGCCTAACCTTGAGTACCCCAGGAAAAGGACAGCACCATGCCCGTACGTATCGAAAACCAGACCTGTTACTTCAAGGTCGACGAAAGCGGTGAAGAAAGAAGCCTAGCCGCCACCGATGTCACCGTGATTACCGACAGCGCCAAATCCATGTCGGCCGTTGAGTTGAACGGCGAGCGGATCTACATCACCGAAGCAGAAGCCGACGCATTGACCGTAGCAGGCGCCACCGACGGCCGTAAGCATTTGAAGGCCACCGACGGTGATTCGGTGATTTGATTGACCTGGATCATCACTGCCTGAAAAGCGCTGCACCCCACGCGCCACAGGGTGCAGCACATTGTCGCAGGGCGTCACCGCCGGGCCATCTGATCCGCTTTTTATCGCCATAGCTGAGTCTGTTATGCAAACAGAGCGCCCGGCATAGTTCATCTGCCTGATGGAGGCTGATGAGCGAAAGACCATGAGCGATAGAATCCCCGTCCGAACCGTAGAAGTGTTTGAGCCTGCACATCCAAAGAAGATGAAGGCCAAATCCAGCGACAACCTGATTCATACCCGCAGTTTTACCGGCCTGTTTCGCACCTTGCGTGTGGTGGGCGCAGGCTTTCTGTTCCTGGCGTTTTTCGGCACCGTGTGGCTGAACTGGGGCGGCCGGCAAGCGGTGCTGTGGGACTTGGCTGAAAGTAAATTCCACATCTTCGGTGCGACCTTCTGGCCCCAGGATTTCATCCTGCTGTCGGCGCTGTTGATCATCTGCGCATTCGGCCTGTTTGCGATCACCGTGTTCGCAGGGCGGGTGTGGTGCGGCTATACCTGCCCGCAAAGCTCGTTTACCTGGCTGTTCATGTGGTGCGAAAAGGTCACTGAAGGCGAGCGAAACCAGCGCATCAAGCTGCAAGCCGCGCCCTGGGGCTTGAACAAGCTGGCACGGCGCTCGGCCAAGCACACGCTATGGCTGGGTATCAGCGTGCTGACCGGGCTGACGTTTGTCGGCTATTTCACGCCGATCCGGCCGCTGGCCGTGGAACTGCTGACCTGGCAAATGGGCGGCGTCAGCCTGTTCTGGGTGCTGTTTTTCACCGGCGCCACCTACATCAACGCCGGCTGGCTGCGGGAAGCGGTGTGCATGCACATGTGCCCGTATGCGCGGTTCCAGAGTGTGATGTTCGACAAAGACACCCTGACCATTTCCTACGACGTGGCCCGTGGCGAAAACCGTGGCCCACGCAAACGTGACGTGCAACCGGCGGACGTCGGCCTGGGCGACTGCATTGACTGCCAGCTGTGCGTGCAGGTGTGCCCCACCGGCATCGACATCCGTGACGGCCTGCAAATGGAATGCATCGGCTGCGCCGCGTGTATCGATGCCTGTGATTCGATCATGGACAAGATGGGCTATGCCCGCGGCCTGGTCAGCTATACCTCGGAGCATCAGTTGCAAGGTGGCAAGACCCATCTGCTCAGGCCACGGCTGATCGGCTACAGTGCCGTGCTGCTGGTGATGATCGGCGCGCTGGTGGTGGCCCTGGTGGCGCGCCCGATGGTGTCGCTGGACGTGACCAAAGACCGTGGGATGTTTCGCGAAAACAGTGAAGGCTTGATCGAGAACATCTACAGCCTCAAGGTCATCAACAAGACCCAGCAGCGCCAGGATTACCGCCTGGAGCTGATAGACGGCGATGGCTTCCAGTTGCAGGGCAAGACGGACATCAGCCTGGCGCCGGGGGAAATTACCGATGTGCCGGTGTCGGTGGCGATGACGGCAGACAAGCCGGCCAGCAGTTCACAGACCATCCGCTTCAAGGTCACGGACGTGGATGAACCGTGGATCTACAGCGCGGCGGACAGCCGGTTTGTGGCGCCATTGAATCGCTGAACCCGAGCTTTCAGCAACACTGGAGATCAAATGTGGGAGCTGGCTTGCCAGCTCCCACATTTGATCTGTGTTCAACCAGCAAAATCTGTTCAAAGCACTGAGACTCAATGAAACGCTACGAAAAATTCGCCGACGACATCGCAGAACTGATTCGCTCCGGCGTCCTCGGCCCCGGCCAGCGCGTGCCTTCGGTACGCTATGCCAGCCAGACCTACGGGGTCAGCCCGTCCACGGTGTTCCAGGCCTACTACCTGCTGGAACGTCGCGGGCTGATCCGCGCCCGGCCGCGCTCCGGGTACTTCGTCAATACCCATGCGCCGAGCCCGTTCTCCGAGCCGGTGGTGAGTGCTCATGTGCACGAATCCACCGAAGTGGACGTGAGCGAGCTGGTGTTCTCGGTGCTCGACTCCATCAAGGACCCGCAAACCGTGCCCTTCGGCTCGGCCTTCCCCAGCCCGACGCTGTTCCCCTTGCCACGCCTGGCCCGCTCCCTGGCCAGCGCCAGCCGGGAAATGGACCCGCGCATGGTGGTCACCGACATGTCGCCAGGCAACCCGCAACTGCGCCGGCAAATCGCCCTGCGCTACATGGTTGGCGGGCTGATGCTGCCAATGGAAGAACTGTTGATCACCAACGGTGCGCTCGAGGCGCTTAACCTGTGCCTGCAAGCCGTGACCGAACCGGGCGACCTGGTAGCCATCGAAGCCCCGGCGTTTTATGCCAGCCTGCAAATCCTCGAACGCCTGAAGCTCAAGGCGGTGGAAATCCCCGTGCACCCGCGCGATGGCATTGACCTCAAGGTGCTGGCGCAAAGCCTGGAGCGTTACCCGATCAAGGCCTGCTGGTGCATGACCAGCTTCCAGAACCCGATGGGCGCGACCATGCCCGAGGCCAAGAAGCAGGAGCTGGTGGAGTTGCTGCGCAGCCACCAGGTGCCGCTGATCGAAGACGACGTGTACGCCGAGTTGTACTACGGCCAACAAGCGCCGAAACCGGCCAAGGCGTTCGACACCGAAGGCCTGGTGATGCATTGCGGCTCGTTCGCCAAAAGCCTGGCCCCGGGTTACCGCATAGGCTGGGTGGCCGCCGGGCGTTATGCGCAGAAGATCGAGCGGTTGAAGTTGATGACGTCGCTGTGTGCATCGATGCCGGCCCAGGCGGCGATTGCCGATTACCTGCAACACGGCGGCTACGATAGGCACCTGCGCAAGTTGCGCTATGCGCTGGAGGAGCAGCAGAGCGCCATGCTCGCGGCCATCGCCCGTTACTTTCCGGCGCAGACACGGGTCAGCCAGCCCGCTGGCGGTTACTTCCTGTGGCTGGAATTGCCGGAGCAGACCGACTCGTTGAAGCTGTTCCAGATGGCCCTGGCCCAGGGCATCAGCATCGCACCGGGGCCGATCTTTTCGCCGACACAGCGCTTCAGGAACTGCATTCGCTTGAATTACGGCAGCCCGTGGGACGAGTCGTGTGAGAAGGCCATGGAGACGCTGGGGAAGATTGTGCGTTCGTTTTGACAGGCTGCTTGAAGACAACTGACGTCATCGCGGACAAGCCCGGCTCCCACAATGGATCGCGTATCTCTGTGGGAGCCGGGCTTGCCCGCGATGGCGCCCGCACAGGCGCTATGACGTTATCGACCACCTGCCAGGTCAATAAAGGTTCCGGTGGCATAGGACGCCTTGTCCGACAGCAGCCAGATAATCCCTTCCGCGACTTCTTCGGCACGCCCGCCACGGGCCATGGGAATCCCCGGTTCCAGCTTGCTGACTCGGTCAGGGTCGCCGCTCAGCGCGTGGAACTCGGTGAAGATGAAACCTGGACGCACGCCATTGACCCGGATCCCCTCACCCGCCACCTCCTTGGAAAGCCCGAGTGTGAAGGTGTCCAATGCGCCCTTGGACGCGGCGTAATCCACATACTCCCCCGGCGCCCCCAGGCGCGCGGCGGCCGACGACACGTTGACGATGCTGCCGCCCTGCCCGCCATGTTTGGGCGACATGCGCAGCAGCGCGTGCTTGGCGCAGAGGATCGGCCCCAACACATTGGTCTTGAGCGTCTTCAGGATGCGGAACTCGGACATTTCATCGACCCGCGACTTGTGCCCTACGGTACCGGCGTTGTTCACCAGTGCCGTCACCCGGCCCAGCTCGGTATCAACACGGTGGAACAGGCCGATCACTTCGTCTTCGATGCTGACATCGGCCCGCACCGCAATGGCCTGTGCGCCGAGGGCGCGCACTTGCTCAAGTACCCGGTGGGCGGCGTCTTCGTCGGCCTGGTAATTGATGCAGATACGATAGCCCTGGGCAGCGGCCAGCAACGCCGTGGCGGCGCCGATCCCACGGCTGCCACCGGTGATGATGACGACTTTGTCCATGTGTAAGGTCTCCTGATTCAACGTGAGCTGTTGGATCCAATACTACCTGCGACCGGCAGGTTTTGCATGGGCTCAGGTCAACCCGGGGAGACGCTGTCGATCACGCCAATGTAAAAAGCTCGGCATTGGACAGCGGCGCCGGATGCGGGGTGGCCCTCGAACCACCCGCGATCAGCACCTGCCCCGTCGAAAGGCAGCATGCGCTATGCCCGAAACGCCCGGGCTGGAGCGGCGCGGTCAGCGACCATTGTGCGGACCGTGGGTCGTACAGCTCAGCCGTCGCCGCGTGTTCCGGTTGGGAGAGGCTGCTGGCGCCCACCACCAGGACTTCTCCGGTCACCAGACGGGTCGCGCTGTGCTCTTTGCGCGGAACACACATGAGTGTCCGGTCCCAGCTGTTCCGGACCGGGTCGTAGATAAAGGCCAGGTCTTGCGCCGGGCCAAAAGGTTCGGCAGCACCGCCGCAGATCAACACCCGGCCGTCGGCCAACAGAGTAGCCGTGTGCTGCATACGGGGCGCGGGCAAAGGCCGCCGTTCAGTCCAGCGGTGGGTGGTAGGGTCATACAGAAAGGCCCGGGGCAGCGCGGCGTTCTGCATGCCGGAATAGCCTCCGACCACCAGGACCTCGCCCGTCGACAGCAACGTCGCGGTGTGATTCATGGCATCCACAGGGAGCCAGGCTTTACGCTGCCAATGGCCGGTGAGCGGGTCGTAGCATTCAACGCTGTCTTGCACCTGCCCGCCGCCTGACTGCAGATTATTGCCGCCGACCACCAAGACGTTTCCTGACGCGAGCAGCGTGCCGGTATGGCCGAAACGAGGCGTGTGCAGGGCTCCCGTTGGCGTCCAGCGGTTGGTTGAAACGTTATACAACTGCGCGTCGCTGATCGACTGGCCACCCTCGCTCCCGGCCGTCAACAGCACGATGCCCGACTGCAGCACCACCGCACCACTGGCACCTCGAGAAAAGGGCAGCGGCGCAACCGTCGACCACTGCCCTGATGCCTGATGGTAGAACTCCACGCTGGCCATGGTGCGGGTGGCAGATGAACGACCGGGTGTGCCAGGCGCCAGCTGATCGAAACGCAAGCCTGAAGCCTCGCCGGGACCTGCCCCCGCAATCACCAACACACCTTGGTCGGCAATACGCACACAGTTGTGGAAATAGCGGGGTTCGAGCATCGAACCTGTCGGCGTGAAAGTACCGGTGATGAGCGCAGGCATATGGATCCCAGGTCAGCTTCCTGGAATCGACTCTATACCCGCAGTATCACGGTCGCTACTGTCAGAATTAACAGGTCTGGCCGCCACTCAAGGCGTGGGTGTCGACCACTTCGGCGCTGGCTTTTTCAATGTCCATCATGAACTTGTCCGCCGGCAGCGGGTGGCCCAGCAGATAACCTTGCAGGGAATCACAACCCAGGCGTGTCAGGAAACTCTGCTGTACATCGGTCTCCACCCCTTCGGCAACGATCCGCAGGCCCAAGGCCTGGCCGAGGGCGACGATGGCCGAGACGATGGCGGCATCGTCGCTGTCGTGCTCCAGGTCGCGTACAAACCCGCGGTCGATTTTCAGCTCATTGGCCGGCAGGCGCTTGAGGTACATCAGGCTCGAATAGCCGGTACCAAAGTCGTCGATGGACAGGTCGACGCCCATGTCCGAGAGCTTCTGCAACACCGTCATGCTCGCATCGGCGTCGCTCATGGCAGTGGTCTCGGTGATTTCCAGGGTCAGGCTGTTGGCTGGCAACCGGTGGCGCTCCAGGGCATTGGCGACACTCTTGACCAGCCCGGCGTGGCAGAACTGCAAGGCCGACAGGTTCACGGCGATGCGCCAGTCGTGATAGCCCTGGGCGTACCACACCTGCATCTGGCGGCAGGCTTCATTGAGCACCCATTCGCCGATGGGGATGATCAGCCCGGTCTTTTCCGCCAGCTCGATAAACTTGTCCGGCAGCAGCAAGCCTTGTTGCGGGTGTTCCCAGCGCAACAGTGCTTCGGCGCCGACCGGGCGGCCGCTGATAGCGTCGAACTTGGGCTGGTAATACAGCTGGAACTGCTCATGCTCCACCGCGTTGCGCAAGTCCTGCAGCAGTTGCAGTTGTTTGCGTGCATTGGTGTTCATCGACACATCGAAAAAGCTGTAGCCGTTCTTGCCCATGCCCTTGGCGTGATACATCGCCGCGTCGGCGTTCATCAGCAGTTCCTGAGGCGTGGCGCCGTTGCCCGGGAACAGCGCAATGCCGATGCTCGCGGAGATTTTCAACTCGTGCTCGGCTACCCGGAAAGACTGGTTGATCAAGCCCACCTGGCGCTCGGCCAGGCGCAGCGCGTCGTCGGGCTGGGTCAACTGCACCAGCAAGACAAACTCGTCACCGCCGATGCGGGCCAAGGTGTCCTGGCTGCGCAAGTCTTCCCGCAGGCGCAGGCCGACCTCTTGCAACAACTGGTCGCCCATGTGGTGACCGAAGGCGTCGTTCACCGGCTTGAAACCGTCGAGGTCGATAAACATCAGCGCGAAGCAACCGCCCTCCTCGTTCACCCGCTGTATCGCCTGTTGAATCCGGTCGGCGAGCAAGGTGCGATTGGGCAAGCCGGTGAGCATGTCGTGCAGGGCCAGGTGGGTGAGTTCCTGGTTGGCCTGGGTCAGGGAGTCCGCCAACACGGCGGTACGGGCTTCCAGGCGGGCATCGGCCAGCGAGGTCAGCAGCGCGATGATCAACACCGCCAGGGTGGTCACCAGCACCAGGTTATCCAGGCCCTTGCCGCTCAGGCCGGTCAAGGCTGCGCCGCAAAAACTGCCATCGGCGAAACGCGCGGCGGCCATGCCGGTGTAGTGCATGCCGACAATGGCCACGCCCATCACCATCGCCGCGCCACCCCGGGCCAGGCGCACATACGGCGTGTTGCGCCGCAGGTTGAAGGCGATCCACAACGCGGCCGCCGAGGCTCCGACGGCAATCAGCAAGGAGCCGGTGAACAGCGTAGGGTCATAGTCAATGCCGGGCGTCATGCGCATCGCGGCCATGCCGGTGTAATGCATCGCGCTGATGCCTGCGCCCATGATCAGCGCGCCAAATGCCAGTTGCCAGGCTGGCAAACGCGGCTGGCTCACCAGCCACAAGGCAAAGCCACTGGAAAGGACAGCGATCAGCAGTGACAGCAGGGTGATGCCGATGTCGTAGCCCAGGCTGATAGGCAGGCGAAAGGCGAGCATACCGATAAAGTGCATCGACCAGATGCCCACGCCCATTGCCAGCGCACCGCCGATAATCCACAGGTAGACGGCGCGGCCTTTGGCCGTGGCAATGCGCCCGGTCATGTCCAGCGCGGTATAGGACGCGAGGATCGCGACGAACAGGGAAATCAGGACCAGGGCGTGGGAATAACTACCGGTGAGCATGGGACTTCTCGTGACCAAATGGGCCAAACGGCATCCATGCCCGGGTGAAAAGTCGGGGATTGTAGCGAGAATAAATCTTGTACACCTGAAATATTATCGTATAGCCATCATTCACAATTTGACGCCAATCTACTGGCTCAAAAACACCGCTAAACCCTTGTGTGAACGGACTTGCTCGCGAAAGCGGTGGGTCAGTTCATACACAGTTGACTGACCCACCGCTTTCGCGAGCAAGCCCGCACACACAAGCCAGTACACCTGCAGGATCGTTGTTTATTTCTTGTCGCTCAGCTGCATCTGCCCATCCCAACCACCGCCCAGCGCGGCGATCAGTTGCACGCTGGCAACCAGCCGGGTTTGCAGCAGGGTCAGCACCGTGCGTTCGTTGCTCAGGGCCGTCGCTTGCACGGTGACCACATCAAGATAAGCGATCAGGCCGGCCTTGTACTGGTTCTGGGTCAGGCGCAGGGATTCCCGGGCAGCTTCGAGGGCCTCGTTACTGACGACCGCCTCGTCTTCCAGGACCTTGAGCTGGACCATGTAGTTTTCAACCTCGCGGAAACCATCGAGTACGGTCTGGCGATACTTGGCCACGGTTTCGTCGTAGGACGCTTCGGCGCGGTCGACTTCCGCCGAACGCTGGCCGCCGTCAAACAGGGTCATGGCCAGTTTCGGTCCCACCGACCAGAAGCGGTTCGGCAGGCTGATCCAGTCGGCGTAGGTGCTGCTGGAATAGCCGCCGGCCAGGCTCAGGGTCAGGTCCGGGTAGTAGGCGGTCTTGGCCACGCCGATATTCGCGTTGGCCGCGATCACCGAGCGCTCAGCCTGGGAAATATCCGGGCGGCGTTCCAGCAGTTGCGACGGCAGGCTCACCGGAATCTGCGGCAGCGCCGGAATGTCCTTGCTCACCGCCAGGTTGAAGTTGGCCGGCGGCACACCGGTCAACACGGCAATTGCGTTTTCCAGCTGCGCGCGCTGCCAGATCAGGTCGATCATGCTGGCCTGGGTGCTTTTCAGCTGGGTCTGGGCCTGGGCGATGGCGTCCTTGCCCGAGACACCGGCGCGGTACTGGTTCTGGGTCATTTGCAGGGAGCGTTGGTAGGTGTCCACCGTGGCTTGCAGCAAACGGGTCTGTTCGTCCATGACCCGCAGTTGCAGGTAATCCTGCACCAGCTCCGATTGCTGGCTCAGGCGCATTGCCGCAAGGTCCGCTGCGCTGGCTTCGGCGCTGGCTTCATTGGCTTCCAGGCCCCGGCGCAGCTTGCCCCAGATATCGGCTTCCCAGCTCACGCCCAACTGGGTGTTCAGGGTGTCGCGGATACCGCTGCTGGAGCTGCTGAGGCTGGCGTTACTGCTGCCGGTACCCTGGCTGGCCCGGCTTTTCGAGGCACTCAGGTCAACCGTGGGGAAGAACGCCCCACGGGCACTGCGCACCTGCGATGCCGCCTGGCGATAACGCGCCTCGGCCTGGGCCACGGTCTGGTTGGAGTTGTTGAGTTTTTCTACCAGTTCATTGAGTTGTTTGTCGCCGTACAACTCCCACCATGCGCCCCGGGCCAACGAGTCGCTGGGCGCGGCCTGGCGCCAGCCCTGGGCTTCCTTGTACTGAGCCGGTTCGGTCAATTCGGGGCGTTTGTAATCCGGGCCCACGGCGCAGGCGCTGAGCATCAGCACGAGGCCCACTGCAGGAGCAAGCTTGCTCGCGAAAAGCCTGAGAACACCAGGTTCATTCAGGATGCCAGCGTTATCGTTGACGCCCTTCGCGAGCAAGCTCGCGCCTACAGGGGAACGCGTTGAATCGGTCATAGCGCAGTGTCCAGGGCAGCATCGGTACGCACTCCGCGCCAGCCGTTGAAACGGTGGCGCAGGCGGTCGAGATAAAGGTAAACCACAGGCGTGGTGTATAGGGTCAGGATCTGGCTGAACACCAGCCCGCCGATAATCGTCAGGCCCAGGGGCTGGCGCATTTCCGCGCCTTCGGCACTACTGAGCAGCAACGGCACGGCACCCAGAATCGCCGCCAGGGTGGTCATCAGGATCGGGCGCAGCCGCACAAGGCAGGCGGCGCGGATCGATTCCAGCGGGGTCATGCCCTCCTTGCGCTCCAGTTGCAGCGCAAGGTCGATCATCAGGATCGCGTTTTTCTTCACCACCCCGATCAGCAGGAACAGCCCCAGCAGCGAGATCAGGCTGAACTCGCCCCCCAGCAGGTAAATCGAGAGCAAGGCACCCACCCCGGCCGACGGCAAGGTCGACAGAATCGTCAGCGGGTGAATGTAGCTCTCGTACAGAATCCCCAGTACCAGGTACACCGCCACCAGCGCACCGAGGATCATGAACGGCTGGCCTTTCTGGGTGGCGGCAAAAGCATCGGCAGTACCGGCCATCTTCGCGATCACATCTTCGGGCAGGCCGACCTTGGCAATCGCCCGCTCGATGGCGGCAGTGCCCTGCTCCACCGTGACTCCGGGTGACATATCGAACGCAATATTTTCCGAGGCAAACTGGCCTTCATGGCTGACCCGGTCATCCGCCAGGCTGTTTTCATAGTGAGCGATCGCCGACAGCGGGACGCGCGCACCGGTGGAGGTGATCACCTGCACCTGATTCAGGGTGATCGGGTCCTGGGCGTACTTCGGATTGACCTCCATCACCACCTGGTACTGGTTGAGGCTGTCGTAGATGGTGGAAATCTGCCGCTGGCTGTAGGCGTTGTTGAGCACGGCGGTGACCATGTCCATATCAATGCCCAGGCGCTTGGCCTGGTCGCGGTCGACAATCAACGTCACTTGGGCCGCGCCGCGCCCTTCACGGGCATCGATGGCGGTCAGTTCCGGCAGCTCACGCAGCGCGGCGACCACTTTCGGGTACCACAGACGCAGGGCCGCGAGGTCGCCGCTTTGCAGGATGTAGGAATACTGCGAGGTGGTCTGGTCGCGACCACCACCAAATTGCAGGTCCTGGTCAGCCATCAGCATCAGGCGCCCGCCGGGCACCAGTGGCACATTCTTGCGCATGCGCTCAATCACCGCCTGGGCGGAAATCTTGCGTTCGCTGATAGGCTTGAGCCGCACCAGCATCACCGCGTTGTTGGTGCCGCTGTTGCCGCCAATAAACCCCGCCACGCTCAATACGGCGGGATCCTGCAGGACCGCCTTGCGGAAGATTTCCATCTTCGGCTGCATCACGGTGAATGACAGCCCGTCATCGCCGCGCACAAAGCCGATCAGTTGCCCGGTGTCCTGCTGGGGCATGAAGGTTTTCGGCACCACCACATACAGCGCGACGTTGACACCAATGGTCACAAACAGGCTGAGCAGCGTCAGGCGTTTGTGGCGCAATACCCAATCCAGGCTGCTGGCGTAGCCGGCAACCATGCGGTCGTTGATCTTCTGGCTCCAGCGCTGCAAACCTGTCTCCTGGCCTTTGACATGCGGCTTGAGCCAGCGGGCGCAGAGCATCGGGGTCAGGGTCAGCGACACCACCAGCGAGACGATGATCGCCGCCGCCAGGGTGATGGAAAACTCGCGGAACAGGCTGGTGACGATCCCGCCCATAAACAGGATCGAGAGGAACACCGCCACCAGCGAGACGTTCATCGACAGCAAGGTGAACCCGACTTCCTGCGCACCGAGGTACGCCGCCTTCATCGGCGGCACGCCTTCGTCGATATGCCGGGAGATGTTCTCCAGCACCACGATGGCATCGTCCACCACCAGCCCGGTGGCGAGGATCAGCGCCATCAGCGACAGGTTGTTCAGGGAGAAGCCGAACAGGTACATCACCGCAAACGTGCCCACCAGCGACACCGGCACCGCCAGGGTGGGAATCAGCGAGGCACGGAAGTTACCGAGGAACAGGTACACAACCAGGATCACCAGGGCCACGGCAATCAGCAAAGTCATCTCGGCTTCGTGCAAGGTGGCGGTGATCACCGGCGAACGGTCCATGGCCAGGTTCAGCTTGACGCTGGACGGCAACACCGCCTGCAAGGCCGGCAGTTGCGCCTTGATCTGCTTCACGGTCTCGATGATGTTGGCACCGGACTGGCGGTTGATCACCAGCAGCACCGCCGAGTCGTTGTTGAAGAAGCCGCTGTTGTAGCGGTCCTCGACGCCGTCGCTGATCTTCGCCACATCCCCCAGGCGCAAGGCCGCGCCGTTCTGGTAGCGGATCAGCAGTGGTTCGTAGTCCTTGGCCTTTTCCAACTGGTCGTTGGCCTGGATCTGCCAGTTGCGCTGGCTGTCTTCCAGCGAACCCTTGGGCCGGCGCACGTTGGCATTGGCGATGGTATTGCGCACATCGTCCAGGGCCACGCCGTACTGGTCGAGGGCCTTGGGTTCAAGTTCGATCCGCACGGCAGGCAAGGAGCTGCCGCCGATCTGTACTTCACCCACCCCCGGCACCTGGGACAGGCTCTGGGACAGGATGGTCGAGGCCAGGTCATACAACTGGCCCTTGGGCAACACGTCCGACGTCAGCGACAGCACCATGATGGGCGCCTGGGACGGGTTGATCTTCTTGTAGGTGGGCATGCTGCGCATGCCGCTGGGCAGCAGGTTACGCGAGGCGTTGATGGCCGCCTGCACTTCCCGCGCTGCGCCGTTGATGTCACGATCGGAGTCGAACGCCAGAATCACCCGGGTCGAACCCTGGCTCGACGAGCTGCTCATGGTGGTAATGCCGGCAATCGCGCCGAAGGAGCGCTCCAGCGGCGTGGCCACCGTCGACGCCATCACCTCGGGGCTGGCCCCCGGCAAGCTGGCCGACACCACGATCACCGGAAAGTCGATCTGCGGCAATGGCGACACCGGCAGCAGGTTGAAGCTGACGCCGCCCAGCAGCATGATCGCCAGGCTCAGGAGCATGGTCGCTACCGGCCGGCGAATGAAAGGTCCGGACAGGTTCATGGCTCAACCGGCTCCAGGCGCACCGGTTCTTTGCGCCAGCGACGGCCGAGGCGGTCGAAATACAGGTAGATCACCGGGGTGGTAAACAGGGTCAACACCTGGCTCACCAGCAGCCCACCGACCATCACCAGGCCCAGGGGCTGGCGCAGCTCCGCACCGGAACCGGTGGCGAGCATCAACGGCACGGCACCGAACAGCGCCGCCAGGGTGGTCATAAGGATCGGCCGGAAACGCAACAATGCCGCCTGGTAGATCGCGGTTTGCGGGTCCAGGCCCTGGTTGCGCTCAGCGTCGAGGGCAAAGTCGATCATCATGATCGCGTTCTTCTTCACGATACCGATCAACAGGATGATGCCGATGATCGCGATCATCCCCAGGTCATTGCCACTGAGCAGCAAGGCCAGCAAGGCACCCACTGCTGCCGAGGGCAAGGTCGAGAGAATGGTGATCGGGTGGATGTAGCTCTCGTAGAGCACACCCAGCACGATGTACATGGTGACCACCGCCGCCAGGATCAGCAGCAAGGTACTCGACAGCGAAGCCTCGAACGCCTGGGCTGCACCCTGGAATTGAGTCTGCACGCCGACGGGCATGCCAATGTCTTTCTGAGCCTGGTTGATCAGCTCCACGCCCTTGCCCAGCGCAACGCCGGGGGCCAGGTTGAACGACATCATCACCGCCGGGAACTGGCCGATATGCGCAATTGCCAACTGGGCCTGGCGCTGTTCCACATGGGCCAGGCTCGACAGCCGCACCTGGCCGCCGTCGGTGGTTTTCACGTGGATCTGGTTCAGGGCGTCCGGGCCGAGGGTTTCACCGGATTGCGCCTGCAACACCACACGGTACTGGCTGGCCTGGGTGTAGATGGTGGAAATCTGTCGCTGGCCAAAGGCGTCGTACAGCGCATCCGTGATGGTCGACACCGACACACCAAGGCGCGACGCGGCGTCGCGGTCGATCACCAGGTACACCTGCAAGCCTTTGTCCTGCAGGTCGCTGGCGACGTCGGACAGTTCCGGCAACTGGCTGAGGGCGTGCACCAGCTTTTCGCTCCACAGCGCCAGCAACTCGGCGTCCGGTGAGGACATGCTGAACTGGTACTGGGTGCGGCTGACGCGGTCTTCAATGGTCAGGTCCTGCACCGGCTGCATGAACAGGCGTATACCCACCAGCTTGTCCAGTTGCGGTTGCAGGCGCGTGATGATCTGCGCCGCGCTGAGGTCCCGTTCGCCGTGGGGCTTGAGGTTGATCAGCAGGCGGCCGCTGTTGAGGGTGGCGTTATCGCCGTCCACCCCGATGTAGGACGACAGGCTCTCCACCGACGGGTCTTCGAGGATGATCTTCGCCAGTTCCTGCTGGCGCTGGCTCATGGCCGCAAAGGAGATCGACTGGGGCGCTTCGGAGATGCCCTGGATCACCCCGGTGTCCTGCACCGGGAAGAAGCCCTTGGGCACCACCAGGTACAGCACCACAGTCAGGCCCAACGTGGCGATGGCCACCAGCAGGGTCAGCGGCTGGTGTTTGAGCACCCACTGCAATTTGCGCCCGTAGGCTTCGATCAGCCAGTCGATCCAGGCGCCGCTTGCCTTGTAGAAACGGCCTTGCTCTTCTTCCTTGGGTTCGCGCTTGAGCAAACGCGCGCACATCATCGGCGTCAGGGTCAGGGACACCACCAGAGAAATCAGGATCGCCACCGCCAAGGTGATGGCGAACTCACGGAACAAGCGCCCTACCACGTCGGCCATGAACAGCAACGGGATCAATACGGCGATCAGCGACAGGGTCAGGGAAATCAGGGTGAAACCGATCTGCTTGGCGCCCTTGAGCGCGGCCGCCATGGGCGTCTCGCCTTCCTCGATATAGCGGGAAATGTTCTCCAGCATCACGATGGCGTCGTCCACCACAAAACCGGTGGCGATGGTCAGGGCCATCAGCGTCAGGTTATTGATGGAGAAGCCGGCGAGGTACATCACGCCAAAGGTGCCCACCAGTGACAGTGGCACGGCGATGGACGGAATGATGGTGGCGCTGAAACGGCGCAGGAACAGGAACGTCACCATCACCACCAGGGCAATGGCGATCAGCAATTCGTGTTGTACGTCACGGACCGAGGCACGGATGGTTTGGGTCCGGTCAGTGAGCACCGTCACGTCGAGGCCGGCCGGCAGGTTGTCGGTGATGCTCGGCAACAATGCCTTGATCCGGTCCACCACTTCGATGACGTTGGCCCCGGGCTGGCGCTGGATATTCAGCAAGACCGCCTGGTTTTCATTGGCCCAGGCCGCGAGGCGCTCGTTCTCGGCGCCGTCGACAATCTGCGCCACGTCCTTGAGCCGCAACGGCGCGCCGTTGTTGTAGGCAAGGATCAGCTCGGCGTATTCCTTGGGCGAGACCAACTGGTCGTTGGCGTCGAGCATCGACACCCGCGTTGGGCCGTCGAAGTTGCCCTTGGGCTGGTTGACGTTGGATGCGGCGATCAGTGTGCGCACGTCCGACAGGTTCAGGCCGTTGGCCGCCAGGGCTTCCGGGTTGACCTTGATCCGTACTGCCTGGCGCTGGCCACCGGCGATGCTGACCATGCCGACGCCGCTGATCTGCGCAATTTTCTGCGCCATGCGCGTGTCGACCAGGTCATTGAGCTTGGGCAGCAACATGGTCTTGGAGGTGATGGCCAGGGTCAGCACCGGGGTGTCCGCCGGGTTGACCTTGTTGTACACCGGCGGTGCCGGCAGGTCCTTGGGCAGCAGGTTGGTGGCGGCGTTGATCGCGGCTTGCACCTGTTGCTCGGCGACATCCATGTTGATGTCGAGGTTGAAACGCAGGGTCAGCACCGAGGCGCCGCCGGAGCTGGTGGACGCCATCTGGGTCAGGCCGGGCATTTGCCCGAACTGACGTTCCAGGGGCGCCGTCACCGCGCTGGTCATCACGTCCGGGCTGGCGCCGGGGTACAGCGTCATCACCCGGATGGTCGGGTAATCCACCTGGGGCAAGGCCGAGACCGGCAACAGGCGATAAGCGATCGCACCGGCCAGAACAATGGCCAGCATGCTCAGGGTAGTGGCTACCGGGCGAAGGATGAACAGCCGCGAGAGGTTCATGCGCCGCCCTTTTGCGCCTTGCCGGCATCAGCCGGGCCTTGTTGCGTCTTGGCTGCCGGCTGGCCCTGGAGGTGTTCGGTCGGCGTGGTCGGCACTTCAGTGCTGTCGTTGACCACTTCGATGTCGCTGCCGTCCTTCAGGCGGTCGGTGCCTTCCAGTACGACGCGATCGCCGGCGGCCAGGCCTTGCTTGATCACGGTGTTGTCGCCGTCGGAATCACCGATCACCAGTGGACGTACCTTGACCTTCTTGTCGCCATCGAGCACGTAGACAAAGGTGCCGGTGTTGCCGAACTGAATCGCTGCCGACGGCGCCAGCACCACGTTATGCAGGGTGTCGGCCAGCAGGTGCACATTCACGAACTGGTTGGGGAACAGCGCCTGGTCCTTGTTATCGAACCGCGCCTTGAATTTGAGGGTACCGGTGGTGACGTCGATCTGGTTGTCCAGGCTCTGCAACACGCCGCTGGCCTTCAGCGCCACATCGCCACGGTCCCAGGCTTCTACCGGCAGCTTGTTGCCGGCGTGATAGCGCGCCAGCACGGTTTCCAGGGTGTTTTCCGGCAGCGTGAAGGCCACACTGATGGGTTGGGTCTGGGTAATCACTGCCAGGAAGGTGGTGTCGTTGGCGGCGACAAGGTTACCCACGTCTACCTGACGCAGGCCGACACGCCCGGTAATCGGGGCGCGGATCTTGGTGAATTCGAGGTTGAGCTTGGCGTCGTCCACCGCGCCCTGGTTGGTCTTGACCGTGCCCTGGTACTGCAACACCAGCGCTTCGGCGGTGTCCAGGGTTTGCTTGGCGATACTGTCTTGCGCATACAGGTCGCGATAACGCTGCACGTCGACCTGGGCATTTTTCAACTGGGCCTGGTTCTGCAGCAACGTGCCCTGGGCCTGAAGCAAGGCATTCTGGTAACTGCGCGGGTCGATTTCCGCCAGCAAGTCACCGGCCTTGACCATCTGCCCTTCTTCAAAGGCGATCTTGACCAGCTCTCCCCCTACCCGGCTGCGCACATTGATGGTGTTCAATGCCGTGACCGTGCCCAGTGCCTTGTAGTACACCGGGAACTCCCCCTGCACCGCAGGCGCCACACGCACCGGCACCGGGCCAGTAGAACCACCAAAGCCCGGGCGCATCATGCCCGACTTGCCGGCATGCCCGGCAGGCTTCTTCTCTGCGCTGTCTTTGTGGCTGCCGGGCCAGAACTTCCAGCACAAGCCGGCAATGACCAGCAGCACGAGCAGGCCGAACAGCCAGCGGCGGGAGTGACGAGGGGTGGATTGCATGGAGTGATCAACCATTGGGTGCGAGAGCTTCTTCTTCGGGAGGCTGAAAGATAAGCACTGGGGCGCGTTAAGAAAAGCGCCTTTACCGGCTATTTACCTTGGACTTACAACTTTTAACTTCTTTGCTTAGTCCATTGGCTATCCGGCTAAGCGTCTGAAGCACAAATAAAAACGGCCTGGACTAGGCCAGGCCGCAATACTGCATCATACGTGTTACTGCAAAACGACAGTCACGCGTAGTTACAGTTACTTCAAAACAGCCAGGGCTGCTTCGTAGTTTGGCTCTTGGCCGATTTCGCTGACCAGTTCGCTGTGCAGCACGTTGTCGTTCTCGTCCAGCACTACGACCGCGCGGGCGGTCAGGCCTTTGAGCGGGCCATCAGCAATCGCAACACCGTAGTCGACAGCGAATGCAGCCTCGCGGAAGTCCGACAGGTTCTTCACGTTTTCCAGGCCTTCGGCACCGCAGAAACGCGCCTGGGCGAATGGCAGGTCAGTGGAGATGCACAACACCACGGTGTTGTTCACGTCGTTGACCTGGGCGTTGAACTTGCGAACCGAAGTGGCGCAGGTCGGGGTATCAACGCTTGGGAAGATGTTCAGCACTTTGCGCTTGCCGGCAAAGGTCGCCAGGGTCGCGTCGGACAGATCGCCAGCAGTCAGGGTGAAGTCTGGCGCCTTGGCGCCGACTTTCGGCAAATCGCCTTCGACCTGGACAGGGTTGCCTCGGAGGGTAACTTGAGCCATGAACGGAATCCTTCTAGTGGTGGTAGTGAAACGAATTTCAGGTGCCGAAGTTAAACACAAAGTTCGATGGGCACCTATGGTCGGACGCAAATTGTCATGGTGCGAGGCTCAACGCCCCGCTGCCACGAACCCGCGCTGCAGATCCTCGATCAACGCCTCCACATCCTCCAGCCCCACGTGCAGGCGCACCACCGGGTTCAAGCCACGGTCGGCAGCGCTCTGGCGATCTTGCGTGTCGGCCAGGGTCACCAGGCTTTCATAGCCGCCCCAGGATGCACCCAGGCCAAACAGCTGCAGGCCGTCGATAAAACGCTCCACATAGCCTGCATCGGGATTATTGAGTTCGAACGAAAGCAGGCCATTGCTGCCGCTGAAATCACGCTTCCACAGCGCATGCCCCGGATGCTCGGGCAAGGCCGGATGAAACACCCGCTTGACCTGCGGCTGCACCTGCAACCATTGGGCAATCGCCAGCGCCTGGCGCTCGTGCACGTCCAGCCGGGAAGCCAGGGTGCGTGCGCCACGCAGGATCAGGTAGGCATCGTCGGCGCTCACCGCATTGCCAAAGGTATCGCTGATTTTCGCCAGGGCTGGCCATGCGGCTTCGGTAGTACAGACGCTGCCCATCATCACGTCGCTGTGGCCGCCGAGGTATTTGGTCAGGGCCATGATGGAGATATCGGCGCCCAACGCCAGCGGACGGTACAGGTAGGCTGCGCCCCAGGTATTGTCCACCGCCAGCAAGATTCCGCGCGGCTTGCACAGTGCGGCTATCGCGGGCAGGTCGCACAGTTCATACAACAGCGAACCGGGGACTTCTGCATAGACCATTTTGGTGTTGGCTTGCAGTTGCGCTTCCAGACCGCTGCCGTCCGGGCTGAAGTAGCTGACTTCGATGCCGAATGGCTGGAGGAACTCGCGGGCCAGCTTGCGCACCGGCGAATACACGGCGTCGGTGATCAACACATGGTCGCCGGGCCGCAGGTAGGCCAGCAACGTCTGCGCCGCTGCGGCGAGACCCGTGCCATATAACCGGGTGCGGTAGCCGCCTTCCAGTTCGGTGACCAGATCTTCCAGCGCAAACGCAGTGGGATTGCCACGTGCGCCGTAGCTCAGGACCCGCTCACTGTCGCGTCGGGAGCGGGCGTCACGCATCTGGGCCAGGTTGTCGAACAGCACAGTGCTCAGGCGGGTGATCGGTATGTTGACCGACCGACCACCGTTGCCCCCTTCAGTACGCGCGGCATGAATCAACCGGGTGCGCACGCGTGACGCGGGCAACAAGGGTTTGAGACTGGCGATTTCCGCTTCGCTCATTTGTGCCAGCAGGCCGATTTCCCAGGCCAGGTACTGGCGGGCGGCGTCCTTGTTGCCGCTGTGGCGGTCGTGGGTAAAGAACAAAAAGTCGATGCATTGATCGTCGGGTGGTGTCTGCGCGTCCTCGATCACCGGCAAACCTGCCGCCACCCATGCGGCATAGCCGCCGTCGAGCAAGCGCACATCGTCGCCCAACTCCAGCGCAGCAAAAGCAGCCAGCGCCGGATCGTCCGCCACCAGCACCAACGGACGCGCACCGGCGGTCAACCGCGAACGAATCGACCAGCGCGAACCGGCAATCCGGCCCTTGCGATGGGTCATGCTCGGGCGCAGGTCCACCAGGTCAACGGTGCCATCTTTCAACGCGTCAGCCAGCGCCTGCACCGGTATCACCGGCAGCGCTTCAAAGGGGACAGCCCCCTTTACCTCCAACGCCAATCCACTGTGGATTCCACCCTCCAGCACATACGCCTCATGCCCCAACTGGCGCAGCCAACTGGCGACAATCGGCGCACGCACGCCGTCGCTGTCCAGCAGCACCACCCGCGCCTGACGCACGCCGATGTACAGGTCGGTGGACTGGATCAACTGCCCGCCCGGCGCATGTTGCGCCCCTGGCAAACTGCCGGCGGCAAACTCTTCAGCGGTGCGCACATCACACAGGAACAGGCTGCGGGCCGGGTCCGCTGCCCATTGGCGAACCTGCTCCGCCTTGACACTGACCACCCCTGCCCGCTCCGCCAATTGCCGGGCGGCTTGGCGCTGCTGCACCAGATCAGTAGAGACTTGATCGGCATAACGGCGGGTGCTGCCATGCTCCAGTTTGAAATCCGCCAGGTACCAACCCTGGGTACCGTTTTCCAATGCATAAACCGGGTTCTTCACGCCGAGGTTGATCAACGTCTGGGCGCCGATAATGCTGCGGGTACGGCCGGCGCAATTGACCACGATCGGCGTCGTCTCATCCGGCACCAGGTCGTGCACGCGGTAACCCAGCTCACCGTTAGGGCAGCAGATGGAGCCAGGAATGGTCATCTTGCGGTACTCATCAAACGGCCTGCCGTCCAGCACCACCAGCGGCTCGCCCTTGGCCTGCCAGTCCGCCAGTTGCTGCGCGGTGACGTGGGGCGTGTGGCTGGCTTCTTCCACCAACTCGCCAAAAGCCTTTGACGGTACATGCACCCCGGCAAACAGCTGCAGGCCGGCAGCCACCCAACCGTCAGCACCCCCTTCCAGTACATGCACATGCCGGTAGCCCAACGCCTGCAAGCGCAGCGCCGTGCGCGCAGCCACATCGCCGCCGTCCTGATCGTAAATCACCAGGCGCACCTGAGGGTTGGGCGCCAGGCGCTGCACCTCCAGTTCCAGGCGGCTATAGGGCAGGTTTACCCCGTGAAACAGATGGGCCTCGCCGTATTGGCCGTGCTCGCGTACGTCGAACAGGGCGATTTCCTGGCCGTCGAACAGCCATTGTTGCAATTGCCCGGGTGTGATGGTCTGGCTCATGGAAGTCCCGCAAAAAAAAGATGAGTTACTGCAAGGCCAGCGAACGCTCGCCGGCGGCGACTTCGCGTCCCTTGGCGTAGGCCCGCTGGACCGCCGGGCGCGCCTTGATGCGCAAACGCCAGGCCTGGATGTTCGGGTAGTCGGCCAGGTCCTGGCCTTGGCGCAGGGGCTGGATCCACGGGAAGATCGCCATGTCGGCCACCGAGTATTCGCCTGCGACATACGGAACCTCGGCCAAGCGCTGCTCCAGCACCCGATACAGGCGCGTGGCTTCGGCGTTAAGCAGGTCGAGGGCGAAGGGAATCGGCTCCGGGGCCTTCTCCTTGAACAGCTGCAACTGGCTCAGGTACGGGGTGATATGCCCCACCTGCCAGAACAGCCATTCCTGGACCTTCTGGCGCTCGGCGGTGCCAGCGGGCGGCAGGAAACGCCCGGCCTTGTCCGCCAGGTAGTTCAGGATCGCCCCGGACTCGAACAGGCTCAGGGGTGCTTCAAGGCTGTGGTCGACAATCGCCGGAATCCGCCCATTCGCACTGATGCGCTGGAAGCTTTCCTGCTTCTGCGCGCCTTCGCGGATGTTGACCGGAATCAGACGGTACTCCGCCTCCAGCTCTTCCAGCAGGATGCCGACTTTCAGGCCATTGCCGGTGGGCCAGTAATACAGATCAATCATAAAAAACCCTGGATGAACGCGGATCTAATTGTGGGAGCGGGCTTGCTCGCGAATGCGGTGGGTCAGAAACGCATCCATTGACTGAAAAACCGCATTCGCGAGCAAGCCCGCTCCCACATTTGATGTGTGTTGTGCTCAGGAATAGGCCCGGATTGAAGGCGCCATCTGCGAGGCGTTGTAGTTGAGAATTCGGCCGTCTGCTTCAACGCCATAACGGCCATTGAGGGACTCCAGCGGCAAGCCGTACAGGTGGAAGTGCAAGGTCGCCTGCTCACCTTCAACACGAATCCCGTGCAGGTCTTCACCGAGGAACGAGATGGAAGTGCCCGGTTGCACAATGACTTCTTTCTCAAGGGTCAGGGTGGTGAAGCCTGCATCCCGCCCTTCATCGTTGCGGCCATACACGTAGTTGATTTCCTGGCCTTCGACGGCACTGATGATCGCCCAGGTTTCGTGGTTGTGAGGGAGGGTGCTTTTGCCCGGCAGCAGCGAATTCAGGTACAGGGTCGGCGTGTCGCCATCGTCATTCAGGCGATAGCGGAAAGCAGTGCTGCCCTGCCCCGGCACTGGCGCGGGGAATTCGTTGAAGTTGAACAGGTCCCGGCGCTCGGCCAGGGTTTCCAGCAGCCCGACAATTTCCACCAGGGCCGCGCGGTCTACGCCACGCTGGTTGATGACACGGATCTGCTGCAGGAAGTCTTCGATAACGGCGGCACGGTTTGCGGTACTCATGACGAGGTTCCTCTTATTAGACAGACAGGGTGTAGCGGCTCAGGTTGGTCAACAGGTACGGATCGTTGGCGATCGGTGGCCGACGGCCGGGATCGCCCAATGCATGGCGCAGGAATTCCTGGGTGCGGTCACTGGTGGGGTGCTGGAAGATCTGTTCAGCGCTGCCGTGCTCGACGATCACGCCGTTTTCGGTGAAGTAGACGATGTCGCTGATCTCTTCGGCGAAGCGCATTTCATGGGTCACCAGCACGCAGGTCATGCCCTCTTCGGTCAGCTCGCGAATCACCGTCAACACTTCACCGACAGTTTCCGGGTCCAGCGCCGAGGTCACTTCATCGAACAGAATCAGTTCCGGGCGCATCGCCAACGCCCGGGCAATCGCCACCCGCTGCTGCTGGCCGCCGGACAATTGGCCGGGATAGGCATCCGCCTTGTGCTCCATGCGCACTTTGGCCAACAGCGCCCGCGCGTCCTTCTCGGCATCGGCGCGGTTACGACCGAGCACCTTACGCGGGGCGATCACCAGGTTTTCCAGCACGGACAGATGCGGGAACAGGTTGTATTGCTGGAACACAAACCCGACGCGTTTGCGCAACTCGATGCGCTGGGCTTCCTGGGTCAGCGTATCGACCCGGGTTTCGCCGACGCGAATGGTGCCGCGCTGGGGCTGCAACAGCCCGGTGATGCAACGCAGGATGGTCGACTTGCCCGAGCCCGACGGGCCGATGATCGACACCGCCTGGCCGCGATGCACGTCGAGGTCGATGCCCTTGAGCACCCGGTTGTCACCGAACGACAGCTGCAAGTCCCGCAGGCTGACCAGGGGTTCAATAGAAGGCATAACGGCGCTCCAGGCGTTGGGTCAAACGGGAAATCGGGTAGCAATAGGCAAAGAACAGCACCAGCAAACTCAGGTAGATCACCACGGTAAAGCCGGTCATGTTCACGGTGTTGCTGGCAATCTGCGCGGTATCGATCACGTCGTGCACGCCCACCAGCGACGCCAGGGCGGTGCCCATGGTGACCACCGCGTAGAGGTTCATCCACGGCGGCAACATGCGCTTGAAGCACTGGGGCAGGATGATCGAACGGAAGATCTGGCCACGGGTGAATGCCAGCGACCGCGCGGCTTCCCACTGGGTGCTGGGGATCGAGCCGATGGCGCCGCGAAAGATCTCCGCCACGTTGGCGCTGGCCGGCAACGCCAGGCCGATGGTCACCTTGACCCAGTCCGGGAACGACACGTAAGAACTGCCGATATGGATCTCGAACGGAAACACGTAGGTGGTGAAATAGATCAGCACCAGCCACGGCGCATTGCGGAAAATCTGCACCCAGACGCGTGCCGGCAAGCGCAGCAGCCGCAATGGCGACATGGCCAGCGCGCCCACTATCAGGCCCAGCAGCGAACCGAGACCAATCGCCACCAGGCTGATCAGGATGTTCTGGCCGAAACCGCTGACCAGTGCTGGCGACCATTGCAGCAACGCCGACAGCACCGGGAATGAATCAATGGCCATAACCGGGCATCCTCAGGCGCGCTTCCAGCCAGCGCCCCACACAATTGACGGTAAAACTCAGCAAGCCGAAGAAGCTCAGGATCAAAATCATCAGCTCCAGCACGTTGTCGCTCTGGGTCCAGATCATGATCGAGGCGTAGGTGATATCGCCCACGGCGATGGCCGAGGCCACGGCGGTCATTTTCACCAGGTCGATCAGGTTGTTGATCAGCGACGGCAGCGCGAAGCGCAGGGCTAACGGCAGCTGCACATTCCACAGCAGTTGCCGGCTGCTAAAGGCCAGGGAGCTGGCGGCTTCCAGGGTCACGGAAGGTACCGCCTCGATGCCGGCGCGCAGGGCTTCTGCGTGAAACGCACCCTTGTGCAGCGAGATCACGATCACCACCCAGGCAAACGGCGTCAGCGGGTTGGCCGCGCCGACGGCCTGGGTCAGCAGCATGTTCAACACCAGGAACGCGCAGTACAGCTGAACCAACGTAGGCGTGTTGCGGGTCACTTCGATAAACACCCGCGCCGGCTTGGCCAGCCACGGATTGCCCGAAGTCAGCAGCGCCGCGAGGCTGATCCCCGCCAGCAGGCTGCCGACGATGGTGAACAGGCACAACAGCACGGTGGTCAGCGCGCCCTGCTCCAGGGTGCCGCGCTGATAGGCATCCAGCAGGAAGCTGTAGTTGAGGCCGATACCGGCGGCCCAATGCACAAAAATCTCCAGCCAATGGCTCATTCGGTGCCCCGCAGCTTGCCGCAGGCGACAGCGATACGGCGGCCGGCTTCAGCCACGCTGTCGGTCGCCGTAGCAATGGACAGGCGAAACCACGGCGACAGGCCGTAGGCGCTGCCGGCTACACCGGCCACGCCCTCCTCCAGCAAGTAGGCGACGACATCGCCGTCGTCGTTCAGCTGTTGACCGTCCGGGCGATAGCGGCCAAGTAAACCGGCGCAGCGCACAAACACGAAAAAGCCACCCTGGGGCTCGAGCACTTCCAGGCCATCGACGGTGCCGAGGGCCATCATCAGCAGGTCCCGGCGCAGTTGATAGGCTGCCACCTGCTCGAAGAGGAAACCCAGCCCGCCGGTGAATGCGGCCAACGCAGCGGCTTGACCGACGGAAGAAGCGCCGGAGGTGGATTGCGATTGCACCACCGCCATGGCATTGGTCAGGGTCTGCGGCCCGGCGCCGAACCCGATGCGCCAGCCGGTCATGGCGTAGGTCTTGGACACGCCGCCCACCAGCAGGCAACGGTCCTGCAGATCCGGCGCGAGGTTCAGCAGACTCTGGGCCGGGCGACCGTCGAAACGAATGTGCTCGTAGAGCTCATCCAGCAGCACCATCACCTGGGGATGGCGACGCAGCACCTCGGCCAGCGCCTGTAGTTCAGCCTCGCTATACACCGCACCGCTCGGGTTGCCCGGACCATTAAGGATCAGCCAGCGGGTGCGTTCATTGATGTGCTGTTCCAGTTGGGCCGGCAGCAGCTTGCAACCCTGCTCCAGGCCGCACTCGATAAACACCGGCTCGCCACCGTTGAACCGTACGCTGTCAGGGAAGGACGGCCAGTACGGCGTCGGCACCAGCACTTGATCGCCGTCGTCGAGGGTGGCAGCGAAGGCGTTGAAGATGATCTGTTTCGCGCCGTTCGCGATCACGATATTCGGCAGCGAATAGTCCAGGTGGTTTTCTTCGGCCAGCTTGCGCTGCACCGCGACGCGCAAGGCCTTTACGCCAGGTGTCGGGGTGTATTTGGTAGCGCCTGCGGCGATGGCGGCGTAGGCCGCTTGCTTGATGTGGTCGGGCGTATCGAAGTCCGGCTCGCCGGTGGTCAGGTCTAGAATGTCGCGGCCGGCATCACGCAGTTCCGTGGCGCGGGACTTGGCCGCCGCGTTGGCCGACAGCGACACCCGCTGCACCCGCTTGGACAGGCGAATCGTCATGGCTGCATCTCCAGGACTTTGCCGGGGTTGAGCAGGTTTTTCGGGTCGAGGGCACGCTTGATGCGGCGCATCAGGTCCAGTTCTACCGGGCTTTTGTAGCGGCCCAGCATGCCGACCTTGCGCTGGCCGATTCCGTGCTCGGCACTGATGGAACCGCCGTGAGCGTGGGCGCTGTCGTGCACCAGCAAGCTCAGTTCGGCGTAGTTGCGCATGTGCTCGTCCACCGTGGAACTCAGCGGATGGGCGACGTTGTAATGCAGATTACCGTCCCCCAGGTGCCCGAACGTAAAGTTGCGAACGCCGGGGAAATGCGCCTGCAACAACGCATCGGTATGGGCCACGAAGGCGACGATTTGCGAGATCGGCACCGAGATGTCGTGCTTCATATTGCGCCCGGCGCGCTTCTGCGCCTCGCTCATGTTCTCCCGTAGCAGCCACAGGGCTTCGCTTTGCGCCAGGCTTTCAGCGATCAGTGCGTCGGCCAGCAATGACTGCTCGAAGGCTTCACCGAGGACGTTTTCGAAGGCTTCGCGGGCGTGGGTTTCGCCGTGGTTATCCGAGAGTTCCAGCAAAGCGAACCAGGGTTGGCTGGCCTTGAGGAACGGTTGCGGGCCTTCGGGAAACTGCTCGCGCAACAACGCCAGGCAATCGGCGCCAAGTAACTCGAATGCCGTGAGATTTGCGCCAAAACCGGCGCGGGCATGGGACAGAAAAGCGACGGCCTGAGCCAACTCATCAAACGCCAGCAACGCGGTGGCCTGGGCCTTGGGCAGCGGGAACAGCTTCAGGGTCGCGGCGGTGATAATGCCGAGGGTGCCTTCACTGCCCACGTATAAATCCCGCAGGTCGTAGCCGGTGTTGTCCTTGCGCAAACCCCGCAGGCCGTTCCAGATTTCGCCTTCGGCAGTGACCACTTCCAGGCCCAGGGTCAGCTCGCGGGTGTTGCCATAGCGCAGCACCGCCGTGCCGCCGGCATTGGTGCCGAGGTTGCCGCCAATGGTGCAACTGCCTTCGGCACCGAGGCTCAGCGGAAACAGGCGATCGGCCTCCCGGGCCACGTCCTGGATGTTTTGCAGGATGCAGCCGGCTTCGACGGTCAGGGTGTCGTTGTCGGTATCGATCACGCGCACCCGATTCATCCGGTCAAGCAACAGCAGCACCGCACGGCCACTGGCGTCCGGCGTCGCGCCTGCCATCAGCCCGGTGTTGCCACCCTGGACCACGATGGGCGCCTCCAGGGCCACACAGGCACGCACCACGGCGGCGACCTCCTCGGTATTGGCCGGGTGTACCACGGCGATCACCTGGCCGGTGTAGCGGCCCTGTTTGTCGGTGAGGTACTGGGGGGCGTCTTCACTGCGCTGCACATGGGCGGCGCCGAGCAATTGCTGCAGGGTGGCGAAGAGCCGTTCACTCATGGCTGTACTGCTCGTGCAGATCACGCAGGGCCTGCGACGGGGCCATGCCGGTGCGTTCGCCGAGGGCGATCAACCAGCCGCTGCGATGCCAGTCGCGCACGATGGCGTCGAGCTTGGCCTGGGTGTCGTGCTCGCCTTTGCGGATCCAGATCACGGATTTGGACGGGATCAAATCCCCCGGCAACGGGATCTCGTAGCCGGACCATTCGGCATCTTCCAGCAGCGCATGCATGGTCGGGCTGACGTGCACCGCCGCCACGCAGCCATTGCCGCGCAACGACAGCAGGGATTCGGACTGGCTGCGGAACGCCTTGATCTGTGCGCCGTAGGTTTCCTGCAACGGTTTGATGAAGTTGCTGCCCTGGGACACGCACACTGGCTTGTCCTTGAGGTCGGCCCACTGGGTGATCTCGGCACCTTTGCGGATCAACGCCGCGCCGCCGACTTCTTCATAAGGCGTGGGCACGTAGTCGAGAATCTCGGCGCGCTCGTCGGTGTACTGCATGTTGGCGATCAGCACATCGACCTTGCCTTGTTGCAGGAACTGCACCCGGTTGGGCGCCAGTACCGAGACGGTCTTGGTCTCAACGCCCAGCGCCTGGCCGAGGCCCTTGGCCAGTTCGACGTTGTAGCCCAGGTGTTCGCCGGTCTTGGGGTCGAGGGTGCCAAACGGCGGGCCGCTGAGGATCACGCCGACGCTGATGGCGTGGCGTTGCTCGATCTTGTCGAGGGTGGCGTCGGCGTGGGCCAGGCTTGCGCACAGTGCCAGGCCCAAGGCAGTCAGGGTTTTCAACGTCATGTGTCAGGCGCCCTTGAACTGTTTCTGCAATTCCACCAGCGCCGGGGAAGCCGGGGTGATGTGGTTGCGGGTCTGGGCATCGATCAGCCAGCCGCTGCGGTGCAGTTCCTTGATGATCGGGTCGAGTTTGGCCTGGGTGTCGTTCTCGCCGCGGCGAGTCCAGATCACCGACGGCGCCGGGTTCAGTTCGGGGCTGATGGCGCGGTAGTCCTTCCATTCGGCGCTGTCGTTGATCAGCGGGTTGATCAGGGTGGAGTCATGCACCGCCGCGACGCAGTTATTGCCGCGCAGGGCCAGCAGGGATTCGGAGGAGCTCTTGAAGCCTTTGATCTGTGCGCCCAGTTCGGTCAGCGGCTTGACGTAGCTGCTGCCCTGGGAGGTGCACACCGGCTGGCCTTTGAGGTCTTCCCAGTGGGTGATCTTGCTGTCCTTGAGTACCGCTGCGGTGCCGCCAATCCTGTAGAACGGCGTCGGTACGAAACCGAGGATTTCGCCGCGCTCGGCGGTCCATTCCATATTGGCGATCAGCAAGTCGACCTTGCCCTGCTGCAGGAACTGCACGCGGTTTGCCGGCAATACCGGTACCAGTTGCACCTCGGCGCCCAACTGACGGCCCAGCTCGTTGGCCAGCTCGACGTTCAAACCCTTGGGTTTCTGAGTGGTGGGGTCGATGCCGCCAAACGGCCCGCCGGAAAGCAGCACGCCGACCACCAGCACATGGCGCTGCTGGATCTTGTCCAGGGTCGCGTCGGCCTGCACCAACGCGCTGCCGCCCAGGGCGATCAATGCGCCCAGGACCACAGGCAACCTTCGTTTTACCGCCGCGCGCACAAAACCCATGGAACTCCCCTCATTAGCGATCGGCGTACCCCGACCTGATGTGGGGGCATGCTAGGGAGAGTGCCGAGGGAACGGAAATTCAAATATCTAATATCGTTATAACTTCCCGTATATGGACGACCTTGTTTTTGGCCATATACTCGTAATCATTAGCCCCTGTAAAAATTCGGCGTGATAACACATAAAAATATGTAATGTTTATCTTCCTGCCCTTGATATAAAAAATGCCCTGGAATGGCCATGTCGACCCTCGATCTCGAACTGCTCCGCACCTTTATCGCCGTGGTCGATCACCACAGCTTCGCCGAAGCCGGTGCTCACCTGGCCCGCACGCAATCTTCCGTCACCCAGCATATGCAGCGCCTCGAACAGCAAGTGGGCGTCAGCCTGTTTGAAAAGCGCGGCCGGCAAAAGCAACTGACAGAGCCGGGAATGCAGCTATTGCGGCATGCGCGGCAGATGCTGTCGCTGAATGACGATGCACTCAATTCCCTGCGGGAAAGCAGCCTCAGCGGTGTGCTGCGCATCGGCTCGCCCCACGACATCGCCGACACCATCCTGCCGCCGATCCTCAGCCACATCGCCCGCTCGGCACCGCGCCTGCGCCTGGAAATCGACGTGGGTCGCAGCCCGTTCCTGATGGATGACTTGCATCGGGGCAAGGTCGACATGGTGATCTCCACCCGCGCCGACGCCAACCTGGAGGGCTTTGCGTTACGCACCTCGCCGGTGTGGTGGATTTGTTCGGCGCAGTACATTCACTCGCCGAGCGAGCCGCTGCCGTTGATTCTGGTGGATGAGCCGAGCATTTATCGGCGCTATGCCCTGGAGGCGCTGGAACGGGCGAACATCCCGTGGAGGCAGGCGTACCTGGCATCGAACCTGATCGGGATCAAGGCGGCAACCCGCGCAGGGCTCGGCGTGACCCCACGGAGCATGGAAATGCTCGGGCCGGACATGCGGGTATTGGGAGAGAACGACGGGCTGCCGAGGATGCCGGAGGTGACGTATTACCTGTGGATTCGCCCGAACACGGCGAACCCGATTGCACGCAAGGCTTATGACTTGATCAGGGCCAGCCAGGGATTGGCGCTTGGATGATAACCGTAGGAGCGAGCTTGCTCGCGAAGGTCGTTAACGATGACGCGGGAAACCTGACACCCAACGGCGCTCTCAGGTTTTTCGCGAGCAAGCTCGCTCCTACAGGTTTTTCAGACGGTTTTATTGCTGGATCAATTGGGTCCACAACGCGGGTGCACCGGCGGACTTGGCGATTGCCTCAAGACGGGCCGCGTGTTCGGCCATGTCCTGCTCGCTGGCGCGAATAATCGCGGTGGGCTGGCGATCTGCTGGCAAGCGGCGGATTTCCGAAGGGCGATTGCCCGAGCCTTCTGCCGAACCATTGCCGTCCGAAGCGTTACCGGCCAGGGACAGGCTGGTCTGGCCACCGGTCATGGTCAGGTAAACGTCGGCGAGGATCTCGGAGTCGAGCAAGGCGCCGTGGAGTTCGCGGCCGGAGTTGTCGACGCCATAGCGTTTGCACAAGGCATCGAGGCTGTTGCGCTGGCCCGGGTGACGCTCACGGGCCATCATCAAGGTGTCGAGGATCGAGCAGTGCCGGGTGATATCAGCCCGGTCGGTCGCGCCCATCAGCGCGAATTCGTTGTTGATGAAGCCAACGTCGAACGCCGCGTTATGGATGATCAGCTGTGCGCCGTTGATGAATTCGAAGAACTCATCGGCCACTTCGGCAAACCGCGGCTTGCCTACCAGGAATTCGTTGGTGATGCCGTGGACGCCGATGGCGCCTTCATCACTTTCGCGGTCCGGTTGCAGGTAGACGTGGAAGTGCCGGCCAGTGAGGCGGCGCCCCATCAGTTCGACGCAGCCGATTTCAATGATCCGGTGGCCGTCGGTCACCGGCATGCCGGTGGTTTCGGTATCGAGTACAACAGATCGGATGGCCATCAGGGTTCAGCTCTCAACGGTTTGGTACATTTCAAGGGGCGGGATCTTAACACGTCAACCGGCATCAGCTCTGCTTGTAGCCGCGCACGTCATCCACACCGCGATTGGCCAATTGGTCGGCCCGCTCGTTGCCGGGATGGCCGATGTGCCCGCGCACCCATTTCCAGGTGATGTTGTGGCGATTGCATTGCTCATCGAGCAACTGCCACAGGTCGGCGTTTTTCACCGGTTCCTTGGCCGCAGTCTTCCAGCCGCGCTTCTTCCAGTTGACCATCCACTCGTTGATGCCCTTCATCACGTACTGGGAGTCGGTCACCAGCAACACGTCGCAACGACGCTTGAGCTCTTCAAGGCCGCGAATCGCCCCCATCAGCTCCATGCGATTGTTGGTGGTGTTGGCTTCGCCGCCCCACAGTTCCTTCTCCACGCCTTTGCACACCAGCAAGGCGCCCCATCCGCCGGGGCCGGGATTGCCTTTGCAGGCGCCATCGGTGAAGAGTTCTACGGTATCGGTCATTTCACTGTCCATTAAAGCGGGATCCATCAAAGCGGGTTGCCGATAATCGACCGACAAAGGCCCGAGGTCGAGAGACTCGACCTGAAATCAAAAAAGGTTTTTTACTGCTCGCTCTGCTTGCGATTGACCTTGGCCATCGGCATCGGTACCAGCTTGCCCATCGGTTCGCGGCGTACCTGGCGCACCGGCCGCAGGCCTACGACGATCTTGCGCGCCACCAACAAGTAGAAACCACCGCCAGACAATTGCCAGGCTCCGGCCCTGCGCTCCCAGCCGGCCAACCGGCCCTGCCACTTGGCGGACGCAAGCGGCGGACGATAGCACCCGAAGCGGCGTTTCTCCAGTGCAAAGCCCAGCAGGTTCAACCAGTCACCGACGCGCGACGGCGAGATGCAGCGTGCCTTGCGCAAGGCATCATGGGCGAATACATGCCGCAAGCCCCAACTGCTCCAGGGGTTGATGCCGATGATCAGCAAATGGCCACCTGGGCGCACGCTGCTGGCGGCTTCGCGCAGCAAGCCATGGGGCGACAGACAGAAATCCAGGCCATGCTGCAACACCACCACGTCGGCAGCATGCTCGCTCAACGGCCAGGCTTGCTCCTCGCAAACAATCTCGACACCCGGCAACGGCGCCCCCAGGCGCACGTTGCGTTGCACTTGCGGCGCCGACGGCGGGGTTTGCGCCGAGGGGCCGTAATGCACCAGGTAGCCACCAAAGAACCGGCCAAGCTCGTCTTCGAGCATGCGCCGTTCTTCATCCAGTAAAAATTGCCCGACAGGCCCGGACAGCCATTCACGGGCGGCACTGATCAGTGCCAGCCACTCGGGATCGGCCTGGGCGAACGCTTTATCAGTCATTGCATTCTCCAACGCGCCAAGAAGCTCTAAGATGCACCAATGTGTTCAGCTTGGCGAATCAAAGAATGATACAGATCAGTGCCCTGCCCGCCTTCACCGATAACTACATCTGGCTGTTACAGGATCAGCCGAACAAGCGCTGCGCGGTAGTCGATCCCGGTGATGCCGCGCCCGTGCTGGCCTGGCTCCAGCAGCACCCCGACTGGACCCTCAGCGACATCCTGGTGACTCACCATCACCATGATCATGTCGGCGGCGTCGAGCAACTTAAAAGTGTTTCAGGCGCCACGGTCTACGGCCCGGCCAATGAAAAGATCCCGGCGCGGGATATCGCCCTGCAGGACAACGACCGCATCAACGTGCTGGGGTGGGACTTCGAGGTGTTTGCCGTACCCGGTCACACCCTCGGCCATATCGCCTTTTATCACCAAGGCGTGCTGTTCTGTGGCGATACCCTGTTCGCCGCCGGTTGTGGCCGACTGTTCGAAGGCACCCCGCAACAAATGCACACCTCTCTGGAGCGCCTGGCGGCATTGCCAGCCAACACGCTGGTGTACTGCACCCACGAATACACACAAAGTAACCTGAAATTCGCCCAGGCCGTGGAACCGCATAACACGGATATCGCCAAACGGGTGGAACACGTGCGGCAACTGCGGGCCAACGGCGAGATCACATTGCCTTCGACCCTGGCCCTGGAAAAACTCACTAACCCTTTTCTGCGGACCTCTGAAACATCCGTTAAAGAAAAAGCGGACGAACGGAATGGCCGGGATAACCGGGCCGGGAGTGAGGTATTTGCTAGCTTGAGGTCTTGGAAAGATACGTTCTAAGTGGAAGGATTCTGATACGTAATTTCTGAATGGTTGACCGGAACCAAAGCGCTTTCTAGAATCGCCCGACATTTTTGCCCGGAACTTACTTCCAGCCAATGTCGTCATCTATTCGTAAAACCAACCATTCAGACGCATTGACCCGCCTGGCTCAAGCCGTGGCGGTGGCTGTGTCCGCTACTCTGGCGGGCTGCCAATCGACCAATTTTGCCGCACAATCCACCGTGCAACCCAAGCCAAACCTTACCGCCAAGATCAAGCAAAAACCCATTTGGCTATCAGAGAAGCCAAGCCCGGAAGTGCCCCAGGATGTCTGGGAACGCATGCGCCGGGGCTTTCAATTGCAGGACGGGTTAGGCGTCAACCCGCGCATTGAACAGCAACGATTGTGGTTTGCCAGTAACCCTTCCTTTCTTGAGAACGCCGGCGAACGCGGCAGTCTCTACATTCATTACATCGTCGAACGCCTTGAAGAACGCAACATGCCCCTGGAGCTGGCGCTGCTGCCAGTGATTGAAAGCGCCTACAACCCAATGGCTTATTCACGCAGCGATGCCGTGGGCCTGTGGCAATTCATTCCTTCCACCGGGCGCTACTTCAACCTGCGTCAGACCCGCGCCTACGACGGCCGCCGCGACATCACCGCCTCCACCACCGCCGCCCTGGACTACCTGACGCGTCTGCATGACATGTTCAACGGTGACTGGTTGCTGGCGTTGGCGGCCTACAACGCGGGTGAAGGCACGGTCAGCCGGGCCATCGAGCGCAACGAAAAGCTCGGCTTGCCGACGGACTACTGGAACCTGCCGCTGCCTCAGGAAACCAAGGACTACGTGCCCAAGTTCCTGGCGCTGTCCCAGGTGGTGCTGGCTCCCGAAGCCTACGGCGTCAACCTGAACCCGATTGCAAACACGCCGTATTTCGAAGTGGTTGAAGTCAAGCAGAGCATGGACCTGTCACGGGTTGCCGCGCTGGCCGAGATCGACGAAGACGAACTGTTCCAGCTCAACCCCGCCTTGAAGCAACGTACCACCCTGGATGGCCCGCAGCATTTGCTGGTGCCGACGTCCAAGGCGCAGTTGCTGGCCAGCAGCCTTTCGGCGATGAAGCCCGAAGAGTTGCTGAGCATGCGCCCGAAAAAGCAGGTGTTCGACGAAGTTGAACACAAGGCTGTGGCCGGTCGCACCCGTAGCTACAAGGTTCGCAGCGGCGACAACCTGACCCTGATTGCCAAGGCCAACAAGGTTGATGTGCATGACCTGCAGCGCTGGAACCAGCTCAATGGACAGGCGCTCAAGGTCGGCCAGACCCTGGTCATGCAGGACACCCGCAAGCTGGTGGCCAAGGCCGGCGGCAAGAAGCCGGTGCAATACAAGGTCAAGAAAGGCGACTCGCTGTACATCGTCGCCAAGCGCTTCAACGTTGAGATGCAACATCTCAAGCGCTGGAACCCGCGCACTGGCCAGGCGCTGAAGCCGGGGCAGATGCTCGTGGTTTCCGGGCCCAGATAACACCGCAACCCCTGTAGGAGCGAGCTTGCTCGCGAATAACGCAAGGACACCGCGTTAATTCAGAATGCCAGCGTTATCGTCGGCGTCCTTCGCGAGCAAGCTCGCTCCTACAGGTTTCACAACGCCTCGATCCCCAGCCTTTTTCCATTCGGAACAAGCTGTTACTGTACCGATCATAAAGCCCAAGCCGCCTGGATCGGATCTCTGACTTGAAGCGTCCCCTCCTTCTACTAATAAGTCTGGCCTTGAGCTTTTCCGCGAACGCGACCATCACCGAGAGCCACGGTTATGCGCAGTTCGGCACGCTCAAGTACCCGGCCAAATTCACCCACTTCGACTGGGTAAACCCCGCAGCGCCCAAGGGCGGCACTTTGCGGGTCATGGCGTTTGGCACCTTCGATACGCTCAACCCTTATACCTTCAAGGGTTCCAGCCCGGTTTCCACCGCCAACTTCCTGCAATACGGGGTCAACGAACTCAATGAGCCGTTGATGGTGGGTACCGGCCAGTACGCCCCTTCCGGCGATGAACCGACCTCCAGCTACGGCCTGATTGCCCAATCGGTGGAGTACAGCGAGGACCGCAGCTGGGTGGTGTTCAACCTGCGCCCCGAAGCGCGCTTCCACGATGGCAAACCGATCACCGCCTACGACGTGGCGTTTTCCTATCGCACGCTGCTGACCGAAGGCCACCCGCAGTACCGCACCAACCTGCAGGAAGTGGCCCGGGTCGACATCCTTAACCGGCATCGCATTCGCTTTGTGTTCAAGCGCGCCGGCAACCCGTTGCTGATCCTGCGTCTGGGGGAGCTGCCAGTATTGCCCCAGCATTACTGGAAAAACCGTGACTTCAAGGCCACCACCTTCGAGCCGCCGCTGGGCAGCGGGCCTTACCGCATCAGCAAGGTCACGCCGGGGCGGCAACTGGTGTTCGAACGGGTGAAGGATTACTGGGGCAAGGACCTGGCGGTCAACCGTGGTTTCTATAACTACGACAAGGTCGAGGTGGAGTTTTACCGCGACAGCGACGTAGCCTTCGAAGCCTTCAAGGCCGGCGAGTTCGATATCTATATCGAGCACCAGGCGAAGAACTGGGCCAACGGCTACAACTTCCCGGCGGTCAACCGTGGGGAGGTGATCAAGGCGCAGATCGCCCACCAGATCCCGACCCAAAGCCAGGGCCTGTTCATGAACAGCCGGCGCCCGGCCTTCAGCCAGGCCAAGGTGCGCGAAGCCCTGGGCTTGATGTTCGATTTCGAGTGGACCAACCGCACCCTGTTCAGCGGCGCCTATAAACGCACCCTCAGCTACTACCCCAACAGCGAATTCTCCGCCACCGGCGTGCCGACCGGCCATGAATGGCTGATGCTCTCGCCCTATCGCGATCAACTGCCGGCCAACCTGTTTACCCAGCCGTTCAGCCTGCCCCAGACCGACGGTCGCGGCATCCCCCGGGACACCATGCGCCGCGCCCTCGCGTTGCTCGCCGAAGCCGGCTGGAAGCTGTCCGGGCAACGTTTGCTCAACCGTGACGGGCTGCCGCTGCGCCTGGAAATCCTGCTGGTGAATCCGAACCTGGAGCGCATCCTGCAGCCCTATGTCGAAAACCTGACAAGCATCGGCGTCGAAGCCCGCTTGCGCACGGTAGACCGCGCACAGTACAAACAACGCCTCGATCAATTCGACTTCGACATGATTCTGATGACCCTCAACCAGACCCTCAGCCCCGGCCTTGAGCAGTGGCAGTATTTCCACTCCAGCCAGGCGGGGATCAAGGGCAGCAAGAATTACGCAGGCATCGCCAACCCGGTGGTCGACCATCTGCTGGAACAGTTGCTGGCGGCGCAAACCCGTGAAGAACAATTGGCAGCCGGGCGAGCGCTCGACCGCGTCCTGCTGTGGCAGCACTACAGTATTCCCAACTGGTACCTCAACTATCATCGCCTGGCGTACCGCAACCGGTTCGCCTTCGTCACCACGCCGCCCTACAGCCTGGGCCTGAGCGCATGGTGGCTGAAAGCTTCGGAGAAAGCCCAATGATGCCTTTGCGTACTGCGATCCTTGGCAGCCTGTTGTTGTGCGGCGCAGCCACTGCGGCCCCACAACATGCGCTGACCCTGTACAACGAACCACCGAAGTACCCCGCCGATTTCAAGCATGTCGATTATGTAAATCCCGACGCACCCAAGGGCGGTACCTTTCGCGAGTCCAGCATGGGCGGCTTCGACAGCCTCAACCCCTTCATCAGCAAGGGCGTGCCGGCGGACAATATCGGCCTGATCTACGACACCCTCGCCCAGCAAAGCCTGGACGAACCCATCACCGAATACGGCCTGGTGGCCGGCAAGATCGAAAAGGCCCCGGACAACAGCTGGGTGCGTTTCTACATTCGCCCCGAAGCGCGCTTCCACGACGGCCACCCGATCCGTGCCGAAGACGTGGTGTTCAGCTTCCAGACGCTGATGAAGGACGGCTCGCCGATCTACAAGACCTACTACGCCGACGTCGACGAAGTGGTCGCTGAAGACCCGCTGCGGGTGCTGTTCAAGTTCAAGCGCACCAACAACCGCGAACTGCCGCTGATCCTCGGGCAATTGACGGTATTGCCCAAGCATTACTGGGAGGGGCGCGACTTCTCCAAGGGCAACCTGGAGATTCCGCTGGGCAGCGGCCCGTACAAGGTGGCCGAGGTCAAGGCCGGGCGTTCGATCCGCTACGAGCGGGTCAAGAACTACTGGGCCAAGGACCTGCCCATCAACAAGGGCTTCTACAACTTCGATTACCGCGTCACCGATTACTACCGCGACAACACCGTGGCCCTCGAAGCACTCAAGGCCGGGCAGTTCGATTACTGGCTGGAAATCAGCGCGAAAAACTGGGCCAACGCCTACAACACCCCCGCCGTCACCCAGGGTCGCCTGATCAAGGAAGAAATTCCCAACGGCAACCCCACCGGCATGCAGGGCTTCGTGTTCAACATCCGTAAACCGATGTTCCAGGACGTACGGGTACGCAAGGCCATCAGCCTGCTGCTGGACTTTGAATGGAGCAACAAACAACTGTTCAGTGGCGCCTACACCCGCAGCCGCAGCTATTTCGAAAACTCCGAGATGGCCGCCACCGGCCTGCCCGGCCCGGCTGAGCTGGCGATTCTGGAACCGCTGCGAGACAAGGTCCCGCCTCAGGTATTCACCGACGCCTTCGAGCCTTCCAAGACCGACGCCAGCGGCATGATCCGCACCCAGCAGCGCGAGGCCTATCAGTTGCTGCAAGAGGCCGGCTGGAAGATCGTCGACGACAAGATGGTCGACACCACCGGCAAACCGGTGACCATCGAGTTCCTGCTGGCCCAAACCGAGTTCGAACGCATCCTGTTACCGTTCAAGCGCAACCTGGCGGACTTGGGGATCGACCTGGTGATTCGCCGGGTCGACATCTCGCAGTACATCAACCGCATCCGCTCGCGGGATTTCGACATGGTGGTGGGCAGCTTCCCGCAGTCCTCCTCGCCGGGTAACGAACAGCGCGAGTTCTGGAAGTCGTCCAGCGCCGACAAGCCCGGCAGCCGCAACTACATCGGCCTGAAAGACCCGGCCATCGACCAGTTGGTGGAAGAACTCATCGACTCCGACTCGCGCAAGAGCCTGGTGGCCCACGCCAAGGCCCTCGATCGCGTGCTGCAGTTCGGCTACTACGTGATCCCCAACTGGCACATCAAGACCTTCCGCGTGGCGTATTGGGACCACCTCGGCCATCCGAAAGTCTCACCACGCTATGACGTCGGCACCGCCACCTGGTGGAGCAAACCCGACGCGAAACCGGCAATAACCGTGGACACCAACCAGAGCGCCGATCCGGCGAGCGGGGGCGACTGAGATGCTGGCCTATATTGTTCGTCGACTGCTGCTGATCATCCCGACCCTGTTCGGCATTTTGCTGATCAACTTTGTGATCATCCAGGCCGCCCCCGGTGGCCCGGTGGAACAGATGATCGCCAAGCTCGAAGGCTTTGAAGGTGCCACCAGCCGGATTGCCGGCGGCGGTGCCGAAGTCTCGGTGGCCGGCTCCAGCTATCGCGGCGCCCAGGGCCTGGACCCGGCACTGGTGAAGGAAATCGAGAAAATGTACGGCTTCGACAAGTCGGCGCCGGAACGCTTGTGGATCATGGTCAAGAACTACGCCCGGCTGGATTTTGGCGACAGCTTCTTTCGCGACGCCAAGGTCATCGACCTGATCAAGGAAAAGATGCCGGTGTCCATCTCCCTCGGGTTGTGGAGCACCCTGATCATGTACCTGGTGTCGATCCCCCTGGGAATCGCCAAGGCCACGCGACACGGCAGCCATTTTGACGTGTGGACCAGTTCGGCGATCATCGTCGGCTACGCGATCCCGGCGTTCCTGTTTGCGATCCTGCTGATCGTGGTGTTCGCCGGCGGCAGTTACTTCGACTGGTTTCCGTTACGCGGGCTGACGTCCAACAACTTCGACGAGTTGAGCTGGGGCGGCAAGATCCTCGATTACTTCTGGCACCTCGCCCTGCCCGTGACCGCGTTGGTGATCGGCAACTTCGCGACCATGACCCTGCTCACCAAAAACAGCTTCCTGGACGAGATCAACAAGCAGTACGTGGTCACCGCCAAGGCCAAGGGCCTGACCAATCACCGCGTGCTCTACGGCCACGTGTTCCGCAACGCAATGCTGCTGGTGATTGCCGGCTTCCCGTCGGCCTTTATCGGCATCTTCTTTACCGGCTCGTTGCTGGTGGAAGTGATCTTCTCCCTCGACGGCCTGGGCCTGATGAGCTTCGAAGCGGCGATCAACCGCGACTACCCGGTGGTGTTTGGCACGCTGTTTATCTTCACCCTGCTGGGGCTGGTGGTGAAACTGATCGGTGACCTCACCTACACCCTGGTCGATCCGCGCATCGACTTCGCCAGCCGGGAGCATTGAGATGAATCTATCCCCCCTCAATCGTCGCCGGTTCGAGCGCTTCAAGGCCAACAAGCGTGGCTGGTGGTCGCTGTGGTTGTTCCTGATCCTGTTCGGCCTGAGCCTGGGCGCCGAGTTGATCGCCAACGACAAGCCACTGGCGGTGCATTACGACGGCGACTGGTATTTCCCGGCGCTCAAGCGCTACCCCGAGACCACCTTCGGCGGCGAATTCCCGCTGGAAGCCAACTACAAGAGCCCGTATATCCGGGAGCTGCTCAAGGCCAAGGATGCCTGGACCTTGTGGGCGCCGATTCCGTACAGCTACCAGAGCATCAACTACGACCTGAAAGTTCCGGCACCGGCCCCGCCGTCACGGGACAACCTGTTGGGCACCGATGACCAGGGCCGCGATGTGCTGGCGCGAGTGATCTACGGGTTCAGGATTTCCGTGCTGTTTGCCCTGACGTTGACTGTACTCAGTTCGATCATCGGCGTGATCGCCGGGGCCTTGCAGGGTTTCTACGGTGGCTGGGTCGACCTGGCCGGGCAGCGCTTCCTGGAGATCTGGTCTGGCTTGCCGGTGCTGTATTTGCTGATCATCCTCGCCAGTTTCGTGCAGCCCAATTTCTGGTGGCTGCTGGGGATCATGCTGCTGTTTTCCTGGATGAGCCTGGTGGACGTGGTGCGCGCCGAATTCCTGCGCGGGCGTAACCTGGAATACGTGCGGGCGGCGCGGGCGCTGGGGATGCAGAACGGCGCGATCATGTTCCGCCATATCCTGCCCAACGCCATGGTCTCCACCATGACCTTCATGCCGTTCATCCTGACCGGCGCCATCGGCACCCTCACCGCCCTGGACTTCCTGGGCTTTGGCCTTCCGGCCGGCTCGCCGTCCCTGGGTGAGCTGGTGGCCCAGGGCAAATCCAACCTGCAGGCGCCGTGG
The DNA here is from genome assembly GCF_011765255.1 of Pseudomonas sp. AN3A02. Lineage (NCBI taxonomy): Bacteria > Pseudomonadati > Pseudomonadota > Gammaproteobacteria > Pseudomonadales > Pseudomonadaceae > Pseudomonas > Pseudomonas sp. AN3A02. Next base: position 189,934 of record NZ_JAARNI010000008.1, read on the forward strand.
CTGGGCATGAGTGCGTTTGCCGTGCTGGCGATCATGTTGAGTCTGCTGGTGTTTATCGGCGAGTCCGCTCGCGATGCCTTCGACCCGAGGAAATGAGATGAATCAGGACAATCTGATCGAAGTCCGCGACCTCTCCGTCGAGTTCGTCGTAGGCAACAGCCACCAGCGTGTGGTGAACAACGTCAGCTTCGATATCAAGCGCGGCGAAACCCTGGCCCTGGTGGGCGAAAGCGGTTCCGGCAAGTCGGTCACGGCGCATTCGATCCTGCGCCTGCTGCCCTACCCGCTGGCGCGCCATCCTTCGGGGACGATTCAGTACGCCAACCACGACTTGCTGACCCTGAAAGAAAAGACCATCCGGCATATTCGCGGCAACCGGATTGCGATGATCTTCCAGGAGCCGATGACCTCGCTGAACCCGCTGCACTCGATCGAGAAGCAGATCAACGAAGTGCTCGGCCTGCACAAGGGATTGACCGGCAAGATCGCCACCAAACGCACCCTGGAGTTGCTGGAGCTGGTAGGCATCCCCGAGCCCCACAAGCGTCTCAAGGCCCTGCCCCACGAGCTGTCCGGTGGCCAGCGCCAGCGGGTGATGATCGCCATGGCCCTGGCCAACGAGCCTGAGCTGCTGATTGCCGACGAACCGACCACGGCACTCGACGTCACCGTGCAGTTGAAGATCCTGGAGCTGCTCAAGGAATTGCAGGCGCGCCTGGGCATGGCCTTGCTCTTGATCAGCCATGACTTGAACCTGGTCAGGCGCATCGCCCACCGGGTATGCGTGATGCAAAAAGGCTGCATCGTCGAGCAGGCCGAGTGCGAAACCCTGTTCCAGTCGCCGCAGCATCCGTACACCCAGGAGCTGCTTGCAGCTGAACCCAGCGGCGGCCCTGCCACCAATGAAATTGGCCCTCCGCTGCTGGAAGTCGACGACCTGAAAGTCTGGTTCCCGATCAAGAAAGGCTTCCTGCGCAACACCATCGATTACGTCAAGGCGGTAGACGGCATCAACTTCAGCCTGCCACAGGGCCAGACGTTGGGCATCGTTGGTGAAAGCGGCTCGGGCAAATCCACCCTGGGCCTGGCAATTTTGCGGCTGATTGCGAGCAAGGGCGGCATCCGCTTCGAAGGCCATCAGATGGATAAGCTGAGCCAGCAACAGGTGCGACCGCTGCGCCGGGAAATGCAGGTGGTGTTCCAGGACCCGTTCGGCAGCCTGAGCCCGCGCATGTGCGTGAGCGAGATCGTCGGCGAAGGCCTGCGTATCCACAAAATGGGCACCGCGGCCGAGCAGGAAGCAGCGATTATTGCCGCGCTCAAGGAAGTAGGCCTGGACCCGGAAACCCGCAATCGCTACCCCCACGAATTCTCTGGTGGGCAACGCCAGCGCATCGCAATCGCCCGCGCGCTGGTGCTCAAGCCCCGGCTGATTTTGCTGGATGAACCGACCTCGGCCCTCGACCGCACCGTGCAACGGCAAGTGGTGGAACTGCTGCGCAACCTGCAGGCCAAGTACAACCTGACCTACCTGTTCATCAGCCACGACCTGGCCGTGGTCAAGGCCTTGAGTCACCAGTTGATGGTGGTCAAGCACGGGCAGGCGGTTGAACAAGGGGAGGCATCTGCGATCTTCGCCAACCCCCAGCATGCCTACACCCGGCAACTGCTGGAGGCGGCGTTTTTGGTGCCCGGCCCCTAGTAGTAGAACCACCGTAGCAGCTGGGTGTCAGAAATCGGTTGAGGCCGACAGCTCACGCCAGGCGGCGGTCTCCTCCTTGACGTAAGCCAGTTTGTCCTCGATCGCCTGCAACGTGTCGGTGCCCAAGGCCAGGCGCATCGGTGGATACGGCGCTTCCACCAATTTGATCATGGCCACTGCCAGTAGCTCCGGATTACCCGGTTGCTGCTGGTTGTAGACCTTGGCCAGCTTACGCACCTCGCCGGACGTGGCGGCGTAGTCGCCAATGATCAACGGCGACTCCACCAGGGAGTTGCCGTCCAGGAAGTCAGTACGGAAATAACCCGGCTCAACCACCGTCACCTTGACGCCCAAGGGGGCGAGTTCTGCGTGCAGCGCTTCGCTTAAACCTTCAACGGCAAACTTGGTCGAGCAATACGTGCCGAATCCCGCCCCCGAACGGAAGCCGCCTACCGACGAAATATTGATCACATGCCCACTGCGCGCCTGGCGCATGAACGGCAATACACCGCGGGTGACATTGAGCAGGCCGAAGACATTGGTTTCGTACAAGCGGCGAACCTCATCGGCAGACGCCTCCTCCACCGCACCCAGCAAGCCAAAACCGGCATTGTTGACCAATACATCGATGCGCCCGAAGTGCTCGACGGCGGCGCGGGCAACGTCGGCTGCCTGGGTTTCGTCGGTCACATCCAACTGTACGGCCAGCAGGCCAGGCTGCGCGCCGAAACGCTCGATGACTGCCTGGGCATTTCGGGCTGTCGCCACCACCGCATCGCCGTGGGCCAGCGCTGCCGCGACGATTTTCGCGCCGATGCCTCGGGAAGCCCCGGTTACCAGCCAAACACGCTTGAAGGAATGTGCCGTTGTCATGATCCGTACCTGATGGAGTGAAAGTGAAGTAAAGGTACGCCGTGGCATTAGCCGGAAAAATCGTCTCGTGCTACAAGCACTATGAAACTCTCTTTCATAATGGCGCGCCGATGAACCTTGATCCCTTCAATGGCTTGACCGAGTTCCTGGCCGTGGCCGAGCTGAAGAACTTCACCCAAGCCGCTGCACGTCTCGGCGTAACGCCGACGGCCGTCAGCCATGCGGTAAAAACCCTGGAGAAGCGCACGGGTGTAGTGCTGTTCCAACGCACCACGCGGCGAGTGGCGCTGACCGAGGCCGGGATGACGCTTTACAGCCGCCTGCGCCCCGCCGCCGGGGAGATCGACGACGCGCTGGCGGCCCTCATTGGCTACCGCGACCGGCCGATGGGTACCTTGCGCCTGACGGTGCCGAGGTTGTCCGGCAAGCTGCTGATCGAGCCGTTGATCCCACTCTTTCGCGAGGCGTTTCCGGATGTGGTGCTCGACATTTCCCTCGACGATGCCGCCGTGGACCTGGTGACCCAGGGCTTCGACGCCGGTATTCGCCTGGGGGAATCCATCGACAAGGATATGGTCGCCGTACGCCTGACACCGGACTTGAAGTGGTCGGTGGTGGGCTCCCCCGGCTACTTCGCCAAGGCCGGCAAGCCGCAAACCCCGGAAGCACTCACCGCCCATCAAACCATCGGCTATCGCTTCCTGACCTCGGGCGTGGCACACCGCTGGGAATTCGAGCGGGCGGGCCGGGAATTCACGGTCGGTGTTCAAGGCGCACTGATCGTCAATGACCGTAACCTGATGATCGCCGCCGCGAGAGCAGGCCAGGGCCTGGCGTACGTGAGTGATTTTGAAGTGATGGAGGACCTGGCTTCAGGCGCACTGGAACAAGTGCTCCAATCTTTCGTCCCGCCAAGCAGCGGGCTGTACCTGTATTTCCCCGCCCGAACCCAGAGCCAGCCGAAACTGCGGGCCTTTATCGACTTGGCCACCGCGTGGATTGCTGAGAAGCGTGGGCGCTGACATTGCTGCAAAAGCAAACCAATATCATTTGCGCAGTGCCCGGCCCTTTGGTTTAATCGCGACCAATTCTTATTTACGCCAAGGCTTCCACGCCACATGGATACTGTGTCGACCTCGCCCACCTCGTTCAGCGACCTCTACGGCAATCACCACGCCTGGCTGCTGGGGCTGCTGCGCAGGCGCCTGAGCAATCGCTGGGACGCGGCGGACCTGGCCCACGACACCTTCATCCGGGTACTCAAGCGCCCGCCGGCCGAAGCCGATGAGACGCAGGAGCGCTCCTATCTGGCGACCATCGCCCGGGGTCTGTGCATCGACCACTGGCGCCGTCGCCAACTGGAGCAAGCCTGGCTGCAAAGCCTCGCGGATCGGCCGCAAGCGCTGCAACCGTCGCCGGAGCAGCGGGCGATCATCGTCGAAACCCTCTACGAAGTGGACGCCATGCTCGCCCGCCTGCCCCACAAGGTGCGCGAAGCGTTCCTGCTGGCGCAGTTGCACGGCATGCCCTACAAGCAGATCGGCGAACAGCTCGGGGTGGGCGAACGGATGGTGAAAAAATACCTGGCCCAGGCGCTGTTGCATTGCGCGGTGCTCGAAGCGGAACTGGACGGGATGCTCGTGGAGTGACCAACCCTGGAAAACTCAGCCATGCCAGCCTGGAACAGGCTGCCCAATGGTACGTGCGCCTGCAGGATCAGCCAGAGGCTGCCCAGCACTGGCAGGCATGGCTCGGACAAAGTCCGGAACACCAGGCTGCCTGGGGTTATGTAGAGCGGGTCAGCCAACGCTTTGCGCCGCTGGCCGAGCAACCCCAGGGCGCCAGCCGCGCCCTGCGCACCTCTCGGCGCCAGACCCTCAAGACCCTGCTGGTGCTGTGCGCCGGGTCAACGCTGGCCTGGGGCACTTGGCGCAACACTGCCTTGCCCCGGCTGGTGGGGGGCTGGAGTGCGGATTACGCAACCGCCAGCGGTGAAACCCGCGAAGCGCTGCTGGACGATGGCAGCCGCCTGTGGCTGAACGCCTTGAGCGCTCTGGATGTACGTTTTGACCGGGTCCAGCGCTTGCTGCACCTGCGCTTCGGCGAAGTGCTGGTCGAGACCGCCAAGGACCCGAACCGCCCGTTCCTGGTGGAGACTCAACAGGGTCGCCTGCGGGCACTCGGGACCCGCTTCAGCGTGTTGCAGGACGGCGACAGCACCTTGCTCAATGTGTTTGAAGGCCGGGTCGAAGTGCGCACCGCCGCCAGCCAGCAACAACGAATCATCGAGGCCGGGCAACAAGTGACCTTCACCCGCGACGGGTTCAACCTTGATTCACCCGCATCCGCCACCCGTGAAGCCTGGAGCCGTGGCGTGTTGCTGGCTGACAACCTGCCGCTTGGCCAACTGGTCGCCGAGCTCAACCGCTATCGACCCGGCCACCTGGGCTGTGATCCGGCCGTGGCGCAATTGCCGGTGATGGGCTCGTTCCCCCTCAAAGACAGCGACCACGCACTGCGCCTGCTACAGGCCGCGCTGCCGATTCAGGTCGACACACTCATGCCGTGGTGGGTCACGGTCAGGCCCAAACATCCAGGCGCATAAAAACTTTCAGCCGTCAGTTCCCTTTTTCAAAACTCGTTCGGTTAACCCTGCAGATGCTTTTAATTCGCCGATCGATTTGATCCAAAGGGAATGTTCATGTCGCAACCCGCTCGCTTCACTTTGCGCCCGCTGGCGCTGGCCGTTACCGCTACCTTGCTGTGCCTGGGCGCGCTCGACGCGCAAGCCGCCGAGTCGCCGTCGACCCAGGAAACGGCCCGCAACTACAGCATCGCCGCCGGCTCGCTGGTCAATGTGTTGAACAGCTTCGCCGAGCAGTCCGGGATCTTTATCGCCGGCCACAACGGCCTGGCCTCCGGCAAGACCAGCCCGGGCCTGACAGGCAGCTACACCCCGGCCAGCGGTTTGCAGCGCCTGTTACAGGGCAGCGGCTTGCAGGCCCAGCCCCAGGGCAACAACGGCTACGTGCTGGAGTTGATTCCGGCCAACACCGGCGCCCTGGAACTGGGCGCCACCACCATCTCCGGCGAAGGCCTCGGCGCCACCACCGAAGACACTCATTCTTACACCACCGGCGCCATGGCCTCGGCCACCGGCCTGGCGCTGTCGATGCGCGAGACGCCGCAGTCGGTGACGGTGATCACCCGCCAGCAAATGGACGACCAGGGCTCCACCAGCATCGCCGACACCCTGCGCCGCGCACCGGGCGTGAGCGTGCAGAACTACGACAGCGAACGCTGGGAGTTTTCCAGCCGCGGCCTGCCGATCACCAATTTCCAGTACGACGGCGTCAACTCCACCTACGACGGCGTGTATGACTACGGCACCACCAGCACCGACATGGCGGTGTATGACCGACTGGAAATCATCAAGGGTTCGGCGGGCCTGATGTCCGGTTCGGGCGACCCCTCGGCCACGGTCAACCTGATTCGCAAAAAGCCTACCCGGGACTTCAAGGCCTCCGTCACGCAGACCTTCGGCTCGTGGGACAACTACCGCACCGAAGGCGATATTTCCGGGCCGCTGACCGACTCCGGTAATGTGCGCGGGCGTTTTGTCGGCGTGTACCAGGATCGCCAGTCGTACCTGGACCACTACCAGAACACCAAGGACATCGCCTACGGCATTCTCGAAGCGGACCTGACGCCGGACACCCTGCTGACCTTTGGCATCGACCAACAAGACACCCGCTCCCGTGGCGCCAGCTGGACCGGTTTCCCGATGTACTTCAGCAACGGTGCACGCACCGACTTCTCGCGTTCCTTCAACCCGGCCGCCGACTGGAGCCGCCGCGACTTCCAGAACCAGACCCTGTTTGCCTCGGTGCAACAAAAGCTGGCGAACGACTGGTCGCTGAAAGTCAGCCTCGATCGCAAGCGCAGCCAGCACGACACCCTGCTCGCCTCCGCCAGCGGCGGCAACCCGGACCCGGTCACGGGCGATGGGATGTACATGTTCATGGGTAAGTACAAGGGTGACCAGGTGCAAAACACCCTGGACATCAACCTCAATGGCCCCTTCAGCCTGTTCGGGCGCGAGCATGAATTGATCATGGGCTTCATGGCCACCCGCTCCAAACAGGACGTGCCGGTGTACGGTTCGGTCTACCCGCCCGTGGGCGGCAGCATTTATGACTGGCGTGGCGAATACCCGAAACCCGATATCCCCCGCAGCGGCCAGAACGACATCGTGCAACGCCAGACCGGCGCGTACCTCGCCACGCGCTTGAAACCCACCGATGACCTGTCGGTGATCCTGGGCACCCGCGTCAGTAACTTCAGCGGCACCGACAACACCGACTTCTATGACCCGACCAAGGCCGACAACCGCATGACCTATCGCCAGTCGGGCGTGGTCACGCCCTATGCCGGGATCGTCTACGACCTCAATGACGTCTGGTCGGTCTACACCAGCTACACCAAGATCTACAAGCCGCAGAACAGCAAGGACGCCGACCGCAAGTTGCTCGATCCGATTGAAGGCGACACCTACGAAGCCGGGCTCAAGGCAGCGTTTTTCGACGGCCGCCTGAACGCCAGCTTCGCCGTATTCCGCATCGAACAGGACAACGTTGCGCAGTACGTTTCCGGGTTTGAGACCGACTCGGTGTATCGCCCGATTGCCGGTGCCACCACCAAGGGCTTTGAAGTCGAACTGGCCGGTGAAGTGCTGGATGGCTGGAACGTTTCGGCGGGCTACACCTACCAGCACTCCCGCGATGCCAATGGCGATTACGTCTACGGCTCCGTACTGCAAACCACCACGCCGCAGCAAGTGGTGCGGTTGTTCAACACCTATCGCCTGCCCGGAGCCCTGGAGAACCTGACGGTGGGTGGCGGCGTGAACTGGCAGAGCGAGTTCTTCGGCAATGTGTTCCAGCCGGACCCCAACGACTCGATGAATTTCGGCCACAACTCACGCATCACCCAGGACAGCTACTTCCTGGTGGACGTGATGGCGCGCTACCGCTTCAACGAGCACTTGAGCACCACGTTGAACGTGAAGAATCTGTTCGATAAAAAGTACTACACCGGCCTGGGCAACTTCGGCACCGGTTTCTACGGCGAGCCGCGCAGCCTGCAATTGGCGACCCGCTGGGATTTCTGACCTGCGATCGTGGCGGCTCAGTCGATGCCTGTGTAATGATCTGCGCTCGATCTTGTTCGAGATGGAGCTGCAGACATGTCGCTGAACGCCACTGATCAACTGTCACGGGCACCGCGCTTCTGGCGCGACGAAACCCTGTCCTTTATCGAGGCGCGGACCATCTCTGACGGGCGCAAAGTCTGCTATACCCGGCATTCCCATGAGCATTTTTCCATCGGCGCAATCACCGCCGGCAAGAGCCTGTACCTCCATGGTGTGTCCACCTTCCAGATCAGCGCCGGCACCGTAGTGCTGATGAACCCTGGCGATGTCCACGCCTGCAATCCTCTCTACGACCAGCCCTGGTCGTATCACATGCTGTACATCGACACGGCCTGGCTGACGGACCTGCAGCACCAGTTGGGCTTCAGTACCGAGCTGGGTTTTCGCCCGTTCACTGCCACTCATACTCGCGACGTCGTGCTGTATAGCGGTTTGATCGAGCTGTATGAGGTATTGGTGGACGAGCAAGCGGAACACCTGCACAAGCAGAGCGCCGCGGTGAGTTTCTTTACCGAGGTCCAGCAACGGCTCAACCCCTCGACGACACCGTTGCGTGAGGTGAATCAAAAGCTGGAACGGGCGGCCGAGTACATTCGTGAGCACTGCACCGAGGCCCTGAAACTGGAGGCTATCTGCCAAGTCGCCGAGCTGTCGCCGTCGTACCTGATCCGCGCATTCAAGCAGTATTACGGCATGACGCCCCATGCGTTCCTGGTCAACCGCCGCATCCAGTTTGCGCGCGCACAACTGCGCAATGGCGAGCTGATTGCCGACGTGGCACTGGCCGCCGGTTTCGCCGATCAGGCGCATTTCCAACGCACCTTCAAACAACATCTGGCGGCCACGCCCGGGCAATACCGCGGCTGACTTACGCCAGCAGCAAATACCCCACGCTGGCCACCAGCAACGCCGCCATCGAGCGATTGAACAGGCGCATGCCCTGGGGGTTACTCAGGTAGCGTCGCAGGAAGGTCCCGGCGTAGGCCCAGCACGCCACCGACAGGTAGCAAATCACCAGGTAGATCGCCGCAAACAGCCAGACTTGCTGTGCATCGCCATCGGCGACAAACAGCCCCATGCCTGCCACGCACGCCAACCAGGCCTTGGGGTTGAGCCACTGCATGATCGCGCCGTAGAGCATCGAGGGCGCCGTGGCCGTGCCTTCAGCGTCCAGTCGCCCATCGTCCACCGCCAGCTTCCAGGCCATGTACAACAGGAAAGCCACCCCGCCCCATTGAATCAACTGGGTCAGCAGCGGCCAGCGCACCAGCACCTCGTGCAGCCCCAGGCCAATCAATACCAACAGCAAGGTGAATCCCAGCGCCGCCCCGGCCACGTGTTTTTGGCTGGCGGCAAACCCAAAGCGCGCCCCGGAGCTGATGGCCACGACATTCACCGGTCCCGGCGTGATGGAAGTGGCCAGGGCGAAGGCGGCCATGGAAATGATCAAGCTCATTGCAGTTCCTTGTTGTTATGCAGGTATGAGCTGAACCTTAAGGGGAAGACGGATCGCGGTATTGAAGAAAATGCCCCTGGCGAGCCTACTCCCCTGTCATCCGCTCCATGCTGTTGCTCAAGTGCAGCAGCATGGCGGCTCTGGCGGCATCCGGGTCCTGGCGGCGAATGGCTTTCAGGATCGCCTCGTGCTCAAGGTTCGCCAGGCGCCCCAACTCCATCAGGTCCGCGTCGCCGCGCTCTTCGGCGTTGATTCGGGTGCGCGGAATTACCGAGTTGCCCAGGTGATAAATCACGTCGGTGAAATAGGTGTTGCCGGTGGCCTGGGCGATCAGGCGATGGAAGCGCACGTCGGGTTCAACGGCGCTGTCGTTATTGGCCAGTGAGTCCTGGTAATCATCCAGTGCCTGGCGCATCTGCTGCAGTTGTTCGTCGGTACGGCGAAGGGCTGCCAACGCCGCTGCCTGGGTTTCCAGGCCCATGCGCAGCTCAAGAATGCCGCGCACGCTGGCCGCGGTGTCGTGGGTCAGGTGCAGGCCTTGGCGTTCGTCGCGCTCCAGCACAAAGGTGCCGACACCGTGGCGGGTTTCCACCAGCCCGGCGGCCTGCAATTTGGAGAGTGCTTCGCGTACCACCGTGCGGCTGACACCGTACTCACCCACGATAGCGGACTCGGACGGCAGCTTCTCACCCGGCGCCATCTGGCCCAGGAGAATCTGCTGGGTCAATGCGGTGACGATATCGTGGGCAAGGCCCGGGGAGCGCTTGCGATTAAGTGCCGAGGTGGGGTTTTGCATCAGGAATTCCGTTCAGGGGCGCCTGGCAATACTAGCATTCTTATAAGCCCTAACTTGTATGACAACAAACAAATACCTGTAGGAGCGAGCTTGCTCGCGAAAAAGCCAGCCACACCGCAAACCTTCAACATTACCGCGTAATCGTTGAGGATTTTCGCGAGCAAGCTCGCTCCTACAAAGTGTTGCCATCTCTGAAATTGCAGTTGTATGATGTCTATCAAGTTGTCAGACATCTCTGGTAACCCAAGCAGTTCCCCGCACAACAATAATCAGTGGGAGTTTTACCTCGTGACCTCTTCCAGCCCTGCGACAGCTGCGCCTGCCACCGACCCGGTCCTGGCCCGCGCGATCAAGAAAGTGAAGAGCCACGTGCTCCCGCTCTTCGTGATCATGTTCATCGTCAACTACATCGACCGCGTCAACATCGGCTTTGTGCGTACCCATATGGAACACGACCTGGGCATCGGTGCGGCCGCCTACGGCTTCGGCGCCGGGTTGTTTTTCATCGGCTACGCGCTGTTCGAAGTGCCGTCCAACATGCTCCTGCAAAAAGTCGGCGCGCGCATCTGGCTGACACGCATCATGTTCACCTGGGGCATCACCGCGACGTTGATGGCCTTCATCCAGAATGAAACCCACTTCTACATCCTGCGCTTCCTGCTGGGCGTGGCCGAAGCCGGCTTCTTCCCCGGGGTGATCTACTATTTCACCCGCTGGTTGCCCGGTGTCGAACGCGGCAAGGCGATTGCGATTTTCCTCAGCGGCTCGGCCCTCGCCTCGCTGATCTCCGGCCCCTTGTCGGGCGTGCTGTTGCAAATCACCGGCCTTGGTCTGCACGGCTGGCAGTGGATGTACATCATCGAAGGCATGGCCTCGGTGCTGCTGTGCTTTTTCGTGTGGTTCTGGCTCGACTCCAAGCCCCACGACGCCAAATGGCTCAGCCTTGAAGAAAAGGATGCGCTGGTGGGCGAGATCGACCGCGAACAGCGCGAGCGTGACGCCGCCACCACGGTCAAGCCGACCCTGGGCAAGCTGCTCAAGGACCGCCAGATCATGCTGTTCTGTGCCCTGTACTTCTGCATCCAGCTCACCATCTACGCCGCCACTTTCTGGCTGCCGAGCATCATCAAAAAGATGGGCGACCTGAGCGACATTCAGGTGGGCTTCTACAACTCGATCCCGTGGTTGATTTCCATCATCGCGATGTATGCCTTCGCTGCCTTGGCGGGCAAGTTCAAGTTCCAGCAAGCGTGGGTCGCGGCGGCACTGTTGATCGCTGCCGTCGGGATGTTCCTGTCCACCACCGGCGGGCCGATCTTTGCCTTTATCGCGATCTGCTTTGCGGCGATTGGCTTCAAGTCGGCGTCCTCGCTGTTCTGGCCAATTCCCCAGGGTTACCTGGATGCGCGGATCGCGGCGGCAGTGATTGCGTTGATCAACTCCATCGGCAACCTCGGCGGGTTTGTCGCACCCACCACCTTTGGTTTCCTGGAACAGACCACCGGTTCGATCCAGGGCGGTTTGTATGGCCTGGCGGGCACTTCGATCCTTGCGGCGATCCTGGTGTTTTTTGCCAGGACACTGCCTGCACCGACCACCAGCAGCGTGCTGCAACCCGCCCCCGTCTTGAGCAAATAAGGACTACACGATGAACACAGAACACCAGCACCACGCCAACGGCGCCCCGGTCGTTACCGGCCTGCAAGTCATCCCGGTGGCCGGCCACGACAGCATGCTGCTCAACCTCAGCGGCGCCCACGGGCCGTTTTTCACGCGCAATATCGTGATCCTTACCGACAGCGCCGGCCGTACCGGCGTCGGTGAAGTACCGGGTGGAGAACGCATCCGCGAAACCCTCGAAGACGCCCGCAGCCTGGTGATCGGCAAGCCCATCGGCCAGTACCAGAGCATCCTCAATGCCATGCGCCAGACCTTCGCCGCGCGGGATTCGGCGGGCCGGGGTTTGCAGACGTTTGACCTGCGCGTCACCATCCATGCCGTCACGGCGATGGAAGCCGCGCTCCTGGATTTGCTCGGCCAATTCCTCGAAGTCCCGGTCGCTGCACTCTTGGGTGAAGGCCAGCAGCGCGATGCGGTGAAGATGCTCGGCTACCTGTTCTACATCGGTGATCGCCAGCAAACCGACCTGGCCTATCGCAGTGAAGACAATGCCGAGGACTGGTTCCGCCTGCGGCACGAACAGGCCATGACCCCCGAAGCCATCGTGCGCCTGGCTGAGGCGGCCAAGGCGCAATACGGTTTCAATGACTTCAAACTCAAGGGCGGCGTACTGCGCGGCGCCGAAGAAATCGAAGCGGTCACGGCGCTGGCCGAACGCTTCCCCGATGCGCGCATCACCCTGGACCCCAACGGCGCCTGGTCGCTGAAAGAGGCCATTGCGCTGTGCCGCGACCAGCACCATGTGCTGGCCTACGCCGAAGACCCTTGTGGTGCGGAAAACGGTTACTCCGGGCGTGAAGTCATGGCCGAATTCCGCCGTGCCACCGGGCTGCCGACCGCCACCAACATGATCGCCACCGACTGGCGGGAAATGGGGCACGCGATCCAGTTGCAGTCCGTGGACATTCCGCTGGCCGATCCACACTTCTGGACCATGCAAGGCTCCGTGCGCGTGGCGCAGATGTGCCACGAATGGGGCCTGACCTGGGGCTCGCATTCCAACAACCACTTCGATATTTCCCTGGCGATGTTCACCCAGGTGGCCGCCGCCGCGCCGGGGGAAATCACTGCCATCGACACCCACTGGATCTGGCAGGACGGCCAGCGGTTGACCAAGGCTCCATTGAAGATCGTCGACGGGCATATCAAGGTCCCGGCCAAACCGGGCCTGGGCATAGACATCGACATGGACGCCGTGGCCCACGCCCACGAACTGTACAAAGGCATGGGTTTGGGTGCGCGTAATGACAGCGTGGCGATGCAGTTCATGATTCAGGGCTGGACGTTCGATAACAAGCGGCCGTGCCTGGTGCGCTGACCTCAGTTGAAGATCATCGAAAAGTGCGCGCCCACCCCGGCGCGCACGCCCTCGCCTACTGCCAGCGCTACCGAACCGCCGGCCAGGTTGGCGTCACCACAGGCAAACACGCCGGGCACCGTGGTCTGGCGCGTCTCGTTGGTCAGCAGATAAGGTCCGGTCGGTCCTTCGACAAACTCACACCCCAACTGCTCGGCCAGCGGGCTGGCCATGCGCGTTCGGGACATGGTGAACATACCGTCCAGGGCGATCACCCGGCCGTCTGCCAACTCCACATCCGCCCGCTCACCGACAATCCGCCGCACCGCCTGGCTTTCGACGCTGACCCCGCGCCGATCCAGTTGCGCCTGCTGTTCGGCATCCGGCACAAACACGCCGTTGGTAAATAGCGTGGTGGTGCCCCAGTCCGGCAGCATCATGGCGTGATGCATCGCCAGCGGTGACGTCGCCAGCACGCCGATGCGGCCTTGATTCAACTCATAGCCGTGGCAATACGGGCAATGGAACACCTGCTTGCCCCAGCGCTCTTTCAGCCCCTCGACCTCGGGCAACTCATCCACCACGCCGGTGGCGAGAATCAGGCGCTTAGCGTTGAAATCACCGTTGCAGCGGGTTTGCACCACGAAACCGCCCTGGTTTTGAATCGCTTCAAGGGCCGTGTCCTGCACCCAGGTCACCGTCGGATACTCCATCAACTGCCCTCGCCCTTCGGCGGCGATCAGCTCCGGCGGCTGACCATCCTGGCCGAGGAAACCATGGGAGGTGGCCGCAAACCGATTGCGCCGCTGCCCGGCGTCAATCACCAGCACCTTGCGCCGAGCCCGCACGAGTTGCAGGCCGGCAGACATTGCGGCGTAGCTGCCGCCCACGATAATCACGTCGTAAACCATGAAGATGACCTCTCTGGTGGCCCTTGCATCGATTGCCGGGCACTCACGACACACCATAAGTTACGTAAAAATACCTCGTCAAGAGTCTCGCAACTCTAATCGTTACGAACGATACTTTCGGGCAGGAAATCCAGAGGCTTGCAGATGAGAAACGACACCCGACTTTCGCGCATGCTCCACGTGCTGATCCACATGGGCCGCCACGAGGAACGCGCCACCTCGGAGACCATCGCGCAGATGCTCGGCACCAACGCGGTGGTGGTGCGCCGCACCCTCGGCCTGCTCAAGGAGAAGGGTTATGTGCGTTCTGAAAAAGGCCATCAGGGCGGCTGGAGCCTGGGCAAACCCTTGAGTGAGATCACGTTGCTGGACATCCACAACGCCCTCGGCACGTCGTCGATCTTTGCCGTCGGCTTATCCACTGATCACCCGCAATGCCTGGTAGAACAGGCCGTCAACGCGGCGCTGAACCAGGCGTTTGATGACGCCCAGGCGTTGCTGCTGCAGCGTTTGGGAGAGGTGACGCTGGCGCAGTTGGCGGATGATTTTGACGAGCGCTACAAGGTAGCGATGACACCAGCGCCGTGCGCGTAATGCCTTCGGCGCCCTAAGCGCCGCCCACCGAACGCCACGCGGCCTCGGCCAGGGTCTCGCGATAGAGTCGCGGGCTGCTGGTCGCCCGCCCGGCCAGCCAGGCGCGGCAGTAGGTATCGGCCTGGCCGATGATCAGTGCCGGCAGCAGCTCGGCCGGTACCTGATTAAGCTGATCAGCACGCCCAGGTAGCCCCATCCAATCCTTCAGCACTGCATTGCGCGCCTGGTTGCGGCTTTCCAGCTCGGCGGCGAATGGCCCCTTGGTCACGGCGAAATGCGCGTGGTACTGGAAACGCGCCCATTGCGGTTCGCTGTCCACCCAATCGACATAGCTGTGGACCAGCGCATACACGCCCTCCTTTGCCGTTTCGGCCGATTCAAGATAGCGCCCACGCAATTCGGCTTGATCTTCCAGCGCGGTAAAAAACAGCGCGGCGACCAGGCCTTCCTTGTTGCCGAAGTGGTGATAGATCGCGCCGACGCTGGTGTCGCAGCGTGCGCGGATCATCTCGATGGTGGTGGCTTCAAGGCCCTGTTCGTTGAACAGGTCGAGGGCTGACTTGAATATATCGCGCTTCAATTCGGCCCTTCGACCAGGGAAGCAACGCTGGAGCAGATCCGGGGTTTGCATGCTGAACACGAACTCAATCGTTGAAGAAAGGATAAGCCTGGGCAGCTTGACAGATTTCCCATGGGCAGAATACTGTTCCGTTACAGAACATTATTCTGTATTGGAACAATATTCCGTAACCTTACCAGAATGAGGCAGCACCATGAGTCAGGCTCTTAGCATGTTCAATAGTGTCGGTCCCGAAGCGTTCAGCAAACTGGCGTGCCAGATGGCGCCCTACTTCAGCACGATCAATCCGTTGATGACCCAGTTGCGTCCGGGGTTTGCTTCGGTGGAGGTGCCGTTCAGCAAGGCAATCACTAATCACCTGGGAACAGTGCATGCGATTGCCATGTGCAACGCTGCGGAACTGGCGGCGGGGACGATGACCGACGTATCCGTGCCGCCGGGTGCGCGGTGGATTCCCAAGGGGATGACGGTGGAGTACTTGGCCAAGGCTAAAAGCAGCGTGACGGCGACGGCCAGTGGTGAGGGGATTGACTGGCAAACGGCGGGTGACAAGGTAGTGCCGGTGGAGATGCTGGATGCGGAGGGGAAATTGGTGTTTACCGCGCGGATTATCATGAACGTGAAATTGGGGTGATGGTGTTGGTGGTTGGGACGGGGGGCATATCCGTTTCTTCGGTTATGGCTGATATGGGTTCCGCTCTTACAGCGGCTCACTTTTGAACAGCGCAAAAGTAAGCAAAACGCTCTTGCCCCACCACTCGGCACCTCGCTTGGGCTCGGTGTGCCCTCACTCCGGCTTTGGAGCGTGGGCCGCCGCGATGGGCCATCCTTGGCCCAGCGCGGCTAACCCGGCGTCCTGCCGGGTTACCCACGCTCCAAAGCCTGCGTTCGGCCAGCGTGGTTTAACGGGGCGCCTAAGATCAAGATCAAAAGCAGATCAAGGGCACAGCGGCCTACAGGCCGGCTTAAGTGTGGTGAAGCAACAGCAACAGCAAGATCAGAAGCTAAAGCGGGCACGGTCCAAATGTGGGAGCGGGCTTGCTCGCGAAGGTCGTTAACGATGACGCGGGCATCCTGATTCAACACGGCGTTCTCAGGT
>NZ_JAARNI010000009.1:0-205164 GCF_011765255.1 Pseudomonas sp. AN3A02
TAAAACCCTTCCACTACCAACTTGACCACCTCGGCACCCCACAGGAACTCACCGCGCCCGACGGCGAAATCGTCTGGTCCGCCCACTACCGCGCCTACGGCCAAATCGCCAAGCTCGACGTCAACACCATCACCAACCCGCTGCGCTTCCAGGGCCAATACTTCGACCCGGAAAGCGGGCTGCACTACAACCGCCATCGCTACTACAATCCGGATATTGGCCGCTATCTGACGCCCGATCCGGTGAAACTGGCGGGTGGGCTGAACGGATACCAGTACGTGCCCAACCCGACGGGGTGGGTGGATCCGTTGGGATTAGTTTGTACGCCTGGGCAGTGCCCGGGCTCAACAAATAACACAGCAGTTAGCAAAGTCCCTGGAGGGGGATTAGCCGCGCATGAAGCAGCTGGGGGTCATCTAATTGAAAAGCACGTCGGTCAGACAACGGCGCAGTTAGCTTCAAGGCTTGTAGCAGAGCCAAATATTCCAGCTGCATCTACGTTTCAGAATCTAACGACTGCCGAGTCAGTCGTATCTAGGAGCCTGGCATCTCATAATCAACAAATACATACATTCCTAAGCGGGAGTACTAACAAACTTATTATTCGAGACAGACATCAAAATCCCGTAGGATTAAGCCTCATAAGAGGTTCAAGCCAGACCATCCCGGTCTACAAGTTATTACTGGTTTTAAAAAGAGATCAAACAATGCCCGATGGCTATCTGATACTGACAGGCTACCCAATACCATGAGCACTGCATTAACAGCGTTGCAACAGTTTTTTGGTGGCTACTTCAACCAGGACTGGGTCTACGATCACGACTCTGCAGACGAGGTCATTGACTCTTTTATAAACGAGTCAGACCCCGAGGCAATATGCCAAGTAAGGCAGGAAATCATTGAGCTCTTAGCCGTTCAAAATACAGAGATAGACCTCCAAAAAAACCTTCTCTATGAACAGTACTGTTACTACCACTATCCCCACGAGTGGCCATCAGGACGATTGTGGCTTGAACATGTCATAGAAAAGCTCGACAAGGCAATAAGCGGAGCGACGCGTGAAGGGGAATAGAATGAGCAAACAAATGAGTGGCCCTATAGCGCCACTCACCCCACCTGCTGCAACCGCCCAGCCCGAAAATCCTTCGGCGACACTTCAAACTGCTTCTTGAACGACCGACTAAAGTGCGCCGAATCCGTAAATCCCCACTTATACGCAATCGACGTAATCGACTCACTGCGCAAGAACGGGTTGGTCAGATCATCCGCACTACGCTTCAACCGCGCCCGCTGGATATAACGGCACACACTGTCATCCTGCTCTTCAAACAACCGATACAAATGCCGCACCGAGATGTTCAATCGACTCGCCAACCCCACCGGGCTGAGCCCTGGCTGGGTCAACGATTCATCAATCACCTTCTGCACATAGCTGCGCAAATTGCTGCCTTGCAACCCGCCGCAATCGTCCCGCTCATCATCTTCCTGCTCAAACGCCGACCCCAGTAGCGAGACAAACGCCGACTGCAACGCCTGCCCCTCGCCGACCGCGCCTTCACCGTTGAGTGCGTCCTTGCACAATTGGTCCATCAGCACATGCAACATGCGCCCGCAGGCTTTGCTTGAGGAGATTTTGCCGAAGGTCTTGGGCTGGTTGCCGAACTGTTTGCACACCTCTGCGCGGGACAATGACAGTGAGGCGTGTTCGATCAGCCCGAACGGGGTGATGTCGATGGAGCCCACCGAGTCCATCAAAAGTAATTCGCCGGGGGCGAGTTGCACGCTCTGGCCGTTTTGGGTGATCTGGCAGTAGCCGCTGCGCTGGCTGACCAGGAAACAGTTCTGGTCGTCATCGTGGTCGGCGCGGGCTTTGGGGCGTTTGATCAGGCCGGCGTTGGTGCGCAGGTTGGCCAGAGGCAAGCCGCCGCGGGAAAAGGTGCTGATGCTGCCGATGAACAGCGAGCGGTTGAAGGCCAGTTCTGTGTCGAAGTGACCGCAAGCCGCGCGCAGATCCCGGGTCCAGCGGTCCAGCCCGTCTTGCCCAATCTGTTGCATGCTCATGGTAGTTTCCACCTTGGCTTTTTGTTTTTGTCGGGCAATAGTTAACATGTTATCTATATGCGCGCAACAAGTACGTGTCTGCCAAGGTGTTTGCACTATTGATGCCAAATCCTGCGGTCAGTGGGCCTGTAATGCGCGCTGGAAACCGCTCAAGGCGTCCAGCAGCCAGGCACGCTGATCACTGCTCAAGGCGATATAGCGCCGAAACGCCGGCATGCGGTTGACCACCTCGCTGCCGCCCATATGCTCAAGCCGCACGCACCACTGGTGATCCACCAGGTCGATGCGCAGGCGCTTGAAGTCCAGCGGCATCAAGGCGCGATACAACGCACTGCCCTCCTGCAACTCGGTTTGCAGAACGCCTAAAACTTCCTTGTTTCCCGAGCGCTGCCGACAGCGGATTCCAGTGCGTCGAACGGCCCCGGTGTGGTGCAGTTCGAAGCTCGCCGTGCCCTGCTGCGAGGCAGGCAGGTGCAGTACGAATTCGGTCATCACCAGGTGCATCAACAGTTGCGATTCGGTGCGCTCGACGATCTCCAGTTGCAACCCGAGTTCGTCCAGGGCAACCCGGGCCGTCGTCGGTCCGCACACCGCATAACCGGCAAGGCCAAGGTTGCGCCGCAGGTGTTCCAGCGTAACGCCGGGACGATAACCGGCAGGCGCGCGCCGGGCGCTGAACAGCTCAGACAGTTTTTGCAGCATGGCTGATATACCCGTTGTGCGGCTGACCCGATTCATGGGCGAACTCCTTGGCTAACACCTCTTCCACCGAGGCGGGCTTGAATGGATTGACCTTCTGCACCACCAGGGTCCAGAACAACGCGTACACGGCCGTGCAACCGAGCATCACGCCGAAGGGAATGTAGATGTCAGCAGGGTTCATCCCCGGCGGCGTGATAAACCACATGCCCAGCAGGATGCCGATGCTCGACAGAATCTGCGGCAGCGGAAAGAACGGCGAACGGTAGGCACGAGGCAGATCAGGCCGGCGAATCCGCAGGATCACCACCGACAACGTCACCAGCAGATAAGCAAAACTCCAGGCACACACGGCGGCCAATACCAGGTGCATGATGTTGTCGGTGTTACCCCCCAGGTACAGCGCGTGCAGGCACGGAATCAGCATCGCCACCAGGATGCACAGCAGCGGTGTCTTGAAGCGCGGGTGCAGGTAGGTGAAGACCTTGGGCAACGCGCCGTCCACCGCCATGCCGTACAGGATCCGTGGTACACCGGCCATCAAGGTGTTGATGGTCGCAGCACCGGCAAACAGGAAGCCGATACCCAGCCACATCGGGCCGATGCTGCCCATCACCTGCTCGGCGAATTTCGGGATCGCCATCGGCGTATCCAGCAGGTGCACGCCGCCCGCCGCGTCGATCAATACGTTCTCCACCTGGCGCTTCATTGCCGCGCCGTAGATGAACATGCACGTGGCCACACCCAACAGCCCCAGCACCATCGCTTTGGGCATCACCTTGGCCGAGTTGCGCAGGTCCGGCGCCAGCGGCGTGACGAACTCGCAACCGACGAACATGAACATCGCCATGCCCACCAGCGACAGGATCGTGATCAGGTCGGTGCCCACCAGGGATTCACCGAACCAGCCGTCCAACTGCACCGCCGGAGCCGCGATCAGACCCAGCACGCCAAACACCATCAGGGTGGTCCACATGCCAAAGGTGAGGATGATCTCGGCGCGGCCGAACGCGCTGACACCAAACGCATTCAGCACCCCGAACACAATCACGAAACCCACCCCCAGCAACCATGAGCCGCCGGCAGATTCCGCCAGGGTATTGAGGTGCTCGAAATTCACCAGCGCCATCACCCCGGACAGGATCGTCTCAGCGGTGCCGGCAAACACGTGCACGATCAGGTACGCCGACAAGGTGCCGGTGATCGCAAAGAACCGGCCCATGCCGCAGTTGATGTAGTCGTAGACCGAGCCGGTGGTGGGCAGGATCGAGGCGGCTTCGGCGAAGGTGGTCGCCTGGGCCAGCATCATCACCACCGCGATCAACATCGCCACCGCAAAGGCGCTGCCGCCGATGCCAAACCCCATGGTTGCGGTGAGGATCACCGGGCTGGCCATGATCAGGCCAATGGTGCTCGCCAGCGCCGTGGGAAAGCCCACCGTGCCGCGTTTCAAGTGTTCGGTGAGCCGGTCGTTGATCGACATGGTGCAGATCCTCAAGAAGCGGATTTTTAGAAGTATTGGCACTCTGCGCCCCGCCCTGGCTGATCGTCTTGCTCCTGGCTGCCGCCGGTTTTGTTGCTGCCTGCCACTGTCCCGCCGCTGGCGGCCAGGGTCAATTACCTGGCACGCAGAGGAAAGACTTGGCCCGCCCCCGCTCGCACTAATGCGCCCTCAACTCAACCTGCTGGGGACTATAACAATGGAGCACACACAAAAAACCCGTCGGCTGTACAAGGCCGTGAGCCTGGGCATTGCGCTGATGGTCATCGAGTCATCGGCCCGGGCGTTCGAGCTGTACGCCGATGACGACACCCAGGTCACCGGCAACTTCCTCGCGGTGTACGGGATGTTCAACAGCCGCAAAAACTATGACGGCACCACCGGCGGTTCCACCTGGCGTGAAGGCTTCATCAAATATGGCTTGAGCGTTGACCAGCGCTTCGGCGCCCTGGGCAGCGTGTATGGCACGGCTAACCTGGTCAGCTCCGGCACCTGGGGTGATGGCGATGCGTCCGGCGTGACCACCGGCAGCGAGCGCACCACCAAGTTCGACGAAGCCTTCGCCGGTTGGCGCTCGGGGGAGCTGTTTCCGGCGCTGGGCAAGGATGGTGTGGACCTGTCGTTCGGCCGCCAGATCATCATGCTCGGCGACGGTTTCATCATCAATGACGACGGCCCGAACCTCGGCAAGGGCGTGGACGATGGCAAGTTCAACCGGGGCGGCGCCTACTACATCGCCGCGCGCCATGCCTTCGATCAAACCGCCGTATTACGCCTGGGGGGCAAGGACCGCGTGCATGGCAGCGTGATGTGGATCAAGTCCGACAACCGCGCCCAGGCCAACACCGAAATGGCCGCCGGCACCCTGGACTACACCGCCGCACCCGGCACCGTGGGGTTGACCTATATCCATGGCATCAGCGTCGATGACCGTTACGCCAATGACCTGCAAAAACAGCGCGCCGGGATGAACCTCTACAGCCTGCGGGGTGCGGGCAATGCCGGGATCGAGAACGCACACTTTTCCTTTGAATACGCCTGGCAGGACAAGGACGCCGGCCCGGAAAAGGCCTGGTACACCGAGGGCGGTTATACCTTCGCCGCGCTGCCATGGTCGCCGGACCTGACCTACCGCTACAGCCGCTATTCGAAAAACTGGGACGCGATGTTCGCGGGTTTCAACCGTGGCTACGGCACTTGGGTGCAGGGCGAAGTGGCCGGCAATTATTCGGGGCCGTTCAATACCAATACTGAGGTGCAGCACGTGGCGTTGAAGGTCAAGCCGCTGGACAGCGTGACCGTCGGCGCGCTGTTCTTCGATTACAAGACGTTGAGCAAGGGCGGCATGCTCAACCTCGACGGGCGCGAACTGGACCTGTACGCGGAGTGGGCGGTGAACGAACACCTGATCGTCACGCCGCTGCTGGGGCTGTACAAGCCCAACAAGGATGAGAGCAACGGCGGCAACCAGGTGGGTGGCAACGGCACCAATGTGTATAGCCAAGTCACCGTGGCCGTGCCGTTCTAACACAGATGCAATGAGCAACCGAGATCACATGTGGGAGCGGGCTTGCTCGCGAAAGCGGTGTGTCAGTCGCCAGATGTATTGGCTGACACTCAGCATTCGCGAGCAAGCCCGCTCCCACATTAAATTTGCATCAGCCCTCGATAGAGGTGTTCGCCCTACGGTTGCCGCTCCTCGATCCGCGCATACGCCCCTTGGTGATAGAGCAACGGCGAACGCCCAAAATCATCAAACGCCACCACCTTGCCTATCATGATCCAGTGATCACCACCGTCCACCTGCTGGTATTTCTCGCAGTGAAACCGCGCCGAGCAATCGGCGAAAACCGGCGAGCCGCCTTCGCCCGATTCGAATTCGATTTCGGCGAAGCGATCGTCCTTGGGCCGAGCAAAATTATTCGACAGGTGGATCTGGTCGGCCGCCAGCACATTGACCGCAAAATGGCTGGCCTGCTCGAACACCTCATGGCTGTTGGAGCGCTTGTCGATGCTCCACAGCACCAGCGGCGGGTCCAGGGAGACCGAGTTGAAGCTGTTGGCGGTGACACCCACTTTGCGCCCGCTGGCATCAGCGGCGGTGACCACCGTGACACCGGTGGCAAAGTTGCCCAGGGCCCGGCGAAAGGCCCGTGGATCGAAGATCGTAGCGCTGTGCTCAGACATACAAGACTCCCGGATTACTTATTATCGAGCTGCTCCCTGTAGGAGCGAGCTTGCTCGCGAAGGTCGTTAACGATGACGTGGGTTGCCTGGATGGGAGCGGCGCTCTCGGTTTTTTCGCGAGCAAGCTCGCTCCTGCAGAGGGGCCGCCACGAGGCTTCAAATCATGCTCGGATCAGGCTCAAGCCCCATCAGCTCACGCCCCAGAATCTGTGCGCACACGTCGTAATCGGTGTACGCATGGGCGCCGGTCATATGGGAATCGCGGAACAACCGCTGCATTTCGTTGTGCTCGAACCACGCATTGCCACCCGCGGCCTCGAACAAACGGTCCACCGCCTGGATGCACATCTTGGTCGCGTACGCCTGATTGGTGCGCCAGAACGCCAGGGTCTCGCGGCTCGGGTAACGGTGCTGCTCGCTGTGTTCGGCGTGTTCCTGCCAGGTCTTTTCCAGGAACGCCCGGGCGGCGGCCACCTGGTGCGTCGACTCGGCCAGGCGCATCAACGCCGGAGTCGCCGCACCCACCGCCGCGCCGGTGTAGGCACGTACGCGGGTCTTGGTTTTCTCGCGGAACACCTCAAGCATGCGCTCGGCCACGCCCAGGCTGACGGTGGAGAAACCGCTGGCGAAATACGGCCGGTACGGCGAGTAGAAAATCTTGCTGTCGGGGTACAAACCGAAGCCGGCGGACTTGCCTTCCATCATGTCTTTGGCTTTCTGGATGCGATGTTCGGGCACCAATACGTTGTCGATAATCAAGGTCTTGGTGCCACTGCCTTTCATGCCGGCGGCGAACCAGTCATCACGAATCTGATAGTCGCTGCGCGGCAGCACCGCAAAGCAGTAATCCTGAGTACCTTCGGTATTTTTACGACGGAAACCGACAATCGCCCACTCGGCGTGATCGCAACCGCTGCTCCAGCCCATTTCACCGCTGAACAGCACGCCGCCTTCAACTTCTTCAGTGCGGCCAAACGGCGCGATGCTGCTACTGGCCGTGGCGTTCGGGTTATCGCCCCAGACTTCCTGCTGCAGCTTGGCGGAAAACAGCGCCAGTTGATGGCTGTGGGTGCACAACAGACTCATGGCCCAGGCGGTGCTGGCACAGGCGCCGGCGAGCAAGGCGATGCAGTCGGCAAACTGCGGCAGGGAGATTTCCATGCCACCAAAGGGTTTGGGTTGAAAGGCACGGTGCATGCCGATGCTCTTGAGCAGCGCAATGTTCTCGTCGGGAACCTTGCGGTCCTGCTCGGCCTGGAAGGCGTTGGCAGCGATGGTCGGCAGAATCGCCTTGAGGTCTTCGAGGAGCGGGTTTGGCTTTTTCATGGACGGCCCTGCTTATTATTGGATGTCCGGCTGGCGTTCCAAATCAACGAACGACGCTGGATGTGGGGCCAGTATGGAGCCGGCGATCACACCGGAAAATGCACCTTCCACAGCCAAGATTGCACTTTCCACAGGCCTGGCAGCCACAGACATATCGCGCGGCAGGCACAGACAAGCCTGGCCCAGCGGCGCTGGTTAACCTCGGGCTTTTGCGAGCAGGAAATTCCCATGAGCGATATTGCGCTGCTGCCTGAAGTCCAAGCCTTCCTCCGTCGAAACCATGCCTTGTTTATCGACGGCGGCTACGTCCAGAGCCACTCCAGCCAAACCCTGGAGGTGATCAACCCGGCCAACGGCGAAGTGATCGCCCGCGTCGCCGATGCCGACCTTGTCGATATCGACGCGGCCGTGGAATCGGCCCGACGTGGCTTCCGGCAGTGGTCCCAGGTCGCGCCAGCCATTCGCGGCAATGTGCTGCTGAAACTCGCCGACCTGCTGGAGCAACACCGCGAAGAACTGGCGCAGATCGAAACCTGCCAGTCGGGCAAGATCATCCAGATTTCCCGGGCCTTTGAGGTCGACCAGGCCGCGCACTTCCTGCGTTACTACGCCGGTTGGGCCACCAAGATCAGCGGCCAGACCATCACCCCGTCACTGCCCTCCTTCGCCGGTGAACGCTACACCGCCTTCACCCTGCGGGAACCGGTGGGCGTGGTGGTGGGCATCGTGCCGTGGAATTTCTCGACCATGATCGCCATCTGGAAACTCGCCTCGGCGCTGGTGACCGGTTGCAGCATCATCATCAAGCCCAGCGAGTTCACCCCGCTGACCATCCTGCGCATCGCCGAACTCGCCATCGACGCCGGCCTGCCGGCGGGCGTACTGAACGTGTTGACCGGTGGCGGGCATGTGGGCAAAGGCCTGGTGGAGCATCCGGACACCGACAAGGTTTCGTTCACCGGCTCGGTGCCCACCGGCATCGCCGTGGGCCGCAGCGCCATGGGCGCGGGGCTGACCCGGGCGACCCTGGAACTGGGCGGTAAAAACTCGGCCGGGTTTCTGCGGGATATGGACCTCGACAAGGCGGTCAACGGCATCATCGAAGCCGGCTTCCTGCACTCCGGGCAAATCTGCGCTGCCGCCGAACGCTTCTTCGCCCATCGCTCGCAGATCGAGCCGATCATGGACAAGCTGGCGCAGCGCCTGGGCCAGTTGAACATCGGTTCGCCGCTGGACGAACGCACCGAGTTCGGCCCGGTGACCAACCGTCAGCACCAACAGAAACTCGAAGGGTTTTTCGCCAAGGCCCGCGCCGAACACAACACGATCATCCATGGCGGCAAGCTGATCGACGGGCCGGGTTGCTACGTGGAGCCGACTGTAATTCTCGCCAACACCATCAACGACACCCTGCTCAACGAAGAAACCTTCGGCCCGATCGCCACGTTTTTCCCCTATGACACCGAGGAAGAACTGCTGGAGTTGATGAACAACACGCCTTACGGCCTGAGCGCCAGCCTCTGGACCAACGATTTGAGCAAGGCCCTGCGCATGGTGCCGGCAATCAACGCGGGGACGGTGTGGGTGAACATGCACACGATGCTCGACCCGGCGGTGCCGTTCGGCGGCAACAAGTCTTCGGGGGTGGGGCGGGAGTTTGGTGGGGCTTTTATCGAGGACTACACCGAGCTCAAGTCGGTGATGATTCGCTACTGACCGGCATGCGGGCTGGGGGAGGATGCGAGGCGGGGACATATCCGTTTTTGGGGTGACGGCTGTTACGGCGGCCTACCGGCCGGCTTGAGTGTGGTGAAGCAAAAGCGAAATCAAGAGCGGGCACAGTCCAATTGTGGGAGCGGGCTTGCTCGCGAAGGTCGTTAACGATAACGCTGGCATTCTGTATGAACGCGGCGCCCTCAGGTTTTTCGCGAGCAAGCTCGCTCCTACAGGAAAGCAGCTCTGCTTTTGATCGCGGTGCCAGCGGGACGCGGAGCGTCCGAGGCGGCGTTCCCACGCAGAGCGTGGGAACGATCACCTTCGCCTACCAAGCCGCAATATGCGAATCCGCCCGCGGCTCAGTCCCCCCACACAGCACCCCACTGACCGGATCCCGCAGGATAATCTGCCCACGCCCGAAGTCCGTCAGGTCACTGGCAATCTGCACCTGATGCCCACGCCGAGCCAGCGCATTGGCCAAATCCCGCGACGCCCCCTGCTCGATGCCCACCTTCATTTCCCCCAGCCACTGCCAACGCGGCGCATCAAGGGCCGCCTGGGGATTAAGGCCGAAATCCACCAGATTCATCACCATCTGCACATGCCCCTGAGGCTGCATGTACCCGCCCATCACACCAAACGGCCCGAGAGCTTCGCCATTGCGGGTAAGGAACCCGGGAATGATGGTGTGGAACGTCTTTTTCCCAGGCATCAGGCAATTGGCATGACCCGAATCAAGACTGAATTCCTGCCCGCGGTTCTGCAGCGCGATACCACTGTCGGGCAACACCACACCGGAGCCAAAGCCGTGGTAATTGCTCTGGATAAACGAAACCATATTGCCTTCCGCATCGGCAGTGGCCAGGTACACCGTGCCACTGGCGTGAGGATCGCCAGGCTTGGGTGGCTGGGCCTGCTCCCCTATCTGCCCGCGCCGCCGGGTGCTGTACCCATCGCTGAGCAAATCAGCCACCGCCAAGCGCATGTGCAGCGGGTCGGTGATGTAATGCAGGCCATCGCTGTACGCCAGTTTCATCGCCTCCAGTTGGCGATGCCAGGTCTGCTGGCTGTCGCGGTGATCGAAGCTGAAACCTTCCAGAATCTTCAGCGCCATCAGCGCCACCAGACCCTGCCCGCTCGGCGGGATTTCCCACACATCGACCCCGCGATAATTGATGTGGATCGGCTCTACCCACTGTGCCCGGTAGCCGTTGAGATCGGTGGCCCGCAAGTAGCCACCGGTGGCTCGGGAATGAGCATCCAGGCGCTCTGCCAGGGCGCCGCGATACAGGCTTTCACAGCGGGTCGCAGCCAGTTCTTCAAGGGTTCGCGCCTGGGCCGGATTGCGAAAAATCTCCCCGGCCCGTGGCGCCCGGCCGTCGATCAGGAACGTTTCGAACCACGCCTCCAGCACCGGGTCGCGATGGGGGCCGAACTCGTCCAGGGCGACCTGCCATTGATGGGCAACCACCGGAGACAACGGAAACCCGTCCCGCGCCAAACTGATGGCCGGTTGCAGCAGTTCGGCAAACGGCAGCTTGCCAAAACGCTGCGACAGCTCGGCCCACGCCGACGGGCAGCCCGGCACTGTCACCGGGGTCCAACCATACAGCGGCATGCGTTCATGGCCGGCGGCCTTCACCGCCTCGATCGACACCGCCGCCGGCGCATGCCCGTTGCCGTTAAGGCCATGCAACTGGCCCTTGCACCAGACCAATGCAAAGGCATCGCCCCCCAGGCCGCAGCCGGTGGGTTCGACCACCGTCAGCGCCGCCGCCGTGGCGATGGCGGCATCAATGGCGTTGCCGCCTTTTTGCATGATCTCGATACCAGCCTGGGCAGCCAAAGGCTGGGAAGCCGCGACCATGCCGCGCCGGGCAAATACGCTCTGGCGCTGGGACGGATAAGGGTATTCATGAGCAGAAAATTTCAACATGGCAAAGGCTCTTCAAAACAAGGATTCATTGGCCGGATTTGACCCGGTTCCACTCCCGGGTCATCAGGCGCTGGATGGCTTCCGGCAGGTCGGCGGAAACGAAGGTGCGGCTGATCACTTCGTCACCGGGGTAGATGCCGGGGTTGCCGCTGACTTTGGGGTCCATCAGCGCCGTCGCGTCTTGGTTGGGGTTGGCGTAGCCCACATAGTCGCTGATGGGCGCGATCACGTCGGGGCGCAGCAGGTAGTTGATCAGGGCGTGGGCGTTGGCCTCGTTGCCGGCGTCCTTGGGGATCGCCAGCATGTCGAACCATAGGTTCACGCCTTCCTTGGGGATCAGGTAGCGGATGTCGATGTGTTTGCCCGCTTCCTTGGCGCGGTTCTGGGCCTGCATCACGTCGCCGGAATAGCCGATGGCCACGCAGATATCACCGTTGGCCAGGTCGGCGGTGTATTTCGACGAGTTGAAGTAGGTCACCGAAGGCCGTAGTTCCATCAGGCGTTTCGAGGCTTGCTTGTAGTCGTCGGGCTTGACGCTGTTGGGGTCCAGCCCGAGGTAGAGCATCACCTGGGGGATGATCTTCACCGGCGCATCGAGAAACGCCACGCCGCAGCTTTTGAGCTTGGCCAGGTTGCCGGGTTCGAACACCATCGACCAGGAATCCAGTACCGCGTCCTTGCCCAGCACCGCACGAACTTTTTCCTCGTTGTAACCGATACCCACGGTGCCCCACATATACGGCACGGCGTAGCGGTTGCCGGGGTCGGCGGCTTCCAGGCGTTGCATCAGGCGCGGGTCGAGGTGCTTCCAGTTATCCAGCAGGGAACGTTGCAGCGGCTGGTAGGCTCCGGCCCGAATCTGCTTGGACAGGAATTGGCTGGACGGCACCACCACGTCATACCCCGAATGCCCGGAAAGCAGCTTGGCTTCGAGCATCTCGTTGGTGTCGAAGATGTCGTACTGGACCTTGATGGCGCTGTCTTTCTCGAAATTCTTCAAGGTGTCGGGCCCGATGTAATCGGACCAGTTATAGACCTTCACCACCGGGTCGGCGGCCTGGGTCATGGGGACAATCGCGGCGCAGCACAGGGCCGCGAACACACTCGATAAGCGCATGGTGACTTTCCTTGGAAGGGTCATAGCACACGGCTGAGAAAGGCCCGGGTACGGGGATGGCTCGGACGGCTGAAAATCTGTTCCGGCGGCCCTTGTTCGATGAGTTCGCCCTGGTCGAGCACCACCACGCGGTCGGCCACTTCACGGGCAAAGCCCATTTCATGGGTCACCACCACCATGGTCATGCCCTCCTCGGCCAACTCTTTCATCACCTGCAAAACTTCGCCCACGGTTTCCGGGTCGAGGGCGCTGGTGGGCTCGTCGAACAACATGGCCTGGGGTTTCATCGCCAGCGCCCGGGCGATGGCCACCCGTTGCTGCTGCCCGCCCGAGAGCATCGACGGGTAGTGGCCGGCCTTGTCCGCCAGGCCCACGCGTTCCAGCAAGCCGCGGGCTTGTTCCAATGCCGCCGCACGAGACACACCGAGCACCTGGATCGGCGCCTCGATGATGTTTTCCAGGGCGGTCATATGGGGGAACAGGTTGAAGCGCTGGAACACCATGCCGATGTCCCGGCGCTGGCGAGCGATGTTGCGCTCCGAGTCCCGCACCAGGCTGCCGTCGGCACGTTCGCGATAACCCATCGCCCGACCGTTGACGCGGATGCGCCCACCCTGGATGTCTTCCAGCAAATTGATGCAGCGGATAAAGGTGGTCTTGCCCGAGCCCGAGGCACCGATCAGCACCACCACTTCGCCACGGCGCACTTGCAGGGAAATCCCCTTGAGAATCTGCAACTCGCCGAAGGACTTGTGCACATCCAGGGCCTCGATGATCAACTCTTCACTTTTGTGCGCCATGGTTAGCGTCCCCTCAACAATTTCAGGGTGCTGCGACCGAACATCCGGCTGGAGGCCGGCGGCGGTGACGAAGGCCGGTCCGACTGGCCGAAACGCGCCTCCAGCCAGCGCTGGAAAAAGCCCCAGAGCGTGGTCAACAACAGGAAGTAGATGGCGACCACCAGGTACAACTCGAACACCCGGAAGGTGGCCGAGGTGACCATCTGGGTGCTGAGCAACAGCTCCTGCACGCCGATCACACTCACCAGGGTGGTGTTCTTGAGCATCACGTTGAACTCGTTGCCCAGCGGCGG
Source organism: Pseudomonas sp. AN3A02 (assembly GCF_011765255.1). Lineage (NCBI taxonomy): Bacteria > Pseudomonadati > Pseudomonadota > Gammaproteobacteria > Pseudomonadales > Pseudomonadaceae > Pseudomonas > Pseudomonas sp. AN3A02. Next base: position 13,637 of record NZ_JAARNI010000009.1, read on the forward strand.
GACGATCACCCGGAACGCCTGGGGCAGTACAATGCGCCGCATCAGCTTGGCGAAACCCATGCCCAGTGAGCGCCCGGCTTCGTACTGGCCCTTGTCCACCGCGCCAATGCCGGCCCGGATGATCTCGGCCATATAGGCGCCTTCATTCAGGCCCAGGGCGATGATCGCCGCCTGGATATTCCCGGGGATCACCAGCCCGAACAGGTCGATATCCTCGAAACGAAAAATCCCGCCCGCCGCCAGCGCCGTGTACAGGAACACGATCTGCACCAGCAACGGTGTGCCACGCATCAACCACACATAAAAGCGCACCGGCAGGTGCAGCAGCGGGTTCTTCGACAACCGCAACAACGCCGCCGCCAACCCCAGCACACAGCCCAGCAGCATCGCCGACACCGCGATCAGGCACGTCAGCCAGAGCCCGGTCAGGTATACCCCGCTGGGCTGCAGAAGGTACTGCCAGAACACATCCCAATTGAAATTCATCGCAGGTTGGCCTCAGTCGAGTGTGTCGCTGCTGACATGCCACTTGTTCAACAACTGGACGTAGCTGCCGTCGCTGCGCATGTCGCTGACCACTTGCTGCACGGCGGCGCTGAGCTGCGGATCGTCCTTGCGAATGCCCAGGCCGGTGAGGATCCGGCTGAACGCCGGTACGCCTTCCTGGAACAGTTCCGGGGCCATCGCCGCGTAGTAGCCGGCGGTTTCCACGGTGGTGCCATAGGCGTCCACCTGGTTGATGCGCAAGGCCTGGAAGGCGTCGGTGTCGGTGTTGTAGACCACCAGTTTCATCGGTGGCTTGCCGGCCTTGGCCAGGTTGTCGTTCTGGGCGTCGAGCAAGGTCTTGATGGTGGAGCCGTTGAGCACCGCGACCTTGTGCCCGGACAGGTCATCCAGCGCCTGGATGCCCTTGGGGTTGCCCTTGGGCACCACCACCGACTGGCTGGAATACATGTAGTTGACGATATCGATCACTTGCCGCCGCTCGGGCTTGTCGAACAACTGGTCGACGATCATGTCGCACTGCTGGGCCAGCAGCGCCGGCACCAGCCCGGAGAACGGAATCACCCGCCATTGCACCTGCTTGCCTCCCAGGCGCTTGGCGATTTCCAGGCCCAGGTCGACGGTCAGTCCCCGGGGTTTCTGCGCTTCATCGAAGGACACCAGGGGCGGTGAATCCATCCCCGAGCAATACACCAGTTTGTCGACCTTTTGGAGGCGCTCCGGCACCTGGGGTGCAGCGATCGCCCATTGTGTGCAAAGGCCCAAGGATACGGCGACCAGCAAGGCGCGGCGTTTATACATGACCAGACACTCCAGTTCGTTGAACAACGGGGGCAGGACTCAAAGTCAAAACACGGGCGGGTTTGTACCCGCTTCTATTTTTCCGTTTGCAGGAACTGGATCAGCGCCGGCACGGTGCCTTCGATGTGCTCGCGCACCACGGCTTCGGCGCGGTCGGCGTCACCGGCACGAATCGCTTCGAGGATCACCGCATGCTCCTGGCGGGCGCTGAGGGGTTTGTCGCCGTGCTGCAGCCACAGGCGCATGGGCGCCTCCACCAGCGAGTACAGCGCCGAAATTTGCTTCATCAGGCGCGGGCGGCCGCTGAGGCTGCACAGGTATTCGTGAAAGGCGCGGTGGCGGCTGACCCACTCGGCGCTTTCGTCGCGGTAATCGTCCATCTCGTCCAGCAGCCGCTCCAGCGCGGCCAGTTGGCGCTCGCCAATCCGCCCGACCGCCACGCGCACGGCCAGGCCTTCGAGGGCGCTGCGCATCTCGAAGACTTCGTGCAATTCGTCGATGTCCAGCCCACTGACAATCGCCCCACGGTTAGGCCGCAGGGTCACCAGGCCTTGGGCGTCGAGGCGGCGGAAGGCTTCGCGCACCGGCATGCGGCTCATGCCGATCTCGCTGGCAATGTCCTCAGCGATCAACCGGTCACCCTTGCGGTAGCGGCCACTGCAAATCGCGTCCAGCAGGAAGGCGTAGGCCTCCTCCTCGGCGGTCAGCGGCTGGCGTTCTACATAAGCGGGAGCGAATTGCATCGGCAGCACCTTTTGAATTTTTGTATCCAATTATCCACGAATACAAAAAGGCAGTTTGCGTGCCAAGTTCGCACTTAGTGCTTCAAGTGATTGATTCAGGTGAAGTTGGTCAGCTGGATTAACCCGTACACGGCGCAATACCGCAGTAAAGTGCTACCAAAAGGTTCAAGGAGCGGCCCATAAATGGGCAGGCCGGTAGCCGGTAACATCCTGGTACCTTTCTAAATACCTGTACAAATTTATTATTTTGTACAAGTATCAGCAGTATCAAGCCCTCTCAGGGAGAACCGCAATGACCCGTCTACTGGTTTCGCTGGCCCTGGTGCTGGGCCTGAGCAGTTGTGGCAGCGTGGATGTAAAACACTATGCCGACCAGCAACCCCAACTGGACCTGGTGCGCTTCTTCAGCAAGCCCGTCAAGGCCTGGGGCATATTCGAGAAACGCTCGGGTGAAGTGGCCAAGCGTTTCGAGGTGAATATCGCCAGCCGCAGCGAGGGTAAAAACCTGATTCTCGACGAACGCTTTCTCTACAGCGACGGCACTCGCCAGCGGCGTGTCTGGACCCTGACCCCCGATGGCCCGAACCACTGGCGCGGCCGCGCCGACGACGTGGTCGGTGAAGCCAAGGGCGAAGTGGCCGGCAACGCGTTGCGCTGGCGTTACGTGCTGAGCCTGCCGGTTGACGGCTCCGTCTATGAAGTGAGCCTCGACGACTGGATGTACCTGATGGACGAAGACACGCTGATCAATCGCTCCAGCATGTCCAAGCTGGGCGTCGAAGTGGGCCAGGTGACGCTGTTCTTCCATCGCCAGTCTTCGCAACCCTGACCGGCAAGGAGTGAATCATGAACCTGCAAACCCTGACCCAATTGGCCACCCAAGGCGACGTGCGTGAAATGGAACTGCTCTCCCTGGAAGGCGGCTTCTATCTGGCGCGCGTCCGGCTGGACCACGGCCTCTTCACGTTGCTGGACGCGGCCTCAAAGCCCCTGCACTTTCGTTCCATCAACCACCTGCGTGATGTGTTGCAGTCAGTCCCGGCGTTCCCCTGCACCCTGGTGCATCAGTGCGTCCATGATGAAATGTGCGGCCGGCGTGAAGGGCCCATTGAGGCACTGCGAACGCCATTTTCCCTGGAAGCGCCCTGGTGACCAAGGCCGTCAGAAACCTTTGCCTGGTGCTGGGCGATCAGTTGTCGTTTGACCTGGCCTCACTGGACGGGCTGGACAGCCAGCACGATGCCGTCTTGATGGTCGAGGTGATGGAGGAAGCCAGCCATGTGCCCCACCATCCGCAAAAAATCGCGCTGGTCTTCAGCGCCATGCGCCACTTTGCCCAGGCGTTGCAGCAGCGTGGTATCCGGGTGCAGTACGTCGCCCTGGACGACCCGCAAAACACCGGCTCGATACCCGGCGAGCTAGGGCGCTGGCAATCGCTGATGCAGCCACAGGCACTGCACCTGACCGAATGCGGCGACTGGCGCCTGGAACAATCCCTGAAAGACTGCGGCTTGCCGATCCAGTGGCATGCCGACAGCCGTTTCCTGTGCAGCCGTGACGAGTTCGCTACGTGGGCCAGCGGCAAAAAACAGCTGCGCATGGAGTTCTTCTACCGGGAGATGCGCCGCAAGAGCGGGTTATTGCTCAACGGTGACGGCACGCCAGTCGGCGGCGCCTGGAACTTTGATGCAGACAACCGCAAGGCGCTGCCCAAGGGAACCAAGGCGCCCTACCCGGCGCGCTTCAGTTCAGACGCCATCACCCAGGACGTGCTGGCGCTGGTGGGTCAACACTTCAGCAGCCACTACGGCGACCTGGACACCTTCGATTACCCGGTAACCCACACCGATGCCCAGGCATTGTGGGACTACTTTCTGGATTACGGCCTGGCCGGGTTCGGCGACTACCAGGACGCCATGGCCAGCGACGAGCCCTTCCTGTTTCATGCCCGCATCAGCGCGGCGCTGAACATCGGCCTGCTGGACCTGCGCCAACTGTGCAGCGACGTGGAGGCCGCCTATTGGTCGGGCGGCATCGGGCTGAATGCCGCCGAAGGGTTTATCCGCCAACTGATTGGCTGGCGTGAATACGTACGCGGCGTGTACTGGCTGAAGATGCCGGACTACGCCGCCGGCAATGCATTCGGCAACAGCCGCCCGCTGCCGGAGTTCTACTGGACGGGCGAGACGCAAATGAACTGCATGCGCCAGGCGATCGGCCAAAGCCTGAAACATGCCTACGCCCATCACATCCAGCGGCTGATGGTCACCGGCAATTTCGCCCTGCTGGCCGGCATCGTGCCCAGCCAGATATGCGAGTGGTACCTGGCGATCTACATGGACGCTTTCGACTGGGTCGAGCTGCCCAACACCCTGGGCATGGTGATGCATGCGGATGGCGGCTACCTGGGTTCCAAACCTTATTGCGCGAGCGGCCAATACATAAAGCGCATGTCGGATTACTGCCGCGACTGTGCGTACAAAGTCACCGAAAGTACCGCTGACAATGCCTGCCCGTTCAATGCGCTTTACTGGCACTTCCTGATGCGCCACGGCGACCTGCTGCGGGGCAATCAGCGCATGGCCATGCTCTACAAGAACCTCGACCGGATGCCTGAATCCAAGCAGGACGCGCTGTGGGAACGGGGCCAGAGGCTGCTGGCGAAGCTGGATGCGGGTGAAACGCTGTGAAATTTTCCGGCCGCTGCGAATTGTTGTGAAGCCGACGATAAATGGCCAATTGCCCATGCTAACGTCGGCTTCGATGTCATCCAATTCATTGAGGGAGCAGCGCCGATGTCTACTACCGTAACACCCGCCGGTGGCGGACCGACCACTCAAAAAGCCTCGACGTCGGTATTTGACGACAAGTTGAATATTTCCAAATCGAGCAAGGTGATCGCCGATTACATGCGCCAGTCGGGCAAGTCGGCGATTACCAAGCAAGAGCTTTCACAGTTGGCCAGCAATGCCTCGGGCAAGGTGCCCGCCGATGTGAGCGCTGCGGCCCAGTACATGGAACGCCACCCCGACGTGTTCACCGCCATCGAAACCCATGACGTGGCGGGTGCCGATAACCTGTCCGGGGTGTGGAACTTCGACTGGGCGGCCAACGGTGGCCTGAACGGCACAGCGACCGATGCGATCGCCAAGATGCAGGACACCTTTGACTTTGCAATCGCCAAGTCGGCGTTGATCACCGAGATCAGCACCGGCAAAAAGGCCGAGCTGGATTCGACCAAGCAGCGGCCGCAGAACTGAATCTCCAGCCACTACAAAAATCCAGTGTGGGAGCTGGCTTGCCTGCGATGCGGGCACCTCGGTGCTTCAGGTACACCGAGGTGATGCCATCGCAGCCTCGCTAAGGCTCGACAGCTCCCACACTGGATTTGCTTTGCCTGTCAGGTCGTGGTGCTGCCATCAAAAGTGAAACGCAACCCCCGTGGTCACGTTGAACGCATCCCCTACATAGAAGTTGGCCGAGTCCTGGCCCTTGGCGTCGTACGCGGTGTTGGTGGCCGTGGCATAGCGCTTGTTGGTCAGGTTGCGCGCGTCGACGAACACTTCCCACTTCTTGCTCGGGGCCTCGTAGCCCACCTTGGCGCCCCACAACGTATAGGACGGCGCACTCAGGGAGTTGGCGAAATCCACGTAGTAGCTCGACGCCGCCCGGGCATTGAGCTGCGCGTAGAAACCGCTGCCCTGGCGATACTCCAGCTCCGCCTGGTAGACCTGACGCGGCAAGCCCGGCAACTGGTTGTCGCCGAACACCCCATCATTGCGGTAGTGGAAGTCGTTGAAGGTGTAGGCCTGGCGCAAGGTCACGGTGTCGCCATTGCCGCCGTCCCACAGTTGCGCATTCAAGCCGGCTTCAATGCCCTGGTGAATCGTTGCGCTGCCGTTGGAGGTAGCCACCAACTGGTCCTGGGTGGCGGTTGCCTGGCGCACCACAACCGACAACAGTTCTTTCTGCACCCACGACCGGTAGACCGTCAGGCTGCCGTCGAAAATGCCGTGGCCGCCGCGAATACCAAACTCCACGGTGTTGGCTTTTTGCGGGCGCACATCGCGGATGTAGGGTGTGCCGGTGCTGCCCAACTGCCAGGTAACGGGTGGATCCACCGAGCGGCTGACGTTGCCGAACACTTCGAATTCCGGGGTCAGCTGGTAGCGCAGGCCGATGCGCGGGGCGACGTCGGTCTCGTCGTATTCGACGCCACTGGGGAACGCGCTGGTATTGGTGCTGGTGCTGTATTCGATCTGCGCCTTGCGCTTGATATCAATCAGCGACAGCCCGGTGGACAGCCACGTACGGTCGTTCAGTTGCAGTTCGTTGCCAAGAGAAAACACCGTGTCCCGGGAGCCGGTGTAGTTGGTTTTCTGCTGGGTGATGCCGGTGGCCTTGCTGTGGGATTTCACATCGGCGAGGTACGCCAGGGTGTTGCTGAAGGTCACGCTGCTGTCGCTGCGCAGGCCGAAGAAGGTGTCGGCGGTGCGCAGGTAGCGCAGGGTCAGGTTGACGTCCTGGGAGCGCCATTCCTGGGGGGTTGGCGAGTAACGCCAGCCGTTGTCCAGCGGGTAGTCGTTGTAGCCCAGGCCGACTTCGAGCTTGGCATTGTCGTTGAAGGTGTAGGTGGTGGTGCTGCCCAGCAGGGTCGAGCCGTCCTTCTTGCGACCGATGGGCACGAGGTTGCTCGTAGGGTCGTGCTTGAGCTGGTATTTGGTCAGGGTATTGCCCTGGCTGAGGGTTTCTTCTTTATAGCGAATGTAGAAACGCGTCTCCAGTTGCGGGCTGAATACATGGCCGAAGTTGGCGACGATCCCCTGCCCCTTGTTCGGCGTGTTGTCCTGATAACCGTCGCGCTCGTTGTGCTGGATGCTGACGTAGTAGTCGTTGTCCCCCTCTACACCGCCGGTGCTCAGTTGCTGCTTGCGGTAGCCGAAGCTGCCGGCTTCGAAGCGTGCGTAATTGCCCGGATCGGTGCGGCCGGTCTTGCTCACGAAGTTGATCGCGCCGCCCAATGACAAGGCCGAATAACGGAAGGCGTTGGCGCCGTAGAGCACTTCGGTGTGGTCCACGGAGGCCATGTCCAGCATGTCTTCCTGGGTGCCGCCGGGGCCGGTCAACGGCAGGCCGTCGTAGAGGAATTTGATCCCCAGCACATAGCCTTGATAGAAGGTGTTGAGGCCCGAACCACGGATCGAAATCTTGTTGGCGCCCGAGCCGCTGGTGGCCTGGGCGAATACTCCCGGCTGCAACGCCAGCACGTCCTCGGCGTTCGCCGCCCGGCCCTGCTCGATCTTGCGGTTGTCGATCACCGCGGTTTTGCCGGGCACCTTGGCCAGCTGCTTTTCGGCCTTTTGCGCTTCGGTAGCCTCGGCGCCGGTGACCACCACCGTGGCCAGGGTCGGGTCGGTCTGGGCGGCAAAGGCCGCGCCGTGTATCAGCATCAACAGCACACCAAGGCTGGACGCGGTGGCCAGTGACTCAAAACGACGAGCGCGTGGTTCAAACAGTTGCCGCATGGATTAAATACTCCTGGGGTCTCTAATTAGTTGGAGCATCTATTTGTATAGTCGCGCTCTGAATCCAACTTTGCAGGGTTCGTGCCACGTCAAAACATCAATAAACACGGGACCACAACCGTATTTAATCGGCACAGGCGCAACACTTTGCTGGCGAAATGTTCGATTCCCAACAACCGTTAAAAAGACAAATTACTTATATGCTTAACCGATAAAAGCATAACCGGCGCCAGGCCACGCGGGCCTTGGCGCAACTGTCCGAATCCCAACACCTGCGCAACAAAAGTTGTGCTTTTGATAATAGTCGGCCCAGCCCGTAAACACGGAACCGCAAGTTTCCAGCGTGTTTTTACTTGGTATGGCTCTTGCTCTATCAACAGTTGAATAAACCCACTCAAACACGCTCGACTATTAAGCAACGAGGTATTCACGCGTGACGGTCAACTTACTCTGCACCCGCAGGACGCCGCTGGAGATTGCCCGTGACCTGGCGAGCGAATTCGCCCGCACCGCCGTCGACCGCGATGCCAGCGGCGGCACCCCCAAAGCCGAACGCGACAAGCTGCGCAGCAGCGGCCTGTTGTCCCTGAGCATTCCCGGGCAATTCGGCGGGCTGGATGCCAACTGGTCGGAAACCTTCGAAGTGGTGCGCGAATTCGCCCGGGTCGACAGCTCCATCGCCCACGTATTCGGCTTTCATCACCTGATGCTCGCCACCGTCCGGTTGTTCGCCACGCCCGCACAATGGCAAACCTGGTTCAGCCTGACGGCCAGCAACAACTGGTTCTGGGGCAACACCCTGAACCCCCTGGACACCCGCACGGTGGTCAAGCGCCACACGGGCTGGCGAGAATTCTCGGGGCAGAAGAACTTCTGCTCCGGCGCCAACGACTCGGAGATGCTGATCGCCTCGGCCATCGATGAAAGCGCCGGCGGCAAGTTGCTGATCGCAGCGATTCCCAGCGCCCGCAGCGGGATCATCCTGCACAACGACTGGAACAATATGGGCCAGCGCCAGACTGACAGCGGCAGCGTGACTTTCAAACGCGTACGCGTGGAAGAGTCCGACCTGCTGCTGGACCCGGGGCCGTTGAGCACGCCGTTCGCCTGCCTGCGCCCGCTGATTGCGCAACTGCATTTCGCGAATATCTTCCTCGGCATCGCCGAGGGCGCATTCGAAGAGGCGCGCCAATACACCCTGGAAGAAGCCCGCCCGTGGTTCCGCTCCAGCGCCAGCCACACCACCCAGGATCCCTACATCCTCAGCCACTACGGCGACTTCTGGGTGGCCCTGCAAAGCACCCGCCTGCTGGTGGAGCGCGCTGGTGAGGTATTGGACGCGGCATGGGCCAAGGGTTCCGCGCTGACCAGCGAGGAACGCGGCACAGCGGCGATTGCCATCGCCACCGCCAAAGTCGCCGCCAGCCGCAACGGCCTGGAGCTGTGTAGCAAGGTCTTCGAGGTCACCGGCGCACGGGCGACCAACGCCTCGGTGGCCCTCGACAGGCACTGGCGCAACTTGCGCACCCAGAGCCTGCATGACCCGCTGGACTACAAGCTTCATGAACTGGGCGAGTGGGCACTGAACGGTACCCCGCCCATCCCGACGTTTTATTCGTAGAGACTGCCATGCAACTGCTGACCCTACCGCCCTCGCCCGCCCTTGCCACCTCCATCCGCGCCACCGCGCAGGTGTTTGAAGACCCCCGGTCCAAAGCCTTGCTCAAGCATGTGCAACAAGTCGCGCCGAGCGAAGCCAGCGTACTGATCATCGGCGAAACCGGCACCGGCAAAGAGCTGGTGGCTCGGCATATCCACAACCTCAGTGGCCGCAAGGCACAGCCGTTCGTGGCGGTGAATTGCGGTGCGTTCTCCGAGTCTTTGGTGGAAGCCGAGTTGTTCGGCCACGAGAAAGGCGCATTCACCGGCGCCCTCAGCGCCAAGGCCGGCTGGTTTGAAGAAGCCAATGGCGGCACGCTGTTCCTCGATGAAATCGGCGACCTGCCGATGTCGATCCAGGTCAAGCTACTGCGGGTACTACAGGAACGTGAAGTGGTGCGCCTGGGTTCGCGCAAAAGTATTCCGATCAATGTGCGGGTACTGGCGGCGACCAACGTGCAGTTGGAAAAAGCCATCAACGCCGGGCATTTTCGCGAGGACCTGTTCTACCGCCTGAACGTGGTCAACCTGGAACTCAGCCCGCTGCGGGACCGCCCCGGCGATATCCTGCCGCTGGTGCAGTATTTCATCGACACCTACACCAGCCGCCTGGGGTACGGCGAGGTCATCCTGAGCAAGGACGCCGAGCAACGGCTGGCCACCTACAGTTGGCCGGGGAATATTCGCGAGCTGGAAAACGTCATCCACCACACCCTGCTGATCTGCCGTGACGGTGTGATCCAGGCCGATGACCTGCGCATGTCCAACCTGCGTATCGAACGCCAGGAAGACAGCACCACGGCCCATGACCTGCTCGACCTGGCCTTCCAGCGCCTGTTCGAAGAACAGATCGACAACCTCCACGAACAGGTCGAGCGCAGCCTGCTGACTGCCGCCTACCGGCTGTGCCACCACAACCAGGTGCACACCGCCGAGTTGCTGGGGCTGAGCCGCAACGTGACCCGCACCTTGCTGATCAACCTGGGTGAGCTGAAGGTCAACAAGCGCCGCCCGCTGGCCGGTGCCGAGGACGAGCGGGTGCTGCACCTGTCGATCTGACCTGCACTGCGCGGCGTACCCGGTACGCCGCCTGATCACAGCGCGACTTCATCCAGCGCATCGCTGAATTGGCGACTCCACAACCGCGCATATTGCCCGCCCTGACGCAGCAGCTGTTCGTGGCTGCCGTCCTCGATCACCCGGCCATTGTCGAACACCAGGATCCGGTCCAGATGGGCCACGGTGGACAGCCGATGCGCCACCACCAGCACGGTCTTGTCTTCCATGATTTCGTCGAGCTTGTCCTGGATAAAGCGCTCGGTGATCGAGTCCAGGCTGGAAGTGGCTTCGTCCATCACCAGGATCGGCGCGTTTTTCAGCAACACCCGGGCGATCGCAATGCGCTGGCGCTGGCCGCCGGACAACTTGACCCCACGCTCGCCCACCAGCGACTCGTAGCCGTGCTCCATGCTGTCGATAAACTCACTGGCGCCGGCGCGGTGGATCGCCTCGGCGACTTCATCCATCGAGGCATCCAGGCGGCCGTAATGGATGTTTTCGCGAATGCTGCGGTGGAACAGGCCGGGCTCCTGGGGAATCAGGCCGATCTGCTGGTGCAGTGAATGCTGGGTGACGTCGCGCACGTCCTTGCCGTCCACCAGCACCTGGCCTTGCTGCACGTCGTAAAGGCGCAGCAGCAAGCTCAGCAGCGTCGACTTGCCGGAACCCGAGGCGCCCACCAGGCCGACTTTCTGGCCGGCGGGAATCACGATATTCAGGTGCTCGAAAATCGGCCGGCCGGCGCTGTAGCTGAAGCCCACGTCGCGAAACTCGATATCCCCGCGCTTGACCTGTAGCGCCTTGGCACCGGGTTGGTCGATGACTTCATGGGGGCGAATCAAGGTGCGCACGCCATTAGCGATGTTGCCGGTAGCTTCGAAAAATTCGAGAAAGCGTCGCGACAGGTTTTCGACATCGCTGATGATCAACAACGAAAGGCTGGTGGACATGACAAACGCAGCAATGTCGATACGGTGACTGCGCCACAGGTAGAGCGCCAGCAACAACAGACCCAGCTTGAGCACCACGCCACAGCTGGCCTGGAACCAGCGAATTTTTTCCATGTACCCCAGGGATCGATAGGCAGCCGCCACCTCTTTGTCGAGGAAGGTGCCGAGGTAACTGTGCTCGAACGCATGGCGCGCAAACAGACGGATATTGGCCAGGTTGGAGACCGCATCCACCACCTTGCCGGTACTGGTGCTGCGCGCGGCCGAATACTGCTGGGCCAGAGGATGGCTGCGGCGCGCGAGCACGTAGCAGATGGTGATGAACGCCACCGACCAACCCGCCATGAACAACGCCAACAGTGGTGATGCGGTCCATAGCAAGGCCGTGGCCAGGCTCAGCGTCACCAGCAGCGGGATCAGGTCGAACAACAAGATGCTCAGGGTCTGATTCACCCCCAGGGTAATTTCCGCAACCCGATGCGCCAGAGCCCCGGCGAACTCATTGCTGATGAAACGATGGGAATGCTGTTGCAGATAAGCGAACACCACATGCGTCACCGTGCGCCGCTGCAACGGCAAGACATGGATATGACAGCCCGCAGAGGCACGGGTAAACAGTACCTGGCACACCAGTAGCGCGCTTAGCAGTGTCAGTGGCCATTGCAGCACTTCAAAGGCACGCTCCGCTTCCAGCCCGTTGCTGACCGTGCGGGTGATCTGCCCCAACCCCCAGGGCGTCAGGATCGAGCACACCACGGCGGCAATCTGCAGCAGCAGGATCGCCAGGTACCAACCTTTGAAATGACCGATGAAATGCCGCACAAAAGCCGCCGGCGTCGACGGCAAGTGTTGGACCTTCCAGGTGCGAAACAATGAAAAAGACGAGCTCATGGCCAATGACATTCCTGAATGACGCCTGTGGCCGCGCAGCTTTCAGGCAAAAATGGTGAGTGTGATCGTTCCCACGCTCTGCGTGGGAATGCATCCGGTGACGCTCTGCGTCACGATTTTAACAGCGGACGCAGAGCGTCCAGAGCGGCATTCCCACGCAGAGCGTGGGAACGATCTCAATAGGCAGCAACTGTGCCCCATGAAACAAACAAACATTCCCCTGTGGCGAGGGAGCTTGCTCCCGCTGGGGCGCGAAGCGGCTCTAAAAGATGGGCCTGCTGCGCAGGCCAGCGGGAGCAAGCTCCCTCGCCACAGGTTCAGCGTCACTTTTGGGATTGGTAGCGGATTTCCTCCAGCTCACGGCCGCCCCGGGTAAGGGTGCGGCTTGATTCGGGCTGCGCTATCCATCCTGCATTTTGGTAAAAGCGCACTGCCCGCCGGTTTTCAGCCAGCACCCACAACGTCGCCGTCTCCAGGCCCAGGCTTGCAAGATATTCCAGGCCCCTGAGCCAGAGCGCCCTGCCCACCCCGGTTCCCCAATGCTCGGCCAGCACATACAGCGCCTGCACTTCACCGGTTTCACCTGGATTGGCATCCTCATCACGGCTCGGGCTGACGACAATCCAGCCCACCACATGCCCATCGACCTGCGCGACAAATACGGCTTCGTTTCCCTGCTCAATCGACTGTCGCCAAAATGCTTCGCGCGTGGGCTGGGTCGCCTCCAGCGAAGTCAGGTAATCCCCAGGCATCAGCTCACGATAAGCCTGCTGCCAACTACGAATATGCACCCAGGCAATGTCACCTGCGTCATCGATACGTGCTGCACGAATCATCCAATACCCTCTGCGCGTTTTGCATAAATCGCCGAGCCCGCCTGCGGCGACAGCCTGCGATAAACCAGCCCCGATAATCCACACAGCAATCCGGCACCCGCCATGATCCAGGCGATATCGCTTTGTTCGACGATGGCATGCCCACGCACGGCCATGATCAAACCGAGCAACGCCGCTGCGATGCCCACCGACAAACTCAAGGTCAGTTGAATGGTCATCGCCGACAGGCTGCTGGCACGGCTGGATTGCTCCGGCGGCACGTCGGCATAGGTCAATGCCCCCAGGGTGCTGAATTGCAGCGAGCGAATGATCCCGCTGCCGAACAACACCAGTACCACAATCCAGTAAGGCGTTGACACCTCGAACAGGCTGCACGCCAGGATGGTTGCACCAGTGAGCACGGCATTGCTGATCAAGGTGCGGCGGAAGCCGAAGCGGCTGACAATCCGTACCGCCAGCATCTTCATCAGGAACGCGCCCACACCACCGGCCACGCTCAGCAGCCCGGCCTGCAACGGGTTAAGCCCGAAACACAGCTGAAACAGCAGCACCAGCAAAAACGGCTGTGACGCACTGCCGATGCGCATCAGGTTGCCGCCCCAGAAGCTCACGGCGAAGGTCGGTATTTTCAACAATGAAAAATCGATCAACGGGTGCGCCGTCCGCCGCGCATGCCGGACATACAGCCAGGCACTCAACAACCCTCCGCCAATCAGCAGCAACGCCCACTGGCGCGGCAACAGGCCGTGGCCGAGCACCTCGAAACCGAACACCAGCCCGCCCAGCGCCACACCGCTGAGCAACAGGCCGGGAACGTCCAGTGGCTGGCCGGGCGCCCCGGAATAATCCGGGATGTAGCGCAGCACCAGCATCACCCCGAGCACGCCGATCGGCAGGTTGATCAGGAAGATCCAGTGCCACGACAACACCGTCACCAGCAGCCCGCCCAACGGAGGCCCCAGCAGCGGCCCCACCAGCGCCGCCACCGTCAGGTACGACATGGCACGCAGCAGGTTTTCCCGCGCCGACCAGCGCAGCAGGATCACCTGCCCCACCGGCACCATCATGGCGCCCGCCGCGCCCTGGGCCAAACGCGCCAGGGACAACTGCAGCAACGAGCCCGAGCAGGCACAGGCCACCGACGCCAAAGTGAACAGCACGATCGCACTGATAAATACCCGACGCGGCCCGAACCGGTCGGCTGCCCAACCGCTCACCGGCACGAACAGCGCCACCGCCAGCAGGTACAGCGACACCACCAGGTTCATGCGCACGCTGGGCTCGCCGAAATCCTGGGCCATCTGCGGCAGCGCCGTGAGCACTGCCGTGGCGTCGATCAGTTCCATGAACAGCGCACAGCCGATGATCATCGGCACCCGGCGCGCGTGCCCGGTGCCCACCTCGCCCAAGGGGTGTGAAAGGTCGAGGGCTTTGTTCAAAACAGCCCCGAGGTCGGAGGCGGCGTGCCCTTGAGTTGCCAGGCGCCCACGGCCGCGGCTTTCCAGTGCCGGGGATTGTGGTTGGCCACGGTGCGCGCGTTGCGCCAGTGCCGGTCCAGGTTGTGGGCGCGGCCGGTGGTGGACGCGCCACCGACGTCGAACACCAACTCGGCGGCCTTGAGTGCCGATTCCGCCGCGATGTATTGCGCCTGGGCCACATCCACTGCCGCCTGGTCGACCGCCACCGCATCAAGATCCGCAGCCCAGGCATGGTCGATGGAGTCCGCCGCGTGCAGTACCACCGCTTCGGCGGTAAAGGCCCGGGCCGAGACGTCGCCCACACTCAGTTCTACATACGGATCATCCACCGAGCGCGTGGCGCTGCTGTGCTTGATCGGCCGTGCATGTTCCTTGGCAAAGCTCACCGCATCGTTCAGCGCATTGCGCGCAATACCGGCCTGCACCGCCGCGAGGAATACTTGCAGGAACGGCGTGACAATCGTGCGCTTGCCCTCTTCGACGGTGCGGGTGCGGATCTCGCTGGCCAACACTTGCACATCATGCAGATGGGTGGTGCCGCTGGCCGTCAGGCGCTGGCCCATGGCGTCGAAATCATCCAGCAACTCCAGGCCCTGGCGGTCGCGGGGCAGGATGAAGGAGACGGGCTGATCATTCTCGTCCAGGGCGACGGCGCTGACCCAATCGGCATACAACGAACCGGTGCTGTAGTACTTGCTGCCGGAAGCGCGAAAGTGCTCGCCGTCACGCACGATGCGCGCACTGATGGAACCGTTGGCGCCGCCAACTTCCCAACCGGCATTGCCGATCACTGCGCCTTGCAGGTAGCGCTCGAACCAACGCTCGCGCTCCTCTTCCGCCCCTTCGGCGCGGGACGCCAGCAAACCTTCGATAAACCCGAAACCGGGACGCAGGGCCTGGGCCACGTTGGAGTCGGCCGAAGCGATGCGAATCAGCAAGGCAATCACGTCCTTGACCGAACCACCGGCGCCGCCAAACCGCTTGGGAATCCGCACGGTAAACAACCCGGCCTTGGCGATCTGCGCCACGGCCTCATACGGCAGTTGGCGGTCGCGTTCGCGTTGCGCAGCGCCGGCGGCAATCTGCGGCAGGATGCGGTCGGCACGGGCGTTCAATTCGGCCACCGTCACAACCGGCGGCGTGGGTACAGCAGACAACTTGCTCATGGCACTTCCTTGATTCAGGTCTAGATGGCGATTTTCCACAGGCGCGATTCATCAAACAGCCAGCCGGGGTTTTCCGGCTCCAGGGCCGGCACCACCAGCTGCATACCGCTGCCGGGCAGGCGCGGCACGGCGCCCAACAGGCGTTGGGTGTATTCGTGTTGGGGGGATTCAAACAACGTCTCGACGCTGGCGCTTTCCACTACCTGGCCGTGGCGCATCACCAGCACCTCGTCGCTGACGTGGCGGATCACCCCGAGGTCGTGGGAAATAAACAGGTAGGCCAGGCCCAGCGAGGCTTGCAGGTCAGCCAGCAAATCCAGGACCTGGGCCTGCACCGACACGTCCAGCGCCGACACCGGCTCGTCACAGATAATCACCTTGGGGTTGCTGGCAATCGCCCGGGCAATTGCCACGCGCTGGCGCTGCCCGCCCGACAGTTGCAACGGTCGACGCTCGGCCAATTGCGGCGCCAGGCGTACCTGGTCGAGCAACTGTGTCACGCGGGCGGCCTGTTGTTCCGGGACGATCCCGGCGACGTCCAATGCATCACCGAGAATCTGCCCCACCGTCCAGCGCGGATCGAACGAACTCAGCGGGTCTTGGTAGATCACGCTGATGTCGCGGCGATGCAGGCGTCGGGTCTTCTCCTCGACCCGATGGGTGCCTGCCGCGACCCATGGCTGGTCGAGAAAACGCACCTCGCCTGCATCCGGTTGCAGCAGCCCGAGGGCGATGCGCGCCACCGTGGTTTTGCCCGAGCCGGATTCACCGACGATGCCCAACGTACGGCCGGCGCGCAGCTCGAAGCTGACGCCGTCCACTACCTGGCGTGACTGTTGATCGGGGCCGACATACCGTTTGCCCAGGCCGGAAGCCTTGAGTAACACCGGCGAATCCGCGCCCGGCCGTGGTTGCGCCACAGCGTTGCTGCGCTCCGGCGACAAGCGTGTGCCACGGGCATGTTCGGCGGGCACCGCATCCAGCAGCGAGCGTGTGTAGGCGTGGCGGGGATTGAGCAGCACCTGATCCATCGGGCCCTGCTCCACCACTTCACCGTGGCGCAGTACCAGCACCTCATCCGCCAATTGCGCAACCACCGCCAGGTCATGGCTGATGATCAGCAGCGAATCGCCACGGGCCTTGATCTGCTGCAACACTTGCAGGATCTGCGCCTGCACCGTGGCATCCAGCGCGGTGGTCGGCTCATCGGCGATCACCAGGCCAGGGTTCAGCGCGAGTGCACTGGCGATCAGCGCACGCTGGCGCAGGCCGCCGGAGAGTTGATCGGGACGCTGGCGGGCACGCAGTTGCGGTTCGGGTACGCCCACCAGGTCCAGCAGCTCGATGACCCGTTCGCCACGGCTGCGACGGTCGCCCCAGCGATGGGTCTCGAGCACCTCGAGAATCTCCTTGCCCACCGGCCGCAACGGGTCGAGGGACACCAGCGCGTCCTGCAATACAAAGCCGATGCCATTGCCACGCAAACGGCGCCAGCCACGCTCCGACAGACTGAGCAAATCCACGCCGTCATAACTCAAGGTGCGCGCCGTGACCTTGGCGCCCGCGCCGGCCAGGCCGATCAGGCTGCGGGCGGTGACGCTTTTGCCGGAACCGGACTCCCCCACCAACGCCAGGGTCTTGCCCGGCTCCAGGGTGAAAGACAAATTGCGTACGACAGACTGCCCGGCAAACTCGATGGACAGGCCTTCAACGATCAAGCGTTTCTGGTCGCTCATGAAAGACGGCCCTCCAGGCGTTGTTGCAGGTAACGGCCAGTGACCGTGGTCGACAGGGTGGTGAGTACGATGAACAGGCCGGGGAAGAACGTCAGCCACCAGGCGTTGGCGATAAAGTCGCGGCCCATGGACAACATGGTCCCCCACTCCGGCGCCGGCGGGCGGGCGCCCAACCCGAGAAAGCTCAGGGCCGAGGCCCAGACAATTGCCTGGCCCACGCCCATGGTCAGGGTCACGATCAGCGGACGCATGGCGTTCGGCAGCAACTGGCGCAGGATGATGCGCAGCGGCGGATGCCCAAGAGCCCGGGCGGCTTCGATGTAGCCCGCGTTACGCACCGCCAGCACCTGGCCACGGACCATGCGTGCGTAACCCGGCGCACTGCCAAGCCCGGTGGCGACGATCAGCGGGCCGATGCCGCTGCCGAAGATCGCCACGAACAGCAGCGCCAGGATCAGGCTCGGAAACGCAAACAGTACTTCCAGCAACCAACCCACGCCACGGTCCACCCGCGCGCCGCCAAGGCCCCCCAGCAGACCGAGAACGATGGCGATACTCATGGCAATCGCCGTGGCTGCCAGACCGATGAACAACGACTGCCGGGTGCCGTAGATCACCCGTGAAAAGATATCCCGCCCCGACTGATCGGTGCCGAACCAGTGGGCCAGGCTCGGCGAATGAAACGCATCGCGGGGCACGATGGCCAGCGGGTCGCTGTAGGCGAACAACTGCGGCACCAGTGCCGCGACGATCACCAGTAACAGAAAGGTAATCGCCAACAGCGGGCCGAGGCGCAGCGTGCGAGTGGTGCGCTGAATCCGCAGCGCGGGCAGCGGTGTTTCCAGGGTCAGGCCGCTCATGCTGGAAGCTCCTGTTGGCGAGGGTCGACCCACAGGTACAGCAGGTCGACCAGGATGTTGACGAGCACGTAACCGGCGGCGACCACCAGGCTGATGCCAATGGTCAGCGGTAGGTCCTGTGCCTGCACCGCCTGGTACAACTGGCGGCCGAGGCCCTTGCGGGAAAAGATCACTTCGATCACCACCGCGCCGCTGATCAGCGCGCCGATGGCCCAGCCCGACAGCGAGATGCCCGGCAATACGGCATGGCGCAACGCATGCTTGAAGCGCACGTTGAAGTCACTCAAGCCACGGGTGCGGGCGGTCAGGATGAAGGGTTGGTCGAGGGTCAGGTCCAGGGATTCGCGGGTGACCTGGGCGATAAACCCGGCCAGCGGAATCGCCAGGGCGAACGACGGCAACACCAGGGTGCGCCAGCCATCACTGCCCGCCGGCGGGAACAGCCGCAGGCCGAACGCAAACACCGCCAGCAACAGAATCCCCAGCCAGAAGTGCGGCAATGCGGCGGCCAGGGTTTCGGCGAGCGAGGCCAGGCTGGCAACCCAACGGCGGCGCCCGGCGGTCAGCACCGTCAGCGCCAACACCAGAACCCAGGCCAGCGCGAGAGAGGTCAGGGTCAGTTCCAGGGTCGGCCAGGATTGCTCCGCGAGGACGCGGGTTACCGGCAGATGCTGGGAATAGGAAACCCCCAAATCACCCTGCACCAACCGCCCGAGGTACAGCGCGTATTGCACCGCCAAAGGCTTGTCGAGGCCGTATTCGCGGGTGGCTTCAGCGATGGTTTCAGCAGTGGGGTTGCCACTCGGGCCGCCGAGGATCGCCAGCACCGGATCGCCGGGCATCAGGCGCAAGGCAAAGAAAGTCAGCGTGGCCACCGCCCAGAGCACCAGCACGCCGCCGGCAAGGCGCCACAGCGCACGTTTGCCGAGCCGGGCCAGGCGCTCGTGGCGAGGGTTGGCAAGTGATGGACTGCTCATTTGTTCACCCATGCGTCATAGAGATACGTCACCGCCAGCGACGGCTCCAGCCGCACGCCCTGGGTGGTCTTGTAGATACCCAGCCGCGTGCTTTGCGGGTAGGTGGTCAGTTGCAGGTACTGGCTGGAAGCGATTTTCTGCGCCTGGTAATACAAGGCCCGGCGCTGCTCGCTGTCCTGGGTGGTGAGGGCCTGCTGGATCAACGTGTCGAAGGCTGGATCACTGAAGCCTGCGGTGTTCTGGTGGTAACCCCCGACGCCTGCCGGACGGATGAACTCGCTGCCAAAGATGATCCGCAGCACGTCGGCGGTGTTGGTGTTCCAGTAGCCGAGGCGAATGTCGTAGTCCCAGTCGGCCTGGCGTTTGGTGGCCTGCACGTCACTCATCTGGTCGACGACCAGCTCGAAGCCGACCTGCCGGGTGGTAGCCTGCACCTGCTCCCACAAGGTGTATTCCGACGGTGGCGTGCGGTTGCCCATCACCACGTGGACTTGCAGGCGCTTGCCGTCCTTGATGCGGTAGCCCTCGCTGTCGCGCTGGGTCCAGCCGGCCTGGTCGAGCAACTGCGCGGCACGGGCCGGGTCGTAATCCTGGGCGTGCTGGAACTCCGGGCTGTAGAAGCGCGTGGCCGGGCTCAACGGCCCACCGGCGCGGGGGAACTCATTGAAGTACACGCTCTTCAACGCGCCCTCAATGTCGGAGCTGCGCACGAAGGCTTCGCGCACCCGCACGTCATCGAACGGCGCACGGGTGATGTTCAGCGTGCCGTTGGTGGGGTTGCCGGGGCGTTGGGCGATCACCAGGGTCAGGTCCGGATTGCGCCGGGCGGCCTCGTGGGATTCGGGCGGCAGCGCTTCGATCACGTCGACCTCACCGGCCTGCAACGAGGCGAAGCGTACGGACGGTTCCTGGATGAACTTCCAGACGATCCGGTCGAGCCAGGCCGGGCCTTGGTGTTTGGCGGTGGGTGGGGCCCAGTTGTAGTCGGGGTTGCGCACCAGTTCGACCTGGCTTTGGCGGTCCCAGCGCACGACCTTGAACGGGCCGCTGCCGACCGGGCTTTCGCAGTTCACGTCGCGGGAGCGCAGCAGTGCGGTGGGGGACTCGATGCCGAGGAAGCCTTGGGCCAACACTTCCAGGAACGCGGCGTAAGGCGTGGCCAGGTGCACCACTGCGGTGTATTCGTCGAGCACGTCGGTGCTGCGGTATTGGCGGATGTAGCCGCCTGCGGTGCTGGATTGGGTCTTGGGGTTGGCCATGTGGTCGAGGTTGGCCTTGACGGCGGCGGCGTTGAACGGAGTGCCGTCGGTGAAGTGCACGTCGTTGCGCAGGTGGAAGGTGTAGGTCAGGCCATCGGGGGATACTTCCCAGGTCTTGGCGAGCCAGGGGCCGATGCGGCCGTCGGTGTCCATTGAGACCAGGGAGTCGAGGTATTGCTGGGCGACGAACACCTGGGGCATGTCGCCGGCCACGTGGGGGTCGAGGCAGGTGGGTTCGCGGTCGGTGGCGTAGACCAGGGTGCCGCCCTTTACTGGTTGGTCACTGCGGGTGACGGTGGAGCTGCTTTGGCCGCATCCGAGCAGCAGGCTGCAGAGTGTGGCGGTGCCGATGAGCAGCAACGGGCTGGATCGTCGCGGGTAAGGGGCGGGTTCTTGCATGATTGGAGAGGCCTGAAGTCCGGGAACTGGGTCATTGCACAAGGCATGCCGGGTTTTTGGGGCCCTAAACAGGGGACATTGGGGGTTTAGGTGATGGCTGAAAACGACAATGTGTGCGGCAACTGTTGGCCAGGCAACATCTGGCCTTGGGGGGAGTACATATCCGTTGCTGCGGTAACGGCCGCTATTGGTTCCGCTCTTACAGCGGCTCACTTTTGAACAGCGCAAAAGTAAGCAAAACGCTCTTGCCCCACCACTCGGCACCTCGCCTAGGCTCGGTGTGCCCTCACTCCGGCTTTGGACCGTGGGCCGCCGTCATGGGCCATCCCTGGCCCAGGACGGCTAACCTGGCGTCCTGCCAGGTTACCCACGCTCCAAAGCCTGCGTTCGGCCAGCGTGGTTTAACGGGGCGCCTAAGATCAAGATCAAAAGCAAGAGCACAGCGGCCTACCGGCCGGCTTGAGTGTGGTGAAGCAACAGCAAGATCAGAAGCCAAAGCGGGCACGGTCCAAATGTGGGAGCGGGCTTGCTCGCGAAGGTGGTTAACGATGACGGGGGCATCCTGATTCAACGCGGCGGTCTCAGGTTTTTCGCGAGCAAGCCCGCTCCCACAGAAAAGCAGCTCTGCATTCGCTCTGGCTTTTGATCTGGCTTCTAACACTCAAGCCGGCCGGTAGGCCGCTGTGCTCTGCTTTTGATCTGCTTTTGATCTTGATCTGCGGGCCCCGTTAACCACGATGGCCGCAAGTAGGCACGGTGGAGCGGGTAAATCGGCAGGGAAGCCGATTTAGCCGCGCCGGGCCATGGATGGCCCGTCGCGGCGGCCTGCGGAGCCGGGCCGGAGTGCGGGCATGCCGAGCCTAGGCGAGGCACCGAGTGGTGGGGCAAAGACCTTTTGGTTACTTTTGGGGCGTTTGCCAAAAGTGACCCGCTGTAAGAGCGGAACCATAGGTAGCCGTTACCGCAGCAACGGATATGTACTCAAACCTCATTCCACAGAACCCACCAAAGGCACCCGATATCGCACCAACGGCAACGGCTCATCATGTTCCACCACGGTCTTTTCAGTCTGCGGTTCAGCCACAAACCCAAGCGCCTGGTAGAAACCCAGAGCGCGCCGATTCCCCTGCACCACCCAAACGGTCGCACTGATGAAACCGGCTTCGATCAACTGCTCCCGAACCCGCCCCCAAAGCTGCGTGCCAATCCCCTGCCCCCAAATGCCGGGCAACAGATTGAGCGCCCGCAATTCCCCGGTAATCGACGATGCATCCACATCCCGACTGCTACCAAACGACGCCCACGCCACAAGCTCCCCGTCCAACTCCACCACCCACACCGACGACGTGCTACCGGCTATGGCCTGGGCCAGAAACGCCGTGCGCTGCGACACACCGCTGTTCAGGTCAGCAAGAAAACGCTCGGACAAAATCTCCCGGTACGCAGCCTGCCAGGTCTGCAAATGAATGTGCGCCAACCGCGGCGCATCCTCCACCCTGGCAGCCCTGAAATACAGAACCCCCTCAGGCACACCACTCACGCAGGAAACCGCAACGGCAACGCCGGCTTAAGCAACGCCGTCGGATCCCGATAACGCGCGCCAAAATGATCACTCGGCAACCGCGCCCGCCCAGCCCCAAACAACCGCTCCCGCAGCGTCTCCCCCTCGTTGTACCGCTCACGAAACCGCCCACGACGACGCAACTCCGGCACCACCAATTCAATAAAATCCCGCGCCGTTTCGAACGACAGATACTGCCTCAGGTTAATCCCGTCGATCCCATCCTCATCCAGCCATTTCTCAATCGCATCCGCCACCACCGTAGGTGTACCGGCAACGAAAAACCGCTCACGGTTGAAGCCGCCAAGCTGGGCCAACACCGCGCCCACCGTGGAATCCAACCTATACCGGCTCAAGCTCTCCCACCCCTTGACCTGCCGACTTACCAGATCACTGATCAAGGTATCCCGCGGATACGCCGTCAAATCGATCGCCGACTGCCCGTGAGCCAACGACGCCTCAACACTCACCAGCTTGCGATAACCGTCGAGCTTGGCACTGACCTCCTCATCGGTACGCCCAACGATCACCCCAGCCATCACAATAAACTTCAACCCCGTCGGATCGCGATCATGCTCAACCGCCTTCTGCCGCATCGCCTGGATATTCGCACGCACCGCCGGCGCATCATTGCCCCCGGTAAACACCACTTCAGCATGCCGCCCGGCAAACTCGATGCCCGCCGGCGACCCGGTGGCCTGGAACAACACCGGCGTACGTTGCCGCGAAGGCTGGCACAGGTGCGGGCCGGCGACCTTGAAGTGCTCGCCCACGTGATTGATGTAGCGCACCTTGTCCGGGTCGGTGTAGATCCGGCGCTCGCGGTCGACAATCACCGCGTCGTCGTCCCAGGATCCCTCCCAAAGTTTGTACAACACGTCCAGATATTCGTCGGCGATTTCGTAACGGTGATCGTGGACCACCTCAGTGTCGTGCCCGAAGTTGCGCGCCGCATTCGGCAAGTACGAGGTGACGATGTTCCAGCCCACCCGGCCCTTGGTCAGGTGATCGAGGGTGCTCATGCGGCGGGCGAAGGCGAACGGCGGTTCGTAAGTGGTGGAAAAAGTCGCGCCAAAACCGAGGTTTTTAGTCACCCCCGCCATCGCCGGAATCACCAGCAGCGGGTCGTTGCTGGGGATCTGCATGCCTTCACGCAACGAGGTTTCAGGGCCATCGCGAAAACGGTCGTAGGTGCCGATCACATCGGCCAGGAACACACCGTCAAAAGTGCCGTATTCCAGCAACTGCGCCAGCTCGGTCCAGTAGTCGAGGTCGTTGAAGCGGTGCCGGTTGTTGTCCGGGTGCACCCACAAACCATGAACGATGTGACTGACGCAGTTCATCTCAAACAAATTCACGTGCAGTTGCTTGGGCACCTGGAGCACTCCTTTCGTAGATACGTTTTCCAATACGTCAGATCGCTACGTTCAGGTAGAACGGGACTGGCGTGTAGTCGGTTTCAAGGGTCGGGATCGCGTCGATCAGCGCGCGGGTATAGGCATGGGCCGGGCGGTCGAACACGGCGCGTACCGAGCCGGACTCCACCACTTCGCCGGCCTTCATCACCAGCACGCGCTCGCTGACGTGGTTGATCACCCCCAGGTCGTGGGAGATGAACAGGCAGGCCAGGCCAAGGCGGCGCTTGAGGTCGTCGAGCAGCTCCAGAATCTGTGCCTGTACCGACACGTCCAGCGCCGAGACCGGTTCATCGCAGATAAGGATTTGTGGCTCGGAAGCCAACGCCCGGGCAATCGCAATGCGCTGGCGTTGGCCGCCGGAGAGTTCGATGGGCCGGCGGGACAAGGCGCTGGCATCGAGGCGCACCAGTTCCAGCAGTTCCAAGGCACGGTCGCGTCGTATGTGACGAGGAACGCCGGCCACCACCAGCGCTTCGAACAGTACACGCTGCACGGTGTAGCGCGGGTCGAAGGAGCTGAGGGGGTCCTGGAACACCACTTGCACCACACGCCGGGCTTCGCGTTTTTGCCGGGTGTCGAGGTCGGACCAGCGCTGGCCCTTGATCCATACCTCGCCGGCATCGGCGGTTTCCAGGCCAAGTATCAGGCGGGTCAAGGTGGTCTTGCCGCAGCCCGATTCACCCACTACCCCCAGGGTTTCGCCGCGGCGCAGCTGCAACGACACCTGGTTCAGCACCGTGCGGGTTTTGCCGTCGGGGCCGACAAAGGTTTTGGAGAGATCACGCGCTTCGAGCAGCACCTCGCCTTCGGGAGCAGGCTCCAGTTCAACTGCCGTAAGCAACCGGCGTGTGGGCTGGAAGTGCACGGCCTTGGCCGCCCGCAGCAGCAGTTGCGTATACGGATGACGCGGGTCTTGCAGGACCTGCTCGGTGCTGCCCTCCTCCACGATCACCCCGTGGCGCATCACCGCCACGCGGTCCGCCAGGCGCGAGACCACCGACAGGTCATGGCTGACCATCAGCAGCGCATTATCTTCACCCCGCAGGCTTTCCAGCAGCGCGATGACCTGGGCCTGCACCGTTGCATCCAGTGCCGTGGTCGGCTCATCGGCAATGATCAGCCGTGGATTGCAGGCAATGGCGGAGGCGATCAGCGCACGCTGGCGCAAACCGCCGGAGAGCTGCCACGGGTATTGGCTCGCGCGCAGTTCCGGTTCCGGCACGCCGACATCCCGCAGCAGTTCCAGCACCCGCAAGCGGCGGGCTTCCAGGCCCAATGCGGTGTGCAGGTGCAACGGTTCTTCAATCTCGGCACCGACGCGGCGCAGCGGGTCCAGCGCGCCGAGTGCGTCCTGCATCACAAAGCCGATGCTTGCGCCGCGCAGTTGCTGCCAGGCCCGCTCATTGAGCTGGCGCAGGTCGACGCCCTGGAAGGCCAGCTTGGCGGAATGGACATGGGCGTCCTTGCCGGTGAGGCCGGCCAGGGTGCGGGCGGTGACACTTTTGCCGGAGCCCGATTCCCCCACCAGCGCCAGGCATTCACCGCGATGCAACTGCAGACTGACGCCGTGCAACACCGGCTCGGCCTGGCCGAAACGCACTGTCAGGTCGCGGATATCGACCAGCGGGCCGAGGGTATGGATGTTCATCGTCATAGGGGCTTTCCTTCGCTGCGGCGCAAGAGTTCGCGGCCGATGGCACTGATGGAGACAACGGTCAGGGTGATGATCAGGGCGGGCCAGGCCACCAGCCACGGCGCGTTGGCCAGGAAGCTGCGCCCGATGGACATCATCCCGCCCCACTCCGGCGCCGGCGGCGGTGCGCCAAAGCCGAGGAAGCTCAAGGCGGCGCCAGCGGTGATCGCGCCACCGACGCCGATAGTGGCGAGGATCAGCACTGGCTTGAACGCATTCGGCAGGATGTGCCGCAGCACCACCGCCAGATGGGATTGGCCGAGGGTGACAGCGGATTCGACGTAGCCGGCGTTGCGCACATTGAGAGTTTGCGCCCGCACCAGCCGCGCATAACGCGGCACGCCGGCGATGCCTATGGCGAGAATCAGGTTGGCCGTGCCCTGGCCGAAAAAAGTGATGATCACCAGCGCCAACAACAGGTCGGGAAACGACAGCAACACGTCGATACCGCGCATCAAGGCGCCATCCAGCCAACGCGGACCGAGCCCGGCGATCAACCCGAGCAAGGTGCCCCAGGCCAGTCCCAGCGCCGTAGCGGCGATGCCCATGAACAGCGACGAGCGCACGCCATAAATCAACCGGCTGAGCACGTCGCGCCCGTTCTCATCGGTGCCCAGCCAATACACGTTGCTCGGCGCCTGGAACGCCAGGCGCGCCGACGCTTCCAGCGGGTCATAGGGCGCCAGCCATTGCGGAACAACGGCGGCCAACAGCAGCAGGGCAACAAACACCCCGGCGAGCAATAGGCCCGGCCGCAGCCGGGTCAGCCCGGCAAGACGCAACGGGCGAATGCCGCTCAACGTTTCAATGGTTTGCGTCATGCCAGGCTCCTCGTTCTAGGGCGCAGGGTTGGGAATGCGCTGGTGGATGGCCTGGACCTGCGCCTTGATCTCGTCGCTGAGGCTCACGTCCAGCGCGCCGAGGTTGTCGCGCAATTGCGCCAGGCTGGTTTGCCCGGTGAGCGCGCTGGTGACAAAGGGTTTGTCGATGATGAAGGCCAGGGCCAACTGGGCCGGGGTGAGGCCGTGTTGCCGTGCAATTTCCACGTAGCCGGTGATGGCCTCCTGGGCCGAGGCACTGTCATAGCGGTTGAAGGTGCGGTACACCGCCGACAGCCGCGAACCCTCGGGACGTGCGCCGCCCAGGTATTTGCCGGTGAGCGCACCGAAGGCCAGCGGCGAGTACGCCAGCAGGCCGACGCCTTCGCGGTGGGTGAACTCCGAGAGGCCGCCCTCGTACAGGCGATTCAGCAGGCTGTAGGGGTTTTGCACGCTGGCAATTCGCGGCAGGCCGAGGCGTTCGCTTTGCTTGAGAAACTCGGCCACGCCCCATGGAGTTTCGTTGGAAACGCCGATGTGGCGCACCTTGCCGGCCTTCACCTGATCGGCCAGCACCGCCAGGGTTTCCTCGATGGCCACGCTCTGGGTGTCTGCCTGATAGGGGTATTCGCGCTGGCCGAAGATGTTGGTGGTGCGGTCGGGCCAGTGCAGCTGGTAGAGGTCGAGGTAGTCGGTGTTCAGGCGTTTGAGGCTGCCGTCCAGGGCTTCGACGATGTTGCGCCGGTCGTGGTGGCTGAGGCCGTCGCGGATGTGCTGCTGGCTGCTGGGGTCACGGGCCGGGCCGGCGATTTTGCTCGCCAGGATCACCTCGTCCCGGCGACCACTGGCCGCCAGCCAACTGCCAATATAGCGCTCGGTGGTGCGCCAGGTTTCAGCCTTGGTGGGCGTGGGGTACATCTCGGCGGTGTCGATGAAGTTGATGCCTTCGGCCAGCGCCAAATCAATCTGCTGATGGGCATCGGTTTCGGTGTTCTGGTGGCCCCAGGTCATGGTGCCGAGGCCCAGTACACTGACTTGAATGTCGCTGTTGCCCAATTGGCGGTAACGCATGGGTGATCCTTTTTTATTCAAGGGTTGAAGGCTCATACCGCACTCGCTTCGTCGCGGGCGGCCTGCTGCTCGGCGTCGGCGGTTTGCAGGCTGCGCCAGGCGGCATTCGGGGTGACGTCGTTGAGGTAGTAGTTGCCCAAGGCCCGTTCGCGAAAGATCGCCGGGTTATGAGAGGCCAGGGTGCGCGCGTTGCGCCAATGCCGGTCGAAACGTCGCGACTCACTGGTGGCGGAGGCGCCGCCGACTTCGAACAGCAGCGTGGTGGCCTCCAGCACTTGTTCCAGCACGATCTGTTGGGCCTGAAAGGCGCGGATCTCAGCCTCGGTGTAATGCTGTTCGTTGGCGTAGCCGCCCTGCTCCGCTTCGTGCACCTCTTGCAGCACCTCGGCGACAGCCAGCACCTGGGTGCGGGCGGCATACGCCAGGCTCGACAGGCGACCGATCACCCGCTGCACCAGCGGATCATCCTTGGGGCTCGATTGCCCCGGCACGCCAAACGCGCGGGTGCGGCCTTTGACGAATTCGGTGGCGTCGCGCAGCACGGCGTTGGCGATGCCGGCCAGGGTCGCCAGGTGGAACAACTGGTAGAACGCGCTCAGGTAGGACTCGGCGCGCAGTTCGTCTTTCTTGAAGCGCCGCACGATGTGCTGCGCCGGTACATCGACCGCCTTGAAGCGCGTGGTGCCGCTGCCGGTGAGGCGCTGGCCAAAGCCATCCCAGTCATCCTCGACGGTGACACCCGGCGCGTCGGTACGTACCGCCAGGCTGACAAAATCCTCGCCATCCAGGGCGACGGCGGCGATCCAGTTGGCGTACAGCGTGCCGGTGCAGTAGTACTTCTCGCCGTCCAGTTGCCAGCCGGAGTCGACTGCGCTGAGGGTCACCGAGTTGCGGGTGGTGTCGGTGCGCTCGGCCATGGCGGCGCCCCACAGCTCGCCGTCGACGACTTTGGCGAACCAGTAATCCTGGGACTCGCTGTCGCGGCTGGAAAGCCGGCCTTCGACGAAACCGAAATGCGCGCGCACGATCTGCGGCAGGTTTGAATCAGCCTCCCCCAGTTCAATCAACAGGCGAAACAACTGCGGCAAACTCGCCCCCAGGCCGCCCTGGGCCAGGGGCACGCGTAGGGCACCGAAGCCGGCCTCCCGCAGCCACGCCACCGCATCATGGGCCAGCTCGCGTTGCTGCTCGCGGGCGACGGCGGTGTCGGCTATCCGTGCAAATACGTCGGCGAAACGCTGGTGCAAGTCGGCATAACTCACCGCAGCGGGGATCGAAGCACTCATGGTTTTTCCTTCTTCAAAGACACTCACGCTTGATTGGCCCGGGGGTCAATCCAGCGGTTGATCAAATCGACGGCCAGGTTCACCAGCACGTACACCGTGGCTGCGAGCAGGGTCACCCCCAGCACCATCGGCACGTCTTTGTTGCTGGTGGCATCGAGCATCAAGCGCCCGATGCCCTGGCGTGCAAACAGCAATTCCACCACCACCGCGCCGCCCAGCAGGCTCGCGAACACGAACCCGGCCAGGGTCACCAACGGCACCAGCGCGTGACGCAAGGCATGGCGCAGGCGCACAGCGGTTTCGGACAGGCCGCGTGCGCGGGCCATGGCGATAAAGGGCTGTTCGAGCGTGTCTTCCAGGGACTGGCGCAGCAGTTGGGTCAGCACCGCGGCTACCGGCAACGCCAGCGCAATCGAGGGCAGGATCAACGAACGCCAGCCCACGGAACCGGACGGCGGCAACCAGTGCCAATGAAACGAAAACACCAGCAACAACAGCATGCCGATAACAAAGGACGGCGCTGACGACAGCACCAGCTCGCTGCCGGAAACGACTGAGCGCACCCAACGCGAACGGTTGGCGGTGAGGATCGCGCACACAAGGGCCAACACCACCGCCAGCAGCGCCGCGCTCAGGGACAGTTGAATGGTTGCGCCGATCTGCTCGGCAATCGCCTGCTGCACCGGGATGCGCAGGCGGTAGGACTCGCCGAGGTCACCATGGGCCAGGCGTACCAGGTAATTGCCGTATTGCACGAGCAGCGGTTGGTCCAGGCCGTACTCGGCACGCACCCGGGCCAGCAGCTCCGGTGTGGGCATCGAGTCTGGGCCGCCAAGGATCGCCAGCGCCGTGTCGCCGCCGCTGAAGTTGACCGCGAGAAAGGTCAGCGTCGCCGCGCCCCATAGCACGCCGATGCCCGCCAGCAGGCGCCAGGCGATGGATTTGAACAGGCTCATGGTTGCCCCCGGTCCAGCCAGATGCTGGTGAAGAACGGTACGTTGTGGGAGGTATCAAAAATCACGCCCTGGACTTGCCGGCCGTACGCGGTGAGCACCTGGCTTTCCACCGAAGGCACCGCCGGGACTGTTTCGGTCAGGCGCTTTTGCGCTTCGCCGTAGAGCGCCTGCAACTCAACCGGGTCGCGGGACTGGCGGGCGGCGCTGAGTACCCGATCCAGCTCGGCATCGCGGAAGCGCCCGACGTTCTGGCCGATCATCTTGTCGGTGCTGATGGCTTGGCTGTGATAGAGCACAAACAGGCCGTCGGGCGTGTTGGTGTGCCAGTAACCGCCGGCCAGCGCCTGGAACTTACCGGCGTAGCGTTTCTCGGTCACGCGGGTCAGCGGCAGCATTTCGATGGGCATCTCGAAGCCGACTTTTTTCAGGTCGGCCTGGATGGCCACCGAGACACTGGCGGGAAACGCCGGGTTGTCATAGGACAGCATCGTTGCCTTGAGGCGCTGCCCGTCCTTGGTTCGATAACCCTGGGCGTCGCGCCCGGTCCAGCCGGCGTCGTCCAGCAGCGCATTGGCGGCTTTGACGTCGTAGGCCAAGGCGTCGTTGTTGGGTTGATAAAACCGGGTGTTGGCCGCCAGGAAATCCGCCTTGGCGATGTATTCGCCGAAGCCGGAAATCCATGCCAGCCCTTCGCGGTCGATGGCCTTGGCGACTGCGCGGCGCACGCGTACATCGTCAAACGGTGGCTGTTCAACGTTGAAGGTCATGCTGCGGCTCGGGTTGCCTTTGCGAATTCGGCTACGCATCACCAGGTCCGGGTTGGCGCGGATGGCGGCGGCGTTCTGGGCCGGTGCGTCGAGGGCGAAATCCGACTGGCCGGACTCCAGCGCCGTGAAGCGGATCATGGCTTCGGGGACGTAGCTCAACTCGATACGGTCCAGGTAGGCCTCACCCTTGTGCCGCGTCACCGGCGGTGCCCAGTTGTAGCCGGGGCGTTTGATGAACACCGCGCCCTGGTCACGGGTGTAGCTCTGCAACAGGAACGGGCCGCTGCCGATGGGATGTTCGGCAATGGTCTTAGGCGCTTCGTGGATCTGTTTTGGCGAGATCATGCTCAGCCAGGATTGCGCCAGTACGTCAAGGAAGGGCGTGTAGGGTTCGCGCAAGTGGGCTTCGAAGGTGTAGTCATCGATGACCTTGCCGTCCAGGTACGGCGCGATATAGGCCGCAGCAAGCGGGGACTTGGTGGCCGGATCGCGCATGTGTTCCAGGTTGGTTTGCAGCGCCTGGGCGTTGAATTTCTCGCCGTCGCTGAAGGTCACGTCATCGCGCAGGTGAAAGGTGTATGTCTTGCCGTCCTCGGAGATGTCCCAGGAGCGGGCCAGCCATGGGCTGATATTGCCCTGCTCGTCCTGATACACCAGGCAATCGTAGAGAATTCGGCCCATCCATTGGATGTTGCCATTGGATAAGGCGTGAACATCGAAACTGCCGGCGTCGGAGGCGGCGGATACTCGCAAAGTTCCACCGCTGCGACCCGGTGACGGCTCATAGAAGTCCGTCGCTGAATAAGTCACCACACCATTAGTGACGACGCCATCGGCCGCCGAAGTTTTATGTTGTGGTGCCGCAGCAGGTGAACAGGCATTTATAGCCAGGGACAGTAAAATAACCGCCGACAGTTTCAGAATGGTTGTCAATGATGCTTCCTTAGAGGAACTCGATAAACACCGAAAGTTTGCAACTACAGGGTGTAATGCAGTGAGCATGCCAGTCTTTCAGAAACGCCATTCTGACTACAAAACAAGCGCGAAACCCTTACAAAACTGGCGCAACCCTGTCAAACACTTATATGGTTATACCCGTTATACGACCTTGAGTTGTTGGCTGCCTTACACACTGCTTATCAACTGTTGCGTCCGCGACAGTTGCCGTAAATCCGGCCAATAAAGTTGACTGTTGAAAATCAAACAGTGATTCAAAACAAAGTATCCCGCAGAACACTTACCTCCCACTAAGCACCCGTAATCCTTGGCAAATAGCGTTGGCATAGAAACTGCTCAGAGCGAAACAGGCATGACTATTCGAATAGAAAGCTGGGGCTATCTTTATCTATTCACAAGGAACACGCTTAATGGATCCAATCTTTCGGGGAGAGTTGCAAAAGTTGACACTTGCCGTGCGGCAAGCAACTTGGCTGGCGATGTTTGGACTGGGCTCGGCCCTGGTCTTTTCCGCCAGCGCACAGGCAGATGATGAGGTCACACCGACAACCGGTACACGGCTAAAGACCGTGACGGTAGAGGCACAAAAAATCACGCCCGTTGAGGCGGCAAAGAGTCAGTTGTCCGAGGTGCCCGGCGGCACCAGCGTGGTCGACAGCGAGCAGGTGGCCAAGGGACGGACCGCCACCTTGCAGGACACCCTCGCCTATCAGCCGGGTGTATTCGTGCAGTCCACCGGTGGCAATGACGCGGCCAAGATTTCCATCCGTGGCTCGGGGGCCAACACCTCGCCGGGGTATTTCCGTGAGGGCATCAAGTTCCTGTTCGATGGCCTGCCGATCACCGGCCCGGGCGGCACACCCTACGAATTCCTCAACGGCTCGGGGGTGAACTACACCGAGATCCTGCGCGGTGCCAACGCCTTCCAGTACGGCGCGCTGAGCCTTGGCGGCGCCATCAACTTCGTCAACCAGACTGGCTACACCGCGCCCGGGCTGCGGGTGCGCGCGGAAACCGGGAGTTACGGCTACAACAAGCAAAGCCTGAGCGTCGGCGGCGTCGAGGGCGCGTTCGATTACTACCTGAATGCCGACAACTTCCGCAGCGATGGCTACCGCGATTACAGCCTGTCGAAAAGCCAGGGCGTAGTGGCGAACTTTGGCTACCGCTTCAGCCCGCAACTCGAAACCCGGGTGATGCTGCGTTACCGCGACGAGTTCCACAACGACCCGAGCGCCACCACCCTGGATGCGGTGAAGCACCACTCCGACCGCGCCAGTGCCACCGCCGAAAGCAGCGGCGCCGGCAGCCGTCGCCCCGGCAGCGTATGGCTGGGCAGCAAGACCACCTACACCTTTGAGGACGACGCCACCCTGTCGGTGGGCTTCGTCTACTACCAGTACGCCCACAACAACAGCCCGAACAGCCCGAGCAACCCCAGCTACTGGGACTGGCATGACCTGAGCGCGGTGATCAACTACGACCGCCGCGACACCCTGTTCGGCCACGAAAGCCGCTCCAGCCTGGCCTTCACCTCCACCGAACACCTCAAGGGCCAGGTCGACTCCACCTTCGCCAACAAACAGACCCGCAAGTTCGTCGACTACAGCTCATCGTTCGATCACGTATTCTCCGTGGGCAACGACCTGGAACTGGTGGACGGCCTGTGGCTGACCAGCGGCGTCTCGGCGATCAACGTACGCCGCCATGCCGACGTCAAGGAAGCCCAGGTGGCCAACACCACCACTTACCCGAGCGATGTGACCTACGACAACTGGAGCCTGGCACCGCGGGTCGGCGTGCGTTACGAGTTCACCCCGCAACTGCAAGTGTTCGCCAACGTCAGCCGCTCCGTCGACCCACCGGCGTCGTGGGAATACTCCGGCTCCGGGCCGACCTCGCCGTACGTAAGGCCGCTGGTTGAGCAGAAAGCCAATACCGTGGAAGTCGGGATCAAGGGTTCATCGGGCATCTTCGACGGCAGCCTGGCGCTTTACCGTTCGTGGGTGAAAAATGAATTGCTCAACGTGCAGATCATTCCGGCGACATCCACCGCAGTTGCAATCACCGGTGCATTCAACGCCACACCGACGATCCACCAAGGCATCGAGGCCGGCCTGAATACGCGCCTGTGGGAAAACACCTCGGGTGAAAAAGTCACCCTGCGCCAGGTGTATACCTACAACGACTTCTACTACCGGCACGACCCGACCTTCGGCGACAACCAACTGCCGGGGATTCCGAAGCATATCTATCAGGGCGAGGTGCAGTATCAGCACCCGGCGGGCTTCTATACCGGGGTGAATGTGCAGTCGGCCTCGCGTACGGCGGTGGACTATGCCAACAGCTTCTATGCGCCCTCCTACACCATCTTTGGGGCGAACGTGGGGTATGAAACGCCGAGCAAGGACTGGAAGGTCTCGCTGGATGTGAAAAACCTGACCAATCAGAAGTACGTGACGGCGGTGCAGCCGCTGTATGACGCGAAGGGGCAGGATACGGCGTCGTTGTATCCGGGGGATGGGATTGGGGCTTATGTGGCGGTGGAAATGCGCTACTAAGCCTGCACTGATCAAGCATCGGCGGCTGGGGTTAGTCGTAACCTCGGCCGCCGAGCCCATCACCGAAAGATTCAGTGGCGCAGCAGTTTGCGCAGGGGTACGCCGTCCTTGAGCACGGGCGATTTGATGACGATATAGCTGAAGTACTTGGAGATGCCAATGTTCTTGTCCAGCAGGCTCTCCACCACTTCCTGGTAATGCTGGATGCTGCGGGTCATGAAGCGCACCAGGTAGTCGTAACCACCGCTGATCAGGTGGCATTCGAGCACTTCGTCTACCAGGCGGATATTGGATTCGAACTTGGCGAAGTCTTCGCGCTTATGGTCGCTGAGGGTGATCTCGGTGAACACCGTGACCGAATCGGTAATCTTGGCCAGGTTCAAGTGCGCCTTGTAGCTGGAAATATACCCCGCCGACTCCAACCGCTTGACCCGTTGCAAACACGGGCTGGCAGACAGGCCCACGGCGTCGGCGAGGCTGACATTGGTCATCCGGCCGTCCTTTTGCAGTTCAACCAGAATGCTGATATCGATCCGGTCCAGCTTCACTTGCCCTTCCATTACGTACCTCTTGACTGCCGTTTGTAAGACAATCTTCTAGCAAAATCAGCGCCGTAAAGACAGCTGATGCTGAGCCACCAGATCCGCCATGCTGCTGATGCAGTACTCCGCCGCGCACGGCGAAGGCTGCCGGGGCCGTTGGCGGCCGATCAAGCAGCGGTCCAGCCCCCCGTGCGCCGCGACCGACGGTCGTGTCACATGCAGCACGGGTTGCACATCCTCCGCTTGTTCGCTGAGCCATTGCAGGTCATCGGCCAGGGAAATGAAATCTTCCGGTGCAATACCCAGCCGCTCACACAACACGCCACGATCCTCCGCGTCGCGGTCGCCACGCACCCGTAACCGATAGAACTTGCGCAGGTACAGCATAGCCCCCGGCGCATCCTCGAACAGCGCCCAACTGCCGGCGCTGCGGGCAAAGCTCATGCCCTCCTCCCAACTGGCGTGGAGCCCCCAGCGCTCGGCGAGTTGGCGATGGGCGAAACACAGCACGCCACTGAAGCCCAACTCGGCGAAGCGCGGGTAGAGATTGGCGACCACCGTGTTGTACTCGGCCAGCACTTGCTCCCTGGACGGGTGTCCGCCGCGGCTGTCGAGCAGCGGCTGCAAGGCGGCCAACACACCCGAGTCGCGGTCCACCAGCACTTCATCGCAATCGATCAGTAACGCTCGATAATCTGTCAGTCCCATGTGGGGTCAAGTCTCCAATGATGCGGTTCACCCTGAACAAGCACAGGCTCAGTTCAAGACCCGTGCCAAGGCGCCGTCGAGTATCTGCAAGGCTTCGTCGACCTGGGCCTCGGTCGTCACCAACGGCGCGAGAAAGCGCAACACGTTGCGGTGCACGCCGCATTTGATCACCAGCAACCCGCCGGCGCGGGCCTCATCGATCAGCCGTTGGTTGAGGTCGGCGTCCGGGGTGCGCGCCGGGTCATCCTGGATCAGTTCGATTGCCAACATGAAGCCGGTGCCGCGCACATCGCCGATACGCGGGTAGCGCGCCTGCAAACCGAGCAGGCCCTGGCGCAGGCGTTCGCCCAGCCGTTGGCCGCGTTCGAGCAATTGTTCCTGCTCGAACGCGCTGATCACCGCCAGTGCCGCCGCGCACGCCAACGCATTGCCGCCGTAAGTGCCGCCCAGGCCGCCGGGCAACGGCGCATCCATGATGTGCGCCTTGCCGACCACACCGGACAAAGGCAAGCCGCCGGCCAGGCTCTTGGCCACGGTGACCAGGTCCGGCTGGATGCCGGCGTGTTGGAAGCCGAACCAGGTACCGGTACGGCCGAAACCGGTCTGGATCTCATCCAGGATCAACACAATGCCGTGCTTGTCAGCCAACGCACGCAGCGCCTGGAGAAACTCCGCAGGCGCCGTGAGGAAGCCACCGTCGCCCTGCACCGGCTCGATGATGATTGCCGCGATCCTCTCCGGCGCCACTTGGGTCGCCAGCAGTTCATCCAGGGCTTTGAGTGCCATCTCGCTGGTCACCCCGCGATAAGCATTCGGATACGGCGTGTGGAACACCTCCGGTGCAAACGGCCCGAAGTTCTGTTTGTAGGGTTGGCTCATGCCGGTGAGCGTGGTGCCAAGCAAGGTTCGACCATGGAAGCCGCCCCGAAAGGCGATCACCGCCGAACGATTGGTGTGGGCACGGGCAATCTTCACCGCATTTTCCACGGCCTCGGCACCGGAGGTGAAAAACGCAGCCTTATAGGCTTCCTGCCCGCCGACCATTTCACACAGCCGCTGTGCCAGGTCGAGGTAAGGCTGGTAGGCCACCACCTGGAAGCAGGCATGGGAGACCTTCTGCAACTGGGCCTGCACCGCTGCCACCACTTTGGGATGGTTATGCCCGATGTTCAGCACGCCGATCCCGCCGACGAAATCCAGGTAACGCTTGCCATCCACGTCCCACAACTCGGCGCCCTGGGCACGGTCGATCACCAGGGGGTGCGCGGTCACCAGGCCACGAGGCACGAACTGATCGCGCTGACGCAGCAAATGAGGGGTTTCGTCGACTTTGCTATTCATGGCAGTTCCCATCGTGAATGCGGCAACCGGAAAGTGGTTGCGATGCTGTTCAGAGTACGGCGTGCGGGCAACCAACTACGCCGAACTTGGCCCGTGAGAAATTCGGATCGACTGTTTTGCCCCCGCCTTTCAACAGATCCTGCGCCGGGCTTGGGGGATGATGATGACTACCCGAACCCTGCAGGAAATGCCCATGGCCTTGCTCTACAAAGCTGACCCGGTGCGCGGCCAACATTGGCAGGCACTGTTCGCCGAACACGCGCCGCAGATCGAATGGCGCGCCTGGCCCGACATCGGCAATGCCGAAGACGTGGACTACCTGGCCGCCTGGCAGGCGCCCGACAACCTCATGCAATTAC
The DNA here is from genome assembly GCF_011765255.1 of Pseudomonas sp. AN3A02. Taxonomy (NCBI): domain Bacteria; kingdom Pseudomonadati; phylum Pseudomonadota; class Gammaproteobacteria; order Pseudomonadales; family Pseudomonadaceae; genus Pseudomonas; species Pseudomonas sp. AN3A02. The sequence continues at coordinate 50,518 of NZ_JAARNI010000009.1, forward strand.
TGCCCAACCTGAAAGTGCTGTTTGCCTTGTCGGCCGGGGTCGACCAACTGGACCTCTCCCGCCTGCCGCCCGACCTGCCCGTGGTGCGCTTGCTCGACCCGGGCATCACCCGCGGCATGTGCGAATACGCCAGTTGGGCGGTGCTGAGCCTGCACCGCGATATGTTGCGCTATCGCCAACAGCAAGTGGCGCGTTGCTGGCAGGCGCACCTGTTACAGCCGGCCGTGAATCGCAGGGTCGGCGTGATGGGCCTGGGCACCCAGGCCCAGCAGATTCTGGCGACGTTGGCGCCGTTGGGGTTTGCGCTGTCGGGCTGGGCCCGCAGTGCTTATCAGTTGGCAGGCGTGGACTGCTACGCCGGCGAACAACAACTGCCGACGTTCCTCAGCCAGTGCGACATTCTGTTGTGTGTGCTGCCGTTGACCGAGCAGACCCAAGACATTCTCGACCGGGAGCTGTTTGCGCAATTGCCGCATGGGGCGGCGCTGATCAACATGGGGCGTGGCGGGCATCTGGTGGAAGAAGACTTGCTGGAGGCATTGGGCAGTGGGCAACTGAGCGGTGCAGTGCTGGATGTGCTGCAGGAGGAACCTGCGCCGGCGGATCATCCATTCTGGGATCACCCGCAGATTATGCTGACGCCACATATCGCGGCGATGACCCAACCGGCGAGTGCGTTTGGGGGGTTGCTGGAGAATATCCGGCGGTATGAGCGCGGCGAGCCGATGCTGGGTGAGGTGGATCGGCGCAAGGGTTATTGATGTATGCAGATCCAAATGTGGGAGCACCTGACTTGATGTGGGAGTCGTCGAGCCTCAGCGAGGCCGCGATAGCGGTGGGTCAGCCACCATCAATGTCGACTGTGCCGACGTCATCGCAGCCTCGCTTAAGCTCGACAGCTCCCACAGAAAACCTGTGTAACCGATGCAATCAGGCGCCGGCGCGCTGATGGCCAAGCTGGCACCCTGCAATTTGGCGGCTGACAAAGATCAAATGTGGGAGCCGTCGAGCTTTAGCGAGGCCGCGATAGCGGTGGGTCAGGCAACATCAATGTCGATTGTGCCGACGTCATCGCAGCCTCGCTTAAGCTCGACAGCTCCCACAGAAAACCTGTGTGACTGATGCAATTAGGCACCGACGCACTGATGGCCAAGCTGGCACCCTGCAATTTGGTGCCTGACAAAGATCAAATGTGGGAGCCGTCGAGCCTTAGCGAGGCCGCGATGGCGGTGGGTCAGGCAACATCAATGTCGACTGTGCCGACGTCATCGCAGCCTCGCTAAAGCTCGACAGCTGCTACGGTGTGAGTGCCAGGCCGCGCTCCTCCAGCCACCGCACAAAACTGTTCAAACTCGGCGACACCGTGCCCCGCGCCAGGCCAACTGAATGCAGGGTGTCAGCCAAAGATATTTCAACTGAACCACTGCATTCGCGAGCAAGCCCGCTCCCACTTTTTTTGACCGTGCGCGCTTTAAATCGGGAGCCTTTGGGCAATCGCCAGCCCGACATCCTGAGTAGAGCCCTTCCCGCCCAGATCCGGCGTCACCACGGCCTCGGCAATCACCGACTCAATCGCCTGCAAGATTCCGTCATGGGCCGCCCGATACCGCTCATCGCCGTTGCCAAGGAAATCCAGCATCAACGCCCCCGACCAGATCATCGCTATGGGATTCGCAATGTTCTGCCCGTAAATATCCGGCGCCGAGCCGTGCACCGGTTCGAACAACGACGGAAAGCGTCGCTCGGGGTCGAGGTTGGCCGACGGCGCAATGCCTATCGTCCCGGCACACGCCGGCCCGAGGTCGGAGAGGATGTCGCCGAACAGGTTCGAAGCCACCACCACATCAAACCGGTCCGGTTGCAGCACAAACCGCGCGCACAGGATGTCGATGTGCTGCTTGTCCCAACTCACTTCGGGGTAGTTGGCAGCCATCAATGCGGTGCGCTCATCCCAGTAGGGCATGCTGATGGAAATGCCGTTGGATTTGGTCGCCGCCGTGAGCCTCTTGCGCGGACGGGACTGGGCCAGGTCGAAGGCGAACTTGAGGATGCGGTCGACGCCGCGCCGGGTAAATACCGACTCCTGCAGCACGAACTCATGTTCGGTGCCCTCGAACATCTTGCCGCCCACGGACGAGTATTCGCCCTCGGTGTTCTCGCGAATCACCACAAAGTCGATGTCCCCCGGCTCGCGCCCGGCCAGCGGGCACGGCACCCCGGGAAACAGCCGCACCGGGCGGATGTTCACGTACTGGTCGAAGTCGCGGCGAAACTTGAGCAACGAACCCCACAGGGAAACATGGTCCGGGACTTTGTCCGGCCACCCCACGGCGCCAAAGTAGATCGCATCAAACCCCTTGAGCTGTTCGAACCAGTCCTCGGGCATCATCTGCCCGTGCTCCAGGTAGTAATCGCAATGGGCCCAGTCGAGCACTTCGATGCTCAGGTTCAGGTCCCAGATCCTGGCGGCCTGTTCCAGTACCCGCAATCCTTCGGGCAGCACTTCCTTGCCGATACCATCGCCGGCAATCGCGGCGATTCTGAATGCCTTGTTCATGGTACGCGCCTCGCAAAAAATCAGTTCAAGCCGCCGATATGGAAGGCTTTGACTTCAAGGTATTCGTCCAGGCCGTACTTGCTGCCCTCGCGCCCCAGGCCCGATTGCTTGATGCCGCCAAACGGCGCGACTTCCATCGAGATAATCCCGGTGTTTAGCCCGACCATGCCGAACTCCAAAGCTTCGCCAAAACGCCACGAGCGCTGCAGGTCCTGGGTGAAATAGTAGGCGCCCAGGCCATACGGCGTGGCATTGGCCAGGGCCAGCGCCTCGGCTTCATCCGAAAAGCGCATCAGCGGTGCCACCGGGCCGAAGGTTTCTTCATTGGCCAGCAACATGCCGGCGTGGGTGTCACCCAGCACCGTGGGCTGCACAAACTGGCTGTCACCCGAGGGGATCGCGCCACACAACAACTTCGCGCCCTGGCTCAGGGCATCGTCAATATGCCGTGCGACCTTGTTCACCGCCGCCGGGTTGATCAGCGGGCCGATGGTCACGCCTTCCTCCAGGCCGTTACCGACCTTGAGCTTGCTCACCTCCTCCACCAGGCGCGCGGCGAAACGCGCGTAGATACCGGCCTGTACCAGGATGCGGTTGGCACACACGCAGGTTTGCCCGGCGTTGCGAAACTTGCTGAGCATCACCCCGGCCACCGCCTGTTCCAGGTCGGCGTCGTCGAAGACGATAAAGGGCGCATTGCCCCCCAGTTCCAGGCTCAGGCGCTTGATGTGCTCGGCGCTCTGGCGCATCAGCAGGCGGCCGACGGCGGTGGAGCCGGTGAAGGAAATCTTGCGCACCGCCGGGTTGCCGGTCAGCTCTTGGCCAATGCCGGCGGGCAAGCCGGTGATCACATTGAACACCCCGGCCGGAATGCCGACGCGCTCGGCCAGCACCGCCAGGGCCAGGGCCGACAGTGGCGTGAGGTCCGACGGCTTGACGATGATCGGGCACCCGGCGGCCAGCGCAGGCGCACATTTGCGGGTGATCATCGCGTTGGGGAAATTCCACGGGGTAATGGCGGCGCACACGCCCACGGGTTGCTTGAGGGTCAGCAGGCGTCGGTCGCCACTGGGCGCGGGCATGGTTTCGCCGTAGACCCGGCGGGCTTCCTCGGCGAACCATTTGACGAAACCGGCACCGTAGCGCACTTCGCCGCGGGCTTCGTTCAGCGGCTTGCCCTGTTCGCTGGTCATGATCAGCGCCAGGTCATCAAGGTTGTCGATCATCGCCTGGTACCAGCGCTCCAGCAGCGCCGCACGCTCGGCGGCCGGGCGTGCACGCCAGGCGGGCCAGGCACGTTCGGCGGCTTCAATGGCGCGGCGGGTATCCACCGCGTCCATCGCCGGAACTTGAGCGAGCAAGTGGCCGGTAGCGGGGTCGCGGATGTCCAGTGTGGCGCCGCTGTCGGCGGCGATCCACTGGCCATCTACGTAGGCGAGTTCAGCCAGCAGGCTGGGGTCTTGCAAGCGATTCTTGAGCATGGTCGAGTCCTGATCCGAGACACGCTCCAGTCTAGGGAGGTGCCGCAAACGAGGATGCCGAAAGCACGCGTTAAGCAGCGTGCCGTGCTGAAATTCACCCCAGGACGGCAGGCTCTGCTAGGCCGTCAGCGAACCGAGCAAGCCTTGCAAAAAGCGCTCGCCGGCGTCCATCTGGCTGATCTCGATAAACTCGTCGGGCTTGTGCGCCTGCTCGATGGAACCCGGCCCGCACACCACCACCGGTACGTCCAGGCGCTGCTTGAACAGGCCGCCCTCGGTGCCGAACGAAACCTTAGAGGTGCCGGTGCCCGGCGCGGCGAATTGCTTGAGAAAGCGCACCGCCTCGACGCTTGGGTGCGTGTCGAGGCCGGGATACACGTTGATGGTCTCGATCTCGATGGCCGCCACGCTGGACAACTTCTGTGCCTCGCGCACGATCACTTCAGCGCGCTCGCGCATCTGCTCCAGGAACTGGTCCAGATCGTCGGCCGGCAGGTTGCGCACTTCAAAATCCAGGGTGCACAGGTTAGGCACGATATTCAGCGCCTTGCCGCCGACGATCTGCCCCACATGCACGGTGCTGTAGGGCACGTCGTAGTCGCTGTCCTGTGCGCCGTGGTGTTGCAGTTGCTGCTGGCTCTCGCGCAGGGCAGCGATAAAGTCGCACGCCACATGAATCGCATTGACCGAGCGTGGCGCCAGGGACGAATGGGCCTCCTGGCCCCGGCAATACGTGCGGTAAGAGCCCTTGCCCTTGTGGCCCAGCACGAACTGCATATTGGTCGGCTCTCCGATCACGCACAGAAACGGCCGCACCGGCGCCAGGTGCAGCACGTCGAGCAAGCGTCGCACACCGACGCAACCGATCTCTTCGTCATGGGATAGCGCCAGTTGCAGCGGGCGGTTCAGGCTGTGGCCGGCGGCATCCAGCATCGCGTCGATGGCCAGGGCGATAAAGCCCTTCATGTCGCAACTGCCGCGTCCATAGATACGCCCATCCTGCACGGTGGCGGCGAAGGCGGGAAAGGTCCAGGCCTGCCCCGCCGCCGGCACCACGTCGGTGTGCCCGGACAACAAGACACCGGGCCGCTCCTTTGGCCCGGTGCTGGCGAACAGGTTGGCCTTCTTGCCGCTCTGGTCTTTGACGATCAGCGACTCGATGCCTTTGGTCAGCAGCAGGTCACGCACGTAGTCGATCAGGGCCAGGTTGGATTCCGACGACACGGTGTCGAAGGCCATCAGTTGTTTGAGAATCTCGAGAACGCGGGGTTTCATGAGGCCTGGCTCCGTTGCTCGGCAGGTGGGGCGAAGCGGGTGATGGAAAACGGTTCGATCGGGGTACTGGTGCTCCCGGTGCTCAGCAGTTCGGCCATCACATCACCGACGCCCGGGCCGAGCTGGAAGCCGTGGCCGCAAAAACCGAACGCATAAAACAGGCCGTCGACGGTGCCGCTGGCGCCCATCACCGGCAGCGAGTCCGGCAGGTAGCCTTCGATGCCACTCCACACGCGGATGATATTCAGGTTACCCACGCCCGGCAGCAGGCGGCGCATCTGGCTGACCTGGTTGAGGATGCTGCGCGGTTCCACATAGGCGCGGCGGTTGAGCATATCCGGCTTGCTGCGGTAACCGCCGCCGATGACGATATTGCCCCGGGGAATCTGGCGGAAGTAGATCACTTCTTCAGGAGTTTTGGTGTACACGCCGATAACCGTCGGCAGCGCATAAGGCACCGGCTCAGTCACCGCCATTTGCGGGCCGTGGGTGTCCAGCGGTACCGGCTCACCGAACTGCGCCGAGAGTTTCTGGCCCCAGGCGCCGGCGGTGATCAACAGTTGCGCGGCGTGGAACTGGCGCCCATCGGTGGTGGTGATATGAAAGTCGGCGCCGACCTTCTGCACCTCGGCGACTTCAGTGCGCTCTTCAATCTGCGCCCCCAGGCGCCGCGCTGCGCGAGCAAACGCCGGCGCGGCCAGACGCGGGTTGGCGTGGCCATCGTGAGGCGCATAGGAGCCGCCCTTGACGTCGGGGCCGAGGAAGCCGAAACGTCGATGCAGCTCGGCACCGCGATAAATCTTCAGGTCCAGCTGTTCAGCTTCCGGCGCGGCCGCATAAGCTTCCAGCTCGGCGATTTCATCTTCGCGGTAACACACACGCATGTGGCCGCTGGGGATGAACTCCAGGTCGTCATCGATCAGTTCCGGCAGGCGCTTCCACAACGCCCAGGAGCGGTTGGCCAGGGCCAGTTGACCAAGGAAGCGCCCTTGCCGCCGCACATTGCCAAAGTTCACACCACTGGCGTACTGGCCGATCTGGTCGCGCTCCAGCAGGATCACTGAATGCCCGCGACGACGCAGAAAAAACGCGGTCGCCGAGCCCATCACACCACCGCCGACAATCACCACATCGGCTTTTTGAACGCTCATGGCGATACCTCCTCGGTAATCAGCATCGACAAGGGTTTGACCGGCGCCTGGCCGCGCTGGCGACCGACCTCCTGGACCCGCACACCGGCAGCGGCGGCGATCACTTCAGCCCCGGCCTGGGAGCAATAACGCCCCTGGCAACGGCCCATGCCCACGCGGCTGAACGCCTTGGCGCGATTGACCTCGCAGGCGCCCTTCTCTTTCACCGTGCGGCGCAACTCGCCGGCGCTGATCATCTCGCAGCGGCACACGATGGCGCTGTCCGGCAGGGCCTTGGCCTGTTCGCTGGGCCAGGGGAACGCCTGGGCCAGGCCAAGGCGAAACTGATCCATCACCGCCAAGGCCTGCTGTTGCTCATCACGCAGCGCGGCGTTCACCGGTTGCTGCAGATCTTCGAGCAGCGCCAACGCCACCAGGCGCCCGGCGTGTTCGGCGGCATCCGCGCCGCGAATCTTCGAACCGTCACCGGCCGCATACACGCCTTTCACCGAGGTGCGTCCGGCGTCGTCGGTGGCCAACCACCATTGGCTGGAGGCGTGGTCGAACGCCATGGTGCAGCCAGCCAGGTCGCCCAACTGGGTTTCCGGTCGCAGGTGATAGCCCAGCGCAACGGCATCGGCCTGCACCGTGACCTCCCGCCCACTGCCCGTGGTGAACCGCACGCCCATCACACCATTGGCCGCGTCGCCCATGACTTGCAGCGGCTTGATCCCCAAGTGCACCGCCACCTTGGCGCGGTACAGTTGGGCCAGCAGCTTGATCCCGGTAAACAGCAAGCCCGGCCGCGCCAGCAGTTTGGGCAGGGCCTTCAGGCGCAGGCTAAAGGGAGACGTATCGAGCACCGCAGCCACTTCGGCGCCGGCCTTGACGTATTGGCTGGCGACCAGATACAGCAACGGCCCGCTGCCCATGAACACCACGCGATGGCCGATGGACACGGCCTGGTTTTTCAACGCGATCTGCGCCCCGCCCAGGCTGTAGGTGCCCGCCAGTTGCCAACCCTCGACGGGCATCAAGCGGTCGGTGGCGCCGGTGCACAGGATCAGCGCGTCATACTCCACGGTGGTATGGCGGCCCTGGCTGACGCAGCACAGTTGCCCCGGCGTCAGGTTCCACACCAGGGTGTCGGGGCGGTAATCAATGGCACCGCGCAGGCGATCGAAACTCTGGTGCAGGTCCTGGGCCTTGGCGGCCTCGCTGCCGTACAGGGTGGTGTAGTCGCGGGTGAACCCGTCGGGCTGGCGGCGGTAGATCTGGCCACCATCACGGCGGTTTTCATCAATCAGGATCGGCTTGATACCCGCCGCCAACAGGGTTTCGGCGCAGCGCACCCCGGCAGGTCCAGCGCCCACAATAACTACCCGTGCAGTGGCCATGTCGCCTCCGGTTGTGTGGTAACGATGTCCAGCCCGTCACGGACTTCATTGGAGCAGGCACGCAGGCGTTCGCCGCTGCGGGTCCATACCCAGCAGTCCTGGCACGCGCCCATCAGGCAGAAACCGGCGCGGCGCCCGCTGTCGAATTCCGACTGGCGCAGCGCGTTGCCCTGGGTCAACAGTGCGACCATCAGGGTGTCGCCCTGCAAAGCCTCGATGACTGCACCATCCACGGTCAGGCTGACCGTCGGCCGGCCCTGTTCGGCCAACCTCACAAAACGCCCCTTCATGCATAGGCTCCCAAGCTGGTGGTGATGACGCCCCGCTGGGTATTCAGCAACTGGGCGCTGTCGTGGTGGCAAAGGATTTCACCGCCGTTGTCGAGGGCTCGGCGACTTGGCGCAGTACGGTTGCACAGGCCGTCGACGCGTACCGGGCAGCGATTGAGGAAGGTGCACAGTTCCGGCACGTTGGCCCGCTCGCCAATCACCGGCAGCGTTTCGCACGCGGTGCCGCAGGTTTCCAGCCAGCCCTGGCGCAACTCGGGCACCGAGTGAATCAGCAGGTCGGTGTAGGGGTGGAACGGTGGCTCGGCAAACGACTGGCGGTTGCCGGCCTGCACCTTGTGGCCGCTGTACATCACCACAATGTCATCGCACAAGGCACGCACGGTGGAGATGTCATGGCTGATAAACAGGTACGACACCCCCAGTTGCTGGCGCAGGTCGCGCAGCAGTTCGAGGATCGCCGCGCCCACCACCGTGTCGAGGGCCGAGGTGACTTCATCGCACAGGATCAGGTCGGGCTTGGCCGCCAGCGCGCGGGCCAGGTTGACCCGCTGCTTTTGCCCGCCGGACAGCTCGTTGGGACGACGTTCGGCGAGGGAGCGCGGCAGGCGCACCAGGTCCAGCAACTCACCGACGCGCGCCGTCAAGGCAGCGCCCTTGAGGCCGAAATACATCTTCAGCGGACGGCTGAGGATGGCCGCCACGCTGTGCATCGGGTTGAGCGCAGTGTCGGCGTTCTGGAACACCATCTGGATACGGCGAAACTGCTCCGGGCTACGCTCGGCGAGGCTTCCGCCCAAGGGTTTCCCGTCGAAGGTCAGGCCGCCGAGGGCCGGGGTCAACAGCCCGGCCACCACCCGCGCCAACGTGGACTTCCCGGAGCCCGACTCGCCGATCACGCCGATGGCCTGGCCACGGCGCACCGTGAGATCGATGTCTTCGAGCACCCGAATCGACGGCATGCCGTGCATGTTTTTGTTGCCGTAACCGGCGGTGAGGCCGCTGATGGTCAGCAGTGGCACGTCTTCGGCAATCCCGCTGGGCGGGCGAATGGTGGTGTCTGGCCGCGCAGCAGCCAGCAGGCTGCGGGTGTACTCGTGGGTCGGCGCCTTGAGCAGCGGCGCCGTGGCGCTTTGCTCGAGAATCTGCCCGCCATTGAGCACTACGATCTGGTCGGCCATTTGCGCGACCACCGCCAAGTCATGGGACACGTAAACGGCCGTGGCGCCGCGCTCGCGCACCACGCGTTTGAAGGCGCGCAGCACGTCGATCTGGGTGGTCACGTCCAGCGCCGTGGTCGGCTCGTCGAGCACCACCAGCACCGGGTCGCTGATCAGCGCCATCGCCGCCATCACCCGCTGCAGTTGCCCGCCGGAGACTTGGTGCGGGTAGCGCCGGCCAATGCGTTCGGGATTGGGCAGGGCCAGGTCGCGAAACAAGCCGATGGCCTTGGCTTCCAGCTCGACCCGGGTGCCCAGGCCATGGATCAATGCACCTTCCACCACTTGGTCGATGAGCTTTTTGGCCGGGTTGAAAGCCGCTGCGGCGCTTTGGGCGATATAGGACACGCGATTGCCGCGCAGGCCCTGCAGCTGTTTTTCGCTCAAGGCGAGCATGTCGTGTTCACCGACCTGCACCACCCCGCCAGACAAACGACAGCCGCGCCGTGCATACCCGAGCAAGGCCAGGGCGATGGTGGTCTTGCCCGAGCCGGACTCACCGATCAACGCCAGCACTTCGCCTTTTTCCAGGGCAAAGCTCACGCCTTTGACGATTTCTACCTCGCCGTGCTCACCGCAGGCCACCACGCGCAGGTCTTCGACGCGAATCAATTGGGTCATTTCAATGGCCTCCCGTGCGTCGACTACGGCGTGATGACAGGTAGTCGATCAGCAGATTCACACCGATGGTCAGTGTGCCAATGGCCAGCGCCGGAATGATGATGGCCAGCGCGCCCTGATTGAGGCCGCCGATGTTTTCGCGCACCAGCGAGCCGAGGTCGGCGTCTGGCGGTTGCACGCCGAGGCCGAGAAAACTCATGCCGCTGAGCAACAGCACGATGTAGCCGAAACGCAGGCCCAGGTCGGTCAATACCGGGTTGAGCATATTCGGCAGGATTTCCATGCACGCCACGTACAACCGGCCTTCGCCGCGAGTGCGCGCAACCTGCACGTACTCCAGGGCCTCGATATTGACCGCCATGCTGCGGGCAACGCGGAACGAGCCCGGGATGTAACTGATAACCGCCGTGCAGATCAGCAGCGTCACTGACGAGCCAAACGCCGAGACCATGATCAGCGCAAGCATTTTGCTTGGGATCGAGATAAAGGCATCCATGATGCGGCTGATGATCTCGTCCAGCCACTTGGGCGAGACCACGGAGAGCAGCGCACACCCGGTGCCGAAGGTGCTGGCCAACAACGCCGCCACCAGCGCCAGCCCGACGGTGAATCGCGCGCCCACCAATACCCGGCTAAGCATGTCGCGGCCCAGGTAATCGGTGCCGAACGGATGAGTGAGGCTGAAGCCTTCGAAGATGTTGTCGGACACCACTTCACCCACCGGGTGTGGTGCCAGCCAGGGGCCGAACAGCGCCACCAGCAACCAGATGACGCACACCACGGCGCCCACCAGCCCCAGCCAGGACGGGCCGCTGGAAACCTTGGCGAGGGCCAGCGCAGAGGACACAGGCTTGGATTTCGCAATGATCGGGTTCATTGGTTTCTCAGCCTCGGATTGGACAGGATTGCGCACAGGTCGGCGATCAGCACCAACCCCAGGTAGGCCGCGCAGAACAACATGGTGCACGCCTGCACCAGCGCCATGTCACGGTTGGTCACGGCATCGACCATCAAGCTGGCGATGCCGGGATAATTGAAGATGGTTTCGACGATCACCACCCCGCCCAACAGGTAGGACAGGCTCAGGGCGATGGCATTGGCAATCGGCCCGATGGCATTGGGCAAGGCATGGCGCAGCACAATGCGAATGGGACTGACGCCTTTGAGTCGGGCCATTTCCACGTAGGGGCTGTCGAGTTGATCGATCACGGCGGCGCGGGTCATGCGCGCCATCTGCGCGACGATCACGCAGCACAGCGTCATCACCGGTAAGGCATAGGTGCGCATGAATTGCAGCGGCGAGGTGATGTCGCTGGCGTAAGACAGCGCCGACAACCAGCCGAGATTCACCGCGAAAATCAGCACCGCCAGGGTTGCCACCAGAAACTCCGGCACCGCGACCATCGCCAGGGTCATAAAGCTCAGGCAGCTGTCGATGCGCCCGCCCCGGCCCATCGCCGAGCCAATCCCCAATACCAGTGCCACCGGCACCGAGACCAGCGCCGTAGCGCCCGCCAGCATCAGGGTGTTGGGCACCCGGCCCGCCATCAGTTCACCCACCGGCATGGCGTTGGACACTGACACGCCCAGATCGCCGGTGAGCAGGCTCATCAACCAGTGCAGGTAACGCAACACACCGGGCTGGTCCAGCCCCAGCTTCAGGCGCAGTGCCGCCACCTGCTCAGGGGTCGCGAACTGGCCGAGGGATTGCTGCGCCGCGTCCCCCGGCAGCACCGCCGTGATCGCAAACACGACCATGGACACGATCAACAAGGTCACGGCCCCGGCGCCGAAACGCCGGGCGATCAACCACAGTGTATTGCCATTCATCGCACCGCCCTCCTCACGCGTCCAACCACACCTGCTCGGCAAACATGTAGCCCATGAAACCGCCCAGCGGGTTGGTGCCGTAGCCTTTGATGCGCTGGTCGACACCGTCGATGTTGCTGATAAATACCGGTACACCGATACCGCAGTGGTCGTGCACCAGGGTCTGCATGTCGCCATACATTTTGGCGCGCTTGGCGTCATCGGTTTCGCCACGGGCCAGCATCAACAGCTGGTCGAACTGATCGTTCTGCCAGCCGGACTCGTTCCACGGCGCCTTGGACTGGAAAAACTGCGAGAACATCACGTCGGCATTCGGCCGAGGGTTGATGTTGCCGAAGCTCAACGGGTGCTTCATCCAGTGGTTGGACCAGTAGCCGTCGCTCGGCAGGCGGTTCACATCCAGCTTGAGCCCGGCCTGTTTCGCCGATTGCTGCAACAGCACGGCGATGTCCACCGAACCGGTGGCGGCAGGCGACGCCATGACGGGCATAGTGATGCTTTCCATGCCGGCTTTTTTCAGCAGGAACCTGGCTTTTTCCGGGTCGTAGACCGTCTGCGGCAGATCGGCGTTGAAGTAACGTGAACCCGGCGCAATCGGGTGGTCGTTGCCGACCACGGCAAATCCCCGGAACACCGCAGACTTGACCTGCTCACGGTCGAGCAGCAGCTTCATGGCCTGGGTGAAATCCGGGCTTTTGCCGGGTAACTGGTCCTGGCGAATGATCAAGTCAGTGTAGTTGCCCGACGGCGCATCCACGACCCGGTGTTTGGCACTCGCGGCAATGCGCGTGGTGGAGCGCGGGTTGACCTCGTTGATCATGTGCACGTCGCCCGACAACAGCGCGTTGACCCGCGATGGCTCGTCGGCGATGGCAATAAACTCGATCTCGTCGAGGTACGGCAAGCCCGGTTTCCAGTAGTTCTTGTTGCGCACGGCAATCGAGCGCACACCCGGTTTGAACTCACCGACAGTGAACGGGCCGGTGCCGATGCCTTTGTTGAAGTCGGTGGTGCCCTCGGGAACGATCAGCAAGTGCGACACAGCGAGGATCGACGGCAACTCGGCATTGGGCGCGCTAAGGCGAATTTGCACCTCGTTCGGCCCGCTGGCCTTGATCTCGGCGAACTGCTCCATCAGCGGCATGACTTTGGAGCCGGTGAGCGGGTCTTTGTGGCGATTCAGGGAGAACACCACGTCGGCGGCCGTCAGGGACTTGCCGTTGTGAAAGGTCACGTCTTTGCGCAGGGTGATGGTCCACACCGTGGCGTCGGTATTGTCGATGCGTTCAGCCAGTTCCAGTTGCGGCACCAGGTGCTTATCGAAACGGGTCAGGCCGTTGTAGAACATGTAGTGGCGTGCATAGTCGGTGGACAGCGCGCCCTTGGCCGGGTCGAGCGTGTCGGCGGTGGAGCTGGACATGCCGGCGACACGGATCTTGCCACCGGGTTTGCCTTTGCCCTCAACGGCAGCTTCATCGGCGAACAACTTGCCGGCACTGCCGAACAGGCTGCCCGCACCGGCTGCGGCCACACCGGCAACGCCCAGCATTTGCAAAGCGTTACGGCGTGACATGCCACGGTTGAGACTTTCGAACACCCGCAGGCTTTCCTGGCCGGAAATGAGCTCGGGTGTGTTTTTGTTGTCAGTCATAGCAAGGCTACCTGTCGATAATCGGGAGAATCGAGTGCTCACGGATGTCCGGAGCGTCCTGGAAACGCAAACGACGGTGACGCAACAACGGCAACTCAGTGCAAATAGTCCTGGAAACGGTAATAGGCGCCCACGAACGGCAGGAACCAGGGTTTGCCGAAATGCCCGGGAATCGCCGGCCACTCCAGTTCACGCCACGGGTTGGCCGCCGTGTTGCCCGCCATGACGTCGGCCATGACCTGGCCCATGTGCACCGACATCTGCACGCCATGGCCGCTATAGCCCATGGAATGGAACACGCCGCCATGCTGGCCGGCGCGGGGCAGGCGGTCGGACGTCATGTCCACCAGGCCACCCCAGCAGTAGTCGATCTTCACGTGCGCCAACTGCGGGAACATATTCAGCATCGCCGCTTGCAGCACCTTGCCGCTCTTGGCGTCGGAGACGCTGTCAGACATGGCAAACCGTGCACGCCCGCCAAACAGCAGGCGGTTGTCCGGCGTCAGGCGAAAGTAGTTGCCGATCATGCGGCTGGTCACATAGGCGCGGCGCAGCGGCAGCAACTGATCGATCAGCGCTTGGGGCAAGACCTCGGTGGCGATGACAAAACTGCCCACCGGCACAATGCGCCGGCGGTACCAGCCGAGGTCGCCATGCTGGCAGGCGCCGGTGGCCAGCAACACTTGTCCGGCGTGCAGCGAGCCTTTGGCGGTGTTGACCTGATAGCCGCCGGCCTGGGCCTTCCAGTCCTTGACCTCGGTGTGCTCGTAAATCATCGCGCCGCGCCGGGCCGCCGCTTCGGCCAACCCCACACCAAAGCGCCCCACATGCATCTGCACGCCGTTGCGTTGCAGCAAGCCGCCGTGGAACTGCGCCGAGTTGACTTCGGCGTGGGTCTGCTCGGCGGTGAGCAATTCGACGTCGGCGTCCACCTCCCGGCGGATCAGCTCACAGGTGCGGGCCAGGCCTTCGTAATGCAGGGGCTTGGCCGCCAGCTTGAGCTTGCCGTTGCGTACCAGGTCGCAGGCGATGTTTTCCTGCTCGACCAGCGAAACCACGGAGTGCACCGCACTTTCATAGGCCTGGTAGTAAGCGCGGGCCTTATCGGCGCCGAGGCTGGCGTGCAAGCCGGCATAGTCCTGAGCCACCCCGGTGTTGCACTGCCCACCGTTGCGGCCCGAGGCTTCCCCGATCACTCGCCCGGCGTCCAATACCACTACGCTTGCGCCCTTGAGCGCCAACGCCCGCGCCGCCGCAAGGCCAGTGAACCCACCGCCGACCACTGCAACATCGACCTGCTTGGGCAAGCTGCCCGGATGGGCACCGGTAAATGCCGGTGCGGTGTCTAGCCAATAGGATTCACTGCCCATGCTTTACCCCTTGGTGTGCTGTTACAGGCCGACCAACGCTGGCAGCCCACCGATATCGGTGATCTGCTGGTAACCGTAAAACGCATTGCCTGGCACTTCGTGGCCACGGGCAACGAACGCCTTGTTTTTGATCTTCATGTCATGGGCCGGCATCAGGTCATAACGGAAGCTGGAAGACACATGCAAGATGTCGTCCGGGCCGCAACCCAGGTTGTCGAGCATGAATTCGAAGGCGGCCAGGCGCGGCTTGTAGGCCTGGGCCTGTTCGGCAGTAAATACTTTGTGGAACGGCGCGCCGAGCTTGTCGACGTTGGACATGATCTGACTGTCGCTGGCGTTGGAGAAGATCACCAAGGGAATCTTGTCGGCAATCTTCGACAGACCGGCCGGCACGTCCGCGTGGGGGCCCCAGGTCGGCACGGCGTCGTAATACAGCTGGCCTTCCTCGCGATACTCGATCCCCCAGCGCTTGCAGGTACGGGCCAGGGCGGTCTTGAGAATTTCATCGTAGGGGCGCCAGTCGCCCATGACCTGGTCGAGGCGGTAGGCGGAGAAGTCTTTGACGAACTGGTCCATCTGCCCAGGGGTGATGCGATCGGCGAAGAGCTCGCGGGTCATGGTGCCCATATGAAAGTTGGTCAGCGTACCGTAGCAGTCGAACGTAATGAATTTGGGACGAAGAAAGCTCATTGAGTGCGGTCCTGAAGTTCGTTGAGTGTGACAAGCGTTCACTGCCCTGGCGGCGCGTACGCCTCGTTGCAGCACAGGTTCATTACACCACTGTGAAATCAGCATATGCCGTCTAAAAAGACCTTCGCTCAATACAAACCACCGTTTTGGTGGCCGGGCTCAGCAGACTTTGCGGTGCGCGCCAGGCTTGGGCAGGGCCTGTGTTTGTGCGCTTTATGGGGGCTTTGGGGGGCAGAAAGGCTTAAGGACGGGGGTGAGGGCGGCAGAAAGTGTGGCTGGTTGGGATTGCGTACATTGCCGTGACCGCGCAAGGAAGATGTACCCGGAAAAGCTCCTTGGCATTTGCTGCTGCACCCCCACCCCAATTAAGTAGTAACTGTGGCCGCGCAACACACAGCCCAAGGAATCTGCCGAATATTCCCGCCCCACTTGCCAGCCTCTAAAACAGGTGGGATACAAGCATCCTCGTGCTGCACAAAACGCTCTATGGAGGCTCGCCATGTCCGCCCTGCCACACCCTGCTTATGTATACCGCCCGATGACCGCGGCCGATTTGCCGGCCGCCCATGCCTTGTCGGTGCAACTCAAATGGCCTCACCGCCTGGAAGACTGGGCCATGTTGCAACGTGTCAGCGACGGTTTCGTGGTGATGGATGGCGAGCGCCTGATCGGCAGCGCCTTCACCTGCCCCCAGGGCGACTTTGCCACCATCGGCCTGGTGATCGTCAGCAATGACTACCAGGGCCAGGGCATCGGCCGTCGCTTGATGGAAAAAGCCCTCGCCGCGTGCGATGCGCGCACGCCGGTCCTCAACGCCACCCTCGCCGGCGCCCCGCTGTATACCAGCCAGGGGTTCGTCGAATTTGGGCGGGTGCAGCAGCATCAGGGCCAGGCGTTGGTGCCCGCCCTGCCGGGACTGGCCGATGGAGAAACCTGTCGCACCCTGCACGCCGACGACCACCCCAGCCTGCTCGCGCTGGCCAAAGCCGCCAGTGGCCTGGACCGCCGCGAAGTACTGCGCGACCTGCAGGTGGAACACGCGGTGGGCATCGAGCGCGACGGCCAACTACGCGGCTTCGCCCTGCTGCGGCCGTTTGGTCGTGGGCGCTGCATTGGCCCGGTGGTTGCCGAAAACATCGATCAGGCCAAGCACTTGATCGCGGTACTGCTGGCCCAGGTGCCGGATGCCTTTGTCCGCATCGACATTCCCGTCGCCTGCGGCCTCAGCGACTGGCTGGAACTCGCCGGGCTGAAGAACATCGACACCGTCGCGCAGATGGCCCTGGGCACACCGCCCCGGGCCAGCCAAGGCGTACACCCCTTTGCCCTGATCACCCAGGCGATCGGCTGACTTTCCTTCCGGAGCATTGCCCATGTCCTCTCCCCGTATCCTGCTGTTGGCTCGCGCCGACGGCAGCCGCGTTGCCACGTCTTTCAATACCGGCGCCTTGAGCGCGCTGGACCCTTTCGGCGACACCCGCCAACTCGCCTGGCTGGGCGATGATGGCGTGTCCGCAGGGCTGGTGACATTTAGCGGCGAAGCCGTGATCGAAGACTTCCCCCACAGCGAAACACTGGTGGTGCACGCAGGCCATGTGGTGCTGGACAGTGCAGAACAGACATTGGAGCTGGGGGTCGGCAGCAGCGCCGTGATCGGTCGTGGCACACGCCTGACGGTGCAGGCGAGCGCAGGCAGCCAATGGGCGTTCTGCGCCGTCGACCAAGCCGATGCTCCGGCGCGCCCGGGCCTGACCTTGCTCGCCCGGCATACCCTGCTCAATCCCTCCGCCGCGCCCGAGCCACAGATCCTGATCGGCCCTCCCCCGCAGTGCCGCGCGTTCAACCTGTTCGATGATGAGGTCACTGAGTTGCGCATCGGCATCTGGGACTCGACGCCCTACGCCCGCCACGGCCGCCCGCACAAACTGCATGAATTGATGCACCTGCTCGAAGGCAGCGTCACGCTGCAAGGCGACGAGGGAGTTGCGGTGACGGTTAACCGTGGCGACACGGTATTCGTGGCCAAAGGTGCGCCGTGTGCCTGGAATAGCACGGTGTATGTACGCAAGGTCTACGCCGTGAAATAAGGCGCAGATCAGGCTTTCAGCGCCTCTTCCATAAACGCCACCAATGCCTGGACGCGCGGGCTGCGAAGCTTGCGCGACGGCACCAGGAGGATGATCGGCGCACTGTCAAAACTCCAGTCTGCCAACACGCGCACCAAGCTGCCGCTGGCAACGGCGTCGCTGACATCCCACTGCGAACGCAGCACCAACCCCAAGCCTTGCTCGGCCCAGCGCCGGGCAACGCTGCCATCGTTGCTCAGCAACGCCGGCTCCACGCGCAGCGTCTTGCGGCCCTGCCCCTTGCGCAGATGCCAGAGCGTGACGTCTTCATCATTTTCACGAATGCAAATGCAGCGATGGGACGCCAGTTCATCCGGTGATGACGGCACACCGTGGGCCTGCAGGTAGGCTGGGCTCGCGCATAACCAGCGCTCGTTTGACGTGAGCGGCCGTGCTGTCCACAGGCTGTCATTGAGATGGCCGATATGAATCACCGCATCGCTGTCATGACGATCAGGCCAGGGGGTCTCGCGTAAATCCAGGTGCAGGCACAGCTGTGGGTGAATTCGGGCAAAACGCGCCAACAGCGGTGCGATTCGCTGCCGACCATAGCCAAATGGCGCCGCCAGCCTCAAGGTGCCCACCAGCGTTTCATCCTGTTGCCTGAAAGACTCCGGCAGTGCTTCAAGCTGCTCCAGCAGCAGCGCACTTTCCCGCGAGAACCGCTCGCCATCGGCCGTAAGGCTGAGGCGTCGGGCATCGCGATTGGCCAGGGTCAGCCCCAGGAACGTCTCCAGCTTTCGCAGGCGCATGGAGAGCGCCGGCGGGGTGACGTTCAGGGCTCTGGCCGCAGCGCTCAGTGATTCAGAGCGCGCAAGAGTGACGGCCAGCCGTAGGTCTTCGATAGAAATCATTCAATTTTACTTAATGATTGATTAGCCATGATTGAACCACAACTTAAGGACAGCTGAGTAGAGTGCAGCCTGTACCCAGTCACTCGAGTTCCGCCATGTCCATGCAGATTGCCTCCCTAGACACACCTGCCGCACTCATCGACCTTACGCGAATGCAGCACAACATCCAGCGTATGCAACAGCGCATGGGCAGCCTTGGCGTACGTTTGCGCCCGCACATCAAAACCAGCAAGTGCCTGCCGGTGATCCAGGCACAGATTGACGCAGGCGCCAGCGGCGTCACGGTTTCCACCCTCAAAGAAGCCGAGCATTGTTTTGCCGCAGGCATCAGCGATGTGTTCTACGCCGTTGCCATCGCACCGGGCAAGCTGCCTCAGGCCCTGGCCCTGCGGCGCAAAGGCTGCAACTTGAGCCTGCTCACCGACAGCGTCTCAGGCGCCCGCGCCATCGTCGCGTTCGCGCAGCAACATGACGAACACTTCGACGTCTGGATCGAAATCGATTGCGACGGCCATCGCTCAGGCCTGGCCGCCCAAGACCCTGTGCTGATTGAGGTGGCGCACCTCCTCAACGACGGCGGTATGCGCCTGCGGGGGGTGATGACCCACGCGGGTTCCAGTTACGAGCTGGACACCCTTGAAGCCCTGCAAGCGCTGGCCGAACAGGAACGTGCCCTCTGTGTACGCGCCGCCCACAACATTCGCGAAACCGGGCTGGCGTGCTCCGAGGTCAGCATCGGCTCAACCCCCACGGCCCTCTCGGCCCTGAACCTGGACGGCATCACCGAAGTGCGGGCGGGCGTGTATGTGTTTTTTGACCTGGTGATGCGCAACATTGGCGTGTGCCAGGCCGACGAGTTGGCACTCAGCGTACTGACCACGGTGATCGGCCATCAGCCGGATAAAGGCTGGATCATCACCGACGCCGGCTGGATGGCCATGAGCCGTGACCGTGGCACACAGCGCCAGCGCCAGGACTTCGGTTATGGCCAAGTGTGTACCGAAGCCGGCGACTGGATCGACGGCGCGCTGGTCACGGGCGCCAACCAGGAACATGGCATCGTCACCCTGGGCACCACCGCCAGTGACGACGTTGCTACACGCTTCCCCATCGGTAGCCGGCTGCGCATCCTTCCCAACCATGCCTGCGCCACTGGCGCGCAGTTCCCGGACTATCACGCCGTGGACGCCATAGGCGACGTGCACACCTGGAGCCGCCTCCATGGCTGGTAATCAACCAGGTTCGAAAAGCCAGGTGCTGATTATCGGGGGCGGCATCATGGGCGCCTCGTCGGCGTTTTTCCTGCGGCGGCGCGGCTGCTCGGTCACGCTGCTGGAACGCGACCAGATCGGTCAGTACGCCAGCGGTGTGAACTTCGGCAACGTGCGCCGCCAGGGCCGCTACCTGGGGCAACTGGAGCTGGCCAATCGTTCCTGGGCGCTGTGGAAACGCCTGCCCGAGCTGATCGATGACGACCTGGAGTTCATCCCCAGTGGCCACATGCGCGTGTGCTATCGCGAAGATGAAATTGCTGAACTTGAGGCCTACGCCGCCGCGCCGGAAGCCGCGCAACTGGACTTGAAAATCTATCGCGGCGCCGAGCTGCACCGGCGTTTTGGTTTCCTCGGCCCGGAGGTGAAAGGCGGCTCCTATGCGCCTCACGATGGTCACGCCAACCCGCGCCTCGCAGCGCCGGCGTTTGCCCGTGCAGCCCGGCGTCTCGGGGCACGAATTGAAGAAAAGACCGAAGTCGCCGACGTGGAAAAGCTCAATGGTTTGTTCCAGGTCACCACCACCGATGGGCAGTTGTTCGTCGCCGAGCAGCTGTTGATTACCGCCGGCGCCTGGGCTGCCCGCTTGTCCGAGCGCTTTGGTGAGCCGGTACCGCTGGAGCCCAACGGCCCGCAGATGTCGGTCACGGAACCGGTGCCCTACGCCTTGCCGACCGTGATCGGTGTGTTCACCAAAATCAAGGAAGAGGTGATCTACTTCCGCCAGATCCCGCGCGGCAACATCGTCATCGGCGGCGGCAACCGCTGTACGCCGGACATGATCAACCGACGGGCGTTTTTCAAACCCGAAAGCCTGCTCAACCAGATGCGCCAAATGCGGCGACTGTTACCGGGGGCCGAAAAGCTGAACATCATCCGCGTGTGGAGCGGTATCGAGAGCTACACCCCGGACTCCCTACCGGTGATGGGCCCGAGCGGCAGCGTGGACGGGTTGTTTTATGCCTTCGGTTTCTGTGGCCACGGCTTCCAGCTTGGCCCCGGCGTGGGGGATGTCATGGCCGAGCTGATCAGCACCGGCAGCACCAGCACCTTGATCAGCCCCTTCGATATCCGACGGTTTACCCAACCCTCTACGGTGCCTGCAAACGCCTCCACTACAGGAAAACTGATATGAGCCACGCCTACGTTTATCGCACAGTCACCGCCGCCGACATGCCCGCCGCCCACGCGCTGTCCGTGCACCT
Organism: Pseudomonas sp. AN3A02; assembly: GCF_011765255.1. Lineage (NCBI taxonomy): Bacteria > Pseudomonadati > Pseudomonadota > Gammaproteobacteria > Pseudomonadales > Pseudomonadaceae > Pseudomonas > Pseudomonas sp. AN3A02. Next base: position 71,483 of record NZ_JAARNI010000009.1, read on the forward strand.
GAAATGGCCTCACCGCGAGGAAGATTGGGCGATGGTGCAACGCACGTCCGAAGGCTTTGTCGCTGAACATGACGGCAAATTAGTGGGCGTGGCATTCGCCTGCCATCAGGGGGCTTATTCCTCCATCGGCCTGGTGATTGTGAGCGAGCAACACCAGGGCAAAGGCATCGGGCGCCAACTGATGAACCTGTGCCTGTACGCTACGGCCCCGCGTACGCCAATCCTCAATGCAACCGAGTCAGGGGCGCCGTTGTACACCAGCCTGGGCTTCGTCGACTTTGCGCACATTCAGCAACATCAGGGCGTACCGCAAGCTCCGGCACCCATGCCGTTGACCCGGCATGCCCACTGTCGCGTATTGAGCCTGGCTGATTACCCGAAGGTGATCGAACTGGCCAATGCCGGCAGCGGCCTGGACCGCACCGAGGTACTCAACGACCTGCTGCCCACTGCCGAGCACGTGGTTGGCATCGAGGTCGAAGGGCAACTCAACGGTTGCGCCCTGCTCCGCCGATTTGGTCGGGGCCATATCATTGGTCCTGTCGTTGCACACAATCAGGAACAGGCCCGACAGTTGATCACTCACCTGCTGCGGTTGATTCCGGGTCAGTTCGTGCGCTTCGACATTCCCACCGCCTGTGGTTTGGCCGACTGGCTGGAGAGCCAGGGGCTGCCATGCGTCGACAAAGCGCCGCGAATGGTCCTGGGTGTGCCCCCGCAATCAAGCGCCGGCATCACCCAGTTTGCGCTGGTGACGCAAGCAATCGGCTAGGTCGCAAAGCCAGCCTGCCAGATTCAGCAGATTATCCCTTGGAGCGTTGAATAACGGCATCTTCGGGCTGAGACCTTTTGCTAGCTTAGCGAGACACCGGGCCTTGCTGTTCGCACCGCCCATTGCCGCTCCAGGGAGCCAGTTGGATGACCATACACGTTTCGAACCAAACGTCTCAGCAGCTTTACATCGACGGCTGCTGGGTTTCCCCGACCATTGCCGCCAGTTTGCCCGTGGTCAACCCGGCCACTGAGGAGGTGGTTGCACAGGTCGCAAGCGGGTCTGCCGAGGATGTGGATCGGGCCGTCGCGGCAGCACGTGCGGCGTTTGCCGGTTGGTCTGCAACGCCCGCGGCGTCCAGGGCGTTGGTGCTTGGGAAAATCCACGAACTTATCCTTGAGCGCAAAGAGCAACTTGCACAGGCGCTCTCCCTGGAAATGGGCGCCGCCATCGGCTTCGCTCGGGCGATGCAGGTGCCGCTGGCGGCAGAGCACGTTCGGGTCGCCCGTGACTTGCTCTCCAGCTATCGCTTCCAGACGGTGGAAGGCGGTACCGCCATCCAGCGCGAACCCATAGGTGTCTGCGGTCTTATCACGCCGTGGAACTGGCCGTTGTATCAGATCACCGCCAAAGTCGCCCCGGCCATCGCTGCCGGTTGCACCGTGGTCTTGAAACCCAGCGAACTGTCGCCGCTGAGTGCCCTGCTGTTCGCACAACTGGTGCATGACGCAGGCCTGCCGCCTGGGGTGTTCAACCTGGTCAATGGAAGCGGTGCTCAGGTCGGCGCAGCCATGGCGGCACATCCGGATATCGACATGATCTCAATCACCGGCTCCAACCGCGCAGGCGCGCTGGTTGCCCAAGCGGCAGCCCCAACGGTGAAACGCGTCACCCAGGAACTGGGGGGCAAGTCTCCGAATGTGCTGCTGCCCGATGCCGACTTCGCCAAGGCCGTCCCGCTGGGGGTGATGTCCGCGTTTCGCAACGTCGGGCAATCGTGCAGCGCGCCGACCCGCATGATCGTGCCAAAAAACCGCTTGGCCGAGGTCGAAGCCCTGGCGGCGGCGACCGCGAACGCGCTCATCGTTGGCGACCCGCAATCGGAAGAAACGCAATTGGGCCCCATCGCCAACGAAGCCCAGTTCAATCGCGTCCAGGCGATGATCCAGGCAGGCCTCGACGAGGGTGCGAAACTGGTGTGTGGTGGGCCTGGGCGTGTGCTAGGTTTTGACAAGGGGTTCTATACCCGCCCCACGGTTTTCTCCGAAGTGAATAGCGCCATGCGCGTTGCCCAGGAAGAAATCTTCGGCCCGGTGCTGTGCATCATTACGTATGAGACGGTGGATGAAGCCGTCGCCATCGCCAACGACACGGTATACGGCCTGGGCGCCCACGTTCAGGGCCACGACTTGACGCAGGCACGTGCCGTGGCGTCGCGTATTCGTGCAGGGCAAGTGCACCTGAACTACCCGGCGTGGAATCCGATGGCGCCGTTTGGTGGCTACAAGCGCTCAGGCAATGGTCGGGAGTATGGCGTGCAGGGGTTTGAGGAGTATCTGGAAACCAAGGCTATTATTGGATTTGGGGAATGAGTTATGGGGCTGTGGTGAGGGAGTAATTTTTCAGGCATGAAAAAGCCCAAGCGTTACCGCTTGGGCTAAGTCATTGAATTATATGGTCGGGACGGAGTGATTCGAACACTCGACCCCTAGCACCCCATGCTGGGGACTGCACTCACCTAACTTATTGATTATAAACGAATACGACCCCCTTGTTGCGCGGCAAAACATAAGCTTTTTTGTGCTTATGCAAACGGTAAGTCGTGGCCTGTAGCGTAGGTTTTGCGCAGATAGTCCAGCACTCCACCTCCCCTCCCCGGCGTCCTGCCGACCGAACATAAACCAACCCCAAGCCCCGCTGCTAAGCTGGTCACTCCACCAGAGGAACGCCGATGCCCAATTCAGACCTGCTCCCTTCCCTGCTCTCCAAGCTCTACGAAAACCAGCTGGCCCTTGAAGCTTCCATCATGGAGCTATCGAACTGGGTCGAGCAGCGTGGCTCCGCAGATGTAGCCGAGAACGTGCGCGGCGCTCTCCACACCATCGATGAGAACGAAGAGTTCATCAAGCTGACTCTGGCGGTCCTCATGTCGCCTGACTGATCGTCGGGTAAACGTGCAGTTCGTCGGCGGACGACTACCGCATTTACGCACCTCGATTACTGTATGCATATACAGCGCTCGGAACCACACCCCATGAACATCGACGAAGACACCTGCGGGTGGCTTGGCATCCCCACGCCTCTCGAAATGCACAAACAACACGCCCGCCTACTGGAGAATGAGATCCAGGAACTGAACCTGCAACTGCGCAAGGCCAGGGCGGACATCTTCGGCCTGGTCGCGATGCTGGCTGAAGCGCAGGCAAAGAAAGACGAATTCTCCGGATATCTAAGGCAGCGCGGCGCCGAAGCAGCGGTCATGCGCAAGCAGATCGACACCCTCACAACATCGGAAAGAGTCAACGTCCGCGAAGTCGAGAGGCTGCGCGGGATGCTGAACGAGCTAATGTCTCGCCCGAAAACCATCGTCTAAGCTCAGGTTTCAGATTGAGGACTTGGCCATGTGCGGAAGACTTTCCCAGTACAGCGGCATTCATGACTTCGTTGCAGCGCTGAGCATGCCCAATGCCCTGGCGAACTCCGTCGGCGAATTGCCGCTAGAGCGCTATAACGTCGCCCCGACAACCCAAGTTGCCCTGCTCCACCTGCAGGGCGATCTGCTGCATGGCGACTTGGTGCGATGGGGTTGGCGGCCACACTGGGCCAAGGACAGGGCCGCGCCGATCAATGCCCGCGTCGAGAAGGTGGCCCACGGGCCGTTCTTCCGCACGATCTGGCCACATCGGGCAATCACACCCGTCGATAACTGGTTTGAGTGGGTGGAAGAAGGCGGACCGAAGAAGCAGCCCTACCTGATCCGTCGGCGGGATGGCGCGCCGGTGCTGTGCGCCGCCATTGGCCAACTGCCCGACAGCAACGAAGGCCCGGGGGAGCATGACGGCTTCGTGATCATCACCGCCGACAGCGCCGGCGGAATGGTGGACATCCACGACCGGCGCCCGGTGGTGCTGACGCCGGACCTGGCCCGGGAATGGTTGGACCCGGCCACGCCCAAGGAACGCGCTGAGCAGATGGTGCTGCACCAGGGCGAGCCGGCCGAGGCCTTCGAGTGGTTCAGGGTCGACACGGCCGTGGGCAATGTGCGGAACAAGGGGCCTGAGCTAGTCCAGCCGATCGAATCGGCATTGAAATAACAGGCAACATTCTCCTGGGTGGAACTGGAGGCGCCTTTTTATTGGTGGTCTAAGGTCTTCCTTGCAATCCAATTGAGTCGTACAAGGAGAAAGTCATGTCCAAGTCTGGAGGCGGCAAGAGCAACTCAGGATCGACTGGTAAAGGTGCGGGCGGCGGCGGAGGCTCCAAAGCGCCCGCGGTTCCAAATCTTCCAAGTACCACGGGCAAACCTTCCGGCGGCGGCCGAGGAAATGCCGCACCAAAAGCCAAGTAAAATCTGAAGGCCACCCACACTTTGTGGGTGGCTCTCTCACTTCGGATCTGCGCTCACTTCCCTGGCATAAGACTGGCACGCCCGCAGCGCGATCAATCCTTGGTCGCCGGCGTCGGTGATGGCGATAATTCGTTGAGCATGCGCTGGGTCAAGTTGGGCTCGACGGGCTGCATGAACCACGCCGACGGCGCCGGGGGTGGTAGGCACGTTGCAGCCACTGGCTGAATCCGCGGCGTCGAGAAGGACTGACAGCCGCACATCAGCAGTAGCAAGACGGTCACGCAGCAGAGCCTGGTTGCGCTGGGCATCGGATAATTCCTTGGTATGTTGTTGGTCGGCGGCGGCCAGTTGCTGCTCGGTGGCTAGGCGTTTGTCCTGCTCAGCGCGTGCCTGGGCGGTGGCGGCATTGCCGATCGCGTCGAGGTCAGCCTGAAACTGCCCCGCCTGCTTTGCCAGCTTCACGTCATACCGCCAGTCCTGCACCTGCCAGGCGGCGCCGAAGCTCACGGCCATGGCAAGCAGGACCACGGCCAGCTTCTGCGCCAGCGTCACGCCAGCACCTTCAGCGCCTTGTCGTACAGCGCCTGGCGGTCGGCCAGTCCGTTGATGCCGCCATTGATTCGGCGGGTGATCTTCAGGAAATCGCTCTGGTCAGCCAAGGTGTTCAGTCCGCGGGAGGACCAAAACCAGGCCGCCGACATTGCGGCGTGCTGCGGCTGCTCGAGCAGCTCGGGCTGATTGATCAGATCCAGGGCCAGGGCCTCGCCGCACGCCGCATAGTTGGCCCGGCCGGTGACCTGGATCAGGCCGCGGCCACGGTATTTGAAGCCATCGCCGTTGACCTTGTTGCCCAGATCCGCGCGGCCTTCATACCCGGCCTGCTGCGCCGTCGGGCCCCACAGCTCTTTCAGCCATCGAAACTGCCCAGACTCATGCCCGACCTGGGCGATGAACGCAGCAATGCCCAGTTGCGTGACGATTGCGTACTTGGCCATGGCCGTATTCAGTACAGAAACAAAAACGCCGGCTTGGCGGCCGGCGTTCGGGAGGATCTGCAGCAGCTGCTGCTCGGTGATCGGCATACTTTTCTCCAGGCGAAAAAAAGCCCGCAACTTGGCGGGCGGGACACTTTCGATATACTCGGGGGATTATCGGAGTGAACAGGAATGGACCCCAGATGAAATACCTAGCGATCCTTATAGTTTCTGCAACTCTCGGCGCTTGTTCGTCGTACAGCACCGGACACAACACCACTGACATGAGGGTTGGAGGCTTCCAAATCAGCTGCGATGCAGAGCCGGCCAATCAGCCTGGCTGCAATTCCACACCATCCTCTAGCTCGAAAAAACCATCAGAGAAAATCGACCTGAAACCTAGTGGAAGCTGACCTTTTTTGGAGCTGAACTTGCCAAGGCTTTCTACAGGCAATAAAAAGCCCGCTCAAGGTGGGCATCGGTGTTATGGCCACGATCAAGCGTCAGCGGCCAAGGCAGGTTGCTGCCCAGGCACCTGCATCTCCACGGCCGGCGAATCCGGTACCTTTTGATAAAAAAACTAGAAACATAATAAAAACAAAGGATTTAACTAATCATGACGCAAAAAACTTCCACATTACTCGGGTGATTCATTCCCCCCATGATTTTTGATAGCATCTTGATGGCAGGTTTCTACATGCGCTGACTCATAAACCACAAGGATCTCACTATGCGGCCACTATCTAGTTCCCGCTCGTACCCGATCCGCAGCGGGTCAGGCGGAAGAACTCTGTTCCGTTTTTCGCACCCGCATTTAGGTCATCCGGTTCCTAAGAAAATCATTCTTCTACCTTAAAGGAAGTCAGCCTTGAAAAAGTTAGCATTTGACCCTGCCACCAGCTTCTTTGAGCTTACCCCCGTGAGAATAGTTGCTTTCACCATAAGTATGATGGCGGTAATTTCCACCTTCTTTATAGTGAAGGATCCTGCGCTAGAACTCACACTTAGTCTAACCCATGAAGGATTCAATAACTTCATAACGATATTCAAATTCCCGATAGGTTTATTGGCCCTTCTAATCCCTATCGGAGCTGTTTTCGTTGCCAATCATAGATCGGAACAAACAAAGGCCCAGATGAAGCTAACGGAATATCAAATAAAAGCCGCACAAAACAACAACAATTTTACTAATTATTTTAAACATATTGAAGAGTTCGAAAAGCACCTGAACCAATATCAAGACCAAGAAATTAGCTTTTCAGAAAAAATGAACGATATAGTGTTTCTTTACCCGCGAGGCCTCCACAAAAAAGCATTTCCAAATGTGAAATCAGGAAACCTGATGGTAGATCAAGGGTTTGCTGACGGCGTCGTCCAAGACATAAATGAATTACTTGAGGGAGCAAGCGGACTGAAAGATCCACAAGTAACATCTATAACAATCCACAAAATCAAAGACCAGTACGATGTTTTTGCGTCAAAATATCAAATTAAGACTTTTTTTGAAATAGAAACGATAGATAGCGCACCTGTCATCCCAAACTCCACAAAACAACTTGTTTATCCGATAGGACAACTTTCAAGGGTTTTTTTGAATATCCTGACATTCGACGAAAATTACAAACCGAACAATCTACTGGACGCAGCCGCCAACTTTAATTACAAAGGGATATCCGGAAATAGAGTAATGCACGCGGACCGTACACTTCCATTCGATATCGTACAACTTATCAAATCAGGAATGCGCCCGACCGAACTACCAGCCAACACCCCATATCTAACTCAATAACACAATGCACATATGCTAAATAGTGAGACCGTGGTCATCCTAGTAGAGAGTATTTAAAAATCTGAGCGTGCGCTGTTAAGTTGGGCTCTCTGGTCTCCATGAGCCACGCCGACAGCGGCGGCGGCGGCAGGCGTGTCGCAGCCACTATCTGAATCCGTGGCGTCGAGAAGGACTGACAGCCGCACGTAGGCAGCGGTGTCGTTCTCCACGGACGGCGCCCAACGGCTGATGATCGCCTTCACGGTCTTGAGCCCGTGCTTGCGCTGATAGGTCAGCAGCAGCTTGCCCAGGGCACAGATACCGTTCTCCGGCGTATCGAACCGGGCAAAGCGTTTCTCGATTGCCGGGTCGGGCTTGAGCTCGCCCTGCCAATAGTTGGCCGCGACGTAATCGATATTGCCGGGGTTGCGATTGCGCACCCCGCGGGTTTCGGTGGGCGGCATACTTTTCGCCAGGCAATAAAAAACCCGCTCATGGCGGGCATCGTTGTTCGGATTTCGATCAGGTATCAGCGACCAACGCAGGTTGTTCGGGCGGCGGCATCTCCGCCGCCGGCGCATCCGGTACCAGGATGTGCACGGTGATCATGTGCTTTAGGTCGTACGGCTGGCCGTCCTTGGTGACCGTCACGGTCAGAAGGCCGTCGGCGAACTCAGTTTCCACGTCAGCGCGGCTGTCCATCTGGTTCACCGTATAACCCCAGCCATCGTCGATGGGCGGGAACGGGACCATGCCCAGGCAGCCGGTGATCTGGTAGAGCCCCTTCGAAAGTCGCGCCGAAGTTACAGCGGTGGCGCCCTGGGTGACAAAATCGTACGTCGCACCGGTTGCGCCGAGAACGTTGATTGCTGCTCTTGCCATGGTCAGATCGCCTTCAAGGTGCCGTCAGCGGCACGGGTGGTGTTGCCGGTGTGATAAAGCTCAGCCCACGGGGTCAGCGCTGCGAAGTCTTTCCGAATTGACCGGAAGTAAGCCTTGTTGGCCGATACTCCCAGCGCTAACTGCGATTGCCAAACTGGGCTTTCGCCCCAGTCTGACGACAACATGCTCAGCGATCCATACGGGGCATTGAGGGCGCCCGCATGAGAATAAAAACCGGTCGGTCGAGCATTATCAATGTTGACGTTATCGACTATCGATTTTCCGAGCCAGCCGCCTGCGCCGACTTCCATCAGGTTTGTTGCAGCCGTACCAACCGTACGTGTCGCTGCATTACCCAATCCAAGGCCGGTGCGGGCTGCCGCCTGAGTTGTGCCGCCCGTGCCGCCCTTGGAAACGGGCACGATGTTTTCCGTGGATACCGAACCCAGGCCGGTGAGTGTTGCGCCCCACTGCTGCACCATCAGGTTCACGGCGTCGGCCAAGGCCTTGGGATAACCGTTGACCGGGACAATCCCGTAAGCAGCACCGGCGGCAGTGGCTCCGCGGTAAGGTGGAGAGATCGAAATCGCCGTGTCGCTCGATGGGTTGATCACCTGATAGATGCCGTTGTCTGGACCGGCAAACATGTCGCCAGATCGGCAGTTAGAAAACTTCGTACCGGCACCAGCTACAACGGTACTGCCGTTAGTGACTGTTACGGTTCCTTCTGCGAACCAAGATGACATAGGCTTCCCCAAAAATTGTTAGTTAATATTTAACATACCGCCTGATGCTACTGAGAAATCTTTCCAACCATCACAGTTATTCCTGTAACAATCGCGTTTTGTACCGCAATCATCCCCAGAGTAAGAATTCTGCTTGGGTAGTTCCACATAGCTGCGATCTGGCGATTCGCTGTTCCTGAGGCAATTGTTACCGCCTGCATACACAAATTATTTATAAGCATGTACTCATCTTCGTCCAGATTAAACTGTGAATTAAAGTACGTTATTGACACGCCTTGCCCAGTAGTGCCGCTCCCGGCATAAGTCCAGGTATTGCTAGCCCTGACAAATTGAGCGGCGGGTGTACCTGAATCGAAAATCGTTTTGCGGCTTGCATCACGAAGCCGCACACCGAATGTGGCTAACGGCTGAGCTACATACCCAGCAACGAACCATCGCCCCACGGGTTTGATGGTATACATATTGAAAATACGTACCCTGAACCCGGTCCAGTTACCCGCAGATCCAAATATCTCAAGGTTGCTCATCCCAATTATGCCGTTTGCACTATCTGGACGAATGAAAACAAGGGGCTGTTCTTGGGTTGTGATGGGTGCCGGGAAATATATTGAAGAGGAATTTCCGCTATCTTCGGTTCCAACGTACCTTCCCTTATACAGAACTACAAGTCTCGAATATTCCGAATCAATTACAACTCGGTTGTCATCCCCTGCCTTAAATATTAGCCCATACGATTCTGTCATATTACTTAAACCTCACGACTGTAAGTCGCTGCCTTGTAATTGTTATTGCTGAGGTATTGTATGGATCACCCTTAATAGTTCTCCATACTCGTACCGCACCATTTACAATCTCTGGCTCTACCTGCGCGTCGTATAGCGAATTGACTGCTTGTACTGGCGTAGGAAAAGCGGCGGCGTTTTGAGGGGTGATTCCGGGAATCGCTATATCTATAAACTTCGCTCCCCAAGTTTGAGGGGTGATGATTTCGGAATACACCACCCTCATGGTGAATGACGTTTCATCAAGTTCAACAACGCCTGTAGGCCCCTTGATCCGCATACCGAAAATCATACCGAAAGCCTCCCGACCGATACGCGGTCGACCCCGCCCGCATCAAACACCGTCAATCCGTCGTTGTTGAGCAACGATGAACCGCCAGTCCCCGCGCTTCTCAGCGTGAACGTGCCAGCAGGAATATTGATTTCCAGAAGTGGACGCCCAAGCGAGTCAACCGCCGGCGAGCGAAGCACCATTCCTAGAATCAGTTCTTGAATGATCGCCTTGCTGATGATCGCCGTGTTGAACACGGCTTGGCCGTTCTCAATGACGAACATCGGGTCAACCTTGCCGCTGACCTCGTTCGCAATGGCGAACCGCTGAGCAAAGATCAGAAACTCCGACTGTTCGCCATTCGAGCCAAAGGCCAAACCCGAAACAACCCTCCTTCCATCTACGATGGTCTGTGCCTTCATGGTGGTCTGTGCCGACACCTTGCCGTCGAGCCGAACTACTGTCTCGCTTACCGTTTGAACCGACGCGCTTGTCTGTCCGATGCTCGACTGCAGCGTTTCCGATACCTTGGCCTGGGCCTCGATTTCAGATGCTCGCACTTTCTTCTCTGTGCTGATGGCTGCGGTTGATTCCCATGCTTTGATCGCCCCAGCCAGGTCGCCAGAGCCATCATCCCCACGAACGGAAGCTCGGAGCGCCTCATTACTCGAAGCCTGAGAGGTGATCTTCCCGTCAAGATTGGTGACCTTCGTATCGAGGTTGGTAAGCGCCTGGGCATTGCCGTTCGCCTTTTGATCGACTGCAGACAGATCACTGTTCAGTTTGGTGATCTGCGCTGCGGAGGTCTCACGGTTGCTGGCCACCACCTGCTCCAGAACGGTCAACGACGACTTGTTTTCGCCTACCTGGGCACCCAGGGTGAGCAACTGCTGCGCCAGCGCATCGTTCTCGGTTGCCCGGGTTTTACGCTCGACTGCAAGATCTGCCGTGGACGTCCATCCTTTGATTGCGTCGGCCAGATCGCCAGCGCCGTCATCGCCTCGCGCAGCAGAGCGCAGCGCTTCCATCGAGGTTGCGGTGGCCAACACCTTGCCGTCGATCTCTTCGATCTTGGTTTCGATGATCTGGACTTGAGACACCAGTGCGTCTGTGGTCTCGAGGATGGTGCCGATATCGATCCAGTAAGTGGCGTCGGGCGGCGCGGCCCCAACCGGCACCGGGCCTTTCGCTTGATAGAGCCGCTGATCCAGTCGGACGATGTCGCCCTTCAGATAAGGCTTTGCAGGATCGTAGGCGAGCGCATCGCTTACCTGCTTGATCAGATCCTCCAGCTCCTGCTTGGCTTCGTCAAGCCGTTCATTTACCGACCCAGGACCATCGCCTGTAATCAACTCGATCTCTTCGCGTAGGCTCTGGTATAGCGCCCCCTTGCCGATCTTATCCGCGTAATACGCTTCGTAATCGCTCTGCTTTGAGCTGGCCTGGCCGTTGACGGCACCGGGCACCGGGAAGAAGGGACCCACGTTGCCGGTTCGATCCACCAGACGCGCCCAGAAGAAGAGACTCGCGCCGGCCAGCAGGCTATGTATCTCGTGCGAGGCCTGCGGGTAGCTGAAGTCGCTCAGCTTGACCGCAGTCGACAGGTCCGCCGACTGGCTATACCAAACCTCTGTGCGCTGGGTGTCTTCGGCACCTGGTGGAAAGCCCCACTGGACCCCGATGCCATAGACCAGGCTGGTGGTGTTCAGAAACGACACCGCCGGCGGCAGGCCGACTTTCCCTTCCAGGTTGGTCAGGTTGGAGCTTTTCCAGATCGACGAAATTTCGAACGCGCTCACCGAGCGGACCCGGCCCACGTAGGCGCCTGAGTAGATGCCAGTGACGTCGACGCTGGTCGAGCCGGTGCGCTGCACCTTGATCCAGTTGCCGCTGTCCTTGCGCCACTCCACGTCATAGGCGATCGCACCGCTCACAGCAGGCCACGAGATGTTCATGGTGCTGATGGCAATGCCCTGATTCACGGCGTAGCTGGATGTCAGCGTGACGCTGGCCGGCGCCGGAACCACGGTGATCGGGATAACGCTGATCGGCCGCTCTTCCAGCCGGGCACCGGTGTCGATGTGCGCGAACTTGCTCGGGTCGTATTGCACGGCCGAGATTTCGAACACGCCAGGCTCTGGCCGGGAAACGCTGGTCACCCGGTACAGCGGGATGGCCAGGTCGTCAGCGTCGAGCGCCCACACCAGTTCCCGTTCAGGCGCCACGGAGTACGCCGCGGTGACCGTGAGCTGTCGGCCGCTGACCAGTTGCACGGTGCGCCCCTCGCACTTGCCGTCGGGCAGGTTGAGGATCAGCCGGTCACCGGGCTTGGCCTGGGTGTCGCGGTCCAGGGTGATAACTTTGCCATTTACGGCTGAGATGCGCCCACCCACGGGCCGACCGGCCAGCAGTTCGTCAGCGATCGGAACGACGTAGCCAGGCAGCGGGATACGCCCGTCGAGGCCCACCTTGAAGGTAACAGCCCGGTCCTTGGAGTTGGTAAGCAGCGCCCACTTTCCGCGGCGCTGGGCCTCCGACTCACGCGTGCAGCCGATCGCGCTGATCTCCAGCGGATTGTCGCCGTAGCGCCGCTGCAGCTTCTGGTCGGTCACGGCCGTGACGTCGGTGTCGTAGTTATTCAGCGGGTTGTCGTAGCTGACCAGAGCCCGGGAATAGCGGGTGCGCTCCGACGCGCTGGAATAGGTGAACTTGCCATCGATGACGTTCGCCCGGGTGTAAGCGAAGTCGAAGTCAGTGGCGCGCGGCATATCCGACAGGGTGAACACCTGGCCTTGGGCCCAGTAGGTCATCCCCCTGTAGATCGCCGAGATGTCACGCAGCAAGGACCAGGCATCAGCCTTGCTCTGGAGGTTCAGGTTGCAGATGAAGCGCGGCTCCTGGCCACCCTTCCCGTCCGGCACCAACTGATCCGCGTACTGGGAAATTCGGTAGAGCTCCCACTTATCGACCATCCACGGCTTGATGCGGCGGCCAAGGCCAAAGCGGTCGACGGTGGTGATTCCGTAGGTCGCCCAGACTGGATTATTGGTGTAAGCCTCTTTAAGCGTCCCATCCCAGATACCGCTGTATGTCCGCGAAACGGGGTCATAGTTACTGGGGACCTGCCATCTGCGAGCCTTGCAGCCGACCGTTACTGCTGGAATGCTGCGGAACTGCTCGGCGGAAAACTCGATGTAGAGCAGCGCGGTGTTCGGGTACCGCAACTTGGCGTCGATCACCTCTGTGAAACCAGCGATCTGCATCGTGTCGGAGATTTTGTTGTTGTTCTGATTGATCGTCAGGCGCGTGACTCGCATCAGCCAGCCAGAAGTAGCCTTCGGCAAATCGATGCGGCGGGTGCGCTCGTACACGCTGGTGGTCTTGCCGTCGACAGCTTCGCTCAGCACCTGCTGGTACGCGCCGCCGTCCGTTGCCAGTTCAACCTTGTACTCGATCCGGTACCCATTGATGTTCCCGCCGGCATCCACAGACTGGAGCGCCGGCCAGGCAAAGCGCACGCGCACAGCGGAAAGCTGGGTGTTGCTGATGGACTTAACCCATGGCGTGCCGCTGCGCAACTCGGTGCCAATCGTTGTTTCGTTCTCGATCGACGGGATCCCCTGGATGTAGGTCTGGTCCACCGCACCGGTGCGCCACTCCCACTTCACGTTCGGGAAGTTCATGTTGCCCTGAGGATCTTGCAGCGGGGTGTTGTCGAGGTAGATGTCGCGCGCGGTGGGCGTTCCTTCGAACTCACCCTCACCGATGGCGATCAGCATCTTGGCAATGGCGACAGAGCGCAGACTGTCCGGGGCCTCAGTTGGCGTTTTTGGTTTGGCTTCGCCGCCCTTGGCGCCGTGGATATCAATCTTGCGTGCTGCGCCCATGCTTTTCTCCAGGCAATAAAAAACCGCCTCATGGGCGGCTGCTGTGTTTCAGGTATTGGCTACATCTGGTCTTCTGCGTAGATGGCGGCACTGATGATTGCTCCACCCCAGCGGCGCTCGCCAATGCAGAGCGGTACCGGGTTACCGGATGCCGTGGTGTTCTTGGCACTGCCGAAGGCGTAGCCGGGTGTGTTCTCCGGCGCGGCGCTGGTCTTGAGGCCGCCGGCCTGGGGGCTGAGCATCTGGATAACGCCGCCGGCGACGAGTGCGATGCCAACAGGCATAAGAGCCTGAAAGCCAGGGATGAATGAGGCGGCAATTAAAATTGCGCCAACGATAGTTTGAAGAATGCCAGCTCTTTTGCTGCCCGTTATGACCGGGACAATCCGAATAACCCCGCGCCCCTGATAGCCTAGTTCCACCTCGCCAATATTCCGCTTCCCACGGAACACTGCGAACTCAAGGCCGCGGCTCTTAGCCGAGCTAATATATCTTTCAAGCCCTGGAATCTGGATGCATAGGGCCTTAATTGCCTCCGCAGGGCTGCGAACAGACAGCGTGAACTCCTTGCCGAACTTCCGCAGAGGCCCGCCGAGTCGAATCGTTTCCATGGGTGAGTAATCAATAACACTTGCTGACATTGCTTTTCTCCGGACATAAAAAAACCGCCACTTGGGCGGCCTGGAAATGGATTTGCTTTATAGGCAGTCGCGCACCGAACGTTCAATCGCCGCCCTGCCGACACCTGGCGCCCAGGCCAGCCTCTGATACAGCCTGACGCTGCTGCCCGATGCAGACTTGTTTATTTCCAGCAGCTCATCGGTGGTCATGTCGGTGCTCACCGTCAGCCTGTAGCCGCGCTCCGTCTCAGACATGGCTGCGCCGGATCTTGCATCCTGCCAGCGCGGGAATACGCATAGGGCATATTGCTTGGGAGATTTCGATGTCGAAGCCTTGATAGAGGCCTCTCCTTTTTTAAGGTCACCCGGGGTCGAGCACCCCGCCAGCATCACCACCGCTACCGCCGCTATCAAAATCCGCATGTCGTTCCCTCTTTGGTTTATCTATTTGAAGCTCGCCGGGATGGTGGGCACTTCTACGACTTTCCCGTCCACAAAGCGGAAAGAGATCACTCGGCTCGCGCCGGTCATTCCATTTGCATGGCTCCAAATCCACATTTGCCCGTCAGCCCTAGATGCTACCGAGTAAGGAGGCCCCATGATCTGGGTTACCTGCTCTTCGGTCATTCCTATCTGCACCTTCCTGGCGTCGTCATACGTGAAGTTTGTGCCAGCGCAGCCCGAAAGCACCAACGCCAGAACCGTTGTAGCGACAAACGTTGAGATCCGCATGATCACTTCCTTGTCCGGAAAGCGATGACTGTACCTCGGACCTGGCCAGGCATCCAGTGTGGATGGAATGCCAGTAACGCCGACACCCATTCAGATAGTAGCCTCTGGCCTTCACGCAAGGATTCCCCAGTCCTTGCCTACAAGCCCAAGGACTGGGGTTGCGCCAATATCGGCGCGTTTATGACCTGGAGGTCAAATGTCGTTTCATATTACAAACGTAGCTATCGCGGAAGATGGTCGTCTGTTGGTTGCTCTCAAAA
Source organism: Pseudomonas sp. AN3A02 (assembly GCF_011765255.1). NCBI lineage: Bacteria > Pseudomonadati > Pseudomonadota > Gammaproteobacteria > Pseudomonadales > Pseudomonadaceae > Pseudomonas > Pseudomonas sp. AN3A02. The sequence goes on from NZ_JAARNI010000009.1 coordinate 86,745, forward strand.
GCAATGCGTCAGGCACTCAAACTCAAATCTGGGTTAAGCCAACGGCGCCGATCAACTCCTTGACCATCGCTCAAATTGAACAGTTGGCGAAGGAAGAGGCGGCGAAGGAGCACACTTGCTAATGAGCGCCGGCCGAAAGCATATGAATTCGAGATGAAAGACTTTCGTCTGCCGAGGCCCTATGGCTCGACTCCTGACTGAGTCGAGCCTTCAATTCCTGAATTTCACGCTTGAGTTCCTCCAACTCCTCTGTAATCGCTTCGTTCTTATTCATGATTTTCTCCTGATGCGCTGCGGCGCCATGTTGGTTATTTTGCGTCTTTGTGCCTGAGGATCAGGCGCGTTCTGTCATGCCAAGGGCCGCCGAAAACTATGATCTCGGAAGGCCTGCCGTACAGGTGGTGCAGTAGGAATGGGCCAGGGCCAAAAACGCCCGACTCTTCACCTGGTAGCGCCGGATCGGTGCCAAGGTAGATTCCTGCATGGTTCGGGTGAACCGTCCTCCCAACCTGCATGACGATCAAGTCACCACGCTGTGGTCGGTCGACTCGCACGAAGCCGGCCGCCTCGTAGTGCTGCTCGTACAGGCTTGCATTCTCTGCACTCTCCCACCAGCCATCAGTGCGCTGGAAGGCTTCGAATTCAAGACCCCACTCCCGCCGGTACCAGTCAGCGCAGACCTGCCAGCAGTCCCAGGCGCCGTGAACAAACGGTCGCTTGAGCAGCGGCGTGCTGCCCGTTGGCGTGATCGTGCGCAGGTCTCCCTCGGGCCAGCTGAGAATGTGCCAGGGCAAAGCCGTGGCTTCGCACATGGCAAGGTCATGAGGTGAGGGCCGGCTGGTTGCGTCCGGGTGCGAGTGGACAATGCCGATCACCTCGCCCAGATCTTCCGCTGCAGCGTAGTCCGCGGGATCGAGCCGAAACTCTTCGTTCGGCTCCGTGGCGATGTTCCGGCACGGGAAGTACTTCTGCGCCCGCCCTACAGCCAGCAGCAGGCCGCAGCACTCGCGCGGATACTCCGCTGCCGCGTGCGCCTGGATGGCGGTGATTATGTGTTTTCGCATTATTCGCGCCCACAAAAAAGGGCGCCGTAGCGCCCTTGGGTTAAGTAGATATTTTTCTGGATCGCGGTGGCGCAAGTAATGCTTTGCCTACAATCCCCGCCTTCACTCTATTGCGCATGGTGGCGGAATCGACCCCAGCAATTTTTGCCCACTCTACAAGTGTGCGCTCTTCACCATCGATCACCGCTGTAGCGTTGTGCTTGCGTACAGGCAAGGAAGCAGCTTCGTCAGGAGTCATCCCAGCATTGAGGCGGTTATAGAACGTAGATTCTTTTATGCCCGCCTCGCGCCAAACACCGGCGACATGCTTCTCGCTACCAAGGCGCGCGACAATCGCATTGTTCCGCTTATGCTCGCCCTGGCCGAGCGCATCAGTCCATCGGCAGTTTCCTGGCTCGTAATCGCCATTCTCGTCAAGCCGATCGATGCTCTGGCCTTTCTCCTTCGCTCCCATCCCTGCGACGAATCCTGCGATGTCTCGCCACTCATCACACACCTGAATGCCTCGACCTCCATAATCTTTGAAATCTTTGGAATCGGGGTTGTAGCAGCGATCAATCATCGCTTTCCATGTGCCGTAGGCAGAGTGCCTATGTAGCCCGTGAGTGGTATGGGTTTCCTTTACGCGCATCCTCATAAAGCAGCCGCAAGATACCTGCACGCCACATACGAGCGCAGATCTTTGAACGACGCGGGAATTGCCGCATACGCACTGACAGTTCCAAAGACTGACCCTATAGGGTCTATCGTTTGGCGCTTTGCTAATCACCGTGAGTCTGCCGAACTGCAAGCCCACCAAATCTTTTGGGTATTTCATCTTCAAATCACACCCCTAAAGCGTGAGACCCAACTGAAGAAGAGTCGCAGGTCGGTTAGGTCTCGACTTTTCGGGTTGCATGCCCTAGCCACAAGGCAATTCTACTATGATCTGGACACGAGGCTCACTGCTGGAAATCCCCCAAATCCCAATTCTTCGTTTTCGCCGAAGCGTTTCTTGCAGGACGACAAACAGCCCTTGCACTGGTCCAGGGCCGGGTCATCCGTGGGGTTGTCCTCGTCATCGAACATGGCGGCGCCGGTGTAGCCGCAGTCCGGCCCCCGGTAGCAATTGGTCATGGCCCAGTGGCAGAACGTCGTCATCTGGCGCCCGGGCAGTCCGTGGTTATCGATCTCGCCCGGGGACGACAGGTCCCAGACCACCGCCTCGCCGTCCTCACTGGTTTTCTGGTCGATGTACCAGATCTCCAGCCCTTCCTGAGTCGGGTCGGCCGTTGGGTTGCCTTCGGAAAAGTTCGCGGCGTCCAGGTACTGAGCCAGGGTCTCACGAACGGTCAGCTTGAACTTCAGCAGGTCCTCGAAGGCCAAGCACAACGCAGTGACGCGCCCGTTGATGTTGCCGGCGGCGAACGTCGGCCTGGTGGCTGTGCCGTCGCTGCTGGATCCGATTCCTTCGATCTGCACCGGCCAAGCCGCGTACTCGGCGCCCTGCCACCAAATCGACTTGGCCGGCAGGTCCTCCTCCGAATGCTCGTAGGCCAGCAGCTCCTCGGGCGTGTGCGGAATGGCGTGCCCGTGAAAGCGCAGGTAATCCGCGCCGTACTCGGTCCCGTCAATTTCGAACAGGCGAATTTCGGCGCCGGGCTCCAGTTTCTGGATGTCCGTGATCAGTGCCATGGGTGGTTCTCTCAGGGGTGAAAGGTTTGTTCGAAGGTAGCGGTGATCGCGTAGACCTGGCCGCCGCGGTGCACAGGCTTGTAGCCGTTGCACTTGTAGAGGCCCAGGTCACCCAGGGGCGGCTCCCAGAGGAAGCCCTTTGCACCCTTGTGCCGGTCGATGAAGTCCATGATGTCCTTGATCCGGCCCTTCATGCCGGTGAAGGTCACCGGCCAGGACTGGGATTTGTTGTTGATCCCGTCCTCGGTCGACTGCTCGTAGCCGTCACCGAACTGCTTCGAGCGGACGCGCTGAGTGATATCACCCTCCGCGCCCTTCTCCGTCGCCCAGGTAAATCGTTCGATTGCCATCAGCGCCCCTTAATTGCTTTATTGATCACGCCACCCTGGCCCATGTCTTTGTTGCGCAGCTGCTGATATTTCTGCTCGACGAACGCAGCCAGTTCTTTGCCAAACAGGTCGTAGCCGGGAGCATCAGCCGAGGACGATGCGTTACCGTCACCGTCGATATGCACCTCGACATTGATCTGTGTTGCACCTGCCCCGCCGGCGCCCATGGCCATTACACCCAGCTTGCCGTTGGCTGTACGAGTGAGCGGCATAATTGCCTCATCGCCTGCCTCGCCCATGACACCGGTTTTTCCGTTGGCCATACCGAACGCCGTGGGCTTGCTGACGACAGAGTTGGTGAATGCGCCGCCGTCGGCGAACATCTGCACACCGCCAGACCATGCGCCGCCCTTGGCTTGCGGAAAATACGAGCCTGAGTAGCCACCCGCTGAAGCGCCAAGATTTGACGAAGCGGCGCCGGCAGACCCAGCAGCTAGACCGTTCCCGGCGCCGCCACCAAAGTAGCTGGCTGTTGCGCCCACCAAGCTGCTCAGCAATGCCGAGCTCGCCTGACGAGTAGCAATGCGCGCCATGTCCGCAAGGATCGACTTAGCGAAGTCCGAGAACGATGCCTTACCGGTCATTGCGAAGTTGACGACCGCGTCCTCCATGCTGCTGAAGGCGTTGCCGAACAGGCTTTTGGTCTGGCCGGCAATGTTCTTCGCCGAATCCAGATAGTTGTCCCAGGCCGAAGTAGCGCCCTTCGTCCAGTCTCCTTGAGCAGCCTCCACATCCGCGTAGTTCTGCCGGATCTGATCGGTAGCCGCTTTGTTCGCGTCTGCGAGTGCCTGCGACTTACGATTGAACTCCTCCTCCGACATGTTGCGCGACGGGTCGGATTTCTGGTTGGCGAGCTCCAACGACTGCTGAGCGAACCGGTCTTGCTGGCTGTTCAGCTCGCCGTTGAGTGCGTTCTGGCGGTCACCCTGGCCTACGCCGAGAACCGCGCGCTGGCCGGCAAGCTCCAGGGCTCGTTGTTGCTGAGCCAGGGCCTGCACGTAGGTGCTGATCGCCCGCTCCTGCTTGGCCAGGCGTCCGGTCTCGCTTGTCGCCAGCACTTCAAGCTGACTGTCAGCGTCCTTCTGCGCCTTGACCATCCCTACGCGCGCGTCAGCGATCTTCTGGTCCAGCTGGATGCTTTGCGCGGCTGTAGTGGTTTTTTTGCTCTGTGCGGCCTCAAGCGCCGCAATCTCGGCTTCGTAGCCGGCGGTGACCTCGTCCTTCTCGGCACGGATCAAAACTGCACGCTGTGTCGCGTAATCAGCTTGCGAGATCAGCCCGGCCTTCTGCGCCGCGTCCAACTGCTTCTGGGTGTTGGCGTATTCATCTTGAATACCCTTGAGCGCGTTCTGCGCATCGTTGTATGCCGTGAGGTCTACAGCGCCGGCCGAAGCAGTTTTGGGATCCTTGTTCTTGTCCTTGATGTTCTGAAGCGTCTTGGCGACGTAGTCATCCTTAACAAACGGACTATCCGGGTTTGCTTCCTTGAGCTGCTTGACGTAGCGCAGATACTCCTCGGCCAACTTGCCACGCTTTTCGGCGTTGGTGAGATTCGAGTCGCTGATCTGCTTCAGGCGCTGCTCAGCAGCAATACCCTCCTTCTGGATTCGCGCCTGCTCCCCCAGGTAACCCGTTTTCGATTTCTCGGCTTCAATCTGAAGCTCAAGAAGATTCAGAGCAGCCTGGTCCTTGGCGGTATCTCTGGTTTCCAGGCCAAGAGCAGCAGCCCGGCCGCCCTTTCCTCGATTATTTGCAAGACGATCCCTGATCGCCTGGGCCTGCTCCTCCATGGTGAGTGCTCGACCAACATTCAATGTCGCGTCCAGCGCTCCGGCTGCGGCGTCTTTGATGCCTTTCCAGGCTCGCTCTATCAAGCCGAGATTCTGGGTGATTTCACCACTTCGGGTTTGAATGGTTTCTGCGTAGGTCTTCGTCAGCAGGTCGGCTGCACCTACGGTATCGCCCTGCTCCTTCAGCGCGACGATCTGCGAGTAGACGGAGGCTGTGAGGAAGTTGTATTGGTCGTTCAGTTCCTTTGCAGCCGCAACGGGGTCCTTTGCAATTTTGACGAACTCGGCAATGGTTGCGTCGACTGACTTGCCGGTTGCATCCTCCATTGACGCAGCAGCCTCGGCGATAATGCCGAAACTTTCGCCCGCGACCACGCCGCTACCCGCCAGCTTGGCGAGTGAGGCAGCAGCCTCGCCCGTAGTGCCATTCGTTGCGCTGACTTGGCGAGCCAGGTTTGCCAGCTGATCAGCCGAGGTGCCCGCGTAGTTCCCGGTGAGGATCAACGCCTTGTTGTACTCATCAGCCTCCTGGCTGCCCTTGTTGTAGCCGTAGATCAGAACGCCTATGACTGCCGCCGCAGCAGCTACTGCCGCAACCATGCCCATAATGCTCAGGGATGCGCCGGTTACCGCCGGAGGGAGTGCGCCATATGCCTTCTTGGCGTTCTCCGCCGCCTCTGCCGCCGTGTTCGAGCTTTCAGCCAGGTCTGACAGGCTTTCGCTTGCCTCGCCCGCGTTCTCGGCGGTGTCCTTCGCGCCCGAGGCGATACCTGCGAGGGATTCGCCCAGCACAGCAGCACCAGCGCCGCCAGCAAACAACGACCGGAACTTGTCTTTCAGGGCGTCCATCGTCGGGCCAATGCCGCCGAAGGAGTCCTTGATCTGGCCGCCCTGCTGGATCAGCACCATCAACGGGTTTTGGCCGCCCGCAAGGCTGGTGAAGATGTCCGTGAACTGCGCAGGCAATTGCCGCAGCGCCGCCTGCGTCTGCCCTGAACTGATACCAGTTTTCCGAAGCCCCTCATCGAATTCGCCCAGCTTCTGCCGGGACGCGTCGATGCGTGTCGAGTACTCGCGGAAGGTATCGGCATCAATGACGCCGGCGGCCTTGTACTTCTGCAACTGCGCCTGCTGCTGATCGAGCTTGTCGAGCGCGGCCATCGTTGGGTTGAGCTTGCCGAGCAATTCTTGCAGGCCTTCGGCCTGAACTCCAGTCGCCGCCGCGGCCTTCTTGGTTGCCTCGGCCTGACGATCAGTCGAACCTACAAGCGCATCCGATTCAGCCTGCAAGCGCCGCTGAAGCGAAGCCAGGCTGCTGACCGACGATCCAGACGACTCCATGGCGGAAGCGTTGGTGTTCACGCTGGTGGTCAGACGCTGGTAATACTCGCTCGACTCCAAGGATGCCTTCGCCGTTGCCAGAAGCCGGGCTTTGGCTTCGTCGAGCGTCTCGGAAAGCTTGCGCTCAGACGCCGACAAATCCGCCGTTGCAGTCGCCGCCTTGTCGAAGCCGGCGGACACACCATCAGCCGCTTTCTCAGCCTTGGCGCCGGCCTGAGCGAGATTCTCCAGGTCGGAGGTGGCCTTGACCGCTTCGCCTGAATTTACCGCAATGCCAAGCTCAGCGATCGTAGACATGAGTGCTCCATTATTTCGATTGCTCAGACATAACGAGCAATGCCTCGGTCTCCATTACTTGAAGGTCGGGGAAGATCTCTCTGAGTTGTTTTTTCTTCATGCCGATGAGCTCGGCAACGCTGGTGATTGCGGTGTAATCAATGCCGGTCGCGCCGCACGCACCGGTGCGCCACTGAGTAGAGAGGCCGTCGAATAGGCGAAATGAAGGCCAAACACACGGCCACACCTCGAACGCCTCTTCCATGTCCGAGGCGTCAAGACCGAATGCCGCCAACTGCTCGGCACTCGGAGGTGGCTCATACAAAGCGCGTGCGACGCGGATCAGTTTCCCGTACGGGCCGGTGCGTATGCCGCTTGATAGGCCGCGACGATGGCCTCACCGGCGCCGGCAGATGTTTCCACCAGCGCACGGATCGACTCAGGGTTCAGCTTGTCTTCAAACCCCCAGCCTTCAACCAATGCCTGGACCTGATCTACCTGGCGTTCAATATCCGCATCAGTGATATCCACCAGGGTCAGATCGTCAGCTTTGGCCTTGAAAGCCTCCTGATCGTGCTTCGCCCGTTGCTGCCACCCCGCAAACAAGGCCGCCAGCTCATTGCGATTCCGATACTTGAACTCAAACGGCACCTTGATGAATGCACCGCCAACGCGTGGAATCTCCACATCAGCCTTGAAGGTAGCGCCTTGCGCGATCTTGAACTTCGCCATGATCAGCTACCCCCGCCAGCAGCCACTGGCGCGCGGTACGCCGTAATCTCGGCGTTGATGGTGAAGCCAAACGTTACAGCAGCACCCTCGTTGCGCACCAGCGTTGGGGTTTTGTTGAACGACGGATAGCCGGCGTAGTAGATCGTTTTGCCGTTCGGCAGAGACATGCGCAGAATCCGCACTTCCTTCTCACGATCAGCTTTGTCCAGCTCGTCGTACCAGGCCAGGCTGTCGTCGTCGGCGAGCTGGAACGCAAACGCCTGGGCATTCTTGGTGGTCGGAATCTGCTTGTCGCGGCGAGCCTCCAGCGGCGCATACGTCCAGTATTGCTGCTCACCGCCAGACATCGAGTTCCCGATCACTTGGTTCACCGCAACCCAGCCGGTAACCTTTTTGGCGGTGCCCGCGCTGATGCCGTCCGGGAAGAACGCAACGTTCGAGGTATCGATGCCTTCAAGCGTGAAGGCTCCGGCCGCAGCGTTGGATACGCGCACGGCGCGCTCGTTGATGTCCTCCCAGCCCGAAGTAACCAGCAGGATGTCACCGTTGGCGAAACCGTTTGCCAGGGCCGTGGCCACGCCCGGATTAGCGTTGCTGATGGCGGAGATCACCTTGGCGGCAGCAAAGCCGGTTGAGATCGCCAGTGTTGCCCCGTTGGGGAAGTAGATCGACATGGGTTTTCCTCTTTGCAGAAATGACAAAACCCGCACTTGGCGGGTTCAGGATTTGCCCAACGGGCGGGTTATGGTGTGATGTCGGACCGGTACGAGAACGACAGAGGGACGGTGTAGGTGGAGTCGCCGGTGATACCTGGCCCCTGAACTACCGGCGTCATGGGCGTGACGACGAAGCCGTTCTTCGTGTCGCGCACATACAGCGGGAACAGGCCGGTCAACTCAGCCACAATCGGATTCGTCTTTGTCTTGCCCGTGCCCGCCGGCGCAACGATGCTCACCTGGAACACGCCGGTGAACAGCCGGTGATCGCCGCCGAGTGTGTTGCTCGCGGTATCGCCCGGGATCGTGAACGCCCTCAGGTAGGTCTCGCCCGCCGCCGGCGTGTAGGCCGTGTTCTCGAAGACGATCTTCAACTTCTCCGACCTGGCAGCGTTCCAGGTGATGAGCTTTGCCTCGTAGATCGAAGCGATGATTGCGTGACTCATACCTGGTTGTTCCTAATGGCCTCCAGCACGATCTGCTGGAAGCGAGCCACGGTTACCCGGACCATACCGCCGGGCGCCTGGGTCGAATGGCCGAACTCCAGCGGGATCGCGTAGCCGAGACTGTTTGTGATGTAGCAGGTGTCGCCTGCCTTGAATTCGATAGCTCCAGCAGTGATACGCGCCGTGGACTTGGTGCCCGTAGGGTCGACCTCTTCTGTTGTGGCGTTGTTCGGTGTACCGATGCTGAACATCCAGTTACCTCGGAACCTGCCGCCGACATAACCTGCCGGTGCGACGATATCCATGCCGTCGTGCACCTTGCGCCCTGGCCTTAGCCTGCCTGCTTTTGTGAGGTTGGCCGGGTCTCTACGCAGCGCGCTGTTGTGATCGTCGACGGCCTTGTTGTATTGGGTCGCCACAGCGTTCTGGGCCCAGATCTCCGGGTTACCCACGGGAGACATGCGGATCAAGCTGCTACCGACCTCGATGATGATCTCGCGCAGGCTAGCGTCGAGTGCTTCGGTAGCCTGCGCGGCGAACGCAGCGAGGCTTAGGGCGAAGCTGCCGGACTGGCCGGCGCCTGCCCGGCTCACGACCGCACCTGCAACTCATACAGGATCGGCGTGCCGGCGGGATTTACCTCTTTCAATGGAGGGACGATTGACCAGGCACGACCCTGAACAACCACTTTGTCGAGTAAACCAGGCACCCACGTAAGCCCCTGCGCGGCGATCTTGAGCTTCTTGTCGCCCTGCCGGATGAGGCTGTTGTTTTGGAATTCTTGCCCGGTAAAGTCGAGCAGGATGCCTTGGGCGATTTGCTCGACGGTTGTGCCAGGTGCTTCGCCGCCAGTCTCTGGGTCGTACTCGCCCGGCTCCGTCTTGCTGATCGTCACGGGCTGGCCGAACTCTGTGATCATCTCCAGAGCCATCACGGCCATCTCGTCGTAAAAGGCCATGATGGTCTCCATTACAGCTATGCGCGCACTGCGAACAGCCCGCGCTTTTGTAGGTAGTCGGCAAACTGCGTAGCACTCGGCCGGTCCGGCGCCGCCGGCAACAGCCGACCACTGGTGTTGGAGATCGTCGCGTATTCGCGAGTTACCGCGCCGTCGACGCGCTCCAGCGTTACCGCGCCTTTCCGCTTCTCCACTGGGTCGATGTCGTCCTGATGGATCTCGGCGGCCAGGGCCATCTGGCCGTACTGGATCCGCGCCGGCAGGTAGTTGTTCGGCTTGATCTCGTGATCCAACAGCACTTCCCGGCGCGGCCAGGACAAGGCCTGTTCGCTGTTCATCTTGCGGCCTTTCCAGGTCATGCCATCCATCGCCAAAGCGGCCCGACGCAGCAACGCTTCCTGCTCGGGAACGCCTGCGGGGATGACCGTGCCGAACTTCACGGCATACATGGCCAGGTCCTCGGCGCTCGCGTAGCTTTCGGCGTCCGGCTTGCCGGTGCCGTCCTCGATGATGAGTGTCATGCGTCAACTCGCTGGAATGTTTTGATGATCGGCTGCCGGATCACCGACCGCCAGCAGTATTACTCCTTGGGCAGCTCGGCGACGAGCTTTTCCAGGGATTCTTTGGAGGCGTTGGCCCGATACTGAATCTTGGCTTCGTCGAGCTTTGCTTTCAGGGCCGCGATTTCACCGGCCTCATCAACCGGCGGCGCGAGGTCAGACTTCTTCAGCGCTTCAACCTCGGCGCGCAGCGCGTCGACAGTCAAGGCAAGGCCATCACGCTCAGTGGTCAACTCACCAACCGAAGCATGGATGGTGCCCAGCACGTCAAACAGGCGCAACGCCAGTTCGCCAGACTCTGGACGGTGGATTTCGCCAGCCTCCAGGCCGTCGACCAGCAGAACCATTGCGCCACTCTCAGCTTGCAGAGCGGCAAGCAACTGAGACAGCTCTCCAGATGCCACCGCCTGCGTGCCGACAACAACAGGCTCTGGCAACGCAACCACCTCAACATCGACGCCAGCATCTTCGTATGCCGTGACGATTTCGGGATAGTCACCTACCACGGTCACTGCCGTTGCATCGCGCTCAATGCTGCGGAACAGACCCGGCACGCGGTAACGCTTGCCAGGCTCAAAGCCGTCAAGCTGGTTTGTATAAACGAGTTTCATCGGAATCTCCGTGGCGGCCATCGCTGGCCGCTTCCTGGGGTGGTTGTCAGCCGCCGACTGGTGGCGTGGTGGTGAGGTTGATCATCACGCCGGCGGTGACCTTGTTGCTGTCCGAGTGCTTGACCCAGTTCGCCGCGGAGCCGACGGCCGCCAGGGTTGGGTTGGTGCCGCCGGTGGTTTCCTTCCAGCTGTAACCCAACACATCGATGTTGACGGTACCCTCGGCGCGGTAACCGATAGCCAGGTTTTCCTCGTCGTTCACGTCGTACGAACGGAAACCCGGGGCCTGTGATTCCGTGATGACCACGGCATTCGGCAGCAGGCCGAAGATCGCGTCCACTGGCGCCTTGTCGGTCACCAGCACCGGCTTGCCCAGGGTGCCAGGCAGGCCGCCGTAGATCACGACGCCCGCTTCTTCGTATACCTTGTTCGCGATCGCTTCATCAACGATGTCGAAATAGGCAGACGAGTGCATGACCCACAGCGCAATGCGGCCAAACTTGTCGCCGAATTTGCGCATGCCACGGGTCAGGGTCTTCTTGCCGTCGGTTTCGATGTTGGCAGACACCACCATTGCGGCGTTCGAACCGATGGCAGCCTTCAGCGCGCCGGTGGCGTACTCGATGAAGCCTTCGATGGTCGCATCAGCTACGTCGGCGCCGATGATCTGGGAGAACTCATCTACGGCACGGCCGCGACGCTTGAACGCCTCTTCAGTGGTCTGGTACGGGCCGTATTTCCACGGCGCCTTGACGCCTACAGCTTCACCAGCGCCGATTTTCTTGGCGGTGACCTTGCCGTCGGAGTTGACATCGCGGTGTTCCAGGCCGCCGCCAAGCTTGTAGAAAGCACGTTTGCGGAAGTCGCCCTGGATCAGTTCGTTGTCGAGGACGATCGCGCCATTGGACGAGGCGTTGAAAACGTCCAGGTTATCCTGGATGCGCTCCAGGTAAGCAGTTTGCGCCTCATCGTTGTAGATGATCAGGTCGCTGTTGACAGTAGTAGCCATGGGTCTTTCCCCTTACTTGGGCAATGCGAGATATGCGGTTTGGCCGTGCTTGCGCTGAAAATCACGCTTTTGCTCGGAGGTCATTTCGGAGCGCTTGGATGCAGCCTGGCCGCCGCCCCCGCCCGGGGCATGTGTCCCTGAAGCCCTTGGCCACAGGTGGGGTGCGCTTTCGCGCAGAGACTCGGCCCATTCGAGCGGAGTCAGAGGGGTCTTGCCGTCTTTGCCGAGGATGGTCTGACCATTCTCGTCAACAGCGACCGCTTCGCCCTCTTCGTTCAGTGAGAACACGCCTTTGGCGCGCAAGATGATGTCGTCGGTTGCTTCCGGCAATGCGCCGGCTTTTAGTGCTGCACCGCGTACCGAGTCGCCCAGGACTTTGCCCTGGAACTTCGCGGCGAAGGCTTCAGCCTTCTCAGCGCGACCGGCGAGCGTCTTCAGTTGCTTGTCGTGCTCGCCACGCAAACGCTCGGTGCGCTTATTGAAGACCTCGTCAACCTTGCCCTCGGTCAGCAGCTTGGTTTCTTCATCCTGCCCGGCGCGGCTGAGCAGGCCTTTGACTGCGTCGATGTCGATGCCTTCAAACTGTGTTTCAAACTGGGTCAGCTTGCCGGAGGTTTCCTTCAGCTTGCCCAGCAGTTCCGAGTTCTTGGTTTTCAAACCGGAAACGGATGCTTCAACGGCAGTCGCGATAGCGGCCTTGATTGCCGGGTTTTCCAGGTCGATTTCGTTTTCTTCTGCCACGTTGATGCACCCCTTGGGTTTGGATTAGCCTGCCTCGCAGGCAAATGAAATCGCGTCCCTATTTCAGGGGCGATAAAAATGGTGAAAGTTATGGCGCGGATGGACACAAGGCTGGAAAGCGAAGGAGCTGAATTTCTCGTGCTAGGGCAATTGCTGATTCACAAAATCGCCGCTTACAAGACTTATACCAACATGCCTGGATACGACATCGTGGCTACCGACGCTGCGCAAAACTCTTCCGTTCGAGTTCAGGTAAAAAGCCGTTGGAGAACAGGTGCGACTGGATTCCCCATCAAAAACTTCGATTGCGAATTTGTGGTCGCGGTATTCCTCAATCGCGGATCTCCAGACGGCAAAAAGCAGCCTATCCCACCGCATTACTATGTTTTGCCAGTAGCAACGATCCAGGCCCTTCCTAGATCTGAGGGCTGGAGCAAGGTGGATCTGAAGCACTTACCCGATCTTGAGCAGTACAGAGAGGCGTGGGGCTTGATATCAGACGCCTTAGGATCAATTCGGGCCGACGCCTGCCCTTTGGAACGCTAATGGTTCCAGTGTTTTCATCTGCGCGAGAGTTAATGGCGCAAAGTTGCGATCAAGCTGCAGCTCTGCGAAGCGTTCAACGCTTAGACCACCCTCGCGAAACAGCTTGGCCCGCATAGGACCGATAGCCTCGTCCTGGAACGAGGCTGGCTGCTGCTGGAGCCAGTGGTAGTAATCGAGGTCAGCACTGACCTGCTTTCCGCCGTCGGCACCTACCGAGGCACGCGTTGCGCCCTTGGCGAACATCGCGCTGAGCTTGGTCAACAGAATGAAGGTGGTGCGGCAGTTAGGGTGGAAAGGCGGCCTTGGGCCGGAATCCACCGGAAACTTGCGTTTGTCCATCGATCGGCACAACTGGCTGGTCTTGCTATCCAGCGTGGCCACCATCTGGATCTCTTGCACGATGTCCGTGTTGGCCTTGGCCACCTCCATCCGCGCCTGGGACGACACATGCTGAATGGCGGTGTGCACCACCGTGCTGGCATTGCGGTTGGTGGTGGCCAGGATGCCGTCTTTGTATCCTGCCGTCTTGGTGCCGCGAATGTTGCGAATGATCTGGAAGTTCGTCTGCCCTTCGAAGAAGCCCTGCCGGATCGTGCCGGTGACGCGCTCACGCTCTGCACTGGTCCAGCCCTTGATGAAGGCCTTCAGCAGCTTCCCGCCGCCAGTGCCACGCACGCTGAGCGGGTGGGTCCGTACCGCGGTACGGATTGCAGCAGCGCTCGGCGCGACCACATCCAGCGACACACCAGCCGGCGCCGACCTGGCAAGACTGGTCGCCTCAAACTCCGCCTCGTAGTTGGCGATATCCACCAAGTCCAGGTTCAGTTGCGCGCTGTAGCGGTCGAAGATGCCCAGCAGCAGGCTATCCACCTCCTTCAGCAGCGCTTCCAGACGCTTGACGTTGTACTCGGTCAGGTCCGACTGGGTCAGCCGATCCCGTATAGACCGGTCAATCTCCTTGAGGAAGGGAGCAAACTTGCCGACCTCCCCAGCCTTCAGCTTTTCGAGGAAGACCGCGTGCCTGATCGTGGCGTCAAGGATTGCTTGGGTTGCCGCCATTTGGTTTGTCCTCGTCGTCCAGGCCCAGTCCGTCACCCTGCTCTTCCAACTCGCCGTCGATCTGCAGGTCTGTACGCTCTGGCGCAATCAGGCCCAGCTTTCGCAGATAGGTCCGAAGGTCTGCCTTGGCGAAGCCGCCTTGCTGCCACAAGCCAACCAAGGCCGTGATCATCTGCGAATCAGCCGTGAGTTCGACGAACTCCTGATTCACCTGGTAGGCGACCTTCTTGTCAGCGATGCCCATGTAGGCGCAGCACCACATGATCGCCCGGGTATAGGCCTCACTTACGTTCGCCACACACCCGGCCAGCACCGATGTTGAAGCGGATTGATCGCCGCGGGACTCCGTAGCGGTCTTGGCGGCCAGTGACGCCACCACCATCCTGGCGCCCAGCTCGATCATCATCTGGTTTTTGTCGGCCATGGCCTCCTTGACCAGCGTGTTCGGTGCCGGCTGCGCGTAACCGAAGGCGCCGCCCGCAGGGAGGAGCATTGGCGCGCGTGACCCGACATAGACTCCTTTTGTCTCCAGCAGCTTTACCCACTGCTCGTCCAAGCCAGAAATCCACGGCTGGGCCTGGCCACACCAGAAGACGCTGTCTTCGTAATCGGCACTGTTCCGGTAATGGCCCAGGTTGATCATGGCGATGTCGTACAGCGGCGACTCGTCGATGCTTGGGTCGTTGTTCTGCGCGCCGACGAAGGTGAACGGGATCTCCTTGAGACGCCCGGTGACGCCTTCCGGCCTGAACTCTTCGATGACCGCCAGCGGCCCGCCACCTTTCGGCCCGGACCGACGCCAAACACGACAAACGAAACCGTCATCCTCAAGCGCCAGCTCGCGGTACTGCTCAGCCGTCTTGTAGCCGAACCCTTCCGGGATCTCCGGTGACTCGCGCAGCACCACCAGGGTCAGCACGCTATGCCCGTTTACCATGCCTGTACGCCAGTTGATGATGTCTTCGGCGCAATAGGACAGGATCACCGAGTGACCGCCGATGCCGTCGTCCTGATGATAATCGACGTACAGGCCGTGGCGGCCAGCTTCAAGCACCTTCTCCAGCGTTCCTTGGGAGTGCTGGTAAATGCTCACGCCGGAGCCGTTGGCATTGTCTTGCAGGTATTCCAGCTTCTTCGGCACCGTGAGTGTCGGGTCTTTATGGAAGGCCAGGCCCAGCAGCCCGTTACGGGTGTGCCCGGTGGCGTTCTTGAATACCGCCCGCTCGCGGTAAGCCCGATTCCGGTCTTCGTTCTCCGGCGACTTATCGTGTGCGTTGATGTACGGCAGCCGATCGACTACCCGGTGCTGGCCCGCGCAGACGTCGCGAACGGTTGCCCAGCGGTCCAGCACTGCCGTGTATTCCGCCCGCTTGAAGGAGACGTCGTTGCTCATCGGGCGTATCCCATTTTGATAGCGGTGACCGGTTTGATGATCGGGTACTCGCGGTGGATGAAGTAGCCGCCGGCGTCGTTCGCGTGATCGATGCCGGCGGTTTTATCTGGCTCCCCGTTCGCGCCCCACACCTGCTGCTCCAGGCCATCGGCGTAGGTCGGACAGGTGAGCGAGTTGACCAGGTAGCGGCGCTCGCCCTGCGCATTGCAGAAGACGGCGTTCATTGCGTTGATACGGTCCTTCACCGGCGGGTTCGCTGCTGGAGCGATGACCGCGAACCCGGCCTGCTTAAGCATGGCCAGGTCGGTGATACTGGCGTTCACGGACTTGCGCGAATCGCCAGAGGCATCCGGGTAGATCCGGATCTCGCAAGTCTTCTTGAAGTCGTTGCCGTCGTGCTGCCAGTAGCGCTCTTTGATGCGGCGGATCATGTCGGGCGTGTCGTAGCCGTCGATCAGCTCATCCACGGCTCTGGGCAACCCCTGGTCGCGTTTGACGTGGGTGATCGCCGCCATCTTGCCAACGTTGAAGTCCATCCCGATGAACAGCGGCTCGCCGGGCTGCACGGTGTCGAAGCACCCGTTTAGCTTGCGGTCGTAGGCCGTGTAGATCGTTCCGGACGTCAGGTTGACGAACTGCCCCTTGAGGTACGCCATGATCAGCTGTGGCGGATATGACTCCATCAGCGAGGCGATGTAGTCGTCCGGCAAGTTCAACTCGTTGTCGAAGGTGCTGGCCTGCACCAGGCCGTACATCTCCTTGAGCGACGGCTTGTCGCGCAGCTGCTTCACGAACTGCAGGAAGACGAACTTGAAGCCCTCCGGCGTCGTGGTGACGTCCACACCGTTCTTCAGCCCGGGCAAGTTGTAGCGCATCCGGGCGATGATCTTGCGCCAGGCCTGCTGTGCCTTCAGGGCAGTCAGCACGTCCAGCTCATCCACCAGGGCATGGCCAATCTTGAAACCGACGATGGTCTGCGGCTTCTCCATCGACCTGCAAATCACAGTGCCGCGGTACTGCCGGCCGCTGTAGATGTGAACTTCGTGGTTCGCCTGGTTGATCTTGGTCTTCAGCCCCCAGTCGTAGGCCACCTCATCCATGGTCGGATAGAAGATGTCCCGAATCTGCGGGTAAGTCGGCGCGAAGTAGCCAGCGTTAACGCCTGGCCACTCCATGAAGTGTTTGCTCAGTGCCGAGCATCCCACCCAGGTCTTGCCTGAGCCGAACCCGGCAACGAACGCACGGAATTTGTGGGGCAGCGTGAGGAACTGAGCCTGCGGAACATTAAGGCTCGGCATTCGGCTTCCTCGCGTCCACCACGTCGACCTGGATGCGGGTCGGGATCACCGGTTCATCGCCAACCTCTTCCTTCCGGGCCCGGTTGACGTAGATGTCGCCGCACTCTTTGGCAGCCTGCTCCAGTAGCTGGGCAGTCAGCGCCATATTCTTCATGCCTTCGGCTTTCTCAGCCATGCGGCTCAGGGCGCGCAGTCGGAAGGCTCGGTTGGCGATCGGGATGTCTTCAGTCTCTTCGCGGAACCGCTTGCGGCTCTCACGGAACATCGTTGCCCACTTCTCGCCCAGCGCCTTGCCGGCTGCCTTTGTTGGGTCGTGTGATTCGCACTGCTGGCGAGTGACAACAACGTTGAATTCTTTTAAGACGGCCTCAACCACCTGGGAAGGTGTGTCAAAGCACGCGAGAGCCTGAACAATAAAGGCTTTCACCTCACTTCGAAGAGCTGCCATTGGCGATCATCCGTCTTAACCTGTCTAAAATCAGGCCGACTTGAGCAGACAGGTTCCGAAGGCCCTCGCAATGTTCAATTTCCCCACCTCAGCAGGACTGTTTGCAGCATCCACCAACGCTTGAACGTCAGGGCTTGCGCCGTAGCGGCGGACGACACCGACGAACTCTTCGACGTCGTGGCCCTGCAGCTTGATCTTCGGTGCACCGTCTTGGGTGAATGCTGGTTGACCGTACTTGTCGGTCGCGTGAGCCAGGTGGTACAGCTCGTGTTCGATCAGGGCGCAGAACTCAAGGTCGCTGCACTGGGCGCAGTAGTCGGCAGCCAGCGTGATGATGAAGGCCGGCACATCGCCGAACCAATCACGCATCTGCTGCTCCATCCGGGCCTTCTGCCAGCCGCCGGCGCGGAACGCCACCTGTTCGGCCTGGCCCAGGACTGTGCGGCCCTGCTTCTCGAAGCTCGACGACGCCCACATGACCCGGATGTCTGCATCCAGTAGATGGGCATGGTCTTCGTTGTGAATGC
Organism: Pseudomonas sp. AN3A02; assembly: GCF_011765255.1. Classification (NCBI taxonomy): domain Bacteria; kingdom Pseudomonadati; phylum Pseudomonadota; class Gammaproteobacteria; order Pseudomonadales; family Pseudomonadaceae; genus Pseudomonas; species Pseudomonas sp. AN3A02. The sequence continues at coordinate 104,323 of NZ_JAARNI010000009.1, forward strand.
TGCCTGTGTCGGCAAGGATCTCGGTTTGGAGCCATTCCCATACTTCAGGGGCTGGAGTCAGGCGGATACCGAAGTCGGAGAGCTCAGACAGCTCAAGCAGAGACGATGGCGGGTATGGCCTGTCCATGGGTCACCTTCAGCTTGAAACAGTGGCTGATTGCCGGTATTGATGAGACTTAGCCATTCAGCGCAAGGAAGACACAATGGAACCGAGATACAAGGTAAAACGGAAGATTCACGTTGAGTTAACTGGCGTCGAAGGGGCCAGAAGAACGTCAAAGGCATCCCCAGAGGGACATGACGTTTACGACACTCTCGAAAAGCGGAATCTGCCAGGCCAATACGAAACATTGTCTGACGCAGAAGCTCATTGCGAATTGTTAAACAGAGAATCGAATAAGTTGCCGCTTGATGACCAAAGCAGGGCTTTGCTTAACGAAATTCGCGCCCTTAACACTGATCAGTTTGACCGAGAAATCTTTGTAGGGCTCACACGTGAGGAGTCTGAGAGGTACGTTGCATTAAGCGTGGCCACGAGACATAAGTCCTTAGAAGAACAGGACGAATACCTTTCGCTTGATGAGAAGTACAACAACGAACGGATGCAAGTTATCGGCGCAGAGCATTTGCTCCGAACAGAAAACCCTCCAATCCATTGATACATATGATTTAAGTTGCTCACCTGCAAAACCTCGCGCCACGATTTGACGCATTCAAAAACGTGGCGCGGGTTACTTGCCCCGCCGCTCGACACCGCCAGGTGCCTTGTCACAGCTCATGCAGTGCTCGCAGTTCAGCGTCCGACACAGCCAGGCTTTTACCGGCTTCCAGTACGTGACCATGAAGATGTGCCGGGCACCGGCCAGGGCCAGAGCGACGTGTAGTGTCAGGCCTGCGCTGGTCGGCCCGAAGAAGATGTTCTGGCTGCGCGCCATAACGACGAAACCGCTGATGGCGATCGTCGAGTAGATCAGCTTCCCGAGGATGCCGTCCCTCACCTTCCCGCTCAGTACGCACCATGCTGCCCACAGCGCGATAAGGCCACAGGCGATGGAGTTGATCAGTTCAAGATTCATGGTGGATTGCCTCCCCCGAACCGCTGGCGGATGAGTGCCCAGAGGTCAGCGGATTTGATGGCTCGATTGATGGCCGCGAGGAGCGAGCCGCCGAATGCACCGAGCAGGAAGCCGATGCCGGCGACGATCTTCGGCTCCGTCACGCCCAGGTAGGTGCTGACCATGCTCGTCAGGTAGATCGAGCAGGCCATGCCGGTGATGAGGAAGATCATCCAGGCGCGCCAGTCGTTCAGGTCGTCCTTGTGCCACCAGCTGGCGATCACAGCGCCAACGAGGCCCGCGATCAGTAATTCAAACCTGTCGATCTTGTCGAGCAGGCGCTGTAGATACTCCATGCGCTCGACTCCGTGGGGCATGTTTGAAATAGGTCAGCCCCAACGGCACTCCCAGCTCAGAGCGAAGGGTGTGGTGGGGCCGAAAACGAAAAAGCCCAGCGCGATGGCTGGGCTTTGAAAGGGTAGTAATGCAGCGGATTTAATATTCAATTTCGCCCTACGAGGTTTAAATAAAATCTCGCTGGACGCTGGCTTAGTTTTACTGGGAGTTTTCGAATAACTTCAATTCCATTGGCGAAGGAATGTGATCGCAATCTTCGTCGCTTTCTGCAGCTTCCAAAGCTGATTCTGTAGGCCGAATTTCAACAACAACATTTTCGAAGCCTCGATCAAGAACCCTGAAACCTGCTTCTTCGAGAGCACTTGCTTGCCGCTTATCTAGCGGGCCTTCGTCTTGATTGAAGGTTAGAACGCTGGAAGCAATGGCCACGGCCCTGCTAATTGGTGCCTGGAGATCATCAGACCGTTGACCCCCTACACCAGAATCAGCAAAGCCGTTAAGAGTTGCCTCTCCGTCATTGTCATCCCATGCCTGCACATCACTTGCCTTTTCTCTGATTTCAACGAGAGCTCTTATCAAATCATTTAAGGTAGAAATCATCCCTAATCACCTATTGAAATTGTGGTGCGGGGACTTTACAGAATTTAAGGATGCTCGAAAACAAAAACCCAGCGCTTGGCCGGGTTCAGGGTCTCGTGTGCGTTTCGCGCTACTTGTGCACTATGGGAAAAGTACGCGCAAAACCCCGTCATGTCAATATGATTATGCCGCCTCTTGATCTTTTTCCGAGTGAATCACCTGCCATAGTGGTTGCTGGGCCTGAATATCCACTTCCTCGATCACTTTTTTCAGGGACTCCCACAGGTCGAGCCAGTCACGCGTCCAGTTCTTCGGGTCGATGGTCACGCCGAAAAATGTCAGCATCTCAGCGGCAACACGGGCCGGCCCCCACTCTGCCGATCCGGCGACCTCCCCCTTGTACGATTGCAGGGCCAGGGTAACCAGGTACTGCGCCTTCACGCGCTTGGCCGAAGTCAGGTCAGGCAGAGCCGCTTTGGCGGTGATCAGCAGCACCGCGTTCAACAGGTGCTTCATGTTCATCGCTGGGTGGTACAGGTAGTGCCCGAATTGCTGCACCTGGAAAGGAAGCGTGTCGATGGCACGCAGTACTTTGCCGATGGTGGCCAGGTGTGCAGCCCGGGCGGTGGAGCGGCCGGCGGGCGTTCCGCGCGTCTCGCTGATGCTGATCTTCTGGCGCACAACCTGAATGCGCTCTTCCTTGTCATCCCCCAGCGCAGCGAACACGGCTTCGGCGCGACGCATGCGCTGCCCCTTCTTGATCGGTGCCGATTGTGCTTTGTCGATGGCCACAGCGCTGATCGACGCGTTCGATTCGTGCTGAGCTTCGGTCCATACCTGCCTTGCGTTGATCAGTTTCATGCTGCCTGCCCCTTCTTCAGTTCTTTGGTCTTGGCCCGGTATTCAGCGGTGATCGCCTTGAGCTCATCTACGGTGTGTTTGCGCGGTTCGTGGTCAGCTTCAAGCGCTTCGACAGCCTCAAGGCCGATGCGGGCGATGAGCCCTGTTCGAAAGCCTTGGGAAACGGTGTATCCTTTACGGGCGTGCATGTAGGAGCCTGAGTTACAGGCCTTGCACTGAAGCCATATGTTGGATGGCTCAAGACGCAACTCTGGCCGGGCGCCCTTGCCAAGGAAGTGGCCGGCATCAAATGCGCCTCCAGTCTTCCATCCCTGAGCCGCCAAAATCGATTCCTGCGACTCGCCGCAACTCATGCAGCCACTGCCGATGCTTAGTTCGTAGGTGCGCCGATGGTCGCGCACAGCCTTCTCAGCATCCTTGAGATGATCGCCGCGGCTCTTCAGCTTCTCCTTGCGGACCTTGATATCGCGGCGACCTACTTCTGCCAGGGCTTTGCCAGCGATCGCCCGGCCCTTCTCGGACTTGCCGTGTGCGACCGCGCACTCGATCTCTCCGCACACGGCTTGCGCGGCGCGAGCTGGAGTGAACATCACCCGGCACGATGGGCAGCGCTTGCGACGTGGGCCGCCTGACGTGAGCGGAGTCTTGCGTTGCAATGGAGTGCGCTTAAGCGTCATTGCGGGCACTCCTGCCGGTCAGTGCATATGGTTCGGTAGTGCCCGAAGCACTCCGGTGACTGCCATGCTGTTGGCGTATGGAAATCCATCTGGTGCTTCTTGGAGCAAGGGTTGTAGTCGGCGGGGACTGAGCTTTTCTCGCTCCATGTGCGGAAGTTCAGGCACTCCTCGCACCACCTGGCGGGCTGCCGATTGCTCTTAGTGCTGTTGCGTCGACGAACAATTTCTTCAAGCAGCTCATCGTCAGTAAAGGAGTCGAGAAGGCTCATGCAACCTCCTTAAACGCTTCGAACTCGGCCATTTCGGTCAGGCGCTCTTCGGTGAGGGTTGGCCAGTCGTGCAGCACCAGATACGCGCAGCACTGGCGCCAGAAGTCTTGGAATGTCTCCTCCCCCATCGAGTCGTAGGAAAGGCTGCGGGGTGTCTTGCGGGTGAGCTGGCCCAGCCCTGGGATGTCGAACAGCTCCTCGTCGCAGTACACGCCCGACTCCAGTTGCAGGGCCTTGATCGCGTCGTGGGACTGCTTGCCAGAGAACCGGTCGATGTTCTGGCTCAGCACCCGGCCCAGGCCGTGGACCAAACCGTTGAACCGTGGGTTGCGCGGCTGCTTGAGGTCGGCGCGGATCTTCGTGTTGATCCGGAAATCACGTTCGCGCAGGATCGACCGGTCGGCGTCGGAGGACGGCACGAACGCGGCTACCTCCTTGCCTGTGGCCGGATCTACCAGGCGGCGCAGTACGAGATACACGGGCATTGGGCGGGGCTTGGCGGGCTTGGTCATGCTGCAACCTCCGCCAAAGGCTCGCCGTTGCGCTGGACCAAAAGATGGTCGCGCGAGATAAAGGCGTCGACGACGAAGCCGCCAAGGTCGATCGCCAGCGGAATACCCTCGCCGCGCCCGCGCGCCACGTAATATTTCCGATCGTCGCGCCCCTGCACCGGGTCAAATACGAAGTAGCCCTCGTCGGTGACCTCGATCAGGATCTGGTGGTTGCCGCCTTCGATGTTGAGCGACGGTGATGTGCACAGATAAACGCCTTCATCGGCCAGCGGCGGGCAGTCCAGACTGAAGAACGCCGTGTATTCAACGTCCAGGCGCTCCAGCATTTGCCGCAGGGTCAGATCACCATCCCGATAAGGCTGGTGCATCTGCTCGATGACTTCCTGTGCCGGGCGCCCAGCGATCATTGCAAGGCAGGTCGACACGCAGCTGTATGGGCAGGGCTGCATTTGGTGAGTGATGATCGGGCTCATGACTGCTCTCCCTTGCCTATGGCGGCGCGCAGGCCTTCGTGGAACGCCATTACCTCCTGCATTCCGTTATCCACTGCGACGATCTCGCGGTCGAAGTAGGCCTGGCTGTCGGTCTCGCCCTCTGGAGGTAGCTCGCCCGGGCCGGCCAGCGAGTTGTATATCCACTCCATTGCGGCGGCCGGGCCCTTGCCGTGCTCTTCCTCGATGAGGGCCGAGCGCATGGCGAGGAGGTAGCGGCCAAACAGCAGATCCAATTCCTTGATACGCATGCGGGCCAACTCGTTCTCTGCCAGCAGCTCCAGCGCCACCTCCGGTAGGGTCTTCTCACCCAGGAATTCATCCAGCGCCTCGGTGTTGCGCTTCCAGTCGGCGCAGTCGGCCTTCCAAGAGGCGACTTCACTCCACAGCAGTTTCTGAAGTTTCTGCTTGTCGATGGTCATGGCATCAGCTCCTTTGGAACCCTCACGGACATGCCGAGTTTGTCTGCGACGATTGCACGGCAGATCGCAACCAAAGGTTCGCCAGCGTTAAGCCATTCGGTAGGCGCATTCGGGCGATGCGGGTGTGCTACCCAGCCGCTGCGGACCGGGCCGAAGCCAATTTTGATTTTCTCGATCACCGGGCCGGCCTGACTCCAATCCGTGGTCGGGCTGTAAAGCTTGAATGATCCGGCGGTCCATACGTGATGGGTCTTCCATGCCATACCTGGCATGACGGTAACTTTCTCGCCAGCAGCCTTTGCCACAGCCCAATCCAGCGCAGCTCCCGAAAGATCTCCCGTGTTCACCTCTACAAATTCAGTCATGTTAAAAGCCCTCCTTGCCGCGCTGTGATTCCCACTCGAACGGAATGACGATCACCCCGCCCTCCCGCAGCCGATCAATGCAGCGTTCGCCGATGGCCCCTGGCAACGACTGCCCATCCAGGTTGGAAACGATCACCGTCGGGCGCAGCTCTTCGTACCTGCCGTTGATGATTGCGAACAGGGTCGTCAGCTCGAAGTCGCTCGGCTTCTCCTTGCTGACGCCGATCTCGTCCAGGATGAGCAGCGAGGGGCTGATCAGGCTCGACAAGATCTGGCTTTCGCTCTGGTTGCTGGAGTGGTCGTAGGTCGCGCGGATGGCCTGCAGCACGGCGCCGATGGTGCGGTACACCGCCGTTGCGCTGGACTTGGCCATGATCTCGTTCGCGATCGCCACGGACAGATGCGTCTTGCCGGTGCCGGGTTTTCCCAGCAGCAACAGGCAGCGGCCAGTCTCGGCGATCTGCGCGAACTCAGCGGCATACCGCCGGCAGGTGTTCAGCGCCTTTCGCTGTTCCGTGGTGGTGGCGACGTAGCCATCCAGAGTCTTGCTGGCGAAGCGCTTGGGGATCAGTGCGGCACCGAGCTTGCGCTCCATCGCCATGCGCAGCTCCATCGCTTTGTTGGTCTGTTGCGCAGCGTCTGCCTTCTCTTGGATGATCCGGCCGCACTCAGGGCAGCCGCTTTTCAACTCTCGGCCCAGCACCGGGAAAACCTTCTGGTCGTAGTGGCCGTGGGTTTCGCAGTGGGCGGGCTGAATGCGAGTGCCCGGCGGCAGGTCCGGTGTTGGTTGGACTGGCTCAGATCGCATAGGAACCGTCCTCCCGTTGGATCAGGCCATCGGTGTAGTTCCGTTCGGCAAAGCCGGTGTGGCGCGACTGAGGGGCAGGTGCCGGTGCGGATTCAGCCAAACGCTTGATCACCCACGAAGCCTTGAACCCCTGCCATCCGGAATTCAGCGCTTCGGTGATTGCGTCGTCGGCGGTGATCCCGGCCTCGGTGCACTTGGCTAGTTCGGTGTTCACGGTTGACCAGACGGTGGAGGTCACTGCGGCGCGCTTGGCCTTGCGTTGAGTCAGCCAGTCGGCCAGCAGTTGCTCGGGGATGTTGTGCGGGTTGTCGGCCAGCAACTGAGTCATGCCGAACGGTGCCTTGCGGTCAGGCTTCGGCGGTTCGGTTGGCTCTTGGGGCGGATTAATCTCTTTCGAAGAAAGAGTTAATAGGGGTTTTTTCTTTGTATAAAGAAGGGAGTCGTCGGTTTTGGTCTGTTTCGCGGCTGAGCCGATTCGGACCACTTTAGCCGAATCAGACGATATGGTCTGTTTCGGCCCTACTACGAAAATCCATTCTTTTGGGTCGCAAACGCCGATGTCACCGCGTGCACCACCCTCTCGGTACAGCACGCGACGGCGCAGCAAGCCGGAGATCGCCTTCGACACCGTGTCAGGGTGGATGTGGGTTGCCTTGGCGATATCGACCGCCGGGATGCGATGGGCGCCCGTGCTGAAGTTCAAGGTGGCCTTGGCCACGTACAAAACAATCTTCATTTCGCGCGCCGACAAATCGATGGCCATCAAGCCATCCATCATCTGGTTGTCCATTCGGGTGAACCCCCGAGGGTTGTGTATAGGAACAATGTTTGGCATGATTTCTCTCGCTTACCGCTGTTGAAGAAGCCGACCTCGTACGTCGGCTTTTTTGTGCCTGGAATTCAGGCGATGGATTTCAGTGGACGGGCCGCTGCGAGCAGTTGCTCCGCACGACGCCCCAACTCCCCCGCCTTCGCTTCAACCTGGCGGCACTGTTTGGCGAACGCTGGCAAGTGCGGCAGGTCCTGCTCGCACATCACTTGGTCGTCAAACACTTCGCTGCCCGTGTCGATCACATCGCCCAGCGCACGGATCAGTGCGCCGAAGCTTTTGTTTGCGCATTGGTCGCTGGTCATCTGGCGGGCGCCGGTCAAGCCGTGGCGGCTCGCCAGCTCGTTTACACAGTGATCGCGGTATTCAGGCTCAAGGGCGTTGACCCACGACTCTTCCAGCCAGGACGGCATTTCCTGATCGCCGTTCAACCAGCGCTGTACACGTTTGAGCCAGCGGCCGGTTGCTTTCACGAACTCACTCACGTCGCCGGTCAGTTGAGGCGAATTGAAGTCCGGGACGACCTTCTCTTTGGCGCGATCAGGGATCGATAGATACAGCTCACGGCTCAGCGCCTGGGCGAAATCGTCCTGGCTCAAGCTGGTGCGGGCGATCTGGTTTTGAGCATGGGCGACCAGCACCTGATCACGGGTTTGTACGGTGTGTCTGGAACTGGACGTTTGCATGGGGGCTGCTCTCTTCTAATCTGGCTTCAATGGAACGGCGAACAGGGATGTCAGGCGGCAGAGGCAAGCTCTGGCCAGATCAAATTCCAATCAGCAGGGCGTAACGACCGGCGACTTAGGGCGCCTGCCGATTCACGCTCAAGCGAAACCGCAAGCGCAGCGGAGGCTTGCTTGTTCCCGTAGGCAATTTGTTTCAGGTAGCCGCGAGAGGTCCCGGTGCGCTCGACGGCATCGTCGGAAGCGCTTTTGAGCCACTCCAAAAGCTGGGTGTGCTTAGTTCGCATCACGGTTCTCCTCTGTGATGCGCAATTATTACCGCACGGTAACCTTTTAATCAATACCGAATGGTCATTTACCAATGAGTAATGACCCGTAGAGAATCGCAAGATGGATATTCGCGAAGTGCGCAGGCACAACCTAAAAAAGCTGATGGACACCGAATACGGGGTTGGCGCTCGCGGCGCACAGTCGCGCCTCGCAGAAAAGCTGAAGAAGCCTCAGAACTTCATCTCCAGATGTCTTTTTGAGCCGGAAAAAAACGGCGCAAAAACCATTGGAGAGGACTTCGCGCGGGAAATAGAAAGCGAATTCGGCCTTGCCAGATACGCGCTAGATGCCCCGATTGGTGAACGCGACGCCAGGGAGAGCAACGTGATTCCTATTGATTCGCGAAGGAAGTCTCGGGACGCCAACTTCATCACCATCCCCCAGCTAGATGTAGCTGGCTCGATGGGGCCTGGAAGAGTGCCACCTGACCATATCGAGGTGATCAGGGATATCACCGTTCACCTTGACTGGCTCAAGACTCAGGGTTTGTCGTATTCCAAGCTAGAGAACCTGGCCATCATCGATGGCGATGGTGACAGCATGGAGGGCACGTTCCGTAACGGCGACGCCCTGCTGGTAGATCGCGGCATCACCGAGATTCGAACAGACGCGATCTATGTCTTCACGTTGGAGGGCGAGCTTTTCATTAAGCGGCTTCAGCGCCTGACAGGCGGCTCCCTGCGCATGATTTCAGATAACCCTGTGTATCCGGCAATCATGATCGAGGGCGATATGCTCGCCAAAGTGCATATCCAGGCTCGCGTCCTGCTTGTCTGGAATGCCCGGAAGCTTTAGGCGATTACCAAAATGCCAAGGATGACGTACAAGAGCGAAGCGCCGCAGTGGGATGATGCAGAACTGATCCAGCACTTCAAATTCTGCGCGACTATGCAGCTAAGGACGCCGCTGAGGATATTGCAGCACCATAACGATACTCACTGGGATCGTGCACAGCCTCCGCCAAAGATTATCGAAAAGTCCTGGCAGGGCATTTGGGTGCCGTGTACGAGGCTATCCGGCCTTTTCGAATACGAGGCGACGATGGCCTCCGAAATTGGCCAGATCCCATTAAGTGGCGGCGACTTCTTGCGCTTTCTGCTGACTATCCGTGAGGCTGTTGAATCCCGTGATACAGGAAAGCACGCGGCAGCTCTCTCCGTTGCCAGCAGCAAGTCTTGGGAGTCAATTGTTGAACGACTTGGCGGTGCTCATAACGTGGCGATGCGACTTTGCAAAGCTAAAGCGGAGTAAAAATTGCGTGGATTTTTGCTGGAGGCTCCGTGTCCCTGACCAAACCAAACCAAGATCTTAAGCGCGACCTGCAAGGCGTCGCCTCCGACCTCAAATGGTCAGCCGTAGAGCTGATGAGGATTGCGGAGCGACTGAGCCTTGCCGGGAACGAGGCTGACGCCCAGGCCGTGCTGAAGATGTGCACGGTGCTTCATGCGGACGAGGATCGGCTGACCGGGTATGCGGAAGAGGTGAAGTCGGGAAGGATTGGGCGGGAATAGGCCAAATGAGAAGTTTAACCAATCTGCTTCAAGGATCGATTAATGCCATCAAGTGATGAGACAGAAACGCAAAAGTTGGCTATCTATTTTGACGAGGCTGTAAGATTTTTCAAAAGCCAGTCAAGTCCCGGCGAGTGCCCAATGTGCAAATCGGTTTCCTGGGCTCTCCCATCTGAGATTGAAGGCTCTCCGCTCTCTCTCTCGGATAGCGGTATGCGCACGCTTGATGATTCGCCAGTGCTTGAGCTGAAAATCATATGCAACGTTTGCGGGTTCTTGAGGGCGCACAGGGCAAGCTTTATTAGGGAGTGGCTTGATAAAAACCCAGCAGGTGATGAGGTCACTGAAAATGTCTGACCATCAGATTTTTACCGCCGGCCATCTACCTCAGGCCCTCAAGGGTGACAAAGTTGGATCGGGAGGCAATACTGGTGGGCATGAACCACCGGGAGGTCATCCAATGGAAGCGCGCGTAATAGCACTTGAAAAAGCATCCCAAGAGATTCGGGAGAAGCTCGTGCGCGTGGAAACTAAGCTCGAATCTCTCGAAAAGACCACGGCCACCAAAACTGATATCGCAGATCTGAAAACCGCCATAGCTGAAGGTTTCACATCACAGACGAAGTGGTTTATCAGTACGGCAATCGCGCTAGCCGTAATCGCGTTTACAGCGGCCAAATTTATACACGCATAGCTGATAAATAGTCGTAAAAAGCCCGGCCAAGCGCCGGGTTTCTATATCTTCCTCAGCTGAAAATTACCGGAAAGGATCTAAGATAGTAGCGCCCCACCCTAGATCTATGAGAGGGGTGCATCTCAAGGAGGTGATCATGACATTGCCAACTCCAGCAGATTTGCAGCAAATGACGCTACCCAAGAAGCTTCCTGAGCTTCTTAATGCCCTGGGCTTCCATAGGCCCGCACATGTTGACGACAAGGAATGGCAACAGCTCTGCCAGCTGTACCGAGTGCTGAGGGAAACTAGGAAGGGCGGGGACTTTGAGGTCTTGGCCAGTAGGCTTATTGCGCATCTCGGCTACTATCAGAAAATCATTGAGGTCGAGGGTGAGTCCTTCGTATCGATCGCCCAGACAAAGAAAAAGCGGCGCAAAGCAAATCGCCGTGGCCTATTCAAAGGAAGCGCTTCATTCTCTGACTCTGCTCAGGAAACTGCACGAAAGAGAAACTCAACGCCAAAAATAGGCTTAGGGGTCGAAAGCATTCTCCCTCCACCTCAACGAACCCGGCGCGAAGAGGTTAAGATCGATAGCCACACGCAATCGGCCGAGAAACCACCCTCATCTCATGTTTTATACGTAGCCGGCTGGACACTATCGAGCGACTTAGAATAGCCCGGCCCAGCGCCGGGCTTCTTGTATCTGCGTCCTGAGCTGATAAAATCCGAGCCCCTCTCGAATGGACTCGTTTTCATGCGCCTATCCCCGATGCCGCTGGCCCTCTTCGCCATCTTCGCTAGCATTTCTTTAGTCGCCCATGCTGAAACTCAATCTGACAGAGACATCCACTGCGCGGCGTACTACGAAGTGCTTTCAGTAGCTGGTGACCAGCCAGACATAAGCCGCAAGCAGTCCTCAAAAGCCTTCTATGCACTTTTGGTGCATGCTGGCGATACCCCGAAGGCTCAGGAGGACGTTGCGCAGAAAATGGTGGACTTGCACAAAGAGACACCCGGGCCGATGACGCCAGCTAGCACTGCCAAGCTACGTGAAAAATACGACGCGGAATGCAGAATCCTTCTGAAGGCCGCCTGGTGCGAAGCATACAAAGATCCGGGTGCTTGTGAGGGGTAACACCCTGGAATTAGCATCATAGGCATCCAGCATCGAGCCTGACAAAACGCCGGTCTTCTTATTTCTGCCCTTCGTCGTGCCACCATTGAGCTGGCAATCCGCGAGATTGCACACTGGCGGTGCTGAAGGATCGGCGCCCCAGATATTACAGATAGCCCGCCATCGAGCGGGCTTTTTTGTGGCCGGCACAATTTAATTACCCATTGGTATTGACTAGATTTATTACCGTACGGTAATGTTAACTCATAGCAGCGATACACAGCCACTGCGAAGGGCCTCCGCCCGCCGTTCTTTAACAACCTGAAATCTTCGCGGATCGATCCCCGGAAACGGGAAGCCCTTGAGGCATCGCCAATACGGCGAACAGCGCGAAAAACAAATTCGATCCCCATGCCAGCTCTGGAACTGGCCGTGCTCACCAGATGTGAGTACGCGAAACCACGCAAGCCGATCTGCGAAGAACACCGAGTACGAAATGTGTGACGCAGGTTAGAGATATGAATCGGGCGATGCGCGTGGTGGAGATGAAACACCCACAGATTTACTGATGCCGCTTCTATGAGGCGGCATTGGAAATCAACTGGGAGCAAGACGATGGAAAAGCTTTCGCAAGACGAACTGAGAACCCTGCACTTCAACTTCACCGCCTGGCGCGACAAGTGCTGCAACGGACGGGCGCAGATGAGCGTTCAGAAGTTTCACGCCGAGTGCGGCCTCGATCCTCACCCAGCAGCATGACGGACCTTTTCACTGATGCCCATCCAGAGCGGTGGGCATCGGAAATCAACCGAGGGCAAGACGATGCAAATCGAAATCGAGTTGGCCGCGCCAGCGACGCCAAACCCAGCAATCGCAGGATGGCTTCTGGTAGCGGACGAAGCTGAGCGATCCGGCCTTTCGTCCGCTGCAGTGATGTACCGCAACACCGCACGCAGCATTGAGATCCAGCAGGAGACAGGTATCGCAGTCTGCGCCTGCTGCTTCAAGCCCTTTGGCCGGGGCGTGCTGCACCACTGAACAACCAGCACCACGACATCCTGTAGCAAACTGCCCGAGGCCCTGGCACTTCAAAGAACCAGGCTTTATCGGGGGGTGATCTGAAACGCTGTCGAAAGGATTCCTCGGACAGCCGGAATCCCTGAGTAAGTGAGGGCAAATCACACCCCGAGCCGGCCTGGTTAAAGAGCTTCAAACGTCCAGGGTGTGATCTCTGCATCACGAGGACGAATCGTTAGGTTTAAAACAACGTGATCGGTAGGTTCGTTTGGCATCGTCGCCGGCAAGCAATAAACCGGGCCGTAAATGCATGGGCACGCGGACATATTGAAGTCGTCCCGAGAATTAACAAACTCCTCTTTAAGCCTCTCAATGAGAACCTGCTCAACGGATATCGCATCCTCTACATCTGGCATCCGTTTCGCGTCAAAAAGCAATTGAGCAGTAGCTTTCAGGTTGCCTTTATCGATGAAAAACTTTGGCATTGCATCACTCCTTAGATGGGCATCAAAAAAGCTTGACCGCTCAATAATGCCACAACGCCACCATCGAGAACGCTACTTTCCTTCCCCGCCTCTACCCGTCAGCACTCACCCCGCGCCCATCGGCAACCAGCGGGTGGCATGAGTGTTGAGCGAATACAGGTGAACCAACGAATGGAGAGAGTCATGCCAAGCCAAAAAGCAGGCCGCGAATCACAGCGAAAGCTTGATGAGCTCGCGGCAGAGGTTCGCGAATCGGTAAAGACGCCAGCGGCGTTTCTGCTGGTGGACAAGGACAACGGCGAAACGCTGGACGTCTACAAGGCTGCCGATGAGCAGAAGGCCCGCCGCGTGGCAGCGCATGTCGGTGGAGTGAATGTCGTCCCGCTGTACGCCTAACCCCAAACACTGGAGGTCGCCATGGCCGAAGAGCTTGTAGCTCACGTTTGCAAGATCTGCGGCAGTGCCTGGCCCAAGCGGAAAAAGGCAAAGCTGCACGTCAATCTAAAGCACCGCGACCGCGTCTATGCCCAGAACGGGCCAGGGCAGCACGTCGATTACCTGTGGCTGGACCTGGAACACTGGAGGCGACCATGAATGCAGCATTGAAGATTTGCCAGGAGCGTTACGACGCTCAGTTGCCTCCAGATGTCAGCGAAAGCGACGAGGTGACGGACTGGCTTGAGCATTCGGCGGAGCGCCTGGTGTGCGGCGTCGACATCAAGTGGAAGCGGCGATACGGCCAGCCGCAGGTCGTAACGTTCGACCGGTTCTGCACGGTCTTGCAGGGCCACCTGAACCAGCGTCAGATTGACGACTTGGATCAGCGTGATTCGTTTGCCCGCCTGCTGCTGTCGGCAATGCTCGGCAGCCAGAGCGATGCCAGGGCCCACGCTGCTGACCTGCTTGGCCAGCAGCGCCCGATTGAGGCGGTCGAGAAGATTGCCGTGGCGCTGCTGAGGCCCTATGCCGAAGACGCAATAGCGGCGGAACGGGAAGAGCGCGAAGACGATGTGGATGCCGACCTATGAGCCCGCACATCTTGATCGATGAGGCACTTGAATGCCTTGAGCACCCTGCCAGCGAGCCGGGCGCCCAGGTGGTCGTGCAACGAATGATCACGAACATGCTCACCGGCAACGTGATCACCGTCGAAGAATTCAACCACTACTGCCAGCGCCTGCTGAAAATCACCAGGCACCGCAAGGAGGCTGCATGACCACGCCAATCGTGAAATCGCTGGCTGATGAGCAACTCGACGATATCGAGCGCCGCATCGCCATCCTCGGCTTCGGCCTTCCCTTCAACGAACTGATCGGTCGCAAGCGTGAAGACTTGGTGCGGGATCTGCCGCAGCGCTTGGCTCCAACCATGAAAGGCGGCCGGATCGCGGTGAGGGTTCGGCCGTGAGCTTCTTTGAAGACAATATCGAAGGCGGCAGCCACTGCATGAGCTGCTGCGAGTTCATCGGAGAGGATGTTGGTTACACGCGGTGTTGCCGCAACTGTGGCGGCCAAGGCAGCGAGCCAAACCCCGAAGGCCACAAAAAACGCATGAAGGCCGAAGCCATGCAGCGCTTTGACGGTTGGCTGTCTCGAACCGGCATCGCCCACAAAAAGCACAACAACGGCTACCACGTCGTGCTTACGCTTCCCGATGGGCGAATGATCGATTGCTGGCCCAGCACGAAAAAATGGCAGTTGCGCGGGCAACGCATGAGCCGAAACGGTAAGGAGCTGCACGAATTGGTGTTGCAGCAGTTGAGGCCCTGGCCATGACCACCCGCCAGCGCACCCGGCGCCTACTCATCTGGCGCGGCTCTTTCCCAGTCCTCTCCCTCTTCACCTTCCTGATGTTACTCAGCGCCCTCGCTGATCGAATCACTCAATAACCAACACCTCACAGCGCCCCGCAAGGATGGCGCGGGAGATAGTCATGCTCGCAGCTATTGCAGATCGCATCCGTTCCAAATCCTACGAACTTCCCCTGTCCCGCGATTACGTCCGCCACTGGGGCCTGAAAGAGGCCATCCGGGAGCTGGTGCAGAACGCCCTGGATAGTGAGTCACCTTTCGAATACGCCTTCGCTGACGGCCAGCTGTTCATAACCAGCCGCTTTGCAAGGCTGGAGGCCAGCACCCTGGTGCTGGGCAGCACGTCCAAGTCTGACCGCACCGATGCCATCGGCAGCTTCGGCGAGGGCTACAAAATCGCCCTGCTGGTGCTGACCCGGAATGGCTACGACGTGAAGGTGCTGAACGGCAACAAACAATGGGTACCAGAGTTCCGGCACAGCGATCAGTTCGACGCCGAAGTGTTATGCATCAACGAGACGCCGGCGCACCGGCAGAATCAGGGTGTTGAATTCGTCGTCTCCGGCCTCACCGATGATGACGAAGCGGAAATCCGCAGCATGTGCCTGCGCATGCAGCCAGCAATGAGCGACGTGATCGGCACCAAGTACGGCCACATCCTGCCCTCCCGGTCCGGAAAGCTTTACGTCGGCACGCTGTTTGTTTGCGACACCGACCTGACCTACGGCTACGACATCCTCCCCGAATACCTGCAGCTTGAGCGTGACCGCCAGACTGTCAGCGGTTGGGACTTGAAACAGGTATCCAAAAACGCCTGGATCGACACCGGGCGCCTGGATGAGGTGGCGGAGAAGATCGAGGCAGGAATTCCCGACGTTGAATACGTCGAGTACGGCAGCACCGAACTGGTGAGAGAGGCCTGCTACAGGTTGTTCCAGCAGAAACACCCGGGCGCCATTGCCGTTCAATCCCAGGAAGAGCTGAACACCCTGGTCAAGCAGGGAATGACCAACACCGTAGTGGTGAGCCGGACATTCCACTCGCAAGTGGCCAACTCGACCTCATACAAACAGCAGGTCGC
Source organism: Pseudomonas sp. AN3A02 (assembly GCF_011765255.1). NCBI lineage: Bacteria > Pseudomonadati > Pseudomonadota > Gammaproteobacteria > Pseudomonadales > Pseudomonadaceae > Pseudomonas > Pseudomonas sp. AN3A02. The sequence goes on from NZ_JAARNI010000009.1 coordinate 120,255, forward strand.
CCACGTCGTGGCCATCCAGACGCCCAAAGCTGCCCTGGAAGAATGGTACCGCGACAACAAAAAATACATGAGCAGGCTGCCCGCGGCTTCCTTCAAGGAACTGGTCAAGCGTGCTGACGGCTGGAGGAATAAGTAATGTCCGAGAACACGAGAATTTGGGACCAGGTCAACACAACCGACCCTGACGCTACTAAAAAATACACTGGCGCAGGTGGCTTTAAGGGCACTGCGATCAGGCCAACCTACCTCATGCGCAAGGCAACAGAAATTTTCGGACCATGTGGTGAGGGTTGGGGCTGGAATGTCCTTGAGGATCGATTTGACGAAGGTGCACCGCTTCAGGCGCCCACAAAAGAGTGGCCAGAAGCTCCAATGATCTGCGCGAAGCTGCACACCGTAAAAATCGAACTTTGGTACCTGGGCAACGCCGGGCAAAAATGCACGGTTCAGCACTACGGCCATACGCCATTTATCTACCTGCAGCAGGGAAAGATTCTTACCGACTGGGACGCGGCGAAAAAATCGCTGACGGACGCCATCGGTAAATGCCTGCAGCCCCTGGGGTTCGCCGCCGATATCTACATGGGCATGTTCGACGATCCGACCTACGTCGACACCATCACCGAAGAGTTCAAGCTTGAAAAAGCCGAGGACAAGGACGCCGAGATGCTTCGCCAAAAACAAGAGCGTGTCGACTGGCTTGCCTCAGCGGTCGAAACCATCGGCAAGGCCGTCACGACTCACGAACTCAAGCTTCTGAACGTGAAGTACATCCGCGAGGCAACTCGCCGCAACGAACCCACCTTTATCGCGCGAATCACTCGAGCATTCGAGGAGCGCAAAGCTGTGCTTGAAAAAGGCACGGAGGCCGCAGCATGACTCAACTCTACGCACTCACCGGGAAGCTCGCCGAACTCCAGGCCATGGCCGACACCGATGATGAAGGCTTAAAAGAGGCATTGCAGCACGCCATGGACGAGGTTCAAGGCGACTTCAACATCAAGGCCGACAACATCGTCATGCTGCGCCGCAATATCGAGAGCGACGTGACGGCAATCGACAACGAAATCGAGCGTTTGGCCGAACTCAAGCGGATCAAGTCCAACAGCGTGTCGCAGATCAGCGACTACCTGCGCCGCAACATGGAAGCCGCCAACATCAAATCGATCAAACGACCCTTGTTCACCATCACATTGGCCATGGGCAGTGAGCGGGTGATCGTTGATAACGAGGATGCGGTGCCGGATGAGTTGACCTCCGTGAAATCAAGCATCACCCCAGACAAAAAAGCCATCGCCTCCAAGCTCAAGGAAATCCGCGATCACAACGAGGCGGTGCGCAAGCGGATGGCCGCTGGTGAAGACGCCGAACACGAACTTCTACCCGAACCAACCTGGGCTCATCTGGAGCGCGGCGACAGTTCGATACGGATCAAGTGAGGCCATCATGATCAGCAACCACCTCAGTATGATCGAGGAACTGCGCCCGGCCTCGGATGAACTAGCGGCCCATGTCGCTGAGTTTGTAGCGGCCGGCGGCGAGATCGAAGAGATCGAGCCTCCACCGCCACCGAAGCCCGTCGTATATGTACCCCAGGAACCGCCGGCGCCGAAGCCGTTTGTTCGCCGGCGGGTTGAAGCGTCTCCCCTGCCCCTCGATAAGGACGATATCCGCACCCAGGAGCGCCTCAGGCTGATTGAGCAGATACGCCAGCTTGGAGTCACTCACACCCAAACCGAAGTAGCTGCTGCACTCGGTGTCAGCCGTCGCCTCATCTACAACTACGCCGGCCGGTACGACATCACGTTCAAGGCGCCAACGAGAGGCGGCGCCCGGAACTTGGTGCACAACGCGGTCGATAAGGAGCGCGACGCGAAGTTCGCCGAGCGCATCAAGGCCTTCAAGGAACTGGGAATTTCCCGCCGGCAGTGCTGCGGGAAGCTGGCGATCGGCAACAAGGCCTTCGAGCGGATCATCGCGGCGCACGGGATCGACTATCCAAAGCTGGTCCGGAGGGCCACTCGATGCGCCGCATAGTCCGCATCCAACAACGAAAACGCCAAACCTGGCTCGCACTGCCGGCCAGCGGAATAGAAGAGGTAGGCCATGGCCAAGACTGTGCAGGAACGATCGGCCAAAACTGCCAGGAAGCGCGTGGCACTTGCCGAAGAGGAGTTGAGGCTCAGGGTTCGCCCTGGCACCCGACAGGCGCTGGCCGAATTGATGGAGTGGTCAGGCATTACTGAGCAGGGCGAGGTGATGACGCTGATGATCCACCACCTGCATGCGATGGGCGCCGCGAAGTGCCAGCCACTACTGAATCCGCCGCGCCACGAAATCGAGATATCGGAAAACGTGGCGCGGGAATTCAGAAACAAAAGCCTTCTCGCCATCCAGAAAGACCCGGGCGACGAGATTATCGACCCATCTATTTAACTGATGTCGAAGGCGTTTCGTTGGCAACAGGATCCGCAACATCTGCCGGCTGCCCAGTCTCCATGTCACGAACCTCATATCTCCACCATGACAGCGAAGATATCCCGTAGAGACCATAAGTACGGCCGCCCACGAGATCAATAGTCATTTCGATCGGAGCAGTTTGTTGTTCCGCGGTAATGAATTTACGAACTTGAATCTTATGCCTGCCTGCACCCAGTCGGTATTCGCTTTGGCGGCTCAACCAATAAAGGGTTTGATCGTCGTCAATCTTAAATATTGTCAAAGATTTATCGAACTGCTGAATCGTAGCGATTTCGGAGTTTGATTTTCCTTCTGCACTTTTGTGTTCGTAATGAATACACCCGGTCAGCGTGAAGCTGAACAAAATCATTGCTACAAAGCGCCAAAAAATCTCGTGTCGCATCAGTGCTCCTTATAGGCTCAAATCCAAGGTGTGGATCGAGACCTTATCCTTTTCCAAAATCCCATCCTACTCGCAGCATCCGGTAACGGACGGGCACGGCTGGGTGAAATTGCCACTTTGGGATGTAGCTAGACCTTCGCTGCGCTCTTGATAATCCAAACACCAAACAGAACAAACACTGCTGATTTAGCCACGGCGAACAGAGAATCTCTTCCAGCAAACAACTCGAAAGCCGAAAATAGTAGTGAGATCGTCCCTACTACCACCAAACCATAGCCAACCGGGCGCACGTACTTGGGGAACATCTATTCATCTCCATGATAAAACAGAAATTGTAAATTTCCCCGCCCAGTAACGCCATCAATCATTCCGCCTCCATCCGATATCACGGAGGGCGGCGCCTGACTGGAGATAATCCATGAGCAAGGACACCAAGATTCTGATCCCGGAAATTCCCGGCGAGTGGACCGAGCGCACGCGCAGCGGTTCGAAGTGCATCTGGAATGACGGCTGGCACGGAAAGCCGCATCGTAATGGCCTGCCTTATGTAGAACTCACCGCCCCCGAGAAAGGGTTGTATGCAGAGCGCATCGATGGTGCTTGGTATTGGGTGTCTGGCTGTGCCAAATGCACCGGCAGCGGCGAGCGTTACAGCTACAGCGTCTGCGACATGCACGACGTTTGCCGCCTGTGCAGCACTCACCGCTCTAAGCTCACGGAAACACCATGGGGCCATCCTGACGGCTTCACCTGCAAACCTTGCCAGGACGCAGAAGACGCCGTTGCGAAAGCCGCAGCGCTGGCCAAGGTCGCCGAGACCGACTATGACGAGTGGGATTATCGCAACCTGGACGAATGCAAATGCCCGCACTGCGCCACCGTGATCCACATTGAAACCGAGGACTACGGCGACAAGAACATGGAATGCGACACCTGCAACGGCCTGTTTGAGTTGACAACCGAGTACTCCGTCAACTTCACCACCAAGGTGATTGGCGAGCGCATCAAGGCCTGACCCGCCCTCACCTATTGCGCTAAGGGCCGGCCACTCGAAACATACAAGCTCAGCCAGCGATCGCTCGTTATTTGAAACTGAGCATGGTTTAAAGATCCACAGCTCTGATGACGCCGACCCCGCCCTTATATTCATCCACAAAAAAAGACATATCCTCTAAAGTCTTTTCGGCGGCATCACTAAGACCACACAAAGATTTGTAGCTCTTCTCTGAAAGATTCCCATCAATGGAAATCGCATCTAGAACTTTAAGTATTCGATTTGCAGACAGCGCTATGTTCTGTACGTCCCTGGCAACCAAAGCTCCAGGGAGCTCATAAATAGGTAACTTTGAAATCCACAGCGCTGCTACCTCAAGAGCGTCCTTATGGCGGGGGGCGCTCCCTTCCATGAGAATATCTGGCATCTTCCTGGCCACCCCAATCACGCGCCTAGCGACAATTTCAACCACCTCAGCTGTAGCTCTCAGGGACGAGATACGTTGAAGTCTGGCCTCTTCCGCCTCATGGTTAATCTGGTCTAGAAACAACTTTCGCGACTGGCGCCCTTGCCACCATGCAACTCCTATAGCGACAAACAAAGCAACGAGCGACCCAATTGCTTGAACCCACGATGCTAGTCCTGAGTGGCCATCCATCCAATTCAAATCTATCTGCTCCTTCCGGCTCCATGCCGGTCACCCGTAATACCCCATATCAATGAAAACACCAACACCTGAACAAGTCACCGGCTGTTGAGGATGTCCTCGACATTGCTCGCGTGACTACTGGCGGATTCAGCTGCCGAGTACGCGTCATCGGCAATGTCCCGGGCATCCATGGCGTAGTAAGCAGACACCCCCGCCAAAATAAGCGTTATCAAGTTCGTGGCAATCAGAATTTTGAGCAGCTTGTTCGTATCCATACCGGCTCCTTAGCGAGTCGCACCAATACCCCATATCAACGAATCACGCCAGCCGGCGAGGATCCCCTATGTCTCCCTACAAATTGTCCGGGACGACGGTCGTCAGCTTTTCCGGCGGCCGCACCAGCGCCTACATGCTGCGCCAGGTGCTGGACAACAACGATGACTTGAGCGATCTGGTCGTCACCTTCGCCAATACCGGGAAGGAACACCCGGCCACTCTGGAGTTCGTTAGGGAATGCGCTGAGCGCTGGGATGTACCGATTGTCTGGCTGGAGTTTCGCGATGATGAAGCGGGTTTTGCAGTGGTGGACTACGCCACTGCCAGCCGCCAGGGTGAGCCGTTCGAAGCCCTGATCAGAAAACGGAGGTACCTGCCCAATCCGGTGACCAGGTTCTGCACCATCGACCTGAAGATCCGCATCATCCACAAGTACCTGCGCAGCATGGGCCTTTCGACCGAGGAAGCGCCGGTGGACATGATGACAGGCATCCGTGCGGATGAGCCGCGGCGTGTCGAGAAAATCCGGCACCGAAAAAGCACCAGCGAAAGCAAGTGGGCCACCATGGTTATGCCGCTGGCCGATGCCGGTGTCGGCATACAGGACGTGACCGACTTCTGGGCCGGGCAACCATTCGACCTGATGCTGCCGACGATCAACGGCAGGACACTGGAAGGCAACTGCGACCTTTGCTTCCTGAAAGGTGCCAAGCAGGTCTATTCAATCATCGCCAGCGACCGCAATGAACCGATCCGCAAGGGCGATTGGTGGGCACGCATGGAGAGCTCAGTTGTCTCCGGCGGGAAGTTCACCGGCGACGGCGCCCGCTTCCGCAGCGACCGTCCCAGCTATCAACAGATGCTCAACTACTCCGACACTCAATTCGATATGTTCGCCGACCACGACGAGGCCATTTCCTGTTTCTGCGGTGACTGATCAACTCTATCGAAAATAGTCGAGAAGCCTATCAACCCCGCTGGCTTTTCTACGAACATCATCATATAGCTCATTAATTTCCCGATAGTTGTTCTGGGTCCACAACACCCTATCATCATAATCAACAATAGCTAATACAACCGTGGAACTCCAATAGTATGCTTCTTCGTCAGTGAAGTGCTTGTAACGCACTTCATATATAGAAAACCTTGTTTCCTTAAAACGCCCCTCAAAGTAAAGACCGACCTTATCTTCTGTCCCGTCGGAAATACTTACAGGCGCTTCATTTAGCTGCCATATCATACGTCCACGCGCTGTTTCTTCAATCAGCCTGGTGACCATATTTGAAAATCTGGCGTCGCTCATAATCTTTCCACCTCATTATCCTGATGCTTGGCACCAAGCTGCGTAACAAACTTTTGTAGATTTCTCTGAATATCCCAACTCACGCCTTCCGTTAGCTTTCGCCTGAAGATATATACAGGCCATTCTCTAGAAATAGACGCAGATAGCTTTTTCGCTAGCGCCTTTTCAGGACCATCTAGCTTTTGGCTAACGTTCTCAAGATGTCCGTTTATTCTATATAGAAGGTCAACGATATCATTTTCACGCCCTTTCCAGTCTTTTAAAGCTAGTCGGACTTCAATGAGCAAATCCTGTAACTCTTTATGCGTTTCAGGAATTCTATACCGGCGTTTCAGCTTCTCGCCATACATACCTACATATAGAAAAGTCCCTACGGCGAACAAAGTCCCGAATATCGTAAAGAAAAGGCCATATTTATTAGCCTCATCCCAGAAAGACTTACTGCCCCATAAATCCAGATTCATGGCTATCGCTAAAGCTAGTATCAGAAATCCCACTGCACAGTAAAACGCCGCCCTGTATCCCATTGATCGACTCCCTATCCCTACACCGATCATATCATCAGTCCCGAGTAATTCCCCAACCACCGCCCGGGCATGGCCCGGCAAGGACTACCTATGCTCACAGCAATTGACTTGTTTTCCGGCTTCGGCGGATTTACCCGCAGCGGGAAGGATGCCGGGCTCAATGTCCTTTGGGCCGCCAACCACTGGCCATCCGCCGTGGAGTGGCACACCAAGAACAACCCGGAAACGCAGCATGTGTGCCAAGACCTGCACCAGGCTGATTGGTCGCAGGTGCCAAAGCATGACGTGATGCTGGCCTCTCCCTGCTGCCAGGGCCACACCAAGGCGCGCGGCAAGGCGTCAGGCAACCCACAGCACGACAACTCGCGCTCAACGGCCTGGGCACCGGTGGCGAACGCTGAGGTCAACCGACCAGACTTCGCCATCATCGAGAACGTACCGGAGTTCATGGACTGGATTCTCTACCCCGCCTGGGCAGATGCGATGCAGCGCCTGGGTTACTCGCTGGCTCCGCACATCGTGGACTGCGCCGACCTCGGGGTTCCTCAGCACCGAGTGCGGCTGTTCATGGTCTGCTCACGCAGCAAGGCACCGCTACACCTGCAGCTCCATCAACACCAGCATGTGCCGGCAAGCGAGATTATCGACTTCAACGTCGGCAAGTGGTCGCCGATCATCAGGCCAGGTCGTGCTGAATCCACGCTGACCCGCGTGAAGAATGGACGGGAACGGTTCGGCGAGCGGTTCGTGATGCCCTATTACGGCTCAGGGTCGGGCCTCACCGGCCGGAGCCTGGACCGCCCGATCGGCACCATCACCACTCTGGACCGATGGGCCGTGGTCGACGGTGACCGGATGCGCATGATCACTGCCGATGAGGCCATGGCCGCGCAATCCTTCCCGAGGGACACACTGCGCCCGGACAATCACCGTCTTACCATGCACATGACTGGCAATGCGGTACCGCCGCTGGCTGGACAACGGATCATCGAAGCACTCATGGTCACTGCTTAACCCTAAAATGGGAGATCTTCCTCCGAGGGTATCGATATTGCCAACTCTACAATCGGCTCACCACGGAGCGATCGCCCAACATTTGCAATTTTTGTTTGAAGCAACTCTATGCGAGGCAATTCTCTTTCGGTCTTATTGTAAAGACGAAGTCCTTCATGATCTGCTTCATCACTAAAAAATTTTAACCAATCATAGAGCTTTATCCGAAGCTCTAATGAGAGATTTAGACGATCTGAATTTGTTTCATCTCTCTGCCAATAGTTGAGCCGTTCAATAAGGTCGGCAAAAATGGTCCGACTCATTTCGTTAGTTAAATGATAGTCAGCCATAAGAAACTCATCAGGTAGTATACCCACGACATTGCTTAGTTCTTTGCATAAGGCAAGAAGCTGCTCAGACCTGGATATCTCACTTTCTGTCCGGGCATTAGCACGCTCTTGCGCCTCTTGATTACGCTGTCGATAAGGAATCCAGATTGCGATACCGATAGCTACAATGGCTCCTATCGCCTGAACCCACCCTGCGGTGTCATTCGGAAGCCAACCTTCTTTCCCGAAATAACCAATAGAGCCCACGATTACCCACAGCCCCGCCCCGCCAACGATTAAACCCCAAATCACCCAAACGCTTGGCTCGATCAATTTTTTCCAGTTCATAAACGCTCGCTCCCAAACAATAGCGGCACTTTGCCCTACGGCGCAGCAAACCACCACTCCACCAACCGGGCATGGCCCGGCAAGGACTCCCCATGCCTACAGTAAAAAATCCGCCTGTGATCTATCTTGCACCGCCCTGCTTTGAGGCCTCTCCTGATGGGCGAACTTGGGCTGCCCATGATGTCTTTAGCACTTGCGAGTGCGGGTCGGACCCGGCGCGGTATGTGCTGAGCAATGACCCACCACCGGGCGTCTCCCTCCAGGCAGCCCGCGCCAACCGCGTGTACGTCGCCGGGCCGATGACCGGCATCGCCGACTTCAACTACCCCGCCTTCAACGCTGTGGCCGACAAGCTGCGAGCCCAGGGCTACGAAGTCGAGAACCCAGCAGACCACGGCATCGTCGCGGGTGCGCAGTGGGCCGACTACATGGCCTATGACCTGACCCGCCTGGGCCTGTGCGGAATGGTCGCCTTGTTGCCCGATTGGGAGAAGTCGCAAGGCGCGAAGCTGGAAGTCCTGATCGCCGAACGCCTCGGCATGACGGTTGTGAATGCCCATGATCTGGTAACGAGGGAAAATGCCGCAGTACCAACATTTTCCAAGCTGATGTAAAAAGTACAGCTGTCATTTCAGAAATTCACTGGATTCCGACCAACACATGCAGATCATTCGTACTGGAACAGTTTTGACTGGCGAATACGCCGGTTGGACGATAGAAATTCAGGATGACCGCGCAGGTGAAACCGGAGGTTATTACCTGTTTCTAGTCCAGAACGAATCAAATGCTTTCGATTCTTGGTTTGAACTCATAGAGCAGCTGCAGCAACAAATTTCAGAACTCGACGTTCGCTGGAATTAGCGCCTCAGTCTTTCGTTCCACCCCTCCCCATCCCCCCTTCAAAGTCAGCCGCTATAGCGGCAAGGACGAAGTCATGCCCGAACAAAAGATTACGTTCGTCAACAGCGAGCCCGCCAAGTGCGGCTGCAAGATGGAATTCAGCTCTGGCGATGGTCAGTACTCCGACGTGCTTTTTATCACTCCCTGTGAGGCGCACAGCGGCAGCAAGCCGTTCGGTCCGGTCGAGGTGAAGCGCGATGCAGGCGGCTGGTGGTATCACCCGAATATTCCGAGCTTTGGCGAAGGCGAAGACCCGGCGCCCTACATTGCCTGGGTCAAGGAACAGGGACTGGAACTGAAAGGCTGGCACTCTGGCGACGAGCTTGAGGATCTACCTGACGAGGATGCCGCCTGCACCGCCTGGAATCCCGAATCGCCGGGCCCTGAGTGGTTCCTGATGGGGATCTTCGATACGGATGACGGCTCCTATGTTCAGTGGGCGCGCCGGGAGGTTACGCCGTGAGCCAGACCAAAGAACGCCCCATCCTGTTCTCGGCGCCGATGGTGCGCGCCATCCTGGAAGGCCGGAAGACGGTCACGCGGCGAGAGGTGAAGAAAAAGGCGGCGCTGGATTGCCTGGCCTCTGGATTTGAGCCCGCGTTTCTGACACTGCCTGGCAATTCTGATCTTTGCCCCTACGGCAGGCCCGGCGACCGGCTGTGGGTGCGCGAGACCTGGTACTGCGATCACTTCGAAGTCATGCGCGGGCCCTACCTCAAGCCGGATGACCTGGACATCGGTGAAGCAATCGACGACGGGACACTGGTCTACGCCGCCGACGGCCTGGCCCCGTACGAGCAGGAGCAGCCAACCTGGAAGCCCAGCATCCACATGCCTCGCTGGGCCTGCCGCATCCTGCTGGAGATCACCGACGTGCGCGTCGAGCGGTTGCAGGACATCAGCGAAGAACAGGCCCAGGCCGAGGGTTGCTTCTTCACCGACTACGGCCAGCAGTGCGCCCATGGGGGCACCGGCTGGAAAGACATAGGCATCTATCCGGCGGTGGTCGGCCACCAGCAGCGCACCGGCTGGGCCTGGGACAAAACCACCAGCCATGAGGAATGCCTCGGGAGTCCGCGCTGGGCGTTCGCCAACCTGTGGAACGCCACCGGTGGCGACTGGGACTCCAACCCGTGGGTCTGGGTGGTCGAGTTCAAGCGGGTGACGCCATGATCGCCACCCTCTGGTTCGCCTACGTCTTCATCTACCGAGGGCCTAAGCCATGACTGAAATATCGCGAGAAGATTTTGAAGCGGCATATGCGGCTGAGGTTCGGCGGCGAAACGGCGAGGAGGCGTTTCAGGATGCCGCTTTCTCCAGGCAGGTGGACGGCGAGTACATCTTCCCTCTCGTCGCATCGGCATGGTGGGGGTGGCGGACTTCTCGCCAAACCTTGTTGGTGGACCTTCCAACGGTCGGCCCTTCGCCGGAACCGCCCGAAGACGCAATCGACGACAGCTGGCTGGATGCCCACCACGCCAAGATCCAAATGCGCAACGCGTGCTTTGAAGCCGTCGACGCCGCCGGCATCAAGATCGCCTCCTGACCCCAATCCCCCTACATGCCTGCCGGTAAGCGGGCTTAGGGCAGTTGGCTGTCGATCCAGCGCTCAGCAGCGGCCATAGCTTCGTCCAGTGCCGCTGGATAATCAGGCCATGGCCCTTCCAGTTCAGCGGCAACTTCGCCCATGCCGTCGATTGGAGCGGGCTCGATGATCTTGGCCGCGACCGGGGCGTCGTCGTTCGGGCGTCGCCAGTCGAACTTGAGAAACATTACGTGGCCCCGGTAGGCATGCGCTATCGGGGCATCAAGGTTGTGTGACACGTCCATGCCTCATCACGAACTGGTTTTAGCCTTTTTTACACCACTTCTGAAGCAGTAGAAATCCCGGCAAAACGCCATTACTCCATACCCCTATATGCCGCCCAGCGCGGCAAGGACACCACATGTTCGCAATCAAACTCACCCTGATCCTGCTGGGCGCTTTGCTGTACCTGGTCGGCAGCGGCTGCTGGTTCTTCTGGATCGCCCTACGCCTTCTGGCCGACGGCGAAACAGCCGACATCCTCTACGCCTTCGCCGGAACCTGCGGCTGGATGCTGATCACCTTCAGCCTGGTCATTCACATCATCAAGACAGCGCGGCCCACTGCGGCCGGCGGGAGGTAGCTATGCGAAAAGAACTCATCAAAATCAGCGAATTTCAGCGGCGGCGCTGGGGCGAAAACGGAACGCCGCCCTGCCCCCAGGCAATTCGGAACCACATCCGCAACGGCATGGTGCCGGGCGAGCAAATCGGAAAACTCTGGTACGTTGATTGGGCTGCGTTCAACGCATCCAACGGCAACGACCTTGTCGCAATGGTATTGAAAGGAGCTGCATGATGTCCCCACGGCCGCGCAACGCTGCGAACAAGAGCCTTCCGCAGAACCTGTACTACGATGCGCGGCGCGGCACCTACCGGTATCGCCGGCCTACAGACGGCAAGTGGTTCCAGTTCGGCGCCGATCGCATCAAGGCAATCGACGCCGCCAAGCAGTTGAATCTGGAGTTCATGCGCGGCGCTGACTTGGTCGGCGCCGTAATGTCCGCATCGTCTGAGTCGTTCGCCACCTTCCTCGACACCTACGAGCGCGACGTCCTGCCTCCGCGCGAGCTGGCCAAGGGCACGCTCAACCTGTACGCGGTGCACTTCAGGCGCTTCCGCCGGCAGTTCGAGGGAAAGGCGGTCGACCAGATATCAATTCGCATGGTTGCGGAAATGTTGGACGCACTCACGCCCCGAACAGCGAACCAGTGCCGAGCACTCCTGACGGACATTTTCAACCACGCTGCAGCAAAAGGCCTGTGCCCGGATAACCCAGCAGCGAGCACGATCAACCGGATCGAAAAGAAACTGCGCAAGCGCCACACCGTAGATGGGCTGAAGGCTATCCGCGAAAAAGCACCGGCTTGGCTCCAGAACGCAATCGACCTGGCACTGATCACAGCCCAGAGGCGCACCGACATCCTGGACATGCGTTTCGACGGGGTGCGCGATGGGTTTCTCTACGTGGTGCAGAAGAAGACCGCCAAGGCCAGCGACGCCGCGTGGATCCGCTTTCGAGTGACGCCGGAGCTTCAAGCAGTCATCAGCCGGTGCAGAGACGATGTTGTCTCGCCGTACCTGGTACACCGAAAACCGGATCGGCTGAAACAGAAGCAGGCACAGACAAAGGACCACTGGACGAAGGTTGAGGAGCGGTATTTGACGCGAGCATTCAAGGAGGCCAGGGAGGTGACGAACTGCTACGCGGGATGGAAGGAAGAGGAGATGCCGGGCTTTCACGAAGTGCGAGCACTATCGCTGCACCTGTACAAGAAAGCCGGAAAGGACGGGCAAAAGATTGCAGGCCATGCGAGCGAGGGCATGACCAAAAACTATCAACGGGACCATGACGAAATCATCTGGTCCGAAGCAGTTCCGGACCTGAATATCAGTGAAATCACCGGGTAGTTTTGCGCCAGTTTTGCGCGGGTTTTGCGCAGGCACAAAAAAGCCGATCTATCTGATCGGCTTAACTGACTGATTTTACTCAGAAAATATGGTCGGGACGGAGTGATTCGAACACTCGACCCCTAGCACCCCATGCTAGTGCGCTACCGGACTGCGCTACGCCCCGACTAGGCGTTTTACTGGGTTCGCTTCGCAACGAAGCGATCAGGAATATACCGCAAGCTTTTGAAATGTGGAAGTATTTTAAAAGCCGGAATTACTTCTTCAAAACCACCAGCACATCTTCGAGTTCGGAGATCATCTGGCGGATCATTTGCTTGTATTGGGTGGTGTCGTCTTTGGCTTCATCACCGGACATACGCTGGCGCGCGCCGCTGATGGTGAACCCCTGGTCATACAGCAACGCGCGGATCTGCCGGATCATCAGCACATCCTGGCGCTGATAATACCGACGGTTCCCGGTGCGTTTGACGGGGTTGAGTTGAGGAAACTCCTGCTCCCAATAGCGCAGCACGTGCGGTTTTACCGCACAGAGCTCGCTGACTTCACCGATGGTGAAGTAGCGTTTGCCTGGGATGACGGGCAGTTCGTCGTTATGACTTGGTTCCAGCATAAGCCTCAACTCGGGCCTTCAACTTCTGCCCTGGACGAAAGGTGACCACACGGCGAGCCGTGATCGGGATTTCTTCTCCCGTTTTTGGATTGCGGCCAGGCCGCTGGCGTTTGTCCCGCAGGTCAAAATTGCCGAAGCCGGACAATTTGACCTGTTCGTTGTCTTCAAGAGCGTGCCTGATTTCTTCAAAAAACAGCTCGACCAATTCCTTGGCCTCGCGCTTGTTCAGGCCCAGCTCTTCATACAGACGTTCCGCCATCTCAGCTTTCGTCAAAGCCCCCATACGTCACTTCCTTAACGTGGCGTTTAACCTTTGTTCGAGCGAGGTGAGGATATTTTGTGTCGTCGTATTCACCTCATCGTCATTAAGAGTGCGCGATGGATGCTGCCAGGTCAAGCCAACTGCAAGGCTTTTTCTATGCGGATCAATGCCTTTACCCTGATAAACGTCAAATAGCCTGAGGTCTGTCAGCCATTCCCCTGCATTTTCACGGATTACGTCCAGAACAGCACTGGCCGCAACGCCTTGATCGGCAATCAGCGCCAGATCACGTCGTACTTCAGGGAAACGCGACAACTCGCTGAATTTAGGCATTTTGCCCGAGGCCACTTCAGCCAAGACTAGCTCAAAAACGAAGACTGGACGGTCCAGCCCCAGGGTTTTCGACAGTTCAGGGTGAATCGCGCCAACGAAGCCCACCAGGCGACCTTCACGTTCGATACGTGCGGTCTGGCCGGGATGCAACGCAGGGTGTTTGCCGGGGGTGAACTTGAACACATCCAGCGCACCGGCAAAGCCCAACACGGCTTCCACATCCGCCTTGACGTCGAAGAAGTCGACGGTGTCGCGACCTTGTGCCCAGCCTTCCGGCAGGCGACTGCCGCAGACGACGCCAGCCAGCATCGGCTCTTGCTTCAGACCATCCAGTTGACCGACAAAACGCAGGCCGCTTTCGAACATGCGCACGCGGTCTTGCTGACGGTTCAGGTTGTGGGAAAGCGCTTTCACCAAACCCGGCCACAGCGACGAGCGCATGGCGGCCATGTCGTTGGAGATCGGGTTAGCCAGCAACAGCGGCTCGACACCCGGGTTGAACAGTTCGAACTGCTTCGGATCGATGAAGCTGTAGGTCACCGCTTCCTGATAACCACGGGCAACCAGCAGGCGACGCAGTTCTGGAAGATGTGCACGGGCTTCAGCTTTCGGCTGCGGGGCCAGACGCGCTTGCGGGTAACGAACCGGCAGGCGGTTGTAGCCGTACAGGCGGGCCAGCTCTTCGATCAGGTCGACTTCCAGACTGATATCGAAGCGATGGCTTGGCACTTCTACGTGCCACTGCCCTGCTTCACCAGCAGAGATGCCGAGGCCGAGGGCCGACAGCAGGCGCTCGATTTCAACCGGGTCGATCACCAGGCCGAGCATTTGCTCAACGGCCTTGGCGCGCAGGACGATCGGTGCAACCGACGGCAGGTGCTGCTCGCTGACGGTTTCGATGATCGGGCCGGCTTCGCCGCCAGTGATTTCCAGCAGCAGGCCAGTGGCGCGCTCCATGGCTTCACGGGCCAGTTGCCAGTCCACGCCACGCTCGTAGCGGTGCGAGGCGTCGGTGTGCAGGCCGTAGGAACGGGCCTTGCCAGCGATGGCGATCTGATCGAAGAAGGCGCTTTCGAGAAAGATGTCGCGAGTGGTTGCGGACACACCGCTGTGCTCGCCACCCATCACGCCGGCAATCGCCAGGGCACGGGAATGGTCAGCGATCACCAGGGTGTCGGCACGCAGGCTGACTTCCTGGCCGTCGAGCAGCACCAGCTTCTCGCCCTCTTCGGCCATGCGTACGCGGATGCCGCCATTGATTTCGGCGAGATCGAAGGCGTGCAGCGGTTGGCCCAGTTCCAGCATCACGTAGTTGGTGATGTCGACGGCAGCGTCGATGCTGCGTACTTCTGAACGACGCAGGCGCTCAACCATCCACAGCGGGGTTGGCTTGGACAGGTCGACGTTACGGATCACACGACCCAGGTAACGTGGGCAGGCGTTAGGGGCCAGCACTTCGACCGAACGCACTTCGTCGTGCACCGCAGGCACGGCGGCAACCACCGGACGGGTGACGGTGGCGGCGTACAGCGCACCGACTTCACGCGCCAGGCCCGCCAGGGACAGGCAGTCGCCGCGGTTCGGGGTCAGGTCGACCTCGATGCTGGCGTCTTCCAGTTCCAGGTAAACACGGATGTCCTGGCCCACCGGCGCGTCGGCCGGCAGTTCCATCAGGCCATCATTGCCTTCGCCGACCTGCAGCTCCGCCTGGGAGCACAGCATGCCGTTGGACTCAACGCCACGCAGCTTGGCCTTCTTGATCTTGAAGTCGCCTGGCAGTTCGGCCCCGATCATCGCGAACGGGATTTTCAGGCCCGGACGCACGTTTGGCGCTCCGCACACGACCTGGAAGGTGTCCGCGCCATTGCTGACCTGGCACACACGCAATTTGTCGGCGTCCGGGTGTTGCTCGGTGCTCAGCACCTCGCCCACTACCACGCCACTGAAAACACCGGCAGCCGGCGTCACACTATCGACCTCAAGGCCGGCCATCGACAGACGAGCAACCAGCTCGTCGCGACTTACCTGCGGGCTTACCCAGCCACGCAGCCATTGTTCACTGAATTTCATCCTGCTCTCCTAAAGATCCGTTACGACTAGCGAAATTGCGCGAGGAACCGCAAGTCGTTGTCGAAGAACAGACGCAAGTCGTTCACGCCGTAACGCAGCATGGCCAGACGCTCAACGCCCATGCCGAAGGCAAAGCCCGAGAATTCTTCCGGGTCGATCCCGGACATGCGCAGCACGTTGGGGTGAACCATGCCGCAACCCATCACTTCCAGCCAGCCGGTCTGTTTGCAGACGCGGCAGCCTTTACCGCTGCACATCACGCATTCCATATCGACTTCAGCGGATGGCTCGGTGAACGGGAAGAACGAGGGACGGAAACGCACCGCCAGCTCCTTCTCGAAGAACACCCGCAGGAACTCTTCGATGGTTCCTTTGAGGTCGGCGAAGTTGATGTCGCGATCAACCAGCAGGCCTTCGACCTGGTGGAACATCGGCGAGTGGGTAATATCGGAGTCGCTGCGGTACACACGGCCTGGGCAGACGATGCGGATCGGCGGCTTCTGCGATTCCATGGTGCGGACCTGTACCGGCGAGGTGTGGGTGCGCAGCAGCATGTTCGCATTGAAATAGAAGGTGTCATGCATCGACCGGGCCGGGTGGTGGCCTGGGATGTTGAGCGCCTCGAAGTTGTGATAGTCGTCTTCGACCTCAGGGCCTTCGGCAATGCCGTAGCCGATGTGGGTGAAGAACTGCTCGATACGTTCCAGAGTCCGGGTAATCGGATGCAGGCCGCCCGAGGTCTGGCCACGGCCAGGCAGGGTTACGTCAATGGACTCGGCGGCGAGCTTGGCCGCAAGATCGGCCTCCTCGAGCGACGCCTTGCGCGCATTGAGAACCTCTGTAACACGCTCCTTGGCCACGTTGATCAGCGCACCGACTTGCGGACGCTCTTCAGCCGGCAAATTCCCCAGGGTCTTCATCACCTGAGTCAATTCACCCTTTTTGCCAAGGTAGTGAACCCGGATTTGCTCCAGGGCATTGATATCTTCTGCGCGTTGCACAGCCTCTAGTGCTTGAGAGACCAGCGCATCCAGGTTTTCCATGTACAGACTCCAGATACAAAATAGGGGAAGAGCTTGAAGGCTCTTCCCCTATTTAAGACGTTTAACACCTTGGGCCGCGGAAGCGACCCAGGGTGACTGTCGGGGGTACTTAAGCCAAGGTGGCTTTAGCTTTCTCGACAATCGCAGCAAACGCCGCTTTTTCGTTCACTGCCAGATCAGCCAGAACCTTACGGTCGATCTCGATGGACGCTTTTTTCAGGCCAGCGATGAAACGGCTGTAGGACAGACCGTTAACACGTGCACCAGCGTTGATACGAGCGATCCACAGAGCGCGGAACTGACGTTTTTTCTGACGACGGTCACGGTAGGCGTATTGGCCAGCCTTGATAACCGCTTGCTTGGCAACACGGAATACGCGTGAACGCGCGCCGTAGTAGCCTTTAGCAAGTTTCAGAATTTTCTTGTGGCGCTTACGCGCCATGACGCCACGCTTTACACGAGCCATGAGTTACTTCCTCTATTCTTGACTAAAATTAACGAAGGCGCAGCATGCGCTCGACTTTTGCGACGTCAGACGGATGCAGCAAGCTGCTACCGCGCAGTTGACGCTTACGCTTGGTCGACATTTTAGTCAGGATGTGGCTCTTGAAAGCGTGCTTGTGCTTGATACCGTTAGCAGTTTTCAGAAACCGCTTAGCAGCACCACTTTTAGTTTTCATCTTTGGCATGTTCGGTACTCCGCATTCAGTTGATAAACATAATCAGAAGGCCTGCCGTGCCCTATTGATTACTTCTTCTTTTTCGGGGCGATGACCATAATAAGCTGGCGTCCTTCCATCTTAGGATGCTGTTCGACCGAACCGTACTCGAGCAGGTCAGCTTCAACCCGCTTGAGGAGTTCCATCCCCAGCTCCTGGTGGGCCATCTCACGGCCGCGGAATCGCAAGGATACCTTGGCCCTGTCCCCATCACTCAGGAAACGTACCAGGTTGCGCAGTTTTACCTGGTAATCCCCTTCCTCCGTCCCTGGACGAAACTTGATTTCTTTTACTTGAATCTGCTTCTGGTTCTTCTTCGCTGCGGCAACCTGCTTCTTCTTCTCGAAGATCGATTTGCCGTAGTCCATCACCCGGCAAACGGGTGGGATTGCGTCGGCGGAGATTTCCACCAGGTCCAATTTGGACTCTTCAGCAATACGAAGCGCTTCATCAATCGAGACGATGCCAATCTGCTCGCCGTCAGCGCCAATTAACCGAACCTCGCGTGCCGAGATATTCTCGTTGATCGGGGCTTTCGGTGCAGCTCGTTTATCTTGTCTCATTTCACGCTTAATAATAATTACTCCGAATCTGGGCGACCACGCCGGGAAACCGCTTGCGCGAGGAACTCAGCGAACTGGGCGACGGGCATCGAGCCCAGGTCAGCACCTTCACGAGTACGCACAGCGACAGTCTGCATCTCGACTTCCCGATCTCCGATAACCAAAAGATAGGGAACCTTGAGCAAAGTATGCTCGCGGATTTTAAAGCCGATCTTTTCATTTCTCAAGTCGGACTTGGCACGAAATCCGCTTTCATTGAGAGTTTTTTCAACTTCAGCGGCAAAATCTGCCTGTTTATCAGTGATATTCATGATCACTGCCTGAGTCGGAGCCAGCCACGCAGGGAATGCACCCTCGTAGTGCTCGATCAGGATCCCGACGAACCGTTCGAACGAACCGAGGATCGCCCGGTGCAGCATAACCGGGTGTTTACGGCTGTTGTCTTCGGAGACGTATTCGGCTCCCAGACGGATCGGCAGGTTAAAATCGAGCTGCAGGGTACCACACTGCCAGACGCGACCAAGGCAATCTTTCAGCGAGAACTCGATCTTCGGACCGTAGAACGCGCCCTCGCCTGGCTGCAGGTCGTACGCGAGGCCCGCACTATCAAGGGCGGCGGCCAGTGCAGCTTCGGCGCGATCCCACAGTTCGTCGGAACCGACGCGTTTTTCCGGACGAGTGGACAGCTTCATCTCGACTTCGGTGAAACCGAAATCGCGATAAACGTCCATGGTCAGCTTGATGAACGCAGCGGATTCGGCCTGCATCTGCTCTTCAGTGCAGAAGATGTGGGCATCGTCCTGAGTGAAGCCGCGTACACGCATAATGCCGTGCAGCGCACCCGATGGCTCGTTACGGTGGCAGGCGCCGAACTCGGCCAGGCGCATCGGCAACTCGCGGTAGCTCTTCAGGCCTTGGTTGAACACCTGTACGTGGCACGGGCAGTTCATCGGCTTGATGGCGTAGTCGCGGTTTTCCGACTGGGTGGTGAACATGTTGTCGGCGTAGTTGGCCCAGTGCCCGGATTTCTCCCACAGGCTGCGGTCAACGACTTGCGGCGTCTTGATCTCAAGGTAGCCGTTGTCGCGCTGAACCTTGCGCATGTACTGCTCAAGCACTTGGTACAGGGTCCAGCCGTTCGGGTGCCAGAACACCATGCCCGGCGCTTCTTCCTGGAGGTGGAACAGGTTCAGGCGCTTGCCGATCTTGCGGTGGTCGCGTTTTTCGGCTTCTTCGATGCGCTGGATGTAGGCCGCCAGCTGCTTCTTGTCAGCCCAGGCAGTGCCGTAGATCCGCTGCAGTTGTTCATTCTTCGCGTCGCCGCGCCAGTAGGCACCGGACAGCTTGGTCAGCTTGAACGACTTGAGGAAGCGCGTGTTCGGCACGTGCGGGCCACGGCACATGTCGACGTATTCTTCGTGGTAATACAGGCCCATGGCCTGCTCGTCCGGCATGTCTTCCACCAGGCGCAGCTTGTAGTCTTCGCCGCGGGCGGTGAACACGTCGATCACTTCGGCACGCGGAGTGACTTTCTTGATGACGTCGTAATCTTTTTCGATCAGCGCGTGCATGCGCTGCTCGATGGCCGCCAGGTCGTCCGGAGTGAAAGGACGCTCGTAGGCGATGTCGTAATAGAAGCCTTCGTCGATGACCGGGCCGATGACCATCTTCGCGGTTGGGTACAGCTGCTTGACCGCGTGGCCAATCAGGTGCGCACAAGAGTGGCGAATGATCTCCAGCCCCTCTTGATCCTTGGGCGTGATGATTTGCAGGCTGGCATCGCCGGTGATCAGGTCACTGGCGTCAACCAGCTTGCCGTCGACCTTGCCGGCCACGGTGGCCTTGGCCAGGCCGGCACCAATGGATGCGGCGACCTCGGCTACGGAAACCGAATGATCGAATGAACGTTGACTGCCGTCGGGAAGAGTAATAGTTGGCATGGCGCCTCCTCTCCTAGTGGTGACCCCTACCAAAGGTCACGTGGGTTGGGATGAGCCAGTACAAGATCCAACACCAGGCCGCTCAATAATGAACGCCTGCCTTACAGCGGCAGGAGCCTTTCGGCCAACCGGTAATCGAACCAGAGTGACTGGAGTTAAACAAAAAAGAGCTTGGCGGGGCGGCATAAGGCGCGCCGGAAAATAGCCAAGCGAAAGATGCTAGCACAGATGAACGGTCATGGTGCCGGCACCGATTAACGAAACGCAAATTCCCTGCTTTTAGGGGCAAAAGTGAACTTGAACTGTACGGCGGGCCTCAAACACACCGAGAATCACCGTTCGTCCATGACTCCAGGAGCATTTCATTATGCGTTTTACCTCGACTTTCGCCCTTGCCGCATCCCTGACCCTCATGTCCCTGGGTGCGCACGCCGCAGCCCCGTCGAACTGGCCCGCCGGTGCACGGGACAGCTTCATCAAGGATTGCAGTTCAGCCGCCCAGCAAAGTGTTGATGCCAAAACCGCCAAAGACCATTGTGAATGTGGCGCGGACAAGATCAATGCCGAATTGAGCAGTGCCGAGATCAAAGAGCTCATGACCAATCAGAACGCGAGCCCCGAGCTGAAGAACAAAGCTGTCGCGGCAATTTCGTCCTGCAAAGTCGTGAAGAAAAAGTAATTTTCGCACCCCGGCAGACCGGCTAAAGGACCAAAAAACGCCCTGAAAACTGCCATTTCTCACAAATTACGCAGCTTTTACGGCTTTTTTTACTAGCTGATATTTCGCTTAAAAGCCCCGTAGATCGGGGCTTTCAGCCAACCAAGGCATGAAACACAACGCGATTGATTAGCAAACAATGCCTTGGGGGGGCTCCCAAGTCGAACATTTCGACTATGATAGCTCGGTGTGCCCAGTTGGCCTGAGCAGCACAGCACTACTGAAAATATATGTTTCTTGGAGATACACCATGTCTAATCGCCAAACCGGCACCGTTAAATGGTTCAACGATGAAAAAGGCTTCGGCTTCATCACTCCTCAAGGTGGCGGTGACGACCTGTTCGTACACTTCAAAGCTATCGAAAGCGACGGTTTCAAAAGCCTGAAAGAAGGCCAAACCGTTTCCTTCGTGGCTGAGAAAGGCCAAAAGGGTATGCAAGCTGCACAGGTTCGCGCAGAGTAATTCCGCGCCGAACTAAAAAAACCCCGTCCATGTGACGGGGTTTTTTATGGCCTGGAGAAAAGCGTTGAAGCAATCAGCCGCAATTGACGCGATTGATCACCAGGTTGTCATCGGTATTAAGGTTCAGGCGATCGGAACGGTATTCCAGGGTGACCATGTCGTCTGGCTTGAGAATGCGTGCGTTCTGCGCACCGGCGCGGCTACGGGCCTGTTCCAGCAGTTGTGGCGAAGCCTTCTGGCCGATTGCGAACTCGGCAGCCTTCGCCTCACAGCGGCTATGACCAGCATCGGTCACGGCAGTGTCTTTGGCTGGCTCAGAGGTACCCGGGGTGCTGCAACCCGTCAAGACAAGCGCAGCCAACAAAGTACCGAATGATGCGAGCTTCCAAGGCATGAAGCCTCCTTTAAGAAAAAATGGGCAGAGACCGTGCGACCGCGGTTTGGCCGATTGGTTTCCGAATTGTCACAATTGGCCGTTGGCCAGTCTGCCTGAGTCGGCGCTGGGCGCCAGCGAATCAATCGTCACCAGATATGAACGCGCTCAGTAGATGTCGATGTAATCAAACGGCGGCGTCGGCCAGTTCTGCTTGAGCGCATTGAAAATCTGCATCACCCACACCTCGTCGCTGGCTGCGACGTTGCCGACATAACCGGAGCCCGCCGCCCAGGTTTCGAGACGAAACAGCAGGCCGTCGATATCAACACCGCCCACCACGCCTGAAGATATGTAGGCAATGCCGGCTTTGGTGACGCGCAATTGGGTGTGAACGTTGTCACTGGCGCAGGCCAGCAACTGTTTCACAGCCTCCAGCGTCAGGTTTTCGGGGTTGTTCAAATCGATCTGCACGCGGTTTGCCCTGGCAATTAAACAGGCGGACAGTGTCGCACAGCCCTCCCCTCATGCCTAAGTAGCAGTGCCAAACGCTGCGCAAAATGGTTAACTCCACTCGCAAGACAGCACCAACCGCCTTCCAGCCTCGCGAGACACCCATGACCATCGTTACGATCCACGCCGACATCAAAGCCAAGTGGCCCCAAGGGCAAAGCTCCTATAGCCCGGGCAGCCCGGAGGAGTTGGCAATCATCGGTATCGACCTGCTGGTCAAGGAACTGGGAACTCAGGCCGCGCAGGCATTTATCGGCCAGGTATTCGAGAAATACCCGGCCGATCATATGGGGGCACCAGACCCCGAGCGCGAATAAGACCCGGCCGACGAACGCCGACCGGTAAACCGCTTACTTCAGGCGACCAAGACGCTCGGTCAGCAGATCGAAGAAGCCTTGGGCATCGCCGTTTTCAACCCAGAACGCGTTCTTCGGTTGTTTCAGGCCGTCGTACCAATCGACGATGGTTTGGCCGAAGGTCGGCCCTTCACGGCTGTCCACCACCACATTGACTTCACGGCCGCTGAACAGCGAAGGCTTGAGCAGGTAGGCAATGACAGTAGCGTCATGCACCGGGCCACCCGGGATACCGTAGTGCTCCATATCGCCTTTGACGTATTCATTGAGAATATCGCCCACCACCTTGCTCGCGTTGTTGTTCAACGCAGCGATTTGCTTCAGGCGTGCTTCACTGGTCAGGACCTTGTGGGTCACGTCCAATGGCAGGTAAGTCAGCTTGACGCCGCTTTTGAGCACGATCTCGGCCGCGATCGGATCCGCGAACAGGTTGAACTCAGCCACCGGCGTGATATTGCCACCGTTGAAGTGCGCGCCACCCATCACTACCACTTCCTTGATGCCTTGAGTGATCTCCGGCGCCTGGGTCAATGCCAGCGCCAGGTTGGTCTGCGGGCCGAGCATGGCGATGGTGATGCTGTGTGGCTTGGCGGTGCTCAGGGTCTTGATCAGGTAATCAACGGCATTGCCTTCGGCCAGGCCTTTCTTCGGCTCATGCACGGTGACGCCGGAGATGCCTTCCTTGCCGTGGATGTTTTCGGCGTAGATCGGCGTGCGCAGCATCGGTTTTGGTGCACCGGCGTATACCGGGATTTCCTCGCGCCCTGCCCACTCGCGAGCCAGGCGCGCATTGCGGGAGGTCTTGTCCAGGCGCACGTTACCGGCAACGGTGGTCAGCGCGCGGATGTTCAGCTCATCGGGCGAAGCCATGGCGAACAGCAAGGCCACCACATCGTCCGCACCGGGGTCGGTATCGATGATCAGGTCGATTTTTTCCGCCGCGTGGGCGCTTGCAGCAGTTAGGAAGGACAAAAGCAGCACACTCCGGAAAAGGTGTCGCAGGGTTTGGGTACCACGTTGCATGACGCACTCCTTGTCGTTGGGAATTCTAGAACGTTACGCCGGAGACCAGCGCGATATTGCAGTAAGGCTGGCACTCACCGGTGCGCACCACCGCCCTCGCCTTGCGGCTGAGCTGCTTGAACTCTTCATGGCTGAGCAGGCGGCGCTCGCCGAGGGCGGCCTGTTCGGTCAGGGTATTGAGATCAGCCAGGGCCGGCGGTTGCTTGAGCAGGATTTCTTCCGCCAGCACATGGCTTTCCACCTGCATTTCGCTGAGAACAATGCGCAAGGTGCTGACGAAATCCGGGATGCCTTTGGTCAGCGCCAGGTCGATCAGCTCAACGCCAGGCGGCACCGGCAGGCCGGCATCACCGATCACCAGAATGTCGCCGTGGCCAAGGGATGCGATCACCCGCGACAGCGCGATATTAAGCAAGGGAGTCTTTTTCATGAGGACACTAAACCTTGGACGTCATGCAATGTAGGAATGGACGGTTGCGCACCGGCCCGGGTGACCGACAGCGCAGCAGCCGCCTGGCCAAAACGAATGGCCTCAGACTCGCTTTTACCGTTAGCCAGTGCCGCCGCAAAACCACCGACGAAGGTGTCACCGGCAGCGGTGGTATCGACCGCCTTGACCTTGGGCGCCACCAAGTGCTCAAAGCCTTGGCCATCGGTAAACAATGCGCCCTCGGAGCCGAGGGTAATGATGACTTTACCGGCACCGGCCTTGATCAGGTGCGTGGCGGCGACCTTGGCGCTGTCCAGTGAATCCACCACTACGCCACTCAAGGCCGAGGCTTCGCTTTCGTTGGGAATCAGGTAATCGATGGCGGCGTACCAATCCTCAGGCAGCGGACCACTGGCCGGCGCAGGGTTGAGAATCACCGTCTTGCCCAGTTCGCGACCGCGTTTGAGGGCATGGCCAACAGTCTCCATCGGCGTCTCAAGCTGGCAGACAATCACGTCGGCAGCCTGCAGCACGCTGTCAAAGGTCTGTAATTTGGCGGGGGTCAATTCGCCATTGCTGCCGGCGACGATGACAATCGCATTCTGGCTGCTGTCATCCACCACGATCAGCGCCACACCGCTGGAGCCGTCGACGGTGCTGACGGCTTGGCAATCGATACCTTCCACCAACAGTGCGTCGCGCAATTGCGCGCCATAGGCATCGGTGCCCACGCAACCGACCATCGCGACTTCGGCCCCAAGACGCGCCGAAGCGACCGCCTGGTTTGCGCCCTTGCCGCCGGGAACGGTGGAAAACGATTGGCCGATCAGGGTTTCACCGGCGCGGGGCAGCCGGCTGGCCCGGGTGACCAGGTCCATGTTCAGGCTGCCTATTACCACTACTTTTGCTGGCATACATCAGTACTCATCAATTCGGTTCAGCGGTATTGGGCAAACACACCGGCCAACGGCGCCGTTGACTCGCGCAGAACAATACTCGGCGTCACGATGCGTTGATCGATCGGCAATTGGGGTGTCGCAATTCGTCGCAGTAAAAGCTCGGCGGCCATCTCTCCCAGTTGCAGGATCGACTGGCCCACCGTGGTCAGCGCCGGGTACACGTACTGACTCATTTGAATATCATCGAACCCGATCACCGACAGCTCACCGGGCACGCGGATATTGCGCTCGGCAGCCGCGCGCAACACGCCGAAGCCGATCATGTCGTTGCCGGCAAAAATCGCGCTGGGGGGATTATCCGCCAGCAATTGCGCCGCCGCCGCATACCCGCCGGTACTGGTGAAATCACTCTCCAGCACGCGGCCGGCCGGTACTTCAAGCCCGGCCTCGGCCAGGGCGCGGTAATAGCCCGCCATACGCATCTGCGCCACGCGGGTATGGCTCGGGCCACCAATGCAGGCAATGTCGCGGTGCCCCAAATCCAGCAGGTGCCGGGTCGCCAGGTAAGCGCCCTGTTCGTGGTCGATGCGCACCAGGTCCACATCGATCCCGTCGAGCGCGCGGTCGACGATGACCATCGGCGTACGCACCGCTTTCAGGCCCGTTGCCAGGCCGCTGTCATCACCGCCCACGGAGGTCACGATCAAACCGTCGATGCGTTTTTCAAGCAGCACCCTTAAATAGCTACGCTGCTTCTCGGCATTATCGTCGGAGTTGCAGAGGATCACGCAATAGCCATTCCGCTCGCAGTAATCCTCGATGCCCCTGGCCAGTTCCGCAAAATACGGGTTGAGGCTGTTGGGCACCAACAGGCCAATGGTCGCGGTGGTCTTGGCCTTCAGCGATCGCGCGACCGCACTGGGCACGTAGTCGAGCTGCTTGATAGCCGCCTCGACCTTGATCCGTACCGGCTCGCTGACCGGGCGCGTCTTGTTCACCACATGGGACACCGTGGTGTAGGAAATTCCCGCAAGCGCCGCCACATCCTTGATCGTTGCCATGGCTCAGGCTCGCCGACTGGCGCGCTGGCTGCGGTAAGTATCCAGCACCACCGCGATCACGATCACGGCACCGGTAATGATACGTTTGGTCGGTTCAGTGGCGCCAATCTGCGCCAGCCCTGCCGCGAGTACCGAGATAATCAGCACGCCGAAGAACGTACTGATCACCGAGCCACGCCCGCCCATCAGGCTGGTGCCGCCGATTACCACGGCCGCAATCACTTGCAGCTCCAGGCCGGAACCGGCGTTTGGATCTGCCGCTTCCAGGCGCGAAATCTGGAACAGTGCCGCCACGCCGGCCAGCAGGCCCATCAGGCTGAACACCAGGATCTTGTAGGGCTTTGGATTGATACCGGCCAGGCGCACGGCCTCTTCGTTGGTGCCGATGCCGATCAGGTAGCGACCGAACACGGTACGCGTCAGCACAAGCTGCGCGGCGATGATCACCAGCAACGCGATGATGAACGAAGGCGAAATCCCGAAGGCCACCGGGTTGGACAGCCAGGCGAACGAATCACCAATGTATGCGGTGCGCGAGCCGGTCATCTGGTACGCCACGCCGCGGGCCATTTCCAGCACGCCGAGGGACACGATGAACGACGGGATGCGCCAGGCCACGGTGATGGAACCAGTAATGGTCCCGGCCAACGCGGCGCAGCCCATGCCCAATATGGCTGCCGGCAACACACTCCAGCCCCAGCCGAGAATTGCCACGCTGACAGCCGATGCAGCAAGAGCCAGCACCGAGCCTACGGAAAGGTCGATACCGCC
This sequence comes from Pseudomonas sp. AN3A02, assembly GCF_011765255.1. NCBI lineage: Bacteria > Pseudomonadati > Pseudomonadota > Gammaproteobacteria > Pseudomonadales > Pseudomonadaceae > Pseudomonas > Pseudomonas sp. AN3A02. The sequence continues at coordinate 147,082 of NZ_JAARNI010000009.1, forward strand.
GATGATCAGTACGAAGGTCATGCCGACCGCCAACACCATCAGGTCGGGAATCTGGTTGGCCAGGGTGCTGAAGGTGTCGTAAGAGAGGAAGTGATCGCTCAGGAACGAGAACAACGCGATCATCGCCAGCAAAGCACCGGCCAGGCCCAGGTAAGTGCCCAGGCCGTAGAAGTTGCCGCCATGTTTTGCGGGGGAAGAAGTGGTTTTCATGGGGTATTCCTAGGCGCTGCGTCGTTGAGCAGCGCATCACGTTTCTGATAGCCGGCAAATGCGGCCGCAAGCAATTCGTCCTGGGTCCAGCTGTCGCGCTCGAAAGTCTCGATCAGGCGCCCGGCGGAGAGCACGCCGATGCGGTCGCAGATCAGCATCAACTCACGCAGGTCGCTGGACACCACCACCAGCGCCTTGCCCTGGCGGGTCAGGTCGCCGAGCAACGCATAAATATCGAATTTGGCGCCAACGTCGATGCCCCGGGTCGGCTCATCGAACAACATCACTTCGCAATCGCGCTCCAGCCAGCGACCAATCACCACCTTCTGCTGGTTACCGCCCGACAGCTCCGACACCAACTGCGCCGGGCTGGAACTGCGGATGCGCATGGCGTCGACCTGGCGCTTGGCCAAGGCGGTTTCGTCACGACTATTCACCAAGCCAGCGCTGGAGACCTTCGGCATGTTGCCCAAGGCAATATTGGCGCCGATGGATTGAGTCAGCAGCAGGCCTTCGCCTTTACGGTCCTCGGTGATCAGGGCGATGCCATGACCGACCGCATCGACGGGCGAACGAATGCTGACGACTTGGGCGGGGGTGCCCAGGGCCACCGTGCCGCTGTCGGCGATATCGGCACCGAAGATCAGGCGCAGCAACTCTGTACGGCCAGCACCGATCAGGCCGGAGATGCCGTAGATTTCGCCGGCACGCACTTCAAAGGACACGTCGCGGACCTTGTCCGAGCGGGTCAGGCCTTTTACCGTCAACAGCGGCGCGCCGATGGTGCGCGGGCCCAGGTCGATTTTCTCGCCCAGTTCGCGGCCCACCATCAGCGTGACCAGTTGCTCACTGTTGTAGTTGGCCATCGGCTCGACACACACCAGCTTGCCGTCACGCAGTACCGCAATGCGCTGGGCGACACGGGCGAGCTCTTCGAGCCGGTGAGAAATATAGATAATCGCCACGCCGCGGGCTTGCAGGCGGGTGATTTGTTCAAACAGCATCTCGACTTCACGGGCGGTCAACATCGCCGTGGGTTCGTCGAGGATCAATACGTGGCAATCACCGATCAGGTTGCGGGCGATCTCGACCATCTGTTGGTGGCCGATGCCAAGGCTGCCGACCAGGGTGTCCGGGTCGATAGCGTCCAGGCCAACCTGGGCCATGGCTTCAATCGCGGCCTTGCGCAATTGCTTGCGGCTGATCCAGCCACCGTGGCTGGGCAAGTTATCAAGGAAAAGGTTTTCGGCGACCGTCAGGGTCGGCAGCAGGTTGAGCTCCTGCATGACCATGCGGATGCCCTGCTCTTCAGCCTGGGTACGGCTGCCCGGCGTGTAGGCCTGGCCATTGAACTGCATCTGGCCGTCGGTCGGCGTGACGAGCCCGCCGATGATTTTCGACAGGGTGCTTTTCCCCGCGCCATTCTCACCGGTAAGCGCCAACACTTCCCCACGATTGAGCGTCAGGGTGATGTCGGACAGAACCGGTTGGGCATAGGTCTTGCCGATACCGCTGACCGATAGGACAGCGTTCGGTGCGGAAGATGACATAGGAACGTCTCCAGGCGTCCGCTCGAGTGAACGGACGCTGTTTGGTGCTGCCGGGGAATTACTTCTTGAGGATGAGTTCGACCGGGGTTTCGATCATGCCATCCACAGAATCGACTTTTTCACCCTTGACCAGCTTCAGAGCATTCTGGATACCGAAAACGGCTTGCTGGGCAGCCGCCTGGTCGGCAGTGGCCAGGACGCGGCCGTCCTGCAGCATCGGCTTGATAGCCTCGATGTTGTCGTAGCCAACCACGAGCACTTTGCCGGCCTTGCCAGCGCCACGCACGGCGGAGACGGCGCCCAGGGCCATGTTGTCGTTACCGGCCAACAGTGCCTTGATGTTCGGGTTTGCCTGGAGCATGGCAGCGGCGATCGCGTTGCCCTTGTCGATTTCCCACTCACCGGACTGGGTAGAAACGATCTTCATGCCAGCGGCATCCATCGCGTCCTTGAAGCCAGCGGTACGCTGTTGGGCGTTGGTGGTGGTGGACACACCTTCGATGATGCCTACCTGGTCACCCTTGGTGAGGTGCTTGGCCAGTTCTTCACCGACCAGGCGTGCGCCTTTGCGGTTGTCAGGCCCTACGAATGGGATATCCAGGTTTTTGCTTTTCAGTACGTCCACATCGAGGCGGTTGTCGATGTTGACGATCTTGATGCCCTTGTCCGAGGCCTTTTTCAGCACGGTGACCAAGGCTTTCGAGTCGGCAGGCGCAATGACGATCGCGTCAACCTTGGACAGGATCATCTGATTGACGATATCAATCTGCGCAGAGGTATCGGTTTCGTTCTTGATCCCGTTGGTGATCATGTCGAAATCGGCGGCGTGTTCTTTCTGGTAGGACTTGGCGCCGTCCTGCATGGTGACGAAGAATTCGTTGGCGAGGGATTTCATGACCAGGCCGACCTTGGGTTTGGCGGCGGTCTCGGCAGCAAATGCAGAGGAAAGAGGCAGGGCAGCGGATGCGGCAGCAAGCACAGCGACAGCAAGAAGACGTCCAGCGAATGGCAGCTTCATGGGTTCACTCCGATCTTATGATTATTGTGAGCAACGCTTGCACCGAAGAACGCTTCGGCAGCCATCCCACCCGGGCGGCTGATACGAGCTTTCACGACACTCAGGGAGCACCCCGTGAAACATCTCGCAAACGTTTGCGTTAGGTCAAACTATGAGAAGCTTGTCGGGATTTGTCAACGGAAGAAAACAGCCTTTTGATGAATCCGCTCTACGCCCTGCCCTCTCGACCATTGAGTGTTCTGCTTAAACATCAGCGGCGCCTGACCGTTCTCTAAAACGACAGGCTGCGGTGTGCCTGCCCCGTATTACTCCGTCTTTTTCCCGTCATCCTTTTCGGACAACCGAACAGCAACCCGGCGCTTTGTTCGGAAAGCCGGACGCGAAACGAAAAACCTTGCCTGAAAATCAAATAAAAATAGATATAAATCAATAAGTTAAATTCTATTGAATAACAAAATACCGCTGGTACAAATCCTGCTCTTACTCAGCACCTCGCGGCGTTCAGAACCGCCCGGGTGTTTCTAGATGAACCTGCATCAGCACTCATCAAAAACTAGAGAGAAGAATAATGAAATCTGCTTTGAAAACCTTCGTTCCGGGCGCGTTAGCCCTCCTGCTGCTGTTCCCTGTTGCCGCTCAGGCAAAAGAAGCTGAAACCCAGCAAAAACTGTCCAACGTGGTGATCCTCGCCACCGGCGGCACCATCGCCGGCGCTGGCGCCAGCGCGGCCAACAGTGCGACCTACCAGGCCGCCAAAGTCGGCATCGAACAATTGATCGCCGGCGTTCCTGAGCTTAGTCAGATCGCCAATGTTCGCGGTGAGCAAGTGTTGCAAATTGCCTCCGAAAGCATCACCAACGAAAACCTCCTGCAACTGGGTCGCCGCGTCGCCGAACTGGCCGACAGCAAGGACGTCGATGGCATCGTGATCACCCACGGTACCGACACCCTGGAAGAGACCGCCTACTTCCTCAACCTGGTGGAAAAGACCGACAAGCCAATCGTCGTGGTCGGTTCGATGCGCCCGGGTACCGCCATGTCGGCTGACGGCATGCTCAACCTGTACAACGCCGTAGCCGTCGCCGGCAGCAAAGACGCCCGCGGCAAAGGCGTACTGGTGACCATGAACGACGAGATCCAGTCGGGTCGCGACGTCAGCAAGATGATCAACATCAAGACTGAAGCGTTCAAGAGCGCGTGGGGCCCGCTGGGCATGGTGGTTGAAGGCAAATCCTACTGGTTCCGCCTGCCAGCCAAGCGCCACACCATGAACTCGGAATTCGACATCAAGACCATCAAAAGTCTGCCGGACGTCGAAATCGCCTACTCCTACGGCAACGTAAGCGACACTGCCTACAAGGCCCTGGCCCAGGCCGGCGCGAAAGCCATCATCCACGCCGGCACCGGCAATGGTTCGGTGTCTTCCAAGGTAGTACCGGCCCTGCAGGAACTGCGCAAGCAAGGCGTGCAGATCATTCGCTCTTCCCACGTAAATGCCGGCGGTTTCGTTCTGCGTAACGCCGAACAGCCTGACGACAAATACGACTGGGTCGTTGCCCATGATCTGAACCCGCAGAAAGCCCGCATCCTGGCCATGGTCGCCCTGACCAAGACTCAGGACAGCAAGGAACTGCAACGGATGTTCTGGGAATATTGATCGATCACAGGCCTGACCATTAACGGTTGGGCCATCCCGCTCGTGGCGCACCGCGAGCGGTTGCAATTCACCCCGCTTTACCCCCGCGCAAAAAACCCTTGAAAAACAAAGCCCTCCTACACCAAATCGGCAAAACCATTGTCAGAAGAACTTCTTGGATTTTAAGCAGTTGCGAAATTGCCCACAGTTAAATACTGTATGCACGTACAGCCTAATAAGGAATACTCCGTGGCAAAGCCCTCTTCCGCAGCACCAGCAGCGCCTGACGCCTATCAACGCCTGGCCGTTCGTGTGCAAAAAATCATCAATTCCACCAACGCTCAAAAAAACAAGGCGGCGTTGATCTTCCGTTTGCCTGAGGAACCGGAAGACGAGTGGGCACGACTACTTGAGGAAATCGCAGAAAACGACAACGTCACCCTCGCTTATCGCGATGACGGTGGCGTGCAGATTTTCTGGGTAGTGCCGAAGGAAGATTGAGTCAATGAGTGTCCGTTTTATCAGCCTGTTGTGTGTATTTTTTGCTGTCACCGCTCAAGCCCAAGCCCCCAAGACGTTCAGCGAAGCCAAGAAAATCGCCTGGAAGCTGTATGAACCGCAATCCACGGAGTTCTATTGCGGCTGCAAATACAACGGTAACCGGGTTGACCTGAAAGCCTGCGGCTATGTCCCGCGCAAGAACGCCAACCGGGCGGCGCGTATTGAATGGGAACACATTGTTCCGGCCTGGCAGATCGGTCATCAGCGCCAGTGCTGGCAGGACGGCGGACGCAAGAACTGCACCCGCAAGGATGCGGTGTACAAACGCGCTGAAGCCGACCTGCACAACCTGGTGCCGAGTATCGGCGAGGTCAATGGCGACCGAAACAATTTCAGTTTTGGCTGGCTGCCGGTACAAAGCGGTCAATATGGATCGTGCCTGACCCAGGTGGACTTCAAGGCCAAGAAGGTCATGCCCCGCCCGTCCATTCGCGGCATGATCGCCCGTACGTACTTTTATATGAGCAAGCAGTATGGCCTGCGCTTGTCGAAGCAGGACCGCCAGTTGTACGAAGCCTGGAACAAGACCTACCCGGTACAATCCTGGGAGCGCCAGCGCAATCAAACCGTGGCGTGCGTGATGGGGCGCGGCAATGAATTTGTCGGCCCGGTGAACTTGAAAGCCTGCGGCTGAACGTAAAAACGGGAGCCTCATGGACTCCCGCTTGCCGGTCCTTTACTGCGCAACCTTGTGTTCGATGACCTCGGACACGGTGTCATTTTTCTTCGCAGTGGCCAGTTTCTCGGTCAACTGCACCTGCTTGGCCTCGGCCTCGGCCTTGGTGCTGAACGGCCCCAGCAGTACCTGGTCCTTACCGTCTTCCTTCGTCAGATAGAAACTGAAACCGTGTTCCAGCAACCACGCGGTCAGGTCAGTTATCGCTTGCAGCTTGTGATCCGGCGGCCCCACCCATACATCCCACTCTTGAGAGGCGATCGCACCGACCGCTGGTTGGGCCTGGGCGGGCGCCTCGGCAGCGGAGGGCCTGGCCTTGGGCGCATCGACACTTTTACCTTCACCGCAACCGGCCAATGCCAACACCGCAATTGCCATCGCTACTTTACGCACTACCCTGCTCCTTAGAGGATCAAAGAGGCGACTTTATCATTCACTGTCTATTCTGGCCGTCATAAACGTTGGCTTAAACAATGCGAATCATGTATCGCAGACCTGTATGATGGCGCCATGGGAATTAATGCCGCCTCTATGCGTCCTAAAAGAGGCAGCCACAGGGAAGCGCTTCGCAGTAAGCTACACACATCCGACATCTGCCCTGTCTGAAACATGTGTCCTTCAAAGCAATCAAGGAGAAGTCCATGCTGATACTCACCCGCAAAGTCGGTGAAAGCATAAACATCGGTGATGACATTACTATCACCATCCTGGGCGTTAGCGGCCAGCAAGTAAGAATCGGCATCAATGCTCCAAAGGACGTTGCCGTGCATCGCGAGGAGATCTACCAACGTATCCAGGCGGGCCTGACGGCTCCGGATAAAAACCAGACACCTTGAAGCGCCTCCAGTAGCCAGCCCTTTCGTTCACTGTAACGGCTGGCGAAAACCTCCTTTAGCCTGCTCGCGGCTTCCCGCGGCCAGCGCGTCCTATTCTCTATTCCAACGCCAGGCCAGCGTCACCCCAAGCTGACGCCGCGTGCCATACCACTTGCCGCAATCATCATCAGCACAACCAGCAACGCTTGCAGGTGGCTGATGCGCGCAAAAAGACCTGCCCGGTGAAAATCGAGGTGCGTGCCGCGCGCCAAGGCGATGCGCCATTTGATAAAGCGGATCATCGGCGCGAGCTCCAGTAACAAAATTAATACCAGCAGCGTCATCTTCACGTGAAACAACGGCTGGTGCAGGTAATAATCACCGCCTTTTTCATAGCCGCCAAAGGCTCGCAGGCCACCGGTTACCAACAACACCAGGGCGCTAACTCCCCAGATGTTGTCCGTGATCAATACGCGGCGCACGGTGGATGGTTCACTCTCCACCAGGCAGCGCAACGCCTTGCCCCGGGCGAGCACGGCCGACAACGCCATAGCGAATGCCAGTAAATGGACGGCTGCAAGTAACCACTGAACGAACATAAGGCGTACTCCCTTTGCGTGACGGACGGCAGGAACACTTCACAGTAATAGCCGCTGGCTGCCCTCTACGCATGAAACAGCTTGCATACAAATGGAACTTGTTGAGTATTCCAGAGCCGAAACTCGTGACAAAACCCCTACAGTCTGCAGCGCGCCGAGGAGCACGTTGATGAGGCGTCCTGTTAAACAGCCTTACTTATCCAAGTCCTGGGTGATCGCCGGGCTGATCGCCGTGGTTTTTTTCGGGTTGGAGTATGCCGTGCGGTACGAAATGGAAGGCATCTCCGAGAATGCTTACACCTGGCTGGACCTGACGCTGTTTCTGGGCGCGTACTTGTTTGTCTTCTGTCTCCAGCCCATTCAGGCAGCCATTCATCGAAAGCTGTGTCGGCGAACCCATCGCAGTGATCGCCGGAAAGCCTCGTCCTGACCGTCTGTAGAGCCGTCCGTTTATGAAGAAGGCCGATCCGGTTAACCGGATCGGCCTTTTTTACCTCAGGCGCTGCAGGTGCAACATCCCGGCTTCGTCCCGCAAAACCTGTAAATGCTCGTACCCGGCAATCGAGGGGTGTTCCGTGACCATAGGCGTATGGTGCGTCGAGGTCACTACCATCACATCGGCCCCCGCCGCCTCTCCGGCACGAATCCCGACGCTGGCATCTTCAAACACCAGGCAGTCCTGCACCGGCACTCCCAGGCGTTGCGCACCGAGCACATAACAGGCCGGATCCGGCTTGCCACTGGCGACATCCTCCGCGGTGACCAACACCGCCGGCGGGTTGATCCCGGCCGCCTGCATACGGCGCAGAGCCAATGCCTTGGGTGCGGACGTGACCAGCGCCCATTGATCGCCGGGCAGCGCGTTGAGAAATTCCACCGCGCCGGCAATCGCCACCACCCCTTCTACATCCTCGAGTTCAGCCTCGGTAATCCATTGCGCCTGCGCCTGCGCGTCAACCCCGGGCAATGCCTGGCGGGTGATGGTATCGATGGCCCGGGCGCCATGAATGGTCTTCAGAAAGGCCGCGACATCCAGCCCGTGGCGTTCAGCCCAGGTCGCCCATACCCGTTCGGCAGCGGCAATGGAGTTCAGGAGCGTGCCATCCATATCGAACAGGAAGGCGCGGTAACGGTTGGCGAATACAGCTGAATCACGGGTGGACACTGCTCGGCTTCCTCATGTTTTCGTCACCCGGACTTGGGTGCTGACGAACCACTTGCCCGATGCAATCTACGGATCGCCCCAAACGCTGTAAACCTTCCCGTGGTTTGTATCGGACTGTATGGAAAGCCTGCCTGGATACGCGAACCCGCATTTCGCCACGCCCGGGCACACATGGCGGATACACCCCGGGGATTAACTACGACCACCAGCCAATCCGGCTGGCTCACTCGTAGGAGACTCATCATGTTCAAACTCTCGAAAGCTTCGTCCCTGGTATTCGGCCTCGCTGTCGTCGCGGGCCTCGGGCTGTCATCCATGGCGTCGGCCGACACCCACACCGCCGCGGTCAAGGACCAGCCATCCCACCTGCTCGCCGAGGGCGGCGCCGATCGCCTGCACGAACGCGGCCTGGCGGAAGGTGGCGCTGAACGCCTGCAGGCAGCCCGTACTGTCTGATGAATCTTCGCCCAACAAGGGCAGCTCCAGGCTGCCCATTGCATTACAAACTTGTCATCAAGCTGTCAGTGTTGCCAGCACCCTCACTTCATACAGTGAAGTCGTCAGTCACCCACAGCGGGTGACCCAACTTCCCACTGAAAAAGAAGCGAGCCCGCCCGATGAAACCTGTAAGCAAACTCTGCCTGATCGCCACAAGCCTGTTGATGCTGGGCACCGGCACCGCCATGGCCGGCCCGATCGCCCCAGTGAAAGCCAACAACGTGGTACTGGTGCACGGCTCCTGGGCTGACGGTTCCAGTTGGTCCGAAGTGATCACCCGCCTGCAGGCCGCCGGCTTGCATGTGACCGCCGTGCAAAACCCGCTTACCTCGGTGGCGGATGACGTCGCCGCCACCAATCGCGTACTCGATCAACAAGACGGTCCTACCGTGCTGGTCGGCCATTCCTACGCCGGCACCGTGGTCAGCGACGCCGGGGTCAACCCCAGGGTCAGCTCTCTGGTGTACGTCGCCGCCCGCGCTCCGGACGCCAACGAAGACTTCGTCGCCCTGTCCGCCAAGTACCCGAGCACACCCGTACGTGCCGGTGTGGTGGAGCACGACGGCTACCTGACCCTGAACCAGGACGCCTTCCTCAAGTACTTCGCCGCCGACGTGCCCCACGCCAAGGCCATGGAGCTGTACGCCGTACAACAACCGATCGCCAAAACCCTGTTCAGCGGTCGCACCGTCAACGCCGCCTGGCACACCAAGCCGTCCTGGTATGCGGTGTCCAGCAACGACCAGACCATCAACCCGGACCTGGAACGCTTCCTCGCGAAACGCATGAACGCCACCACCATCGAGGTGCCGTCGAGCCACTTGTCGCTGGTTTCCCACGCCAAGGAAATCACCGACCTGATCCTCGAAGCTTCCGGTCGCCAGCCTTAAGCCCTTCATTACAACCTTGTCATCATCCTGTTGGTTGGCTGTTTGTGTCGCCTGGTTACTGTGAACTCACTGCCGGATACCGGCAGCCAACCCTTAAAGAGAGATACCGCCATGAAACTGTTTATCCTCGGCTTTGCTGCCCTCCTCGCCACCGGTTCGGCTTTTGCCGGCACCACTGCCGCTACCTCGGTGATCCATGACACGCCCGGCTTCTTCATGCACATGGACGTGGCCAAAGTGCTGTCGAGCACCGACACCTACGGCCAGTGCGGCATCGTCCCCGCCCGCCTCGACTACCTCGACAGCCAGGGCCGCGAACACCTGCTGGACTATCAGGTACAGGGCATCGGCTGCCCCAATGACAATTGATCGGGCTACACTTGCGCCACGAAACACCGGCACATCATCAGGGCAACTCCCATGAATATCCTCGTAGTCGAAGACGAGCCCAAGGCGGGCAACTACCTGCTTAACGGTCTGCAGGAACTGGGCTACTCCGTGAGCCTCGCCCGCGACGGTGTGGACGGTTTGCACCAGGCCCTGGAAACCCCGTTCGACGTGATCGTGCTGGACGTGATGATGCCGAAAATGGACGGCTGGGAAGTGTTGCGTCGCCTGCGCAAGGAGGCCGACACCCCGGTGCTGTTCCTCACCGCCCGGGACGACATTGCCGACCGCATCAAGGGCCTGGAACTGGGCGCCGACGATTACCTGATCAAGCCGTTTTCCTTCGCCGAACTGGTGGCGCGCCTGCGCACCCTGACCCGGCGCGGGCCAAGTCGTGAAGAAGAACAACTGCAGATCGCCGACCTGCAGATCGACGTGCTCAAGCGCCGCGTCACCCGCGGCGGCGTGCGCATCACCCTGACCAACAAGGAGTTCGCCTTGTTGCACTTATTTGCCACCCACCAGGACCAGGTGCTGTCGCGCTCGCTGATCGCCTCGCGGGTGTGGGACATGAATTTCGACAGCGACACCAATGTGGTCGACGTGGCCGTGCGCCGCCTGCGCCTGAAAATCGACGACCCGTTCCAGCTCAAGCTGATCCACAGCGTGCGCGGCATCGGCTACCGCTTCGATACGCAGCCATGAGCAAGCCTCGGCATTACTCCCTGACACTGCGCCTGGCGCTGATCTTTGCCTTGCTGGCGTTCGCCCTGCTGGCGACCCTCGGCGTGGCGCTGTACCGCGAGCTTGAGCGCGAACTGATCCGCCGCGATGACGCCGCGTTGATTTACCGCGTCGACCAACTGCGCAATCTGCTGAACGACAGCAACACCCTGGACCTGATCAAGACCAAGCCAGAGCTGTTCCAGAACATGCTGGGCAATCGCGAATCGGTGCTGAGCATCGCGGCGCCGGGGCAGAAGCCGTTGCTGGAGGTGAACCCCGGCAACATCGATATGCCCGCCGTGACACCGGTGCCCCGGAACCATGCCCTGGACTTCTCCGATGTGCAGCATTTGCCTGGCGTCAACGGAGTGCCCTTCTCCATGCTGGCTGCCACCATCGATTCCGGCGACCTGGGCAGCCTGCAAGTCACCACCGGGCGCCTGATGACCGAGCGCACCGCCGTGCTCGCCAGCTACCGGCTGAGTGTCTATATCCTCGCCAGCATCGCCGCGTTGGTACTGGCGGTGGTCGGTTACCTGATGGTGCATCGCGGCTTGCTGCCGTTGCGGCGCCTGGCGGTGCATGCCCAGGGCATCGGTGTCGGCAACCTCGCCGCGCGCCTCGACAGCCAGGGCGCACCGAAAGAACTGCTGCCGATGATTGACTCGTTCAACACCATGCTCGAACGCCTGGCCAAGGGTTTTGTGCAACTGGGGCAGGTCTCCACCGACATGGCCCACGAACTGCGCACGCCCATCAATAACTTGCTGGGGGAAACCCAGGTGGCGTTGCAACAACACCGCAGCGTCGAGGCCTATCAGCAACTGCTGGCCTCCAATGTCGAAGAGCTTGAACGCCTGGCGCGCATGCTCGACAACATGCTGTTCCTGGCCCGTACCGACCCCGCCAGCGCCCTGCGCCAACGCCAGGAACTGAATGCCGCCGATGAAGTGGAGCGCATGGCCGACTACTTCGAAGGCCTCGCGGGCGATGTCGACATCCACATCCTTGCCCAGGGCGAAGGCGTGATCTGGGCCGAACCGATGCTGTTGCGCCGTGCCCTGGCCAACCTGTGCGCCAACGCCATCAAATATGGTGCGCCAAGTTCTGAACTGCTGATCCAGGCCACACCCAGCGCCGAAGGCATCAGCCTGACAGTGACCAACCAAGGGGCAACCATCCCGGCGGAGCACTTACCGAGGTTGTTCGAGAGGTTTTATCGGGTGGATGAATCCCGGGAGCGATCGGCGCATTCCAACGGGTTGGGGCTGTCCATCGTCGCGACCATCATGCAGTTGCACAACGGGCGCTACAGCGTCAGCAGCGAGGACGGTGTGACGTGCTTCGCGTTGTTTTTCCCGGGACGCGAAGCCGAAAACCTCAGCTGACTTGCCCACCCGCTTCAGCGATATCCACCTGGGTATTCCAGGCGGTCAGCAGCGCAATCCGCAAGCCCTCAACCTGCATCGGCAATGCCATCGAGGCCGGCTCGGGCACGCGGCCCGCCACCTGTTCAGGCAGCCACGGCACATGGATGAAACCGCTGCGTACCGCTGACCCGGCGAGCGCGTGCTGCAAGAGATAGAACACCTGATTGCACACGAAAGTACCGGCGGTTTGCGACACGCAGGCCCCAATGCCGGCCTCGCGCACGGCCTTCACCATGGCCTTGCTCGGTAAGGTACCGAAGTAGGCCGCAGGGCCGCCGGGCACCACCTCCGTATCGATAGGCTGCGCGCCCAGGTTGTCCGGAATCCGCGCGTCGTTGAGATTGATCGCGACCCGCTCGATGGAAATATCACTGCGCCCGGGGCCCAGCCCGACAGCAATGACCATCTGCGGGCGATGTTCGGCCAACAGCTGAGCCAGACGCTCGCCCGCCGTGGCAAAGGCGCAGGGTAACTGCCGCGTGACAATCCGCACATCAGCGCCCAACTGCACACCCTCCAACAGGCGTACCGCCTCCCAGGACGGGTTGATAAGGTCGTGGTCAAACGGTTCGAAACCCGTCAGCAATACAGTGCGCATTACAGCCTCACATCAGCAGGTAGAGCAGGACAATATTCACCACCAGCATCATCAACGCCGTCGGCATCTGTGCCTTGATGACCGCGTTTTTATCCGGCAGCTCCAACAACGCCGCCGGGACAATATTGAAGTTGGCCGCCATCGGTGTCATCAGCGTACCGCAGTAACCGGAGAACATGCCGATGGCAGCCATCACCGCCGGGTTGCCGCCGTAGATGCCCACCAGCACCGGTACGCCGACGCCGCCAGTCATCACCGGGAAGGCCGCAAAACCATTGCCCATGATCACGGTAAACAGTGCCATGCCCAGCACATACACCATCACCGCAACCAGCTTGTAATCCAGGTTGATGTAGGTGGTGGTGATGTGCGCAACCGCCGTGCCCACGCCCGCTTCGTTGAACAACAGCCCGAGCATCGCCAGCATCTGCGGCAGCACCATCGCCCAGCCCAATGCTTCGGTGAGGCGTCGGGATTCGCGAAGCGCTTGCACCGGGGTGTCCCGCGTCAGCCAGCAGGCCAGCGCCAGTGCAATCAGACAGCCGATGCCCAGGGAAACAAAGGTGGTGTTCTTCGGGTCCAGCAGCGGCACGCCGCCGATCTCGGTGTGTTTGAGTAATACCGAGCCGATCACCGTGGTCAACGGAATGGCCAATGCCGGGATAAACAATTTATGCCCCAGGCGACCAGCGCTGGCCCGTGCGGCCTTGTCATGCAACTGGGCATGCGCGCCGCGGCCTACGCCGCCCAGGCCCGCAATGAGCGCCATCACCACCACGCCCACGCCGACCACCACCGAGGGCAGACGCTCCCCCACCAGGAACGGAATGGCAAACAGCAGCCAGAACAACGAACTCGACCAGCGCTTGGGGTGGGTGCGATCCATCAGGATCATCCCGGAGGTGATCACCAGCAGAATGCCGGCCAGCCAGTACAGGTATTCAATGGAAATGATCATTGCGCCGCCTCCGCTTTGTTGGCCGGTGACAGCTCTCGGGTCAGCATTCGGTCAAAGCGGTGCAAGCGGATGGCGTGAATGATGAAGGCGCAGATCGCCGTCGGGATGCCCCAGACCGCAATGTGCAGAGGCTCGACATCAATCCCCGAACCCAGCAGGAAGGTGTGCATCAGCGCAATCGCACCAAAGGCGACGAAGATATCCTCGCCAAAAAACAGCCCGACGTTGTCGGTCGCGGCACACATGGCCAGGACCTTGTGGCGAAGCTTGTCGGGGAGTTTGCCATAGCGCTTTTCCGCCGCGCCTTCCGCCATCGGCGCCAGCAACGGGCGCACCATCTGCGGGTGCCCGCCCAGGCTCGTCAGGCCCATGGCCGCAGTGGATTCACGCACAAACAGGTAGATGATCAGCAAGCGCCCGACCGTGGCCCGCTCAAAGCGCGCGATCCAGTTTTGCGCATGCAGGCGCAAGCCATGGCGCTCGAGCAAGCCGATGACGGCCAGGGGCAACAACAGGATCAATTGCAAGGCGCGAGTCTGGAGGAAGCCGTCGCCCATGGTGGCGAGGATCTTTTCCAGCGGGAAGTGGGCGGCAAACCCGGTGGCAATCGCTGCCGCCGTGACGACCAACAGCGGATTGAAGCGCAACACAAAGCCGACCACGATGACGAGTACGCCAATCAGCGGCCATAGGTTCACAACAGTTTGCATGGTGGTGAGGTCCTTAAGTGCGCGCTGCGGCGCCAGTAAAGCAGGTAGTGAACAAAGGGTTCACTGCAAGAAAACGGCGTGCAGCCCGGCTCGATTTTTTATTGTTGACCTGGAAGGTCGAGCGTCAGTGGCGGCATCTTTGCTGCTTGGGGAGGGAGGTGTCCAACAAGAAAAATTGTTGCTGCAATCCAATAAAGTTTGTGGGTGTTTGAAGCGTTAGAGGGCATTTGGCAGTCATCGCTTGCCAGACGGCGGGAGGTTCAAGCATCGTAGCCGCCCCATCCGATGCGGTGGCCTCCCCCTTTCTCAATTGTTGTGGATACGGAAATTCAATGAAAACCTCCAAGGCGCTTTACGCCCTGTCGTTCGCTGTTGCCCTCTCGATGCTGGGTGGCTGCGCAGCCAAGGTAAAAAGCGGTGGTGCAGACACCCTGGCCATCCCGGAATCGGCTAAACAAAACCTGGTCGTGAGCTTCAAGGGCAACACCACTGTCGAGCAAAACCAGGACTGGCCACTGCTCAAGCAACAATGGGGCGCGGCCCTGCAAACCGAGGCGCAACAGGCCGGTTATAGCCTCAAGGAAACACCCACCATCAACACCGGCAGTGCAGACGGAGTTGGCATCACCATTAACGTCAGCAAGTTTCGTTACCTGACGGCTGGCAGCCGCTACGCTGCTGGAGCATTGGTGGGTAATGCCTGGGTGTTCTCGAAAGCTGACTTTTGCGACTTGAAATCCGGCGCACCGCTGGGCGCACGGACTTATGAAACCGAGTCATCGGCCTGGGAAGGCGTGGCGTCGGCCATGACGCAGAAGCAGGTCCAGGCGATTGCCAAGCAGGTGATTGCGGACATCAAGAACGCCAAGGCGCAGTAAGCACCTGGCGGCATCCATGTTGTTCGCGCTGCCGATGGCGACGCGGGGCTGAACAGGCTCAGCGCCGCCATCGCTCCTGCTAAATCAAGACAAGGACGTGCACATGAGCATTTACCTTTCCCTATGGCTGGCACTCACCGTTGTGACTGCCTACCTGGCCAGTCAGCGCGGCAGGTCAGGGCCAAGATGGTTTGCGATTGGGCTGTTCGTGCCGGTGATCCCCCTGATCGCCCTCCTGCTGATGCCGCGCGTTCCCAAGACCGGTGTGGACGCCCTGGTACACGAAGACCTGCGCCCGTGCCCCGCGTGTGAAAGCCCGATCAAAGCAACCGCCGCGCAATGCAAACACTGTGGCGCCGAGGTGGAACCTATCGCCCTGAAATATCGCAGCGGCTGGGTGGTGCGCCTTACCGCCGATACCGACAAAGCGTTTGGCGAACTGGTTGCGCAACTGCGAGCGCTCGATGTGCCCACCGTGCTCGATGAGCCGCCTCACGCCTTTGTCGGCCCGTTTGAAGAGAAGGCCCAGGCGCAGAACGTGCTCAGGTACTTGAAGTCCGATCAGGGGCTGGACGGCTTGGTGACCTGGCGGTCGGTGACACGCTAGCCCTCAACCCAGACGCTTCTCGAAAAAGTGGCGTTTGTGCCCTGGCGGGTACTCGGCAATATGCCCGAACTCGCTGAAGCCCAGCTTCCGATAGAACCCGGGTGCCTGAAAGCTGAAGGTATCCAGCCAGATCCCCGCACACCCTTTCTCCCGTGCCAGCTCCTCAGCCGCGTGCATCAGCCGCGAGCCCATGCCTTGAGTGCGCATTGACTCAGGCACGCTCAACAGCTCAACGAACATCCAGCCATAGGAAATTTTCCCGTAGAGGCCGCCCACCACTTCCTGGCTGGCGGGATCACGCAGTAACAGCCCAAAGGTTTCGAACGGGTTCTCGCCGCATTGGCTGATGTTGTATGCCCGGAGCGGCTGAAGGATGGCCTGGCGCTCTTGCTCGGTAATGTCGAAAGATAACTCTATCCCTGATTCCATCTCGCTGAACTCCTGATAGTTTGAAGACGCCCACGTTTGAAGACGGGCACGCAGCTCATCTAGTCAAGGCGAACACCCACCCACGACCGCTTCTCTTCTGAACGAATCAGGCGAGCGCCCGGTAGTTTTGTCGGTGATATCCGCCACACAGCCACTCACCGGCACGGACTGGATAACTTGATAAGTCGCGCCAACGGCAGGGATAAAACTGACCAGGTTTGCGCAACTGCGAAGAGCGTTGGCGCCCTCCTTGTTGGCGCCACCGCTGCTCATGACATTTACGTAGATCCGTCGATCGGGGATCAGTAAAAACCGCTCGCTGACCTCGCCTTTGCGAGTGCCGAGCACGCCGGTTTCTGCCGTGTCGTTGCAACCCGGATCATAGTAGGCCCAGTACATTTGGACGCCGCCGTTCAACAGGGTGTTAGGTCCCTGGATGGCTTCGAGCGTTGCGTGGGGCGCAGTGGCGGCAGGTTGTTGATAGAAACCGACACAACCGGCACTCAGGCTGCAGCACAGCGCCAATAAGATCTTTTTCAAAGAAAAACCTCCCTGTAAAACAGCCCGGCCGACGTTGGCCATGGGCGATTGTACCCAGACAATATCAATTAGACATCACCGCACACTGGTCGCCTGACGATACTGGCGCGGCGTAAACCCGGTCGACGCCTTGAACTGCCGGGTAAACGCGCTGTGGTCGGTATACCCACACTGCAACGCCACGTCAGTAATCGGCAGCTCGGTATGCAGCAGTCGGTGCGCATGCTCAAGGCGCACCTTCTGGATCATCTGACGCGGCGTGAGGTGGAACACGCGCTTGCAGTAGCGCTCCAGTTGCGCCACTGAAATCCCGGCAATCCGCGTCAATTCACCCAGGGTGACACGCCGATTGAAATGCGCCCGGATGTGCTCGTCCACCGCCGCCAGCCGTTGATAGGCCGGGTGAGTTTCACTGGCCGTTTGCAGGTCGACCGAGATGCCCGCCAGGCCGATGATCGCACCGTCACGGCTGTACAGCGGCCATTTGTGGGTCAGGCACCAGCCCGGCTCGCGGGTGCCGTAGAGGTGCAATTCCAGCTGGTCCTCCAGGACAAATCCCTGCTCCAGCACCCGTCGATCCTGTTCGGTATAGCCAGGCCCCAACTGCGCGGGAAAGACCTCGGCGCTGGTTTTCCCCAGCAGCGGTTGCAAGTGCTTCAACCCGCACCGTTGCACCAAGGTGCGGTTGGCCAATACGTAGCGCGCCTGCACGTCCTTGATAAAAATCGCGGCATTCGGAATCACGTCCAGCATCGGCAACAACAGCCCTACGCTGGCCAGTAATTCTTCGATGGTGTGCGGGCGGTTGGCCTCGCTCCCTTGGCAAAGGGTCGCGAACGCGCTCTGCATCATGACGCTTTCTCCTGCTTTCAGCGGACAGGCCAGGCGCCCGGCGGGCGGTGCCTGGCGAGCAGATTGCCCCATGGGCGCCGCCATGTCGAGCGCTCGAAACTGTGCTGATTTCGTCATATCAGCCTGCGCAAAACATCAATCGCGGCGCCATTGATGGGTTCACTGTATGGCCACTGCATGCCTATCCAATAACCCACAAGAAGGCGCCGCCATGTCAGCCCAAGGCAAGTTCAAGAAACAGCTTTCATTGATCGACCTCACCTTTATCGGACTGGGAGCGATCTTCGGTTCGGGCTGGCTGTTCGCCGCCAGTCACGTCTCTGCCATCGCCGGGCCGGCGGGGATCTTTTCCTGGTTGCTGGGCGGGTTCGCCGTGTTGCTGCTGGGCATTGTGTACTGCGAACTGGGGGCGGCATTGCCCCGCGCCGGCGGCGTGGTGCGCTATCCGGTCTACTCCCACGGCCCGCTGCTGGGCTACCTGATGGGCTTTATCACGCTGATCGCGTTTTCGAGCCTGGTGGCGATTGAAGTGGTCGCCTCGCGCCAATACGCCGCGGCCTGGTTTCCCGAGTTGACGCAGGCGGGTTCCAGCAACCCCACCGTCCTCGGCTGGTTCGTGCAGTTTGCGCTGCTCTCGCTGTTTTTCGCCCTCAACTACCGCAGCGTGAAGACCTTCGCCATGGCCAATAACCTGGTCAGCGTGTTCAAGTTCATCGTGCCATTGCTGGTGATCGGCGTGCTGTTCACCTTCTTCAAACCGGAAAATTTCCACGCCCAGGGCTTCGCGCCGTTCGGGCTGTCGGGCATTGAAATGGCCGTGTCCGCCGGCGGGGTGATTTTCGCGTACCTGGGCCTGACACCGATCATCTCGGTGGCCAGCGAAGTGAAAAACCCGCAACGCACCATTCCGATTGCGCTGATCCTGTCGGTGCTGCTCTCTACCGCAATCTACGTGTTGTTGCAGACCGCATTCCTCGGCGGCATTCCCACCGAAATGCTCGCCAACGGCTGGGCCGGCGTCGCCAAGGAACTGGCCCTGCCGTACCGCGATATCGCCCTCGCCCTGGGTGTGGGCTGGCTGGCTTACCTGGTGGTGGCCGACGCGGTGATCTCCCCCAGCGGTTGCGGCAACATCTACATGAACGCCACGCCGCGGGTGATCTACGGCTGGGCGCAAACCGGGACCTTCTTCAAGATCTTCACGCGCATCGATGAAAAGTCCGGCATCCCGCGCCCGGCGCTGTGGCTGACCTTTGGCCTGTCGGTGTTCTGGACCCTGCCCTTCCCGTCGTGGGAAGCGCTGATCAACGTGGTGTCCGCCGCACTGGTGTTGAGCTACGCCGTGGCGCCGGTGTCCGTGGCCGCACTGCGCCGCAATGCGCCTGACCTGCCGCGCCCGTTCCGGGTCAAGTGGATGGGTGTGCTCGGCCCACTGTCGTTCATCATCGCCGCGCTGATCGTCTACTGGTCTGGTTGGAGCACTGTGTCGTGGCTGCTCGGCCTGCAAATCCTGATGTTCGTGGTGTACCTGCTGTGCGGCCGTTTTGTGCCGACCCTGCACCTCAGCCTCGGCCGCCAGGTTCGCTCCTCTGCGTGGCTGATCGGCTTCTACGCCGTGACCATCATCCTGTCGAAGCTCGGCAGCTTTGGTGGCCTGGGCATCCTCAGCCATCCGTTCGACACCGTGGTCGTCGCCGCTTGTGCACTGGGGATTTATTACTGGGGCGTGGCCACCGGCGTGCCGGCGCATCTGGTTCGCCTGGAAACCGAAGATGACGAAAGTGAAGTGCCTGAGCCCGACATCGGCCGCGTGCAGTTGGCTTCCTGAACATCAGCCCACCCCTGAATGGATAGTGTTATGAAACGAGTTCACATCATCGATTCCCACACCGGCGGCGAACCCACGCGCCTGGTGATGACAGGTTTCCCCGAGCTTGCCGGCGAGAGCATGGTCGACAAGCTCGACAACCTGCGCACCCAGCATGACCAATGGCGCAGGGCGTGCCTGCTGGAGCCCCGTGGCAACGATGTACTGGTGGGCGCGCTGTATTGCGCGCCGGTCTCGGCCGATGCCACCTGCGGCGTGATTTTCTTCAACAACGCCGGCTACCTCGGCATGTGCGGCCACGGCACCATCGGCCTGGTTGCCTCGTTGCATCACCTGGGGCGGATCGCGCCGGGCGTGCACAAGATCGACACGCCGGTGGGCACGGTCAGCGCCGCGTTGCACGCCGACGGCGCGGTGACGTTGCGCAATGTGCCTGCCTACCGCTATCGCCAACAGGTACCGGTGGATGTGCCTGGACATGGTCGGGTCTACGGCGATATCGCTTGGGGCGGCAACTGGTTCTTCCTGGTTTCCGAGCACGGGCAAGCGCTGCAAATGGACAACGTCGAAGCCCTGACCGATTACACCTGGGCGATGCTCAAGGCCCTTGAGGCCCAGGGCATCCACGGTGAAGAAGGCGCGCTGATCGACCATATCGAACTGTTCGCCGACGACGACCAGGCCGACAGCCGCAACTTCGTCATGTGCCCGGGCAAAGCCTACGACCGCTCGCCCTGCGGCACCGGCACCAGCGCCAAGCTCGCGTGCCTGGCGGCCGACGGCAAACTCGCCGCCGGTGAGCCGTGGGTACAGGCCAGCATCACCGGCAGCCAATTCGAAGGCAGCTACGAATGGGAAGGCGAACGTGTGCGCCCTTCCATCACCGGCCGCGCCTACATGACCGCCGACAGCACCTTGCTGATCGACGAACAGGATCCCTTCGCGTGGGGCATCTGAACCGCCCCCGCCCCTACAATCAAACTGGAGCTGAAACCATGAACACCAACATCTTCACCGGCTGCATCCCCGCCCTGATGACCCCGTGCACTACCGAGCGCAAACCGGACTTTGACGCACTGGTCGCCAAGGGCCGCGAACTGATCGATATCGGCATGAGCGCGGTGGTGTACTGCGGCTCCATGGGCGACTGGCCGTTGCTCACGGAAGCCGAGCGCCAGGAAGGCGTGGCGCGCCTGGTGGCTGCCGGCGTACCGACCATCGTCGGCACCGGCGCGGTCAACAGTCGTGAAGCGGTGGCCCACGCGGCGCATGCGGCGAAAGTCGGCGCCCATGGCTTGATGGTCATCCCGCGTGTGCTGTCCCGTGGCGCCTCGGCGACGGCGCAGAAGGATCACTTTGCGGCCATCCTCAAGGCGGCGCCGAACCTGCCGGCGGTGATCTACAACAGCCCTTACTACGGCTTCGCCACCCGCGCCGACCTGTTCTTTGAGCTGCGTCGCGAGTACCCGAACCTGATCGGCTTCAAGGAATTCGGCGGCGCGGCAGACCTGCGTTACGCGGCCGAACACATCACGTCCAAGGACGATGACGTGACCCTGATGGTGGGCGTGGACACCCAGGTGGTCCACGGTTTCGTCAACTGCAACGCCACTGGCGCGATCACCGGCATCGGCAACGCGCTGCCACGGGAAGTTTTGCAACTGGTGGCCCTGAGCAAGAAAGCCGCCAAGGGTGACGCCACCGCGCGCCGCCAGGCACGGGAGTTGGAGTCGGCGCTGGCGGTGTTGTCGTCCTTCGACGAAGGCTGCGACCTGGTGCTGTTCTATAAACATCTGATGGTGCTCAACGGCGACAAGGAATACACCCTGCACTTCAACGAGACCGATGCCCTCAGCGATGCCCAACGTCGGTATGCCGAGAACCAGTACGCGCTGTTCCGCCAGTGGTACGCCAACTGGTCGGCCGAGCAGAACGTCGCCTAACACTATTCAAGGCAGCAAAGATAAATGTGGGAGCTGTCGAGCCCCGGCGAGGCTGCGATGGGATCAACGCGGTGTACCTGCCAGACCGCAGCGCCTGCATCGCAGCCTCGCTCTGGCTCGACAGCTCCTACAGAGATTCTGTTTGTCTGCCCCTCTTTACTTTCTCAGGACTACGCCATGACTCTGACGGGCACCATGCTGATTGGTCAGCACTCCATTCCAGGCAGCCGCGAGGCAATCCGGGCGATCAATCCGGCCACCGATATTGCGCTGGAACCCGCCTACGCCGGCGGCACCGCCGAGCATGTCGAACAAGCCTGTGCGTTGGCATGGAGCGCCTTCGATAGCTACCGCGAAACGCCGTTGGCGGCTCGCGCGGAATTCCTTGAAAGCATTGCCAACGAAATCGAAGCCCTGGGCGATGAGCTGATTGAACGGGCGATGGCCGAGACCGGCCTGCCCCGCCCACGTATCCAGGGCGAGCGCGGGCGCACCTGTCACCAATTACGCACCTTCGCCCGCACGGTGCGCGCGGGCGAATGGCTGGATGTGCGGGTTGATTCCGCTCAGCCGGATCGCCAGCCCCTGCCCCGCTCTGATCTGCGTCAGCGCCAGGTACCTTTGGGGCCAGTGGCGGTGTTCGGCGCGAGCAATTTTCCGCTGGCATTCTCAGTGGCCGGCGGTGATACCGCTTCGGCACTGGCGGCCGGTTGCCCGGTGATCGTGAAGGCACACAGTGCGCATCCTGGCACCGGCGAACTGGTGGGTCGCGCGGTGGCCAAGGCCGTTAAGCACTGTGGTCTGCCTGACGGTGTGTTTTCGCTGTTGTACGGCTCGGGCCGCGAAGTGGGCATCGCACTGGTGTGCGATTCACGCATCAAGGCCGTGGGTTTCACCGGTTCGCGCAGCGGCGGCATCGCATTGTGCCAGGCAGCCCAGGCACGTCCCGAGCCGATTCCGGTGTATGCGGAGATGAGTTCAATCAATCCGGTCTACCTGTTTCCCGCCGCATTGAACGCGCGCGGTGAAGCATTGGCCCAGGGGTTTGTCGCATCCCTGACCCAGGGCGCCGGCCAGTTCTGCACCAATCCCGGACTAGTGATTGCCGTTGCGGGGCAGGCGCTGGACCACTTCATCGACAACGCCGCCAATCTGCTTCAGCGCAGCGCTGCCCAGGTCATGCTTACACCGGGAATCTTCAAGGCTTATGACGACGGCGTCAGCGCCCTGGCCAAGCAGGCTCATGTCGCAGGCAAAGGGTTGGCGGCACAAGGCCCGAACCAGGGCCAGGCCCACCTGTTCGTGACCCACGCACAAGATTTTCTCGCCAACCACAGCTTGCAGGCCGAGATATTCGGCGCCGCCTCCTTGATCGTGCAATGTGCCAATGCCGATGAAGTCCGCCAGGTCAGTGAACACCTGGAAGGCCAGTTGACCGCCACCTTGCATCTGGATGACGACGATCTGGAAACCGCCCGCGCGCTGCTGCCGACCCTGGAACGCAAGGCCGGTCGCCTGCTCGTCAACGGCTGGCCGACCGGCGTGGAAGTATGTGATGCGATGGTGCATGGCGGGCCTTTCCCGGCAACGTCAGACTCGCGCACCACCTCGGTGGGCACGGCCGCGATCCTGCGATTCCTGCGGCCGGTGTGCTACCAGGACTTCCCGGATAGCTTGCTGCCGACGGCGCTGCAACACGGCAATCCATTGCTGCTGCGGCGCCTGCTCGACGGTCAGAGAGAAGCCTAGGCCATGACCGATAACGTCATTCCAGACATCGCCGTGGTCGGGGCCGGAATCATCGGCGTCGCCTGCGCGCTGCAACTGGCACGCCAGGGGCGGCGAGTGGTGGTCATCGACCAACAGCAACCCGGCCACGGGGCTTCGTTCGGCAACGCCGGTCACCTGGCGACCGAGCAAGTGTTTCCCATCGCGGATGCGTCGATCCTTGGCCGCTTGCCGGCCATGCTCATGGACCCGATGGGCCCGCTACGCCTGGACTGGAAATACCTGCCGCGCGCCCTGCCATGGTTTACCCGGCTGCTGTTGAACCTGCGCCCGGCGCCATTCCAGCGCACCGTCGCCGGGATCCGCGCGCTGAATGAAAGCAGCCTGGGCGCCTGGCACCGTCTGCTGGAAAGTATCGACCGTACCGAACTGATGCGCGAAGACGGCTCATTGCTGATCTTCGAGCGCCCCGACTCCCGTCAGGCCATGGACGCCTTGCAGGCACGCATGCGCCAGCAAGCAGTGCCGGTGGATTACTGGCAGGCCAGTGCGGTACAGGAGGTGGCGCCGCAACTCAGCGAAGGAATTCAGGGCGGGTTGTTCTTTCCCCGCACCGGGCATTTTCTCGATCCTTACCGGGTGGTTTGCGAACTGGTGGAAGCGGCCAAGGCCTGTGGTGTGCAATTTCTCAAACAACCGGTTTTGGGTGGGCAGTTGGGCGAGCATGGTGTTTCGCTGAGGACTGACCAAGGCGTGGTCGCGGCGCGTCAGGTGTTGATCGCCTGCGGTGCGCATTCGGCCAAATTGACCGCCGAACTGACCGGCAAAAAGATCCCGCTGGATACAGAGCGCGGCTATCACTTGATGCTGCCCAATGAGCATGGGCGGCTACCGTTCGCCGTCACGTCACTGGAGCGCAAGTTCATCATGACGCCCATGGATGGAGGATTGCGGCTGGCAGGTACCGTCGAGTTTGCAGGCCTCGATCGCCCGCCGAACATGGAGCGCGCGTGGCAGTTGCACCGGCTGAGTCAGGGGCTGTTTCGTCGTGATTTGAGTGCTGAAGATGCGACGCCGTGGATGGGGTTTCGCCCTTCCCTGCCGGACTCGCTGCCCATCATCGACAAGCTGTGCGATGGCAAGGTCTTGCTTGCGTTTGGGCATCAGCATCTGGGGCTGACGCAGGCGGCGGTGACGGCGGAGTTGATTGGCCAACTGGTGTCGCCAGGAGCTTTCAGCCACGGCTTGCCGGCGCTGGAACCCTATCGGCTGAGTCGTTTCTGACCGGAGCGGCACCCAAATTCGGGGCCGCCCGTCTGGTGGTGCTACTTAGCGATAACGTTCCAGCCAGTGCGCGTAAGGCGCGGGCAAGGTCCAGGATGACTTATCGACCCCCAGTTCCTTGGCCGCAAAGTACGCCCAATGTGGATCGGCCAAATGGGCGCGCCCTACCGATACCAGGTCGAGTTGCCCGGCCTGCAACGCGCCTTCGGCCAGTTGCGGCGTGCCAAAGCCCCAGGCAGACGTCACCGGCAAACCGGCCTCGCGACGCACACGCTCGGCGATCGGCCCCATAAATGCCGGGCCCCACGGAATGTTGGCATCGGGCGTGGAGAAACCGACGCTGACGCTCAGCAAGTCCAGGCCACCGGCCTTGAAACGACGGGCAAGCTCGATGGATTCCGTCAGGGTCTGCTCGTCGCGACCGTCATATTCGATCACCCCAAAACGTGCGGTCAGTGGCAGGTTTTCTGGCCATACCTCGCGCACCGCGGCAAGGGTTTCCAACAGGAAACGGCTGCGGTTATCGAAGCTGCCACCGTAGGCATCGGTGCGTTGGTTGGAATGCTCGGAGAAAAAGCTCTGGCCCAGGTAACCGTGGGCGAAATGCAGTTCGATCCATTCAAAACCGGCGTCACGGGCACGGCGGGCAGCATCGACGAAGTCCTGGCGAACCCGTGCGATGTCTTCCAGGGTCATGGCGCGGGGAACATTCGGCAGGTGTGCGCCAAATGGGATGGCCGATGGCGCGATGGTCTGCCAGGACCGGGCATCGGAAGCCGGGATATGGTCATCCCCTTCCCACGGACGATTGGAACTGGCCTTACGACCGGCGTGACCAATCTGGATGCCAGGGACCGAACCTGCGGCCTTGATGGCGTTGACCATGGGCACGAAGGCTTGCGCATGCGCGTCGCTCCAGATCCCCGCACAGCCAGGTGTGATGCGCCCTTCAGGCGCTACAGCGGTCGCCTCGACCACCACCAGACCCGCGCCGCCACGGGCCATACTGGCGAGGTGCACGTGGTGCCAGTCGTTGACCATGCCGTCGTCAGCCATGTACTGGCACATCGGCGGGATAGCGATCCGGTTGCGCAACGTCACGTCTTTCAGCTTGTAGGGTTCGAACAATGCAGCCATGAAAAGTCTCCTGAAGCGAAGGTAGGTTAGCTTTCGATTGTTCGATGTTAATCGAACTATGGTGTTAAGCGATAGCCCTGTTATCATTCGCCCCATGCGAGCCTTCAAACACCCCAATGCCGAAGACCTGATTCTCGAACGCGTGCTCTACGCGTTAAGTGACCCTGTTCGACTGGAAATCGTTCGCTGCCTGGCTGGCGTCACCGAGGCCACTTGCGGCGAGTTGGACGGCGGACGGCCGAAATCCAGCGTCTCCCATCACTTCCGGGTGTTAAGGGATGCGGGGCTTGTACACACCCGCAGTGTTGGCACGACCCATATGAACTCGTTGCGCACCGAAGTAATGGACAGCCGGTTTCCAGGGCTGGTCCAGGCGATCCTTTCCCAGCAGTGAGCAGGCCCGCTGCGGTGGCGCCTTTTACGGCGCCGGCCAGCGTTACAGGCGAAATGTCTTGCGACGGTTTTGCACTACCAGCAGCGGCAGCCCGGTGATTATCGTGCATGACTTTACGGTTACGCGACGCCGGGAACCCGCCTTGAACAACACCCACTCCTTTTCCATGCGCACGATGCTGCGAAGCGCCGCCTTCGCGATCATTGCCCTTCTATTTGCCAATAGCGCCATCGCCGAATCGGCCATGCCTTTGGGCCAGAAATCGTTCGAGTCATATCGCCTCGATACCTTGCAATGGCTGCGGGAGCATCGCGACTTCCAGGGCACCGACAGGGAAGCCGAACTCAACTGGAACGCGCCGCAGGAATGGCGCCCGGCGGGAACAGCCAAACGCGGGATCATTCTCGTGCACGGCCTGGGCGACTCTCCGTGGTCGTTCCACGATATCGGCAGCGCACTGGCTGCCCGCGGCTTCCTGGTGAGGACCGTGCTGCTTCCCGGCCACGGCACACAACCGGCCGACATGCTGCAAGTACGTATGGAAGACTGGCGCCGAGTGGTGGACGAACAGGCCGCGATACTTCGCGCAGAAGTGGGCGAGATTTACCTCGGCGGCTTCTCCACCGGTGCCAACCTGGTTCTCGACTACGCCTACAAACACGACGACGTCGCCGGGCTGCTGCTGTTCTCCCCCGCTTTCCAGTCCAGCATGACCTACGACTGGCTGACACCCCTGATCAGTTGGGCACGCCCGTGGCTGCTGGCGCCAGACGCAAGCCGGCCACAACAGAGCCTGGTGCGCTACATGACCGTCCCCACCAATGGCTTCGCCCAGTTCTACCGCAGCAGCCGGCTGGCCCGCCAGGACCTGGAGCGTCGTCCCTACGACAAGCCGGTGTTCATTGCCGTCGCAGCCCACGACTCAGTGCTCGATACGAACTATGTGCTGGAGACCTTCCAACAGCGCTTCAGTAACCCCCACAGCCGCTTGGCCTGGTACGGAACACTGCCGGAGAGCGCCTGGGACACACAGCGGGTAAAAGCGCGCACCGACTACGTGCCGGAACTGCGGATCAGCCAGTTCTCGCACATGGGGTTGCTGTTCTCACCCGACAACGCGCTCTACGGCGAACAGGGCAGCCTGCGGTTTTGCTGGAACGGCCAGACGGAAGACGCCACCCGCGCCTGCGAGCAAGGGTCAGAGGTGTGGTATTCGGACTGGGGTTATCGCGAGCCGGGCAAGATGCACGCGCGGTTGACGTTCAATCCGTACTTCAACTGGCAGCTTGGGCTGATTGATGAGGTGCTGGGTAACCTGGCTCTGGCGAGCGAAAACGTTGGGCGCTGAAACCCTTTCACATTCCTTTCACAGATGAACACCTATGGTTTGCCTGCTCCTGGTGAAACTCTAAAGCCCGCGCCCCCATCGCGGGCTTTTCTTTGCCTGTGATTCCAGTCAGGCAGCGCCAAAGCGGTACGCCTTCATAAATGGCATGCAACGGCGTTACCCTGACTGCTTTGCGCCCAGGCTAAGGATCAGCGCCAACATGCGAATTCAAAAACCTCCTGCCGTGGACCATCTGGATATCTCCCTGCGACAACTGGAGCGATCAGATATTCCCGCGTGGTATGCCTACCTTTCACAAAGAGAAGTCATTCAACATACAAGCTGGGACTTGAAAAACGAGAATGACCTTTTGCCATTATTTGACGAACTGGACTCGTCCCGTCCTTCTTCAAACAGGCGTCTGGCTATCACTCAAGGGGCAGACCGCGAACTCATCGGCACAATCGGTTTTCACACGATTTCCGAAACGAACCGAAGCGCGGAGATAGCCTATGACCTCTCACCTGCTTACTGGGGCAAAGGCATTGCCAGCGCAGTGTGCGCTGCGATAACTCAGTGGGCATTCCTGGAATATGGTTTTGTCCGGGTACAAGGCACCGTTCTCGTTACGAACCCTCGCTCGGCCAACGTCCTGAAAAAAAGCGGATATCAATATGAAGGAACGCTGAGGTCATTCCGTATGGTGCGGGGCAGCCCCGGGGATTTTGAAATGTACGCCCTCTTGAATACCAACCGAACCTGAAAGGGTTGCCTGGCTTTTCGTAGCGGCATACCCAAACGATAGGCAACAAAAAAGGGCCCACCTTTCGGTGAGCCCTTCTAGACCGCCCAGCAGAGCGGATTTTGTTTGGTAGGCGCGATTGGACTCGAACCAACGACCCCCACCATGTCAAGGTGGTGCTCTAACCAACTGAGCTACGTGCCTGCTGTGAGGCGGCATTCTACGGAATTCCCGAGGGGTGTCAACACCTTTTTTGCAGCTAAGCCTATGAATATGCGAATTTTTTATTTGTGGGCGGCACGCCGGTATTTTTTCGGTGGCTGGCAGCGGATTTTCAACTCAGGTAGGATCGGCGCACTCGTAAAAAATATAAAACAGAGGTTCCAGGATGGCGAACACCCCCTACCCCCAGTCGTATTACGCCGCGTCTGCGAATGCGGTACCTCCTCGCCCTGAGCTGCAAGGTGAAGTCGAAACCGATGTGTGTGTGATTGGCGCTGGCTATACCGGGCTTTCCAGCGCGCTGTTCCTGCTGGAGAACGGTTTTCGCGTGACAGTGCTGGAAGCCGCCAAGGTGGGGTTTGGCGCGTCGGGCCGCAACGGTGGGCAGATCGTCAACAGTTACAGCCGTGATATCGATGTGATTGAGCGCAGTGTCGGCCCCAAGCAGGCGCAGTTGCTGGGCGCGATGGCGTTTGAAGGCGGCAAGATCATTCGGGAGCGTGTGGCCAAGTATCAGATCCAGTGCGACTTGAAGGACGGCGGTGTGTTCGCCGCCCTGAACAGCAAGCACATGGGCCACTTGGAGTCGCAGAAGCGCCTGTGGGAGCGTTACGGGCACACCCAACTGGAGTTGCTGGATGAGCGCCGCATTCGCGAAGTGGTCGCCTGTGACAACTATGTAGGCGGCCTGCTGGACATGAGCGGCGGGCACATTCACCCGCTGAACCTGGCGCTGGGCGAAGCGGCGGCGGTGGAATCCCTCGGCGGCACGATCTACGAGCAGTCGGCGGCGATTCGCATTGAGCGCGGCGCCAATCCGGTGGTGCATACAGCCCACGGCAAGGTCAGGGCCAAGTTCATTATTGTCGCGGGCAATGCTTACCTCGGGAACCTGGTACCGGAGCTGGCAGCCAAGTCGATGCCGTGCGGTACGCAGGTCATCACGACCGCGCCACTGGGCGATGAGCTGGCGAAGACGCTGCTGCCGCAGGATTACTGCGTCGAGGACTGTAATTACTTGCTGGACTACTACCGCCTGACCAGCGACAAGCGCCTGATTTTCGGCGGTGGCGTGGTGTATGGCGCGCGAGACCCGGCGAATATCGAAGCGATCATCCGGCCGAAGATGCTCAAGGCGTTCCCGCAGCTCAAGGACGTGAAGATCGACTACGCTTGGACCGGCAATTTCCTGCTGACCCTGTCGCGTCTGCCGCAGGTCGGTCGCCTGGGGGATAACATCTACTATTCCCAGGGCTGTAGCGGCCATGGCGTGACCTACACCCACTTGGCGGGCAAGGTGCTGGCGGAAGCACTGAGAGGCCAGGCTGAGCGTTTTGATGCGTTTGCCGACCTGCCACACTACCCGTTCCCGGGCGGGCAACTGTTGCGCACGCCGTTTGCGGCGCTGGGGGCCTGGTACTACGGGCTGCGGGACAAGCTGGGGTTCTAATCCCGGATCGCAGGGCTGGCTTGCCGGCCCTGCACACCATGCTCCGAGCCAAATCGCAGACACAAAAAACCCCGGTCTTTCGACCAGGGTCTTTGCTATCGATCCAACCAAGCCAGCGGCTTGCTTTGGCGTCTCAGGGCGTTCAGTGTGCCCTGGAACAGATATGGCGCAGCGGACGGGACTCGAACCCGCGACCCCCGGCGTGACAGGCCGGTATTCTAACCGACTGAACTACCGCTGCGTATCGCTCAGACTGCTGAAGTGTCACCTTCAACCGTCTTCAAACATCTGACTGATCAGCCTTGGCTGTTCAATCTCAAATCTGAAACATCAGACCTGGAAAATATGGCGCAGCGGACGGGACTCGAACCCGCGACCCCCGGCGTGACAGGCCGGTATTCTAACCGACTGAACTACCGCTGCGCGTCGGTGCAACCTTTAACGTTGCGTCTTGCCCGAAGGCAAAACTCTCAAGAAGTGGTGGGTGATGACGGGATCGAACCGCCGACCCTCTGCTTGTAAGGCAGATGCTCTCCCAGCTGAGCTAATCACCCTTTGCTTCGTTGAGGCCGCGAAATTTACGCAGGTAGCGGACCTAAGTCAATAGCCTGCTTGAAGTTTTTCTGAAAAAGACAAAATCACTTCAAGACCGTGACCCACCCTACTCGCTGTAAATCATCTTCTTGCTCATGCCACCGTCGACCACGAACTCCTGCCCCGTGACAAACCCGGCATTGCGCGACAGCAACCATGCCACCATCGCCGCCACGTCTTCCACAGTGCCTACCCTGCCCGCCGGGTGCTGGGCGTGATCGGCATCCGTCAGGGGCTCGGCACGGCGTGCAGCCGGGTCACGGGCATCGATCCATCCCGGGCTGACGGCATTGACCCGCACTTCCGGCCCAAGGCTCATGGCCAGCGCATGGGTCAGGGCCAGCAAACCACCCTTGCTCGCCGCGTAAGCCTCCGTATCCGGCTCCGACTGACGGGCCCGGGTCGACGCCAGGTTAACGATGGCACCACCATGGGCCCGCAGATACGGCGCACAGTGCTTGGCCAGCAGCATCGGCCCGCTGAGGTTGACCGCCATTACGCGGTTCCAGTAAGCCAGGTCGAGACTTTCCAGGGTGATGTTGCGTGGATCGGCCACCGCCGCATTGCACACCAGCGCATCCAGGCGCCCGAACTGGCCGAGCACCTCGGCCACGCCCAGGGCAACCTGCCGCTCATCCGCCACGTCCATGGTGATAAACCAGGCGTTGTCGCCCAGCACCTTGGACACCTTGGAACCGCGCTCGCGATCCAGGTCGGTAAGCACCACCTGCCAGCCTTCGCTGATCAGCCAGGCGGCAATCCCCAGGCCGATGCCCCGCGCCGCGCCAGTCACCAATGCGACGCGCCCGTTACTGGGGCCCGCAGCTTCCATGGACCACTCGATCACAGGGCAGCCAACCCACGGGCCAGATCGGCCTGCAAGTCAGTAACGTCTTCCAGGCCCACGGCAACGCGGATCAGGCTGTCGCGGATACCGGCCGCTTCACGCTCCTGCGGCGCCAGACGCCCGTGGGACGTAGTGCTTGGGTGCGTGATGGTGGTCTTGCTGTCACCCAGGTTGGCGGTGATGGAAATCAGGCGGGTTGCATCGATAAAGCGCCACGCGCCCTCTTTGCCGCCCTTGACTTCGAAACTCACCACCGCGCCAAAACCTCGCTGCTGGCGCTGGGCCAACGCGTGTTGCGGGTGGCTCTTAAGGCCGGCGTAGTGGACTTTCTCGATGCCGTCCTGCTGTTCCAGCCACTCGGCCAGGGCCTGGGCGTTGGCGCAATGTGCCTTCATCCGCAGGCTCAGGGTTTCCAGGCCTTTGAGGAAGATCCAGGCATTGAACGGGCTCAGGGTCGGGCCGGCGGTGCGCAAGAAGCCCACCACTTCCTTCATCTGCTCGCTGCGACCGGCAACCACGCCGCCCATGCAACGACCCTGGCCGTCGATGAACTTGGTAGCCGAATGCACAACGATGTCCGCACCCAGCTTCAGCGGCTGTTGCAGCGCCGGGGTGCAGAAACAGTTGTCGACGATCAGCATCGCGCCCTTGGCGTGGGCCACTTCGGACAATGCGGCAATATCCACCAGCTCAGCCAAAGGATTGGACGGCGACTCGACGAACAGCAATTTGGTGTTGACCTTGATGGCCGCATCCCAGCCGGACAGGTCCGCCAACGGCACGTAGTCGACTTCAATGCCAAAGCGCTTGAAGTACTTCTCGAACAGGCTGATGGTGGAACCAAACACGCTGCGCGACACCAAGACGTGATCGCCGGCGCTGCACAGGCTCATGACCACCGCGAGAATCGCGGCCATGCCGGTGGCAGTGGCGACAGCTTGCTCGGCGCCTTCCAGCGCGGCGATACGCTCTTCGAACGCACGTACGGTCGGGTTGGTGTAGCGCGAATACACGTTGCCCGGCACTTCACCGGCAAAACGCGCGGCCGCATCGGCTGCGGTGCGGAACACATAGCTGGAGGTAAAGAACATCGGGTCACCGTGCTCACCTTCCGGGGTGCGGTGCTGGCCGGCGCGCACAGCCAGGGTATCGAAAGCTACGCCATCGAGGTCGCTGTCCAAGCGACCGGCATCCCATTCCTGACTCATGCTCTACTCCTCAACTCGAATGCTTTAACGATTCAAACGCCCCAGGGATAACCTGTAGGAGCGAGCTTGCTCGCGAAGAGCTCAAGGATAACGCGCTCATTCAGAATGCCCGCGTTATCGTTGATGACCTTCGCGAGCAAGCTCGCTCCTACATTATCAGCCACCGGTATCAGGGCCAGTGTCTACTCAGTTGTTGTACAGATCGATGATCGCACTGACCGCCTGGGTCTTGATCTTCGAGGAATCGTTACGGGCCTGCTCGATCTTGTTCAGGTAGGCCTCGTCGACATCGCCGGTGACGTACTTGCCGTCGAACACCGCGCAGTCGAACTCATCAATCTTGATCTTGCCACCACCGACGGCCTCGATCAGGTCCGGCAGGTCCTGGTAGATCAGCCAGTCGGCGCCAATCAGGTCCGCAACGTCCTGGGTTGAACGATTGTGGGCGATCAGTTCGTGGGCGCTCGGCATGTCGATGCCGTACACGTTCGGGTAACGCACGGCAGGCGCGGCAGAACAGAAGTAAACGTTCTTCGCACCGGCTTCACGGGCCATCTGGATGATCTGCTTGCAGGTGGTGCCGCGCACGATAGAGTCATCCACCAGCATCACGTTCTTGCCGCGGAATTCCAGCTCGATCGCATTGAGCTTCTGGCGCACCGACTTCTTGCGAGCGGCCTGGCCGGGCATGATGAAGGTACGGCCGATGTAGCGGTTCTTGACGAAGCCTTCGCGGAACTTCACGCCCAGGTGGTTCGCCAGCTCCAGCGCTGCGGTGCGGCTGGTATCCGGAATCGGGATAACCACGTCGATGTCGTGATCAGGACGCTCGCGCAGGATCTTGTCCGCCAGCTTCTCGCCCATGCGCAGACGCGCCTTGTACACCGAAACACCGTCGATGATCGAATCCGGACGCGCCAGGTAGACGTGTTCGAAGATGCACGGGGTGAGTTTCGGGTTCAGCGCGCACTGACGGGTGTGCAGCTTGCCGTCTTCAGTGATGTAGACCGCTTCGCCTGGCGCCAGGTCGCGGATCAGGGTGAAGCCCAGCACGTCGAGGGACACGCTTTCGGAGGCGATCATGTACTCGACGCCTTCGTCGGTGTGACGCTGGCCGAACACGATTGGACGGATGCCGTGGGGGTCGCGGAAACCGACGATGCCGTAGCCGGTCACCATCGCTACGACGGCATAACCACCGACGCAACGGTTGTGCACGTCAGTCACGGCAGCGAACACGTCTTCTTCGGTCGGCTGCAGCTTGCCGCGCTGGGCCAGCTCGTGAGCGAACACGTTCAGCAGGACTTCGGAGTCCGAGTTGGTGTTGACGTGGCGCAGGTCAGATTCGTAAATCTCCTTGGCCAGCTGTTCAACGTTGGTCAGGTTGCCGTTGTGCGCCAGGGTGATGCCATACGGCGAGTTGACGTAGAACGGCTGGGCTTCGGCCGAGGTCGAGCTGCCCGCTGTCGGGTAGCGCACGTGGCCAATGCCCATGTGCCCGACCAGGCGCTGCATGTGGCGCTGATGGAACACGTCACGCACCAGACCATTGTCCTTGCGCAGGAATAACCGGCCGTCGTGGCTGGTCACAATACCGGCAGCATCCTGGCCGCGGTGCTGGAGGACGGTTAGCGCGTCATACAGCGCCTGATTCACGTTCGACTTACCGACGATACCGACGATGCCACACATGCGACGCAACCCCTACTTAATGAATCTTGACTGAACACAACTTACTGAGGCGTTTTGGCCGGCAAGAGGTGTTCCTTGAACGGAAGATCAGCGGGTACGCTGATCCCGCTGGCCAGCCACTGACTGCTCCACCCCAAAATGAGGTTTTTGGACCAATCTGCAACCAATAGAAATTTTGGCACGAGTACAGACTCCTGCCACCACGAATCCTGCTGTACCGGCCCCAGGCTCAACAGCCCGACCGCCACAACCACCAGCAAGCCGCCACGCGCGGCGCCGAAGGCCATGCCGAGAAATCGATCGGTCCCGGAGAGGCCGGTGACGCGTATCAATTCGCCGATAAGATAATTGACCATTGCCCCCACCAACAATGTGGCGATGAACATGATGGCGCAGCCCGCGATGACGCGAGCCGAAGGTGTTTCGATGTATCCGGCCAGGTAGACGGACAATGAACCGCCGAACATCCAGGCTACAACCCCTGCGATGATCCATGTCAGCAGCGACAACGCTTCTTTAACGAAGCCGCGGCTCAGACTGATCAAAGCGGAGATGGCGACGATTGCAACGATCGCCCAATCAACCCAGGTAAATGGCACAGTTCAGCCTACAGACATATGAGGCGGCGCATTTTAGCAGAGCGTCGGGCTATCGGTAAGCTGTGATTGGCTGTGCATTTGAAATCAATGAGTTATAGGGGAATGGAAACCGGCGTGTCGCGGCACACCCAAAACACCTGTGGGAGCGGGCTTGCTCGCGAAGGCGATGGGCCAGCCAATAAATCTGCTGACTGATTCACCGCCTTCGCGAGCAAGCCCGCTCCCACATTGACCGCATTCCAACTTGAATCCTTGCAGCCTTAGCCTTTTTCGGGCTGGAAGCGAACCACAAAACCCTTGAGTTTTTGCTGGCGATCCAGCGAGTCACGCAGGCGATCCGCCTCGGCGCGCTCGATCAGCGGTCCGACAAATACCCGGTTCTTGCCGTCAGCACTGCGGATATAGGCGTTGTAACCCTGGCTGCGCAGGGTTTTCTGCAACGCTTCGGCGCTTTCGCGATTAGCCAGGCTGGCCAGCTGGATCGACCAACTGATCGGCAGGCCATTCGGATCAATGCGGCTTTGACCGACGTCTGGCTTGCCCGGTGCAGCCGGTTGCGGCGCCACAGGTTTTGGCGCTGGCGCTGGCGCAGCAGGCTTGACCGCGACTGCCGGAGCAGCCGGTGCAGCCGGTGCAGGCTTCACCACCGGCACGCTCGGCTGAATCGGCATCGACGGCGCCTGCTGCGCAGCCACTTCGTCATCGGTCGGCACCGGCTCTTCTTCCGGCAGCGCCTGCGGCTCGGGAACCACCACCGGCTCAACCTGAACCTGAGGCACCGCGGGCGCCTGGGGCGCAGCGGGGGCCTCGACGGTCACCTGGCGCTGCTCGTCCTGGCGGGAAAACAGCATCGGCAGAAAAATCACCGCCAACGCCACCAGAACCAGGGCTCCAACCATTCGCTGCTTGTATGCGCTATCCAGTAATGCCATGTGCAGCTTCCTCCGTGGAGCGCCGGGCCAACCACTCGAGTGCCTCGGCAACACAATAAAATGATCCGAACAACAGAATCTCATCCTCAGGCGTCGCAACCGCACACTGGGCTTCCAGGGCGGCTGTCACGCTTGCATGGGACGTCACCGACGCGCCAAGGTTCTGCAACGCAACCTGCAACTCGACAGCGGGACGACTGCGGGACGTATCCAGCGGTGCAACCGCCCAGGCCTGGATGTCACCCAGCAATGGCGCAACCACACCGTTCAGGTCCTTGTCAGACAGCAACCCGAACACCGCGAGGCGGCGACCGACGGGCGGCGTACGTGCCAGGCGCTTGGCCAGGTATTCGGCGGCGTGAGGGTTATGCCCCACATCCAGCAGCAGGTTCAGGCGCTTGCCCTTCCAGTCGAAGCTGCGCCGATCAAGACGCCCCACCACACGAGTAGCCTGCAACGTAGCGGCAATCTGCTCCGCATGCCAGGGCAAATCCAGCAACAAATAGGCTTGCAGCGCGAGCGCGGCGTTTTCCATTGGCAGGTTCAGCAGCGGCAGGTTGCGCAATTCAACGGTTTGGCCGCGCGCATCGAGCCCGCGCCATTGCCAATGCAGGTCGCCAATCTCGAGATTGAAATCACGTCCACGCAGGAAGAACGGACAGTCCAGCTCGCGCACCTTGTCCAGCAAGGTATGCGGCGGATCCAGGTCACCGCACAGTGCAGGCTTGCCCTGGCGGAAAATCCCGGCCTTTTCATAGGCCACGGACTCACGGGTGTTACCCAGATAGTCGGCGTGGTCGACACCAATGCTGGTGATCAGCGCCAGGTCAGCATCTACCACGTTGACCGTGTCCAGACGCCCGCCCAGGCCGACTTCCAGCACCACCACATCGAGTTGCGCACGCTCGAACAGCCAGAACGCCGCCAGGGTGCCCATCTCGAAATAAGTCAGGGAAGTCTCGCCACGCCCGGCATCGAGTGCGGCGAAGGCATCGCAGAGTTGCTCGTCAGTGGCTTCGACGCCATTGAGTTGCACCCGCTCGTTGTAGCGCAGCAGGTGCGGCGAGCTGTACACGCCGACCTTCAGGCCCTGGGCTTGTAGCAAGGCCGCGACAAAGGCGCAGGTAGAGCCCTTGCCGTTGGTGCCGGTCACCGTGATCACGCGCGGCGCCGGCCGGCCCAACCCGAGGCGGGCCGCTACCTGTTGCGAGCGCTCCAGGCCCATGTCGATGGCTGACGGATGCAACTGCTCAAGGTAGGCGAGCCATTCGCCCAGGGTACGTTGGGTCATATGTTTGCAGGCACCGGCGGCACGATGATCGGCTCGATTTTAGGCGCGACGTACACAGGCGTCGGCAGGCCCATCATCTGGGCCAGCAGGTTGCCCAGGCGTGGACGCAGCTCGGAACGGGCAATGATCATGTCGATCGCGCCGTGCTCCAGCAGGAACTCGCTGCGCTGGAAACCTTCCGGCAGTTTTTCGCGAACGGTTTGCTCGATAACACGTGGGCCGGCGAAACCGATCAGGGCTTTTGGCTCACCGACGATCACGTCACCCAGCATGGCCAGGCTGGCGGAAACGCCGCCGTAGACCGGGTCGGTCAGCACGGAGATGAACGGAATACCTTCTTCACGCAGACGCGCCAGTACCGCGGAGGTCTTGGCCATTTGCATCAGGGAGATCAGCGCTTCCTGCATCCGCGCGCCGCCGGAGGCTGCGAAGCAGATCATCGGGCAGCGGTTTTCCAGGGCGTAGTTGGCGGCACGTACAAAACGCTCACCGACGATGGCGCCCATGGAACCACCCATGAAGGAGAATTCGAAGGCCGAAACCACCACGGGCATGCCCAGCAGCTTGCCGCTGACGGAAATCAGCGCGTCCTTCTCACCGGTCTGCTTCTGGGCAGCGGTCAGGCGGTCTTTGTACTTCTTGCCGTCGCGGAATTTCAGACGGTCAACCGGCTCCAGGTCAGCGCCCAGTTCAGCGCGACCATCGGCGTCGAGGAAGATATCAATGCGGGCGCGGGCGCCGATACGCATGTGGTGGTTGCACTTGGGGCAAACGTCCAGGGTCTTTTCCAGCTCCGGGCGATACAACACCGCGTCGCAGGATGGGCACTTGTGCCAAAGACCTTCAGGAACCGAGCTTTTCTTCACCTCGGAACGCATGATCGAGGGGATCAGTTTGTCTACTAACCAGTTGCTCATGCTTTCTTTCTCCAGTACCGGTGGCTTGAACACAGCCCCGCGTATGCCCTTGAGCTAAATTCATATGTGGCGATGACACAAACTGGACGGGGTCAGACGTTCGACCTGCCATTTCCTGCCTGTGCCCTCAGCCTTCCAGACAACCTGCAGTGCAGGGTTGCCACTTCATTTCCGGGCCTCCCACAGGCGGCGCCGGGCTGTTTTACACAGTGGTAGTTATGGACGGCGGCAGACTGCCAGCCGTCACATCGTGCCACTGCTGTCGCGCACGGCCTGCATGAATGCGCGAATCTTTGCGTGATCCTTGATGCCTTTGGCCTGCTCTACCCCACCGCTGACGTCAACGGCGTAAGGGCGAACCTGCTGGATGGCGCTGGCGACATTGCCCGGATTCAGGCCGCCCGCCAGGATAATCGGCTTGCTCAGGCCTTCGGGAATCAGCGTCCAGTCAAACGCCTCACCGGTGCCACCGGGAACACCTTCGACGTAGGTGTCGAGAAGAATCCCGCGCGCCCCGGTGTAGGCAGCGCATGCCGCAGCGATATCGTCGCCGGCCTTGACCCGCAACGCCTTGATATACGGGCGCTGATAGCTCTCGCACTCATCAGGGCTTTCGTCGCCATGGAACTGCAGCATGTCCAGCTGCACCGCATCGAGGGTTTCATTCAGCTCGCAACGGCTGGCGTTGACGAACAATCCAACGGTGGTCACGAACGGCGGTAACGCGACAATGATCGCCCGCGCCTGCAACACATTCACCGCCCGCGGGCTTTTGGCATAAAACACGAAACCGATGGCATCGGCCCCCGCCTCGACCGCCGCCAACGCGTCTTCTATGCGGGTAATCCCGCAAATCTTGCTGCGAACGGCAGACATGTCGATTAAACCTCAGGGCGTGTCCGAGAAAGTCCCGGATGGTAACAAATGCTTTTGAGGGAGTCAGCCGCCAAGTTCGCTGAAACCTGTGAGGAAGTGTGGCCCGATGAACCGCTGCGGCAACTCAAACTCGTCGCGGTACTCCACATCCACCAGGTACAGGCCGAACGGATGCGCCGTGACGCCGCCGGTGCGACGAATCCGGCTTTCCAGCACTTCCTTGGCCCACTCCACCGGACGCTCGCCGGTACCGATGGTCATCAGCACCCCGGCGATATTGCGCACCATATGGTGCAGGAAGGCACCGGCGCGAATATCCAGCACGATCATCTTGCCGTGGCGCGTCACCCGCAGATGATGGACTTCCTTGATCGGCGACTTGGCTTGGCACTGGCCGGCACGAAACGCGCTGAAATCGTGGATACCCACCAGATGCTGGGCGGCCTCAGCCATGCGCTCGGCGTCCAGGGGGCGGTGGTTCCAGGTAATTTCTTCGTTGAGATGGGCCGGACGGATCTGATCGTTGTAGATCACATAGCGATAACGCCGGGCAATGGCCTTGAAGCGCGCATGAAAATCCGCCGGCATCACCTTGGCCCAACTGACGCTGACGTCGTGGGGCAAGTTGATATTGGCGCCCATCACCCACGCCTTCATCGAGCGCTCGGCCTGGGTATCGAAGTGCACCACTTGCCCGCAGGCATGCACGCCGGCGTCGGTACGCCCGGCACACATCAGCGACACCGGTGAGTCGGCGACTTTCGACAGGGCCTTCTCCAGGGTTTCCTGCACCGTCGGCACGCCGGAGGCCTGGCGCTGCCAGCCGCGATAGCGTGAGCCTTTGTATTCCACGCCCAGGGCGATTCTGAAAAAGCCTGCGGCCGCCATTTCGGCGGCCGCGTTATCTATATTTGCCAAGAACTGAGAGCCTGATGAGTTGCGCAAAGGCGGCCATTATAAGGCCGTGCGCCGAGCTTGGGGCTTTTTGTAGGAGCGAGCTTGCTCGCGAAGGTCGTTAACGATAACGCGCCCATCCTGGATGAACGCGGTGCCTGGGAGTTCTTCGCGAGCAAGCTCGCTCCTACAGGGGGAAGGGATCAAGCCAGCCGGCTGAGCATTTCCTTGGCTTCGCCTTTTTGACCGTCGTCGCCTTCCTTAAGCACTTCGCCAAGAATGTCCCGCGCGCCATCGGCATCGCCCATGTCGATGTAGGCCTGGGCCAGGTCAAGCTTGGTCGCCACTTCATCAGTGCCGGAGAGGAAGTCGAATTCCGGCTCATCGCCACCCAATGCTGCGTCTGCCTCGGTGAAGGACGGCTCGATGGGCGGATGCTCCAGGCTTTGCGACAGGCGATCCAGCTCGGCGTTGACGTCGTCAAGTTCCGAGGCGAATGCATCCGGCTTGGCCGCGGCAGGTGCCTCGGGTTCGTCGGCCAGGGACAGGTCGAAATCTTCCGGCAGCTCGAGGTCGTCCAGGTCGGCTGGTGTCAGGGTCGGCGGCTCTACCGGTGGCTGGCCCTTCATCTGGTCTTCGAGACCGGAGAGGAACTCGTCGTCGGACTGGGTCGACGATGGCGGGTCGAGCTGCAGGTCCAGGTCGAAGTCCGAGATGTCTTCCTCGCTGGCCTTGGCCTCGGTCTGCTGTTGCAGCACCGACTCAAAGCTCAGGTCGTCCGACGCTGGCTTGACCACGGCCGGGGAAGCGGCTTCCAGATCGTCCAGGCTCAGGTCGAAGTCGGTGTCAAACGCGTCAGGTTCCGGCGCAGGAGCAGGCGGCGCGGGTTCGTCCTTGAGCAGGTCCTTGACGTATTGGGCGTCGAGGGCGGCCGCAGCAACGGCAGCGCTGACGCCAGCCGCGAGCACGGCCATGGCCGGGAAGCGACTTTTCAGCTGTTCAACCTGGGCATGGTTGTCACCATTGGCGACCAATTGGCGCTCCTGGGTGACAAACCCTTCCTTGTTGCCCTGCAAACCGTGGACTTCCATCAGCTTGAGGCGCAGGTCGCTGCGGGCAGGCTCTTGCTTGATCGCATCTTCCAGTACTTCAGCGGCCTGGTTCAGGTGGCCACGGTCGATGTGCGACTGGGCTTGAGCCAGGGCGTCGGCCGGGCGCTCAGCAGCAACAGGAGCGACAACCGGTGCAATCACCGGAGCAACCACTGCTGCCGGAGCTGGAGCTGGAGCCAGCTTGACGTTCGGCGGCGGCACATCAAGGCCTTCGAAACTGTCGGATGGCAGATCGTGATCAATGTTCGGCGCAAATTCCGGCTCTTCAGCCAGGGCCCGCGCCATGCGCAGGTGCTTTTCTTCTTCAAGGCGTGCATTGCGATGACGCGCCCACAACAGCAGAAGCAACAGCACCAGCAAACCCGCCG
The DNA here is from genome assembly GCF_011765255.1 of Pseudomonas sp. AN3A02. Taxonomy (NCBI): domain Bacteria; kingdom Pseudomonadati; phylum Pseudomonadota; class Gammaproteobacteria; order Pseudomonadales; family Pseudomonadaceae; genus Pseudomonas; species Pseudomonas sp. AN3A02. Next base: position 188,200 of record NZ_JAARNI010000009.1, read on the forward strand.
CGCCGCCGATCACGCCGAGCACAATCGGGTTGGTCAGCAGGTCGTTGAATTTACCTTCGGTGGTAGCAGGCACCGCGTCAGCCTTGATCGGCGTCTCGACCGGCGCAGCCGCGGGGGTTGCCGCCGGGGTTGCCGCAACCGGCGCGGCCGGTTGTGCAGCCACTTCAGCCGGCATCGCGGCCGTGGCAGCAGGCTGCGCCGCAGCGCCACCTGGGGTCTGCAGCTTGGCCAATTGATTGTTCTTGAGCTCGATCAGCCGCTGCAGTTTGTCCAGCTGACTTTGCAGGTCAGCCATGCGGCTTTTCAGTTCTTCATTCTCGCGACGGGTCGAATCCAGGCTTTCCTGGGTCACCGCCAGCTTGTTGTTCAAGGCCCGGCTATCACCAGCCCCGCCCTTCACGCCTTTCTTGGCGGCTTCGGCGGAAACCAGGCTCAAGTTGTCCTTGGTATTGGTCTGCGCAGGTGCGTTACCGGCCTGGGTACGCTTGGTGGCGTCGAGTTGCGCCTTGCCGGCGGGCTGATTGGCGCCGCGACGCCCCTCGCGCCACGCCGCATTTTGCGCAGTCACTTCAGCAACCGCCTGGGGCTGCGGCAGGCTGGTGCTTTGCCCAGAATCTGGCAGGCGCAGGACATGGCCGGTTTTCATGCGGTTGATGTTGCCGCCGACAAAGGCATCAGGGTTCAGTGCCTGAATGGCCAGCATGGTTTGCTGCACCGAGGCGCCGTTACGGTTCTTCGCGGCGATTTCCCACAAGGTGTCGTGGGAAGTTGTGGTGAGTTCCTTGGGCTTGGTGACTGGCGGAGCCGACGTCACAGGCGACGTCAGGCGCGGTGCAGGTGCAGGCGCGCCGGCCGTCGGGGTCGACTGGTCGAACTTGGCCGGGTCCAGCAACACGCTGTAGTCGCGCATCAGGCGGCCGTTGGGCCATTGCACCTGCAACAGGAAACGCACATAGGAATCAGGCAACGGCTGGCTGGAGGTGACACGCACCACACTGCGGCCGTTCGGGTTGACCACCGGGGTGAAGGTCAGGTCATTCAGGAAAGCCTGGCGATCAACGCCCGCATCCACGAAGGCCTGGGACGAAGCGAGGCTGGGGGTGATCTCGGAGGCGGTCAGGCCACCGACGTCGAGCAGCTCGATCTCCACCGACAGCGGCTGGTTCAGCTTCGACTTGAGAGTCATCTCCCCAAGTTGCAGTGCTTGCGCCATACCGGAGGACAGCGCCGAGGCGGCCGCTATTGCTAACACCAGTTTGCGAACTTGAACCATAGCCTCATCCTTTTTGAACACTCCCCGGCCTGCGAGAAGGGTGGTAACCGCTGCCATAAGGCATGGCGAGCCGATAGGTCACCGACGCGCAATCTTTCCAGCTTGGGGCCAAGCATAGCGCTTGGCTAGAATCAATCTACAAATTGCCGCCAAGTATCTTTTACACAAGGCCTTTTATCAACAACTGCGCCAGCTGTACGGCGTTAAGTGCGGCGCCTTTGCGTACGTTATCTGACGTCAGCCACACATTTAGTTCCGCCGGGTCATCGACACCGGCACGCACCCGGCCAACGTAGACCACGTCCTGACCGACCGCATCGCCAACCGCCGTGGGGTAATCGCCCTCTTCCACCCGCTCGACACCCGGCGCCGAGTCCAGGGCAAGGTTGACGGCGGCAAGATCGACCGCTGCCCCCAATTGCAGTGACACAGTCAGGCTATCGCCAAAAAACACCGGGGCTTGAACGCAGGTTGCGGAAATCTTTAGCAAAGGCATTTCCAGCACGGCGCGCAATTCGTGCACCAGGCGCTTTTCCAGGGCAGTGTGGCCTTGGGCGTCAGGCTTGCCGACCTGGGCCAGCAGGTTGAAGGCCATCTGCCGATCGAAAAATTTTGGCTCCAACGGGCGCACGTTCAGCAACTCGGCGGTCTGCCGGGCGAGTTCGGCGACCGCTTCACGGCCCTGGGCGGAAACAGCGAGATTGGCCGTGACGCTGACGCGCTGGATATCCAGCAAACCGCGCAGTGGCGCCAGCACCACGGCCAGGGCGGTGGCCGATGGGCTTGGGCTGCTGACCTGATACGGCTTTTTCAGGCCATCCAGGACGTGGGCATTGGCTTCCGGAACCACTTGCGGCGCCTGATCGGCCGGCAAGGCGCCGGACAGGTCGATCAGCGTGCAGCCAGCGGCGGTGGCGCGCGGGGCAAAACTCAAGGTGACCGCAGGGCCGGCGGCGAAGAACACCAGTTGGACTTTGCTGAAATCAAATTCGTCGACTTCCCGTACCCGCACGTTCTTGCCCCGAAACGGCACCGAATGCCCGGCCGACTCGCTGCTGGCCAACAGGTGGAGGTTGCCTACCGGGAAGTCCTGCTCTTCGAGGATCTGCACCAGGGTTTCGCCAACGGTGCCGGTGGCGCCGATCACGGCAATATCAAAGGTCTGGGTCATGGGGGCTGCCTCGGGCATTGCGGGGGGAGCGGCACTTTACCGGGTGGTTGGGGGTGAGGCAATTAACCTGGGGGTTGTGGTGTGGCTGATGGCCTCTTCGCGAGCAAGCCCGCTCCCACATTTGATCGCATTTCAACTGAAGAAACTCGGTCGAATGTGGGAGCGGGCTTGCTCGCGAAGAGGCCCGAGCGCGCAATAAAAAACCCGCGCCTGTCACCAGAGCGCGGGTTTCCAATTACCAGCAGCGATTACCGCTCCAGCAAGATCCGCAGCATGCGACGCAACGGCTCAGCCGCGCCCCACAGCAGTTGGTCGCCGACGGTGAACGCGCCCAGGTACTGAGTCCCCATGTTCAGCTTGCGCAGACGGCCAACCGGCACATTCAGGGTACCGGTCACCTTGTTCGGGCTCAGTTCCTGGATGCTGATATCGCGGTTGTTCGGCACCAGCTTGACCCAAGGGTTGTGCTGGCTGATCAGCCCTTCGATATCGGCGATCGGTACGTCTTTGTTCAGCTTGATGGTCAGCGCCTGGCTGTGGCAACGCATGGCGCCGATGCGCACGCAGATACCGTCCACCGGGATCGGGCTCTTGAAGCGACCAAGGATCTTGTTGGTCTCGGCCTGGGCCTTCCACTCTTCACGGCTCTGGCCGTTAGGCAGTTCCTTGTCGATCCACGGGATCAGGCTACCGGCCAAGGGCACACCGAAGTTTTCGGTCGGGTAGGCTTCACTGCGCATGGCTTCAGCCACACGGCGGTCGATGTCGAGGATCGCGCTGGCCGGGTCAGCCAGTTGATCGGCGACCGCAGCGTGAGTCGCGCCCATTTGCTTGATCAGTTCACGCATGTTCTGCGCGCCGGCACCGGAGGCCGCCTGATAGGTCATGGCGCTCATCCACTCCACCAGGCCGGCTTCGAACAAGCCGCCCAGGCCCATCAGCATCAGGCTGACGGTGCAGTTGCCGCCGATGTAGTTCTTGGTGCCTGCGTCCAGTTGCTGGTCGATCACCTTGCGGTTGACCGGGTCCAGGACGATGACCGCGTCATCCTGCATGCGCAGGCTGGAAGCGGCGTCGATCCAGTAGCCCTGCCAGCCGGCTTCGCGCAGCTTGGGGAAGACTTCGCTGGTGTAGTCGCCACCCTGGCAGGTCAGAATGACGTCGAGGGTCTTCAGTTCTTCAATGTTATAGGCGTCCTTGAGCGGAGCAATGTCCTTGCCCACAGACGGCCCTTGACCACCTACATTGGAAGTGGTGAAAAACACCGGCTCAATCAGATCGAAATCCTGCTCTTCCAGCATCCGCTGCATGAGCACGGAACCGACCATACCGCGCCAACCGATCAGACCTACACGTTTCATCGCAACTACACCTTGTTCAAAAGTGGGCCGCCTTGCAGCAACATCTGCAAGCGGGCCCGAGAGATTACAGATTCCGCAGCGCGGCGACTACTGCGTCGCCCATTTCTTGCGTACCGACCTTGGTGCAACCCTGGGACCAGATGTCACCGGTGCGCAGGCCTTGGTCCAGCACCAGGCTCACAGCCTTCTCGATGGCATCCGCCGCGTCGGTCAGGTTGAAGCTGTAACGCAGCATCATCGACACCGACAAAATGGTCGCCAACGGGTTGGCAATGCCCTGCCCGGCGATGTCCGGCGCCGAACCGTGGCACGGCTCGTACATGCCTTTGTTGTTGGCATCCAGGGATGCCGACGGCAGCATGCCGATGGAACCGGTGAGCATCGAGGCCTGGTCGGACAGGATGTCGCCAAACAGGTTGTCGGTGACGATCACGTCGAATTGCTTGGGTGCACGCACCAGTTGCATGGCGGCGTTGTCGACGTACATGTGGCTCAGCTCGACGTCCGGGTAGTCCTTGGCGACTTCCTCGACGATTTCACGCCACAGCTGGCTGGACGCCAATACGTTGGCCTTGTCCACCGAGCAGACCTTCTTGCCACGCACACGGGCCATGTCGAAACCGACACGGGCGATACGGCGGATTTCACTCTCGCTGTACGGCAGGGTGTCGTAGGCCTGACGCTCGCCATTCTCCAACTCGCGCACGCCCCGTGGCGAGCCGAAGTAGATACCGCCGGTCAGTTCGCGGACGATCAGGATGTCCAGGCCCGCGACGATTTCCGGCTTCAGGCTGGAAGCGTCCGCCAGTTGCGGGTAAAGGATCGCCGGGCGCAGGTTGCCGAACAGGCCCAGTTGCGCACGGATCTTCAGCAGGCCGCGCTCCGGGCGGATGTCACGTTCGATCTTGTCCCATTTCGGGCCACCCACGGCACCCAACAGCACGGCGTCGGCTGCGCGCGCACGGTCCAGGGTCTCGTCGGCCAGGGGCACGCCGTGCTTGTCGATGGCCGCGCCGCCGATCACGTCGTGGCTCAGTTCGAAGCCCAGGCTGTACTTGGTGTTGGCCACTTCCAGGACCTTGACCGCTTCGGCCATGATTTCCGGACCAATGCCGTCGCCAGGGAGAATCAGAATCTGCTTGCTCATGGGTTCCTCATTTCATCAAGCGACCCGCCCGTGGGCAGGTCGGGAAAAATTAATCAGCGTTCGGCCCACACCACCAGCACGTCGGTGCTGAAGGTGCCGTCGGCTTGAATCTCGAAATAATCGCGCACTTCCTGGCCCATCGCCTTTTGCAGCTCCAGAATCGCGGCGCGCAATACCTCTGGGGTGCGCATGCGCTCAACCCACGAGGTGTATTCCAGGCGCAGGCGCTGGCGGCTGCTGTTGCGTACATGCAAACCGGCTTCGCTGAGCTGGTGCATCCACTCGCCGGCGGAATAATCGCGCACATGACTGGTGTCGCGCAGCACTTCCACGGTTTGCAGGTAAGTGTCCAACAGCGGGCTGCCCGGTGACAAGACGTCCACAAAAGCGGCCACGCCACCCGGCTTGAGCACCCGGCGCACTTCACGCAGGGCCAGGCCGAGGTCGCTCCAGTGGTGGGCCGAATAGCGGCTGAACACAAAGTCGAACTCGCCATCGGCAAACGGCAGGCGCTCGGCGGCGCCGTGCACGGTGCGGATGTTGTCCAGGCCACGGTCCACCGCAGCAGCCGCGACCACCTCGAGCATTTGCTGGGACAGGTCGTACGCCACCACTTCTTTAACCAACGGTGCAACGTTGAAACTCACATGGCCAGCGCCGCAACCCAGGTCCAGCAGTCGCGCAGCGCCCTGCCCGGCCAGTTCGGCCTGGAGTAGCGCGAATTCGGTGCCTTGAGCGTGAACTGCGCTGCTCAGGTAGGCCGAGGCCTGTTCGCCGAATTGTTTTTGCACGACTTGGGTGTGGGCGGTGCTGGTCATGGGAAGCTCCTCGTTGTTGTGCTTTTTGTAGGAGCGAGCTTGCTCGCGAAGGTCGCCAACGATGACGCTGGGCATCTGACACCCCGTGGCGATCTCAGGTTTTTCGCGAGCAAGCTCGCTCCTACAGTGGGTTACGCGTCGCGAAACAACCAAGGCTGGCTCGCCCGGTGCTTGGTTTCAAACGCTGCAATCGCATCACCGTCCTGCAAGGTCAGGCCGATGTCGTCCAGGCCATTGATCAGGCAGTCCTTGCGGAAGGCGTCCACTTCAAAGTGATACACCTTGCCGTCAGGACGGGTCACGGTCTGAGCCGCCAGGTCGACGGTCAACTGGTAGCCCACATTGGCTTCCACTTGCTGGAACAACTCATCTACTTCGGCATCGCTCAAGATGATCGGCAACAAGCCGTTCTTGAAGCTGTTGTTGAAGAAGATGTCGGCGTAGCTCGGCGCGATGATGCTGCGAAAGCCATATTCTTCCAGGGCCCACGGCGCGTGTTCACGGCTGGAGCCGCAACCGAAGTTTTCCCGGGCCAGCAACACGCTGGCACCCTGGTAACGCTCGGCGTTGAGCACAAAATCCTTGTTCAACGGGCGCTTGGAGTTGTCCTGGTAGGCGTAGCCCACGTCCAGGTAGCGCCACTCGTCGAACAGGTTCGGGCCAAAACCGGTGCGCTTGATCGACTTCAAGAACTGCTTGGGAATGATCTGGTCGGTGTCCACGTTGGCACGGTCCAACGGCGCGACTAAACCGGTGTGTTGGGTAAAAGCTCTCATCGGGTATTCCTCAGATCAATTCGCGAACGTCGATGAAACGACCGTTGACGGCAGCCGCAGCAGCCATGGCCGGGCTAACGAGGTGGGTACGGCCACCGGCGCCCTGACGCCCTTCGAAGTTACGGTTGGAGGTGGACGCGCAATGCTCGCCTGACTCCAAACGGTCCGGGTTCATTGCCAGGCACATCGAGCAGCCCGGCTCGCGCCATTCAAAACCGGCTTCGAGGAAGATCTTGTCGAGGCCTTCGGCTTCAGCCTGGGCCTTAACCAGACCCGAACCTGGCACCACGATCGCCTGCTTGATGGTCGAGGCGACTTTGCGGCCCTTGGCGATCACCGCCGCAGCGCGCAAGTCTTCGATCCGCGAGTTGGTGCAGGAGCCGATAAACACGCGATCCAACTGAATGTCGGTGATCGCCTGGTTGGCTTTCAAGCCCATGTACTTCAAGGCGCGCTCGATGGAGCCGCGTTTGACCAGGTCGGTTTCCTTGGTCGGGTCCGGCACGTTCTGATCAACGGCCAACACCATTTCCGGCGAAGTGCCCCAGCTGACTTGCGGCTTGATCTGCGCGGCGTCGAGGGTAACCACGGTGTCGAACACCGCGTCGGCATCGGACACCAGGTCTTTCCAGGCTTCGACAGCGGCGTCCCAATCGGCACCGCTCGGTGCGAATGGGCGACCCTTGACGTAGGCAATGGTCTTTTCGTCCGCCGCCACCATGCCCACACGGGCACCGGCTTCGATGGACATGTTGCAGATGGTCATGCGGCCTTCGATGGACAGGTCGCGAATCGCGCTGCCGGCGAATTCGATGGCGTGGCCGTTACCGCCGGCGGTGCCGATCTTGCCGATCACCGCCAGGACGATGTCTTTGGCAGTGACGCCGAAAGGCAACTCACCTTCCACCGACACCAGCATGTTCTTCATTTTCTTGGCAACCAGGCACTGGGTGGCGAATACGTGCTCCACCTCGGAAGTGCCGATGCCGTGCGCCAACGCGCCAAACGCCCCGTGGGTGGAGGTGTGGGAGTCGCCGCAGACCACGGTCATGCCGGGCAAGGTGGCGCCCTGCTCCGGGCCGATCACGTGAACGATGCCTTGACGCACGTCATTCATCTTGAATTCGGTGATGCCATATTCGTCGCAGTAATCATCGAGGGTCTGCACCTGGAGGCGCGACACGGTGTCGACGATAGCTTCGATCCCGCCTTTACGCTCCGGGGTGGTCGGCACGTTGTGGTCCGGGGTGGCGATGATCGAGTCGACGCGCCAAGGCTTGCGCCCGGCCAGTCGCAGGCCTTCGAACGCTTGAGGCGAGGTCACTTCATGGATGATGTGACGGTCGATGTAGATCAGCGACGACCCATCATCGCGCCGTTTCACTTCATGGGAATCCCAAAGCTTGTCGTAAAGCGTTTTGCCGGCCATCACGCGGTCCTCATCAGGTGTTTCTATGCCCCGGGCCTTGAACGATTCAATAACCCTTTGGCTTGTGAGGCTGATGGTATGGCGCTACATTAAATAACTCAAATTCATATTTTTTATGCTTTGGATTACCAACTGGAATAGCACAATGGACCTGGCCAACCTCAATGCCTTTATTGCCATCGCCGAGACTGGCAGCTTCTCCGGTGCCGGCGAACGCCTGCACCTGACCCAACCCGCCATCAGCAAGCGCATCGCCGGCCTGGAGCAGCAATTAAAGGTGCGTCTGTTCGACCGGCTGGGGCGTGAAGTCGGCCTTACCGAAGCCGGGAGAGCGTTACTGCCGCGGGCTTATCAGATTCTCAACGTGCTGGACGACACCCGCCGCGCCCTGACCAACCTCACCGGCGAAGTCAGCGGGCGCCTGACACTGGCCACCAGCCATCACATCGGCCTGCATCGCCTGCCGCCCGTACTGCGAACGTTTACCCGGGAATACCCGAACGTCGCCCTGGATATTCAGTTTCTCGATTCAGAAGTGGCCTACGAAGAAATCCTCCATGGCCGCGCCGAAGTGGCGGTCATCACCCTCGCGCCGGAGCCCCACACACTGGTGCGCGCCACCCCGGTGTGGGACGACCCGCTGGATTTCGTGGTGGCACCGGAACACAGCCTGATCAGCAATGGCAACGTCAACCTGGCGGACATCGCCCGGCACCCGGCGGTGTTTCCCGGCGGCAACACCTTTACCCACCATATCGTGCAGCGGCTGTTCGAGGCCCAGGGCCTGACGCCGAATATCGCCATGAGCACCAACTACCTGGAAACCATCAAGATGATGGTCTCCATTGGCCTGGCCTGGAGCGTGTTGCCGCGCACGATGCTCGATGATCAGGTGGCACGCATCGCTTTGCCGGGCATACAGCTCAGTCGCCAGCTAGGCTATATCGTGCACACCGAAAGGACGCTGTCGAACGCTGCGCGGGCTTTCATGAGCCTATTGGATGCACAGGTCGATCTGCCAGGGAATCAGGCATGAATCGCTGTGGCCCGTAGACCATGAACCCGCGCCGAACGCCCATCGAGCCAAGGCCCTGTGATAATGCGCAACCCCGTCAATTCCGTGCCACCTCTGCCTCGCATCTACGCCCTGGACCCACAGGAGGCGGAGCAAAGCTGGGACAGCGCGCCGCAACTGCTGGCGGCGCTCAACGCTGCCCGGCTGGGCGCCTGGAGCTGGGAAATCGATACCGGCCGGATAAGCTGGTCCCGAGGCACCCAGGCACTGTTCGGCTTCGACCCGCACCACCCACTGCCTAAAGACCTGGAATACCTGGACCTGCTGGCCCCCGAGGACCGCGCCAAGGTGGTCCGGGCCTTTCATGCGGTGCTGGCCGGCGAACCCGCAGCCCAAGCCATGCACCACCGTATCCAATGGCCCGATGGCAGCCTGCACTGGCTGGAAATCAACGGCAGCCTGCTGCCGGACAAGGCCGGTCGCCGGCGGATGATCGGAGTGATCCGCGAAATCACCCACCAGCGCGAGCGCGAACACGCCCTCAGCCATTCGGAAAAGCGCTTCGCCACCCTGTTTCATTTGTGCCCGCTAATGGTCCTGCTGACCCGCCAGGCGGACGGCCTGATCAGCGAAGCCAACCAGTATTTCGAGAGCCTGTTCGGCTGGCCGCTGGCCGATGCCATGGGCCGCAGCACGCTGGAGCTGGGCCTCTGGGTACACCCCGAACAACGCGCGCTACTGATCAAGGCCACCCAGCGCAAAGGCACCCCCATCACCATGGAGGTGCAGTTTCGCGCCAGCAACGGGCAGATCCACGATGGCACCCTCAGCGCCCAGAAAGTCGAGCTGGACGGCGAGGACTACCTGATCAGCACCTTCCTCGACACCACCGACCGCAAGAACGCCGAGCAAGCCCTCAAGGACAGCCAGGAACGCCTGGACCTGGCCCTCGACTCGGCACAACTGGGTACCTGGGACTGGCACATTCCCAGCGGCATGCTCTACGGCTCGGCCCGCGCCGCGCAATTGCACGGGCTGGAACCCCAGCCGTTCCACGAATCCTTCGAGGCGTTTTTTGAAGGCATGCCCCAGGAAGAGCGTGAGAGCATGCGCAACGCCTACCGGACCCTGCGCGAAGGCCCGGCGGGCAACTACCAACTGACCTATCGCGTGCAACTGGAAGATGGCAGTTCGCGCTACCTGGAAAGCCGCGCCCGCCTGTATCGCGATGACTTGGGCGTGCCCCTGCGCATGGCCGGCACGCTGCTCGACATCACCGACCAGGTCGAGCGCGAACAACGCCTGACCGCGTCGGAAGAAAAGTTCGCCAGCCTGTTTCTCGCCAGCCCCGACCCGATCTGCGTGACACGCCTGGAGACCGGCCAGTTTATCGAGATCAACCCGGCCTTCACCCAGACCTTCGGCTGGACCGCCGCCGAGGTGCTCAATAACAACGCCGAACAGATCGGCTTGTGGGATGAACCCAGCAGGCGCCTGCAACGCATCGAGCAGGTGATTCGCGAACAGTCCCTGAGCAACGTGGCAATCACCGTTCATCACAAGAACGGCCAAACCCTTAACTGCGTGATCTCCAGCCGCCTGATCCAGGTCAGCGACCAACCCTGCATCGTCACCACCTTGCGGGACATCACCCAGCAGCAACGCTCGGAAGCGGCGCTCAAGGCCAGCGAAGAGAAGTTCGCCAAGGCCTTTCATTCCAGCCCCGACGCGGTGTCGATCACCGAACGCGATACCGGGCGCTATGTAGAGGTCAATGACGGCTTCTGCCGCTTGACCGGCTACCGCGCCGAAGAGGCGATCGGCCTGACGCTGTATCAGATCGGCATCTGGGCCGACGAAAACCAGCGCGCTGCGTTATTGGCCGAGCTGCAGATCAAGGGCCGCATTCATCACCTGGAAATGCTCTGGCACAACAAGCGCGGCGAAGTACTGGCGGTTGAAGTGTCGGTGGAACCCATCACCCTCAATGAAACCCCGTGCCTGCTGCTGACCGCCCGGGACGTGAGCCTGCTGAAAAACGCCCAGGCGCAGATTCGCCACCTGGCCTATCACGACCCGCTGACCAACCTGCCCAACCGCGCCCTGCTGATGGACCGCCTGAGCCAGCAAATCGCCTTGCTCAAACGCCATAACCTGCGGGGCGCCCTGCTGTTCCTCGACCTGGACCACTTCAAGCACATCAACGACTCCCTCGGCCACCCGGTGGGCGACACCGTGCTGAAAATCGTCACCGCTCGCCTCGAAGCCAGCGTGCGCATGGAAGACACCGTGGCGCGCCTGGGTGGCGATGAATTTGTAGTCCTGCTCAGCGGCCTGGAGGGTTCGCGCCAGCAGGTCAGTGCCCAGGTTTCGGAGTTGGCCGACACCCTGCGCGAACTGTTATCCGAACCGATGTTTCTGGATGGCCAACGCCTGCAAGTCACGCCGAGCATTGGCGTGGCACTGATTCCCGATCACGGTTCAACCCCCGCGGACTTGCTCAAGCGCGCCGATATCGCGCTGTACCGAGCCAAGGACTCGGGACGCAACACGATCCAGATGTTCCACAACAGCATGCAGAAAACCGCCAGCGAGCGGCTGCGTATGGAAACCGACCTGCGCCTGGCCCTGTCCCGCGGTGAATTCAGCGTGCACTACCAACCGCAAGTGGATGCCCGGGGTAACCGGATCGTCGGCGCCGAAGCCCTGGTGCGCTGGCAGCACCCGCAGTTGGGCGCGCAATCGCCGGCTGAATTCATCAAGGTGCTGGAAGACAGCGGGCTGATTCTGGAAGTCGGCACCTGGATCCTCGATGAAGCCTGCGGGACCTTCGCGCAACTGATCGCCGAGGGCCTGGTGGACCCGCTGAATTTCAGCCTGTGCGTGAACATCAGCCCACGGCAGTTTCGCCAGAACGATTTTGTCGAGCGGGTGGAGCGCAGCCTGCGCACCCACCAACTGCCTTTTACGCTGTTGAAACTGGAAATCACCGAAGGCATCGTGATTCAGAATCTGGACGACACCATCAGCAAGATGCGCCGCCTGAAAAAGCTCGGCGTGAGCTTTGCGATGGATGATTTCGGCACCGGCTACTCGTCACTGACCTACCTCAAGCGCCTGCCCGTGGATGCGCTGAAAATCGACCAGTCGTTTGTGCGCGATGCCACCCATGACCCCAACGACGCGGAAATCATCCGCGCGATTGTGGCCATGGCCCGCAGCTTGAACCTGGAGGTGATTGCCGAGGGAGTGGAAACCCCCGAGCAACTGGCGTTTTTGCAGGGGCTTGGGTGTCATTTGTACCAGGGGTATTTGCACAGCCGGCCGCTGCCTATGGAGGGTTTCCGGCAACGGCTGGTGCAGGCCGGGCCGTTGCAGTTAAACCAACTTTAGTGCGATGCCATCGTCACGCATCCAGCCCGATGTCCTCAGTGAGGTTTTGGCCCCGTAATCATCAAAAACGCCATCAACCACCGCTACAGAGTGCCCGAAGTTTGCCAGCGTGCCGGCCACGCCACTGGCCAGTTCCTGGACGCTGCTCTGCCGTGTAAAGGCATACAGTCCCAGCCGCTGCAGCGCATCACCGGGGCTCTCGCCATCATTGAGCGTGCCCATGGCCGCTTCAAAACCGACGGCGGCGCGAAACTCGTGATTCTCCATTTGCGCCCGCTTGGCACTGACGGAGTACAAGAACGTCGCGTCCTTGAGCAACCCGGGGTCAGCGCCCTTGAAGTGTGAGCCTTCCCGGGCCTTTTTCAGCTCTTCATGGGTCAAGCGCACCGTACAGGCATCGCGCATGGTCACGGTATAACCCTCGCGCGTCGGGATGATGCTTTTATAGATGCCCCGGGGATTTTGACCGTACTTCATCATCGCCGCCTTGATCGCGGATACCGTGACGCAATTACCCTCGACCCCTTGATAAAATCCGCTCCAGATATTGGCGGGCTTGATCCCCACCGGGACATCGGACGTCGGAGAAACCGTGGGGATTGAATCAGTCGGTAACCCGGCAGGCACCTCCTCGGCGAGCATGTAGCCATACGACCTGGCGACAGACGCTGGTTTTCCAACACTGTGCTGGACGCCATCCAGCACTAAGGCGCCCGAATAGCCGAAGGTATTGATTACCGCGACAGCGCCTTGCTTCATCATCTTGCCGGGGGGAACGAGCCGCAAAAAACCGACCATCCCAAGCCCCTTCAAGATCCTGTAGGGCGTATCGCCTTCCAGAGCGTTTGATAAAGCCCTGCCAAATGATTTGTCCGGCGCGGGATCAAAACGGGTCAGTTGCCTGCGTTTTACGTAGGCCGCCCACATGAAGTTGGCCTGGTTCAGGGCCTGCCTGTCAGGTCCGGCAAACCGGGACGCTTCGCTCGCCTGGTTCAATTCCTGTTCGGAAAGGTGAATCGCGAAGCCGTCCTTCATCGTGATGTTATAGCCCCCTCCTGCCGGGATGACTTTCTCAAACATATCCGCCGGGCTTTGGCCAAATCTCAGCATGAGCATCTTGATCACGGCGGCGTGGCTGCTGACATCAAACGACTCGCCAAACCTTGGTTCAACCGCATTAAAACCATTCAGGATGCCGGAGGGTTTCTCAGGGTTGCGCCTCGCCTGCTCGGCGTTGTCCAACACATAGACGTAATGGCGGTCGGGGCGGTATTGACGGTCAAACCGATGCGCCACCCCATTACGGATCAATGAGGCGCCAAAGTCATGAGTTTCCATAACACCAACGGCGTCCTTGCCGATGAGCTGCTGCGCAGGTATACGCCGCATAAACTGCTTCATCCCCATGCCTTTGAGCAGATTAAAGGTGGTCTCTCCCTGTAAAGACGTCGACAAGGCCGCATCAAAGTTGCTGTTGATACTGCTGTCCGCGCTGGACAACTGTTTGCGTTTGATAAAGACCGCCAACGCAAAATTGGCATTTTCCATTGCCCCTGCATCGCTGCCGACAAACCTCGACGCGGCCGTGGTGCGGCGCAGCTCATGTTCAGCAAGATGCAACTTGTAGCCGTCTTTCAGGGTGATGTCGTAGCCGCCGCCGACGTGCCGGACCTCGCTGAACATATCGGCGCGGCGAGACCCGAGTGTAACCATCATCATCTTGATGACCGCCGAATGAGTACTGGTATCAAAGTGCTCAGCAAATCTACGTTCGGTAGAACTGAAGGCATTGACGATATCGACCGGCCTTTCTTGTGCTTCCTGCAAGCCATGAAAAACGTTGCGGCCGACACTCATCGCAAAACCGGAGTTCAAGACATTCATGTTCACAATCCTCTGAAACACCACCACACGCTGAATCCAGTTGTGAACCTGCGAAAACGTCAGACCAACGCGATGGCATCTCCGAAACGCGGCGCCCCCCCCTTCTTGCCGTACAGCTCCTCACACCCGTCAATCACAGCCACCGAGTGACGCTGCCTGTTGACCATCCCTATCAATGACTTATCTCGAAAGGCTGTTACCGAGACTGTCCGCATGTGTTGGCGCAAACCCAGCCGCAAGAAGCCTTCACCCGCCACCAATTCATCCTCACCATTGTTAAGGCTGTGTATGGCATGCTCAATACTTCTCCCGGCAGTCCCGTCGTTGTTTTCCATCATTGCCCGTTTGGCACTGACAGCAAACAGGAAGTGCGCGTCCTTGAGCATGCCGGAGTCAGTCATTAGGACAAACCTTGAAGCCCTTGTCGCCTTTTCCAGCTCATCCTTTTTCAGGTCCAGCCTGTATCCGTCACGCATCTCCACGTGATAGCCATCACCTACGCCTCGAACAGACTTGAAAATATCGGTCGGGCTTTGCCCAAACTTCATCATCGCCGCCTTGATCGCCGAAATCGTCACGCAGTTACCATCGGGGCCCTGGCGAAAACCGTTCCAGATATTGTCGGGCTTTGCGCCATTACGCTTGCTGGAAAGGTCTCGAAGAACCTGTGCACGTGGATCAGGGAGCGGTAAAACAGGACGGGGGATCACCGGAGGCGAGGGCAACGGTGTTGCCGGAAGGGGTGTCACCGGAGGCATAGGCAACGGTGTTACCGGGGTCGGAACCGTGTTCGTCGGATCCGTCCCGGCCAGGACACGTTGCAACAGGGAAAAGAACTGCGTAAAGACCTCGAGCAACTTCGTCAGCATCGGGCCGTTGTTTGTTGCATCGCCAATGCCGCCTCGATCGTTATTGTTGAATGCCGGGACAGGATCCCTATCAACTTTCCTCTCGTCCGTCGAAACCGTCCTTGGTCGTACTGGACACGAGGCCAGATGCTGATACTCCGTGCTTGCCTGCATCCTTTGTCTAATAGGTAAACAAGACATAAATCCACTCTTTTCCAGAAGCCCCCCGGTCTTGACGACCGGGAAGCAATTTCCTTGATAAACCTTGAGAGGTTGCCGTTTTATCGACTTATCCGACGACCTGGATTGAAGCGCCAATCGTTGTTGGAAGCCTGTTTCCCGCGGTTGCCGGACGACTCAAAAAAGTCGTTCTCGGCAGGTCCTGGAGCCGTCACGTCCGGCGTTACTGGAGGCCGGGGGGCGATTGGCGTCTTGTCATCAACGACTGGTGTTACTGGCCTGTTAGGAATAACTGGCACCTGGTTATCAACACCTGGCGTTACTGGCCTGTTGGGAACAACTGGTACCTGGTTATCGACACCTGGCGTTACTGGCCTGTTGGGAGCAACTGGTACCTGGTTATCAACACCTGGCGTTACTGGCCTGTTGGGAACAACTGGYACCTGGTTATCAACACCTGGCGTTACTGGCCTGTTAGGAACAACTGGAGCCTGGTTATCAACACCTGGCGTTACTGGCCTGTTGGGAACAACTGGCGTTCGGTTATCAACACCTGGCGTTACTGGCCTGTTGGGAACAACTGGCGTCCGGTTATCAACACTTGGCGTTACTGGCCTGTTGGGAACAACTGGTACCTGGTTATCRACACCTGGCGTTACTGGCCTGTTGGGAGCAACTGGTACCTGGTTATCAACACCTGGCGTTACTGGCCTGTTGGGAACAACTGGCGTCCGGTTATCAACACCTGGCGTTACTGGCCTGTTGGGAACAACTGGTACCTGGTTATCAACACCTGGCGTTACTGGCCTGTTAGGAACAACTGGAGCCTGGTTATCAACACCTGGCGTTACTGGCCTGTTGGGAACAACTGGCGTTCGGTTATCAACACCTGGCGTTACTGGCCTGTTGGGAACAACTGGCGTTCGGTTATCAACACCTGGCGTTACTGGCCTGTTGGGAACAACTGGCGTCCGGTTATCAACACTTGGCGTTACTGGCCTGTTGGGAACAACTGGTACCTGGTTATCAACACCTGGCGTTACTGGCCTGTTGGGAACAACTGGTACGTGGTTATCAACACCTGGCGTTACTGGCCTGTTAGGAACAACTGGCGCCTGATTATCAACACTTGGCGTTGCTGGCCTGTTAGGAACAACTGGCGCATGGTTATCAACACTTGGCGTTGCTGGCCTGTTAGGAACAACTGGAGTCTGGTTATCGACACCCGGGGTTACTGACGTGTTAGGAGTAATCGGTTTTTTGCCATCGACTCGCCGCGTCATTCGATCTTGCGACCCGGGTTGCACCTCGGGATGAGGGCAGGGACAGTTCATAACTTGAACGGTGACATTGGTAGTCACCCTATTGTCCGGGAATGCGTCCGGCCGGAAGCCAGGGTCGATCCTGTGTCGCGTTGATAACGCATTCGTTTCAGGCGCGACGTTAAGCGTCGGCGCCGGAACTGCTGGGTTGACACCCGGCTTGACGTTGGTTGCCGGGGTCGGCACCGCTGGATTGCTGTCCGCCTGAACCTTGGGCGTAAGGTCCTGAACCGCTGGCTTCACATCCGGCTTGACGTTAGTTGCCGGGGTCGGCACCGCTGGATTGCTGTCCGCCTGAACCTTGGGCGCAAGGTCCTGAACCGCTGGTTTCACATCCGGCTTGATGTT